>NZ_AJXT01000007.1 GCF_000264295.1 Rhodanobacter spathiphylli B39 | reverse complement strand
CCCCCGCTTCAATAACGCGTATTGAACCACGGATCGGGCGGAGCTGCTCGAGCTTCCATCGCGTGTCTGGTACATGCCCGGACGCGCTCACGCGAATCAGCCACTTGCGTGACTGCTCCGCGCCCGGCCATCGGGCAACTGCTCCTGCGTTGCCTCAACTCGGGCATCCATGCCCTCGCCATGGCCGGACTGAGAGGTTGAAAACGCACAACTCCTCAGTCGGGGTCGCCGATGAGCCGCAGCAAGGCCTGTCCCGGCGGCGTGTGGAACCACGCGGCATGGCCGCGCAGGAAGGTGTCCCAGGCCACGTCGGCGTTGGCCGGGGACTGCGTGATGCCCTGGAAGTAATCGACTTCGGACAGCGCGAAATCCACGTGCACCAGCGGCAGCAGGCTGGCCAACAGCTGCCGGTCGTCGCGGGTCAACGGCCGCTGCCGGTGATAGCCATCGATCAGCGCCCGGACGATGTCGGGGTGGGCGATGTCGCTGCGCCGATCCAGCTCCAGCCAGGCGATCGCGTTGCGCTCGATCGCGGTGGCCAGGTCGAACAGTGCGAAGTTGCGCGCGCACAGGCCGAAGTCGAGCACGTCGCTGATCCGTGCGCCGACGCCGTCGTCACTCCAGTACAGGTTCGACACGTGCCAGTCGCCGTGGGTCCACAGCGGCGGCTGCCGTGCAAGTCGTGGCTGGGCGGCGGCGTGCCAGGGGGCCAGCAGGTCGCCCAGCTCGTGCTGCCAGTGCCGATCGCGCAGATAGGCGGCCAGCGCGGGCCGCTGCGGCAGCTGCGCGGCCAGCGTCGCGACGGGATCGACGGCGCAGATCAGTTCGCTGCGTGCGACCAGGATGTGAGTGCTGCGCTGGGCGGCGCGATAGTCGGCGGCGGCCTGGTGCAGGCTGGCCAGCATCTGCCCGGCGGCCAGCGCGTGCTCGCGGCTGGACAGCGGTTCCCACGAGATCGCTTCGCGGTACAGGTCGATCCCGGCGGCACGGCGGTGCACTTCGTAGACCCATTCGCCGCGTGCGGTGACCGTGCCGCCATCGGCGTGGCGCAATACCTCGGGGATCGGCACGCCGCGCTCGCGCAGGTGCGCGATGAAGCGGTGTTCCTCGCCCAGCGTTTCCACGCCGCGCACACGCTGGTGATGGCGCTTGACGAAGCACGTGCCGCGCGGACTTTCGACCAGGCACGCCGCCGACAGTGGGCGCGGGCTGTGCCAGGCGATGCGGACCGGATCTCCGATGGCGGGATAGTCGCGCAGCACGGCTTCGACTTCGTCCGTGCGCAGTGGTGGCCAGTCCGGCGGCGTGTTGTCGCCGGCCAGTCCGTGGGCGAGATGGGTGGGGTCATTCATCGGGGCCATGGTGCCACGGGCAATCGCAAGCGGCGGATTATCGCCAATGGTTCCGCGATGGCGGCTTTCCAGTCGTGCGCGCTTCGCGTCTAATTGCCGGACTTTCCCCGCGGCACCCGTTCGATGAGTGCGATGTTGTTGCTGTTCGTCTGCCTGATTCTCGGCACCCTGGTGGCGCGCTACGCGAAGCCGCCGGCGGGCATCGTGCAGGGCATCAACTGGTGGGTGCTGAACGTGGCGCTGTCGGCGCTGGTGCTGGAACTGATCCCGAAGGTCAGCTTCGATCCCCGGCTGTGGTTCCTGGTGGCGGTGATGTGGCTGACTTTCGGCGGCGCGTGGCTGCTGTTCGGCCTGCTCGGGCCGCGGCTGGGCTGGTCGCGCCAGCGCACGGGCGCACTGATCCTGGTGTGCGGGCTGGGCAATACCTCGTTCATGGGCTACCCGCTGATGGAGGCACTGCACGGCAAGCAGGGGCTGGCGCTGGCCGTGGTGGCCGACCAGCTGGGCTGCTTTCCGGTGCTGGCGATCGGCGGCATCGTGGTCGCCTCGCTGTATTCGGGGCGCAAGCCGGAGCTGGGCCTGGTGGCCCGGCGAATCTTCACCTTCCCGCCCACCATCGCGCTGCTGATCGGCATCGTGGCCGGCCTGTGCGGAGGCTGGCCGCCACTGCTGGACGGGGTGTTCGCACCGATCGGCGCCACGCTGACCCCGCTGGCGCTGTTCTCGGTCGGCCTGCAGTTCAGGTTCCACCCCGGCCAGCGGCAACTGGGCGCGGCCAGCTGGGGCCTGGCCTGGAAGCTGTTGCTGGCGCCAGCGCTGTGCTGGGCCATGGGGGCTGGGGCCGGCGTCGACGGACTGGTGCTGACCGTGGGCGTGCTGCAGGCGGCGATGGCGCCGATGGTGTCCGCCACGATCCTGGCCGACGAATACGGGCTGGAACCGACCCTGGCCAATACCGTGCTGGGTGCCGGCATCGTGCTGTCCCTGCTGACCATTCCGCTGGGCAACGCGCTGCTTGGCTGATGCTTTTCTTGCGTCTGGCGCGGAGTACGTCGAAACTAGCCCGAACGGGGCAGGGGAGCTCGGGGCATGGCTGGTTTCGAACTGATCAAGCGGTTGTTCGGCAGCGAACATGGCGAACGTCGTGCTGTTCCGCGCACCGGTGAACCCAGGGGTGCCTGCATCCTGGTCGTCGACGATTCGGCCACCATCCGCGCGGTGATCGGCAAGATGCTGATGCAGAACGGCCACATGGTATTGAAGGCGGCCGACGGCGAGCAGGCACTGGCGACGGCGCGGCGGGAAAGTCCCGACCTGATCTTCCTCGACATCGTGATGCCCGGCATGAGCGGCTTCGCGGTGCTGCGCGCGCTGCGCCATGATCCGCTGACCCGCGACATCCCGATCGTGATGATCAGCGGCAACCTGCAGGCCACCGAGCAGTTCTACGTGCAGCGTTTCGGTGCCGACGATTTCATGAAGAAGCCGTTCGGCCGCGGTGAGGTGTTTGCCCGCATCGAACACCTGACCCGCAGCGGACGCCTGGTCGTGCGCCAGCGGGCGGAGGTGGAGGCGCCCACCGGCGAGCCCGAGCACACCGAAGCCGAGCATGCGGCGATTCCCGATATCGCCATGCCCGACCCGCACGACATGGTCGCCCCGGCCGCCACGCACGACTGAAGCACGTCGATGGCGCGACAATGGGCGCCATGAACCAGTCTCCGATACCCGCGCCGGCCACCACGCGCGTCGACGTGTGGCTGTGGGCCGCACGTTTCTTCAAGACCCGCAGCCTCGCCAAGCAGGCCATCGACGGCGGTCGCATCGACGTCAATGACGCCGGCTGCAAACCGGCAAGGACGCTTCATGCAGGCGACCGCCTGAAGATCAGTCGCGGCGACGAACGGATGGAAGTCGAGGTGCTGGCATTGTCCGATCGCCGGGGGCCGGCCAGTGCCGCGCAACTTCTGTACCGCGAGACCGAGCCCAGCCGCATCGCACGCGAGGCGGCGCGCGAGTTGCATCGGTTGACCGGTGCCAGCGGTCCGCCGAAGCGACCGGACAAACAGGCGCGGCGTGATCTGCGCCGGCTCAAGCATGAGCATTGAAGCGCTTCGCATTACACGCCAGTCGACGCGGCACTGTCGCCAATAGCCGCGAATTCGCGGGAAAAGCCCGTTGAAAACGGTGTTTCTTCGTGGGCTCTGAGCAGTGCATCGCAGAATGCCCTGCGCGGATGGAGGAATATCCCTTCAAATCCACCGGGTTGGCGACATCCAGCCACCACATGGCCGCGGAGGCTTGCATGGACGGACACGCACTGAAGAATGGCATCGGCTTTTTCAAGCGCCTGCTGGGCAACCATGTCGAGGCCATCCATCGCGTTGAAGCACAGGCGCCGCTGGGTGCGCGCATGCTGGTGGTCGACGATTCGCCCACGATCTGCGCCGTGCTGGGCAAGATGCTGCGGCAGGACGGTTACGCCGTGTTGAAGGCCGGCGACGGCAAGGCGGCGATCGAGCTGGCGCGCAGCGAGCAGCCGACGCTGATCTTCCTGGACATCGTGATGCCGGGCATGAACGGCTTCGCGGTGCTGCGCGCGCTGCGCCACGACCCGCTGACGCGGGACATCCCGATCGTGATGATCAGCGGCAACCCGCAGGCCACCGAGCAGTTCTACGTGCAGCGTTTCGGCGCCGACGACTTCATGCAGAAGCCTTTCGGTCGCGACGAGGTGTATCTGCGCATCGGCCAGTTGGTGCAGGCGGGGCGATTGCCTGCACGCCAGCAGTCGCCCCTGGTGGAGCAGCCGCCCGCTGCGTTGCCTGTGGTCGAGTGGAGCGCCGAGGATCTGACCGACATTCCGGACATCGCCATGCCCGACGCGGATGTGACCGCGCAACTGGTCGCGCCGGCTGCGCCACTGGCCTTGAAGCTGGCCAACGGCATCGGGTGAGTGCGGGCTTTTCCGGAAATGCCGCGTAGCCGGGGAACCGCTGCCCGTGCCCCGGGATGATCGCAAGCTTTCAGCCTTCTTCCGCCTCGCGGTAGATGGGCACGTCGGGATTGCGCCGGAAGGTGAAGATCAGGCTGGTCTCGATGTGCGCCACTTCCGGTCGCGTGGTGAACGCGTCCAGCGCGAAGTCGCGCAGGTGGTCGCTGTCGGCCACCGCCACGTGCAGCAGGTAATCGTTGGCGCCGGCCACGTGATAGAACGCCAGCACTTCGCGCAGGGTCAGCAGGTAGGCGTGGAAGGCGTCCAGATCTTCGCGCGAATGACGCGCCAGTCGCACGCTGATCATCGCCTGCAGGCCGATACCCACCGCTGCCGGGGCGACCTCTGCGTGGTAACCGCTGATCGCGCCGCTTTCGCGCAGCCGGCGCACCCGCTCCAGCGCCGTCGAGGGCGCCACGCCCACGCGTTCGGCCAGCGTCTTGTTGGGCAGCCGCGCGTTCTTCCGCAGCTCGCGCAGTATGGCGAAGTCGATTCGGTCCAGGCGCATGATTCGGGCTTTGTCGAAATTAAATTCGGTGACGTAATTTCAGCATAACGGATGATTCTAGTATCAGGCTATTCCATCGAATGGGGCTGGACTGATGCCGCGTCTTGAAACACTGGGTGTACATGCCGGTCGCGAGGATTTCGGCGAGCTGGGCGTGCACGCGCCGCCGCTGGACCTGTCCACCACCTATCCGGTGCGCGACCTGGCCGAGGGCACCACCAGCTTCGATGCGCTGGTGGGCGGCGCAGCGACCGCGGCCAACCCGATCTACGCGCGCCTGCACAACCCCACCGTGGCGCGTTTCGAGAACGCGCTGGCGCAACTGGAGGGCACCACCGACGCGGTCGCCTTCGGCTCGGGCATGGCGGCGATGTCGGCCTGCCTGCTCGCCGCGGGCCAGCGCGGCCGGCATGTGCTGGCAGTGCGCCCGCTTTACGGCACCAACGATCATCTGCTGAATTCGGGCCTGCTCGGCATCACCACGCGCTGGGTCGAGCCGAAGGGCGTGGCCGCCGCGATCAATGCCGACACGGCGCTGGTGATCATCGAGACGCCGGCCAATCCGACCCTGGACCTGATCGACATTCGCGCCGTGGTCAAGGCGGCAGGCTCGGTGCCGGTCCTGGTCGATTCCACGTTTGCCACGCCGGTCCTGCAACAGCCGGCGGCGCTGGGCGCCACGCTGGTATTGCACAGCGCGACCAAGTTCCTCGGCGGCCACGGCGACGTGATCGCCGGTGTGGTCGCCTGCGATGCGGAGTGGGCTGCGGCGCTGCGCCAGGTGCGCGCGGCCACCGGTGGCCTGCTGCATCCGCTGGGCGCCTATCTGCTGCATCGTGGCCTGCAGACCCTGTCGCTGCGGGTGCTGAAGGCCCAGGACAACGCACGCAAACTGTCGAAGCTGCTGGCGGGGCATCCGGCGGTGGCGAAGGTCTGCTATCCGGGCCTCGGCACGGTGGCCAATGCGCACCTGGTCGACACGCAGATGCATGGCCCGGGCAGCCTGATGGCGTTCGAGATGCACGGCGGTCATGCGGCCGCCAGCGCGGTGATGGCCGCGGTGAGGCTGGCCACGCCGGCGGTCAGTCTGGGTTCGGTGGATACACTGATCCAGCACCCGGCCGGACTGACCCATCGCGTTGTCGACGCGGCCACCCAGGCGCAGCACGGCATCACGCCGGGTCTGCTGCGCCTGTCGGTGGGCATCGAGCACGTTGACGACCTGTGGGCCGATCTGGGTCAGGCGCTGGAGGCGGCGCAGCTGAGCGCAGCGGCCTGACGGTTCCAACCGCACGCAGGCGGCAACAGTTGGGGAGGGGTATCGCCGATCCTGATCATCGGCGATGGGTCGGGAGGGCCTGGAAAGGCCGGCGTCACGGGGCGCCGGCCTTTTTTCATGTGCTCAATTCAGCGACTTGAGGCGATACAGCGCCTCCAGGGCCTCGCGCGGGGTCAGTGCGTCCGGTTCGATGTCTGCCAGCGCACGCTCGGCCGCGGATGGCTGGACGGCGGCGAACAAGCCCATCTGCGGCGAGGCTTCGGCTGCGCACGCCGGTGTACTGACGTGCTGGTGCA
The DNA here is from genome assembly GCF_000264295.1 of Rhodanobacter spathiphylli B39. Taxonomy (GTDB): domain Bacteria; phylum Pseudomonadota; class Gammaproteobacteria; order Xanthomonadales; family Rhodanobacteraceae; genus Rhodanobacter; species Rhodanobacter spathiphylli. The sequence goes on along the minus strand of NZ_AJXT01000007.1, from coordinate 82,837 downwards.
TGCCGCGTTCAAGCTCGGTCAGAGTGCGCCGGGCATCGGCGATCACCGATTTCGGCAGGCCGGCCAATGCCGCCACCTGCAGGCCGAAGCTGCGGTTGGCTGGGCCATCCTTCACCGCGTGCATGAACACCAGTTGCTCGCCGTACTCAATGGCGTCCAGGTGCACATTGGCGATCGATGGGAATTCGCCGGCCAGTTCAGTCAGCTCGAAGTAATGCGTGGCGAACAAGGTGTATGCGCGGCAATGGCGGGCCAGATGCACTGCCGCGGCGCGCGCCAGCGACAGGCCGTCGTAGGTGCTGGTGCCGCGGCCGACCTCGTCCATCAGCACCAGGCTGTCGGCGGTGGCGTTGTGCAGGATGTTCGCCGTCTCGCTCATCTCGACCATGAAGGTGGACTGTCCGCGTGACAGGTCGTCGCCGGCACCGATGCGGGTGAAGATGCGATCGATCGGTCCGATCACCGCGCGGCTGGCCGGCACGTAACTGCCGATGTGGGCAAGCAGCACGATCAGCGCGTTCTGGCGCATGTAGGTGCTCTTGCCGCCCATGTTGGGGCCGGTGATCACCAGCATGCGGCGCGCGTCGTCGAGCTTCAGGTCATTCGGCTCGAACGGTTCGTCGCGGACTTTTTCCACCACCGGATGGCGGCCGCGTTCGATGCAGATGCCCGGCTCGTCGGTGAGCTCCGGCGCGCTCCAGTCCAGCGCCTCGGCACGCTCGGCCAGGGTGGCGAGCACGTCGAGCGCGGCGATCGCGCTGGCCGCGGCCTTCAACGATTCGAGCTTTTCGGTCAGCGTGTCCAGCAAGGCCTCGTACAGCGCACGTTCGCGCATCAGCGAACGCTCCTTCGCCGACAGCACCTTGTCCTCGAAGCTCTTCAGCTCCTCGGTGATGTAGCGCTCGGCGTTCTTCGTGGTCTGCCGGCGCGTGTAATGCGTGGGCGCCTTGTCGGACTGTCCCTTGCTGATCTCGATGTAATAGCCGTGCACGCGGTTGTAGCCGACTTTCAGCGTGCTGATGCCGCTGGCGGCCTTCTCGCGCTCCTCCAGTTCGACCAGGTACTGGTCGGCGTGGGTGGACAGGCGGCGCAGTTCGTCCAGTTCCGCGTCGTAACCGTCGGCGACCACACCGCCGTCGCGCTGCAGTACCGGGGGCTGTTCGACGATGGCGCGGGCGAGCAGGGCGGCCGTGTCCGCGTGGTCGCCGATGCTTTCGACCAGGGTGTGCAGCAGCGGGCTGAGCTCTTGTTGAAGAGTGCGGCCATGGATGGCCGCTTGTTGATCTTCGCGATCATGGAAGATCGCACGGGTGATGCCCGGCGTGGCAGCCAAACCATCGCGCAGGGTGGACAGGTCGCGCGGTCGCGCCGAGCGCAACGCCACGCGGGCGAGGATGCGTTCGAGATCGCCGATGCCGCGCAGCTGTTCGCGCAAGGACTCGTGGCGGCGGCTGTCGATCAGCATGCCGATCGCCTGATGACGCCGGCGCAAGGTCTGGCGCGAACGCAACGGACGGGTCAGCCAGCGACGCAGTGCGCGCGCGCCCATCGGCGTCACGGTTTCGTCGAGCACGCCGAGCAGGCTGTGTTCGATGCGGCCACTGGCATGGGTGTCCAGCTCCAGGTTGCGCCGGGTGGCGGCGTCCAGCGCGATCGTCTCGCTGGCGCTTTCCACCGCCATGCCGGTGAGGTGGGGCAGCGCGCTCTTCTGGGTCTCCTCGACGTAGCCGAGCAGGCAGCCGGCAGCGGCGACCGCCAGCGGCATGCCGTCGACGCCGAAACCGCCCAGGTCGCGCGTGCCGAAGAAGCGATTGAGCTCGCGCTTCGCCGCATCGGCATCGAAATGCCACGGCGGCCGCTTGCGCAGTCCGGGCAGGGCGCTGACCAGTTTCGGCCAGGCCACGTCCTCGCCGACCAGGGTCTCGGCCGGCTGCAGTCGCGCCAGTTCGGCAGCCAGCGCCTCGGCGCTCGGCACTTCGCTGAGCAGGAAGCGGCCGCTGGACAGGTCGACCCAGGCCAGGCCGTAGTCGCCGCGGGTGCCGGCGGCGATCGCCAGCAGCAGGTTGTCGCGGCGATCCTCGAGCAAGGCTGCATCGGTCACCGTGCCGGGCGTGACGATGCGCACCACCTTGCGCTCGACGATGCCCTTGGCCAGCGCCGGATCGCCCATCTGCTCGCAGATCGCCACCGATTCGCCCAACCGCACCAGCCGCGCCAGGTAGTTCTCGGCCGCGTGGTAGGGCACGCCGGCCATCGGGATCGGCGCACCACCGGATTGCCCGCGCTGGGTCAGGGTGATGTCGAGCAGCCGCGCCGCCTTGCGGGCGTCGTCGTAGAACAGCTCGTAGAAATCGCCCATGCGGAAGAACAGCAGCACGTCCGGATGCTCGGCCTTGGCCGAAAGGTACTGGCGCATGAACGGGGTGTGTTTGGTGAGATCGTCTTGGCTCATGCAATGCAAGTCTTGGCGTGGTCGCGCGGAACGGGTAGAACGGTGCCTCTGCGCGTGGCGCAAAGCGTTCAAGTCCGGGAGTCTCGCATGGAGTTGTTGTCTGTTCCTACCGATGCGGAGTTGCTGGCGCTGGCCGCAGAGGCCGCGGCCGAAGTGCAGCGCTGCCGGTTGATGCTGGTGACGGCCGAATCCTGCAGCGGCGGCTGGATCGCCAAGACGCTGACCGACCTGCCGGGCAGTTCGGCCTGGTATGACGCCGGCGTGGTGACCTACAGCTACGAGGCGAAGGAGGCACTGCTCGGCGTCAATCCCCGCACGCTGGAGCATGCCGGCGCGGTCAGCGAGGAAACCGTGCTGGAAATGGTCTCCGGCGCACTGGCGCGTTTCGGTGCCGGCGTGGCGGTGGCGGTCACCGGCATCGCCGGGCCTTCCGGCGGCATGCCGGACAAACCGGTGGGCACGGTCTGGATCGGCTGGAAGCGTCGTGGCGGCTACGCCCATGCGCGGCTGTTCCATTTCCCGGGCGATCGCGAGGCGGTGCGCCGACAAACGGTGGCCGCCGCGCTCATCGGCTTGCGCAAAACGCTGACGGAGTGACACGCGATCGGCCGCCAGACCGGCTTGACCGGTGTGGGATACTGGCCGCGTACACGTCGCTCCGCGCCGATGCGCAGATCGCAGCCCGTGAGATTCGACCCGGGCATCATGCTCCCCATTCTCAGCCCAACCGGAATACCTACGATGGATGACAACAAGCGCAAGGCGCTCACCTCCGCCCTCGGCCAGATCGAAAAGCAGTTCGGCAAGGGTGCCGTCATGCGCATGGGCGATCGCGTCAACGAAGCGATCGAGACGATCTCCACCGGCTCGCTGGGACTGGACATCGCGCTGGGCGTCGGCGGCCTGCCGCGCGGCCGCGTGGTCGAGATCTACGGCCCGGAATCCTCCGGCAAGACCACCATGACCCTGCAGGCGATCGCCAGCTGCCAACGCGCCGGCGGCACCGCCGCATTCATCGACGCCGAGCACGCGCTCGACCCGACCTATGCCGAGAAGCTGGGCGTCAAGGTCGACGACCTGCTGGTGTCGCAGCCGGATACCGGCGAGCAGGCGCTGGAAATCGCCGACATGCTGGTGCGCTCCGGCGCGGTGGACATGGTGGTGGTCGACTCGGTGGCCGCGCTGACCCCGAAGGCGGAAATCGAGGGCGAGATGGGCGACTCCCACGTCGGCCTGCACGCCCGCCTGATGAGCCAGGCGCTGCGCAAGCTCACCGCCAACATCAAGAAATCCGGCTGCCTGGTGATCTTCATCAACCAGATCCGCATGAAGATCGGCGTGATGTTCGGCAGCCCGGAAACCACCACCGGCGGCAACGCGCTGAAGTTCTACGCCTCGGTGCGCCTGGACATCCGCCGCATCGGCGCGGTGAAGAAGGGCGACGAGATCATCGGTTCGGAAACCCGCGTCAAGGTGGTCAAGAACAAGGTGGCGCCGCCGTTCCGCCAGACCGAGTTCGAGATCCTGTACGGCGAGGGCACCTCGCGCGAGGGCGAGATCATCGAGCTGGGCGTGGCGCAGAACCTGATCGACAAGTCCGGTGCCTGGTACAGCTACAACGGCGACCGCATCGGCCAGGGCAAGGAGAACGTGCGCCAGTTCCTGCGTGACAACCCGGCGATCGCCAACGAGATCGACAAGCAGCTGCGCGAACGCCTGCTGGTGCCGGTCGGCCGGCCGGCTGCCGCCGCCGCTGAAGAGGCGCTCGAGGAAGCGTGAACCGTGAGGGTTGACGGTCTGTTGCATGCACATGGCCCGGCTTGCCCGGGCCATGTGCGTTTTGGTCCGCTGTCGTTGGCGTACCCGGGCGCGACAACGCAGGCCTTCCCGGTCGTTGCCCTGAGCATGGATCTGCAGGGTCGGAGTCGAGGGGCCGCCCTTCGACTTCCTCGCTCCTCAAAGCTGCGGCCATCCCTGGCCGCTCCCCGCGTGCGCTGCGCTACGCTCAGGGGGAGCCGCGGGGCAAATCCGCTCGTATCGGGTGACCGTTTGCATGGCGATGAAGATGAAAAGGCGTCCTGGCGCGAATGACCCGGCCAAGCCGAAACGCAGCGCCTACGACAAGGCGCTGGGCTTGCTGGCGCGGCGTGAACATTCGCGCAAGGAACTGAACACCAAGCTGCGCCAGGGTGGCTACCAAGGCGACGAAGCCGCCGCCGCACTGGACCGTCTCGGCGAGCAGCACTACCAGGACGACGACCGCTTCGCCGAGGTGCTGCTGCGCAGCCGGATCGCCCAGGGCTATGGGCCTGTGCGCCTGCGCCAGGAGCTGAAAAGCCATGGCCTGGGCGATGCGCGCATCCGCGAGCTGATGGATGAAGCCGAGGTCGACTGGGATGTCTCCGCCGCAGCCCAACTGCGTCGCCGCTATGGCGGGAAGGGCGCCGCGGACCCCGCCGAACGCGCCCGCCGGGCGCAATTCCTCTTGCGTCGCGGCTTTGCCGCCGCCACAGTACGGAATGTTACCCACGCCGATGTGGACGACGCCGACGATATTTCCTGACATTCATCGCCTCGCGGCCATGGGTTGACGGAGCGATTGGCCCGGTCTCGGCGTGGCCCGTTGCCGCCAGCCATCGCGATCCGCATGAAAACCTCCGACATCCGTTCCGCCTTTCTCGATTATTTCCGTTCCAAGGACCACACCATCGTGCCGTCCAGCTCGCTGGTGCCGTCCAGCGACCCGACCTTGCTGTTCACCAACTCCGGCATGGTGCAGTTCAAGAACGTGTTCCTGGGCAGCGAAAAGCCCGGTTACGTCCGCGCGGCCGACGTGCAGCGCTGCCTGCGCGCTGGCGGCAAGCACAACGACCTCGACGCCGTGGGCTACACCGCGCGCCATCACACCTTCTTCGAGATGCTGGGCAACTGGTCGTTCGGCGACTACTTCAAGCGCGACGCGATCGCCTACGCGTGGGAGCTGCTGACGGAAGTCTTCAAGCTGCCGGCGGACAAGCTGTGGGTCACCGTCTACCACACCGACGACGAGGCCTTCGACATCTGGAACAAACAGGTCGGCGTGCCAGCCGAACGCATCGTGCGCATCGGCGACAACAAGGGCGCACCGTTCGCCTCGGACAATTTCTGGCAGATGGCCGACACCGGCCCGTGCGGCCCGTGCACCGAGATCTTCTACGACCACGGTGCGGACATCGCCGGTGGCCCGCCCGGCTCGCCGGACGAGGACGGTGACCGCTACATCGAGATCTGGAACCTGGTGTTCATGCAGTTCGACCGCGCGCCCGACGGCACGCTGAGCCCGCTGCCGGCGCCGTGCGTGGACACCGGCATGGGCCTGGAGCGCCTCGCCGCGGTGCTGCAGCACGTGCATTCGAACTACGAGATCGACCTGTTCGCGCACCTGATCCGCGTCGCCGGCGAACTCACCGGCACGCAGGACCTGGGCAACAAGTCGCTGCGGGTGATCGCCGACCACATCCGCGCCTGTTCCTTCCTGATCGTCGACGGCGTGCTGCCGTCCAACGAAGGTCGTGGCTACGTGCTGCGCCGGATCATCCGCCGCGCGCTGCGGCATGGCTGGATGCTCGGCGTGCGCGGCGACTTCTTCTGGAAGATGGTGCAGCCGCTGGTCGAGGAAATGGGCGAAGCTTACCCGGAGCTTTCGGCAAGGCAGGCCTTCGTCGAGGATGCGTTGCGCACCGAGGAACAGCGCTTTGGCGAGACGCTGGAGCACGGCATGCGCCTGTTCGACGACATCGCCGGCAAATCCGGCAAGACGATCCCGGGCGTCGATGCGTTCCGTCTTTACGACACCTACGGCTTCCCGGTCGACCTTACCGCCGACATCGCGCGCGAGCGCGGGCTTGAGGTCGACATGGCCGGCTTCGAGCAGGCCATGAACGAACAGCGCGAGCGCGCCCGCGCCGCGGGCAAGTTCGAGGCCAAGGGGCAGATGCCGGCCGAGCTGGCCAGCCAGCTCAAGCCCACCGTATTCCTCGGTTACGACGCACTGCAGGGCAGCGGCAGCAAGGTGCTCGGCATCGTGCGCGGCGGCAAGCAGGTCGACCAGCTGGGCGAGGGCGAGGAGGGTCTCATCATCCTCGATCGCACGCCGTTCTATGCCGAGTCCGGTGGCCAGGTCGGCGATACCGGCACGCTGTCCAGCGCGTCCGGTCGTTTCGAAGTCGGCGATACGCTGAAGATGGGCGGCGTGTTCTTCGGCCATGCCGGCACCTGGCATGGCGACCAGCCGCTGCGGACCGGCGACCTGGTCGATGCCTCGGTCGACGCCTCGCGCCGCCAGGCCATCGTGCTCAACCATTCGGCCACCCATTTGCTGCACGCGGCCCTGCGCCAGGTGCTGGGCACCCACGTCACGCAGAAGGGCTCGCTGGTGGCGCCGGAGCGGCTGCGCTTCGACTTCTCGCATCACAAGCCGATGAGCCACGACGAGCTGGCCCGGGTCGAGGCCCTGGTGAACGCCGAGGTGCGCCGCAACGCGGCGGCCGAAGTGCACAACATGGGCTACGACCAGGCGATCGAGTTTGGCGCGATGGCGCTGTTCGGCGAGAAGTACGGCGACGAAGTGCGCGTGCTGAAGATGGGCGATTTCTCCACCGAGCTGTGCGGCGGCACCCACGTGGGGCGTACCGGCGACATCGGCCTGTTCAAGGTCGTCAGCGAGGCGGGCGTGGCTTCCGGCGTGCGCCGCATCGAGGCAGTCACTGGGGCCGGCGCGCTGGCCTACATCGCCGACGAAGAGCGTCGTCTGGCCGAATTCTCGCAGCTGCTTTCCAGCAGCGGTGACGACGCGGTGGAAAAACTGCGCCAGCTGTTCGATCGCCAGAAGAAACTCGAGCGCGAACTGGAATCCCTGCGCAGCAAGGCCGCCGGCTCGGCTACCGCCGACCTGGCCGGTTCAGCCACGGATGTCGATGGAATCAAGGTGGTCGCGGCCCGGCTGGAGGGCCTCGACGCCAAGTCGCTGCGCGACAGCGTGGACCAGCTCAAGCAGCAGCTGGGCGACTGCGTGATCCTGCTGGCCGGTGCGGCGGATGGCCGGGTCTCGCTGATCGCGGGAGTCCACGGCAAGGCCTTGGCCCGGATCAAGGCGGGCGACGTGGTGGCACACGTGGCGAAACAGATCGACGGCAAGGGCGGCGGCAGGCCCGACATGGCCCAGGGGGGCGGCACGGATGCGCCGGAGCTGCCGACGATCCTGTCGGCCTTGCCGGAATGGATCTCGGCGCCTTGACCCCTTTTGCGTGTGCCATTCGTCACGACCCTGGCAGATTGCACAGGGGAATCGTGCTCAGTTACTATCGAAACAGTGTCGACACGGTCGGAAACGCTCGTATCGCCAGTCAGGACGCCAAGGAGTGTTTTGGCTGTGAGCCGGGAAGGCGGGGTAGGGCCTTCGACGGATCATTCGTCGAACTGCGGAAAGACGGACGCTCAGGGGTGAGGCAACGTCGATCTGCAGGCCTGTGACCAACAGCTTTTATGGAGTAGCAAAATCATGTTGATTCTGACCCGCAGGGTCGGTGAGACCCTGATGATCGGCGACGAGGTGACCGTCACCGTTCTTGGTGTGAAAGGCAATCAGGTACGCATCGGCATCAATGCACCGAAGAATGTGGCGGTGCATCGCGAAGAGATCTATCAGCGCATCAAGGGCGAAAGCGATCCCGGCAGTGGCCCCGACGAGTCCGTCGAACACTGATCGAGTGAATTAAGCCTTTACCTCGACCGCGCCGGTCAGTATCCTTGCCGGCTCCGCAGCAATGCGGAACAAAGACCCCGGAGAGATGCCCGAGTGGCCGAAGGGGCTCCCCTGCTAAGGGAGTATCGGGCTAAACACCTGATCGAGGGTTCGAATCCCTCTCTCTCCGCCAGATACGCAAAGCGCCCCGCAAGGGGCGTTTTGCGTATCTGGCGGAGAGAGGTGGGGGACGAGCCCTCCGGTTACTCGGCACATCCTGTGCCTCGCCCTTCGGGCCATCGGCTGCGCCGATGTTCGACTACGGCATCCTGCCTTCGTCGTCGACAATTTTGTCTGGGACATTGTGGACAGCCGCAGGCTGGCCCTGGAGCGCGCAGCGCGGAAGGGTGAATCCCATGTGGGATTCACAATCCCCGACCCTCCACGCTGAGTGAAACTCCATCGAAGCAGGCGTTTTGCGTATCCGGATGCGCCATCACGAAATCAAGAGCAACCCCACCCCAGCCCTCCCCTGCAAGCAGGGGAGGGAGCAGGGCGTGAGCTTTGGTATCGTGTGAAACAAACAACGACAACCAGCAGGCTGGCCCCGGAGCGCGCAGCGCGCAGGGGTTCGGCCCAAGGATGGGCCAAACAGTCCCTCGCGAACTCCACGTCATGCCATCGCCCATCGAAGCAGGCGTCTTGTGCATCTGGCTGCGTCACCGCGAGATCAAGAGCGACCCACCCAACCCTCCCGTGCAAGCTGTGGAGGGAGCCGAGCATGAACGCTGCGGCCCTTCATGCGACTCGATCGAAACAGCGCCAGCGCCGATCAAGCGCACGATGCGGCTCAGCCCACCGCCAACCCGCGCAGTTCGACGTTGCCCCGATCATCCACCCGCAACACCGAGCCGTGTTCGTACCAGTCGCCCAGCACGATCCGCTCGGTCGGCTTTCCATCCACCTCAAGGCGATGGATGGCGGGCCGGTGCGTATGCCCGTGGATCAATCGCGTCACGCCCGCTCGGCGCATCGCATCGGCTACGGCATCGGCGTTGACGTCCATGATGCTTTCCATGGTGCTGCCGGTGTGCGCCTTGCTGTCGGCGCGCGCCTTGGCGGCAAACGCGCGGCGCGCTTCCAGCGGCATCGCGAGGATCTGCGCGGCCCATTCGGGCGTGCGTACCTGGCGGCGCACGGCCTGGTAGGCGGTGTCGTCAGTGCACAGCACGTCGCCATGCATCAGCAGGGTGGGGCGCCCCTGCACGTCATGCACGACACCGTCGTCGAGCAGGGTCAGGCCGGCACGTTCGGCGAAGGCTTCGCCGAGCAGGAAGTCGCGGTTGCCGACCATGAAATAGACCGGCACACCGGCGTCGCGCACCGCGCGCGTTGCGGCGGCGATGCGTGCGGGCAGTTCGGCGTCATCGTCGTCGCCGATCCACGCCTCGACCAGGTCGCCGAGGATGTACAGGGCGTCGGCCTGGCGGACTTCGTCGCTGGCCAGGTACTTTTCGAACAGCTCGGTGATCCGCGGTCGGCTGGCGTCCAGATGCAGGTCCGCGATGAACAGGGTGCTCATGGGCGGATCAACCCTTGCCGGCGGGCTTGGCAACTTTCCTGGAAGCCTTCTTGCCGGATTTGGTCGCGCTCGCGGGCGTTGCCGACGAGGCTGCGCTGGCGGGACTGGCGGCGCTGGCGGCGGAGGCTGGTGCCTGTTCGCCGATCACCCGAGCGCTTTCGATCAACACCAGCGGATTGGGCACGTCGCCGGCGAACGGTCCCAGTGCACGGGTCGGCAGGGCGGCAATCTTGTCGACCACGTCCATGCCCTTGATGACCTTGCCGAACACGGTGTAGCCCCAAGTCAGCCCGCTCTGGTTGCCGGCGAAATCCAGCCGCCGGTTGTCGACCAGGTTGAAGAAGAACTGCGCGGTGCCGGAGTTCGGGTCCGCCCCACGGGCCACGGCCACCGTGCCGCGCAGGTTGGACAGGCCGTTGTCGGCCTCGCTGGCAATGGCCGAGCGGGTGCGCTTGGGCTGCAGGTCGCGGGTATACAGGCCGCCTTGCACCAGGTAGCCGGGAATCGCCCGGTGCAACAGCGTGCCGTCGTAGAAGCCGTCGCGGACGTACTGCAGGAAGTTCGCCACGCTCTTGGGTGACTTGTCCGGATACAGCTCCAGCGTGATCTCGCCTTGCGAGGTGGTCAGCACGACTTGCGGTGGCGGCGCCGGCGCGGCAGCCGGTGCCGGTTTGGCCGTCTGCGCGATCAGCGTCAGTGGCAGTGACAGAAGCAGGATGGCGAGCAGGGATTTCAGCATGGGCATAAAGATGGTCGGGGTCTCGGGACATCATACGCGGCGCCGCCGCCGCGCGGGTTCGCGTCAGCTGCCGCTGAGTTCCAGCCGCAGGCCGAGTTCGGCCATCGGCGCCTGTTCCTGTTGCAGGTCCGCTTCGCTGAGCGGGTGCTGCTCGAACCACGCGTGCGGCAAGGTCAGTCGCAGCGATCGGCTGCTGGCGGCCAGGCGCATCTGCGGCAGCGACTCGGCGCGACGTGCGCGGCGGAACAGCACGGCCAGGCGCAGCAGCGCCGTGGTGTATCGGGCCAGTGTGCGATAACGCTGCGGCAAGGCGGTGATCACCGACTTGTCCGGCTTGCGCCGATGCATGTCGACCACCGCGGCCAGCAGCTGCTGCTCCTGCCGTGAGAAGCCGGCCAGGTCGGCGTGCCGCAGGATGTAGGCGCCATGATGGTGGTGCTGGCTGTGCGCGATGGCCAGGCCGATCTCATGCACGCGCGCGGCCCAGGAAAGCCATTCGCGTGCGTCGGCGTCCAGCTTCCAGCTGCGTGCCACCTGGTCGAACAGCATCAGTGCGGTCGATTCGACCCGGCGTGCCTGGGCGCGATCCACGCCATAGCGGCTGGCCAGTGCCTCGATGCTGGCGGTACGCGGATCGCTGCCGCCGGCGCGGCCCAGCAGGTCCCACAGCAGCCCTTCGCGCATCGAGCTTTCGCACACGCGCAGCCGTTCGATGCCCAGCGCGGCAAAAGCCGCCTCCATGATCACCACGCCGCCGGCGAGCACGGGCGCACGGTCCTCGACCAGGCCAGGCAGCTTGAGCGTGCTGATCTGGCCGTGTTCGATCAGCACATCGCGCAGCGAAGCCAGCGAGGCGGAGGTGATGCCGTCGTCGCAGAACTTCATTTCCTGCACGACCGAGCCGATCGACTTGGCCGTGCCGGAGGAGCCGTAGGCATCCTGCCAGCCGGATTCGCGGTAGTCCTCGGCGAACTGCTGCAGCAGCACGCCGATCTCGCTCACCGCGCGCTGCCAGCGCTTGCGGTTGATCTTGCCGCCCGGGAAGAAACGCAGGGTCGAGGCAATGCAGCCGGCCTGCACGCTTTCGGTATGCAGCGGGGCCAGGCCCCGGCCGATGATGAATTCGGTGCTGCCGCCACCCACGTCGATGACCAGTCGCGGCTCGCGCGAAACGGGCAGGTCGTGGGCGGCACCGAGGAAGATCAGGCGGCCTTCCTCACGCCCGGAAACCACTTCGATCGGATGGCCGAGCGCAGCCTCGGCCGCGGTCAGGAAGGTCTGCGGCGAGGCGAGCCGGCGGACCGTGTTGGTGGCCACCGCGCGCACCCGTATCGACGGCAGGCCGGCAATGCGCTGGCCGAAGCGGGCCAGGCAGGCGATCGCGCGGGCGCGCCGTTCGGCGTCGAGGCTGCCGTCGGCACGCAGGCCGGCGGCCATCCGCACGGTGTCGCGCAGGCGATCGATCACCCGCGGTTCGCCATGTTCCATCCGCGCGACCACCATGTGGAAGCTGTTGGAACCCATGTCGATCGCGGCGATGAGTTCACCGTCGCGGATGGGTGTCTGTTCGGCTGGGCTCACGCCGGGGCTCCCGCGACGATAAAGGACGGATTCTCGCACGCGCGCGTGAAAGGCTTGCATCGGTTCATGGCGTTCGACTCACTTGCAGTAGCGCTCGAGCAGGCCCTGCTGGGCGCTGTACGGCGGATGCTCGCCGGGAGTGGCGCGGACATACCGGCCGTCGCTGCCCAGCAGCCAGGCCTGGGTGTTGTCGGCCAGCCCGTTGGCCAGGGTTTCCTCGAACACGCGCGCCGCCAGGTCCGGGTCCAGGATCGGGAAGGCCACCTCGATCCGCCGCATCAGGTTGCGCTCCATCCAGTCCGCGCTGGCGCAATAGATCTCCGCATCGCCATCGTTGGCAAACCAGTACACCCGGCTGTGTTCGAGGAAACGCCCCACGATCGAGCGCACCCGGATGCGCTCGGAGATGCCGGGCAGGCCGGGGCGAAGGGTGCACGCACCACGCACGACCAGGTCGATCTCCACGCCGGCCTGGGAAGCCCGGTACAGCGCGGAGATCACCCGTGCTTCATTGAGCGCGTTGAGCTTGGCCACGATGCGCGCCGGCCGGCCTGCGGCCGCGTGGGCGGTCTCGCGCTCGATCTTCTCCAGCACTTTCGGATACAGCGTGAACGGCGAATGCAACAGGCGCTTCAGGTCGATGATGGGTCCCAGACCGGACAGTTGCTGGAAGACCTTGTGCATGTCCTCGCCGATCTCGGGGTTCGCCGTCATCAATCCGATGTCGGTGTACATCCGGCTGTTGGCCTGATGGTAGTTGCCGGTGGAGAGGTGCACGTAGCGGCGCAGTGCCTCGCCTTCGCGGCGTACGATCAGCATCATCTTGGCGTGGGTCTTGTAGCCGACCACGCCGTAGACCACCTGCACGCCGGCTTCCTGCAGCCGCGTGGCCAGCCGGATATTGGCCTCCTCGTCGAAGCGCGCGCGCAGCTCGATCACCACGGTGACGTCCTTGCCGTTGCGGGCCGCCTCGACCAGCAGGTCGACCAGCGGGGTGTCCTCGCCCGCGCGGTACAGGGTCTGCTTGATCGCCAGCACCTGCGGATCGGCGGTGGCCTGGCGCAGCAGGTCGATCACTGCGGAGAAGCTCTGATACGGATGGTGCAGCAGCACGTCGTGCTGGCTGATCAGGTCGAACTTGTTGCGGCTGCTCTCGAGCGCCGGCGGCAGCTGCGGATTGAAGCGCGGGAACTTCAGTTCCGGCCGATCCAGCCAGTCGTAGATCAGCCCGGCGCGGATGATGTTGACCGGGCCGTCGCAGCGGTAGACGTCGGTTTCCTCCAGCTGGAAGTTCTGCACCAGCATTGCGGTGATCGCCTTCGGACAGTCGTTGGCGATTTCCAGCCGCACCGGCCGCGCGTAGCCGCGCCCGACCAGCTCCTCGCTGAGGGCCAGCGCGAGGTTCTCCACCTCGGCCTCCTCGACGATCAGCTCGCTGTTGCGGGTGACCCGGAACTGGTACGAGCCGACCACCCTGAGGCCGGGGAACATCAGGTCGACGAAGGCCTGAAGCAGCTCGGCAAGAAACACGAAATGCTCGCCCGGGCCGCTGACTTCGGCAGGCACGCGGATGATCCGGGGCAGCGAGCGCGGTGCCCGCACCAGCGCCATGTGCCCCTCGTGGCCGAAGGCATCGCGCCCCTTCAGCACCACCGCGATGTTCAGCGTCTTGTTGAGGATGCGCGGGAACGGATGCGCCGGGTCCAGCCCCAGCGGCGACAATACCGGCAGCACCTCGTGCTCGAAATAGCCCTGCAGCCAGCGCCGCTGGCGCGGGTTCCAGCGTTTGCGGGTGAGGATGTGGATCTGCTCGGCGTCCAGCTGGGGACCGATCTGTTCCTGCCAGGTTGCGTACTGCTCGGCGACCAGGTCCAGCACGCGACTGCGGATCTGCGCCAGCAGGTCGCCGGAGCTGACGCCGTCGGGACCCGGTGCGGCCGAACCGTACGCGTGGTGGTGCTTGAGCATTGCCACCCGCACCTCGAAGAACTCGTCGAGGTTGCTGGCCACGATGCTCAGGTAGCGCAAGCGCTCAAGCAGCGGCACGCTCGGGTCGCGCGCCATCGCCAGCACCCGGAAGTTGAACTCCAGCGCGGCCAGCTCGCGGCTGAGATACAACTCCGGCGCACCGGGACCGGTCTCGGGCGATGGGCAACTCGGTGGTGTGGGCATGCTTCATTCTGGCCCATGACGTGCGCCAAATACATCGCGCCGGCGCCGGCAGCTTCACTCGCCGGTGTCGGGAGCCAGCAATCGTTCATCGCCGAAGTGGCAGGAAAAGGTGGAGCCGGCGCCGGCTTCGCTTTCGATCTGCAGGCGAGCCTGGTGCAGGTTCAGCACGTGCTTGACGATCGACAGCCCGAGCCCGGTGCCGCCGCTGTCGCGCGAACGGCTGGAGGACACCCGGTAGAATCGTTCGGTCAGGCGGGCCAGGTGATTGGCGGGGATGCCGAAACCGGTGTCGCTGACCGAATACACCGCGCCGCCGGGCTCGCGCCGCCAGCGGATCGCGATGCTGCCGCCGTTGGGCGTATAGCGCACCGCGTTGCTGACCAGGTTCGACAACGCGCTGTGCAGATCCTTCGGCGAGCCGAACAGGTCCGCGTTGGCGGTGGATTCCAGGCTGATCTGGTGGCGCCCCTGGCTGAGCGCTTCGGCCTCCTTGCGCACGGTGGCCAGCAGCGCGGCCATCGGCACGCGTTCGTCGATCACCTCGTGCTGGGTCTCCAGTCGCGACAGGGTCAGCAGGTCCTCGACGATCTGGCCCATCCGCTTCGACTGTGCCCGCATCTCGCCGAGCACCGGTGCCAGCTCGGGTACGTCCTCGGGGTCCAGCAGTTCGAGATAGCCGTGGATTACCGTCAACGGCGTGCGCAGCTCATGGGAGACATTGGAGACGAAATCCCGGCGCACCTGTTCCAGTCGCTTCATGGGAGTGATGTCGTGCGCCAGCAGCAGTTGCTGATGCTCGCCGAACGGCAGCAGGGTGACGTTGAGCTGGTTGTCCTTGTTGCCCGGGGCGGCGACGTCATCAAGCTGGCCTTGCGCCCCGTCGCGCAGCCAGTCGGCCAGGTCGGAGTGAGCCATCCGCTGGATCAGCGGCTGGCCGCGATCCCGCGTCCGGTTCAGCCCGAGCAGGCTTTCCGCGGCATGGTTGAACCAGCGGATCTGCTGCCGGCGGTCCAGCAGCACTACGGCATCCGGCAGGCGATCCGCAGCCTGGCGAAGGTCGCGCAGGTTCGAGGCGAGCAGGTGTGCGCGTGTCATGAGTCGGTCATCCTGCATGGGGCTGGCAGTCACGGATGCCGCCATCATGGCCCGCTGCAGATGACGGAGCCGGGTCAGCAGGAAGACGACTCCGATGATGGCGGCGATGGCCAGCCCGGCCCAGGCGGAACTTCCGGCCAGCCAGCCCAGCGCCGCCCCGGCGCACAGGATCGAGGCGAGGAACGTGGGGAGTTTCCAGTCAGGCATGCGGGGGCGGGATCATCCGGGGGCGTATGCGGCGACCGCCAGCATCGGCAAAAGGTGCCGACGACGCAAGCGAGGCGGCGCCGTTCAGATGCTGGTGGAAAAACGGTAGCCGGTGCCGCGCACCGTCTGCACCAGTTCGTCCAGCTTCCACGGCTCCAGCGTCTTGCGCAGCCGGCGGATATGCACGTCGACGGTGCGCTCTTCCACGTAGACGCTGCCGCCCCAGACATGGTCCAGCAACTGCGCACGCGAGTAGACCCGCTCGGCATGGGTCATGAAGAAATACAGCAGCCGATACTCGGTGGGGCCGATCGCCACCGGCTCTTCGCCGGCGAACACTCGGTGCGCGGCGCCGTCGATGCGCAGCCCGCCCAGCTCGATCACGCCCGAGCCGTCGTCGCCCTGGCTGCGCCGCAGGACGGCCTTGATCCGGGCGACCAGCTCGCGGGTGGAGAACGGTTTCACCACGTAATCGTCGACGCCGGCCTCCAGTCCGTTGACGCGATCCATTTCCTCGCCGCGCGCGGTAAGCATGATGATCGGGATTTCGCGACTGAGCTCTTCCTTGCGCAGGCGCCGTGCCAGCTCCAGCCCGCTCATGCCCGGCAGCATCCAGTCCAGCAGGATCAGGTCGGGCACCTGCTCGGACAGCGCCAGCTGGGCGGCGCGGGCATCGACCGCCTGTATCGCTTCCATGCCGGCCTTGCGCAGGGCAAAGGCGATCATCTCGCGAATCGAGGTCTCGTCTTCAACGATGAGGATGCGTTTGTGCACGCGGTGGTCTGCCGTGGCGGATGACGGAAGTATTGCAGCGAATCCATGTTACGCGGCGATGACAGTGTGGCGCTCATTGCCGCGAATCATCGCCGGGACTGTCCGCGGTCCGGATCTTGCGCTTGTGCAGTTCCAGCACCAGTGGGGTCAGCTCGGTGATCCGCGCCTGGATGCGCACGCGGGCGTAGTAGTCCAGGTCGTCGCGCTTGAGCAGCCGCTTGAGCTGCTCCATGGCGTCGTACGGCCGGCCCGAGTAGTAGCTTGCGTCGGCGTAGGCCTCGCCGGCGCGCACGCTGTCGCCGGCCTTGTCGCTGGCACGGGCGTAGGTGCTGTAGATCTCCGGTTCGCTGGCATTGTCCAGCAGTGGCCGCAACATGCCGGCGGCGAGCCGGGCCTGGTCCCTGTCGCCGCCGGCGGTGAGTGCGTGGGCATACGCCAGCGCGACTGCACGGTTGCGCGGGGACTGGGTATTGAGTTCGGAGTAGATGGCCAGCGCGGCGGGGCGCTGGCCGGCCTGCAGGCGGGCGTCGGCCACGGCCAGCCTCAGCAGCAGGTTTCCCGGGTGGTTGTCCAGCAGTGGCTGCAGTTGCCCCAGGGCCTGCGCGCCGCGGCCACTGCGCGTCAGCGCCAGGGCGTAACCGTAGTGATTGGCCGGCGTGTGGAAATCGTGGCGCGTCTGCAGGCTGGACGCGTAATACGTGGCCAGCCGCGTGGCGTCGCCGGCCAGCACGCGGGCGCGCTCGCGCATCAGCGTGTAGGTGTCCAGATCGCCGGTGCGGTGGGCAGCGAGCAGGGTGGCAGGGTCCTTCACGAAGGGGATCGGCGCCGTGCTCCTCGCCCATTGCTGCCGGTCGATTCCGCTGATGCCCACGCGCAGCTTCTGCGCGGCGATCAGCGCATCGGCACGCGCCTTGGCGTCGCTGATCCGGCTGGTCGTCACCGGATGCGTCTGCAACAGGGCCGGCACGTCCTCGCCGCCGGCGCCGGCGCTCATCGCATCCTGCATGCGCTGGAAGAAGCCCGCCATCGCATTGGGATCGAAGCCGGCCTTGGACAGCGTCTGGATGCCGACGCGATCGGCTTCGATTTCGTCCTTGCGGGTGAAATTGATCGACTTCTGCGCGATCAGGCCCTGGCCGCCGGCCAGTACGGCCATCGGCGCGTCGCCGCTGTGGCTGCTGGCCCCGGCGGCGATCGCGCCGAGCAGCACCAGGGCCATCAACGGTGCGTCCTTCTTCGAATCCTCGAACGCGCGCTGCAGGTGGTTCTGGGTGATGTGGCCGATTTCGTGGGCGATCACGCCGGCCAGCTCGCTTTCGTCGCGGGTGATCGTGAGCAGACCCGAGTTCACCGCGATATAGCCGCCAGGCGCGGCAAAGGCATTGATTTCCGGGTCCTTCACGATGAAGAAGGCGAAATGTTCCTTCGGCTTGTCGCTGCTGGCGACCAGCCGGTAACCGAGGTCGTTGATGTAGTCGTCCAGCAGCGGGTCGTCGACCACCATGTCCAGCGCGCGCATCTGGCGCAGCATGGAGGCGCCATAGTCCTGCGCCTCGCTCGGTGAAATCAGTGCGTTCGCCGAACTGCCCAGGTCCGGCAGGCGCACGTCCTGCTGGGCACGGGCGGCGCTCGCCAGCGCGGCGCAGAGCAGGGTGGCGAGCAGGCAGGGGACGGGACGTGGCGGCATGGTCATGGGTTCGGCGACAATAGCATTGTGACCGTGCCCGGCTGCGTCGGTTCACCGCAGCCGTCCGGCTTGAGCCGGGCGCGCGCGGCCTCATTTACGGTGAAGTTCCCCCTTTGTTTGTGGAGTGTCGTGATGTCCAAGATCGAGGTCTACTCGACCGCCGTGTGTCCGTACTGCGTGTCGGCCAAGAACCTGCTGAAGTCCAAGGGGCTGGAGTGGACCGAGGTGCGCGTGGACGCCGATCCCGCGCAGCGCGATGCGATGCTGGCGCGCAGCGGCGGACGCCGCACGGTGCCGCAGATTTTCGTCAACGACCAGCACGTGGGCGGCTACGACGACCTGGTGGCGGCCGACCGCAGCGGCAAGCTGGCGCAATTGCTGGAGCAGGGCGCATGAGCGACAAGTTTGCCGAATTCACGGCATTCCGCCAGCGCATGAACGAGCGCATCCTGGCCGAGGACAATCAGGTGGTGCGGCGCTTCTTCGCGCTGGACACGCAGACCTACAAGCCCGGCGCGCTGGACGTGAAGACCAAGGAGATGCTGGGTCTGGTCGCCTCGATGGTGTTGCGCTGCGACGACTGCATCAGCTACCACGTGGCCCAGTGCAAGGAGGCCGGCGTGCAGCGCGACGAATTCTTCGAGGTGTTCAGCGTTGGCCTGGTCGTCGGTGGTTCGATCGTGATCCCGCATCTGCGACGGGCAGTGGACTTCCTGGACAAGCTGGAAGGCGGCGAGTCCACCACGGCGGAATGCGCCGACCACGGCTGACCCCGCGTGGATGCCCTTCCGGCGGCGCAACTGTCCGGGGCGGGGCATGGGCCAGCCTCCTGCGAGTTTCTGCAATGCTCCGTGCGAGGATTTGCAACGGTTTTCCCGGGCCATCGGCTGTCCGGGAGCCGCTGCATGAGCGATAATGGGCGGTCTTGACCTGCGCCGTTCCATGCGCGCACGCAATCGTCCCCCAAGGAGTATCCCCATGAACAAAACCATCGCCGTGATCCCGGGCGACGGCATCGGCCCGGAGATCATGACCGCCACCCTGCGCGTGCTCGACGCGCTGGACTGCGGCCTGACCTATGATTTCGTCGACGCCGGCATGGTCGCACTGGACAAGCATGGCGATCTGCTGCCCAAGGCCACGCTGGACAGGATCGCCGAGCACAAGGTCGCGCTGAAAGGCCCGCTGACCACGCCGATCGGTGGCGGCTTCACCTCGGTCAACGTGACCCTGCGCCGTCTTTTCGATCTGTACGCGAACGTGCGCCCGGCGGTGAGCTTCCCCGGCACCAAGTCGCGCTACGAGAACATCGACATCATCACGGTGCGCGAAAACACCGAAGGTGCCTACCGCTCCGAGGGCCAGACCCTGTCCGAAGACGGCGAGATCGCCGAGTCGGTGGCGCGCAACACCCGCAAGGGCAGCAGCCGCATCGTGCGCTACGCGTTCGAGCTGGCGGTGAAGAAGGGCCGCAAGAAGGTCACCGCCGTGCACAAGGCGAACATCCTGAAGACCAGCTCGGGCCTGTTCCTCAACGTGGCGCGCGAGATCGCCAGGGAATACCCGCAGATCGAGTTCAACGAGATGATCGTGGACAACACCTGCATGCAGCTGGTGATGAAGCCCGAGCAGTTCGACGTGATCGTCACCACCAACCTGTTCGGCGACATCCTGTCCGACCTGTGCGCCGGCCTGGTCGGCGGCCTGGGCCTGGCGCCGGGCGACAACATCGGCGAGCACGCGGCGATCTTCGAGGCCGTGCACGGCTCGGCGCCGGATATCGCCGGCAAGGGCATCGCCAACCCGTGCGCGCTGCTGCTGGCCGCCGCCGACATGCTCGACTACCTGGACATGGTGGCCAAGGGCGACCGTCTGCGCCAGGCGATCCGCGACACCATGACCAGCGACCGCGACAGCGTGACGCCGGACATCGGCGGCAAGGGCAGCACCGACAGCTTCGCCGATGCGATCGTGAAGCGCATCAAGGGCTGATCGTCAGCGTCATCGACACGCAAGGCCGCGGCATTGCCGCGGCCTTGTCGTTTTCGGAGCGTCAGTGCGCGGCAGGCTTGTAGTGACCGCCTTCGGTGCGCACGGCGATGTTGAGGCGGTTCCAGGTATTGATCAGGCCGACCAGCAGGGTCAGGTCGATCACGGCCGCGTCGTCGAAGTGCTGGTGCAGTCGCTCGTACAGTGCATCGGACACCGACTCGTGCGAGGGCAGTTCGGTGAGTTCTTCGGCGAAGGCCAGCGCGGCCTGTTCGGCCTCGCTGTACAGCCTGGTCTCGCGCCAGGCGGAAAGCAGGTACAGGCGCTGCTCGGTTTCGCCGGCGGCGCGGGCGTCCTTGCTGTGCATGTCCAGGCAGAACGCGCAGCCGTTGATCTGCGAGCAGCGCATCAGGATCAGGTCGGCCAGCTTTGCATCCAGGTGGCCGCGTGCGCGGATCTCCTCGCCGAGCTTGACCAGCGGCTGCATGGCGGCGTAGTGGCGCTGGATCGAAATGCGGGTCATGGGGCAACTCCTTCGGTAGTGGGAATGACGGCCGGGTCGGGCCGTTCAATGCAAGGACGTGCCGGCCAGCTGATTCGTTACCGTCGCCGCCAGGCGCGCCAGCTTGCCCGGATGGCGCAGCGCGTGGATGGCGCGGATGTGCTCGCCGTCGCCCTCGATCCAGATCGCGGTGGTCAACGTGTCGCCGGCCCAGGCCAGCAGGGCCGGTGCCCCGTTCAGCGTCAGCAGGGTGTAGCGCAGGGGCTGCAGGCGCGTGTTGTGGGCGATCTGCAGGTACAGCCGCGCCAGCCGTTCGGCGCCGTGCAGCGGATGGAGGGTGGCGGCAACCACGCCGCCGCCGTCGCTGATGTGGATGGCGTCCTCGGCGAAAAGGGCTTGCAACGAGGCCAGCGTGGGCTGTTCCATCGCCGCGACGAATCGCTGCAACAGGCGCTGCTGGGCGTGCGTATCCACGCTGTAGCGCGGGCGATCCTCGCGCAGCCGCGTCCTGGCGCGGTGTACGCGCTGGCGGCAGGCGTTCTCGGCAATGCCGAGAATCGCGGCGGCCTCGGCGTGGCTGTAGTCGAACACTTCGTTGAGCAGGAAGGCAGCACGCTCGTCCGGCCCCAGTCGTTCCAGCAGGGTGAGGAAGGACAGGGTGAGGCTCTGGTCGCGTTCCAGTGTTGCCTCGGGCGTGTCGCTGCCGGCGTCCTCCGTCTCGATCAGCGGCTCGGGCAGCCATGGGCCCGGGTAGTGTGCGCGCTCGGTCTTGACGCGACGCAGGCGGTCCAGCGCGATGCGCGTGGTTACGGTGACCAGCCAGGCCTCCGGGTCGTCCAGCGCGGCAGTGTCCTGCGCGTGCCAGCGCAGCCAGGCGTCGTGCAGCACGTCTTCGGCGTCGGCAGGCGTGCCGAGCATGCGGTAGGCCAGCCCGAACAGGCGGGGGCGGTGTTGCTGGAACAGGGCGGTTTGCGGGTCCATGGCGTTCTCGGTTGAGGCATCCTGATCAGGGACGCGCGCCGCTCACGCGATGTGACTGCTCAGCGGAACAGCGGCCACGGCGCCAGGAAGATCAGCCACATCAGCAGCACGATGCCGGTGTACTTGAAGGCCTTGTACAGCGTCCGGTGGCGGCGCTTGAACTCCACCTTCCAGCGGTGCGTGGCGCCCTTGCGCTGGCTGAGCGCGTACAGGCGGTTCACGAAGCCGGTCTTCTCGGTGCCGGCGTCGCTGTTCGGCGAGGCGGTGATCCTGCCCATGAACGCGCCGACGCGATGGTTGATCGCGCTCATCCAGCGCGTGCGCAGCGGACGCTCCACGTCGGCGAACAGGATCACCCGGGTCTGGTCGGTCTTGTTCTCGACCCAGTGCACGAAGGTCTCGTCGAACACCACGTCCTTGCCGTCGCCCCAGGCGTGCTCCTCCCCGTCGACGAAGATGCGGCAGTCGCGCGAGTTCGGCGTGATCAGGCCCAGGTGGTAGCGCAGCGAGCCGGCGAACGGGTCACGGTGCGGGTTGAGCTTGCTGTTCGGCGCCAGCGTGGCGAACATCGCCGCCTTGATGCCGGGAATCGCATTGAGCAACTCGACCGTCTTCGGGCACAGCGCCTCGGCCGAGGCCAGCGGCTCGCCGTACCACTTCAGGTAGAAGCGTTTCCAGCCCTGCTTGAAGAAACTGTTGAAGCTTGCGTCGTCGTTCTTCGCGGCCGCGCGGATGTGGCCTTCGTCGAACAGCTGCAGCGCTTCGTCGCGGATGGCCTGCCAGTTCGCCTGCAGCAGGTCCAGTTGCGGAAAGCCGCGACGATCGAGGATCGGTTTCGCCGGCACGGCGGAAAACGCGTACATCAGCAGGTTGTACGGGGCGAAGATCGCCGAGTGGTCGACCAGCTGGCGATCGAAACGCAGCCGCACGCGACCGCGCAGGTGCACCAGCAGCACGCACAGCGCGAAGAACACGAATACCGCAAGCAGGATGAGGCGGGGGGTGAGGATCATGGCAACGCGAGCAGCCGTGGCAGGGATTCCGGGGCCTGCCATTCTACGCGTTTGCCGCGCCCCGGCTCGGTGCCCGCCGAATCCCCCGCGCGACATTCAGCCGCGCGGGGGAGTTTCCAGTCATCGACGACGCGCCGGCTTCGGCTTTCCCGAATCCCGGATCCGGGTACTTAAAGCGACTCCGCCGCGAAGTCCGCCAGCCGCGACCGCTCGCCGCGGCGCAGGGTGATGTGGGCGGAGTGCTCCCAGTTCTTGAAGCGGTCGACCGCGTAGGTGAGGCCGGACGTGGTCTCGGTGAGGTAAGGCGTGTCGATCTGTTCCACGTTGCCCAGGCAGACGATCTTGGTGCCCGGGCCGGCGCGGGTGATCAGGGTCTTCATCTGCTTCGGGGTGAGGTTCTGTGCCTCGTCGATGATCAGGTAGCGCGACAGGAAGGTGCGCCCGCGCATGAAGTTCAGCGAGCGGATCTTGATGCGCGAGGCGAGCAGATCGTTGGTGGCCTGACGGCCCCAGCTGCCGCCGTCCTCGGGATTGGCCAGCACTTCGAGGTTGTCGGTGAGCGCCCCCATCCACGGCGTCATCTTTTCCTCTTCGGTGCCGGGCAGGAAGCCGATGTCCTCGCCCACCGAGACGGTGGCGCGGGTCATGATGATCTCGCGATAGCGCTGCTGGTCCATCACCTGGGCCAGGCCGGCGGCCAGCGCCAGCAGGGTCTTGCCGGTGCCGGCGTTGCCGAGCAGGGTGACGAAGTCGATGTCCGGGTCCATCAGCGCGTTGAGCGCGAAGTTCTGCTCGCGGTTGCGCGCGCCGATGCCCCATACATGGTGGTTCGCATGCGAATGGTCATCCAGCAGCAGCAAGGTGGCGCTGGTCTCGTCGAGGTGCAGCACGCGCAGCTCGACCGCGCTTTCGCCGGGCAGGTACAGGCACTGGTTCGGATGCCAGTCGTCCTGCTCGCGCCGGTTCACTTCGTAATAGGTACGGCCGCGCTCGGTCCACGAGCGCACTTCCGGGTGCAGGTCCCAGAAATCCTCGGGCAGCTCGGCCGAGCCGGTGTAGAGCAGCGAGAAGTCGTCCAGCGCGCGGTCGTTCTCGTAATCCTCGGCGACGATGCCGTTGATGCTGGCCTTGATCCGGAGGTTGATGTCCTTGGTCACCAGGATGACGTCGCGACCGGGATTCTGGTCGCGCAACTCGATCACCGCGGCGAGGATCTGGTTGTCCGCCTTGGTGTGGCCATTGCTGCTGGTGCGATGCTGGAAATACAGCCGGCCCACCGAGCCGCCGCGCTTGAGCTTGATGCCCTGCGGATTGCTGAGCTCCAGGCCTTCGCCCAGATCGTGCTGCTTGCCCAGTTCGACCAGTTCATTGAGGAAGCGGCTGACCTGGCGGCCGTTGCGCGAGACTTCCGAGGCACCCTTCTTCTTTTCGTCCAGTTCCTCCAGCACGGTCATCGGGATGAAGACGTCGTGTTCCTCGAAGCGGAACAGCGAAGTCGGGTCATGCAGCAGGACGTTGGTGTCGAGAGCGTAGATGCGCTTGCTTCCGGTCATGCGGAAGTGTCCTCACTGGTGGGTGGAAGGAGGGGCCGGCGGGTACGTCGAGGGTCAGGCCGCGGGGATGGCGTCGAGCACGGCCTGCGCATGGCCGGAAACTTTCACGCCTCGCCATTCCGCGGCCAGCCTGCCCTCCGGATCGATCAGGAACGTGCTGCGCACGATGCCCATGAAGCGTTTGCCGTACAGTACCTTTTCGTGGATCACGTCGAAGGCGCGACACCAGGTTTCATCGGCATCGGAAACCAGCGGAAACGGCAGTTCCTGCTTGCTGGCGAAGTTCGCGTGCGATTTCTGCGAATCACGCGAGACACCGATGATCTGGGCATGGCGCTTGCGGAAGGCCGGGTAGAGGTCGCGAAAGTCCTTCGCCTCGGTGGTGCATCCTGGCGTCGAGTCCTTCGGATAGAAATACACCACCAGCCATTGTCCCTTGAGGCTGGCCAGCTTCAGTTCGCTGCCGTCGCCGGTGAGGCCTTTCAGTGGGGGCAGTTTCTTGCCGATATCGGGCATGAGTGATCCTGCGCGGCGAGGCGATGCCGCGACGTATGGGGAAAGGAAGGGATGGAGAAGTCTGCGGAGGTCGACCTTGCGACGGCGGCAGGGCGAGCTGTTGCGCCGGAAACGGTCGGGGTGATTCGACAAGCTGGCTGCAATGCAACGGTCCTCAGGCAACTCACGGCCACAGACTAGCGCGGGTGGCTTGGCGCAGGACAGTCCTTGTCAGGACGCCGCGATCGCGCGATGCTCGGCGGATGTGACCTGCTCAGAATTTGACCGGGTCCATGATTGCGTCGAGATTCATGCCGTCGCAGAGTTCCAGGAAGTCGTCGCGCAAGGCGGCGATGTGGATTTCCGCCGGAATGCCGATGGTGAACTGGGCCTGGAACATTTCCGCGCCGGTCTGCATCGCGTGGTAGCGGGTGGAGTTGAGCTGCTCCACGCTGATGCCGTGCTGGCTGAAGAAGTCCACGATGCGGGCCACGATGCCCGGGCGGTCGGCGGCCACCACTTCCACCAGATAGGGCAGCAGGTGCGAGCTGTTCTCGCGCGGGCCGGTACGGTAGTGCACCAGTCGCATGCTCTCGTCGCGGGTCAGCTTGCCCAGGGCCGTTTCCAGCTTGGCCAGCGCATCCCAGGCGCCGCTGGCCAGCAGCATCAGCGAGGTTTCCGTGCCGATGGTGGCGACTCGCGATTCGGACAGGTTGCAGCCGGCGTCGGCGATCCGCCGGGCCAGCGCCAGCAGCGGTGACCGGGTCGAGGTGGTAAGCGCGTGGATCAGCAACTGGTTGTCGTTGCCCGAGCGTGCGGAGCCGGAAGTGGATTTCAAGGAGGCCTGCCTGCGTAACGTCGACCGCGTGATGCGGAACGGTGAGACTACTCCCATCGAGCTTACTTGCCCGCCTCGCGAAGCGGCAAGTAACATGCAGGGCTTGCCTTGCAGTGGAATCGGGTCTTGAACATTCGCGGAAGCATCTGCGCGCTGGCCACGCCGTTCGCGGCCGACGGGGCGCTCGATCTGGCGGCCTTCGGTCGACTGATCGAGCATCAGATCGCCGGCGGCACGCAGGCGCTGGTGGTGGCCGGTTCCACCGGCGAAGCCCACATGCTCGAACACGACGAGTTCGAGCGGCTGCTGGCGCATGCCGTCGATCGGGTGAACGGGCGGGTTCCGGTGATTGCCGGCACCGGCGAGGCGGGCACCGCAAAGACGGTGGCGCTGACCCGGCGGGCCCATGCGCTGGGCGCCGATGCCGCCCTGGTGGTGGCGCCGTTCTACGTGCGGCCCACCCAGGAGGGCATGCGCCGCCATTTTCTGGAGGTAGCCGAACACGGCGAGCTGCCGGTGCTGCTCTACAACGTGCCGGCCCGTACCGGTTGCGATGTCCTGCCGGAGACGGTCGCCGCGTTGCGCGATCATCCGGCGATCGTGGGCATCAAGGAGGCCCGCGGTGACCCGCAGCGGATTTCGGCGCTGGCGGAACTTGTGCGTCCGGATTTCGTCTATCTGTCCGGCGACGACGGCACGGCCGGGCAGGCGATGCTGGCCGGCGCCGCCGGCACCATCTCGGTGGTGGCCAACCTGGTTCCGCAGGCGTTTCGTGGCTTGTGCGACGCGGCCACCGGCGGGGATCGGGTGGCCACCGCGCGCTGTCACGCCGCGCTGGAACCCCTGATCGAGGCGATCAACTGCGCGCCGAACCCGATCGCGGTCAAGGCCGGTTTGCCCCTGCTGGGGCTGGGACTGGCCCTGCCGAGGTTGCCGCTGGTGGAACTGAACGACGGCCCGGATCGCGCCCGATTGCACCAAGCGCTGTCCAGTCTGGCATCCTTGGCGACTGCGGCCGGTTGAACGGTTGCCTGACTTACCTTACGGAATCCGATTACATGAAGAAAACTTCGCTCCTCGTGGCCTTGCCGGCCGTGGCCCTCAGTGGCCTGCTGCTCACCGGCTGCGGCGCATTCCGTTCGCACAAGGCCTGGGAGACTGCGCTGCAGGAAGCCCCGCTGGAGGTCCCGCCCACGCTTGACCGCCCCTCGACCACCGAGGCGCTGGTGATTCCGCCGCCGGGTGGCAACCAGCCGACCGCCAATGGCGCCACGGCCAGGGTCGGTTCGTCGAATGGCCAGATCAGCGACGGCTTCGTGGTCGCCGATGGCGCCGACAACGTCTATCGCCGTGTCGGCCAGGCGCTGGAAGGCGGCAACCTCGGCGAGGTGATCGCGCATGACGATGCGGCGCACAGCTACACGCTGAACGTGTCCGACGCCGTCGCCCAGCAGAAAAAGAAGGGCTTCTTCGGTCGCATGTTCGGTCGCGACAAGAGCAGCGCGGTGCAGGCGCCGGGCGCCGGCTCGCACCAGGTGCAGGTCAGCATCAACACCAGCGGCGCCAGCGGCAGCGAAGTGCGTGCCACCGGGAATCCGGCCGCGGTGGGCAAGGTCGTGGATACGCTGAAGTCGCGTCTGGGCGGCTGAGTCTTCCGTCCGGCCATTGAAAACGCCGCCCTCGGGCGGCGTTTTCGCATCGGGCGTCGGCGCGCTCCGATATCAGCGCTGCAGCAGTTCCAGCTTGCCGGGCCTGCCTTCCCAGTCCTTCGCGTCAGCCGGGGCATCCTTGCGCTCGGTGATCACCGGCCAGCCCTTGGCCAGTTCCGCGTTCAGCGCCACCAGCGCTTCCTGGCCGGCGGGAACGTCGTCTTCCGGATAGATCGCGTTGATCGGGCACTCGGGCTCGCACAGGGTGCAGTCAATGCACTCGTCCGGATCGATCACCAGGAAATTGGGGCCTTCGTGGAACGCGTCGACCGGGCAGACCTCGACGCAATCGGTGTACTTGCACTTGATGCAGTTGTCGATGACAACAAAGGTCATGGAGTCAACTCGGCTGTAGTAAGTAAGGGGCTGGCGAAAGGCTCTTGTGAGGGCCGACGAGGCGCTCTCGTAGAGTAATGGTACGGCTCTTGTGAAGAGTGCGGCCATGGATGGCCGCCTTTGATCCAGCCGACAGCAAGCAACCCATGCTATCCGGGATCGTCCGGACAGGAGCGATCATGGACGATCGCACAAGCCACGCAATGGTGCTCCCTACGAGACTCGAACTCGTGTTCCCGCCTTGAGAGGGCAGTGTCCTAGGCCACTAGACGAAGGGAGCGTTATGCAGCGAGGCGCGCTAGTATAGCGGAATTGTTTCGCCCGGCAATGCTTGCCGTGCATCTGCCTGCGTTGCCCGAAACGGGCCTGCTGCCGGTGCACGTGTCCGGCGCCACGCGGAGCGGCCCGCGTTGCTCTGTGCCGCGATATATTGCAACCGACGGGCAGCTTCGCCCCGCCAAGGATTCCCACCGCTTGAATCTACAATCAAGGACTGACGCCACGCCGACGCTGCGGATCATTCCGCGCGACCAGCACATCATTTCGCGCAAGAACATCAGCAAGGCCGCCTTGCGCGTGCTGTACCGGTTGAACGAGGCCGGACACACGGCCTATCTGGTCGGCGGTGCGGTGCGCGACCTGCTGCTGGGGCTGCAGCCGAAGGACTTCGACGTGGCCACCGATGCCACGCCGGACGAAGTGAAGCGGCTGTTCCGCAACTGCCGCCTGATCGGCCGCCGCTTCCGCCTGGCCCACGTGGTGTTCGGCCCGGAAATCATCGAGGTCGCCACGTTCCGCGGTACCGGCGAGGAGGGCGGCGAGGGCGACCGCCACATCGTCGATGGCCGCATCGTGCGCGACAACATCTGGGGCACCATCGAGGAAGACGCGATCCGCCGCGACTTCCGCGTCAACGCGATGTATTACGACATCAGCGATTTCTCCGTGCGCGACTATGTCGGCGGCATGCAGGATCTCGAGGACCGGATGCTGCGCCTGATCGGCGACCCGAACGTCCGCTACCACGAGGACCCGGTGCGCATGCTGCGCGCGGCCCGGTTGGCGGCGAAGCTGGACATGCAGATCGACGCCGCCGCGATGGCGCCGTTCGAGACGCTGGGGCCGCTGCTGGCCGACGCCGCGCCCGCGCGCCTGTTCGACGAATCACTGAAGATGTTCCTGTCCGGCAACGGCCTGAAGAGCTTCCGCATGCTGGAACATTGCGGCCTGCTCAAGTTCCTGTTTCCGGCCACCGCGCGAGCGCTCCGGCGCGGCGACGATGCGCTGCGCTCGCTGGTCGAGAACGGGCTGGCCAATACCGATGCCCGCATCCACGAGGGCAAGTCGGTAACTCCTGCCTTCCTGTTCGCGGTGCTGTTGTGGGGCGAAGTGCGCGACGTGGCCCATCAGTTGATCGGGCGTGGCGTCGAGAGCAACGAGGCCTGGGCGCAGGCCGCCGCCCGGGTGGTGGGCGAGCAGTGCCAGCGGGTGGCGATCCCGCGCCGGTTCACCTTCACCATGGAAGAGATCTGGTCGCTGCAGCCGCGCTTCGAGCAGATCCAGCGCAAGCGCGTATTCCGCCTGATGGCCCATCCGCGTTTCCGCGCCGCCTTCGATTTCCTGCTGCTGCGTGCCGACGAGTCACCGGCGATGCGTGAGCTGGGCCAGTGGTGGGCCCATGCGCAGCAGCTGCCGCAGGATGTGCTGGCTTCGGCCCTGCCGGCCGGTGGCGGGGCAGGCGCCAATGATTACGTCCCTGCACCGGTCGCGGCCAGGCCGCCGCGTCCACGCCGCCGTCGCCGCAAGCCGGGCAACAAATCAGGCTCCGCATGAGCCTGGCCTACGTGGCGCTGGGCAGCAATCTCGGCGATCCCCGGCAACAGGTGCTGGACGCGGTGGACGCGCTGGCGCGCTTGCCCGGCACCAGCCTGCGGCAGCGCTCCTCGCTGTATCGCACGCCGCCGTGGGGCGTGCTGGAGCAGCCGCCCTTCATCAACGCGGTGGTGGAGCTGGACACGGAACTCTCGCCCCATGGCTTGCTTGACGCGCTGCTGGCCATCGAGCAGCGCGCCGGTCGCGTGCGAGCCGAGCGCAACGGCCCGCGCACGCTGGATCTGGACCTGCTGCATGTCGACGGCGTGCAGCTCGACGACCCCGTCCTGACCCTGCCGCATCCCCGCATGGGCGAGCGGGTCTTCGTGCTGCTGCCCTTGTGCGACATTGCGCCCGCCCTGCGCCTGGCTGGACAGGCTACCGTGGCTGAGCAACTGGCCCGGCTCGATCCGTCCGGTTGTGAACGCGTGGCTTGAGCCCTCAACGTGGCGCGCCGGATAATCGGCGGCCCAGCATCCATCAGGAATTGCCGTGTACGTGCAGAACGCCAGTGTCCCCGACCGCAAGCCGGTGACCGTGCCAGGCCTGCTTGCGATGAAGGCCGAGGGTCGGCGCATCGTGATGCTCACCGCCTACGACGCCAGCTTCGCCTGGCAGCTGGAATCGGCCGGCATCGACATCGCCCTGGTCGGCGACTCGCTGGGCATGGTGGTGCAGGGCCATCGCAGCACCTTGCCGGTGACGCTCGATCACATGGTCTACCACACCGCCGCGGTGGCTCGCGGGCTGGCCGCCACGATGCTGGTGGCCGACCTGCCGTTCATGGCCGATCGCGACGTGGCGCATGCGCTGGAAGCAGGCGCGCGGCTGGTCGGCGAAGCGGGCGCGGCGATGGTCAAGATCGAAGGCGCCGCGCCGCACATCCTGGAGGCAATCGCGGCGCTGAGCGCACGGGCGATCCCGGTTTGTGCGCACCTGGGACTCACCCCGCAATCCGTGCACAAGTTCGGCGGCTTCCGCATCCAGGGACGCGAACAGGCCGCCGCCGACCGCGTGCTGGCCGAGGCGCTGGCGGTGCAGGCCGCCGGCGCGGACCTGCTGGTGATGGAGGGCGTGCCGGTGGAACTGGGGCGGCGGGTGACCGAGGCGCTTTCGATTCCGGTGATCGGCATCGGCGCCGGCCCGCATTGCGACGGCCAGGTGCTGGTGATCCACGACATGCTCGGCATCACCCCGGGCAAGCGACCGAAATTCAGCAAGGATTTCCTGGCCGGGCGCGATTCTGTCGCCGCGGCCATTGCCACCTACGCCGGGGACGTGCGCAGCGGCGTCTTCCCGGCGCCCGAACACTGTTTCAACTGACCTTCGTTTTCATTGAGCCCGTTTCAACCGGGCTGCGAGTCGACCGATCATGCAGACCGTACAAGACATCCCCGCGCTGCGGGCCGCGATCCGTGGCTGGCGCACGCAGGGCCAGACGGTGGGTTTCGTGCCGACCATGGGCAACCTGCACGCCGGTCACCAGTCGCTGATCAAGCTGGCGCGTGCGCGGACCGAGCGGGTCGTCGCCAGTGTCTTCGTCAACCCGACCCAGTTCGGTCCCAACGAGGATTTCGACCGTTATCCGCGCACCCTGGTGCAGGATCAGGCCGCGCTGGCCGAGAGCGAGTGCGACCTGCTGTTCGCACCGGAAGTCGCCACGATCTATCCGTTCGGCGCCGCGCACAGCGTCAGCGTGCGCGTGCCGCGGATCACCGACGAGCTGGAGGGTGCCCATCGGCCAGGCCACTTCGACGGCATGGCCACCGTGGTGTGCAAGCTGTTCAACCTGGTGCAGCCGGACGTGGCCGTATTCGGCCAGAAGGACTTCCAGCAGCTGAAGGTGGTCGAGCGGATGGTGCGCGACCTGGGCCTGCCGTTGAAGGTGATGGCGGCGCCGATCCTGCGTGCCGAAGATGGGCTGGCGCTCAGCTCGCGCAATCAGTACCTCAGCGCCGAGGAGCGTGCGCGTGCGCCCTTGATCCATGACACTCTGCAGAAAATGCGCGAACTGCTGGCCCAGGGACATCCGTGGCAGGCGATCGAGCAGACCGCCGCGGCGCGCCTGCAACGTGCGGGCTTCGTACCGGACTACGTGGTGATCCGTCGCGCCGAGGACCTGGCCGCACCGGCCGACGGCGAGTCTGGCGGGCTGATTGCACTGGTGGCCGCCCGGCTGGGCAGCACCCGCCTGATCGACAACTTGCTGTTCGACTGAGGTGACCGCATATCCGGGGTCGGGTGGCTGATGTTGCGATGCAGCGTCAGCAGTTCGATAATGTCCGACTTTGCAGGCTGACCCTGCCGGAAACAAAGATTCCCATGCACCTGAACATGCTCAAGGCCAAGATCCACCGTGCCACGGTGACCCACGCCGAACTGCACTACGAAGGCTCGATCGCGATCGACGGTCTGCTGCTGGACGCCTCGGGCATCCGCGAGTACGAGCAGATCCACGCCTGGAACGTCAACAGCGGGCAGCGCTTCGTCACCTATGCGCTGCGCGCCGAGGAAGGTTCCGGGATCATCTCGGTCAACGGCAGCGCCGCGCGCAGTGCCCAGGCTGGCGACATCATCATCATCGCCGCCTTCGTGCAGCTGAGCGAAGCCGAGCTGGAGAACTACCAGCCGACCTGCGTCTATGTCGCCGCCGGCCCGGGCAACCGCATCAGCCACACCAATCGTTCGATCCCGAAACAGATGGCCGACGCCTGAGAAGTTGTGAGTTTCAACTTCTCAGGCCGGTCAGGGCGAGGGCATGGATGCCCGAGTCGAGGCAACGCAGGAGCGGTTGCCCGATGGCCGGACATGAAGCAGTCACGCAAGTGACGGCTTCATGTGAGCAAGTCCGGACATGCGCCGGACTCGCGATAGAAGAAAATCACAGGCCGTGGTTTTCTTCACAGGCCCTGAGCGTCACCGGCGCTGCTTCGCCAGCGCCCAGGCCACGTGTTCACGCACCACCGGCGAGGGATCGTCGGCGCGTGCATTGAGTGACTCGATCGCGGCGGCCGACTGCGGCGCATTGCCCAGCGCCACCGCGATGTTGCGCAACCAGCCTTCGTAACCGGTGCGGCGGATCGCCATGCCTTCGGTGCGCTTGAGGAATTCGTCCTCGCTCCAGGCAAACAGCTCGACCAGCCTTGCGCCATCCAGACTGTGCCGCGGCGCGAAATCCGCCTCGGTGGTGGTCTGCGCGAACTTGTTCCAGGGACAGACCAGCTGGCAGTCATCGCAGCCGAAGATGCGGTTGCCCATCGGCGTGCGCAGTTCTTCGGGGATGCTGCCCTTGAGCTCGATCGTCAGGTAGGAGATGCAGCGCTTGGCGTCGAGCTGATACGGCCCGATGATCGCCTGGGTCGGGCAGACCTCGATGCAGCGCGTGCAACTGCCGCAGTGCGCGCTGGCCGGCTCGTCCACCGGCAGCGGCAGGTCGGTGTACAGCTCGCCCAGGAAGAAGTACGAGCCCGCGTTGCGGTTGATCAGCACCGTGTGCTTGCCGATCCAGCCCATGCCGGCATTGCGCGCCAGCGCCTTCTCCAGCACCGGCGCCGAGTCCACATAGGCGCGATAGCCGAAATCGCCGATGGCGCCGTGGATGCGCTCGGCCAGCTTCTGCAGGCGGCCGCGCATCAGCTTGTGGTAGTCGCGCCCCAGCGCGTAGCGGGAAACGTAACCGGCCTCGGCGTCCTTCAGCACGCCCCACGCGTTCGCGGTGCCCGGCGGGATGTAATCCATGCGCACCGAGATGACCCGCTGCGTACCCGGCTCCAGCTCGGCCGGACGGGCGCGCTTGGTGCCGTGCCGGGCCATGTATTCCATTTCGCCGTGGTGGCCGTGATCCAGCCAGCTCAGCAGATGCTTCTCGTCGTCGGCGAGCCGGGTGCCGCTGATGCCGGTGTCGGCGAAACCCAGTTCGCGCGCCCAGCATTTGATGTCGCGGGCGAGCGCGGCGTAGTCGGGGGAGCGGGTGTCGATGTCGGACATCCGGCTATTGTAGGTGCGCCGCATGCCTATAATTCGCGCATGTCCGTCCACCCGACCAGCCGCAACCTGCATACCGTCGACCAGTTGCGCGCGATCGAGCACGCGGCGCTGTCGGCGCTGGGCATTTCCGGGCCCGAACTGATGCGGCGGGCGGCCAGCGCCGCGCTGAGCAGCCTGCGAAGGCACTGGCCGCAGGTGCAGCACGTCTGCATCCACTGCGGCCCCGGCAACAACGGCGGCGATGGATTCCTGCTGGGGGTGCTGGCGCGCGAGGCGGGCCTGCAGGTCGACATGGTGGCGTTGACGGCCAGCTCGCATGGCGACGCGGCGGTGGCGCGCGCGGCATGGGAATCCGCGGACGGGCAGGTGCTGATCTGGAATGAACAGGCCGTGCTTCCCGAAGCGGAACTGCACGTGGATGCGCTGTACGGCATCGGCCTCAACCGCGCGCCCGGGGCGGCTCCGACACGCCTGATCGAGGCGATCAACCAGCGGGGTCGCCCGGTGCTGGCGCTGGATGTGCCCAGCGGGCTGGATGCCGATCGCGGCAGCTGTGCCGCTGCGGCGATTCGCGCCGATGTCACGGTGACCTTCATCGCCGGCAAGCGCGGCCTGCATACCGGGCGCGCCGCCGATCACGTCGGCGTGCTCGAACTGGCCACCCTTGGCGTGCCTGAAAGCGTCTGCACGGCGGCGGCGCCGGATGCCCGCCTGCTGGTCGCCGAGTCGCTGCCGCCACGGAACCGTTACGCCAACAAGGGCAACTACGGCCACGTGCTGGTGATCGGCGGCGACCATGGCATGGCCGGTGCGGTGCACCTGGCCGGGGAGTCGGCGCTGCGCGCCGGCGCCGGGCTGGTCAGCGTGGCGACGCGGGCGGCGCATGTGTTCGCGCTGAACGCGGCGCGACCGGAACTGATGGCGCAGGGTGTCGACGGCCCCCAGGCGCTGGCCGCGCAGCTGGACCGTGCCAGCGTGCTGGCGCTGGGCCCGGGGCTGGGCCAGGCGGCCTGGGGTCACGCCCTGTGGCTGACCGCGCTGGACGCGAACAGGCCGCTGGTGCTCGATGCCGATGGCCTGAACCTGCTGGCGCGCGAACCGCGTCGATTCACCGCGCCGACCGTGCTGACGCCGCATCCGGGCGAGGCCGGGCGTCTGCTGGGGGTCACCACCGGCGAGGTCGAACAGGATCGCTTTGCCGCGGCACGCGAAATCGCGCGGCGCTACCACGCCGTCGTGGTGCTCAAGGGTGCCGGCAGTCTGGTGGCCGATCCGGATGGACGTCTGGACGTCTGTCCGTGGGGCAACCCGGGCATGGCCAGCGGCGGCATGGGCGACCTGCTCACCGGCATCGTGGCGGCACTGCTGGCGCAAGGCTGCAGTGCGTGGCAGGCGGCCGGACTTGGCGCGGGCCTGCATGCCCGTGCCGGCGACCGGGCGGCGCGGCAGGGGGAGCGCGGCTTGCTGGCCAGCGACCTGCTGGCGCCATTGCGGGCACTGGGCAATGGCATGACGGGCTATGAACGTGACCATGATTGAACCGGCGGATGCGACGTCGACCTGGATGCTTGCCGACGAGGCGGCCACCGCGGCACTGGGCGCGCGCCTGGCGGCTGCGTTGGACGGCGGGCTGGTGATCTACCTGCACGGCCCGCTCGGTGCCGGCAAGACCAGTTTCGCCCGGGCCCTGCTGACGACGCTGGGTGTCGGTGAGCGGGTGAAGAGCCCCACCTACAGCCTCATCGAAGGCTATGCGGCAGGCGGACGGCCGGCGTGGCACCTCGACCTGTACCGGATCGCCGATCCGGGCGAACTGGAGTGGCTGGGTCTGGACGCGCTGGCCGACCCCGACGCCGTGGTGCTGGTGGAATGGCCCGAGCGCGGCAGCGGGGCTTTGCCCGC
This sequence comes from Rhodanobacter spathiphylli B39, assembly GCF_000264295.1. Lineage (GTDB taxonomy): Bacteria > Pseudomonadota > Gammaproteobacteria > Xanthomonadales > Rhodanobacteraceae > Rhodanobacter > Rhodanobacter spathiphylli. The sequence continues at coordinate 47,649 of NZ_AJXT01000007.1, read as the reverse complement.
GGCGGATCTTGCGGTGACCCTGGACTACGCCGGGGCTGGTCGTCAGGCCTCGCTGCGCGCCCTTGGCGGACGTGGCGCAAGCCTGCTCGACAGGATCGCCAAGTAATTCTTTTCGCTGGGAAAACCTGATCCGGTTTTGGGGCCGGAGGGCTCGCGCCGAAAGCAGGAGTTGCATCCCATAGCTTGATCTCACCTGACAAATGCCGCGCAGGTCATGGATATTCAAGGGAAAAGATCTTGCAAAGCGCGTCACCCTGCGTTTCAATGCGGAGCATGAGGGCTTGCCTGAACAACCGGATCGGCTGGTGTGCCGTCGCGATCGCGACGCTGCTGCCCTTGGGCGCGGCCGGTGCCGCGCAATTGAAGGATGTCCGCGTCTGGGCCGGCCCGGCCTATACGCGGGTGGTGTTCGACGCGTCCGGCCCGCTGCAGTACAAGATCAGCCAGAATCATGGCCAGGTGCTGATCGAGCTGCCGGACAGCAATGCCGGCCGCGATTTTTCCGCCCCGACCGCGCAGGGCCTGTTCCACGGCATGACGCATTCCCGCCTCGGTACCGGCATGCAGCTGACCGCCAGGGTTGATCCGTCGAGCCGGCTGAAGAGCTTCCTGCTGAAGCCGAAGGATGAGGGCGACTATCGGCTGGTGCTGGATTTCTATCCGGCCGACAACGCCGCCGAGGTCGAACATGATGTCGCTGCCGACAGTGCCGCGCCGGCGCCGAAAGCCCCGGTGACTGCCGCTGCGGTCGCGAAGCCGGCCCCCATCGAGACCTACAGCAATCCCACGCACAGCCGCCGGGTCGCCGCCGAGCAGGCGGCCGCGATGCTCAACGGCCAGCGCCAGGTGGTGGTGGCGATCGACGCCGGTCATGGCGGCAAGGACCCCGGTTCGCACGGTCCGGGCGGAACGCTGGAAAAGAACGTCACCCTCGCGGTGGCGCGCGAGCTGGCCGCCGAGATCAATCGCCAGCCCGGCATGAAGGCCGTGCTGACGCGCGACAGCGACTTCTTCATTCCGCTGGCGCAGCGCTACAAGATCGCCCGCGAGCACAATGCCGACCTGTTCGTGTCGATCCACGCCGACGCGTTCACCAGCGGCGACGCCAAGGGCTCTTCGGTGTGGGTGCTGTCGCCGCGCGGCAAGACCAGCGAGGCTGCCCGCTGGCTGGCCGATCGCGAGAACCGCGCCGACCTGATCGGTGGCACTTCGCTGGACGACAAGGACGACAGCCTGGCCAAGGTGCTGCTGGACATGCAGCAGGGCTGGGCGATACAGGCCAGCGACATGATCGCCGGCAATGTGCTCCAGGCGCTGGGGCGTCTGGGGCCGACCCATCGCGGCTATGTCGAGCGCGCGAATTTCGTGGTGCTGCGTTCGCCCGACGTGCCGTCGATCCTGGTCGAGACGGCCTTCATCAGCAATCCGGCCGAAGAGCGCAAGCTGCGCGATCCGGCACACCAGAAGAGGCTCGCCGAAGCCGTCATGGGCGGCGTGAAGAATTATTTCGAATCGACCCCGCCGCCGGGCACCTGGTTTGCTGCCGAGGCGGCGCGACGCAACGGCGTGCAGCTGGCGTCCGGCGCCAGCCAGTCGTCCGGCAAGGCGTCCGGGCGCGACGTGCACAAGGTCGGGCGTGGCGAAAGTCTCAGCAGCATCGCGCGCCAGTACGGCGTCAGCGTCGGTGCGCTGAAGAACGCGAATCAGATCAGCAGCAATACGGTGCGCGCCGGCACCACGCTGACCATTCCCGCCGGCTGACGTGCCCCGCGGCATTGCGGTTGTTCGCTGTCAAGGCAACGCTGATCAAGTATCGCCGCCGTCATGATGACTGGAAGGCTCGCAGGTGATGTTGCGTGGCGCTGGCAAGACTGGCCGTCTTGCCAAGATGCGCGGCATCGGCTGCGGGCCTTCCAGTCATCACCTCATCATTTCAAATTCAAGAAGTTGAGGCCCACTCTCTCTGTCCGCATACCTTCGGTCCGTCGTCTCGACAGACGGCCAGTCTGCCTTCGCCGACGGCCCTGTGGTCTGCGAACAGAGAGGGTGGGTGACGGTGGTGATACTTGATCAGCGTTGCCTTAAAGTTGGCGGATGACCGTCATCCGCCTGCTTCCCCCCGAACTCATCAACCAGATCGCCGCCGGCGAAGTCATCGAGCGGCCTTCCTCGGTGGTCAAGGAACTGGTCGAGAACAGCCTCGACGCCGGGGCCACGCGCATCGAGGTGGATATCGAGGCCGGCGGCGCCCGACTGATCCGGGTGCGCGATGACGGCGGCGGCATCCATGTTGACGAGCTGCCGCTGGCGGTAGCCTCGCACGCGACCAGCAAGATCGGCAGCTTCGACGACCTGGAGCATGTCGCCAGCATGGGTTTCCGGGGCGAGGCGCTGGCCTCGGTATCGTCGGTGTCGCGTTTCGCGCTGACTTCGCGCGTGCGCGACCAGGACGCCGCGTTCCGCATCGAGGTCGACGGCGGCAAGCTGCAGGCGGCGCGCCCGGCGCAGCATCCTTCCGGCACCAGCGTCGAGGTGCGCGACCTGTTCTACAACGTGCCGGCGCGACGGAAATTCATGCGTGCCGAACGCACCGAGTTCGCGCATGTCGACGACTTGCTGAAGTCGCTGGCGCTGGCCCGCGGCTCGGTGGAATTCCGGCTCAGCCACAACGGCAAGCCGGTGCGCATCTGGAAGGCCGCCCGCGATCAGCAGGCGCAATTGCAACGGGTGGCCGAGGTGCTTGGCGATGAATTTCCGGCGCAAAGCCTGCGTATCGACCACGCGGCGGCGGGCCTGCACCTGTCCGGCTGGGTCGGCCTGCCGACCGCGTCGCGGGCGCAGGCCGACTCGCAGTATTTCTACGTGAACGGCCGGCTGGTGCGCGACCGCATCGTGGCCCATGCGGTGCGCCAGGCATATGCCGACGTGCTGTTCCACGGCCGCCATGCGGTGTTCGTGCTGTATCTGGAGCTGGACCCGGCCGGCGTCGACGTGAACGTGCACCCGGCCAAGCACGAGGTGCGCTTCCGCGAGCAGCGGCTGGTGCATGACTTCCTGTTTCGCACCCTGCACGAGGCGTTGGCGCAGACGCGGGCGGGGCTGGGCACGCTGCCGGTGACGGAAGCTGTTCCGATGCCGGCCCAGGCCCATCCGGCGCCGGTGGCCGCCGCGTATCCGTCAGCGTGGCCCAGTGCGTCCAGCCAGAGTCGGCTGGGCCTGGGCACGCGTGAGGAACCACTGGCCGACTATGCCGCGTTGCTGGGCCAGCCTTCGTTCGTGCCTGCGGCTGCGGCGCCGCTGCCGGAGTCGGCCGAAGGCGAGGCGCCGCCGCTGGGTTTCGCCATCGCGCAACTGAAAAGCATCTTCGTGCTGGCCGAGAACGCGCACGGGCTGGTGCTGGTCGACATGCACGCGGCGCACGAGCGGATCACCTACGAGAAGCTGAAGTCCGGCCGCGTCGGCAGCAACCTGCGCTCGCAGATGCTGCTGGTGCCGTTGAGCTTGGCAGTCAGCGCCAGAGAGGCCGCCGCCGCCGAGGAACACGCCGAGGCGCTGGCCGACTGGGGCCTGGAACTTTCGCGCAGCGGCCCGGCCACGATCGTGGTGCGGCGCATCCCGGCGCTGCTGGAAGGTGCCGACGTGGCCCAGCTCAGCCGTGACGTGTTGTCCGAACTGGCCCAGCACGGCTGCTCGCGTCGGCTGCAGGAACTGGAAAACGAACTGCTGTCCACCATGGCCTGCCACGGCTCGGTCCGTGCCGGCCGGCGCCTGACCCTGCCCGAGATGAATGCCTTGCTGCGCGAAATGGAGGCGACCGAGCGTTCCGGACAATGCAATCATGGGCGTCCGACCTGGGTGCAACTGAGCCTGCCCGAGCTGGACCGGTTGTTCATGCGCGGTCGCTGACGCGCCGTCGAGAAATGTTTCACTGGAGAAACCGATGCTCCGTAACAGCCTTTTTGTTGCCGCCGCCATTCTGGGAGTCGCTACCGTGCACGCCACCGACATCGATAACTACACGCAGGGCATCGAACAGTGGCATGCCGGCCGTGTGGGACGGCTTACCGCCGCGGACGGCTGGCTCAGCCTGATCGGGCTGGAGTGGCTGCAGCCGGGCGCCAACCGGGTCGGCAGCGCCGCCGACAACGACATCGTGCTGACCGCCGGGCCGGCCCATCTCGGTGTGGTCACGCTGGCGACCGATGGCAGCATGCGAATCGCGCTGGACCAGGACAGCCACGCCACGATCGACGGCAAGGCCGTCAGCGAAGCGGTGCTGGTGGATGATGCGCACGCCACCGCAGAGGCGGCGCCGACGAAGGTGGCGTTCGGCACGGTGAGCTTCTACGTGATCGATCGCGACGGCCGCAAGGGCCTGCGAGTGAAGGACAGCGAAGCGCCCTCGCGCAAGCACTTCCTCGGCATCGACTCGTTCCCGATCGATCCCTCCTGGCGGATCGAGGCGACCTGGGTGCCGGCGCAGCCGGGCGAGACGCTGGAGATGGGCTCGGTGATCGGCACCATCGACAAGTACCCGGTGCCGGGCAAGCTGGAGTTCACCCGCGACGGCAAGCATTTCGAGTTGCTGCCGGTGATCGAGGAACCGGGCGACGCGCAGTATTTCATCGTCTTCGCCGACCGTACCAGCGGCAAGGAAACCTACGGCGCGGCGCGATTCCTGTACATCGACCCGCCGAAGGACGGCAAAGTCGTGCTGGACTTCAACAAGGCCTACAACCCGCCGTGCGCGTTCACCGGTTTCGCCACCTGTCCGCTGGCGCCGCCGGAGAACCGGCTGGATCTGCGCGTGACCGCGGGCGAGAAGAATTATCGTGGCTCGCATCACTGAAAGGAGCGCGCTGGTCGCGCTGGGCCTGTGGCTGGCATTCTCCGCGCCGGCGGCCACGCCGGCTGATTACGTCGCCTCGGTGCAACGCGCGCGCAGCGAGCGGGTCGAGCAACTCAGGCAGATGGACGGCTATCTGGCGTTGACTGCGTCGGGTTGGCTGGAGCCCGGATCGAACAGCGTGGGCAGTGCGCCGGACAACCACTTCCCCGTCTCCGGTGCCCCTGCGCACCTGGGCGTGCTGGAGCTGGCGACGGACGGGCAGGTCAGGCTGCATCTGGCGGATACCCGCGGCATCACCGTCGACGGCGCACCGGCGGCGATCGACAACATCTTGCGCACGCAAGGTTCCGACGGCAAGCAGCGACCGACCCGGGTGGGTTTCGGCAGCAGCTATCTCTACGTGATCGAGAACGGCGCGCAGCGCGGCTTGCGGGTGAAGGACAACAACGCGCCGCTGCGCACGCACTTCCCGGGCTTCGACTATTTCCCGATCGATCCGTCCTGGCGGATCGAGGCAGACTGGGTGCCGTTCAAGCCGTCGCACACGTTGAAGATGGCCTACGTCACCGGCACCGTGAGCGATACGCCGATCGCCGGCAAGGCGGTATTCCGGCGTGACGGCCGCAGCTACGAGCTGCTGCCGATCGAAGAGGACGGCCGGCTGTTCTTCGTCTTCAGCGACCGCACGGCGGGGAAGCTGACCTATGGCGGCGCCCGCTTCCTGTACGCGGCCGCGCCGAAGAACGGCAAGCTCGTGCTGGATTTCAACCTGGCCGAGAACCCGCCGTGCGCGGTCACGCCGCACGTGGTCTGCCCGCTGGCGCCGCCGGAGAATCGCCTGAAGCTGGCGGTGACCGCGGGCGAGAAGAAGTTCGACGAAGCCGGAAAGTAGGGCAGGCAGCGCCTGCCCTGCGTGGGGGCTCAGCGCCCCTTGAACTCCGCCTTGCGCTTTTCCAGGAACGCACCGGTGCCTTCGCGCATGTCCTCGGTGGAAAACGCCAGCGCGAAGCCCTGGGTTTCGAATTCCAGGCCCTGGTCGATGGCGGTTTCGCCACCTTGCAGCACCGCGTCGAGGATGCCGGCCGCGGCCAACGGCGCGGCAGCAGCCAGCTGATCGGCCAGCCCGTCGACCGCCTCGTCCAGCGCCTCGGGCGCGACCACGCGGGTGACGATGCCCAGCTCGAACGCGCGCTGCGCGTTGATCACCGCGCCGGTCAGGCACAGTTCCAGCGCGGCGCCGCGGCCGGCCAGGCGCAGCAGGCGCTGGGTGCCGCCGAAGCCGGGGATCAGACCGAGGTTGATTTCCGGCTGGCCGAATTTCGCCTTCTCGCTGGCCACACGCAGGTGGCAGGCCATCGCCAGCTCCATGCCGCCGCCCAGTGCGAAGCCCTGGATACGGGCGATGACCGGCTTGCCCAGCCGCTCGATCGAGCTCATCAGGTGCTGGCCGGTACGCGAGAAGCCCTGGGCCTGCACCGGCGTATAGCCGTTCATCTCGGCGATGTCGGCGCCGGCGACGAAGGCCTTCTCGCCCGCGCCGGTCAGCACCACGACGCGCACGGCGTCGTCCTGGCCGGCCTGCGCGAAGGCGAGGGTCAGTTCGTTCAAGGTGTCGCGGTTCAATGCGTTGAGCTTGTCCGGACGGTTGACGACGATGGTGCGCACGGCACCGCGGTTGCCGATTTCGAGATTGCGATAGGCCATGGCTGGCTCCTAACAGTGGCAAGCCGCCGATGGTAGCAGCGGGAACCTTTGCCGCCGCCGGGTTTCTCAAGCCACGGGCGCGATCCGCTGCACGGGCCGCGCGAACCGCTTAGGATGTTTGCTCGGGATCAAGGCTCGCACCGGCGAGAGGAAGGATCGGTGGAACAAGGCATCACACATCTGCGTTGCGCCGCGTTCGGCCTGCTGCTGGTTGCCGGCGCGGCCTGCGCCCAGAGCGCTGCTCCGGCACCGGCGCGAACGGACAAGGCCAGCCTGTCGTACGCGATCGGTTACCAGATCGGCAGCCAGTTCGCCGACGGCAAGCCCGATGTGGAGATCCCGGTGCTGGTGAAGGCGATCGAGGATGCCTACGCCAGGCGGCGGCCCGGCGTGTCGATGCAGGAGATGCACCAGCAGCTGCAGCGCCTCGACCAGCAGATGCACGCCGAGGCACTGAGCGAGTTCAAGCGGATCGCCGCGGCGAATGCACGCAAGAGCGCCGCCTACCTGGCCAGCAACCGGCAGCAGCCCGGCGTGGTGCAGTTGCCGTCGGGCATCCAGTACCGGGTGTTGAGCAAGGGTGACGGCAAGGTCAGTCCCACCGTGACCAGCCTGGTCACGGTGAACTATCGCGGCATGCTGATCGATGGCACCGAGTTCGACAGCACCTGGGCACATGGGGCGCCGGTCAGTTTCAGCGTCGACAAGGTGATTCCCGGCTGGCAGGACGTGATTCCCCGCATGCATACCGGCGACCGCTGGAAGGTGGTGATTCCGCCGCGGCTGGCCTACGGCGAGGCGGGCGCGCTGCCGCGCATCGGTCCGAACGAGGCACTCGTTTTCGAGATCGAACTGCTGGCGATCAAGTCCGATCCGGCCCGGCCGTGACCCCTGCGGTGATAACATCCCGGGGTCATGTCGAACGATCCCGCCCGCGCTGAAGATGCCGCCCCCGATGCCCCGCTGACGCCCTGCATCGGCACCTGCCGGCTGGACCCGCGGGGCTACTGCATCGGTTGCCAGCGCAGCGGCGAGGAGATCGGCCGCTGGCGCATGATGAGCCAGGCCGAACGCCGGTACGTGATGCAGCAGGTCCTGCCATTGCGCCGGCAACCATGATCGACGACCGCATCGATGGCCTGATCGACGCCTTGCTGCCATTGTCGTCGCCGCCGACCGGCCCGGGCTGGAACCATGCGGACATGACGCAGCTGCTGGGCACCACCGAGCGCCGGCCGGCGGCCGTGCTGGTGGGCTTTCGCGAAGGCGTGCAGCCACGGCTGGTGCTCACCGTGCGCAACGACAACCTGCAGGCACACGCCGGCCAGGTGGCCTTTCCCGGTGGCGGCACCGATCCCGCCGACGACGACGCACTGGCCACCGCGCTGCGCGAGAGCGAAGAGGAGATCGGGCTGGATCGCCAGTTGGTGAAGCCGCTGGGCTACCTCGACCGTTTCGAGACCATCAGCGGCTTCTGCATCACCCCGGTGGTGGCCAGCATCGACGTCGGTGCGCAGCTGTATCCGGCGCCCGATGAAGTCTCCGAAGTCTTCGAAGTGCCGCTGGCGTTCCTGCTGGAGCCGGCCAACCTGCGCCGCTACACGATGGAGTTCCGCGGCCAGACCCGGCCGATGGTGGAATTCGTCCACGGCGGTCATCGCATCTGGGGCGCCACCGCCTCGATGCTCCACAACCTGCTGCAGAGGATGGGACGGACATGACGCTGAAGACCACCCTGATCGATGTCGATGCACTGGCCGCGCTGTCGTCCGACGAGGTGCTGGTCGTCGACTGCCGCGTCGACCTGGCCGACCGCACGCAAGGCGAGCGCACCTATCTGGCCGGCCACATTCCCGGCGCGGTGTTCGCCGATCTGGAACGCGATCTATCCGACATGTCGCGCGTGCCCGAGGGACTGGGCCGGCATCCCCTGCCGTCGACGTCGGCCTTCAACGCCGTGCTCGGTCGCTGGGGCTGGAAGCCGGGCTTGCAGGTGGTCTGCTATGACGCTGGCCCGGGCGCGCTGGCGGCAGCCCGTCTGTGGTGGCTGCTGCGACTGGCCGGCGTGCACAACGTGGCGGTGCTCGATGGCGGCATCGCCGCATGGCAGGCCGCTGGCCTGCCACTGGAAACGGACGTCCATCCGCGTGCGACGACCGAGGTGGCGTTGCCCCGCGACGCGAGCCAGGTGATCGTCGACCACGTGGCCCTGCATGCCGCGCCGGCGCCGCTGCTGATCGATGCCCGTGCCGGCGCCCGCTATCGCGGCGAGGTCGAGCCGCTGGATCGCGCCGCCGGCCACGTGCCCGGCGCCCGCAACCGCCCGTACGTCGACAACCTGCAGGCCGACGGCCGTTTCAAGTCGCCGGCGCAGCTGCGCCAGGAATTCGCGGCGGTGCTGGGCGACGCCACGCCCGACCAGGTCGTGCACATGTGCGGCTCCGGCGTCACCGCCTGCTACAACCTGCTGGCGATGGAACATGCCGGCCTGCACGGCTCGCGGCTGTACGCGCCGTCATGGAGCGGCTGGGTCAGCGACCCGTCGCGGCCGGTGGCCAAGGGCGAGGAGTGAGTGAAGAGGAGTGAGAAGCGAGATAGAGCTATCGACTCCCACTTTCTCTTCTCACTCCTCGCCACTCACTTCTCGCTCTTGCTCTTCAGTTTCGCCACCAGCGCCTGCAGCACCGCCTGCGTTTCCGGATGGAAGAACGCGTCGACGAATTCATCCAGCGGCAGCGCGTCGACGTCGGCATAGGCGCCGGCCAGGTCGGCACGGGCCAGCCGGCGGGTGGTCAGCATGGCGTTCGACGGCAGCGCCAGCAGCTCGCCCAGCCAGTGCAGGGCGCGGGTAACGACCTGGTCCACGCCGGTCAGTTCGTCGACGAAGCCGCAGGCCAGTGCCGCGTCCGATTCGATCATCGCCCCGGCCACCAGCAGGCGTTCGGCACGGTAAGTGCCCACGATTCGGCGCAATGCCAGCTGGATCGATTCGGGCACGATCAGGCCCACCTGCACTTCGTTGAGGCCGATCCGGAATGGGCCAGAAGCCATCACGCGGTAGTCGCAGAACAGCGCCAGGACCGCGCCACCGGCCGGACTGTGGCCGGTGATCGCGGCGACCAGCGGGATCGGGCAGCGTGCCAGCGTGGCGCACAGGGCGAAGAACTCGCGCCAGTATTCGCGCACGCCGGCCCGGTCGCAGGCGAGCAGCGCGGGCACGTCGACACCGGCGGAGAACAGGCCCTGCGCGCCGGACAGCACGATGCCGCGGGCGTCGTCGAGGACGGCCGCTTCGATGGCGCCGCGCAGTCCGCGCACCAGGTCCAGATCCAGCGCGTTGACCGGCGGCCGGGCGAGCTGGATCTCGCGGATCGCATTGGCATGGGTAATCAGGTTGAGCATGAAGTACTCCGGTCAGAAATTACTGCGGCTGTTCGTCGGCAGTCCAGCTGTAGCGCACCGCGTAGTCGAGCACGGCCTTGCCATTGGCCGGTACCTCGACGCGGAATTCCAGTGTGTCGGGGCTTTGCTGGCTGGGCTTGCCGGTGGACGATAGCAGCACCCACTGTCGCCAGCGGCCGGGATGCTCGCGGACCGTCACGGTGCGCGGGCTGTCGCCGGCGTTGCTGAGGCTGATGCGGAAGCCTTCGTCCATCGTGCGGGCGGCCTTGTCGATGCTGAAGCTGGTGCGCTCGCGTTCTGCGCGCAGGTCGAACGCAGTGCCCAGGGTGATCGTGGCGTCGCTGCCCTTGGGCGTGTCGTCGATGCGGCCTTCGCCGATGAACTGCGGCGTGCCGTTGCGGTCGGCCGTGAGTACGCGCAGGTAGCCGGCCGGCAGGCTGTCGAAGGCTTTCAGCTTCAGGGTGCTGATGACGGCGTTGCCGCCGCCCTGGTTGAAGTCGCGGTTCACGATCGGCTGCTGCGGCTGGAAGCTGCCGCCGTTCTCGTACAGCGCGGTGCGCGTGCAATCCATCGCGCGGCTGGCATACAGCGGCACCTGGCTGACGCTGCCATCCGGCAGCTCGATCGCGCCGGGCAGGGCATAGCTGCGATAGTCGCCGATGCTGTCCTGTTGCGGCATGGCGTCGGCCTTCGCGTTGAATCCGCGTGCCATCGCCATCATCGGTTGCGGTGCCGAGGGCTTGGCCATGTTCGGCTCGCCGGCGATCAGGGTGAGCTTTGCATCGTGCCAGTCGCGCCCGCTGCGGTTGGCGATGCTGGCGCGTGCTTCGAACTGCATGCGGCAGGTGGCACCCGGCTGCAAAGTCGCCACATAGGCAGCGCGCCAGCCCAGGCCCGAGGTGGGATAGCTGAGCACGGCGCGGGACGTGCCCGCGCGTGCGGCGTCCACGCGCAGAGCCAGGCTGGAACCGAGCGGGAACTTGCCGTCGGTGCTGCGTACCGAGGCGTAGCTGCGCACCAGTGTGGTGCCGGTGATGCCGTCTATCAGCAGGCCGTCGCCCGCGCGCAGCAGGGTGCCGTTGGCCAGTGGCAGGCCGCCGGCGCCGAGCACTTCCACCGCATGCCCGACCAGTCCGGTCAAGGCCGCGTTCGCGCCTTGTGCCAGCAGCAGCCGCTGCGAGATCACCTTCGCGTTGCCGTCGGGAAAGCCCAGCGCCAGCGCCTCGGCGTCGAGCGAATTCGGCAGGTCGCCGATCACCACATCATGTGTGCCCGTGGCGAGATCCAGCGTGCGCTGTTCGCGCACCACGGCGTAGCCGTCGTTGACACTGCCGCCGTCGTTGCCGGCATACAGCGCGGCGCTGTCGCTGCGGTACAGCGTGAGTTCGGTGGTGTCGCTGGCATGTGCCGCGGACGCGACGACGGCGGCGATGCAGGCAAGGGCAAGGGCGGTGCGATGTGGCGTCGTCATGGGGCGCATTCCATCGTGGGGAGTGGATGACCATGATAGCGATGATGGGCGAAAGGAAATCGCGGGTGACTCGATTCGACCACGCCGCGCTTCCATCTTGACCGGGATGCGCCCGGCGCGCGCCGTGGCGAGTGTTCCCGCGGCCGGCCTGCAACCGGTTCGGCGCGGATGGTATCCCTTGCTCCGACATTCGCCATCGGTGCGTCCATGAACTTCATACGGCTGACCCCCGGCAGCTTCTTCCCCGGCATCGCCTGTGCGATCAAGGCTGCTGTCGGCGAATACCGCAAGATGCCCGAAGCCGGCGGGTGGACTGGAGGCATGCGGAAAGCCCGGGTGAGCGGCCTCCGAGCGTGCGTGCTGCTGCTCGCTGCAAGTCCCGTACTTGCAGCGGCCGACCCGTCACGGGCCACGACCGTGCAGGTCGCGGCGATGCGGATCCGTCACATGCTGGAACAGGTGCAACGGGTGCCGGGATCGTTTCCGGCGGTTTCCGCCGTTGTCGTCGAAGGTGACGCCACCCGGTTGCTCTACGTCAACGGCGAGGCGCATGCCGGCACCGGCGTGCGCGCCGATCACGCCACGCTGTTCTATGTTGCTTCGCAGACGAAGTCCTTCATGGGCCTGCTGGCGGCACAACTCGACGCGGAAGGCGTGCTTCCGCTCGACACGACGTTGGCCGGGATCTGGCCCGACCTGCATTTGCCGGCGCCGGCGGATCCGGCAGCGATCACCCTCGCGGATCTGCTTTCGCACCAGGAGCCGCTGACGACGGAAACGCTCAACCACCTGACCGCTTACGTGCGCACGGTGCCGGCGACGGACTATCCGGATCTGCTTGCGCACTACACCGAAGTGCGCAAGCCCGGGTTTCGCTACTCCAATCTCGGCGACCTGATCTACGGCGCGGCGCTGCAGGTGCGGACCGGGCGCAGTTGGCAGGACTGGCTGCACGACGAAGTCCTGCAGCCGCTGGGATTGGCCGATGCGCTTACCGCAACCTCGACTGTCGCGCCGCGGCGGCTGGCCTGGAACCATCAGTGGGATGGCGAGCGCTGGCGCGCGCTGCCGCCCAAGCCCGATGCCTTGATGCACGCCGCTGGCGGGCTGGCACTTTCAGCGGACGACATGGCTCGCTGGATGCGCGTCAATCTGGCGCGGCTCTCGCCCTCCGGCACGCCGACCACGGCGAGCTTCGAGCGGGTGCAGCGGCCGATCGTCCACGCCGATCTGGCCGACCACGAAATCGACTGTGATGGCTACAGCCTCGGCTGGTACAGCTGCGGTTACCGGGGCGAGCGGGTGCTGATGCACCCGGGCTCCTATCCCGGCGTGGTATCCGTGACCGTGCTGCTGCCGACGCGCCACGCGGGCTTGTCGCTGGTCATCAACAGTGACAGTGCCATCGAGGGCCTGGAACTGGAAACGATCAAGGCCTTCATCGGCCTGTCCACCGGCAAGGACGGCGAAGATGCGCGCCTGCGGAGGATCGTGATCGACTATCCGGCGCGCCTGGCGAAACTGGTGAAGCGGCGCGGCGATGCCATCGCCACGGCACGGGCGGATGCCAGGTGGGCCGGGTTCGCCTGGCGCCCGTCACTCCGCGAACTGGATGCACACGCCGGCGTGTTCGAAAGCCCTCGGCTGGGCACGCTGCGGGTGGAGCGTGACGGCGACGCGCTGGTGGCGATACTCGGTGCACAGCGCCTGCGCCTGCAGCCGGCGGCAGCGGGGCTGTTCGCAGCGTGGCCGCAGACGCTCGATCCGCCGGAGGAATTCCGCTACGACGCGGCCCGCGACGCGATCGACTGGGATGGCGATCGATTCGCGCGCAAGGCGCGCTCCCGCGGGGCGGCCCCGCCGCAGAGCCCGGCGAGGTCGACCAGGTGACCTTCGGTCATCGAGCCGGATTCCCGGTTCCGGCGCCCCAGGCAGCGCGATCAGCCGCCGCTCGAGACACCGGCAGCGGTGCGGATCGTGGCGGGAAGCGGCATTGCCTTGCCGCTGACCGGATTCATCCACACCATCACCACGTGGCCGTCGCAATACAGGCGGCCGGCGTCATCGGCGTCGACGATGCGATGTGCGATCGTCATCGAGCTGGTGCCGAGGCGAGTGCAGCGCAGTTCGATGTGCAGTGAAGCAGGCCAGGGAATCGGGCGCCGATACTGCAGTTCGCTGGCGGCCAGCACCGGCATCGCGTCCTCGCTGAACCAGTCGCGCACATGCTGCAGCCATTGCAGCCGCGCCTCTTCCAGGTAGGTGAGGAAGTTGGAATTGTTGACGTGGTTGAACGCGTCGAGGTCGCGCCAGCGCACCCCGAGGGAGGCGACGAACAGCGGCGCATGGGACGCACCGGTTGCGCTTTCGGCGATGTCGGTCGATGAGTTGCTCATGAAGGTTTCTTCTTCTTTCCGCTGCCGCGCATCGGCTTGTACTTGTCGGCCGAGGCGATGTGCTTGGTGGCGGCCTTGACGCGCCCGGCGGTGCCGGGCTTTTTCGGCTTGGCCGGTTTCAGGTGCGGCGCGAGGAAATGGCCGGTGTGCGACCCGGGCGTGGCCGCCACGGTTTCCGGCGTGCCGGCAACCAGGATGCGGCCGCCGCCCGCGCCGCCTTCGGGGCCGAGGTCGACGACCCAGTCGGCGGTCTTGATCACGTCCAGGTTGTGTTCGATCACCACCACGGTGTTGCCCTGGTCGACCAGCTGATGCAACACGTCGAGCAACTGCTCGATGTCGTGGAAGTGCAGGCCGGTGGTGGGTTCGTCCAGAATGTAGAGCGTGCGGCCGGTGTCGCGCTTGGAGAGTTCCTTGGACAGCTTCACGCGCTGCGCCTCGCCGCCGGACAGCGTGGTCGCGCTCTGGCCCAGCTTGATGTAGTCGAGGCCCACGGCGCGCAGCGTGTCGAGCTTGCGCGCGATGGTCGGCACGTTCTCGAACAGCTTCAGCGCGTCCTCCACCGTCATGTCGAGCACGTCGGCGATGGTGTGGCCCTTGTACAGGATCTCCAGCGTCTCGCGGTTGTAGCGCTTGCCGTGGCAGACGTCGCAGGGCACGTAGACGTCGGGCAGGAAATGCATCTCCACCTTGATCATGCCGTCGCCTTCGCAGGCTTCGCAGCGGCCGCCGCGCACGTTGAAGCTGAAGCGGCCCGGCGTGTAGCCACGCGAACGCGCCTCGGGCACCTGCGAGAACATGTCGCGCAGCGGGGTGAACAGGCCGGTGTAGGTGGCCGGGTTGGAGCGCGGCGTGCGGCCGATCGGCGACTGGTCGATGTCGACCACCTTGTCGAACAGATCCATGCCCGTGACGGACTTGTGCGGCGCTGCCTGCGTGCCGGCGCCATTCAGTTCGGCCGCGGCGAGGCGGAACAGGGTGTCGTTGACCAGGGTCGACTTGCCCGATCCGGAGACGCCGGTGACGCAGGTGAACAGGCCGGCCGGAATCGCCAGGTCGACGTTCTTGAGGTTGTTGCCGCTGGCGCCTTTCAGGTGCAGCCACGACTCGTCGTCGATCGGCTGGCGGCGTTCCTTCGGTACCTCGATCGCGCGCGCGCCGGAGAGGAACTGGCCGGTGACCGAGCGTGGCGAGTCCAGCATGTCCTGCACGCTGCCCTGTGCCACGATCTCGCCGCCGTGCACGCCGGCGCCGGGGCCGATGTCGAGCACGTGGTCGGCCATGCGGATCGCGTCCTCGTCGTGCTCGACGACGATCACCGTGTTGCCGAGGTCGCGCAGGCGGGTCAGTGTGCCGAGCAGGCGCTCGTTGTCGCGCTGGTGCAGGCCGATCGAGGGCTCGTCCAGCACGTACATCACGCCGACCAGGCCGGCACCGATCTGCGAGGCAAGGCGGATGCGCTGTGCCTCGCCGCCGGAGAGCGAGTCGGCCTGGCGATCCAGCGTGAGGTAATTGAGGCCGACGTCGTTGAGGAAGGTCAGCCGCTCGCGGATTTCCTTGACGATCTTCACCGCGATCTCGCCGCGCCAGCCGGTGAGCTTCAGTTCTTCGAAGAACTGAAGCGCGTCGTCGATCGAACGATGGGTCAGCGATGGCAGCGCATGGTCGGCGACGAACACGTTGCGCGCCGAGCGGTTGAGTCGCTGGCCTTCGCAGACCGGGCAGGGCTGGTCGCTGATGTACTTGGCCAGCTCCTCGCGCACCGCGGCGGATTCGGTCTCCTTGTAGCGCCGTTCCAGGTTCGGCAGGATGCCCTCGAACGGATGTTCGCGGGTGACCTTGCCGCCGCGTTCGGTGATGTAGCGGAACGCGATGCGTTCCTTGCCGCTGCCGTACAGGATGGCCTTCTGGACGTCCACCGGAAGCTTCTGCCACGGGGCGTCCACGTCGAAGCCGTAGTGCGCCGCCAGCGACAGGATCAGCTGGAAATAGTGCGCGTTGCGCCGATCCCAGCCGCGCACCGCGCCGCTGGACAGCGCCAGCTCGGGATGGCCGACCACACGCGCGGCGTCGAACACCTGGGTCACCCCGAGGCCGTCGCAGGACGGGCAGGCGCCCACCGGCGAATTGAACGAGAACAGTCGCGGCTCCAGCTCGGGCAGCGAGTAGTCGCAGACCGGGCAGGAGTAGCGCGAGGACAGCAGCTGCTCCGTCGCGGACTGATCGTCCATGTTCGCCAGGATCACCAGCCCGTCGCCCAGCCGCAGCGCGGTCTCGAACGACTCGGCCAGGCGCTGCTTGATGTCGTCGCGCGGGCGGAAGCGGTCGACCACCACCTCGATGGTGTGCTTCTGGCGCAAGGTCAGCGGCGGCACCGCGTCGAGGTCGTACACCGCGCCGTCGACGCGGGCACGCACGAAGCCCTGCGCGCGCAACTGCTCGAACACCTGCACGTGCTCGCCCTTGCGCTCGCGGATCACCGGCGCCAGCAGCATGTAGCGGGTCTCCGCATCGAGCGCGAGCGTGGCGTCGACCATCTGGCTCACCGTCTGCGCTTCCAGCGGAATGCCGTGGTCGGGACAGCGCGGCGTGCCGACGCGGGCGTACAGCAGGCGCAGGTAGTCGTATACCTCGGTGATCGTGCCCACGGTGGAGCGCGGGTTGTGCGAGGTGGATTTCTGCTCGATCGAGATCGCCGGCGACAGGCCTTCGATGTGGTCGACGTCGGGCTTCTCCATCATCGACAGGAACTGGCGCGCGTACGCGGAAAGCGATTCCACGTAGCGGCGCTGGCCTTCGGCGTAGATCGTGTCGAAGGCCAGCGAGGATTTGCCCGAACCGGACAGGCCGGTGATCACGATCAGCTGATCGCGGGGCAGGTCGAGGTCGATGTTCTTGAGGTTGTGCGTGCGCGCACCGCGGATGCGTATGGTGTCCATGGACGCCGGATATGGGGGGGAACCATTACTATACCAAGGAGTTTTGATGGTTCAGTGTCGACGGCGTCAGGTGACGGCCGGATTTGGCTCACCGTGCCGGCTGTGGCTAAATGCCGGTTTCACCCGTACGGAGGCAAGTCATGCACAAGTGGGCGGGAATCGCTGCCGCCGCAGCGCTGGCGCTGGGCGCCGCCGGACAGGCCGTTGCCGCGCAGCCGAGCGAAAAGCAGGTGCGCGAACTGTTCGAGGTGATGCACATGGATCGCATGTTCGGGCAGATGAACACGCAGATGGTCACGGTGATGGGACAGGCCGTGCCCTGCGTTCCGGCGTCCTACTGGCAGGGTTTCATCGACGCCAGCGGCAGCCGGCAGTTGCTGGACCAGATGGTGCCGATCTACCAGCGCCATTTCACCGCCCAGGATGTGGCAGGTTTGCTGAAGTTCTATCGCTCCCCGCTGGGCCAGAAGGTGATCACCCAGATGCCGGTAACGATGGCCGAGGGCATGAAGGTGGGCCAGGCCTGGGGCCGCGAGCGCGGCCAGGCGATGATCAGGCAGCTGCAGCAGAAGGGCACGCTGGACGCCAATGGCCAGTGTCCGGCCAGTCCCGCGGCCGCGAAGCCGGCCGTGCCGGTGCCCGGGTCGGGCCACTAAACGGTTCACCGCGGGGGCCCCGGCAAGGCCGTTCGGGTCTGGCGTGGTCAGTAATTGACCAGTGCGGGGTCGCGTCGCTATAATCCGCGGTTCGCCAGACCGGAAAAGGGTCATGGCGATACCCAAGAGAATAACGACAGAAGGGCATTCCCATGAGTTATGCAGTCATCAAGACCGGTGGCAAGCAGTACCGCGTCATGCAGGGCGACGTCCTGCGCGTGGAACTGTTGACCGCCGAAGAGGGCGCCACGGTCAGCTTTGACCAGGTGCTGCTGGTCGGTTCGGGCGAGTCGGTCACCGTCGGTGCGCCGGTCGTCGAAGGCGCCACCGTCAGCGCCACCGTGCGCAAGCACGGCCGTGCCGACAAGATCCGCATCATCAAATTCCGCCGCCGCAAGCACTACAAGCGTCAGCAGGGTCACCGTCAGCATTTCACCGAAATCGAGATCACGGGCATCAACGCCTGAGCAACTGGAGCATTGAGTCATGGCACATAAAAAAGGCGTAGGTTCCAGCCGCAACGGTCGCGATTCGAACCCGAAATACCTCGGCGTCAAGATCTACGGTGGCCAGGCCATCGAAGCCGGCAACATCATCGTGCGTCAGCGCGGCACCCAGTTCCATCCGGGTGTGGGCGTGGGTCTGGGTCGTGACCACACCCTGTTCGCGCTGATCGACGGCACCGTCAAGTTTGCCATCCGTGGCGACAAGAACCGCCGTTTCGTCGACGTCGTCCAGGCGTAAGCCTGTCGCGATGCGATAGCGAAGGCCCCGCCTCGGCGGGGCTTTTGTTTTTGAAGCGGGGAACGGGGAACAGGGAACGGGGCATGCGCTTCCCGTACTCTGTAACTGTCGTTCCCCGTTCCCCGTTCCCCGTTCCCCGGACCCACCCATGAAATTCGTCGACGAAGCACACATCAAGGTTATGGCCGGTGACGGCGGCAATGGCTGCATCAGCTTCCGCCGCGAGAAGTTCATCCCGTTCGGCGGCCCCGATGGCGGCGACGGCGGCTTCGGCGGCTCGATCTGGCTGGTGGCCGACGAGGGCCTGAACACGCTGATCGACTTCCGCCACCAGCGCAGCTTCAAGGCGAAGCGCGGCGAGAACGGCATGGGCAGCCAGATGTACGGCAAGGGCGGCGAGGACACCACGATCCGCGTGCCGGTCGGCACCATGATCACCAATGTCGACACCGACGAGGTGATCGGCGACCTGACCAGCCACGGCCAGCGCATGCTGGTGGCCCAGGGCGGCAAGGGCGGACTGGGCAATATCCATTTCAAGACCTCGGTGAACCGGGCGCCGCGCAAGGCCACGCCGGGCACGCCGGGCGACGTGCGCGAGCTGAAGCTGGAACTGCGCCTGCTGGCGGATGTCGGCCTGCTCGGTTTCCCGAATGCCGGCAAGTCGACCTTCATCCGCGCGGTGTCGGCGGCGACGCCGCGGGTGGCGGATTATCCGTTCACCACCCTGCATCCGAACCTGGGCGTGGTCAGCCTGGGCACCGACCAGAGTTTCGTGATCGCGGACATCCCCGGCCTGATCGAAGGCGCCTCCGAAGGTGCCGGACTGGGCATCCAGTTCCTGCGCCACGTGTCGCGCACCAGCCTGTTGCTGCACATCGTCGACATCGCGCCGATCGACGGCTCCGACGTGGCCGGCCAGGTACGGGCGATCGAACAGGAGCTGGAGAAGTTCAACCCCGAATTGCTGGAGCGCCCGCGCTGGCTGGTGCTGAACAAGGCCGACCTGCTGGCCGAGGACGAACGCCAGGCAGCCGCCGAGAAGGTGGTCGCCGAGCTGGGCTGGACCGCGCCATGGTTCCTGGTTTCCGCCGCCACCCGCGACAACACCATGCCGGTCTGCCAGCAGGTGCAGCGCTTCTTCGAGTCCCAGCGCGAGGAGAACCGGGAGCGTACCGACATGTTGCCCAACGACGTGCGCCTGCGCGGGGACCCGCCGCAGGACTGAACTGCGACGGCTCCGTCCTCCTCGCGGCCCGGGCTCCTGATCCAGATCAGGGGCCCGCTTGCATTCTGCTGCCAGAATGACGCCCGTTGCCCGCAGCGATGCCAGACCCGTGCCTTGTCGGGGGGAGGACTTGAATGCGGGCTTTCTTGTCGCCATGGTTGATAATGATTATCAATCAACTTGATGAGGCATGCCCAAGCCATGAAAGCCCTGATGTCCACCGTGCTCGCCCTGATGCTGCCACTGCTGGCCAGCGCGACCGAGGTGCCCGGCTACACGCTGACCCTGAAAGACCACCGCTACCAGCCCGCCGAGCTGCATCTCCCCGCCAATACCCGGGTGAAAGTGGAACTGGTCAACCAGGACCCGTCACCGGAGGAATTCGAGAGCGATGATTTCCCGGCGGAGAAGATCGTGATGCCGAACAGCCGCATCAGCATCTTCATCGGTCCGTTCAAGCCGGGTCGCTACCGCTTCTACGGCGACTTCCACCAGCCCACCGCCCAGGGCACGCTGGTGGTGGAGTAGCGCCATGTGGGCCATCGCCTTGCTGGTATTTCGCGAAGTGCTGGAAGCGGCGCTGATCGTCACCGTGGTCGCCGCCGCCACCCGCGGGGTGTCGCGGCGCGGCTGGTTCGTCGGCGGTGGCATCGCGCTCGGCGTGCTGGGCGCGTTGCTGGTGGCGCTGTCGGCCAGCCTGCTGGCCGATGCCTTCAGCGGCGCGGGCCAGGAGTTGTTCAACGCGGGCATCCTGATCGCCGCCGTGCTGATGATTGGCTGGCACGTGTTGTGGATGTCCAGCCACGGGCGGGAGTTGAGCCGGCAGATGCAGGCACTGGGCACGGCCGTGCACCGCGGCGTCAGTTCGCTGGGCCTGCTGTTGCTGGTGGTGGCCCTGGCGGTGCTGCGTGAAGGTTCGGAAGTGGTGCTGTTCCTGTACGGCATGCGCGCCGGCGGCGCGGATCACCTGTGGGCCGGGCTGGCGCTTGGCGTGCTGGCCGGGGCCGCCGTGGGTTTCGGCCTGTATGCGGGCCTGCTGCGGATTCCGTTGCGCCACTTCTTCGGCGCCACCAACGCCATGCTGGTGCTGCTGGCTGCCGGTCTGGCCTCCAGCGCCGCACGCTACCTGATCCAGGCCGACCTGCTGCCGGCCTGGGGGCAGCCGTTGTGGGACAGCTCGTGGCTGCTCGGCAACGGTTCGCTGCTGGGCCAGACCGCCCACGTGCTGATCGGTTACGACGCCCGCCCGGCCGGCATGCAGATGGTGTTCCTCGCCATGACCCTGCTGGTGCTGTGGTGGGGCGCGCGCTTCATGCGGCGTCAGCAAACGCCGCGAGTCCGGCCCGGCACGACGCCGTCGCGCACCACGTCCGTTGACGATGCCGCATCGAACCTCGGTCAGCGAACGCTGGCCTGACCCCGGGGCTGCCTTCGCAGATCGGCCGTCCATGCCAGCATGGCTGCTGCCGCAATCACGTCACCGGACGACAGCAGGTCTGCGCCCAGGCCCGCGTTCAATACGGCGTGGAGCACCGGAATGGCCAATAGCAGCGCCAGTCGGACGTAGCCCGAGTTGAAGACCGCGTACCGGCTCGCGTGGTGGTACCAGTAGCGACGAACCGACAGCCACAAGGCCGGCGCGATGAGCACGAGTCCTGGACCGTCCTGCCCGACGGCGCCGAGCACCACGCCGGCAGCGCACAGGAGCGGCACCACGAACTTGCGCGCGGCGCGCGGTTCCCGTTCGATGTACCAGAGGACGAGCGCAGACCAGGCCATCCAGAGAGCCCACAGCGCACTGGGCACCATCACCACGCCGACCACGATCAGCATGGGGCGAAACGCGATGCTGTCGGTGCAGAGCAAGCTCAGCAGCGGCGCCAGCAGGATGCCAAGCAGCAGCATGCCCGTGCTGCGGACGCCACCCAGGATCAGCCGCGGACGAGTGACGCGCTGACGATTTGCCGCAGCCAGCCAGAACCCGAGCTGGGTGCGGTCGATCGTTTCGGGCAGATCTTCCGGGTGGTTGTCGCTTGCCTCGGCGACGAAGTCCGCGATGCGTTCGGGAACGACGACATTCACGCCCAGCCAGAGCACTCGCGACCAGCGGAACGGGCGTTGCAGCTGGCGCAGAACCCAGTGCGCCCGCCAGCGTTGCAGCGGTGTACGCAGTTCCAGCCGCGCGCCAAGACGGTCTTCGTCGTCGTCCTGCAGTTGCCAGGCCAGGCGGGAACGCCGCGTGAGCTGCAGCATGGCCAGGGGATCGTGATCGGCCAGTGCGTGATCGAGATCGAAGAAACGCAGCAGGGTCTCCATGCAGTCGACCGGCATCGGCGGCGCCTGTTCGTGGAGCTCATTCAGCAGGTATCGGCCGACCCGTGCCTTGAGCTGCAGCGACCACAGCTCCTGGCGACCCGCCAGCCACGCCTGCAGTGCCACGGCATCGCCGCCCGAAGCCTGCGCGAACACGGCGCTGCAGAAGGCGGCCAGGTCGAAGCGAAACGGCGCGGGTGGCTCGATGGCGGCCGGGAGATCCGCTGCGCCCGCAGCGGCCGGGACTGCGGAGGACAAGGGCAGGGATGGCTCGCGCACCGGCTCATGCGGCGGTGCGGTTGCATCGACGGCCGCGGCCCGGCAATGGGCCAACGCCGCCTGATAGGCGGCGTGCAACTGCTGGAACCCTTGCGGGTCGTCGTCGGGTCGGGTGAGCCGCAACCGCTGCGCGTAAGCACGCTTGATTGCGCGTTCGTCGGCGTCGGCGGCCAATCCGAGCAACTCGAACGGCGACATCAGGCCGACTCCAGCGTATCCAGCGCGCGGCCGAATTCGCGGCGATGCTCGCGGATGACCGCCTCGTCCTGGCTTTCCAGTGCGGTGCGGAAACGCGCGATCCATTCCTGCAGCTGGTCGCGTGCATCCAGGTGTTCCTCGTACAGGCGCTCCGCGCGCGCCAGCATGGCGAGGTTCTCGTGCTTGCCGCGCGGATGGATCTTGAGGTCGTTCAATGCCGCCAGGCGTTCGCGGATCTGCTGCGCGTCGAGCAGGCCCGGATTCTGTTCCAGCAGCAGCTCGTAGCGGCGATCACTGGCATGCACCCGCGCCTCGACCTGCAGCACGCCGTTGATGTCGTAGGTGAAGCGCACGGTCACGGCGTTCTCCGTGATCGACAGCGTCGGGTCGATGTCCACCGTCAACTCGCCCAGCTTGATGTTCTTCTCGACCAGCGGGCTCTCGCCCTGGTAGACGTCCAGTTGCACCTGCTGCTGCCGTTCGTGGACCGGCCAGAAGGTTTCCTCCCGGCTCACCGGCACCGTGCTGTTGCGCTGGATGACCGGCTCGAAGAAGCCGGTCACGGCGCGCCCCTGTTCGTCGCGGCGCGCCACTTCGGTACCCAGCGAATACGGGCAGACGTCGGTGAGGATGATCTCGTCCAGGCGCTGGTCGCGCGACTTCAGCCCGGCCGCGATGCAGGCACCCAGCGCGATGGCCTGGTCGGGGTTCACGTGACGCAGCGGCAACCGGCCGAACATGCGCGACACCGTGCGGGCGACCAGCGGCATGCGGCTGGCGCCGCCGACCAGCACGATCTCGTCCAGCTGTTCCGGTTTCAGCCGGGCATCGCGCATCGCCCGTTCCAGCGGCGCACGCATGCGCTGCACCAGTGGATCGGCCAGCCGGTTGAAGCGTTCCTCGTCGATCCGCCAGTCCAGCTGCCGGTCGCCCAGCGCGAACTCGATGCGTGCATGACCTTCGCTGCCCAGCGTGCGCTTGGCCACCTCCAGCCGCCGTCGCAGCTGGCCGCGCTGGCTGGCGTCCAGTGTGTCGTCAGCGAGTTTGAGGTCGGCGCGGCAGGTCTGTTCCAGCAGGTCGAGGAAGTCCTCGCCGCCGAGGAAGTTGTCGCCGGCGCTGGCGTGGACTTCGACCACGCCCTCGAACATTTCCAGCACCGACACGTCGAAGGTGCCGCCACCGAGGTCGAAGACCAGGAAGCGGGCGCCGTCGGATTGCTCGCGCAGGCCGTAGGCCAGCGCGGCGGCAGTCGGTTCGTTGATCAGCCGCTCGACGCGGATGCCGGCCAGCTCGCCAGCGGCGCGGGTGGCCTTGCGCTGGGCGTCGGAGAAATAGGCCGGCACGCTGATGACGGCCTCGTCGACCTTTTCCCCCAGCGCCGCCTCGGCATCGGAGAGCAGCGAGCGCAGGATCAGCGCGGACAGTTCTTCCGGGCGGAAGCCGTGCGTGCCCAGCCGGGTCTCCCGCGAGGTGCCCATCCAGCGCTTGAAACTGGCCACGCTCCTCTGCGGATGGCTGACCAGGCGGTCGCGGGCCGGCTGACCGACGATCACCTGGCCGGCCTCGTCGACGCTGACCACCGAGGGCGTGAGGAACTCGCCCAGCGCATTCGCGAACAGCCGCGGCCCCGTTTCGTCGTAACAGCCGATCAACGAATGCGTGGTGCCCAGATCGATACCGACAATCATCCCTGACTTCCCCTGTGAAGTCGTTGTGCGTGACGGCAAAGCTTACATGCGGAACACGCCGTAACGCTGCGGCTCGATCGGTGCGTTCATCGACGCGGAGATGGCCAGGCCCAGCACCCGCCGCGTGTCGACCGGGTCGATGATGCCGTCGTCCCACAGGCGGGCGCTGGCGTAGTACGGATGGCCCTGGCGCTCGTACTGCTCGCGCAGCGGCGCCTTGAAGGCTTCCTCCTCGGCGGCCGACCACTCGCCACCCTTCGCCTCGATGCCGTCGCGCTTGACCGTGGCCAGCACGCTGGCGGCCTGCTCGCCGCCCATCACGCTGATGCGCGCGTTCGGCCACATCCACAGGAACCTTGCTCCATAAGCCCTGCCGCACATCGCATAGTTGCCGGCGCCGAAGCTGCCGCCGATCACCACGGTGAACTTCGGCACGTGCGAGCAGGCCACCGCGGTGACCATCTTGGCGCCGTCCTTGGCGATGCCGGCCTGCTCGTACTTCTTGCCGACCATGAAGCCGGTGATGTTCTGCAAAAACACCAGCGGCACGTTGCGCTGGTTGCACAGCTCGATGAAGTGCGCGCCCTTGAGCGCGCTCTCGGCGAACAGGATGCCGTTGTTGGCGACGATGCCCACCGGGTAGCCGTGGATGTGCGCAAAGCCGCAGACCAGGGTCTTGCCGTAGCGCGCCTTGAACTCGTGGAACTCCGAGCCGTCGACGATGCGCGCGATCACCTCGCGGATGTCGAACGGACGGCGGGTGTCGGCGGGAATCACCCCGTACAGTTCCTCGGCCGGGTACTTCGGTTCGACCGGCGCACGCAGGGCCAGCGGCATCGGCTTGTTGCGGTTGAGGTGGCCGACGATGTCGCGGGCGATCGCCAGCGCGTGGGCGTCATTCTCGGCATAGTGGTCGGCCACCCCGGAAATGGACGTATGGACGTCTGCGCCGCCCAGCGTTTCGGCGTCCACCACCTCGCCGGTGGCGGCCTTCACCAGCGGCGGGCCGCCGAGGAAGATGGTGCCCTGTTCGCGCACGATGATGGTCTCGTCGCTCATCGCCGGCACGTAGGCACCGCCGGCGGTGCAGCTGCCCATCACCACCGCGATCTGCGGGATGTTCAGCGCGGACATCCGCGCCTGGTTGTAGAAGATCCGGCCGAAATGCTCCTTGTCCGGGAACACCTCGTCCTGCAACGGCAGGAAGGCGCCGCCGGAGTCGACCAGGTAGACGCAGGGCAGGCGGTTCTCCAGCGCCACTTCCTGCGCGCGCAGGTGTTTCTTCACGGTCATCGGAAAATAGGTGCCGCCCTTGACCGTGGCGTCATTGGCGACCACCACCACCTCGGTGCCGTTGACCCGGCCGATGCCGGTGATCACGCCGGCGGCGGGGGCGGCATCGTCGTACATGCCGTGCGCCGCCAGCGGCGACAGTTCCAGAAACGGCGAGCCCGGGTCGAGCAGTGCGCGGATGCGCTCGCGCGGCAGCAGCTTGCCGCGGGCAACGTGCTTCTCGCACGCCTTGGCGCCTCCACCTTCCGCGCTGCGGGCCAGTTCGCGCTGCAGGTCTTCGACCACGGTGCGCAACTGCTGGCTGCTGGCCTGGAATTCGGGCGAACGCGGATCGATCTGCGATGCAATGACGCTCATGGATGGAAGCTCACGGTCGGTTCCCGTCGGGGACAAACCATGGATGATAGCGGGGCGTCGTGCCACCACCAAAAGAATCCGTGCAGCGGGTTAATCACGGGCCAAAAAAAACGGTCGCACGAGGCGACCGTTTCTTTAATGCAGAACCGAGAGGGATCAGTGACCCTTCATCGCGTCCTTGGCCTTGTCGGCAGCATCCTTGGCGTTGCCAGCGGCGTCCTTCGCAGCGTCGGCAGCCTTGTCGGCGGCGTCGGCAGCGTTGCCGGCGGCGTCCTTGGCCTGCGACATGGCGTCCTTCGCAGCGTCGGTGTTGGCCGGAGCAGCGGCGGAAGCCGCGACGGCAGCCTGTGCAGCCTGGTCGGCGGCCTGGCCAGCTGCGTCAGCAGCGGTCTTGGCCTGGTCTGCAGCCTGCTCAGTCGCCGGGGTCGGAGCCGCCGCGGCAGCCTGCTGCGCTGTATCGGCAGCCTGCTGTGCGGTATCAGCCGACTTCTGGGCGTCCTGCGCGGAATCCTGCGCGCCGTTGCTGCATGCCGCCAACAGCGCGACGAGCGCGGCGGCGAGTAGGGTACGCGTAAACTTCATGGTGGATCTCCTTTGCCGTGGAATGCCGTTTGGCCGTGTATTAATAACGCTTTCGTGGACATTGCGCCAGATGTTTATGGCGACCCTTCAGTGCGTATTAAAAACAGATTTAACCGGCCGTCATGTGAATATTGCGCGACAGTGGCCGGCCGGCCTCCGGATCAGTCAATCGATTCGATCGCGATGGCGGTCGCCTCACCGCCGCCGATGCACAGGGAAGCCACGCCGCGCTTCAGGCCACGCACCTTCAGCGCGTTCAGCAGGGTCACCACCAGCCGTGCACCGCTGGCGCCGATCGGGTGGCCGAGCGCGCAGGCACCGCCGTTGACGTTGAGCTTGTCGTGCGGAATGCCCAGCTCCTTCATCGGCGTCATCGCGACCACGGCGAACGCCTCGTTGATCTCGAACAGGTCCACGTCCTCGACCTTCCAGCCGGCCTTGTCCAGCACCTTCTGGATCGCGCTGACTGGCGCCGTGGTGAACCACTGCGGCTCCTGCGCATGGGTGGCGTGCGCCACGATCCGCGCCAGCGGCTTCAGTCCCCGCTTGTTCGCGTCGTCGGCGGAAAGCAGCACCACCGCCGCGGCGCCGTCGGAAATGCTGGAGGAGCTGGCCGCGGTGATCGTGCCGTTCTCCTTGCGGAAGGCGGGCTTCAGCGTGGGGATCTTCGCCACGTCGGAACGACCCGGCTGCTCGTCGGTATCGACGATCACGTCACCCTTGCGGCGGCTCACCGTGACCGGGGCGATCTCGTCGGCGAAGGCGCCATTCTGCTGGGCCGCCTTGGCCCGGTTGACCGACTCGATCGAGAACGCGTCCTGCTCTTCGCGGGTGAAGTGGTACTTGTCGGCGCACAGTTCGCCGAACACGCCCATCGCCTTGCCGTCGTAGGGGTTGGTCAGGCCGTCCCAGGCCATGTGGTCGACCAGCTGGCCATCGCCATAGCGGATGCCGGTGCGGGCGTTGACCATGTGCGGCGCATTGGTCATCGACTCCATGCCGCCGGCCACCACCACGTTGGCCGAGCCCGCCTTGATCAGGTCATGGCCGAGCATGATCGCCTTCATGCCCGAGCCGCACACCTTGTTGATGGTGGTGCAGCCGGTGCCGACCGGCAGGTCCGCGCCCAGCGCCGCCTGGCGCGCCGGTGCCTGGCCGAGGTTGGCGGGAAGCACGCAACCCATGATCACTTCGCTGACGTCGGCCGGAGCCACGCCGGACTGCTGCAGTGCCGCGCGAATGGCGACGGAACCGAGCTTCGGGGTGGGGACGCCGGTGAACTGGCCCAGGAACGAGCCGATCGCTGTGCGCTTCGAACCGACGATGACGACGCTGACATCCGACATGGACAACTCCGCTTGCAAGACTTCGGTGGGGCGCGAACGCCTGAAAGGAAACTCGACGATTATCGCAGTCCGCCGGGAGGCTGGGCAAACCGCGACGAATCCTTGAGGCGCAAGGGCTTGCGTGTGTTTCATTGGAATTTCGTTGTGCGAAGATGCGTGCGGGGACTGCGCCGGGTGGCGGCTGCACCGACGGCGGTCAGATCGAAGCGCGCGTGCGGGGGGCGGGATGAACAGACTCGATTCGGTTTTGCGGCGCCGCGAGTTGGCGCTGCTGGTGGCGGTGGCCTTGGGCCTGAGCGCCTGCGGCGGTGGCGGCAACGTCAGGCCGACGCCGCCCCCGACGGTACCGAGTTCGCCGCCCCCCACCACCTCGAACAACCAGCCGCCGCTGGATGCCCAGCTTGCGCTCACCAACACGTACGGGGCACACAGCCTGGGCTACACGGGTGTCGGGGTGACCATCGGCGTAGTGGACAGCGGCATCATGCGGAACCATCCCGCGCTGGCCGGACGGGTGCGGCAGGAACTGGTCTATGTCGATCCCTCGGTCAACAACACGGCGATCGACGACGTCGTCGGTCACGGCACCTGGGTCTCGCAGATTGCCGCCGGCCAGGCGTTCGATCAGTTTCCCGGCGGCATCGCGCCGGGCGCCAGCCTGGTGTCGGCGCGAATCATCAGCGATGTCACGCCCAAGGACGACGGCTCGGGCAAGGGCAACGAAGTCACTGCCGCCGATGCCGACTTCTTCGCGCAGACGCTCAACCCCGCCCTGATCAATGCCGGTGTGCAGGTGATGAACAACTCCTGGGGTGGCATCTACTGGGACACCGCCAACGCCAGCATCAACCAAGCCTTCGCCCAGGCCTACCAGCCGTTCGTGGTGCAGCATGGCGGGCTGGTGGTGTTTGCCGCGGGCAACGACTCGCGCAGCGATCCCAGCGACATCGCCGCCTTGCCCAGCCTGGCGCCGCAACTGGAGGCGGGCTGGCTGGTCGCGGTAGCCGTCGACAGCAATCATCCGACCCAGTTGGCCAGCTACTCCAATGCGTGTGGCAAGGCGATGAGTTACTGCCTTGCCGCGCCGGGTGACGTGATCGTCAGCGACAAGGATACGGTGGCGGGCACCAAACCGACCTACTGGATCGTGAGCGGAACGTCGTTCGCGGCACCGGAGGTGTCTGGCGCCGCGGCCTTGGTGTGGCAGGCGTTTCCGTATTTCAGCAACGACCTGGTGAGGCAGACCCTGCTCGGCACCGCCGATGATCTGGGTGCACCGGGGCCGGATCCGGTATTCGGTTATGGCGAACTGAATGTGGGCAAGGCCGTCCGGGGGCCGGCAAAGTTCGACTGGGGTGACGTCACGGTCAACTTGCCCGGCTATGGCACATCATCGACCTGGGCCAATTCCATTGCCGGTACTGGCGGCTTGATCAAGCAGGGTACCGGTACCCTCAACCTCACCGAGGACGCCAGCTATACCGGATTGACCCAGGTCCAGATGGGCAATCTCAATGTGACGTCGCTGGCCTCGTCAGTGAACATTTCGCCAGGAGGCACGTTGTACCCGACGATCGGCATTGGTGGCTCGGTGGTCAACGGTGGTGTTTTCACGTTGAACAGCGACAGTCCGATCACCATCGGCGGCGACTACAGCCAGACCAACAATGGCATGCTCGATGTGTCGCTGGGATCGGTCTTGCAGGTCAACGGCAAGGCAACGTTGTCCGGCACCACAACCTTGCTGGTGATGGGCAAGCGTGCTGGTTACGTGGCCCATTTGCACACGGATATCATCAATGCGTCCGGTGGACTGACCGGCACCTTCAGCGCAATCAATGCTGGCTCCGGCGTCCTGCTTACCGCCACGCCTGGCTACGACAGCAGCAGCATGTGGCTTGATGTCACGCGTGCAGATGTCACCTCGGTGCAAGGCATGACTTACACCGGTGCGTCGAACGGCGCTGCCCAGCGGGTGGAGAATGCATTCAGGCAGATCGACAACGCGCTTGGCTCGCCCATGGGCACGGGCGGTTCGGTGGCGGTCAGTGGACAATTCATCGATGGCGCGGCGAGCCTGCAACAGTCACCTTCGACGACTACGTTTGCGCGTTCGCTGGAGAGCCTCTCCGGCCAGTTGCACGCGGCCAGCGCGGCGATGACGTTCGAGGCGATCGATGCCGGTACGCGGGCGTTGTCCGATCGCTTCGACAGCCTGCTCGACGCACCGGCCGTGGGTGGCTGGACGCAGAACCTCGGCTATCACGGCGGCCTGTCGCGCAGTGGCTACGACAGCGTCGGCTATGACCTTGGCGGCGCGCTGGTCGGACAGGACTATCGCGTCGACGGCAACGGCATCGTCGGTTACGCGCTGGGCCAAAGCCAGGGCCTGGGGCGGCTGGCCGAGCGTGCGGACCAGGGCTACAGCCATGCGCTGGAAGCGATGCTGTATGGCGGCGTGATCCATGGCTCGTGGTACACGATGGGCCGCTTCGGCATCGGCAGCTACCGCGAAACCATGCGCCGTCAGCTGCAGCTCGGCGATCAGTTCGCCGGCGTGGCCAGCGACGGCAACGGTCGTTACGGCGTGGCTTACGGCGAAAGCGGCTATCGCCTGGCGCTGGGCCGCACGCAGGTCACACCCTACATGAACCTGCAATATGCGCAGATCCAGCGCGACGGTTTCAACGAGCGGGGCGCCTACGGCTTTGGCCTGAAATCGGCGGCGCAGACCACGGCGCGCTGGCAGGCCGGCGCGGGCCTGCGGGCCACGCGTGACTGGGCCTTGCCCGGTGGCGGCAGCCTCAGCCTGCAGGGACGCGTGTCGTGGCAGCAGTCATTCGGCGTGCGTGGCGAAGTGTTCGACGCGAGCTTCAGCGGCATCGACCAGTTCGCGCCGGTCGGCGGCATCGGGCTGTCGCGTTATGGTGGCGTGCTCGGCACCACGCTGGACTGGCGCATGGGCCCGCGCGCAAGCCTGCAGATGGGCTACGACGAGTATCTCGGTCAGCGACAGCAGGCCAGGATGGCCACGGCGAACTTCCGTCTGGACTTCTGAGCGACGCCCGCCGACGTCAGACCAGCACGACCTGCACGCCGGCGGCGCGCAGTGCCTCGACGGTTTCGGCCGGCGCGCTGGTGTCGGTGATCACGATGTCGAGGTTCTTCACCGGCGTGATCACCGACAGGCTGCGTTGGCCCAGCTTGCTGGCATCGAGCACGGCAATGGTCTGGCGCGAGACGCGGATCATCAGCGCGTTCAATGCCGCCTCGAGCGGATCGGGCGTGGTTACGCCCACCTCCGGATCGAGGCCGTCGACGCCGAGGAACAGGCGATCCGCGGAAAGTTTGGCCAGCGCCTGCTCGGCATCCGGGCCGACCAGTGAATACGAAGTCTGCCGAAGCATGCCACCCAGCATCATCACGCGAATCTGCGGCAGGCCGGACAGCTCCATCGCGATATTCAGCGCGTTGGTGATCACCGTGAGCGATTCGAACTTCAGCTGGCGGATCTGCCGGGCGATCTCCACCGTGGTCGAGCCGGAGTCGAGGATGATCGTCTCGCCGTCCCGGATCATTTTCGCCGCGGCCTGGCCGATGCGCAGCTTCTGCGCGTGCCAGCGGGTTTCCTTGATATTGAGCGGGGTGTCGTTCGTTGCTGGCGCAGCCGGCAAGGCACCGCCATGCGAGCGGGCGATTGCCGAGCTGCGCGCGAGCGCGTCCAGGTCTGCACGGATGGTGACGGTGGAGGTGCCGAAGCGGGTTGCCAGCTCCTCCACCGTGGCGCGCCCCTGCTGTTCGACCAGTTCGACGATCAGGCGGCGACGTTCTTCGACCAGCAGGCGGCGGGAGGCGACGGGGGTTTCACTCATGGGCGATTTTCAGAATTCGGGCAGCGTTGTCATGGTAAACCTTGCGCAGCACTTCGTCCGACAGGGCGAGTCCGTAGATCGACCAGCGACCCTGCGGCGGCGTCGGCGCCGGTGCGTAATCGAAGTATTCGTCGTCGGTTTCCAGGAAGCGGTAGTAGATCTCGTAGAGCTCGTCGCCGAACAGCTGCTGCGGCACGTCGTCCCCGTACGGTGATGGTACCGCGTCGGTGCCGAACATGATCCGGTCCTGGTAACGGTCAAAGAAGCGTTGCGCGATGCGTGGCTGGCGACCCAGCTCGCCGATGCGGGCGCTGATGTCGATCACCGTGTTGGGGAAGCGGTCGAGGCAGGCGGCCACGGCGGCGAGGTTTTCCGCGTTGTTGCCCACGTGAAGCAGGGCGAACGTGGTCTTCGGATGGCGTGCGATCAGGCGGTCGCGCGCGGCGAGCAACTCCGCATTGCCGGGGAACTCCGGACCGTAGAACGACCAGTCCGGATGATTGGCCAGTTCCTCATAGCGCTCGTTGTTCTCGTCGGTAGGCAGGAAGAATGCCTCCGGGTCGGAGACGTGCAGGAATACCGGCAGGTCGTGGGCCGCACAGGCTTCCCACATCGGATCGAAGCGGCGGTCGTCCACCGCCACCAGCGGGCCTTCATCGATCCGCTCGCGCAAGTAGAGGCCCAGCGTCTTCAACAGTTTCAGTCCGCGCGCGCCGACATGTTTGGCATGTTCGATCGCATCTCCCTGCAACTGCGCGTAGTTCGGTTCGGCAAAATATTCGTATGACGGTTCGGTGAGGGTGAGGAAACGACCGGGTGCGGCCTGGTCGAAGCTGCGGATGCTCTTTTCCAGGCCGGCGCCGACACCCCCGGTGAGGTTCACCAGGGTACGGATGCCCTTGCGGTCCATCACCGGCAGCAGGTCCTCGGGCCGGGCGAACAAGGTCACTTCTTCGCCCACCGAGATGCCATTGCGCACGTTGCTCGACCAGCTCAGGTGCGCGTGCACATCGATGACCGGATAACGCGGTTGCTCGACGCGCGTCTTCGGTACCTGCAGCATGCTGCGCGGCTGGAAGTCCTTCAGTCGCAACCCGCTCTTGCCAGCGTCAGGCCGGGTTTGCAGGGGATTCTTGCTGCCCTCGGTGCGCACCGTACCGGCGCCGCCGGGCGGCGCGCAGCACAGGCAGCCGGCCTGCATCAGGAATTGCGATCGGGAGGAACTGTCGCTCATCGGGTTGCGTGCCTCGTCTGCCTGTTCAGCGCGGATATTTCGCCATGATGTCGTGGACGGAGCGAACCAGCGCCACTGCCTGATTGAACGGGCGCAGCCACATGTTGCGACCGAACATCACGCCATTGGCGCCGGACCGCATGTAGAACTCGACCTTGCGCAGTACCGCCGCGTCATCGTCGTTCTTCTCGCCGCCGGAGAACAGCACCATCGTGCGACCGGCCGAGCGCACCACGCGTTCGCAGCGGGCAGCTGCATCCTCCTGCAACTTGTCGTAAGGCGCCGGTACATTCGCCACGCTGTCGTTCGGCTCGTGCAGCTTGACGATGTCGGCGCCCATCTCCAGCGCCACGCGGGCAGCGTAATCCTGCGCGTAGAGCGTATTGGTGCCACCCCTGGCGTTGACCGCACTACCGCGGGGATACGCCCACATGACCAGCGGCATGCCATAGCGTTCGCAGTCCTGGCGCACCTTTTCGAACTGGCGAATTTCGTCGTGCTGGCGCGGCGAACCCACGTACATGGTGTAGCCGACCGCGTCGGCACCGAGACGCACCGCGTCCTCGACCGAGGCGAACAGTGGCGAGGTGGCTTCGGCGTCGCTGGCGATGTTGGTCTTGCCGTTGAGCTTGAGGATCAGCGGCACCCGGCCGCAGTACTCGGCCATGTACTTCTCGGCCAGGCCAATGCCCAGCGCGATGGCAGAAAAGCCACCGGCTGCGGCGAGCTCGAACTGATAGCTCGGATCGACGGCCGGCGGGTGGGGAAAGAAGTCGGTGGGACCATGCTCCAGTCCCTGGTCGAGCGGGAGCACCAGCAAGCTGCCGTTGCGGGGACCGTAGCCGTACAGCAACCGCCACAGACGGGTGCGCTTGCCATGGGACAGGGCGAGCCGGGAAAGTTGGCTGCCGGTGTTCGAAACCTCTTGCAAGCTTTGTTTCATTTCGAATACTCTCGGTTCGGAAGCTACATACTTTCATATTCAATCGAATTTGGCAAAATGTCAAAATTAAACAATAAAACGAAAGTTTCGACTGAGCTGGACGCCTTGCATGCAGCCCCGTTGGCGGCGCAGCAGGCGCACGGCTACGCCGATACCCTGCGCGAGATCCTGCAGCAGCCGGCGACCTGGTCGGATACGGCCGAGCTGCTGCGCCAGCCGCAACTGCGCGAGCTGATGCAGGCAGCGCTGGTGCCGCGCCCGAGCCATATCGTGCTGACCGGTTCGGGCAGCTCCATGTATATCGGCGAATGCCTGGCACCCAGCCTGCAGGTCGAGTTGGGTATCCCCGCCCAGGCGATTGCAGCCGGTAGCTTGCTCACGCACTGGCGCAGTGTGCTGCCACCCGGCGCCGGCTTGCTGATTTCGCTGGCGCGTTCCGGCGACAGCCCGGAAAGCTGTGGCGTGTTGGATCGCCTGCTGGCGGATGCCCCCGACTATCGCCACTTGGTCATCACCTGCAACGCCAACGGCAAGCTCGCCACCCGTTATCGCAATGACCCGCGGGTCACCGTGCTGGTGCTGGACGAGCGCACCAATGACCGCAGCCTGGTGATGACCAGCAGCTTCACCAACCTGTTGCTGGCCGGCTTCGGCCTGGTTCAGCGCGGAGGCAGCGACACCATCGCGGCGACAACCCGGTTGGCGCGCGGCGTCCAGCGCATCTTCGAAGAACAGGCCGACGCGCTTGCGACCGTTGCCCGTGGCGAGTTCGGCAAGGTCGTCTATCTCGGCAGTGGCGGCGCGCTCGGCGCGGCCCACGAATGTGCGCTGAAGATGCTGGAGATGACCGGCGGCGCGGTCGTCACGGTGGCGGAAACTTATCTCGGCCTGCGCCACGGGCCAATGTCGAGTCTGGACGACAGGACCCTGGTGGTCGGCTTTCTGTCACCGGCCCCGGCGGTGCGTGCCTACGAGCTCGACCTGCTGCGCGAACTGTCACGCAAGCAGCTGGGCATGACCCGCGTGCTGGTGGGTGAGCACATTCCGGCAGATGTGCTGGGGCCGCACGACGTGGCGATCGAGCAGGCGGGCTTGGGCGCGACGGACGATGCATTGCCGCTGCTGCCGGATGTGGTGGTGGGGCAACTGCTCGCGTTCTTCCGTTGCCTCAAGCTGGGTGGCAAACCCGACACGCCGTCGCAGGGCGTACTCACGCGCGTGGTCGAGCACTTTCCGATGCACCGGGAGCGCAGCTCGGAAAATGAGCATGAGGGGGAAGCATGAAGCGCATCCTGGTCGTCGGCGAAATCAACGTCGATCTGGTCTTCAAGCACTGCCATGCCTTGCCTGCGCCAGGCCGCGAAGTGCTGGCCGACGACTTCTGCATGACGCCAGGCAGCTCCTCGATGATCTGTGCGATGGGGCTGGCCCGGCTGGGCAATCCCGTGGCATTCCGCGGCAAGCTCGGTGACGACAGCTGGGGCGCCTATTGTCTCGATGCGTTGCGTAACGCCGGCATCGACATTGCCGCCGTGCAGCCGCAGGCGAGCTTGCGCACCGGCGTCACCGTCTCGCTGTCGACGCCGCAGGATCGCGCTCTGGTGACGTTCCCCGGCGCGATCGCCACGCTGCGCGCGGACGAGGTGGACGATGCGTTGCTTGCCAGCGCCGATCACCTGCACGTTTCCTCCTATTACCTGCAGCGTGCGCTGCGGCCCGATTGCCGCGCGCTGTTCGCGCGTGCGCATGCCGCCGGTCTGAGCACTTCGCTCGATCCCGGCTTCGATCCGCAGCAGGCGTGGGCGTCCGACCTGCTTGGCACGCTGGAGGAAGTCGACCTGTTTCTGCCCAACGAGCTGGAGTTGGCGGCCATCACTGGCCGCGAGCGAGTGCTCGATGGCCTGCATGCGCTGCACAACGGGCGCACGCAAACCGTGGTGAAGCGCGGACAGCTCGGCTGCGCCAGTCTGGATCAGGGACAACTGCTCGAAGTGCCGGCGTTTGCGGTCCATCCGGTCGACAGCACCGGCGCCGGCGATTCGTTCGATGCCGGTTTCCTGCATGCGTGGCTACGTGGCCAGACCCTGCAGGACTGCATGCGCTGGGGCAGTGCCTGCGGCAGCCTCTCCACGCGCCGAACCGGCGGCACGGTCGGCCAGGCCAGCGTGTCGGAAGTGGACACCCTGCTGGCGGACCTGTCGTGATCACGGTCATCGGTTTCAACACCGCGATCGATCGGCTCATCCGGCTGGATGCGCTGCGTCCCGGCGAAGTCAGCCGCGCACTCGACGAACAGGCGTATCCCGGCGGCAAGGGGTTGCACGTGGCACAGACCATTGCCGCGCTGGGTGAGCGCGTGCAACTGGTCGGCCTGGTCGACCCGGCCCATCGCAACATGATCGGTCGACTGCTGTGCGAACGCGGCGTTGTGTTCCACGGCATCGAGGTTGCCGAGAGCCTGCGCACCTGCATCGCGTTGCAGGATGCGGACGGCCAGGTCACCGAGATTCTCGGGCAGGGGCCGCTGCTGGACGGCGCGCAGCAGGAAGCCTTGCTGCGCGCGTTTCGTCGTGGCGTCGATGACAGCGAGCTGATCGTGCTGTCCGGCAGCCTGCCGCGAGGGTTTCCGTCGACCACCTATGCCGAACTGGCAGCGCATGTGCGCGATGCCGGCAAGCGTTGCCTGATCGACGCCGGTGGCGAACTGCTGCAGCACGCGGCGCAGACTCGACCATTTCTGGTCAAGCCCAATCGCGACGAGATCGCCGATCTGCTCGGACGTCCGATCGGCGATCTCGCCGCGGCAGTCGACGCGGTTCGCGAACTGCGTGCCGACGGCATCGCGATGCCGGTGGTGACGATGGGTGCACTGGGCGCGGTGGCTGCCGATGCGAGTGGCGTCTGGCATGCCTTGATCGAACTGGAACAGGTACGCAACACGGTGGGTTCCGGCGACTGCCTGCTGGCCGGCATGACGGTAGGCATGGCGCGAAACATGAATTTGGAGGGGATCTTGCGTCTGGGCGTGGCCTGCGGCTCGGCCAATGCGCAAGGTCAGGAAACCGGTTTCGTCGAACGACGGGCGGTTGAGACGTTGCTCGCAAAGGTTCGAGTGCAGCGTCTGGCGTGATTGAAAAGCAGGAAGTCAAACCGGGCCAGTCATGGGTCCGGCAGGGAGGCTTTTGTCCGAAATTCTGGAGAACGTGCAAGCGAGTTCGTGGGCATGAGGTGTTCCCACGGATAACCACAACCGCCTGTGGCAGAGGGGAGGGCATTTCTGCGCAGGGCGACAACGAACTACGTGAGGGGCATTTCAATGCATGCTGAAAAGAATGATGGTTTCACCGTCGCGGGCAGGAGCAGGAAGTTGTTGATCGCTGCCGCACACCCGGGCGCCGGGAACAGGGCTGACGGTTTGCGGCGAACGCTGCTCGCCATGGGTTTGCTGGTGTCACTGGGCGCGAATGTCGCGCAGGCGCAATCGATCACCGGCGGCCTGTATGGCAGGGAGCCTGGCGGCAGTCATGTCACGCTCGAAGTAGCCAATCCGGCTACCGGCTACCACCGCGAACTGCAGCCGGACAGCGATGGGCGCTACAACGTGGGCGGCCTCAATCCGGGCAAGTACACCGTCACCGTGTTGCAGGACGGCTCCACCATCGGCACCCGCACTGTCGTGGTGAGTGCCAACGTGCAGACCATGGTGCCGGCGCTTTCCGGCGTCGAGGCCGCCGCCACCGCGTCGGCGAGCGCCACCAATCTCGGCGCGATTCGGGTGTCCGGACGAGCCATCGATGCCGACGTGATGCCGATCGACGTGAGCACGCCGGAGTTCTCCAACAACTACAGCATGAGCGTGGTCAACCAGCTGCCGACCGGGCGCGGCCCCGAGAGCGTCGCGCTGCTGAGCTCGAAGGTGAAGTACGACAACCAGACCACCGGCCTGATCCAGATGGGCGGCGCGAGTCCGGCCGAGAACCGCTACTACTACAACGAATTCGACAGCACCTACGACTACAACGGGCTCGGTGCCACCTACCTGCCGGCCGAGGCGATCACCTCGACCCAGGTGTTGAGCGCCAATGCGGGCGTGAGCTGGACCAGCACCACCGGCGGCACGATCGCCTCCACCGTGCGCCAGGGAACCAACCGGTTCCAGGCAGGCTATTCGCTGTACTTCACGCCGGCGACTTCGTGGTTCAACCCGCATGCACGCGATTCGCGCACATCGCAGGGCGACTACTACCACTTCAACTCCTCCAACAGCCACAGCGCCAATGTGGCCAACCAGTACGTGTTCGCATCCGGTGCGCTGGTCAGGGACAAGCTGTTCTTCTTCGCCATGCTGGGCAACTCGCCGGCCAATACCAGTCAGAGCAACACGCAGAACCGGCACATCGACACGGCCAACCGCGACAAGAACGGGCTGCTCAACCTCACCTGGAACATCAACGCCGACCAGTCGTTCAACGTGGTCGGCAACCGTGACTGGAAGAACACGTTCAACAACCGGTACAGCCTGACGCGCGACTACGATCCGTCCTCGCAAGGCGCGTACGCAGGCTGGACCTCGACCCAGGTGAAGAACCAGTTCCTGATCGGCAACTACCACTGGCAGATCAACGACAGCATGAGCCTGCGCCTGATGGGCGGATACCTGAGCCAGTCCTCGCTCAGCCCGACTTCCACCTCGGGCACCAACCTGCCTTATGTGATCGAAGTCGATCCGGTGACCCAGGTGCACAAGAACATCGGTCTCACCACCACCAGCAGCAAGCTGTATCCGTTCGCCTACTGGCGCCGCGGCTTCAAGGGCGACTTCACCTGGAACCTGGGCGACCACAAGATCACCATCGGCGGCGAGCATTACAAGCACTTCATCAACAACGTCAGCACCACCACCGACGGCGGCGACTGGACCTATTACACCCAGCCCGGCAGCGTGCTGCCGAACGGTTCGCCGGTACCGGCTGATGGCCGCTACGTGGCGCAGTACTTCATCAGCACCGGTGGCCCGTTCTACACGGTCAACAAGGCGTTCTACATCGACGATTACTGGCAGGCGTCCGACCGCTGGATCGTGTATGCCGGCCTGCGCGACGACACCTTCATCAACAAGAACGTCAACGGCCAGAACTTCTGGCACCTGCCGCTGCTGTCGCCACGGTTCGGCGTGTCGTGGGATGTGTACGGCGACAGCACGATGAAGGTCGGTGCGAACGCCGGCAAGTACACCATCCCGATCCCGTCCAGCGTCAACAACGGTGCGGCTGGCGCCGTCACCCAGTGGTACCGCTACTACACCTACGGCGGCAGGGATCCGAACACGCAGGCGCCGACCGGGCTGACCCAGATCGGTCCGCAGGAGACGCTGATCAACGGCCAGGCGCCCAGCGCCGCGAACGTCGCCACGTCCAACATCAAGGCGCCGTACCAGTACGAGTTCCAGGTGTACGTGCAGAAGACGCTGGGCAACAGCTGGTCGTCGATGGCCGAGCTGGGTTACTCCTCGCTCAAGCGCGCCATCGAGGACACCTGCTACACCCAGGGCATCACCGACTACGCGCAGGCCCATGGCTACCCGGACTACGAGGATTCCAGCGGCTGCCCAATGATCAACCCGGGCATCGCCCAGGTATTCATGCGCGACTACGACGGCGACGGCAAGCTGGAATCGCTGACCGTGCCAGGCAGCGTGTTTGGCCCGGCGCCCACGCGCAAGTACGTCCACCTCACGCTGGAACTGACGCACGCGCAGAACAACGACGAGCCGTACTTCCTCGACCTCAGCTACACCTGGGCGCACCTGTACGGCAACTACGACGGCCTGCTCAACCTGGGTACGCGCACCAACGGCGGACCCTCCGAGCAGATCCTGTGGGACTTCCCCGGCCTGATGGAGCACAGCTCCGGCAACCTGGCCGGCGACGTGCGGCACAGCCTCAAGCTCAACGGCATCTACTACTTCCCAAGCGGCCTGCGTATCGGTAGCACGTTTGACCTGTCCACCGGCACGCCGCAGAACTGCCTCGGCACTTATCCGGACATCGACAACCCCGCCGAGCAGTACGGCGCCGCCAGCCACTTCTGCAACAACGTACCGGCACCGCTGGGCGCGGCCGGGCGTACGCCGCTGTTCTGGCAATGGAACCTCGGTGTGGGCTACGACTGGGCCATCAACGACTCCAATCACCTGAGCCTGGATCTGCAGGTGCAGAACGTCACCAATCGCCAGGGTGGCATCGATGCGGAGCAGCGCTACGACACCGGCAGTTTCCAGAACGATGGCTCGCCGATCCTCAACCCGAGCTACGGCGCGGCAACCTGGCAGGCACCGCGGACGACGATGCTGATCGCCCGTTACACCTTTCGATGAGGACGCAGGGCGTCGTGCCGACACGGTGCGACGCCCCTGCTGATTGTCCGCGAACCACGCTCCCGCGCCACGCGGCCGACGGCATCACCTTCGCTTATCCATCGAGGTATCCCATGAAAAAATATCTGTTGCATCTCGCCTATGGGCTTGCAGGTATCGGAGCCTTCCTGGCCGGCCCGGCCCACGCCGTGATTGCGGGCGGCATGGCGGCGAATCACTACTACTACCCCGCCTCGACCGTCGCGAATGCCGACGGCTTGTACGGTTACAACGGGATCGATGCTTCCATCCGGGTGACCCATGAGCCTGGCAACAACGGCAATACGTTCTACGCCAGCCAGTTCTTCTGGACGGTCAACGTCAACCAGGGCGGCTATGCCGGGATCCAGCAAAATTCGAAAAAGACCAAGACCGTTCTCTTTTCGATCTTCGGCCAGACCTACGATTCCAATGTCGACAAACCCGGCTCCGCCCCCGGTGCGGTATGCCGGGCATTCGGTGGCGAGGGCACCGGCACCCAATGCCTGTTCACCACCAAAGGCAGCAAGGAGCCGGCGTGGAGGGGAGGGACCAGGTACACCTTGCACGTGGAGTACACGGGAAAGACGACGATCCCCGCGGGCGCGGCCGACGCCGGCGAAAACTACCTGTGGCAGGCCTCCATCACCGATGAAGACATGGGCACGACCACGGTGATCGGAACCATCCACTCGCCGGCGGGCAACGGCCTGTTGCAGGCCGTCGTGCCGCAGTTCGTCGAAAACTTCACCCAGGGATCGCAGCAGTATTCCTCCTGCTCCCAGGTGCCGCCCACGACGGCGGTGTTCTACGCTCCGGTCATGTACGACCCCGCGGGCAATGCCGTGCAAACCAATAACGCCTCGACAGAAACCTATGGCGATTGCGCGTCCATCGCCAGTTCGATGATGAACCCGGACAAGACGGCCATCGCCACCATCAACCAGCCGCCCGGGGCGCCTTTCATCGCCCGGAACCGCGTCCAGCACTACTGCGCGGATACGTTGGGCGGCAACCACCTTGGTCTCAATATCTGTGCGGGCAGCGACAGCTCGTCCTGGGCGGTGGGCAACCAGCTGCTGGCGAACGATGTCGGCAACCGGCTGAATCTGATCGATCGCAACGTATGCCTGCAGGCAAACGGCAGCAGTGCCGTACTTGCCGCAAGCTGCACCGCCGACAGCAGCCAGGAGTGGCTGTACATGCCGGAGTCGGCGGCCTGGTTCAACGTGGGCTCCGGTCAATGCCTGAACGCAGCCGGTGATGCCGGCCAGAACAGCACGGTGAATCTGGCGGATTGCGATTCGTCCGACTATCAGCAGTGGATACCCAGGCAGCTGTAAGCGTGTCTGCAGGGCGACCTGTCGTTCGATGCCGCCATCGCCCATCGTCATGCGAAGCCGCACAGGCACCGGGCATCGAGCGCAACCGACGGGTCGATATCAATGAATCAACATGAGAGGCAACCATGGCAGCAACGCATCCGCATCCCTTTCGCCTGTCGCGCATGAGCGTGCTGGCTTCCTGCCTGTTGGCTGCGCCGACGGGTTTCAGCACGGCACACGCAGGGGACGGCACCGTCCGGGACAAGGCTGTACTCGAACCCGGCGCAGCGACCTTCGCCGATCGGCAGGGCGTGGAACGCTTCGGCAATGCCGCGATCGAGATGGCGTGGAAACTGGATGGCCAGCGGCTCGTCGACATGACGATGACCGACCGGGCACACGACCGCACGTTCGCGGTGCCCGGGCCGTTCGCGCTGTTGCTTTCCGATGGCAGCACGATCAAGGCTTCCGACATGAAGCTGCTGTCGCCGCCGCGCGCGCACTCGTTGCCCGTGGACGCCAAGGCTTCGCGCCTCGCCATGCGCCAGCCCGGCAAGGCCGTCGAGGCCAGCTTCGGTGACGCGAATGGCCGCTTCCGGGTGGACTGGAAGCTGGTGCAGCGTGACGGTTCGCCCTACCTGCGCGAGGTGGTCAGCATCGCCGCGCTGAAGCAGGACGAGAAGATCGCCAAGGTGTCGCTGCTGGAAACGCAGCTGGTGGACGCCGAAGTGGTGGGCAGCGTGAACGGCTCGCCGGTGGTGGCCGGCAACGTCTATCTCGGTTTCGAGAACCCGCAATCGGACAGCGCGGTGCGGCACAACGACGTGCAGCTCACGCTGACGCGCACGCTGCCACTGGAAAGAGGCAAGACCGTGGATTATTCGGCGGTGGTCGGCGTGGTGCGCGACGGCCAGCTGCGGCGCGACTTCGCCAGCTACGTCGAGCGCGAGAGGGCACATCCGTACCGGCCGTTCCTGCACTACAACTCCTGGTACGACATCGGCTACTTCACGCCGTATACCGAGGCGCAGGCGCTGGACCGCATCAACATGGTGGGCACCGAGCTGTACGTGAGGCGCGGCGTGAAACTGGATTCGTTCCTGTTCGACGACGGCTGGGACGACCGCAACGGCAGCTGGCACTTCAGCAAGGACTTTCCGCAAGGTTTCGTGCCGCTGCGCGAAGCCGCCGCGAAGTACGGCGCCGCGCCGGGCGTGTGGCTGTCGCCGTGGGGCGGCTACGGCCCGCCCGCGAAGGAGCGCGCGGAGCGCGGTGCCCAAGCGGGTTACGAAATCATCGACGGCGGCCTGGCCCTGTCTGGCCCGAAGTACTACCAGCGCTTCCACGACGCGGTGATGGATTTGGTCAAAAAGGACGGCATCAACCAGTTCAAGTTCGACGGCACCGGCAACGCCGACAAGGTGTTCCCGGGCAGCCGTTTCGACAGCGACTTCGCGGCGGCGATCCAGTTGATCGACGACATCCGCGCGGCCAAGCCGGACACCTTCATCAACCTCACCACCGGCACCTGGGCGTCGCCGTTCTGGCTGCGCTACGCCGACACCATCTGGCGCGATGGCGAGGACGACAGCGAAACCGGTGTCGGCAGCACGCGCGAGCAGTGGATCACCTATCGCGATGCGCAGACCTACCGCAACATCGTGCTGAAGGGCCCGCTGTTCCCGATCAACTCGCTGATGCTCCACGGCATCATCTACGCGAAGGAAAACCGCAAGCTCAACACCGATCCGGGCCACGACTTCGCCAACGAGGTGCACTCGTACTTCGCCAGCGGCACCGAGCTGCAGGAGCTGTACATCACGCCGTCGCTGCTGAGCGATCACGACTGGGACGTGCTGGCCGAAGCGGCGAACTGGTCGCGCGCGAACGCCGACGTGCTGCGCGACACACACTGGATCGGCGGCGATCCGGATCGGCTCGACGTATACGGTTGGGCAGCGTGGTCGCCGCGCAAGTCGATCATCACCCTGCGCAATCCGAGTG
Source organism: Rhodanobacter spathiphylli B39 (assembly GCF_000264295.1). Classification (GTDB taxonomy): domain Bacteria; phylum Pseudomonadota; class Gammaproteobacteria; order Xanthomonadales; family Rhodanobacteraceae; genus Rhodanobacter; species Rhodanobacter spathiphylli. Next base: position 4,432 of record NZ_AJXT01000007.1, on the reverse strand, counting down.
AACACGCGCAGCTGGCGGTGATCGACCTGCAACGTCAGCTGGAACTTCCTGCTGACGCGGTGCGCCGTTTCCATGCGCACAGTGCGTGGAAAAGCGATGCGGCCAAGCCCGGAATGACACTTGATGCGGACAAGCCAGGCACGGTCACGCTGGCGCCGTTCGAGGTGTTGACGCTGGAGCTGACGCCGGTGGCGGCAGGATCCTGATACTCCGGGTGGTGCGAATGATCGGGCGGAAACGCCGGTCATTCGCACCAGATCTCGTCACGTCTTGCCGTGGAACAGCTCGCGGCCGATCTCCATGCGGCGGAAGTCGATATGGTGTGCCGGCGCCGATGGCTCGTGATCGGCGTCCTCGCCTCACGCCTTGCCGTGGAACAGCTCGCGGCCGATCAGCATGCGGCGGATCTCATTCGTGCCGGCGCCGATCTCGTAGAGCTTGGCGTCGCGCAGCAGGCGGCCGGCGGGGAACTCGTTGATGTAGCCGTTGCCGCCCAGCGTCTGGATCGCTTCCAGCGCCACCTGCACCGCGTTGACCGAGGCGTTGAGCAGACAGGCGGCGGGATCGATGCGCGACTTCACGCCCGCGTCGAACTGCTGCGCCACCATGTAGGCGAAGCCGCGTGAGCTTTGCAGCGCGGTGTACATGTCGGCGATCTTCGCCTGCATCACGCCGAAGGTGCCGATCGGCGCGTTGAACTGCTTGCGCTCGCGCACGTAGGGCAGGGCCAGGTCCAGCGCCGCCTGCATCAGGCCGATCGGGCCGCCGGACAGCACCAGCCGCTCGGTGTCCAGGCCGTTCATCAGCACGCGCACGCCTTCGTTGACCTCGCCCACGATGTTCTCGGCGGGGATCTCGCAGTTGTCGAACACCAGCTCGCAGGTGTTGGAGCCGCGCATGCCCAGCTTGTCCAGCTTCTGCGCGGTGGAAAAACCCTTCATGCCCTTCTCGACGATGAAGGCGGTCATGCAGCGGCTGCCGGCGGTGCGCGGCGCGGTGCGCATGTAGACCAGCAGCACGTCGGCATCCGGGCCGTTGGTGATCCACATCTTGTTGCCGTTGGCGACCCACACGTCGCCGCGCAGCTCGGCCTTGCAGCTCATCGAGCCGACCACGTCGGAGCCGGCGCCGGGCTCGCTCATCGCCAGCGCACCCACGTGCTCGCCGCTGCAAAGTTTCGGCAGGTACTTCTGCTTCTGCGCCTCGTTGCCGTTGTGGAAGATGTTGTTGACGCACAGGTTGGAGTGCGCGCCGTACGAAAGCCCGACCGAACCGGACGCGCGGGAGATTTCCTCCATCGCCACCATGTGCGCCAGGAAGCCCATGCCGCTGCCGCCGTACTCCTCGGCCACGGTCACGCCGAGCAGGCCCATCTCGCCGAACTTGCGCCACAGGTCGGCCGGGAACAGGTTGTCGCGATCGATCCTGTCGGCGCGCGGGGCGATCTCCTTTTCCGCAAACGCATGCACGGATTCGCGCAGCAGGTCGATGTCTTCTCCAAGCGGAAACGGGCGCATCACGAACTCCATGGGTGTGCAGGACAAGGCATGCAGAACGGCGATTTTAGCGCATGACGCGCCACCACGACCGCAGCGACTACAACTGCGACTCGATCGGCAGCCAGCTCATCACGCGCGTGGTGGCGCGCAGCCACCAGCCGGCGTCGGGCTCGTGGTCCAGCACGCGCGGCGGCTGGCTGCTGCGGTCCAGCCACTGCAGCGAGCCATCCGGAGCACGGCGCACCTGGTAACTCAGCGCCGGCGCGGCCAGTCGCAGGTATTCCTGGCGCAGGTCCTGCGCCAGTCCGGCGTCGGCGAACAGCACGCCCATTTCGGTGTTGAGGTTGGCCGAGCGCGGGTCGATGTTGAACGAACCGACGAAACCGCGTTCGCCATCGATCACGAACGCCTTGGTATGCAGGCTGGCGCCGCTGCTGCCGAACAGGCCCTGGTTTGGCTTGGGGCCGTTGCGGCGGATCTCGAACAGGTGCACGCCACCCTCCAGAAGCTTGCGGCGGTAGCGCTCGTAGCCGCTGTGTACGGCCGGCACGTCGTTCGCGGCCAGCGAATTGGTGATCACGCCGACCTGTGCACCTGCGTGCGCCAGCCCAACCAGGGTCGCCGTGCCGTTCGTGCCGGGCACGAAGTAGGGCGAGATCAGCAATACCTCGCGATGCGCGCCGTCGAGATGTGCGATCAGGCGGTGTTGCAGCCAGCTGTCCCGATCGCTGGAACGGAACTTCAACGGCGGGTCGGAGGCGACCACGATGCTGGCGCTCCAGTGCGCCGACAGTTCGTGGTTGACCAGACGCTGTGCCGACGGCGAAGCGGCGACCCGGCGCAGGTAGTCCCGCGCCCCGGGCAGCGCCGAGTCACTGGCCAGTCGCGCGGCCAGTGCATGCAAGGCCTGCGGCGTCTGCGGGTTCAGCGCGGCGATCGGCACCGCCGCGCTGGAATTCCAGAAGGCGTCGAAGATGCCGCTGGCATCGGCCACGGCCGGACCGGCCAGCAGCATGTCCAGATCGCGGAAGTTCACCCGGCTGGAGGCATCGAAGTATTCGTCGCCGATGTTGCGCCCGCCCACCACGGCAAGCCGGCCGTCGACGATCCACGCCTTGTTGTGCATGCGATGGTTGACGCTGAAGAAGCGCTGCACCATCTCCAGCAATCGCCACACGCCGCTGCGGTTGCGGAACGGGTTGTACAGGCGCACTTCGATGTTCGGGTGCGCATCGAGCGCCAGCAGTGCCGGGTCGAGGCCCTTGGTGTTGATGTCGTCGATCAGCAGGCGCACGCGCACGCCCCGTTCGGCCGCGGCGTACACCTCGCGCGCCAGCAGGTGACCGACCAGGTCGTCGTGCCACATGTAGTACTGCAGGTCCAAGCTGCGCCCGGCGATGCGCGCGGAAGCGGCACGCACGGCGAAGGCGTCGAGGCCGTCATGCAGCAGGGTCGCCGCGGTCTGCCCCGGGCGGGTGGCGAGATACGGTGCCAGTTCGCGATCGATCGGAGTCTGTGCCGCCTGCAGCGGCAGGGTCGTGCTGGCGGCGCCGCTGGCGCGCGGGGTCAGGTGGTCGGCCAGCAACAGGCCGCTGGCGACCAGCAGCACCACGGCCAGCACGGCCCAACCCATCCAGATCATGATCCTGCGCATCCCTGGCACCTCCGGCTTCCGATTATTGGGGGGCTGTCGCAGATGCGCAAAGGCCTGCCGTGATCGACGGCAGGCCCTTGCGGAAACGGGGCGTGCCGGTCTGCCGGCATGCCCCTGGTGACACGCTTACTGACCGCGCATGCGACCCTGGAAGCGGGTGCCGCCATTGCCCATGTGGGCCAGCTTGATCTTGCCGATCGCGCTGATGCGCTCCTCGGCCAGGCGGTCGGCGGCCTTGTAGGTCGGGATGCCTTCGTTCTTGCTGATCTCGAAGATGCGGCCCAGGTTGTAGTAGATCGTGCGCATCATGCGCATCGCGCGCTCGCGGTTGTAGCCGTCGATTTCCAGCGACACGTTCATCACGCCGCCGGCATTGACCGCATAGTCCGGTGCGTACAGCACGCCGCGACGCTGCAGTTCGTCGCCGATCTCGTCGGTGGCCAGCTGGTTGTTGGCCGGGCCGCAGATGATCTTGGCCTTGATGCGGTTGATGGTCTGCTCGTTGACGGTGCCGCCAAGGGCGCACGGCGAGTACACGTCGGCATCGACATCGTAGATATCGTCCAGGCCCACCGCCTCGCAGCCCAGCTCGTCGACGCAGCGCTGCACCGCTTCCTTGTTGATGTCAGTGACGAACACCTTGGCGCCCTGTTCGCGCAGCAGCTTGATGTACTCGCCGCCCACATGGCCGCAACCCTGCACGGCGTAGCTGTACTTGCCCACGTCCTCGTTGCCGTGCTTGAACTGCAGCGCGGCCATCAGCCCCTGCAAGGTGCCGTAGGCAGTGAACGGCGACGGGTCGCCCGAACCGCCATGCACCTGGTGCACGCCGGTGACATATTCGGTTTCACGGAACACGTATTCCATGTCGTTGACGTCGATGCCCACGTCTTCGGCGGTGATGTAGCGGCCGTTCAACGAATTGACGAAGCGGCCGAATGCGCGGAACAGTGCCTCGGACTTGTCCTTGCTCGGGTCGCCGATGATCACCGCCTTGCCGCCGCCCAGGTTCAGGCCGGCCACGGCGTTCTTGAAGGTCATGCCGCGCGACAGCCGCAGCACGTCGTTCACCGCTTCCTGCTCGGTCTTGTACGGCCACATGCGCAGGCCGCCGAGCGCGGGGCCCAGCACCGTGTTGTGGATCGCGATGATGGCCTTCAGGCCGGCGTCCTTGTTGTGGCAGAAGACGACTTCTTCGTGACCCGTCTTTTCGATGGTTTCAAAGATCATTGCAACGGTGACTCCATGATTTACGGTGCCGATGGGCATCTGCAGAGGG
>NZ_AJXT01000006.1 GCF_000264295.1 Rhodanobacter spathiphylli B39 | reverse complement strand
AGGGGTGGCACCCCGCCGGGGGTGGGAAACGCCGGAAACTCATCGCCCCGACCGGAGCCGGGGCGATGAATCAAAGCGTCAAGTTTAGTACGTCGCCCCCGCAGGTGGTGCCGCGGCGCAGCAAGCCGCTGGCGTATGGAGCCCGCCAGGGGGCCTCAGCGACCCCAGTAGCCGGGGTGGAAACGCCAGTCGTGACCATGACGCACCCAGTGCGCCGGCCGATAGTGATGGCCGGGGCGAACCACCACCCAGGAACCGCCGACCCACACATGACGGTGGGCGCGCGGGCTCCAGCGCCAGTAGCCGGGAGCCCACACGTAGCCACGGCGCGGCGGCGGTACCCGCTCGAAGCGCGGGGCAGGCGGCGCGACACCGATCTGCACGCCCACCGCCACTTGCGTCCGGGCGGCGGCGGGTGGCGCGTAGGTGGCGCCGGCGAAGGTCAGGGCCAGTCCGGCCAGCAGGGCAAGGTTCAGTGGGGTACGGGTCATCGGAATCTCCTGGTCTTGGCCGAGTCGTCGGTCGGCAGTCAGGGAAACGATGGCCGCGCTGCGCAGTTGACCCGCCTGCCTCAGGCCGTTCAGCTTGCGCCCGGCCTGCCCGCGACTACGGCCGGCAGGCGGGTGCGTGGCCACCGCTGCGAGCCTGCTGATACACCGGCAGCAGCTGCTGCGCCTGCCGGTCCAGTGCCTGCGCACGATTTCCCGGCGCAGGATGGGTGGACAGGAACGCCGGCGGCTTGCTGCCACCTTGCGCGCCCATTTTGTCCCACAGCGTCACCGCCGCCCGCGGGTCGAAACCGGCCTGCGCCATGTAGCGCTGGCCCAGCGTGTCGGCCTCGCTCTCCTGGGTGCGCGAGAACGGCAGCAGGATGCCCACCTCGGCACCGATGCCCAGCGCGGCGGCCGCATAGCCGGCATTGGTGCCGCGGGTGCCGGCGTAGATCGTGCCGGCCGCCACCGCGGCCTGGGTCGCCATGTTGTCGGACACCCGCTCCGCACCATGCCGCGCCACCACGTGTGCCAACTCATGACCCAGCACCGTGGCCAGCTGATCCTGGTTGCTGGCCAGCTTGAACATGCCCTTGTTCACGCCGATGCGGCCGCCGGGCAGGGCGAACGCGTTGGCGGTGTCGTCGTCGACGATCTGCACCTCCCACTGCTGGGTGTTCCACGGCGGCGGCAGCACCGCGATCAGCGCGTTTGACACGCAGGTGGCATAGGCGCGCTCGCGCGGCGCGTCGACGAACTTGCCCTGCTTGCGCATGTCGTTGAACGCGGTCAGCCCCATCTGGCTCATCTGGCTGTCCGACACCATCATCAATTGCGAGCGGCCGGTGGGCGAGGTGGCGCAGCCGGCCAGCAGCGTGGCGGCCAGCGCGGCGAGCAGATGGCGGTATTTCATGCGTGATCCCCCGAGGACGGTCGTGTTCCGAGCATAACCGCAGGAAATCACGGCCGGGATCAACATCGCGTTGATGAAATGCACGAACGATCGTGCTATTTTCCGTCGCATGACCACCGCCACCCAGCCCCGCAAACGCGCCACCACCCGCGAAACCATCCTCGACCACGCCTACGCGCTGGCCCGTCGCGACGGGCTGGAAGGCCTGTCGATCGGCGGCCTGGCCGCCGATGTGGGCATGTCGAAGAGTGGCGTGTTCGCCCACTTCGGCTCGCGCGAAGAGCTGCAGCTGGCCGTGCTCGACACCGGCCGCAACCGCTTCGTGAGCCAGGTGCTGATGCCCGCCCTGAAACAGCCACGCGGCCTGCCGCGGCTGCGGGCGATCGTGGCGAACTGGTTCGCATGGGCGCGTGAGCACCAGAGCGGCTGCGTGCTGCTGTCCGCCGCCAGCGAATACGACGGTCGCGACGGCGCGCTGCACGACGGCGTGGTGCGGCAGCAATCGGGCTGGCGCGACGAGTTGCAGAAGGCGATCGCCCAGGCGGTCGAACTGGGCCACCTGCGCAGCGACACCGAGGTCGCCCAGCTCGCCTTCGAGATCTACGCCCTGATGCTCGGCCTGCACCACGACGCCGGGCTGTTCGGATTCGACGAAGCCGGCCAGTGCACCCGCGCGGCCTTCGAGCGCCTGTGGCGCAGCTGGCAAACCTGAGGCAAGCCCCATGTCCACCGTCATCGACCGTCTCAAGCTCACCACCGTGCGCACCGGCTTCGCGCTGGGCGGACGGATCGCGCCGAAGCGCACCGTGAACCGCGCCGCGCGCCTGTTCGCCACCCCGTTCGCCAGCAGCCGTGTTCGCGCCGAAGCGGTGCAGGGCGATGCGCAGATGCAGCGCGGCGAGTTGCAGATCCGCGGCGAATCCATCGCCACCTACGTGTGGGGCGATCCCGCGACCCAGCCGTACGCACTGCTGGCGCATGGCTGGTCCAGCTTCGGCCTGCGCTTCCTGCCGTGGGTGGCAGGCTTGCGTGCGCTGGGCTTCGCCGTGGTCACGTTCGACCAGCCCGGCCACGGCCACAGCAGCGGCAAGCTGTGCACGCTGCCCGAATTCACCGCCACCATCCACGCGATCGGCGAACACTACGGCCGCGCCGCGCTGGCCGTCGGCCACTCGCTGGGCGGTGCCGCCGTCACCTTCGCCCAGGATGAGGACTGGCATGCCGATCGGCTGATCCTGGTGGCGCCCGCGGCCGACATGAAGGCCGCGGCCAGCCGCTTCTTCCGCTTCGTGCGCCTGGGCGAACACCTGCGCCAGCCGTTCTACGACTGGCTGCTGCGCCGCACCGGCGTCAGCGTCGAACAACTGCAGGTGCATCGCCGCCTGCCTGCGCTGGGCCAGCCCGCACTGATCGTGCACGACCTCGACGACGCCGACGTGCCGTGGGGCGAGGGCGAACGCTACGCACAGTTCTGGCCCGGCGCGCGACTGTTCACCACCCAGGGCCTGGGCCATCGCCGCGTACTCGATGCGCCGGAAGTCATCGACGCCGCGCTGGCCTTCGTGCGCGGCGAGGACGTGGGTACGCGCGTGATTGGCAGTCCCAATCTGGCGCTCTGCCTCTAGCCATTCCCGCCAGCGACTCCTTCGCCTCCAGGCCCTCCCGGTTGCCGTCATTCCCGCGAAAGCGGGAATCCACCTTCGGCTTTGCGAGAAGCCAATGGATTCCCGCTTTCGCGGGAATGACGACCGTGAATCCCCACGCACGCGTCGATGGCAAGGGTCGTTACAGCCGCATGTCCGTACGCCAAGGTACGCCGGCAATCCCGCGAGCCCGCCGTCGATCCACTAGAATCGACGGGTTCAAGCATCGATGCCGGAGTTGCCATGAGTTCCCCCGCCAAGCACGTTCCCGCCAGCGCCCCCCAGACGGAAACCACCCCGCTGCGCTTCGTCACCGCCGCCAGCCTGTTCGATGGCCACGATGCCGCCATCAACATCATGCGGCGGATCATCCAGTCGCAGGGTGCCGAAGTGATCCACCTGGGCCACAACCGCTCGGTCGAGGACGTGGTGCGCGCCGCGCTGCAGGAAGACGCCGACGCGATCGCGCTGTCGTCCTACCAGGGCGGCCACGTCGAGTACTTCAAGTACATGGTCGACATGCTGCGCGAGCGCGGCGCCGGCCACGTGCGCGTGTTCGGCGGCGGCGGCGGCACCATCACGCCGGAGGAAATCCGCGAACTGCAGGCCTACGGCGTCGAGCGCATCTACCATCCGAACGACGGCATGAAGCTGGGCCTGGTCGAGATGATCGAGGACGTGATGAACCGCACCCGCGCCGCGGTCGACCAGCGCGTCGAAACCGCGGCCAGCAAGGTCGACGTCGACGACGAAATCTCCATCGGCCACATGCTTTCCACCATCGAGGAAGGTCGCCTCGGCGACGCCGAGCTGGAACGCCTGCGCAAGGAATGGAAGCTGGCCGGCAAGCAGACCCCGGTGCTCGGCCTCACCGGCACCGGCGGCGCCGGCAAGTCGTCCGTGGTGGACGAACTGCTGCTGCGCTTCCTGCACGCCTTCCCCGAAATGCGCATCGCCGTGCTCGCCGTCGATCCCACCCGTCGCCGTTCCGGTGGTGCGCTGCTGGGCGACCGCATCCGCATGAACTCGTTGAGGTCCCATCGCGTCTACATGCGCTCCATGGCCACCCGCCGCCAGCACGCCGCCACCAGCGTGGTGCTGCACGACTGCATCGACTTCCTGAAGAGCCAGCCGTACGACCTGGTGATCGTCGAGACCGCCGGCATCGGCCAGAGCGATTCGGAAATCGTCGACCTGGTCGACTTCCCGGTCTACGTGATGACCAGCGACTACGGCGCCGCCAGCCAGCTGGAGAAGATCGACATGATCGACTTCGCCGAGCTCATCGTGCTGAACAAGTTCGACAAGCGCGGCGCCGAAGACGCGCTGCGCGACATTCGCAAGCAGTGGAAGCGCAACCGCACCGCGTTCACCGTCAAGGACGACGACGTGCCGGTCTATCCCACCATCGCCAGCCAGTTCAACGATCCGGGCGTGACCTGGATGTTCACCAATCTGTGCCGGTTGATGCGCGAGAAACTGCATCTGGGCGCTGTGGAACCCTCCCCTTCCAGGGGAGGGCAGGGTGGGGTAGCCCCAGCCGAAGCCGGATGCAACTGGACCCCGCAACTCGACACCACCCTCAAGGAACCGCGCGCCACCGTCCTGATCCCCGGCGCCCGCGTGCGCTACCTCGCCGAGATCGCCGAGCAGGGCCGCGCCATCAACAAGGGCATCGAGACCCAGGCCGAATTCGCCAGCAAGGCGCAGCACTACTACGAGTCGCTGAAGGAACTGGGCGACGACAAGCTGCCGCGCCCGCTCGACCTGTACAGCAGCGCCGATTTGCATCCCTCTCCCTCCGGGAGAGGGACCGAGGGTGAGGGTACGGCCGGAGCGCGAGATTCCAACCTGACCCCGAACCCTCACCCCCAACCCCTCTCCCAAGGGGAGAGGGGAGAAAGCAGCGTCGACCGCAGCCTCATCACCCTGCGCCAGCGCTACAACGCGGCGCTGAAGGAACTCAGCCACGAAGCGATTCACCAGCTGCGCGAATGGCCGGCGCTGTATCAATCAGTTACCGCCGACGTCAACGAATACAAGGTGCGCGACAAGGTCATCCGCGTCGACAACTACCGCGAATCGCTGAGCCACCAGAAGATCCCCAAGGTCGCCCCGCCCAAGTCCAAGGACTGGGGCGAGCTCGTCACCTTCCTCGGCAAGGAAAACCTGCCCGGCCACTACCCGTACACCGGCGGCGTCTATCCGTACCGCCGCAGCGGCGAAGATCCCACCCGCATGTTCGCCGGCGAAGGCACGCCCGAGCGCACCAACCGCCGCTTCCATTACCTGAGCCAGGGCGGCGCCGCCACGCGCCTGTCCACCGCGTTCGACTCGGTCACCCTGTACGGCGAGGACCCCGCGCCGCGCCCGGACATCTACGGCAAGATCGGCAACTCCGGCGTCAACATCGCCACGCTCGACGACATGAAGAAGCTGTACTCAGGCTTCGACTTGAGCGCGCCCAGCACCTCGGTGTCGATGACCATCAACGGCCCCGCGCCGATGATCCTGGCGATGTTCATGAACACCGCCATCGACCAGAACGTGGAGAAATACCTCAAGGCCGACGACGCCCGCTGGGCGGAAGCGGAGAAGAAGATCGCCAAGCTCTACGAAGGCCGCCAGCGCCCGCAATACCTGGGCGAGCTGCCCAAGGGCAACGACGGACTGGGGCTAGGCCTGCTCGGCGTGTCCGGCGACGAACTGGTCGATGCCGAAACCTACGCGCGCATCAAGACCGAAACCCTGACCCAGGTGCGCGGCACCGTGCAGGCCGACATCCTCAAGGAAGACCAGGCGCAGAACACCTGCATCTTCTCCACCGAATTCGCGCTGCGCATGATGGGCGACATCCAGCAGTACTTCGTCGACCACAAGGTGCGCAACTTCTACTCGGTCAGCATCAGCGGTTATCACATCGCCGAAGCCGGCGCCAACCCGATCAGCCAGCTCGCCTTCACCCTGAGCAACGGCTTCACCATCGTCGAGTACTACCTCGCCCGCGGCATGAAGGTGGACGACTTCGCGCCCAACCTCAGCTTCTTCTTCTCCAACGGCATGGACCCGGAATACACCGTCATCGGCCGCGTCGCTCGCCGCATATGGGCCCGCGCCATGCGCGAGCGCTACGGCGCCAGCAGCCGCAGCCAGATGATGAAGTACCACATCCAGACTTCAGGCCGCTCGCTGCACGCCCAGGAAATCCAGTTCAACGACATCCGCACCACGCTGCAGGCGATGTACGCCCTGTTCGACAACTGCAACTCCCTGCACACCAACGCCTACGACGAGGCGATCACCACGCCCACCGAAGAAAGCGTGCGACGCGCCGTGGCGATCCAGATGATCATCAACAAGGAACTCGGCCTCAATTTCAACGAGAACCCGTGGCAGGGGAGTTACGTGGTCGACACGTTGACTGACCTGGTCGAGGAGGCGGTGTACAAGGAGTTCGAGGCGATCAGCGAGCGCGGCGGGGTGCTGGGCGCGATGGATACGATGTATCAGCGTGGCAAGATCCAGGATGAGTCGATGTATTACGAGCACAAGAAGCATGACGGGTCGTTGCCGTTGATTGGCGTGAATACCTTTTTGCCGAAGGATCATGCGGGGGAGATTGCTACGGAGATTGAGTTGATTCGGTCAACGGAGGAGGAGAAGGGGGCGCAGATTGCTAATGTTAGGTTGTATGGTGAGGCGCGGAATGCTTTGGCTGGGAATAGTTTGAAGGTGTTGCAGGCGACGGCGCGGGAGAGGCGGAATGTGTTTGAGGAGTTGATTGAGGCGGTTAAGTACAACTCGTTGGGGCAGATTTCGCATGCGCTTTATGAGGTGGGTGGGGAGTATCGGCGGAATATGTGAGGGCGTAATTCGAAAATTCTAAGGGGGCGAGTAATGAGTTCAGAAGACTTGTTGGACCAAACGAACGCGTCGTTAGAGCGTATTCAACGTTTTGACACAAAAACCTTGGCTCGCGTCGATGAGCTGGGCAGGCAGTTGTCGTTCGAAGAGGCGGTGGCGCCAGCACAAAAGCTTGTAGACCTTTTTAAGCGTGTTCCTGCGTCTATATTGGATAGCCTTGTCGATTCGCAACTTAACATCATTAAGGGGCGCGCTGACGCTGACTTCAATAGATTTTCTGAAATAATGGAATTTTCCGCTAGTCAAAATAATTCTATTCAAATACGCAGCAACCTGATTCAACAAGTTACTTCTGCATACGATTCTGCATTCCCTGAGTTGTGGCAATTTATCGCATTTGGTATTGCGAACAATACAGACTCCGCGTCATTGGAGAGCAGGGCGCGATCGGTTCTTCAGGATATTGAGGATCGAGCAAATGCCGTCACTAGCGAACTCGCGGCCAAAGAAACTAAAGCAGAGGACATGTTAAAGAATATTCAAGCGGTTGCGGCAGAACAAGGAGTGTCTCAGCAGGCGGAGTTCTTTAAAAGGCGAGCGGACGATCATCAAGGGCAGGCTCGTTGGTGGAGGAATGCGACAGCGACTTCCATTGTGGTGACGATTATATTTGCTGTATTTTCAGCTCTCGCATTCAAATTTTCATGGCTAAAGGTGGATAATCAATTCGACGCCATCGAATTCGTAACAGGAAAAATCCTGGTCTTTGTTACGCTTGCTGGTGTGATCACGCTGTGCGCGAAAAACTTCTTGGCTCACCAACATAACGTGGTATTGAACAGGCATAGACAGACGGCCCTTCAAACATATCGTGTGTTGGTTGATGCTGGCACCACTTCAGGCTCGCAAGACATCATTTTAGCTTATGCTTCTTCATGCATTTTTGGTTCCCAAGACACGGGATTTGCAAAAGAGGGGGCGGATGGTGGCGTGAACAAGTCTGTACTTGAGTTGATGACCAAATCGACGTCGAGCGGTGGGTCTCACTAACGAAGTCTCTTAGTCATTCGTAGAAAGGGTGCCAGCACGCAAACAGGTATCAGAGTGCACATTCTGAAAAGTCGACTCTGGAAGGGGTAAGGAAATCAGACAAATTATTGATAAGAAAGTAGCTAAATATGTCTCATAAGCTAGGTTGTGTTAGTGAGAGCAATGAGTTCGGCTCACTCCTACGCACGAAAAGTATCAGTCAAATTGCACTTTTTGGGAGGGCAATGTTGATTTGCATGAACTCTTGGGACTGATCTAATTCGGTGCTTTTGTTACGTGAGGGAATTTGATATTTGCCTTATCCCCTTTTAGGTGAGATGTCTATGTTCAGGAGTTTACTTGTTCCAAGTTTGGCGTTAATTCCAGTGTTGGCGGCGTTTTTCGGGGTTGCACATTGGTATCCAGATCTTCTCTCCGGCAATCACAGTACCGCCTTTTCTACAATTGGAACTTTCGTCACGGTGTATGCGACAGTTGTGGCTCTTGTGGAAATTATAAGAGCGAGAGGTATTGCTCAGCAGATATTTGGGGAAGCAGAAAAAGTTTCGGGAGTAATTGCTGATTTTCATATGATACAGGAGGTTGTTGAGTGCCAGGAATTTCTCGGAACGGCAATCTGCGCCTTGGAGGATGAGGTAGCGATCCCGCCGACTGCATTAAATGGAATAATTAAGGTTTACTCGAAAACATTTCGTGATCAGCTTGCCGATGGTGAATCTTTGCATTCTGAATGTCGGGCTCGTTTGTATGCATACAAGAGTTCCGCCAAAGATAAGCTGCTGCGTCAGAATACTTTAGTAGCGTTGCGAACGATTTTGGGCCACTTATCCGAATTGGCCGGCCAGAGATCCTCGGCAGTTAAGGATCAACTTATTGGGGAGAAACCAGTATGATCCCGAGAATATTGGGCTCGTTCTTTAGTAGACTTTTTCGAGCCACGAATGAAGGTCGCCTTCATTGGAAAGGGGCTAGCGAAAGTAGCTATTTCTGTGTCCAGAATGGTACGACAGTGACCGTTAGCTATCACTTCGATCACGATAGAGAGATGGCATCTTATCATCTATACATTGTCAGTGCGGATGGGGACGAAACGGGCTTTTCTTGTAATCAGTATGAGGTTGAAGATTATGAGGAAATGCGAATGCTATTTGAAGCGGCTAGCGCAAGTGCATTTTTTCCTGATAAGTCTTTAGATAGTTTTTTTGAAGGTATTTAAAATCCCCAAAAGGGGACGGAGGGAATTAAGGAAGAAAAACGGGGTCAGGTTCACTTACAGTCGTTTGAATTGCGAGAAACGGGGTCAAGAAACGGCGTCAGGTTCACTTAGAGTCGTTTGAAGATGTGTGATCTAAAGAGGCAGTAACATTATTTGCAGAGCCCAAATGTCTCTCACGCGTTCGTCGGAAAAAAGCTTCAGGACGAGGAGGATCTCATGTACGAGACTGTGGAGGATTTGGCGCAAAGACTTGACATGCCAGTGGACAAGTTACTTGCCGATCTTCAGAGCGCTGGTCTGCCTGTCTCGAATGTACATGACATCGTTAGTCAGTCGGACCAGGTCAAATTGCAGCGTTACCGAGAAGCGAAAACGGGGTCAGGTTCACTTACAGTCGTTTGAATGTTTGTGAGATAGCTGGTGTGACGGCCTGACGCGCACAAATCCTTGTATGGGAAAGCAATGCCCCCTTTGGTAAGTGAACCTGACCCCGTTCTTCACATAAATAAGGAATTGGCGATGAACGAAAATGAGTTTGAAAGCGGCTGTTCGTACCTGATGATTCGCTGTCCCGTAGATGCATTCGTCATTGTCGACGGAGTATCCCTAGGGGAAGTTTTCGCCAATATCTTCAAGCACTTTGAAGTCAATCCCGGGGAACATGTGGTGCAATTGCTGTCACTCGATGGAGCGCTGTCATGGGAGGGGCAACGCCACATTCCACCAGGCGAACAAATCGTAATTGAGCCAAGTCTACTGCCCACGGACAAATCTATAGGTGTTCCCGGTAAAACTACGGACACGCGAGATGGGAAGGTTTATTCGACCGTTTTGATTGAGGGCAAGGAATGGTTCTCGCAGAACTATGCGTTTGATCACCCTGGTAGCTCGGCACCAGGGAATTCTGTTTCTCAGATAGCTGCTAATGGTCGAATATACCCTTACAATTTGGCATCCCAACTAGCCCCGAATGGTTGGCGTCTTCCCACCGAAGCTGATGTACTGGCCTTACTTTCGCTTTATAAAGATCCAATAGATGACCTTCTTGCGGGTGGTAAATCTGGATTAAATATAACGCTTCCCGGATGTAGAGATTTTGCTGGAGGTTTTGGCGGGATTGGAAATTCTTGTTTGATCTGGACTAGTACTGTCGGCTCACCGTGGCGTGATGTAACAGGAAAAGCGCATCCCACGCAGAAGTACCTGGCGTTTGATCTACAAAAAAAATCGGTTTACATCGAGGAATTTGTCGGCGCTCAGTGGAATTCCGTAAGATACGTCCGGCAGACATAAGGAGCAAAAGAGGAAAAAGGGGTCAGGTTCGAATGGCACTTACTTAAGCCTCTTCGGATGGCCAAATCGTCGTATTTTTTCGCGTGCTTTGCCAAACGAAAGGGGACGGAGGGAATTAAGTCGCTGTAATTGCCTACGCGCCCGTTGATTACTTATTGTGTGAGCACCGGTTTTAGCCTTGAATCGTATGAATGCAAAGATCATCAATATTCATTGCAATAAGTGCAGTGGAGAACGGCGCCACGCCCAAAAGGGGACGGAGGGAATTAAGCTCCGTCCAGTTGACTATCCGGGCTTCGCGGTCTGCCGCGGTTCCTGAGTTTGACCGGGCGTCCGAGCGCCTTTTCCACCATGGCTTGGAACTTGGTGTCGCCGAGCGCGCGTTCCTGTTGAAGGTGCGCGCGGATGTTTTCCAGCTCGTCGTCGCCGACGCCTTCGCGGAGCCGAATTAAAGGGGACGTGGCCAATTAAATGTCTTCTTGGCTGCTTGTGCGCGGTGGTCGGCCGCGCGGGCGGCACACGGCAGGGCGTCCGAGTGTGGTTTCCATCATGCGCTGGAAGCGCTCGTCACCAAGGGCGCGTTCCTGGCTGGCGTACGTACGCAGGTGCTGCAGGTCATCCGGTGCAATGCCTGCGTCCAGCCATTGTTGGTAGGCGTCAGCGCGTTCGCTTGGGTCACGTCCCATCGCGAGGTAGAGCGGGTGCGGCGTGATCAGCGGGTCGCAGGCTCGGGCCAGATGCGTGTGCACACTCGACCAACGATAGTCTTGCGGCGCCCCAACCATGGCGGCGCGCACCGGGTTGCATCCTGCCGCGCTTCAAAACAACGAAAATTGCCAGCATGCCCAACGCCTCTCCGCATCAGCACATCCATACGGATATCTACCACGCGAACGTCGTGGCCGAGTTGGCCGGCGCGGACGATACGTCGGATGCTCAGGAACTCCGTGGCATCTTGCGGTCGATTTCCGGTCGACTGATGCGCGGCCAATTTGTCTATTGAGGCACGCCATGCAAATCTGGAATTGGAGTGGTGCAGCAAACGGGTTCACGACGCTACTGCCGGTGCGGGACGAGGACATCCTGGCTGGTGTGTTCATAGCCGATGGCACGCACAAGACATGGGATATCCGACCCCAGGTCACGCCAGGTATCGAGCGGGACAAGAAGAAGCAACACCCGCTGGGAGACCTGAGCTTCGTGATGGGCGCGAGCGTCGTCTTGAACAGAAAGGCCTATGAGGCGCTCAAAAGCTTTCTTGAGCCGTTCGGTCAGTTCCTGGAACTCGACATGGTCGACGAGACGGGCCTCGGTGGCGGCGACCAGCGTCTGTACTTCTACAACGTCACAAACGTCGTTCAGTGCATCGACTTCGATCGCTCGGAGACCGAGGGCAAGAAGGTCATCAAGCCAGCCTTCCTGCCGGACTCCGTACCGCTCAGCGCACAAGTGTTCAAAGACCCGTTGCGGAAGAAAATGGACATCTATTTGAACGAGGCGGCGCACGCAGAGCTGAGCCGTTTGCTGATTGGGGCGGGACTTCGTGGATCAACCTTGACGCGGGTGTGCTGAGACGCCAACGGGGTCCGGGCAACCAAGAACTAACGGGTTACCATTTCGCCGCCGGGGTCAATAGGCCCGCACTTGCTCTTCTCCGGTGATCGCGAGGAGCAAGTGCCCGTCTTGCCGCTGACCACCCGCCGCTGTGTTTCATGCGGCGCGAGGATCGCGCCATATGAAAGGGGATGTGGCTAATTGAATTCACTCATGGCTGCCCGCCCGCGGTGGCCGCCCACGCGGGCGACATACCGCAGGGCGTCCGAGGGTGCTTTCCAGCATGTGCTGGAAGCGCTCGTCACCAAGGGCGCGTTCCTGGCTGGCGTGCGCGCTCAGCTGCTGCAGGTCGTCGGGCGCGATGCCTGCGTTCAGGCATTGCTGATAGGCACGGGCGCGTTTGTTTGGGGTACTTCCCATCGCGAGTGCCACAAGATCGGCGGGCGCCCGTCTCGCCTGTATCGTCCTCGAACATCGCACTTCGCGGGAGCTGACCGACCGCGCATGCCAGCAGGTGAACCTGACCCGTTGGCAGACCTCGTTGGCGAGACCCCATTGGCGCGGGAAAGCGAAACCGACCCCGTGCGGTTTGACCCGATCTTCCGCCCCCCATGATCAGACGCGGTTTTTCCTTGATCTGGTCGCGCTTCCTGTTCGTGCTCGTGCAAAAATCAGGCAGGACACTCCAGGGGGCGGCAGACAGTGAGAATGCTTCAATCGGGCGCTTGCGCCAATTGCGATCGCGCCATCGCCGGTCCTGACCAGAAATTCTGTCCCACCTGCGGCCAAACCACGCCCGCACATCGCATCGATTGGCATTTCCTCGGGCATGAGCTGGAGCACAGTGTGCTGCACATGGACCGGGGCATCTTCTATTCGCTCAAGGAGCTGATGCTGCGGCCGGGCCATTTGATGCGCGACTACATCGAAGGGCGGCGCGCCAACCAGGTCAAGCCGATGTTGCTGTTGATGATCTCGGCGGCGCTGGTGGTATTGCTTGGCAGGTTTCTGCTGGGCGGCGATCTGATCGGCCCCTCCCTGCAGGCTGGCGCCGGTTATGTGGAGGGCTCCAGCGTCGGGGTTGAGGGGGGCGCAGCGGCTGCAGCGTCGGCCAAGACCGCCGTTGCGGTGAAAGACTGGATCAATGCACACCTCGCCGCATTTACGCTTCTTCTCCTGCCGTTTCAGGCCGGGGCCTTCTGGCTGGCCTTCAAGGGCAGGGGGCTGAACTATCCCGAATGGCTGGTGATCTCCGCCTTCCTGACTGTGCAGACGTTCATCTTCATGGCGGCTGCCGTACTCGTCCAGAGGTGGCTGCCAAGCGCGCAAATGTGGGTCGTTCCCTTTGCCTTCCTCTATCTGGTCTTTTCATTGGTGCAGTACTTCCAGAGCTCCTCGCGCTGGAAGACCGCGCTGCGCGCCTTGCTGGGCTTCATCCTGTTCACGGTGGTCAGCTCCCTGATCTCTGCTGCCGCGGGGTTTGTATTGGTCTCCATGTCGATGCATGGCTAAAAGGGAAAACGCGCCAGGGACGACTGGCACCGACCCAAGCTCGTCATCACCTTTGTTCTGTCATCCAGGAAGATGGCGCATCGATGGAGTCCGGGCCGAGCAGTGATCCGGTTCATTTGATCTCAGACTCTGCCCTGGTTCTGCTTTCATTTTTGCTGTTCTTCAAAGGCCGCTCCGGATAAGCGTGCCGTCCTCCAACTGCAGCACTTTCGGGTTCCAGACGACGGTGAACCGCTCAGGCGTGTCCATGAAGGCGCGTTGTTCGTCGCTCACGCGCTGATGGGGATTGGCACAGCGGATTTCCGTGCGGCTGGCCGGATCGATCCGGTCGTGTGGTCCGGTATCGACCCAGCAAAGATCCAGCGGCATGGTTGCGTCACGACTCCTTGCCTCGAGCGCCCCCTCCACGGCAACGATCGCCTTGCTGCCGAGATTGTGCAGTGACACGGTGACGACGAAGATCGTGGCCTGGTCGCTCGGCAGGGCCGACTTGATGCCGTCGATCGGCGCGACCGGCGCGACCATCTGGCGTGGCGACAGGATTTCGGTGCGCTGGACATCCGCTTCGACGATGGCACGCAGGGGCGCCATCGCTTCGTCACGCGCGGAGGCCTGCTCTGCCGCCACCGCATCGCGCGCATCACGCTTGACGTCCCAGGCTTTTTCCAGGGCGATGGCTTCGGCAAAGTTGCGGGCGGTGAGTGGCTGGTCGGGGTCCGCCATCGACGGCAACAGGACATCGCCATGGCTGCGTTTGACATAGGCTTCGACCAGGGCGCGATCCTCGGCCTTCAATCGCTGCAGCGCAGGTTCCACTGTCGATAGGTCGCCTGTTCCGAATGGCAGCGAGGTGCGTAGCGGATCGTGGCTGCGATGAACGAAGAAGGCCAGCAAGGCGATGGCACCGAAGGCACCGACGATTCGTGTAAGGCTCAACGGTTCAATCCCCTGACGTGATGTGGCAATGATAGTGAGCGCTTCATGTGCGGGAAACGGCAAGGACAGCGGGGCAGGTTCACTTGCAGCCATTTGAACCGCAGCATGGCGGTCTGTGCGCAGGCGTGCTCTTCGGGTCAACTGGAGGCATTTGCCTCTAGCGCCTTCTTCAGAAGGGCGTCATAGAGTTCGAGCCGGAAGCGCTGGCTTAGCATTAGCAGGCAAAGCCAGTAGAAGAGCATCAGTCCCGTGAACAGGATGATCTGCGTCCAGCTAGGATGCGGCGGCCATTGCATGTCCTTGAACTGGACGACGAGGGCCGCGACGACGGGCAGTGCGCCGAGCCTCTCGATGCCGCCGGTCATCAGAGGCAGCTTGGTGCGAAAGCGTTCAACCCGGTGAGTGGCGAACGAGCTCATTGTCTGGAGGCGCGTCCGTGGGAACGAGCGCAGCCACGCCACCAGGCTGTCGTGGTGCGGCAGGTCGAAGTCCAACGTTTCGGCGTACTCCCGGCGCTGGTTGGCAAAGGTGAGCGTGAGGCTTGGTAGCTGTGCCGTGATCACCACGATCAATCCGCCGATTTCGACGGCTAGCAACGCGAGCAAGACGAAAACCACCCACGGCTCATTGGCCGCAATCTTCCCAAGGAGCAAGGCCGATATGCCCGAAACAGCGACAAGCGCGTTGCCCCACCGCACACTGCGGGTAGGCATGATTTGGTAGGAAGGGTGCTCGGGCTGCGCTTCTATGCGTTCATCCAGCGAGGCGAACGTGAGTACGGACGCTTCCATGTCGATTTCTCTAAAATTGGCCTGGGCGAGGCACTCAGCATGCCACATGCTTGCGGGCACATTGGCCTGGGAATGCGCCCTGGGTATAGGTCGGGCGCGTGCAGAAAACACAGGGGCCAGGTCCATTTCATTCTGATTTTCGGTTGGCTTGGGTGGCCTCTCCGCGAGGCCTCGCGCCCAGCGCTCGCCAGGTCGGCGCTTCGATTTGCTGCTGAAAGCGTTCGCTGCCCCAGGCACTCCGGTGCTGGGCGTGCCGGCGAAGATCGTCGAGGTGTCCCTCGTCCCTGCGCTAGTGGACAAGGGCGCGACAAGCGGCCTGCCGTGCGTCGGTAGCGCGCATTGAAGCTGCCGACATTGCGGCGACCCACGGCTTGCATCGTATGCGAAACCACACCGGCGCCTGTCGGTGCCACCCGAAGGTGGGGAGGGTGGGCCGTCAGCCTCGTGCCGCCCCGGCATCCCGCCAAGGGGCTGGACTGGAAGATGGCGCATCGGTGAGCATGAACAGCACATGCCTGCCCATCCCACGCCTTCCGAAGAGCTTCTGCAGCTGCTGCCCGACGCGGTGGTGCAGACGGACGCCCTGTGGAACATCACGTACTTGAATCCCGCCTGGCACAAGCTCACGGGCCATGCGGTGGAGGGGGCGCTCGGCCGGTCTCTGCTCGAGTTCGTGCATCCGGACGACATCGGAACCTTGAGGTCGGGCATGCCGGTGTTCCGGCTGCGTCGGGCCGACGCGGACTATCGCTGGATGCGTCTGCAGCTCCAGCCGAAGACGGACGCAGCGAGCCGGGTGATCAGCCGCCAAGGTGTTCTGATCGA
This sequence comes from Rhodanobacter spathiphylli B39, assembly GCF_000264295.1. Lineage (GTDB taxonomy): Bacteria > Pseudomonadota > Gammaproteobacteria > Xanthomonadales > Rhodanobacteraceae > Rhodanobacter > Rhodanobacter spathiphylli. The sequence continues at coordinate 111,794 of NZ_AJXT01000006.1, read as the reverse complement.
GCTCACCGAGCTCACCGAGCAGGTGTTGATGGAGGTGCGCCAGCGCTTCCTGCGGTTGCTGGAAACCATCGACGGTGTCGTCTGGGAGGCCGAGCTCGGCGTGGGCAACACGTTCCTGAGCCCGCAGGTCGAGCGCCTTTTTGGCTACTCGGTGGAAGAGTGGCGGTCCGACCCGGGTTTCTGGCGGGCGCATGTGCATCCTGATGACTTGCCGGCAGCACTGGCCATTGACGATGCCGCGTACCACGCGACGCACAGTTATGCGTATGAGATGAGTTACCGGCTGATGGCCAAGTCCGGCGAGGTCATCTGGGTACGCGACCTGTGCCGCGTGGATGTCGACCCCGATCGCCCGACGCGCATGATCGGCCTGATGATCGACGTGACCCGGCAAAAAAGTACCGAGCTGGAGCTGGTGCAATCGGACAACCGCTATGCCCTCGCCACCCGCGGCTCCAATGACGGCATCTGGGATTGGAACCTGCAGACGGGCGTGCTGCATGTGTCCCAGCGCTTCCGCGAGATCGTCGGGCTGAGCGACACCGGCAGCCTGCATGACGACGGCTGGCACTTTCTGCAACAGCTGATTGATCCCGATGACCATGAGCGCGTGCAGACGGCGTACCGCCGGCACCTGTCCGGCCACCGCCCGAACTTTTCAGTGGACTTTCGCGCGCGGCACGGATCGGGGCGATTGGTGTGGCTCAATTGGCGCGGGGTCGCCCAATTCGAGGACGGCATGGCCGTGCGGATGGCCGGGTCACTGAGCGATCTGGCGGAACGGGGCAGCTCGTACGACGCCCTGACCAACCTGCCTGGCCGGCCGTTGTTCCGCGATCGCCTCGAGCACGCCATCGCGCTGCATCAGGACAGTGTTTCGAAGGCTGCTGACGCACTGCCCCGGGGCGACACCACCATGTTTGCCGTGCTGCTGCTGGACCTCGATCAGTTCAAGGCAGTCAACGACACGCTGGGACACCATGTGGGTGACCAACTGCTGCAGCAGGTGGCACGCCGGCTCGAGTCCTGCGTGCGTGCGGTTGATCTGGTCGCCCGCATGAGTGGCGATGAGTTCAACGTACTGCTTGAGTCTGTCGATCATGCCGGGGCAGCCGAGCGGGCCCGACAGATGGCCGCCGCCCTCGCGGCGCCCTATCGGATCGGCCCGCACGCCGTGACCTGCAGTGCAAGCATCGGGGTGGTCAGCAGCCAGGCCGGCTTCGCCACCACCGATGGCTACCTGCGCGCGGCGGACGCCGCCATGTACCAGGCCAAGAGCCATGGATTGGGCGTGTGCGTCTTTTCGGAAGAAGGCGACCCGGGGAAAGGCACCGGGTTCACCTGATCGTGCACGGGGTCTGACGCGAACTCACGACGAGCGGCCTGTCGCACTCCGGCCTGCCTTCGGGCTCTACCTGAGCGGCGGCGTCCATGCACGGCGCGCCTGCTCTTTGGCGTTCTCGGTGATGTTGTCGCCATGCGACAGCACGATGCTGTCGAAATCCCAGGCCAGGATTTTTTCCAGCGAAGAACGTGCCGCCACCTTGTCGCTCCAGCCGAGCCGGTACTCGGGCGCCGGTCGGGGCTTGTTCCACATGCCAAAGAGCTTGAACCAGGCCTTTACCTGCCAGCTGACGTCGGCGGTCCTGTCCGTGAAGTTTTCGATGGCGTCCACCAGCAGCAGGGTCTTGCTTGGCCTGTGCAGCATGGCCACTTCCCACATGAAGCGGCAGCCGCGGATGAGCACCTGGTCCATCGTGCCGCCCCATTCCGTCGGCGGTCGGTCCCCCAGCATCCAGTCGAAACGCAGGCCTGGAACCTTCCGTTCGACACCGGGGCAAAGATAGGTCCGGGCCGCAGGAAAACGGGCCTGCGCCTTCGCCACGTACATGTGGTGAAACGATCCCGGGGCAACGATGCTGCTGACCGGGCCCAGCCGTGCAATCGCGTTCGCGGTCGCGTCATCCATGTCGCAGGGCGAGTGCAGCATCAGGGCGCCGCCTGTCAGGCGGAGGACGCTCATACGAGCATTGAAACGGCACCCGGCGTAGTTGACGGGATAATCGAGCAGCCAGATCTGGTCCGGAATGAATTCAGTCAACTGCATGGGCATCGTCAACCGTTGCGCAGACAGGCTGCAGGTTGCAGGGACCGAACCCCCAACGTGCCGGGGACATTCGCGCGCCCGCAGCGACGCCGGCTGTCGACAGCAGGAGCTGCTCGAAGCCGGAGTCGCGGGAAAATGTACCCGGAAATGGCGTCGGGGAAAAACGCCGGTGAAGGGCGCGGCCCGCTGGACTGCCCGGACCGCGTCAGTGCGAGTCCGGCGGCACGGCCCGCAGCAGCTGGTGTAGTGCCGGATTCCACAGTGCCCAGTTGTGATGCCCGGGCAGCATGCGCACGTGGTCGGCCGGCAACTGCGGACTCATCAGTTCGATGCCCCCACGGAAGCGTTCGTTCGCGCCGTAGGCCAGCCACACCGTCTGCGTGCGGGCGGGAACTCGTGCCCATTGCTTGAGATGGCGCCATAGTTCGCGCTGGAACGTGCGCGGCCCCATCGGCTGCACCGGCCCCGGGTTCCATGCGGACAGCCCCCCGGCGGCGCGGATCTCCTGCTGGATCGCGTGGTCTCCCAGGTACGGCGACAGCAGCAGCATGCCGTCGAGCTGGCCGGGATAGGCCTGGTCGTACAGCAGCGCACCCAGGCCGCCCAGCGAGATGCCGGCCACCCAGACCTGGCGGTAGCCCTGCAACTTCAGTGGCGCGATCACTTCGTCGTGCAGGCGGCGCGCGGCCACGCCGCTGGTGTAGTAGGGCAGGGTGAGGCCGGTGAGGATGACATCGGCGTCGGGCCATTCGCTCTGGATGATCTGCGCCGCGCCCCTTCGTTGCAGGCCGGCAAGGTCGTCGCCGCGGCCGGGCAGCATCACCACCACGCGCCGGTCGTGCGCAGGCAGGACTTGCCGCGCAGCCTCAACCCGTGTGGTGGGCACCGGGCGGGTGGCATCGCCCCGCGCGGAGCAGGCGGCCAGCGCGACCGGCGCCAGCAACAGCAGGATGTTTCGCAACCAGCGAGGCATGGGCGTGGTCCTGGAAGATCGTCGGCGCGGCGCCGACGGCATGGTCGATCTTAGGCCATCGGATGCCTGTGCCGGGCGACCCATCCTGCCAGCGCTTCGCCAGCGGGACGAAGCCGCCGCCGGGCCCGCGCCGGCAGCGATTTTTCCGCTCGACCGAAACGCACGCCAGGGCGTCGCTCAGCGCTGCACGCGGGCACCCTCGCGGGTGCGCCAGTACGAGCCGATGAACAGGGCGGCGAACAGCAGGTCGATGCCGCCGGCGCCCAGCATCAGCAACGACAACCTGTGCTGCAGATACAGCGCCAGAGCGGCGATGCCGAAAGCCAGCTTCTCCAGCGTCGCCGGCAACATCATGGTCCGATGGCGCAGCGGGTCACGCGCGATCAACACGAACGCCCACTGCCAGGCGAGCGCGACGCCGATGAAGCCGTAGTAGTACTCCGCATGCGTGATCGCCGGCGGCTGCATGCGCGCCACCATCGATTCCTGGAAGTACATCGGCAACAGCGCCAGCACGCCGTAAACGGCGGCCAGCATGAATACCCGGCGCGAAAATTTCATGTCCATCTCCCGATGATTGACTGCCGGCAAAGTTCGCCGGTGCGTGCCACCAAAAACGGTTCGGCTTCACTTGCCTCCGCCGGCATTGTCGCGGAGAGGGCGATGGTGCATCAGCCCGTCGGGCTGACCCCGTGCCCTGGTCCGGTGCGGTATCGATTTGACCGACGGTCGCCTGCATGGGCGATCCGGCGTGGACATATTGGCCGATCACCCGCGCGGTAGCGCCCAGGCTCCGCGCGCGATACCAGCCAGCGGCGGAGCGTGCAGCTCTTCCAACAGTGCCTTGTCGACCGGCGAGGGCGCACGGCGGGTCAAGACCGATTCGTTCCTTCCATTCCTGTGGCCCGTTCTTCTTGTCGCGCGGCTGCGGATGGGGCCGCAGGCTGTCAGCCCCGGCACGCCAGGGCGCGATGGTCCATCACCCTGCGCCACAACGGCGGCAGTAGCGCCAGCACGAACATGCTGGCGTAACCGGCTGGCAGCTGGGGGCTGTCCGGATGGTGCAGCAGCGCCTGGTAGCGCCGCCGGGCCTGGGCGTGGTGGTCGGAGTGCCGCTGCAGGTTGAACAACAGCCAGTTGGTATAGCGTTGCGGCGCATTCCACGAATGGCGGTGGGTCACGCGTTCGTAGCGGCCCGGCGCAAGCTCGCGTCGCGACAAGCCGTAGTGCTCGACGTAGTTGATCACCTCCAGCGTGGCTGCAGCGATCACGCCCTGGGCCAGGAAGAACCCCACGGCGGCCCAGCCGCCCCACGCGGCGGAAGCCGCCAGCAACACCAGCCACAGCAGGCTCCAGCGGGCCATCTCGTTGTGCGCCGACCATGGCGACTGGCCGCGTCCGCGCAACCGCGTGGCCTCGAGGCGCCAGGCATTGCGCACGTTCAGCCACAGCGCCCGCGGCACGAACGCATACACCGATTCGCCCAGCCGCGCCGAGGAGGAATCGAGCGGTGTCGCCACGTGCACGTGATGGCCGCGGACATGCTCCACCTTGAAACCCTGGTAGCCCACGCTGGTCAGCAGGATGCCGCCGAGCAACGGCTCCAGGCGTCCGGGTTTGTGGATCAGCTCGTGCGCCGGGTTGATCGCCAGCACGCCGCCGATCACGCCGGTGGAGACCACCCAGCCGAGCCGGCCGCCGATGCCCATGGGCAGATGCAGGAACTGCCAGGTGCACCACGTCAGGGTGCCCAGCCAAAGCGGCAGCACAAGCATGGTGAGGATACGGAAGTAGCGGCGGTGCTCCAGTTGCGTGGCCTCGTCCGCGGTGACCCAGTTGCGGTAGTCGTCGCCACACAGCGCGTCGATCACCGGCACCACTCCGAAGATGAAGAACAGCGGGAACCACGCCGCCAGTTCCGGCGACACGCCCCCGCGCACGAGCGCGACCGCACTCCACGGCAGCAGGGCGGTGGAGAAGGCCAGCAGGAACCCGGCATCTTTTGCACGCATGGGCCCAGTCTACCGATACGCGCCTGGACGGCAACGGCTCCCGCGCAGCGGCAGGGGGCGACGACATCGGTCGGCCGCGCCGACGAACCGGCTGGGACGTGCGTCCGTCGATCGCTGCGCACCCGGTGCCGATCACCGTCATCCAGGGCGACAGCGACTGTCTCGATCCGTCGGCCCACTTGTGGTCCGCTCTGGCCAAGGCGGGACAGATCCGCCTTCGCGTCATCCGTGATGCCGGGCACTGCGCCTGGATCGACCAGCCGCAGGCGTTCGCCGAGGCGCTGCGCGATGGTTTGGACGGCCATTGATGAGAGTACGATCGACGAGACTGGTCGTGCTGCGGCGGAGCGATCGTGCCGCCTCGCCAGCCCCGGCAGGGGATCTCGATCGCTGCGAAAGGGAGTGAGGATGAACGATCTTTTTCCAGAATCACTGCAGCCGGAAGCCATCGGCTTTGGCGCCATTCGTGACGTCGCGCCCGTGTTCTTCGCGCTCTATCCATCCGCCGACGATTTGCCACGAGTGCTTGCGTGGCGGCAGAAGGCATGCCGCCAGCACGGTGTTCCACCGGTCACGTTGCGCCCGGACGATATATTGCACGTCAGTGTTGCGGAGGCCGGCGTGCCCCGGCGGCTGCGAGAGCCGCTGGAAGTGGCCCTGGGTCTGGCCGCGGAGGGCTTTTCGTACCGGCCATTCGAGCTCACCCTTGATGTGCTGGTGGGCGGCTTTGGGCGCGACGGCCGTGCACTCGTGGCGCTGGCGGATGCATCCAGCACGAACAGCGTAAACGGCTTGCGCGTCGCGCTGGCCGATGCACAAAAGCCGTTCGGTCTTTCCGCCAGCCGGGGAACCATCGTCCCGCACCTCACCCTGGGCTATGGCGACGGCTTGCCGGCCGAACGCCGGTCGATCGAACCCGTCAGCTTCCATGTCGAAGCGGTCGATCTCGTTGCCAGCAACGTGGGCAAGTCGGAGCATCTGCATCTGGCCCGTTGGGTTCTGCAGTAACGCGGTCCCTGACGTTTTGCGTCGTGTGACGGGTTCGGATCCTTGTCGTTGATCCTGATCGACCGCGGCGAGCCTTTTGCTCGATACTCCTGCACGGGCTGTACCGCCGTTTCGTGATTTTCGACCATCGAAAGGATTTCCATGGCTTACTCAATGAACCAGGTGGCCCTGTACCTCAACCTCGCTGCCGCACGGGTCAAGGCGGATGGCGACCTGCGTTATCTGATGGGGCCGGGGGCACCGAAGATCAGTGGCGGCGGCAATCTGCAGGAGACGCAGATACTCTTCGTGCGCGATGCGCTGTGGGTCGCCAACAACGACGATGCCGATACCGTGTTGCAGAAAGCCATACTCGAAAAGCTGCTGATCGGGACGCCGGAAGCACTCGTCGAGCATGTCGAGGCCTGCCAGACACGCGTCTTCAAACGCATGAAGCTCGGCACGAAGGAGATTTTCGTGCCGCCGGGTTCACCCGCGGAAATTCTGCTCGCCGAACTTGCCGGCCTCGACGATGCCGGGGGCAAGCGTGACCTGGCCTATCCGCTTGCCCTCGGCGCCTTGCCAGTTGCCGGCAAGAAGCCCGTCGGTTACGCGTTGCAGCCACCGGGCACGGGTACAGCGCCAGCTGTCTCGGGCATCGTTTTTGTCACTGGCAACTACGAAGGTACTGTGGGTTCGGGGGATAACGAGCATGCTGAGCAGAAGCTGCTCGCGGCCTTGAGTCGGGTACCCGACAGTGTGCGCGGCACATTGGCGCTGTATGGTTGCAAGCGGCAATGCAGCGTTTGCAAAAGCGTGTTCGACAAGGCGATCCCGAAAGTCGCGTCGTCTTATCGCTACCTCAATTGCCGCGCCCACGACGACCCCGCGATCGAGAATTACCAGGCGCAGGCGCATCCCTCGGGGATCAAGGCGCTGGATGTCGATCGATACTTTCCGGCGTAGTGCTCGCGGGCTTCAATAGCGACGCCGACCTGAAGGGACATGGCCAATGAAAGTTGCTCGCCACCGCCTGTTCGTGGTGGCGAGCTCCAGTGGCTCCCGGTACTTCCGGCACACTCCCTCGGCCCGCCGTCAGGTCCAGCATTCCGCGCACCGACCACCACGATCCTCTGCGGGGGAGAGACGTCATGCCGACCATGGACCGCCGACAGTTCCTGAAGCTTTCCGCCACGCTGGGCGCGGCGCTGGCCCTGGGTTGCACGCCGTTGCGTCCTTCGTCGAGCGGCTGGCGCGAGCGGCGGGAGGTGTATCCGCAAGGCGTCGCCTCCGGCGATCCGGATGACAACAGCGTCCTGCTGTGGACGCGGCGCCCGTATGCGGATGGGCGCACCAGCGCCACGTTGCGGGTCGAGGTGGCGCAAGACACGGACTTCACGAAGGTGATCGCGACCACGGCGGCGCGGGTGTCGGCCGCATCCGACTGGACCTGCCGGGTGCTGGTTGGCCAGCTGCCGTCGGCCCGCGAATACTGGTATCGCTTCGTGGACGAGGAGGGCAACGGCAGCCGCATCGGCCGCACGATCACGGCCCCCGCGCCCGACGATGCACGGCCGGCGCGCTTCGCCTTCGTCAGTTGCCAGGACGTCTGCGAGGGCGCGCTGAATGCCTACCGGCGCATGATCTTCGAAGACGAGCGCGCCGCGCCCGAGGACCGCATCGGTTTCGTGCTGCACCTGGGCGACTTCGTCTACGAGGTCGTGCAATACCCCGACCAGGTCAGGAACGGCCATCGCTACGACCGCCGCATCACGTTCCCGGTGCACTACCCGACAGGCAAGACGGTCGCCAACAACCGTTACTGGGTGCCGGCCTCGCTGGAGGATTACCGCGCCCTCTACCACGGCTACCTGCAGGACCCGGACCTGCAGGATGCGCGTGCGCGCTGGCCGTTCGTGGCGGTGTGGGACAACCACGAATTCTCCTGGCAGGGTTGGCAGTCGATCCAGGAGTTCCCCGGCACGGAAGGCTGGGTGCCTGCGCAGACGCTCAAGGTCGCCGCCAACCAGGCCTGGTTCGAATACCAGCCCGCGCGCGTTGCGGCGCCCGGCGCCAGCCTGGACAGCTTCGCCGCGCCGCACGTCGTCGATACCCTGGTTACCGAGTTCGACGACGACGGACTGGGGCGCGAAGCCAACAACCTCGCTGCCATCAACAGCCTGATCGTATACCGCGCCCTGCGCTGGGGCCGGCACATCGACCTGATCCTCACCGACCAGCACAGCTTCCGCTCGCGCGACCCGGGGTCGCGCGACGAAATCAACCCGCTGTTCGAAGGCGACCAGCTGGGCTGGGTGCCGGAGGAACTGGCGATGCAGCTCGACGGCGGCCGCGACTACGCCGACGGCCATCCGCCCGCGGAGCTGTCCTTCCGCGGCAAGCGCGTGGCCAACTACCGCGTCCATGAGTCCGCGCAAACCCTGTTGGGCGCGAAGCAGAAGGCCTGGTTCCTCGATCGCCTGCGCGGCGCGCAAGCCACCTGGAAGATCTGGGGCAATTCGCTGGGCACGCCCGACTGGCGCGTGGACCCGCAGCACCTTCCGCCCGCACTCGGCGCGTGGTCCGGCGAAGGTTATGCCGTGATGGCCACCAGCGACTGGGGCGGCGCGTACCACGAACGCGCGGAGATCTTCGATGCCGTGCGCGACTCCGGCATCACTGGCTTCGCCATCGTCTCCGGCGACCGCCACAGCTTCTGGGCCGGCTACGCGGCCAAGGCCCTGCCGCCCGCCGCGTTCGAGCCGGTGGGCGTCACCTTCGTGGGCGGTTCGCTGATTTCACCGGGGATGCTCGAAGCCTCCGAGCACAACCTGAAAAAGGACGATCCGCTGCGTCCGTTGTATGTCGCCAATCCGGGCAACGGACCCACGCAGGCCACCGTCAACCTGCTGATGCATCACGGCGTGCGCTCGGCGCTGGAGTTCGCCAGGAGCGGCGACCTCAAGAAGGCGCACGCCGTCAGCAATCCCGAGCTGGCCCCGCACCTCGCCTTCGTCGACATGGGCGGCCACGGCTACGCGACCATCCGCGTCGACGCCAGCACGATGGCCACCGACTTCGTCTGCATCCCGCGCCCGATCGAGCGCAACCCGAACCCGGACGGCGGGCCGCTGCGCTATCGCATCCGCCACGAAGTGCCGTTGTGGCAGGCCGGCGAGCGTCCGCGGATGCGGCAGACGGTGGTGGAGGGCGATCCGGGCCTGGCGGTGTGAAAGTCCGCATGACAAGACGGAACAGCATGCCGCCGGGAACAACTCCGTAGCTGCCGGTGACTGGTGTTGTCGTGCGGCTCAGTCGCCGATGCGTCGCCAGACCGAGATGGGCACGTCGCCGTCCGGACGCGGCGGCACCCGGTAGCTGAGCGTGTCGCCGCGCAACTCGAAGCTGCGGCTCTGCTGCTGTCCCTCCCAGTTGGGAAAGGAGGCGCCTTCGATGTGGAAGACCAGGTGATGGTCCGGTTCGACCGCGACCGTGCCGTAGTGCGTGCTCGAGCCCATCACGGCTGCCTGGTATTCCTGCGCGGTCGCCCTGGCCTTGCTCGGGTCGGCAAAGCGGGGGCGGTCGCTGCGGTAGAGCTGCAGCGAGTAATGCCCCGCGTGGTCGATCAGCAGCAGGCCTTTCGGCGCATCGCCGTAGTCGCGCGAGCGCGAGCCATCCGGATGCAGCACGTCGGCCGCCACCAGGGTCCAGGTTCCGGCCAGCGAGATTTCGTCATGGGTGTCGATTGCCGGCGTGCCGGCGGAGCAGGCCAGGCCGGGCAGCAGGCAGGCGATGGCGGCAAGACGGGAGAGGCTGCGGTGCGGGTTCATGGGGTTTTCCTCTGTCGAATCGGGGGGAGGCCGCACCGATCGTAGGATTTGAAAGTCCGTGGAAAAAGCGAATAATTCGAGGTCGACACTTTCGAATTGCTTACCGATGTCGCTCCCCAACCTCGACATGGATGCGCTGCGCAGCCTGGTGGCGATTCAACGCCTGGGCGGTCTGGCGCGTGCCGCGGAGCGGGTTGGCCGCTCGCCCTCGGCGATCAGTCAGCAGATGCGGAAGCTGGAGGCGCAGTTGGGCGAACCGCTGTTCCGCAAGCAGGGCCGCCGCGTGGCGCTGACCGAGGCGGGCGACCGGGTGCACGCCTACGCGCGGCGCATCCTGGAGCTCAACGACGAGGCCGTGCATGCAGTCCGCGGTGCGGCGATCGAGGGCACGGTGCGTTTCGGCCTGCCGGGCGATTTTGCCGAGTCATGGTTGCCGGCGGCGCTGGGCCAGTTCCGCAAGGCCTATCCGGCGGTGCGCGTGGACGTGCTGGTCGAACCCAACCGGCGGCTGCTCGAACGACTCGATCACGGCGAGCTCGACCTGGTGCTGGCCATGAACCAGGGCGCTCGCGCGGACGCCGAACACCTGGCCATGCTGCCGATGAGCTGGATCGGGCCGAAAGGCACGGGCAAGCTCGTGCGGCCCGACCGCGTGCTGGACCTGGCGCTCTATCAGCCGCCGTGCTTCTTCCGCCAGGCCGGCACGGCTGCGCTGGATCGGGCTGGCATTGCTTGGCGGCCGGCCTTCGTCACCGCCAGCCTGCACAGCCTGTGGGCGGGCGTGGCCGCGGGGCTGGGCATCACCGTGCGCACGGCCGCCGATCTTCCGTCCACGCTGATGCGCCTGGGCCAGCAGCATGGCCTGCCGCCGCTGCCGGGCGTGGAGCTGTGCCTGCACACCGCTCCCGGCGCGCCGTCGGCAGCGCTGACCCGGTTGCGGCAAGCCGTGATGGAGCAGGCGCAGCTGCACCTGGGCCGGATGGCGAGGAAGGGAAGTGGCCCAGGCGACCGCTGACAACGTGTCGCCGCGTTGTCGAAATGGCCAGCTCCTGTTCGTCGTGAACAGGAAGGCAGCCGCGGCTGCGCAACCGGAAGGCATGGCATGAGCGAATACCTGATCTACTTCAACCAGGCGTGGGTCGGCGAGCATTCCGAAGCGTGGTTCGCGACGCGCGGTCCGTTGGCCAGGGCGGTGGTGGAGGAAATGAAGGCGGCCGGAGTCTACCTGTATGCGGGGGGGCTGGAGGAGGATCCGGACGCGGCCTTCACCGCGGATGCGACCGGCGGCACGCTGAGATTCAGCGACGGGCCCTACGTGCGGAATCCGCAATTTCTGGGCGGATTCGCCGCGATCGACGTGGCCGACGAGGCCGCGGCGAGGCGATGGGCCGGCAAGCTGGCCGAAGCCTGCGGCTGGCCCCAGGAAGTTCGCCGGTTCAAGTCGTAGCCCGGATGAAGCACGACGGACGGGACCACCACGCCCCGGTTCTTTCTTGTTGTGGGAGGCATGAAATGACACGCGCAGTCGACGCCGGGAAGACAAGTGAGAAGGTGGCAAAGGTCGGGGCCAGCCGGGTCGCCAGGGCGGAGCCCGTGGTCGCCACGAAGCTGCTGGCAGCCATGACTGGCCGCGCGAGCTCGGCGAAGGCCAGAGACGGAGACGAGCCGGTTTTTGCCTATATCCGCAGCCTGCCGCAACCGCAACGCGGCATCGCCGAATCCGTCGATGCCCTGGCGGCCAGGACCTTGCCGGGCCTGAAGCGCTCGGTGAAGTGGGGCATGGCGTGGTACGGCGTTGGCGACGGCTGGTGCTTCTCGTGCGGTGGTTTCATCGGCCACGTCAAGCTCACCTTCGGCCGCGGCACCTCGCTGCAGCCCGTGCCGCCGGTCAAGCCGATCGGGATGGGCAAGGACTCGCGCGGCGTGGATCTCGCGTCGGTGGAGGAACTCGACGAACGCCAGATCGCCGCGTGGATGCAACAGGCCACGGCCATTCCCGGTTTCGGCGGGAAGAAGCGCTGAGGCGTTGCACCGGCGACGTTCGTTGGAAAACGAAAAGCCCTGGTCGTCCTCCTTCGAAGACGTGGTGCTCGATGCGGTGCCGATCGGTGTGCCGGTCGAGGCTGCATCACCCGGTCGGATGGGTGCGCGGCTGGTCTTGGTTCGGCATGGCCCGTGACGCTCGGGTACCATTTCTGGCCATGAACCCTTCCGCCGACACGATCCGATGCGAGGCGACGCTGCTGCGCCCCGCGATTCCGAAAGACGCGAGCTGGACGTTCCTGGTGTTGCCGACGGCCGCGAGCGCGAAGCTGCCGACACGCAGCATGGTGACGGTGCACGGACTGTTCGACGGCCAACCGTTCCAGGCCACGCTGGAGCCGGACGGACAGGGCAGCCACTGGCTCAAGGTGGACCAGGCTCTGCGGGAAGCCGCCGGGGTCGCCGTGGGCGACACGATTCCGCTGGCGTTCGCACCGGTCGAGGTGGAGCCGGAGCCGAAGCTGCCCGCCGACCTGCGCAAGGCACTCGCCGCCCAGCCCGCGGCGCTCGCGTCGTGGGACGACATCACGCCGGTGGCACGGCGGGACTGGATTCACTGGATCAGCTCGGGCAAGAAGGCGGAGACGCGCGAACGACGCATCCGCACGGCCTGCGACATGCTTGCCAGCGGCAAGCGCCGCGCCTGTTGCTTCGATCGCTCGGGCATCTACAGCAAGGCTTTCAGTGCGCCGGAAGCGGCCGAATGAGGCGTTGGCGCGGCACGGGTTGCGGATAGCCTTGATGCAGTGACGTATCAGGAAGACCCGCCCGCATGTGCGGGAAGGCCGCGGGCTCGATGGTTGCCTCGCGCTGAATTCAGCGTGGCAGCGCGGCCTGGCGTCCCTGCAGGAAACGGCGGACGGCGGGGTCGCTGGCCAGGCCGATCGCCATGTCGAAGGCGTCACGGGCTTCGGGATAGGCATGGGTTCGGGCCAGCAAGGCCGCGCGTGCGGCCCAGTAAGGCTGGTATTGCACGAGCCGTCCACCCGCGGCGAGTGTCTCCAGAATATCCAGCGCGGCGCGCGGACCTTGCCATTCGGCAACGGCCAGCGCGCGGTTGAGCGCGACCACCGGTGAGCCGGAAAGCGCAAGCAGCGCATCGTAGATCTGCACCTCGGGCGTCCAGTCGGTGCGCCCGCTGCGGCGGCGCTCGACGTGAGCGGATTGCAGCGCCGCTTCGAGTTGATGCCGACCGATGCGGCCCAGCGTGCTGGCGCGCAGCAGCAGGGCTTCCGCCTCGTCGATCATCGCGCTGTCCCACAGCGCGACGTCCTGCTCGGCCAGCGGCACGTAGTCGCCCGCCGCATTGCGGCGTGCACCACACCTGGCCTGCGCATGCAGCAGGCAGGCCAGCAGACCCAGCGCCTCGGGTTCCTGCGGCAGCAGCCGGGCCACCAGGTCGGCGAGGAACAGCGCTTCGGCCGTGAGATCGCGACGGATCAGGTCGGTGCCGCCGGGATCGCTCCAGCCCTCCGCGTAGGCGGCGTAGATGGCATCCAGCACGCCATCCAGCCGTTCGGCCAGCTCGTCGCGCGCGGGGATGGCGAACGGAATGCCCGCTTCGCGGATCTTCTGTTTCGCCCGCCCCAGGCGTTTGCCCATGGCCTCGGGCGAGGCGAGGAACGCCGAGGCGATCGTCTTCGCATCCAGTCCCAGCACGGCCTGCAACATCAGCGGTGCGCGGATGCCCGCGTCGATCGCCGGATGGGCGCAGGCGAACAGCAGCGCAAGGCGCTGGTCGGGGATGGCCTCGTCATCCACGATCGCCGGAGCGGTGTCGTCGATCTCCGCCAGGAGCTGCAGCTGTGCCGCGGCCGCTTCGCCACTGCGACGGCGGCGAAGGCCATCGATGCCCTTGCGCCGGGCCACGGTGAGCAGCCATGCCTCCGGGTTGGCGGGACAGCCGTTGCGCGGCCAGTCCGCCAGCGCGGACGCGAATGCTTCGGACAGCGCATCCTCGGCCGCCGCCACGTCGCGCATGGCGGCGGCCAGGAAGGCGATCAGCTTGCCGTAGCTGCGACGTGCCACGGTGTCTGCGGTACGGCGCGCCTGTGCCGCGGCGTCCAACTACATGCTCCAGACCGGTCGCACTTCGATCGTGCCGTGGCTGGCCCCGGGGCAGCGGGCGGCCCACGCCAGCGCCGCATCCAGGTCCGGCACGTCGATCAGGTAATAGCCGCCCAGTTGCTCCTTGGAGTCCACGTACGGTCCATCCAGCACCTGCGACTTGCCGTCGGCGACGTGCACGGTGGTGGCGGTCGTGCTGTTCTGCAGGCGATTGGAGCCGACCAACGCGCCGCCGGCCTTCAGTGCCTGCGTATAGGCCGCATAGGCGGCGACGCCCTGGGCCTGCTCGGCCGGTGTCATCTGCGACCAGCCGTTCTCGTTGGCATACAGCATCAACAGATATTGCATCGGAGTTCTCCAGAGTGAGTGATCGACGGACAGTGTGCGCCGCCATTTCCATGACGCGCGAGCTTCGGCGATTTGGACACCTCGCGTCGACTCCCGGCGGGGCTGTCGGTCAGGGGGCGTGCCTTCGGCTGCCCGGGGCGGTGCGTGGACCGTCATCGTCGACCGCGACGGTGGTGCTGCCCGCAGGTTTTTGCATGAGCTGCAGCGGCGGGCAATCCCGCTAGACTCGACGTCCCCACATCACTTCCGTTCTGGAGATGGCTGATGAACCTGCGCCACTGGTCTTCGGTGTTTGCCTGCGTGCTGATGTTTGGCTTGTGCTTTCCGGGACGCGCGGCCGAAGCGCCGCTGCGGGTGATGACGTTCAACGTGCGGGTGCCGGCGGACACCGGCATGAATGCCTGGGAGAACCGCCGCGACCTGATGGTGCAGGTGATCAAGGAGCAGCATCCGGACCTGCTCGGCACCCAGGAACTGACCGAGGAGCAGGGCGAATATCTTGCCGCGCACCTGCCGGGCTACGCGTGGTTCGGGCAGGGACGCGACGGCGGCACCAAGGGCGAGCACATGGGCGTGTTCTACCGCACGGACCGCCTGGCGGTGGAGCGCTCCGGCGACTTCTGGCTCTCCGACACGCCGGACGTGGTCGGCAGCCGGACCTGGGGTCAGCCCTTTCCCCGCATGGTCACCTGGGCCCGGTTCCGCCGGCGCGATGGCGGTGGCAGCTTTGTCTATCTCAACACGCACTTCCCGTATCGCGACGAGGATGTGCGTCCGCGCATGTTGAGCGCGAAGGAGATCGTGCAGTGGATCGGCAAGCTGCCCGTGGACACGCGGGTGATCCTGGCCGGGGATTTCAACTGCGCGCCCGACACGACGGTGCACGCCGCGTTGACGCATGACCTGCAGGATGCGTGGATGACGGCGGCGTCGCGCTCCGGCCCGGCGAAGACGTTCCACAATTTCACCGGCAATCCCGACCAGCGCATCGACTGGATACTGAGCCGCGGTTTCAAGGCGATCGCCGTCCACACGATCACCACCCACGACGGCGCACGCTATCCCTCCGATCATTTTCCGGTGATGGCCGAACTCGGCGGGTAACGCCACGCCGAACGACGGCTTCGCGAATGTGGCGCAAATTTTTGCGAGTGGACTCCGCCTTGAACGGTTGGCGTGCCCGTGCTCCGGCATTTGATCCAAACGGAGTAGGCTCGGCCGCCGACACATCGCAAAGTGACCGCGTCGCCGTTTCGTGGTGGCTGCCTGGCGCAACATCGGCGTCATGCTGCCAGGGCGACTTCAAATCAACATCAGGGGCAAAAGGGAGGCCTTCATGAACCATCGTCGTGCATTGCGTGGCGTGTCCGCGCCAGTCCGTTTCCATCCGCGTCCGCTGGCTGCCGCGTGTGCAGTCGCGTTGCTTGCCTTCGCCGGCGCCGGGCCTGCCGCCGCGCAGGACACCACGAACCGGCCGCAGGCGGCGCCCGTCAGCACGCCTGCGACAGCGCAGGATGGCAAGGCGAAGCCCGGCGACAAGGCCGCCAAGAAGCCGCAGCAGCCGGTGACGGACATGAGCGGCGTGGTGGTGACCGGCATCGCCAGCAGCATCGCCAGTTCGATGAAGACAAAGGAGGATGCCAACAACATCGTCGAGGCGATCTCCGCCGAGGACATCGGCAAGCTGCCCGACGTCAGCATCGCCGACAGCCTGTCGCGCGTGTCGGGCCTGGCCACCCAGCGCGCCGATGGCCATGCCAACGCGATCGCCATTCGCGGCCTGTCGCCGGATTTTGCCGGCACCACGCTGGACGGGCGCGAACAGGCCACGGTGGGCGAGAACCGTGGCGTGGAATACGACCAGTACCCGGCCGAGCTGATCAATGGCGTGACCATCTACAAGACACCCGACGCCAGCCTGGTCGGGCAGGGCCTGTCCGGCACGGTGGACTTGCACACGATCAATCCGCTGGATCTGTCCAGGCGCACCTTGGTGTTCAACCTGCGCGGCGAACACAACGGCAACGGCTCGCTGAACCCGGGCACCGGCACCGATACCAACGGCCATCGCGCCAGCTTTTCGTACGTCGACCAGTTCTTCAACCACACGCTGGGTCTCGCCATCGGTGTCGCCACGGTCGACCAGCCGATCCAGGAGAAGCAGTACCAGGCGTGGTGGTGGAGCGCCGACAACGGCAGCGCCGGCATCGACCAGAACTGGGGCGGTCCGCACACGCCGGGCATGCCGGACAACGTGATCTCGCAGGAAGGCATGCAGCTGCGCGCGCAGTCGCAGGGCCAGAAGCGCAACGGCCTGATGACCGTGCTGGAGTGGGCGCCGAACGACGTCTACTACTCGAAACTGGACATGTACTACTCGACTTTCACCAAGCGCAAGTTCACCAACGGCGCGCAGTGGTCGAGCAGCCCCTACGACAACGTGGGCTACGACAACGTGCAGACCGTGCCCGGCCAACCGCTGCCGATCGTCACCGGCGGCACCATCCTCGGCGTCGCGCCGATCCTGCAGAACGAATACACCAAGGAGCACGACAAGCTCTACTCGATCGGCTGGAACAACAAGCTGTACCTGGGCGACTGGACGCTGATGGCCGACCTGTCCTCGTCCAGCGCCCGGGTGAAGCTGCACGATGCCTACCTGTTCAGCGGATTGGCGAACGGCGCGCTCACCGACGTCGCGTTCAACACGTCCAGCGGCTTCGGCTATCCGGACTTCCGCCCGGTGGCCGATCTGGCCGACCCCGGCACGATGGTGTTCACCGATCCGGACAACTACGGCTACAACGGTCGCGAGGAGCTGGACCGCCAGGACGACACCATCCACGCGCTGCGCCTGCAGGCCAGCCATGCGGTCGGCTGGATCTTCAGCGACATGGATTTCGGCGTGGCGTATTCCGACCGCACCAAGACCAAGCACGCCGACGTGCTGTTCGCCTACCTCGACGGCAACGGTTCCACCCAGGACACCTACCAGAACCACTTCAGCGCGCCGGTCGATCCCTCGCTGCTGTACAACCCCACCTCGCTGGGCTACGGCGGCATCCCCGGCATCCTCAACTACAACGTGCTGGGCGCGCTGTATGGCAACCAGTTCTACCGGGTGCCCAAGAACGGGCAGGGTGACTGGAGCCGCAACTACTCCGTCGAGGAGAAGGTGCCGCTGGCCTACGTGAAGTTCAACATCGACACGCGCCTGGGCGACGTCCCGCTGCGCGGCAACGTGGGCGTGCAGTTCGTGCATACCGACCAGTCGTCGCAGGCGCTGCAGACCAATGGCGACACCCTGGTCGGCAGCATCCGGGATGGGGCGACGTACAACAACGTGTTGCCCAGCCTGAACCTGGTGGCCGAGGTCGGAGAACGGCAGTATCTGCGTTTCGGCCTGGCCAAGACCATGGCGCGCGGTCGCATCGACGACGAGAAGGTATCCACCTCGGCCGGCGTGTCGAAGATCACCGACGGTCCCGGCGCGGGCCAGGTGCTGTGGTCGGGCAGCGGCGGCAACCCGCAGCTGCGCCCGTACGTGGCGGTCGGCACCGATCTGTCGTGGGAGAAGTATTTCGGCAACGCCAGCTACGTGGCCGCGGCGGTGTTCCACAAGAACCTGCTCAACTACATCTACAACCAGACCGTGCTGGACTACGACTTCTCCAACTACACCAACGACACGCCGACCCTGGTGCCGACAAGCAACATCGGTTCGTTCACCACGCCGGAAAACGGTACCGGCGGCAAGATGGATGGCCTGGAACTTTCCGGCGCGCTGGAAGGCGGCCTGCTGGCGCATGCGCTGGAAGGGTTTGGCGCGCAGGCGAACTTCTCGCTGACCAACAGCTCGATTCCGCTGTCGTCGATTTCGTCCGTTCCGGGCGGCCCGAAAACCCTGCCCGGCCTGTCGCGCAAGGTGGCGAACCTGGCGCTGTTCTACGAGCGCTACGGCTTCTCGGTGCGCGTGGCCGAACGTTATCGCTCGTCGTTCACCGGTGAGGCGGTGGCCCTGTTCGACCAACTGGGCTACACGAAGATCCTGGCCAACCGGCAGACCGACCTGCAGCTGGGCTACGCGTTCAGTGGTGGACGCTGGGATGGACTGTCGCTGCTGCTGCAGGTCAACAACCTCACCAACTCGTCGGATTCCTCGGTGCAGGTCGCCACCTTGCCGAACAACGTGCCGATGACCCGGCCGCTGGAATACGACACCTGGGGGCGCACGGTCCTGTTTGGCATCAACTACAAGTTGTAGGCTGGACCGGCAAAACCGGACGGCTCTCCCCGACGTCATTCCCGCATAGGCGGGGATGACGATCGGAAGCGGTGGTGGTTCGCGGTTCGCATGAGTACGTGGCGCACGGGCCTGGCCTCGCGCGCAGATTTGATGATTCGAGTGAGAGTTCCGATGATTGGTAGCCGGTGGGCGGGTCTGGCTTGCGCCAGCGTGGTGATGTTGATGGCAGGCCGTGGTGCGGTGGCAGCGCAGACGGCATCGCCCGGAACGGGCAAGCCCACGCACTACACCGACTGGCCGCACATCGCCTCGCCCCGGAAGGTCGACCCGCAGCTCGATGCCCGGGTGCACGACATCGTGGCGCAGATGAGCCTGGCGCAGAAGATCGGCCAGATGACCCAGGCGGAGATCAAGTCGATCACGCCCGACCAGGTGCGCCAGTTCTACATCGGCTCGGTGCTCAACGGCGGCGGCTCGTGGCCGCAGGGCAACAAGCACGCCGGCACGGCGGACTGGCTGGCGCTGGCGGATCGCTACTACGACGCGTCGATGGCGGTCGATGCGCCGGTGAAGGTGCCGGTCATCTGGGGCACGGACGCGGTGCACGGCCACAGCAACGTGTTCGGCGCCACGCTGTTTCCCCACAACATCGGCCTGGGCGCGGCGCATGACCCGGAGCTGATCCGGCAGATCGGCGCGGCCACCGCGCGGGCCGTGCGTGCCACCGGGGTCGACTGGGCCTTCGCACCCACGCTGGCGGTGGCGCAGAACGCGCGCTGGGGCCGCACCTACGAGAGTTTTTCCAGCGACGGTCCGCTGGTGCATGCCTACGCACGCGCCTACGTCGACGGCTTGCAGGGGCATTTCGGCGACGCCAACGTGCTGGCCACCGCCAAGCACTTCATCGGTGATGGCGCGACCGTCAACGGCACCGACCAGGGCGTGGCGAAAGTGAGCCGACGCGACATGATCAACGTGCACGGCGCGGGCTATGTGGGCGCGCTGGAAGCGGGCGTGCTCAGCGTGATGGCGTCGTACAACAGCTGGGACGACGCGGTCGACGGGACCAACTACGGCAAGATGAGCGGCGCCCGTGCACTGCTGACCGGCGCGCTGAAGGATAAGATGGGCTTCCCCGGTTTCATCGTGTCCGACTGGAACGCGATCGGCCAGCTGCCCGGCTGCAGCAATGCCAGTTGTCCCCAGGCGATCAAGGCCGGCATCGACATGGTGATGGTGCCTGACGACTGGCGCGCCTTCATCGCCAACACCACGCGCCAGGTGCAGGACGGCGAGATCCCGATGGCGCGCATCGATGATGCGGTGAGCCGCATCGTGCGCGCCAAGCTGGTGATGGGTGCGTTCGACAAGCGTCCGTCGCAGCGCGCGGGGGCCGGCGACGCGAGCCGCCTGCAGGATCGCGCGCTGGCGCGCCGCGCGGTGCGCGAGTCGCTGGTGCTGCTGAAGAACAATCGCGACATGCTGCCGCTCAGGCGCGGCAGCAGGGTGCTGGTGGTCGGCAAGAGCGCCGACAGCATCGCCAACCAGGTCGGCGGCTGGTCGCTGACCTGGCAGGGCACCGACAACGGCAACGCCGACTTCCCCCACGCGACCAGCGTGCTGGCCGGCATCCGCGCGGCCGACGGCGCGACCAACGTCAGCTACCGCGCCACGCCCGACGGCGTGGATACCGGGACGTTCGACGCGATCATCGCGGTGATCGGCGAAACCCCGTACGCGGAAACCATGGGCGACATCCTTCCCTCGGCCACGCTGCGCCACGGCGATCGTCACCCCGAGGACCTGGCCGTGCTGAAAGCGGCGGCGGCGTCGGGCAAGCCGGTGGTGACGGTGTTCCTGTCCGGACGTCCGCTTTTCGTCAACGCGCTGCTCAACCATTCCGACGCGTTCGTGGCCGGCTGGCTGCCCGGCTCGGAAGGCGAGGGCATCGCCGACCTGCTGTTCGCCGACGGGCAAGCCAAGCCCGCGTTCGATTTCACCGGCACCCTGTCGATGCCGTGGCCGAGAGTGCCGTGCCCGCACGCCGGTGGTGACCCGGCGGCGAACTGGCTGTTCGCGCGTGGCTACGGCCTTCATTACGCCGCCCACCACGAGCTGCCGGCGCTGCCGCTGCATGCCGAGGTCGTCACTTGCGCCGGCAGCTCGACGCTGCCGATCTTCCACACCCTGGCGCAGTCGCCGTTTTCGCTGTACCTGGGTGCAGGTCGTGACGGCGGGAAGGTGCAGGCGGTGGGTGCGGACCTGAATGCGATGATCGAGTGGCCTGCGGAGCAGCCTGTTTTCAGCCTGCGTACGGTGCAGGTCAACACGCAGCAGGATGCGAAGTCGATCACCTGGCACGGGCCCGGCCGGTTCTTCGCGAAGAGTCCGCAGCCGACCGACCTGATGCCGCTGCTGGCCACCCATGCCGCGTTGCAATTCGACCTGGTGATCGGCACGCCGGCGCATGCTCCGGTCACGATCTACATGGGCTGCGGCGAGGGCTGCACTCGGACGGTGAACGTCGGCGCGATGTTCGCCGCGTACAAGACGGGTCGGCGGCATGCGGTGTCCATCCCGTTGCAGTGCTTCATCCGGCCCGGCGAAGACCTTGCCCGTGTCGACGTGCCGTTCGGCGTGCTTGCCGCAGCGCCGTTCTCGGCCGCGTTCGCGAATGTGCGGATCGCGGCGGACAGCGCCGGTGCCGCGGCGGCGACCTGCCCCGGGACGGTGGCGCGATGAGCGTGGAACCGGGCATGCACCGATCCTTGCGGGGCAAGCGGTCGCGCCATGGATGAAGCGACGGGGGTGGGTCGCTGGACGCCCCTGCTGTCGGTGGTGCTGCTGACCCTGGTGGCGCTGGCGGCGATGGACTGGCCGCGCCCGGGCCTGTTCGCGGGAACCTCGGGCAAGGTGCTTGCGCTCACCGGCCCGCGGGTCCACGTGTGGCTGAGCACGGCGGATCGACGACTGCAGCTGGCGGCGCAACCCGATACCTTCGCGCAGCGGCAGGTCGCCGGTGCCGGCGAGGCCGACGTCGTCATCGACCTCGACCGGAAGTACCAGACCATGGCCGGCTTCGGGGCGGCGCTCAGCGATTCGTCGGCGTGGCTGATCCAGAACCGGCTCAGCCCTGCGCAGCGCAGCGCCTTGCTGCAGGAGCTGTTCGGTCCGCCGCCGGGGCTCAACTTCAACATGCTGCGCATCACCATCGGCGCCTCGGATTTCTCGCTGCAGCATTACAGCCCGGATGACATGCCCGCCGGCCAGGTCGATCCCGACCTGCAGCATTTCAACGTCGTCGTGGACCAGCGCAATGTGATCCCGGTGCTGCACGACATCCTGGCCATCCAGCCCGGTGCGATGATCATCGCCTCGCCGTGGAGTGCGCCGGCGTGGATGAAGAGCAGCGCCAACCTGGTCAGTGGCACCTTGCTGGAATCCTGGGAGGCGACCTATGCGGCCTACCTGGTGCGCTTCGTGGATGCGTTCCAGGGTGCCGGCATTCCGATCTTCGCGCTGACCGTGCAGAACGAGCCCGCGTTCGAACCGCTGACGTACCCGGGCATGACTCTGCCCGCCGACGCGCGCGCCCGCATCATCGGCAAGTATCTCGGCCCCGCCCTGGCGGGGCGCAAGCCGGGAACGGTGATCCTGGGCTGGGACCACAACTGGGACGCGCCGGACCAGCCGCTGAGCGTGCTGGCCGATCCCGATGCGCGGCGCTATCTCGCGGGCATCGCCTGGCATTGCTACAGCGGCGACCCGAGTGCGCAGACCACCGTGCACCGCGCGTTTCCCCACAAGGATGCCTACCTCACCGAGTGCTCGGGTGGTGACTGGCCGTCCGCCCGCAACGGCGAGCTGCTGCTGTTTGCGCGCAACATCGTGATGATGGGAGTGAAGAACTGGGCGCGGGGCGTGGTGTACTGGAACCTGGCGCTGGACGAAAACCATGGACCCCACGCGGGCGGCTGCGACGAGTGCAAGGGCGTGGTCACCATCGATTCCACCACGGGCGCGATCAGCCGCAACGACGAGTATTACGCGTTCGCCCATTTCAGCCGGTTCGTGCTGCCGGGCGCGGTGCGGGTGAAGTCCGGCAACACCAACGCAGGCGTGCACGAAGTGGCCTTCCAGAATCCGGATGACGGCTCGGTGGTGCTGGTGGCGGTCAACGGCAACGCGCAGACCAACCGCCTGTCGGTACGGCAGGGCGCGCTGCGCTTCGAGTACGACCTGCCCGGCAGCAGCGTGGCGACGTTTGTCTGGGCACGCGATGGCACGGCTGCGCCAACCGCCGCGACGCTCGCCGCGCCGACCGCCGCCGCTTCCCCCAGTCCGGGCGTTGACCCATGAGCAGCATGTTCCATTCGCTGCGCAGTCATAACTATCGGCTGTGGGCCACCGGCGCCCTGGTGTCCAACGTGGGCACGTGGATGCAACGCGTGGGCCAGGACTGGCTGGTGCTCACCGTGCTGACCCGGCACAACGCCACTGCGGTAGGCACGGTGATGGCGCTGCAGTTCGGGCCGCCGCTGCTGTTGCTGCCGCTGACCGGGCTGGCCGCCGATCACTTCGACCGGCGCCGGCTGCTGCTGTTCACCCAGGCAGTTTCGGGCCTGCTGGCGCTGGGGCTGGGCCTGGTCACCCTCGCCGGCGTGGTGCAGTTGTGGCAGGTGTACGGCTTTGCCCTGCTGCTGGGCATCGTCACCGCCTTCGACGCGCCGGCACGGCAGGCCTTCGTCTCGGACCTGGTCACCGACGACGACCTGGCCAACGCGGTGGCGCTGAACTCCGCCTCATTCAACGCCGCCCGCATGCTGGGGCCGGCGGTGGCCGGCGTGCTGATCGCTGCGGTCGGCGAAGGCTGGCTGTTCCTGATCAACGCGGGTTCGTACGCCGCGGTGATGGTGTCGCTGTGGATGCTGCGGGTGAACGAGCTGCATGCCGAGCCGCGGCCGGCCAGTACGCGCGGCAGCCTGCTCGCGGGGTTTAGCTACGTGGGGCAGCGACCGGACCTGATGGCCGTGCTGGTGATGCTGTTCCTGCTCGGCACGTTCGGCTTCAACTTCGCCATCTTCATTTCGACCATGTCGGTGACGGTGTTCCACGGCGACGCCAGCCAGTACGGCCTGCTGACCTCGTCGATGGCGGCGGGCACCATGTGCGGGGCGCTGCTCTCGGCCCGCCGCGAACTGCCCGGCATGGTGCTGATGGGCTGCGCTGCGGCCGCGTTCGGCGTCACCCTGGCGCTGGCGGCGGTGATGCCGGGTCCGCTCCTGTTTGCCGGCGTGCTGTTCTTCGTGGGCGTGGCCGCGCTCACCTTCATGACCGCCAGCAATTCCATGATGCAGCTCACCACCGAACGCGGCATGCGTGGCCGGGTGCTGGCGCTGCGGATTGCGGTGGTGATGGGCGGTACGCCGATCGGCGCGCCGCTGGTCGGCTGGGTGGTCGACCGTTTCGGCGCTCGCTGGGCGCTGGGAGTGGGCGCGCTGGCGGGCGTGGCCGCGGCGGCCGTGGCGCTGGCCTACCTGGTCAGGCACCGGAACCTGCGATTGCTGCGGACCGGAGGCCGGCTGCGCCTGGCCATCCATCCCGCACCGGCCGACGTGACCGCGATTCGTGTGGCCGCGGGCGAGCGGGTAACCTGACTGACAAGCAGCAGATGGAAAGATCGCGGCAGTCGCGGATCAACCCATCAACCCCCGACAGGAATGCATCATGAGGCGATACGGATTTCTCGCAGTGGCCCTCTTTGTGATGACGGCACACGCCGGCGCCACCGGCCCGAGCCGGCCGGGAATCCAGTTCCAGCACGGCGATTGGGAGATCGCCTGCGACAACACCGGAACCTGTCGCGCTGCCGGCTACCAGGCCGACGATGACGCCCATGCCGTTTCGGTGCTGTTGACGCGCAAGGCCGGGCCTGGCACGACGGTGGCCGGCCAACTGATGCTTGGCCAGTACGGCGATGACGATGTGGCGATGCTCGAGCGGCTGCCCGATCCGGCGATCTTGCAGATGCGCATTGACGGCAAGGCCCTGGGCACCGTGTCGGTCAGTCACGAGACCGCGATCGGCCAGCTTTCCGCCGAACAGGTGGTGGCGCTGATCGCGTCGCTGTCCCGGCAGAGCCGGATCGAGTTCCTTGCCGCCGACGATACATGGCGTCTTTCCGGCGACGGTGCCAGCGCGGTGTTGCTGAAGATGGATGACGTGCAGGGGCGCATCGGCACCCGGGGCGCACTGGTCAGGAAGGGTCCGCACGACGAGCAGCAGGTGCCGGCGGCGCAGCCGATGCCGCTGGTGCATGCGGCGAACGTTCTGGACCACGCCACCACGCCTTCGCCCGTCCTCCAGCGGCAGGCGGCCACGCTGCAGAAGCAGCTCGCCGCCACCACCAGCGCGGACGACTGCGCGAACCTGTTCGAGGCCAGGCCGGACGAGCTTTCCTTCGAGGCGGCGCGACTCGACGATGGACACTGGCTGGTTTCGGTCACGTGCTGGCAGGCCGCCTACAACGAGGGCTATGCCTTCTGGGTCATCCACCCCCAACCGCCCTTCGATCCGGTGCTGGTCACCACGGACGGCTCCGGCTATGCCGATGGCGGCATCGCGTCCAGCCAGAAGGGGCGTGGCCTGGGCGATTGCCTGTCCTCCGAGCGATGGACGTGGGATGGTCGGCAATTCATGCAGACGGCGCTGTCCGGCTCAGGCATGTGCAAGCTGATGGCGCCCGGCGGCGCCTGGGAACTCCCCACCTTGGTCACCGAGATCAAGTGACGGATGCGCGAAGCACGGCCCGGGCTCATCCGCTCATCGCGGGCTCGGGGAAGGGTTCGCGCCAGGCGTCGAGTTCGTTCATGCGGTCGTGCCAGCGCCGGATCGCGGGGAAGTCCTGCAGCGGGATGTGCGCGTCCTCCGCGTGGGGCAGGGCGACGGCCACGGCGAAGTCGGCCAGGGTCAGCGTGTCGCCGACCAGCCAGCGGCGATCGCGCAGGTGGCCGTCGAGCACGGCGGCGTGCTGGCGCCACGCTTCGGTGGCGCGCCTCGTCTCGACCGGATCGGGCTCGCCGATGCCGAAGCGCGGCTTGATGATGTACTCGAAATACAGTGCACCGGCGTGCGTGGTGAAGTGCTGGGCGCTCCAGCTGAACCAGCGGATCACGTCGATCTGGCGGGCGTCCTGGGGCCACAGTTCCGAATCGCTGCGGGCCGCGAGGTGGCAGATGATCGCGTCGGCCTCCCACAGCACGCGCGAGCCGTCGACCAGGGTCGGCACCTTGCCGTTCGGGTTGAGCGCGAGATATTCCGCCGTCTTGTGCTCGCTGCGACCGAGGTCGAGGTAGACATAGTCCAGCGGCGATTGCAGGTATTTCGCCACGGCGCAAGCCTTGCGCGGCGCCAGCACATCCGACCAGTACAACTTCATGCGTGTCTCCCGATGATGCCCGTGGGCGTTTCGGGATGACGACGAATGGCGCGTCGGGAAATCGACACGCACGGGGAAGGGCGGACGGACGGAATCGAGGCGAGCGTCAGTCGCCTTCGTCGAGACGGCTGACCGCGAACACCAGCGCCTCGCACTGCGGGTCTTCCGTGCGGAAGAATGCCAGCCAGCGTGCCATGCCGGCGCCGTCCATGGGTGCGGTCAGCGGCGGCAGGTCGCCGGGCAACTGCGCGATCGCCGCGAGCAGCGACGGCACGTCGGCACGGGCGAAGGCGGCATCGACGCGGGCGGCTGGCAGCGGCTTCGCATAGGCGCGCGCGAGGAAGCTGCCGATGTCCAGCGGGCCGTCGGGCAGCTCGTCCAGCTCGGCCATGGCCTGCTTCGCGGCGGCGTCCTCTTCGCGAGATTGCCGCTCCAGCCGGTCGATCTCCTCGTCCGACATCGCCGGTGCGGCGAAGTTGAAGACGGTCAGCGCCGCCAGTTCCGGATCGGCCTCGATGCGGTCGGCCAGCTCGTTCATCGCGATGCGCGACTGCTCCTCGCGTTGTTCCTCGGTCAGCCCGTCGTCCGCGGGTGGCGGGGCATGCGCCATGCTGTCGCGAATCTCGTCCATCATCTGCTGCATCGCCAGCATCGGAAGGGCGTTGGCATGCAGCAGCAACCAGGAAAACTCGCGGCGATCCATCGCGGTCACAGCGCCGAGGCCGAAATCAGCAGGCTGCCGGCAATCAGCAGCGGCGCCGGCCGCAGCAGCGAGGCGGCGCGCTGCAGGGCCGCGATGCCGACCTGGTTGATGCGGGACGTCATCGCCTGCAGGATCGCGCGGATCACCGTGTCGGTGAGTGCCGCCTCGTTGGCCACGTGGATCTCGGCCCAGCGGGCGGCCAGACGCAGTAGGTACTTCAGGCGCTCGCCCACTTCGCCCAGCAACTTCACGCCGTCGCAGATGACGGCAGCGAGCACGTCGACGCCGGTCACCGCGTCGTAGAAACCGCGTGCCGCCGCGCGCAGCACGTCCTCGAACAGGGTCAGCAGGGCGGCCAGCGTGCTGAGGGTGAGCTTCTTGAACCAGCTCATGCTGGAATCAGCCATCAGCGCCTGCGCCAGCTTGCTGTTGGAGTGGTCGCAGGCGGCGGCCAGGCCACGCACTGCGCTCCAGTTGTCAGCGAGGCGCAGGCTTCTCGCATACGCCTCCATGTCGTGGTTGTCCATCGAGATGCTGGCGTTCGGCGAGTTCAGCGTGAAGTTGTTCGGATCGGTATACGGCGCCAGCACATGCTTGTAGGGGTAGGTGGCGATCATCGTGATCGGATCGCGGTTGTGTGCGGTGCGGAAGATGTTTTCCTTGCCGATGCGCCGCTCGAACGCCTGGTGCGCGTCGCGATAGCCTACGCGTGGACTGCCAAACGTGTACAGCCGCACGGGACGGTTCAGCGCGGCGTAGTGACCGGCGATCAGGGTCGCGATGGCGCCGCCCAGGCTGTGGCCGATGCAATGGATGACGTCGGCTGCCAGGATCGCGCCCTGTTCGCGCTGCAGCTGCGGCAGGATGCTGCCGAATGCGTTGGCAAAACCCTTGTGTACCCGGCCGAAGTCGCCGAAACCGGTATGTGCGAAGCGGAAATCCGTGCCGATGTCATACCAGCCCAGTTCGGGACGGGTGCCGCGAACGGCGATGACTGCGTGGCGCTGCCCGCCACGCTCGAAATGCAGCACATAGCCGAAACCCGAGGCCGTGTTCCAGCCGGTGGTGCCGCTGAAGATCTGGCCCAGTTGCGCGCCGGGGAAACTCTTGCCGACCGAACTGTTGGTCTTGAAGACACCCTTGGTGTCACCCGAGCCGAGTACCAGATCCTGCACCTTGCCGCGTGATTCCACGCCGGCCGTGGGTTGCTTCAGTGACCAGTCCTTCAGCGCGAAATAGGCATTGAGGGCAATGTTGGCTGCCTCTTTCGGTGCCAGTGCAAAATCCGCCATGTTCCCCCTCCTTGAGTCTGGTGATTCGTTGCGTGGAAAGTGATGCGATCAGAGCACGGAAGAAAGATCCAGTGACCAGATCATGCCATCCGGTTGCTTGTCGTTGCGCCGATCGTAGGTGTGCAGCCACAGGGTCTTGTCGATGACGATCCAGTCGACCACATTGCCATCGTCGAGGCCGAGCTTGACGACTTCCAGGCCTTGCGGATGGCGCGGCGAGAACACGAGGATGTGATCGTATTTGCGCACGTAGACCTCGGCGCGCAGGCGCAGCTGATCCGTGCAGTAGAGCAGCAACGCATGGTCTGGCCCGACATCACGGGTAGCCAACAGGTTGTCGACGGTGCCCGACAAACCGTCATAGGTGGCGTCGGAAACTTTGCGGGCCTGATGGGTTTGCCGGTCGTAGACGACGATCGATTGGAGCGCACGGCCTTTGGAATCCGCATAGGCCAGCCCCAGTGCCAGTAGCGGGCCGGGCAGACAGCCCACATTGACCGCGCTGGCGGTGATCCAGCTGCCCTGCGCAGGATCGAGCTGGACGGGAATGTTGCGCACGAAGGTCGGCGTGGTGTCGGAGGCCAGTTCCCAGAACTGCGGCAGCCGTACCTCGCTGGCGCCATTGACGACAGCCAGCGCCGGCAAGCCCGGCCGGCTCGCGACGCGGAACGCGTCATGGACCGAACCGGTGAAATCAGGGGATACGAACCGTGCATCCGGCGGCGTGCCGTCCACGCGCGCCTCGGTGCAGCCGTTGCCATTCGCGACCTCGGTCTTGTGCGGGAATGTCGTCTCCCGCTTGAGCGTCGCGTGCAGCTCGGGCGCCACCGTCGAGGGCAGCGCCTCGGCTTTCTTCTTGAAGAGTCCGAACATTCCTGTACTCCCGCCGTCGCCGGCCATGTCGGGTTGGCAGCCTGTGACCAGCAGGCAGACGACCAGCACCTTGCCCAGGGTTCGCCAGCTTCGCCCGGGCACTGCCCGTGCCGACGCAGGCGGTGACGTCATCGCCTGCGGGCGATGGGTGGAGTCGATCTTCGAGGGATCAGGCCGTGGACGCATCTCGCCTCCCTGCGGTGGGTACTGGCGGCTGTTCCGCGGAAGATTAGCACGGGTGCGCGTCCTGCCAAGGCAGCCGGTCGGGGCGGCGCGGACAGGCGGATTTTTCGACGCGGGGCGGCGCTTGCGGCATCATCGGCTGCCCGCATTTCCGCTCGCGAAGCCCGGCGAGGCCAGCCTGATGATGACGAACCTGCTTGACCGACCGGCATGGTCCAGCCTGACCTCGGTCCACGCGCCGCTGTCGATCGGCGATGAACTGGCGCGCCGTTACCAGCCGCAGGTCAATCGTTTCGCCTCCGCCCGTGACGACAGCCCGGCCGCGCTGGCGGCGCTGGCGGCACTGCTGCAGCCCGCGGAGCAGGTGTTCATCCTGCAGGTGCCGGAGATCGCGATTCCCGCCGGGCTGGTGCCGGTCAAGCTGGCCCGCGGCGTGCAGATGGTGGCGCCGTCGCCGGTGGCGCCGCCACCGCCAGGCGAGGACATCCTCGCGCTGCATGACGAGGATGCCGACGAGATGCTGGCGCTGGCGACCCTGACCGAGCCCGGTCCGTTCCTGCGCCAGACCCACCGCATGGGCAGTTTCTTCGGCATCCGCGTCGATGGCCGGCTGGTGGCGATGGCGGGCGAGCGTTTCCGTTTCGCCGGTTGCACCGAGCTCAGCGGCGTGTGCACGCATCCCGATTTTCGCGGCCACGGTTTTGCCGGGCGATTGTCCCGGCATGTCGCCGCAGCCATCGCGGCGCGTGGCGAAACAGCCTTCCTGCATGCGTGGAAGAACAACGTGGCGGCGATCTCGCTGTACCGGACGCTGGGCTTCACGCTGCGCTGCGAGGTCAACGTGGCCGTGCTGGAGCGCCGGGACGGCTGATCGGTTTGTGCCACCGGTTGAAGGATGCTAGCCTTTTTTTCGGCGCCCACGCGCGCCGATACCACCTGCTCCCGCAGAGGGAGCCACCACATGCAAAGGATTGCCCATGCGCACTCTCCGTTCTTCGGCTTCCGTCGCCGTTTCCGTCTTCGCGCTCGCTGCCGCGCTGTCGATCGCCGCACCGGCGGCGCACGCCCAGGCCGGTTCGATCCCCGATCGGATCGAGGCCACCTACGCGCTGACCAAGCCCACCGCCGACCTCACCGAGATCGTCAAGCCCGGCGCCGTGCTGGTGCTGAACAAGGACGACCTGTTCATGTGCGCGATCAGTTCGGCGATCCCGTCCTACAACACCTACAAGGGCGGCAAGATCCGCCAGAGCTTCCTCAACAAGATGAAGTTCTTCACCGCCAGCGGCAACCAGCCGACCGTGCCCACGCGCATGTTCGTGGCTGGCGAGAAGGTGCTGCTGACGGGCGTGGAAATGAAGGACGATGGCGTGCAGCTTTCGCTGCTCAGCGAAATGATCAACGGCCATCACTACAAGGCTTTCCTGGTGCTGCCGTTCGCCAAGGGCAGCACCCCGGCGGCCGACGAAGTGATGCAGACCCTGGCGCAGGTGCTGTCGGTGCAGCCGGCCAGCCATGAGGAGCCGGTGGCCGCGTCGTCCTCGCGCACGCTGGCCATCGGGCAGAGCAGGACGCAGGTGCTGGCCATCCTCGGCCAGCCGACCACGGTGGTGCAGCTCGGCGGCGGCAAGGAGATCGACTATTTCCCGACGATGAAGGTGACCTTCATCGGTGGCCGCGTTTCCGACGTGCAGTAAAGGCAACGCATCCCTGCGTGCTTCGAGCATTCTGCGGCGTTGAAGCCGCCACGCGATCGCGCCAGCGCCGGCGGACGGATCGAACGCATCGATCCGTCCGCCGGGCTGCCTTGCCTCACGGCATCTGCGGCAGTTCCTGCGGGCGCAGGTCGAACACCAGTACCTCGGCGTTGTCGCCGGCGTCCAGCCGCAAGCTGCGCGCATGGCGCAGGCGCACGCCGTCACCGGCCTCAAGCTTCACGCCGTCCAGCTCGATGCTGCCGCGGGCCACGTGCACGTAGGCATGGCGGTCGCCGTCCAGGGTCAGCGTGGCGCTTTCGTCGCCATCGAACAGGCCGGCGTACACCGAGGCGTCCTGCTGGATGCGCAGCGACTCGTCGCGCCCATCGGGCGAGATGATCAGGCGCAGGCGGCCACGCTTGTCCGCGTCGGAGAAATGACGCTGCTGGTAGACCGGCGCGCCACCAGCCTTCTCCGGCACGATCCAGATCTGCAGGAAGTGCACCGGCGCCTCGTCGGAGCCGTTGAACTCGCTGTGTGTCACGCCGCTGCCGGCGCTCATCAGCTGCACGTCGCCCGGCTTGATCGCCGAGCCGGTGCCCATGCTGTCGCTGTGCGCCAGGGCGCCTTCCAGCACGTAGGAAAAGATCTCCATGTCGCGATGCGGGTGCTTGCCGAAGCCCTGGCCCGGGGCCACCCGGTCCTCGTTGATCACGCGCAGGTCGGAGAAGCCGATCTGGCCGGGGTCCATGTAGCTGGCGAAGGAGAAGGTGTGGCGGGAATTCAGCCAGCCGTGGTCGGCGACGCCGCGTTCGGCAGCCTTGCGTACTTGCATCATGGTGTTCTCTCCTCGTTGAGGGGGCGCAGCTCCTGCTGCATCTGAAGCGGAATGTTAGAGTCGCCACGTGCTTCAATAAAGACGGTGAGTTGCTTAATACTGTCAACCGGAGAGCGACAATGAGCCAGCTGGAGGACATGCGCATCTTTGCCGAAGCGGTGGAGGCGCAAAGCTTTACCGCGGCGGCCGAGCGGCTGGGGCTGTCCAAGCAGTTCGTCAGCAAGCGCATCGCCGCGCTGGAGAAACGGCTGGGCGCCCGGCTGCTGCTGCGCTCGACCCGGCAGCTGCGCGCCACCGACCTGGGCCTGGCCTACCACGAGCGCGTCCGGCGCATCCTGGAGGAGGTCGATGCCGCCGAGCAGCTGATCACCAGCCAGACCGCCGCGCCCCGCGGCCTGTTGCGGCTCAGCGCGCCGATGTCGTTCGCCACCCTGCATCTGGGTGCGCTGATTCCCGCCTTCATGCAGCGCCATCCCGAGGTCACGGTCGAGCTGGAACTCAACGACCGCACCGTCGACCTGATCGGCGAGGGCTATGACATGGCGGTGCGCATCGGCACGCTGGCCGACTCCAGCCTGATCGCGCGGGCGATCACCACGGTGCAGCTGATCACCTGCGCCAGCCCCGACTATCTGGCACGGCGCGGCACGCCGTCCGCCCCCGATGAACTGGCGGCGCATGCCTGCCTGATCTACGGTCATGCGTCGCGGACGGAATGGGCGTATCGCGTGGGCGAGCGGCTGCGCAAGGTGTCGGTAAGCGGGCCGATGCGCGCCAACAATGGCGAGATGCTGCGTGACGCCGCAATCGCCGGGCTGGGCATCACCAGCCTGCCGGACTTCATCGTGGTCGACGCGTTGGCCGATGGACGCCTGCGCGCCGTGCTGGAGGCGTTCCGGCCCGACGGGTTCACCGTGCACGCGGTGTATCCGCAGCATCGCCAGTCCTCGCTGCTGGTGCGCGCGTTCAGCGACTTCCTGGTGGAACAGTTCGGCGCGGCGGCGCCGCGGTCGTCATGACCGCAGTTCGCGTCGCAGCACCTTGCCTACCGCGGTCTTGGGCAGGCTGTCGCGAAATTCGACCTGCTTCGGTTGCTTGTAGGCGGCGAGATGCCGGCGGCAATGGGCGCGCAGGTCTTCCTCGCTGAGCGCCGGGTCCCTGCGCACCACCACCAGCCGCACGGCTTCGCCGGTCTTCTCGTCCGGCATGCCGACCACGCCGGCCTCGAGCACGCCCGGATGCATGCCGACCACGTCTTCCACTTCGTTGGGAAACACGTTGAAGCCCGACACCAGGATCATGTCCTTGCGCCGATCGAGCAGGAAGTAATAGCCGTTCTCGTCGACGCGGGCGATGTCCCCGGTACGGAACCAGCCGCCCTCGAAAAAGGCCTCGCGCGTTTCGCCCGGCTGCTGCCAGTAGCCGGTGGTGACCTGCGGGCCACGCACGCACAGTTCTCCGGCTTCCGCCTCGGCCACCACGCGACCGTCGCTGTCGCGCAGGGTGATTTCCACCTCGGCCAGCGGCAGGCCGATCGAGCCGACCGGGTTGTCCGCGTCCCAGCGATTGAAGGTGATCGCGGCGCTGGTTTCGGACAGCCCATAACCCTCGACCACCGCCATTCCGGTCAGCGCCTTCCAGCGTTCGGCGGTGCCGCTGCGCAGCGCCGTGCCGCCCTGCAGGCACAGCTTGAGCCCGGACAGGTCGAGCCTGGCGAAGTCGGGCGAGTTGAGCAGGGCGTCGTACAGCGTGTTGACGCCGGCAAAGGCGGCCGGCCGGACCCTGGCAAACGTGGCCACCAGGCCGGGAATGTCGCGCGGGTTGGTGACCAGCACCGAATGGAATCCGTGCGCCATGTTGTACAGCGCGTTGCTGTAGGCCGCGATGTGATACATCGGCAGGCAGACGATCACCGCGTCGGTGGCCGGGTCGAGCCGGTGTCCCAGCCATTGTTCGGCGGATGCCACGTTGGCGATCAGGGCCGAGTGGGGCAGCACGGCGCCCTTGGACAGGCCGGTGGTGCCGCCGGTGTATTGCAGTTGCGCGGTGTCGGTCGTGCTGGCGCGTGACTGCACGGCCGGCAGCCGCTGCCCTGCGGACAGCGCGCGGGGCCAGCGGATGGCGCCATCGATATGGAACGGCGGGATCATCTTCCGGACATGCTTGAGCACCGCGTCGACCAGCAGTGATTTCGGCCACGGCAGCATGTCGCCCACGCGGGTGGTGACGACGTGCCGGACCGTGGTGCCTTCCAGCGCCTCGGCTGCCACGGCGCCGAAGTTGTCCAGCACGATCAGCGCGGCCGCGGCCGAATCGACCAGCTGGTGATGCAGTTCGCGCGCGGTGTACAGCGGGTTCACCAGCACCGCGACCAGGTCGGCGCGCAAGACTCCCAGCACGGCCACCGGAAACTGCAGCAGGTTGGGCAGCATGATCGCCACACGTTCGCCGCTGGCCAGTCCCAGGCCTTCGCGCAGATGACTGGCGAGCAGGCCGCTCAGGCGATCGACCTCGCCGAAACTGAGGCTCTGCCCGAGGTTGCTGAAGGCCGGACGCCCGGCGTGACGCCGGCATGCGTCGACAAGCATCTGCGGCAGGGTCTGGCCGCTGTCGAAGGCGGCGCTGGCGACGTTGGGGAAATCGGCCCGGCTCAGCGCCGAGGGCACATGCTTGCCGAATGGTTTGAGCACTTCAGCGTCCCCCGCCCTGATTGCCGATGCCGCATTCCCCCGCTGCCGATACCTTACGATGGTCCTGTCGTTTGTCACAGGGCCGCCATCTCGCCCGTCGCCCGTGCCGTCAGCAGGGCAGGCCGTAGCAGACCCGAGCGCGCTTGCCGATGGAAGACGACTGCGCCGGTGCAGCCTGGTAGGCGCGGGGCGGTCGGTACATCGGATACAGCGAGCGCTCCTCGCGGGTGAAGCGATGCCGGAGCAGGTCCTCGATCAGGGCCAGTTCGTCGAGAAACTCGTCCCGTTTTTCCTCGCTGATGCCGACTTCCTGGCAACGGGTGAGGAAGCGCGTGGTCTGGCGCGAGATCTCGCCGGTCTCCCGGCGCATGTTGCGCATGAATTCCAGGCCCTCCGGGTTCGACTTCAGGCAACAGCCCAGATAGGTATACAGGCGCAGGTTCTTGTCCAGCAGATGCTCGTTGAACAGCAGGCGGAACCGGTGCAGACACCTTTCCGCCTCGTCGAATTTCGACTCCCGCGCCGCGCTGCCGCCGAGCGCCAGCAGATCCAGCAAGCTGACCGCGTGGTCGCACAGGCGCCCGACGAGCCGACTGTCGTAGTGGAGCTGGGTGCCGGGGGCGACCTGCTGTTCCGCGAGCTGATCTTCCAGCGACACCTCGGATCTTGCACCCTGCTGTTTTCTTCCGAAGAAATTCATGGTCTGGTCTCCCTGCTTGATTGCGCTGGTGCCGTTCCACCCGACCCTGTCGCCCCGGGTCATCAGCAAGCCCCGGACGATGCAAGACGCCAAACCCCGGCTCCTTCCGACCGCCTTCCGCTGCCGCCGGCGGCGGTGCCTGCATGAGTGGCGAAGCAGAATGTGTGCCATCTGGCGCCAAGTGGCGAAGCCCGCGCCGGCAGGCCACCGGATCTGCTGCGACGGGGCCGGCGGCGTGCGGCCCGGCGGCAGCCGGCGGGCAGGTCGGGACGATTTGTGACACTGGGTGGCAGGTGCGCGGCGCCGCCGGCAGAACAGTGGTGATAGTTTTGTCCATCCACCTGCCTGCCGGAGTTCCCCCATGTCCGTTCCCACTTCCACCTGGTCACGTCCACGGCGCACGCTGACCGCGCTCGCCACCGCCGTGATGCTGGCCCTGGCCGCCACGGCCGCGCCGGCGCAAACGATCGGCGCGGACCAGGTGCCGCCGCCGCAGGACACGCCGTATCCGGGCACCATCGCGCTGCATGTCGACGCCAGCGACACGGTGCAGGGCATCTTCCGGGTACGCGAGACGATTCCCGTCGCGGCCGGTCCGCTGACCCTGCTGTATCCGCAGTGGATTCCCGGCGACCATTCTCCGAGCGGCCCGATCGCCATGCTGGCCGGGCTCAGGATCACCGCCGACGGCAAGCCGGTGCCGTGGAAGCGCGACAAGTACAACGTGTTCGCATTCCATCTCGACGTGCCGGCCGGCGTGACCCGCCTGGAGGTGGCGTTCGAATACATGTCGCCACGCGACGGCGGCTTCGAGATCACCGACCGCATGATGGACATGGCCTGGAGCAAGGTGGCGTTGTATCCGGCCGGGCACTTCTCGCGCGCCATCACCTTCGCCCCCAGCGTGACGCTGGCCCATGGCTGGCAGATGGGCACGGCGCTGGAGACCGCCTCGCAGTCGGGCGACACCACCACCTTCAAGCCGGTGACGTTCAACAACCTGGTCGATTCGCCGATCTACGCCGGGCAGTATTTCAAGCGGGTCGACCTCAACCCGGGCGGCGCCGCACCGGTGCACCTGGACATCGTCGCCGATGCGCCGAAGTACCTGGAAATGTCGCCCGAGCAGCTCAGGGCGCATCGCGCCCTGGTCGCCCAGGCGGTGAGCCTGTTCGGCTCGCATCACTACGACCACTACGACTTCCTGTTCTCGCTGTCCGACGTGCTCGGCGGCAACGGTACCGAGCATCACCAGTCCAGCGAGAACGGCCTGGGCGCGGACTATTTCACCGCCTGGGACAGCAACGCGCCGGAGCGTGACCTGCTGGCGCACGAGTACGCTCATTCGTGGAACGGCAAGTTCCGCCGCCCCGCCGATCTGTGGACGCCGAACTTCAACGTGCCGATGGGCGACTCGCTGCTGTGGGTCTACGAAGGCCAGACCCAATACTGGGGTTACGTGCTCACCGCACGCTCGGGCATGTGGACGGCGCAGCAGTTCCGCGACGGGCTGGCGATGGTCGCCGCGAACTACGATCGCAACCGCCCCGGCTTCCAGTGGCGCACGCTGGAAGACACCACCAACGACGCCACCGCGGCGCATCGTTCCAGCCTGCCGTATCGCAGCTGGCAGATGAGCGAGGACTACTACAGCGGCGGCCAGATGCTGTGGCTGGCGGTGGATGCGCGGATTCGCTCGCTCACCCACGACGGCAAGTCGCTGGACGATTTCGCCCGTGCGTTCTTCGGCGTCGACAACGGCAGCTACGTGACCAGGCCTTACACCTTCGACGACGTGGTGGCGACGTTGAACGGCGTGGCGAAGGACGACTGGGCCGGCTTCCTGCACGCGCGCGTCGGCACGCTGAACCCCCCGCTGGCCGGCGGCCTCGAAGCCACCGGCTGGAAGCTGGTCTACACCGACCAGCCCACGGCATTCGAAAAGCAGTACAACTCGCGGCCCGAGCCCGCGCGCCACCTGTACAACTTCGCCTGGTCGATCGGCCTGACCATGAACGACAAGGGCGAGGTCAACGACGTGCGCTGGAACGGCCCCGCGTTCAAGGCCGGCGTCAGCACCGGCGCCACGCTGGAAGCGGTGAACGGCCAGACTTATTCGAAAGAGGTGCTGAAGGAAGCGATCGCCGCGGCGAAAGGCAGCAAGGCGCCGATCCAGCTGCTGCTGAAATACCAGGGCGGCTATCGCACCGTGCCGGTGGACTACCACGACGGCATGCAGTACCCCCACCTGCAGCGCATCGAGGGCACGCCGGATTACCTGAGCCAGATCATCGCGGCGCGGAAGTAGGCCAGGTTCGCGCGGGACGAAGTTCCTGCTTCGTTCCGCGCCAGCCAGTCATCAGTCCGGCATCACATGCCGCTGGTGCCGGCACTCTCGATCGCCTTCACCGCCTTGAGCGTCTCTTCGACGTGCTTGTTGGGGCTGAGGTCGGAGTAGACGTAGGT
Organism: Rhodanobacter spathiphylli B39; assembly: GCF_000264295.1. Taxonomy (GTDB): domain Bacteria; phylum Pseudomonadota; class Gammaproteobacteria; order Xanthomonadales; family Rhodanobacteraceae; genus Rhodanobacter; species Rhodanobacter spathiphylli. The sequence goes on along the minus strand of NZ_AJXT01000006.1, from coordinate 74,301 downwards.
GATCTTGCCGGACGGCGCGATCACGTACGAGGTGCGGTCGGACCAGCCCGGGCGCATCAGCAAGGTGGCGTCGTACTGCTTGGCGATCTTCGCGCCCGCATCGGCGGCGACCGGGAACTTGCCGCCGCAGTGTTCGGTTTCCTTCGAGAACGCGGCCAGCTGGTCGAGGTTGCCGGCGGTGACACCGATCACCGTGGCGTGCTCGGCCTTGAACTTGTCGATCGCCTCGGAAAACAGATGCGCCTCGACGTTGCAGCCGGAGGTGTGCGGCGCGGGGAAGAAGTACACCACCACCGGGCCCTTCTTCAGTGCATCGGCCAGATCGAAGGTGAACGGCTGGCCGGCCAGGTAGGCGGGTGCGCTGAATTCCGGTGCCTGCGTGCCGGCTTTCAGGGCGGCGAAGGCCGGCATCGCGACGGTGGCACCGCCAAGCACGGCAAGCGTGGCGAATTTCATCATTGGCTTCATGGGGGACTCCGGGGTGGGGGCGGGACGCCAATGTACCTGTATACGCCGGAACGCGGCGAGTGGATGTCCGCTCGGCGGATTCAGCCGTGCTTCGCACCCCGGATGCCAGCGTCGCCGGCGTCCCCGTGGTCGGCATGGACCCGGTTGCGACCGGCGCGTTTGGCGCGGTACAGCGCGGCGTCCGCTTCCATGCACAGGCGCAGCAACTGGTAGCCGGAGTTGTCGGTGGAGGCCAGTCCGACGCTGGCGGAGATGGCCACGGTCGCATCGCCATTGTCCAGTGGCGCCGCGGCAATGGCGATGCGAATGCGGTTGGCGATGGCCACGCCTTGGTCGTGCGGACAGTCGTGCAGCAGGATGCCGAACTCCTCGCCGCCCAGTCGGCCAAACAGGTCGCCGGGGCGAAGGTGTTGCTGGCAGATCGCCACGGCGTGCCTCAGCACGGCGTCGCCCGTCGCGTGCCCGTGGGTGTCGTTGACCTGCTTGAAGTGGTCGAGGTCGATGGACACCAGGCAGGCGTCACCGGGTTTCCTCTGCAGCGTGGAAAGCAGCCGTTCGGCCTCGCTGATGAAATGCTGGTGATTCAGGATGCCGGTAAGGCTGTCGCGGCGCGCCATCCACTTGAAGCGCAGCTGCGAGCGCTTGAGCCGGAACAGCCAAAGCATGATGAAGGCAAGCGTCAACAGCAGCAGGGCGATGTACAACCGGCCGGTTTCCACCGCCCGGGTGTCGAGTGCCTGCTGCATGCGCAAGGCATCGTTCTGGCGGCCCAGTTCGGCGGTCCGGAGCTGCTCCGCCAATACCCGTTGCTGCACCATCTGGTAAGCCAGCGCGCGGGCGCTGACCTCGTCGAGATAGCCCTTGTCCTGGGCGGCGTAGTGCTCGTAGTAGGCCAGCGCGGTGGCCGCATCGCCGCGCTGCTTCGCCACGCGGTAGAGCACCTCGTAGCCGTCCCGCAGCGTCTCGTTGACTTCGTCCGGGCTGGCCATGGCCACGGCAGCGGCCGCGTAGTCATGGGCGTGGCGGGCATCGCCCAGTTTCCAATAGGCCCGACCCAGCATGACGCCGGCCGATTCCATGTGCGGGTGATACTGATTGGCGGTGATGCCCGGAGCGATCCGTTGCAGCAGGGCCAGGGCCTTGCCGGGCTGGCCTTCGTCCAGGTGGAGGTTGGCCAGCACCAGCCACATGGTCTCGGCGAATACCGGCTGTCCGGCAGCGGTGCAGGTATCCGCCGCCTGGGGCAGCAGCGGGCTGGTCGAGGTGAGCTTCTGGCTGTTGAAGAGCGCCGTCACCTGCATCGAGCGCGAGGCGCACAGGCTTTCGCCGGCGGGCGGCGAGTCCTCCATCTGGCGGGCATAGTCCAGCGCCAGTTCGTACTGGCCGGCCGCGCCGAAGACCTGGGAGAGATTGGCCAGGACGATGAAACGCGCCAGTTTGTCCTGGATGTGCGGCAAGTCCAGCACCAGTCGGTGGGCCAGCATGAACGCGGCCTGGTAGCGGCGGTTGATGCTGAAGTCATCCATCAGCCGCGCGGAGGCCTTGGCCACCAGCGCCGGATCGCCGGCGTGGTCGATGATGTCCTGCAACGAGGCATCGGCGGTGGCGTAGTCGCCGTCGTAGGCGGCCTGCCAGGCGTCGAGGTAGCGCAGCTGCCTCCGCTCCGTGGCGCCCAGGCTGTCGACCTGCCGGTGGAGTTGCTGCAGCCTCTGCACGAAGCGCGGGTGGTCCTTCGTGCGCAGCGCTTCGACCCGGTCGATGCGCGATATGTCCGGGATGGCCGCATGCACGGGATGGCCGGGCAGGCAGGTCGCCGCAGCGGCCAGCATGGCCAGCCGACGCAGTCCACGGAGTGATTCACGCATGCGATCCGGGCCCGGCCAGATGGCGTTCGCGCGTTCCGCTCAGCACGGTCGCGCCGCCCGGGTTGCGTCGGTCATGTTCATGGGCTGTCCCCCCTTTGCAGGCAGCCCCGGAATCATAGGCCAGTTGCGCGATGCTGTCCGCCACTACCCGGCGCCGGTCGCTGCCATTCGCGAAGGTTCTAGAATGGCCGGGCTTTCGCCCATCGCGGCACCATCGCGATGCTGTTCCTTCCTCATCTTTCCGTCCGGTGCGGGCATCGCTCGCCGGGCCATCGGGAGTGTCATGCGTTCGACCATCTGCCTGCGTCTGCTGTGCCTCGTGTCGTGCTCGGCGGTGGCCTGGCCCTTGCCGGCCAGCGAAACGCCCTCGGTCGGCCAGCAGCGCGAAGACGTGCTGTTCTGGAGCCAGGCCGAACACACGGCGCGCTTCTCGCGCATGTACGAAATCTTTCCCGCCGACCGCGTGGATCACGGCGCGCACGTGCATGCCTTGCCGCAGGGCGCCGCACTGACGCCGCAGTGGAAAGACGGCTCGACCACACTGGCCGGCTACATGACGACGCACCATCTGGCCGGCGTGCTGGTGCTGCAGCATGGCCGCATCCGCCTGCAGCGCCATGCGCCGGGTTTCGATGACAGCACGCGCTGGACCTCGTTCTCGGTGGCCAAGTCGGTCACCTCGACCCTGCTGGGCATCGCCTTGCGCCGGGGCGACATCCACGGCATGGACGACACGCTGGACACCTACATCCCCCAACTGCGCGACAGCGCCTATGCCAAGGTCACCGTGGAGCAGCTGCTGACGATGACCTCCGGCGTGCGCTGGAACGAGGATTACGCCGACCCGCATTCCGACGTGGCGCAGATGTATCGCGCCGCCTGCGAGAACGGCCAGGCGCACGTGATCTCGTACCTGGCCAAACTGCCGCGCGCGTATCCGGCCGGCACGCACTGGAACTACAACACCGCCGAGACCGACCTGCTCGGCATCCTGGTCCAGCGTGCCACCAAGCAGTCGCTGGCGGCCTATCTGTCGCAGGCGATCTGGAAGCCCTACGGCATGGCCTCCGACGCGTACTGGCTGAAGGACGAATGCGACGGCAGCGACACCGGCGGCAGCGGCTTGTCCGCCACGCTGGCCGACTACGCCCGGATCGGCCAGTTCATGCTCGACGGCGGCAGGATCGGCGGCCAGCCGGTGATCGCCGAGGCATGGATGCATGGCGCCATGCGCAAGCAGCAGGACGTGGACAGTCCCGGCCATGGCTACGGCTACCTGTGGTGGACCGACACCGACGGCAGCTACGCGGCGATCGGCATCTACGGCCAGATGGTCTACGTCGATCCGGCACGCCAGCTGGTCATCGTGCAGGTCGGCGCGTGGCCGCAGGCGACCTCGAAGGAGCTGGTCGCCGCGCGTCGCGACTTCGTCGATGCGGTGAAGCGCGCCGTCGACGTTCCGCCGGCCATGGCGGTATCCGCCAGGTAGCGACACGGCACGCGCCGGCATCAGTTCTTGCTGTGATACCAGTACGGTCCATTCCATATGCGCCACAGGCAGAACAGCGCCAGCGGCACACAGACGATGGCTGCCGGATGGAAAACCAGGGCGATGACCGCCGGCAACGCGACGCCGAAGATGATCACCGAGGTCTTGCCCATGACGCCGTAGGCGTTCGTGGCATAGCCTTTCTGTGCGTGACAGCTGGGACAGACCGTGGCGTCCTTGTGCACCACGGTCATGCAGTGCGGGCACTGCTCCTGGCCTTCGCCGATGACGACCGGAAGCGGCGCACCGCAGGACGGGCAGGTGGCGGCTGCGTCGGAGATCTGCTTGCCGCAGTCCTTGCACTGGATCAGGCTCATGGGCGGTTCCTCGGTCGATGAATGACGTGGCTTGGCGTTTCGGAAGGGCGGGCATGGCGTTTCTCCGCACACATGGACGTCGTCGTGCGACGTTCCGTGAATGCCCCGGTCAGGCCACCCTCACCGCGCGCTTCATGCCCAGGGCGGCCAGCGCCAGTGCCGCGACGAGCGACAGGTAGAAACCGAAACCGATGCTGAAAAAGTCGGACATGCCATCGGCGACGCCGCGGCCGAGCGAATCGAGTGCATGGATCGTGGAGAAGATTGCCCACAGCAGGGCCAGCAACGGCATGGCCAGGGCGAGCCATGCGCTGCGGTTGCGCCACAACATCGGCATGGCGATGCTGGCGTAGGCGACCAGCAGAAGCATCTTGATGCTGCCGCCACCATGACCGCCAAGCTGGCTCATCAGGCTGGCGATGTCGAACAACGACTTGCCCATACCCTGTCCGAAAGCCGACACCGAGACGGCATCGAGGGCGAGCGTGCCGATCAGGAACAGCAGGTACGCCAGCAGGATCGGCTTGCCGTAGCGTTCGATGATCGAGCCGCCGATGGCTGCGTCGCCCGGTGCGCCAGCGGGCGTGTCCGCGCCCCTCGCCGTCGCGCGGGTCGCCATGTCCGAGGGCAGCGTGGTGGGAATCTTGTGCAGCAAGGTGCCGAACTTGCTGCCGAGTTCGGAGGCCTTCTCCCTCAGCAGCACGTCGTCGCCAACGGCCGCCACCGCCGTGACGAGATCATTGTCCAGCGTGACGTCGACCACCTTGTTGGTGGTTGGCGCGCTGTAAGCGCGCCAGGCATCCAGGGTGAAGCGATGCTGCCTGCCGTCGACCACGAGGGTGCCGGTGCCGTCGGCGCCGTTGTACTGGATGATTTTTCCGCGCATGGTCTGTTCCTTGTTTCGGGGTGGAAGAATCGGCTCGGTTCATGGCATTCATTCCCGGCACGCCACCTGCAGCGTGTTGCCGTGGCAACGCAACTGGTCGGCTGATGCGGCCTTGCCGTTCACCGCGCAGACCGCGCCCATCTGGTGCACCAGTTCGGCGTCGCGGTTCATCGCGCTGACCCGGGCCAGGTTGCAGCCACTGGCGTCGATGTCGACCCAGCTGATCCGTCCGCCACAGCCGGCCAGACCGCACAGCGCGAGCAGGGTCGGCAGGCTCTTCGATCGATGGGCATGCGGCATGGTTCGCTCCGGGTCACTGCGATGGCGTGATGGCTTGCCGCGGATTGCCGCACGCCGGGGCCGGTGAAGTCGTCACGGCGCTCTAACGGATGGCTAACGGAGCGCGTCGCGGCGGACACGCGATCTCGCCGCAGGCCCGCGACTGCGGCATAGTCGACGTCGGGGGTGGGTATGGAACCGGTCGGGCATGATGTGGGACAGCCGCTTTACCGCTACGCCTTCGGCAACGCCGAATTCGACGAGGCGCGCGGCGAGCTGCGCGTCGGCGGGCTGGCACTGGAGCTCGAGCAGCGTCCGCTTCAGGTGCTTGCCTGCCTCCTGCATCATGCCGACGAGGTGGTGCCACGCGAGGAACTGTTCGATACGGTGTGGGCCGGGCGCCCCACCGTGGACAACGTGCTGGCCAACGCCGTGACCAAGCTGCGCAAGGCGCTGGGTGCCGCCGGTCGCGATCGCATCATCAACCTGCCACGGGTCGGCTATCGCCTGTGCGGGCCGGTCGAGCGTACGGTGTCGGGTCGGCGCCTGCGCAGTCGGCTCGACCTGCTCGCCGGTCAGCCTGTGCCGGGGCGCGAACACTTTCGCCTGTGCGAACAGCTTGGCCCCTCGCGCGGCAACGAGGTGTGGCTGGCGCGCCATGACAAGACCGGCGAGCTGCGCGTGTACAAATTCAGTGCCGATGGCGAGCGACTGGCGGCGCTCAAGCGCGAGGCCACGATCCACCGCCTGCTGCACGAAAGCCTGGGCGATCGTGATGACTTCGTGCGGGTGATCGACTGGAACTTCGCGGTGGCGCCGTTCTATCTCGAGTGTGAATACGGCGGCCCGGATCTGGCCCGCTGGGCCGAGAGCGAGTCGGGCCTGGCCAGCCTGGATCAGGCGCAACGGCTGCACTTGCTGCTGCAGATCGCCGATGCGATCGCCGCAGCGCACGGCGTCGGCGTGTTGCACAAGGACATCAAGCCGGCCAATGTCCTGATGCAGCCCCGCGGTGATGGCTGGCAACCGCGAGTGGCGGATTTTGGCTCCGGCCAGCTGTTGCACCCGGAGCGCTTGCAGGCACTGGGCATCACCGCAATGGGCCTGACCCTGACTCAGGTCGCCGGCGATGCCAGTGCCACGCCGCTGTACCTCGCCCCGGAATTGCTGGCCCGGCAGGCCCCGACCGTGCAAAGCGACGTCTACGCGTTGGGCCTGATGCTGTACCAACTGCTGGTCGGCGATCTGCACCGGTTGCCGGCGCCGGGGTGGGAGGCCGACATCGACGACGAGTTGCTGCGTGAAGACATTGCGGCGGCCACCGATGGCGCTCCGTCACGGCGGTTGGGCAGCGTGGGGGAATTGTGTGAGCGGCTGCGCACGCGTGAGGCGCGGCGAACCGGGCGGCAGCAGCTGCGCGCTGCCGAGGCGCGTGCGCAACGCGCCGAGCAGCGACTCGAACGCAGCCGCGCACGTCGGCCGTGGGTAGCAGCAGCCTTGCTGGTGTTGCTGGTCGGCCTGGGCACGAGCCTGTGGCAGTTCCAGCGCGCCCGCGTGGCTCGCAACGAGGCGCAGCGCCAGGCAGCGATCGCCACCGCCACCAACCGCTTCCTCAACGAGGACCTGCTCGGCGCCGGCATCGGCGGCGACTCGCCGGCTTGGTACGAGAAGAATCCGCGTCTGCGCGACATCCTCGATGCCGCAGCAGGCCGCCTCGATCAACGCTACCGGAAGGCACCGCTGCTCGCTGCCGGCTTGCACCAGACCCTCGGACGCGCCTACCGCAGTACCGGCGACTATGCCCGGTCGGCAACGCAGTTGAAGCTCGCGGCCGAGTTGTTGCGGGCACATCTGGATCGCGGCGACGAACGCAGCCTGCTGGCGGAGTACGAACTGGCGGTGATGAAGGCGCACCTGTCGCAGTTCAAGCAGGCGACCGCGCTGCTGGACCGCGCCGATGCCATCGCCGGCGTGCGCCGGCAATCGGTATCCGAGATTGGCCTGCGCTCGCACCTGGCGCGTGGCGACCTGGCCTATCAGCAGATGCAGGTGCAGGTAGCACGTGACAACTACGAGACGGCACTGACCATGCAGAAGATCCTGCATGCCGACGATGCGGTGATGTCGGCACACCTGCTGCTCGGCATTGCCGGTTGCGAGCTGCGCATGGATCACGCGGCGGTGGCCGAGCGGCTGGCCCGCCAGGTACTGGCCGGGGCGCCCTACACCGCGCAGAGGGTAGGCCTGGGCGTGGTCGCGCTGGCGCGTTCGCGGCTGGGGGATGCGCTGCGCGCGCAAGGTCATTATGCCGAGGCGATCGCCGTCACCCGCCAGGCCGCGGCCGATTACCAGGCGGTGCAAGGCGCGAGCGGGCAGGGCACGATCAGCACCTTGAGCTCGCTGAGCTACCTGTATTCGTTGCATGGCGATACCGCGAAGGCGCTGGATACGCAGCGCGATGTCTATCGGCGTTCGCTGGCGCGCTGGGGCAGCGGCAACCAGTACACCCTGGTCGAACAGCTCAACCTCGGTTCGCAGGAACAGGAAATGGGTGATCTGAAGACGGCGCTGGTGGATCTGCAGTCGGCCGAGAGCGGCCTGTTGGCGCTGACCGGCGACAGCAGTCCGACCGTGCAGGCTGCCCGCGTCGCCCGCGCCAACGTGCTCAGCGATCTTGGCCGCAACGCCGAGGCACTGGCGCTGGTCGAGCAGGTCGACCCGAAGGCCTACCAGGCCAGTACCTCCGACGCCGGTCGAGGCGCGGTGCTCAAGGCGTTGCGCGCACGCATCCTGATGCGCCTGGGACGACGCGAGGAAGGCCTGGCCCAGCTGCAGCAGGCGGTGCGTGAAATGCAGGCCGACGGCGTGGCAGCCGAAGAGATCGCGCCGTACCGCGCGAGCCTGCATGAGGGCTCCGTGGCCGCGCAGTGATGCTTGCGCGGGTCAGTGCGAGGCGATGGCATGGTGCTCGGGCGGATCAGCACGGTCAGCGCCGCGTGGCCAGCACGCCGTCCAGCGCGAGTTCGGCCCTGAAGCCGGCTTTTTCCAGCCGCTTCTGCACTTCACGGGGCACGTCGCGGCCGCTGGTCAGCCGGTTCGGGCTGCCGGTGTAATGGAACAGTCGACCGCCACGACGCAGCACGCGCGCCAGCTGGTCGTAGAACGCCTGCGAATACAGCTCGCCGGCGATGCCGAAGCGCGGCGGATCGTGCAGCAGCGCGTCCACCGAGGCGTCGGCGATCTGCGTGATCGCCTGCGATACGTCGGCATGGGTCAGTTGCAGACGGCCGCCGCTGGCGGGCGATTCCGGATCGGGCGACCACGGGTTCAGCGTGCGCAGCCACAGCACGTCGGCGTTCTTCTCGAACGAGTGGATGCGCGCCACGCCCGCTGCCAGGCAGCACGCCGCGAAATAGCCGAGCCCGCCGCAGGTATCCAGCACCACCTTGCCGCGCGGTTCGACCAGGGCCACCTTGCGGCGGGCGTCGTCGAACGGTGATTCCTTCGACGTCGGCAGCATCTTGATGCCGTCGATCTCGAACGTGGGCGCACCCCATTCGGTGGGCACCAGCTTGATCAGCGAGTTGGCGTAGCGCGCCACCGGGGCGAACTCGTCGCCGTCCCAGTGATAAATCGTGCGGTCCTTCAGCCGTGCCGGATACGGATAACGCAGGCCGCCGCGTTGCCAGGCCTCGGGCTCCAGCGCGACCGCCTCGCCGCTGACGCCCAGGTCCAGCGAGCCCGCCCATTCATCGGCGCCGGCGTTGCGTGCCGCCAGCAGGGCTTCGGCAAGCTGGCGCGTGAGCAGGGGGCCGGAATAGTGCGACACGATGGACGATCTCCTTGGGCGAGGACAGCGCGCGGAACGGGGCGAAGGGGCGGCATCGTAACCCGGTGGCGAACACGGCGACCACGCGAACCGCACAGGCCGCGGCCGGCAGCACGCCCGGACTCGCTCACGAAACAGCCGCCTCTCAGCGCGACGAAGCAGCGATCTGCGAGGGACTCACGCCCAGCAGGCGGCGCATGCAGCGGGCCATGTGGCCGGGATGGGCGAAGCCGGCTTCCAGCGCGATGTCGGTCAGGCTGGCGCCGCCTTCGAGCAGCCGCGTTCGCGCGCGCTCCACGCGCCGTCCCATCACGAAGCGATGGGCCGGCATGCCCACCGCCTGGCGGAACAGCGGCTTGAAGTGCGACAGGCTGAAGCCCGCCACGCCGGCCAGCTCGGCGAGCGTGAGGTCCTGGTCGAGATTCGCCTCGATGTACTCGATCACGTGGCGCAGCCGCCACGCCGGCAGTGCGCGGCCCGGGGATGGAACCGGGCTGCGCGATTGCAGGGCGAGCAGACGCGCCGCCAGCGCCGCGGCGAGGCTGTCGGCGAACAGGCGGCCACCCGGATAGGCGTCGTGATCCTCGGCCTGCATCATCCAGCCGATCCGTTCGACCTGGGGATCGCGGATGTGGATCGACGGCGCCAGCCCGGCGTCCTGCGATGCCAGCCCCATCGCGTCGGCGGTATCCCCCAGCAGTGCCGGGGTCAGCCGCAGCAGCAGCGAGCGCGCGGGCCGCGTCAGCGTCCAGCGCGTGCTCGAACCGGCGGGGACGACGCAGAACTGGCCATGGATGCGCGTGCCGCGCCGTTCGTGCCGCCCCATGCGGTAGCTGACCGGCACCGGGTCGCCCAGATGCAGGCAGAGCACGTGGCGATCGTCCAGCGGCGAATCGAACCGGCCCGACGGCACCGGCGAGGTGAGCACGTCGAGCAGCGGCATGCGGTTCGGGCCGCTGCCCGACAGCAGCGGTGCCGGTGGCGCGGGATAGCAGGCGGGGCGATCGCTCATCGGCGCATCCTCGCGACGGCGCGGGGTAGTGCACAAGTGCCGAAAATCATCCTTCCGTGTCCGCCAGCGGCCGTTTGTGCGCGCCCGGTCCGCGGCGAGGCGTCAGCATGTCCCCGGCGCAGCGGCGCATGGCAAGGAGATCGAAATGAAGCGCAGGCAATTCCTGCAGTTGACCGGGGCGGCGTTGGCCGGCGGTGTCGCCGGTGTGTGCATGGCGCGAACGGACATCGTCCGGCGCGCCACGGCCGTGGCGATGCCGCCGACCGACGCGTCGGCGTTCGGCAAGGCGCGGCGTTTCGCCGAACTGCCCTGTGGCCGCATCGCCTACGTCGAGCGTGGCGCGGGCGAGGCGGCGCTGTTCCTGCACGGCGCGCCGTTGAACGGTTTTCAATGGCGCGGCGCGCTCGATCGGCTGTCCGCCCATCGGCGCTGCATCGCGCCGGACTTCATGGGGCTGGGCTATTCGCAGGTTCCCGCGGGGCAGTCGCTGGCGGCCGATGCCCAGGCCGGCATGCTCGCCGCGCTGCTCGATGCGCTGGCGGTCGGCAAGGTCGACATCGTGGCCAGCGACAGCGGCGGCGCGGTGGCCCAGCTGTTCCTGGTTCGTCATCCCGAGCGCGTGCGCAGCCTGCTGCTGACGAACTGCGATGTCGAACCGGACAGTCCGCCGGCCGGGGTGATGCCGGCGATCGGGATGGCGCGCGCGGGCACGCTGGCCGAGGCCACGGCCCGATGGCTCACCGACAAGGCGCTGGCGCGCTCGACGTTCGGCGCGGCCGTCTATCGTGATCCGGCCCGCCTTGCCGACGAGACCATCGAGTATTACGTCACGCCGCTGGTGAGTTCGCCGCTGCGCCGGGCGCAGTACGAGGCGTTCCACATCGCGCTGGCGCCCAATCCGCTGGCCGGCATCGAGGCCGCGCTCAGGCGCAGTGCGGTACCGGTGCGCATCGTCTGGGGCGCCGCCGACCAGGTCTTCGCGCTGGCGGATGCCGAGTATCTGGACCACACCTTCCCGCAGTCGCGCGGCGTGCGCCGCGTGCCGGACGCAAAGCTGTTCTTTCCCGAAGAGTTACCCGACCTCGTCGCCGAAGAGGCGCGGCGCCTGTGGGGCATCGGCTGATGGAAAGGCTTCCCGCCTGCTGCCCGTCCCGCCCAAGCCGATGGAGTCTGCGTAGCGTGCGATCGATCATCCTGTTGTCCGCCTTGATGTCCGGCCTGTGCCTGGGCCAGCCTGCCGCTGCCGCGCCGTCACCCGATGACACCAGCAGGATCGACCACGTGCTGTTGTGGGGGCGCAGCATCGACCAGGTCAGCGCGGTGATGACCGTCAAGCTGGGCTTCCAGGTCCGGCCAGGGCGCAATCCCGACGGCGTGGCCAATCGCTATGTGCGGATGTCCGATGGAAGCTATGTCGAGCTGGAGGGCATCACCCGGCCGGACGCGCGGATGGACCCGGGCATGCGCGCGGATCAGTTCGCGCTGCGTGGTGGCCCGGGCGCCCGCACCTTCGGCCTGCGTTCGTCGACGCTCGATCGGGAGCGCCTGTCGCTGCGCCAGCGCGGCTTCGCCCCGACGGAGATTTTCTCGGCAGCGCCGAATGATCCCGATGGCGACGGCCCCGCGGCGCCACCGCGCTGGCGGCTGTTCGCGTTCGAGCGCCAGCCGCTCTCGAGCAACCTGTTCTTCATCGACTACGCCGCGGGCAGACCCACGCCGACCCGCGTCGCCGACGCGCGGAGCGCGCGCGTGCATCCCAATGGCGCGCGCGAGCTGTCCGCGATCTGGCTGCTTTCGTCGAACGCCGAGACGGACCAGCGGCAACTGGCCGCGATGGGTTTTGCCGACGCCACGCCGGTGAGCGTGGCCCAGGTGGGCGCGCGCGGGTATTGCGTGCCGATCGATCGCAAGCGCGTTCTGGTGTTGCAGCCGGATGGCGCGGGGATCGCTGCCGATGCGCTGCGCAGCGGTGGGCCGCAGGTGCTCGCGATCAGCGTGGCCGTGGCGGACATCGCGAGCGCAAAGCGGCAGGTCGAACGCGGATACGAAAAGCCGCTGGCCGGCTATCGCGGCTTGCTGGGGCCGTCCTTTCTGGCACCGACGCGGGAGGATCTCGGGCTGCTGGTCGAATTCCACACAGGCTTCGGCGTCGCCGCAACCTCGCCCTGCGGCGGCTGATGCCGCGGGGGCATGGCCGTCCTGTCGATCCGGCCGCGCTTCGTTCGTCGCCATGCCAGGAGCGCGGTTTGCCGCGCGACCGCAGCCTTCCCACAGGAGATGACGATGCGATTCCTTTCGATGATCCGGATCAACGAGAACAGCGGGCAGCGGCCCAGCGAGCAGCTGATGGCCGACATGGGCAAGCTGATGGCGGAAATGACCGCGGCCGGCAGCCTGCTGGATACGGCAGGCCTGCGGCCCACGGCGGAAGGCGTGCGCGTGCGCCTGTCGCAGGGCCGGCAGACCACCACGGACGGTCCGTTCGCCGAAACCAAGGAAGTGATCGGCGGCTACGCGCTGCTGCAGGCCGATTCGATGGAGCAGGCGCTGGCGCTGACCCGGCGCTTCCTCGACGTGCACGGCAGCGACTGGGAAATCGAGTGCGAGGTGCGCCAGGTCGACGAGGAGTGCGCACCGCAGCGGTGAGCCGGTGCGGCCGCCGGGGACTCGCGGCGGCCAGGGATCGCCGGGCCGGTTCAGGCCCGGCGATCTTGTCCCCCTGATCAGTCCGCCTTGACCAGTTCCACGCGGCGGTTTTTCGCCCGTCCTTCCTCGCTGCGGTTGTCGGCGACGGGGCGCTCCTGGCCGAAGCCGGCGGCGCCGAGTCGCTCGGCTGGCACGCCGGCCTGCACGATGGCGTCCATCACGCTGTTCGCGCGGGCTTCGGACAGCGCCTTGTTGGAGGCGGCGTCGCCCACGTTGTCGGTATGGCCTTCCACACGGAGCTTCAGCGCGGGCGAAGCCTTCATCATCATCGCGACCTGCTGCATGGTGGCCAGGTCGTCGGGTTTCAGCACTGCCTTGCCGGTGTCGAAGTTCACGTGCAGGGTGATGAAGCCGTTCTTGTCGAGTTCGTCGCGCAGCTGGTTGGCGGTCACCGCCTGCGCCATCGCCGCCACTTCGGCGACCACCAGCAGGTAATCCTGGGTGGGCGCGCCGTAGATGTCCGGCACCAGCTTGACCCACACGTCCTTGCCGCCGGTGTGCACCTTCAGCGTGGTCTCGCCGCCATCGCCCTCGCTGGGCAGGCGTTCGTAGACCACCTCGCCACCGATCTGCCTGATCGCGTTCTGGTAGTTGCGGATGATCTGCAGCGGGCTGGCCTGGGTCTCGGGACTGCCGTAGAAATAGCGCAGGCTGGTGGTGTCGCCTTCCACGGTTTGCGTGGTGGCGTTGTCGCCCTTGCCGACCTTGAACTCGGTGGCGTTGTAGGCCTTGCTGTATTCGCTGATGTACGAACCCGGATAGCGGGTGAGCAGGGGGTGATCCTTCGAACCGGCGATATCGTCGCCGGCGAGCGCAAGCAGGGGCAGGGCAAGGCTGAGCGCGAACATGAAGACACGGACGATCCGATTCATGGCGGGCACCGGCAGTGGCAGGTGGCGGCATGATGCGCCCGATCGGCCGGCCAGGGGAAGCCGGGCGAAAGGCGGCATCAGGCCGTGTCGGCGTGCTCCGGTCGGCTGCGCGCGGCCTGGTCCAGGCAGTCGCGCAATTGCCGCAACGCAGGCAGCAACTGATCGGGTTCGCGCAGCGCCTTGCGCGCCGCGCCGATGCTTCGGCGCACCTCGACCGGCGGCGCTGCGCCTTGTTCCAGCAGGGCGATGGCCGGGTCGATGCAGGCGTGCAGGGCATCGATCCAGTCTGCGGGCTTCGCCGCCTCGCCTCGGCGCATGGCCCATCGGCTGGCCCTGAACGCCGGGGCGATCTGTGCGACCTGCGTCCACGCCGCCAGCACGTCGCCTCGCGTCCGCGCCGGCGTGGCCGGATCGAAGGCATCGCCGAGCATGGCCAGTGCATCGGCGATGCGCCGGCGCAGCACGTTGCGCGAACGCACCGGGTAGACCAGCCAGGCGGCGGCCACGCCGATCAACGCGCCGATCACGATCTCCTGCAGGCGCAGCCCCAGGTCATGGCTGGCCGAGCGGCCTTCGAAACCCTGCAGCAAGGCCAGCGCCAGGGTGACGAACAGCGCCCACCAGGCGTAGCCGAGCGGACGCAGCCAGATGCCGAAGAACACCGCGGCGAGGATCAGCGCGACGGTGGCGCCATCGTGGCTGCCCAGGTGCACGCTGAAGCCCAGCGCCAGCATTGTGCCGAACGCGGCGCCGAGCACGCGCAGCACGCTCTTGTACGCCACATCCAGCCGTCCGCGGTTGCCGCTGTTGACGATGAAGGCGGTCAGCACGATCCACGCCCAGCGCTGCGCGAAGAAGGTGTAGCCGACGACGAACGACAGCGCCAGCGCCACGGCCATCTGGATGGCCATGCGCGTGCTCGCGATCGGCCGCAGCGAGCTCTCGTGCGCGGGCGCAACGGCGATTCCGGTGGTGGTCGCTGCCTGCGCGGGCGGCAGCACGCGCAGCCGCCGCGCCAGCGCGTGGAAGGCCGCCACCCAGACCAGCGCCAGCAGCGCCACGACGATCGGCACCAGTGCCGCCATCAGCGGTCCCAGTCGCTGGCTCGGTACATGCGGCGTGGTCAGGATCACCACGAACGGCAGCGCGATCAGCGAGCCGGCGCGGCGCGTCATCGGGCCAAACCGGCGCAGCCAGATCGACACGAACATGCCGGCCACGAAGACGAGGGCGCCCAGCCACGGCGCATGCAGCAGCAACATGCCCACCGCAGTCGCCAGCAGGCCGACGATCGGCAGTGCCACCGCCGCTTCCAGTCGGCCGCGCAGGTCGCGATCCAGATGGCTGCGCGCGAACGACAGGCACAACACCACGGCCAGCACCGCGGGGCCGGGCTCGGCATCGATCGCCATGGCGCAGCCCAGGGTGGCCAGCATCGCCAGCATGGTCACGACCGCCTCCCTTCCGGCACGACCGAGCGCGGAGGTGGTGGCGTCGAAGGCGTTGCGGGCCGTGGTCGGCGTGTAGTCGGTGGGCGTCATCGAGGCATAGAGTAGTCGAGCCGGCGGGCGACGCGGGAGAGAGTCGATGCACGTTGTGGCGGTGATCGTGGTGCTGCTGACCGTGCTGCTGCTGGGGCGGTCGATCGAACAGAAGATGTTCCGCGGCGATGCGCAGCGTCAGGACCGGTTCCGGCGCCGGCTGCAGGCATGGAGCGGGTGGGCGGCAGCGATCGCCGCCGTGCTGGCCGTCATCGCCGTGGTCTGCATGCGCGCGTTGAGCGCGACGCCCTGATTGTCGCGGCGGCGGCGTGGCTCAGTGCGTGGGCAAGGTGTAGCTGAAGTCGTAGTCGTGCCGACCGTCGACGATGGTGATCGTCATGGCGCCGTCGAGGCCCGCCAGTTCGCCGGTGCCGGAGCCGGGCACCACCACCACGGTCCATTCCCGCGGCGTGCCAGCGACCATCAGGGCGCGGTGCACCAGCGCGAAACTGCCGCTGCGGCCGTGCAGCTTGCCGCTGACTGTCTCCAGCGCCACGTAGGCGCCGGACGTGCTGCCGTCGCCGGCGGCCAGCATCTCGCCCTGGCTGGTGGCGTCCAGATCGCCGTGGAACTGCTTGTCCAGCGACAGTCGCGCCAGGCCCGAAGCTTTGGCCTGGGGATTGTCGGGCGTCTGCGGGGAAACCTTGACGTCGAAATGGCCGGTGGCGTGCATGGTGGTGGACTCCGTGGGGGCTTGTGCAAGCGCTGCCGCAGGCAGCGAAACGGCGATGACGAGCAGGAGCCGTGGGATGGCTTTCATGGGAGACTCCCGCGTGATGTCATGCCGACAATGAAAACACGGTTGGGGACGCGATGATTGTAAAAACGCGACAGGCGCGTGCCACCCCTTGCGGACGACGCGGATGAACGGCGGCGTCGGCAAGGCCCGTGGCGTGTTGCGTCCGGCGCCAGGCGCGCCGTCGACGGGCCTGTTCCACCACGCCCGCATCGCGCCACCGCCGGCGCTGGCCGGCGTGGTGCAGCATTACTGGATCGTGCGCTGGGATCTGCAGGGCGGCCCGCCGCAGCTGCGCGAAACGCTGCCGCACCCGAACGTGCACCTGGCATGCGACGCTGCCGGCAACCGCATCCATGGCATCCACACCGGCCGCTTCAGCACCGTGCTGGAAGGCTGCGGCGGCGTGTTCGGGGTGAAGTTCCGCCCCGGCGGTTTCCACGGCTTCCTGCGGCAACCGGTATCCGTGCTGCGCAATCGCTCCATCGCGCCGGAACAGGTGTTCGGCACCGTCGCCGCCGAACTGGCCACGATCATCCAGGCATCGCCGGACGACGAACACATGGTGTCGCTGGCCAGCGACTTCCTGGTCACCCGTCTGCCGCCACCCGATGCGCAGGCGCTGCGCGTGGGCGAGATGGTGGACGCCATCGCCATCGACCGCAGCCTGCGCACCCTCGACGACCTGGCGACCCGCTGGAGCATCACGCCGCGCACCCTGCAACGCCTGTTCAACCAGTACGTGGGCATCGGCCCGAAGTGGGTGATCAACCGCTACCGCATGCACGAAGCACTCGAACGCGTCGACGCGGGCAAGCCGATGGACTGGACGCAACTGGCGCTGGACTTGGGCTACTTCGACCAGGCCCACTTCATCCGCGACTTCAAGGCGCTGGTGGGGTGTTCGCCGGTGGGGTATGCGCGGCGGGTGCAAGCGGGCTGAGGTCGCGTCGGCGCGATGTCAAGGTGTGGTCCTGATTCGACGACGTCGTCGCGCCGCTTGTATCCGGCAACCCTTGTTGGATCGAAGCATGGGGCCGCTTGACCAGGCAATGTTGAAGGCTGACCATCCGATGGCACATGCCCTCATGCGTGGCCTACCAGGCGCCAGCCTTCAATGACAGACATTCTTGGCTTCCCGCCTCATATGGCCGCGATGATCGTTGCGGTCGGGCTCACTTACTTCCTCATGTCGTGGGCGACGGTCTGGTGGCCCGCCATGGTTGCGTACCGGGGCGGTCGCCTGATGCCGCGTCGCTTCCTGTTCGTGGTCGTCGTTGCCTGCTTGTCGTACGGCATTTTTTCTTTCCTGCTGTTTGCTCTTTTCTTCCTGGCCGAGATGTATGCCATGTTCGTGGCACCCCAACTGGATCGACTCGGCCATCCGGCTGGGAGGCCGGTGCTCGCCGTGATTCGCTTCCTGGAACATTACTGGTGGCTTGTGTTGCCGCCTCTTCTGTTCGCCGCCACCTTTTTCATCACCCGCAAGCTGTCCAGTCGGTGGGAGAAAATTTGCGTGGCGCTCGAGGGCTGACATTTTCCTGGGAGATTCTGGATGGCCTTGGGTGCATGGGTTTCTACAACCTCGTCAGAGCGCACGATGAAACTCTTCCTACGCCCCACATTGGGCATCGCGCTTCTCTTGCTCGTCAGCAGCTGCGTCAAGCCACGCCCTGACCAGATCTATCGCGGCACGTACTTCTACAATTTCGAGTCTTCCTCGTTTACGCCCGAAGGCACAAACGAGAACTGGTGCCTGAGCGGGGATCTCCGCAAGGCGGAGTTGCCGGCCAGGGGCCCCGGCGGTCCCTGGGGTTCGGCTTACGTGGTGGTTCGTGGCGAACTCGGCCCCCCGGGTCACTACTGCAACATGGGTGCCTCGAAGTACGTGCTCACGGTCCACGATGTCATTGAGGTCAGGGACAAGGTCGCCAGGGACTTGTAACGTGCGCCCGCGCACCTTGTGACGAAAGCACACCGCATGGCCGCCGCGCCCGCTTTTCTGTATGTTGGCGGCTTCCCAACGCCAAGGCGCGCCGCATGACCGCATCGCTGGAACACCCGGACCATCTTCGGCGCAGCCTTTCCAACCGGCACCTGCAGCTGATCGCCATCGGCGGCGCGATCGGCACCGGTCTGTTCATGGGCTCGGGCAAGACGATCAGCCTGGCCGGGCCGTCGATCCTGCTGGTCTACCTGATCATCGGCGTGATGCTGTTCTTCGTGATGCGGGCGATGGGCGAGCTGCTGCTGTCCAACCTGGAGTACAAGTCGTTCATCGACTTCTCCACCGACCTGCTGGGGCCGTGGGCCGGTTTCTTCTGCGGCTGGACGTACTGGTTCTGCTGGATCATCACCGCGATCGCCGACGTGATCGCGATCGCCGCCTATACGCAGTTCTGGTTTCCCGACCTGGCGCCGTGGATTCCCGCGGTGCTGTGCGTGTTGCTGCTGCTGAGCCTGAACCTGGTCACGGTGAAGCTGTTCGGCGAGATGGAATTCTGGTTTGCGCTGATCAAGATCATCGCGATCTGCGCGCTGATCGCCGCCGGCTTCGCCCTGGTGGCCTGGGGCTTCACCTCACCGACAGGACACCAGGCGTCGGTGGCGAACCTGTGGAATGACGGCGGCTTCTTCCCGAAGGGGCTCAGCGGCTTCTTCGCCGGTTTCCAGATCGCCGTGTTCGCCTTCGTCGGCATCGAGCTGGTCGGCACCACGGCGGCCGAGACGGCCGACCCGCAGCGCAACCTGCCCAAGGCGATCAACTCGATCCCGGTGCGCATCATCATCTTCTACGTGCTGGCCCTGGTGGCGATCATGATGGTCACGCCGTGGCGCATGGTGGAGCCGGGCAAGAGCCCGTTCGTGGAACTGTTCGTGCTGGCCGGCATTCCGGCCGCGGCCACCCTGATCAACTTCGTGGTGCTGACCTCGGCCACGTCCTCGGCCAACAGCGGCATCTTCTCGACCAGTCGCATGCTGTACGGCCTGGCCGAGGAGCAGCACGCGCCGAAGACGTTCGCGCGGCTGTCGCGCGCCGCGGTGCCGTCGCTGGGCCTGCTGTTCTCCTGCGTGTGCCTGCTGCTGGGCGCGGCGCTGATCTACCTGATCCCCGACCTGATCACCGCGTTCACCCTGATCACCACCTTGTCCGCGGTGCTGTTCATGTTCGTGTGGTCGCTGATCCTGTTTGCCTACATCGCGTACCGGCGCAAGCGCCCGCAGTTGCATGAAGCGTCGACCTACAAGATGCCCGGTGGCGTGTTCATGTGCTGGGCCTGCCTGGCGTTCTTCGTGTTCGTGCTGGTGCTGCTGAGCCTGCAGCCGGATACCCGCGAGGCGCTGATCGCCAGCCCGGTGTGGTTCGTGCTGCTGGGCATCGGCTACCTGTGGAAGGGGCGCAAGGCGCGCGGCGCCTGAGTCCGGTCCCGGCATGAAGCGGCGTTCCACGCGGGGAGTCCTGTTGTTGCTGCTGGGCCTGGTCGTCGCGGGCCAGGTCACCGCGGCGGACGTCGCGATGCCGGCGCATGCCTCGTTCAACATCGATTCGACGGTGCTGCACGAGGCGCGGCACATCAACGTGTACACGCCGCCGACTTACGCCACGGCGAAGGACGCCCGTTACCCGGTGTTGTACATGCCCGACGGCGGCCTGCAGGAAGACTTCCCGCATGTGGCCGCCGACGTCGACGCGGCGATCCGGGCCGGCGCGATGCGGCCGATGATCGTGGTCGGCATCGAGAACACCGAACGCCGGCGCGACATGACCGGCCCGACCACGCTGGCCAGCGACCGCGAGATCGCGCCGCGCGTGGGCGGATCGGCCGCGTTTCGCGCCTTCATGGCGGACGAGCTGATGCCCGAAGTGCAGCGTCGCTATCGCACGGACGGCCATCGCGCGATCGTGGGCGAATCGCTGGCCGGCCTGTTCGTGGTCGAGACGTTCTTCGCCCAGCCGAAGCTGTTCGACACCTGGATCGCACTCAGCCCCAGCCTGTGGTGGAACGACATGGCGCTGGCCCGCGGTGCCGCGGCGCGACTGCAGGCGCAGCCATCACTGGCCTCGACCCTGTACGTGGCCAGCACCGGCGACGATGGCCTGGACGAGAGCGGCGGCGGCCTGCTGCGGGACGCCCTGCGCAAGCACGCGCCGCGCGGACTGCGCTGGTACTACCAGCCGTGGCCGGAACTGAAACACGCCACCATCTATCGCGGCGCATCACCCGCGATATTCCGCCAGCTGTTCGCGCCGAAGTAGCGGTTCTCACTCCGCAGGGCTGACCTGCAGGAGCGCACCCTGTGCGCGATGCTCTGGCGAGTCTGGACGCACGCCGAAAAGCCTCGCGCACAGAGTGCTTCTGCGGGCGGGGTGATGGCTCAGTCGCGGTCGGGGGCGCCGAGCGGGAAGTACGAGCGATAGGGTCGCGCCTCGTCCACCGCGCGGGCGAACGAGGGACGCGCCAGCAGGCGCTGCCGATACGCGACGAGACGGGCGAAGGCGGCGGGGATCGGGTGCGCCCAGTCGGCGTAGAACAGGGCGGGCGCCGCGGCGCAGTCGGCGAGGCTGAAGTCGCCGCCAGTGGCCCAGTGCCTGTCGGCGAGCTTGTGGTCGAGCCAGGCATAGGCGGTGTCGAGCAAGCGGCGGGCTTCCTCCACGCCGCGGACATCGCGTTCGGTGGCGGGGCGCAACTGGTCGAACACCATCTTCTGCAGCGGCGTATGCACGTAGTTGTCGAAGAAGCGGTCGAGAAAACGGGCTTCCAGCGCGGCCTCGGCATCGTCGGGAATCAGCCGCTGCGGACCGGGATGCTGCTGGCCCAGGTACTCGATGATGATGCTGGATTCGATCACGTTGCGTTCGCCGTCGCGCAGCAACGGCATGCGCCGCAGCGGCCACCAGGCGGTGAATTCGCGGTCGGTTTCGGCATCGTCCGGGGTGAGCAGGCGCAACTCGAAGGCGATGTCATTCTCGTACAGCGCGATCAGCACCTTCTGGCAGTAGGACGAGAACGGGTGGGCGTAAAGCTTGACAGTCATGGTTGAAGACCTGGGTGGCGAGGTATGCGGAGGCGACGAACGAAGGTGGGCGGAATCGACAGGCCATGCCCGACGCTCCCGGATTGCCCCGGCAAAGGTCGCGCTGCGTCAGCGGCTGCGAGGCGTGCCGGATTCGCGCGGGCAGCGGCGGCGCCGCCGGTGCAACGGATCGCCGTCTGTCTCGACCGGGCTTGACCGCGATCAAGGCAAGGCCGCGGCGGGGCGACCACGATCGACACCGGCGACACCGGCCAGGTGTCGGTGCAGCGAGGAACTTCGATGGAATTTCATATTGCGCTGGTCGACGCATCCCCCGAGCCCGCCGTGGTTCAGGACGCGCTGTTCGACGTCGATCCCACGGCCGTGGTCGACCTGGACATGAGCGGACTGGTGATGCGCATATCGTCCTCGGCCACGGTCACCGACCTGGTCGAGGTGCTGGGGCAGGTGGGCTGGACGGTGGCGCCCGCACAGGTCGCGCAACAGCCGACGATCTGCTGCGGCGGCTGCAGCGGCTGAACCGCATCGACACACGTCTCTTGTTGAACGCGCGCCATTCGCTCGCGCGCGTCGGCGCGCGGGCCTTTCCTCCGGAGTACCTGCCATGTCCTGCGATATCGTGATCATCGGCGCCGGCCCCGCCGGCTTGTGTTTCGCCCGCGCTCTGAAAGGCAGCGGCCTGCGCATCGCGCTGGTGGAGCGCCAGCCAGAAGCCGGCCTGATCGCGCCACCGGACGACGGTCGCGAGATCGCGATCACCCATCACTCGCAACGCCTGCTGCGCGAACTGGGCCTGTGGACGCGCCTGCGCGAGGAGGAGATCGGCACGCTGCGCGACGCGATGGTGCTCGACGGCGACGACCGCGAGGGGCTGATGTTCCGCCACGACGAAGCGGGCAAGCCGCAGCTGGGCTGGCTGCTGTCCAACCACGCGATCCGTCGCGCCGCGTACGCCGGGGTGATGGAGTTGCCAGAAGTGGAACGGATCACCGGCGTGCAGGTGAGCGCGGTGCGCACCGGTCGCGACGGCGCCGAGGTCGAGCTGGCCGATGGCCAGACACTGCACGCGCAGCTGGTGGTGGCGGCGGACAGCCGCTTCTCCGACACGCGCCGGGCCATGGGCATCGGCGCCGACATGCATGATTTCGGCAAGACCATGCTGGTGCTGCGCATGCACCACGAGGCGCCGCACGAACAGGTGGCTTGGGAATGGTTCGGCCATGGCCAGACCCTGGCCCTGCTGCCGCTGCACGATCCGCACACCTCGTCGGTGGTGCTGACCCTGTCGCCGCCGGCGATGCGCGAGATGCTGGCGCTGGACGACACGGCGCTGGAACAAGCCATGGCCGAACGCTTCGACCAGCGCCTGGGCGCGATGCGCGTGGCCGGCCCGCGCTGCGCCTATCCGCTGGTCGGGGTGTACGCGCAGCGCTTCGTGGCCGAGCGCTTCGCGCTGATCGGCGATGCCGCGGTGGGCATGCATCCGGTCACCGCGCACGGCTTCAATTTCGGCCTGCTGGGGCAGGACACACTGGCGGGTGAAATGCGCGCCGCGATGGCCGCGGGCCGGCCGTTCTGGGAGGCATCGGTGCTGCAGCGCTATGAGCGCCGGCATCGCCTGGCGACCCGGCCGCTGTACCTGGCCACCCGAATGCTGGCCGGCCTGTACACCGACGACCGCCGCCCGGCGCGGGTGTTGCGCAAGCTGGCATTGGGCGCGGGCGCCCGACTGGGGCCATTCAAGCGCCTCGTGATGTCGGGGCTCACCGCCGAGTCGGCCGGCGTCCCCGCCCTGTTGCGCCGGCGCTCGACCTGAGAGGTTGTGATTTTTCAACTTCGAAGCGATGGAAGAAAACCACGGAAACGGTTTTCCTCACGGGCCATGGCCGGAGCTGGCCTGCTCAGGCCGGGTGGCTGGCCAGGCTGCTGGCGATGCGCACTTCGCCGGTCAGCACCTTGTGGATCGGGCAGGCATTGGCGATCTGCAGCAGGCGTTCGCGCTGCTCGCCGGAGAGGTCGCCCTGCAAGGTGATCACCCGGGTGATGTCGTTGCCGCTGGCCGGCGTGCCCTCGGGGTTGAACTGCAGGTCCACGCCGACCCGGTGCAACGGCCATTGCTTGCGCGCGGCATACATCTGCAGGGTGATCGCGGTGCAGGCGCCCAGCGCCGACAGCAGCAGGCGGTGCGGCGCCGGCCCGGCATTGGCGCCGCCATCCTCGACCGGTTCGTCGGCCAGCCAGGCGTTGCCCTGGTCATCGGTGAAGCTGACCGTGTACGGCGTTTGTCCGGTGACGGCGTGGACGGAATAGATAGTCATCGGCATGGTTCCTGCGGCAGGGAAGACAAGGTTGGCGGGCGAGCTCAGAGCCTGTGAAGAAAACCACTTCCTGTGGTTTTCTTCTATCGCACGTCTGGTACGTGCCCGGACGTATTCACGCGAATCAGTCACTTCCGTGACCGATCCGCGCCCGGCCATCCATGGCCGGGCTTCGAGGTTGAAAAAATCACAACCTCTCAGATCACGTCCCACATGTAGCCATCGTTGGCCAGCACGGCGCCGGCCAGTTGCTCCACGGCAGCGTCCTCGTTGCGCTCCAGCCCGCGCACGTTGCGCGCCATCCGCCGGCGCGCCTGCCTGGCGAACATCTCGGCGATGCTGACTGCCTGCGCCGCGGCGGGGTGCGATTTCTTTTCCAGGCTGTCGGCACGCGACAGCACGCACAGGCCCACGAACAGGTCGATCGCGATGTCGGCCAGGCGTTTCTGCGCGTGCTGCATGTCGGTGGCCTCCTTGCCATGGCGACGCAGCAGCTGGTCGGAGGATTTCGACAACTCGACCGTGTACTTCTCGTAGGTGGCCGCCACCTTGCGCAGCCGCGGCGACAGTTCGTGGGCGATGCGGTCGATGCCGTAGCCGGTAGCCTCGCGCATGCGCCGGCCGGTATAGCTGCCGAGCACGCCGAAGCCCTTGATCGGTTCGTTGAAGATCTCGCCCACGGCGGATTTGAGCTCGCTCAGCCCGGTGCCCACGTCCTTCAGCCCGGACAGTGCGATGTACAGGTGCAGGATCTCGTTGGTGCCTTCGAAGATCGACAGGATGCGCGTGTCGCGGGTGATCTGCTCGTACGGGAACTCGCGCATGAAGCCGTTGCCGGCGGCGATCTGCAGTGCCTCGTACGAAGCGCGCTGCACCGCCTCGCTGGCGAACACCTTGCTCATCGCCGCCTCGACCGAATAGTCGCTGCCGCCGGCGTCGATCAGGTGCGCCACCATCCACACCGCGCTCTCGGCGGCGAAGCAGTCCAGCGTCATCTGGGCGATCTTCTCGCGCACCAGGCCGTACTCGGCGATCGGCTGGCCGAACTGCTTGCGCTCCTTCGCCTGGGCGCAGGCCAGGCGGATCAGCGTGCGCATGCCGCCCACCGCGCCGCCACCCAGGCCGGTGCGGCCACTGTTCAAGATGCTCATCGCCACCTTGAAGCCCTTGCCGACCGGGCCCAGCACGTTCTGCGCCGGCACCTGCACGTCGGCGAACGCCACCGTGGTGGTGCTCGATGCGCGGATGCCCATCTTGTCCTCGTGCGGGCCGTGGCTGACGCCGGGCCATGCCGCTTCCACCATGAAGGCGGTGATCTTGCCCTCGGGCGTGTCGGTGCGGGCGAACACGGTATAGAAGTCCGCGATGCCGCCGTTGGTGATCCAGATCTTCTCGCCCGAAAGCGTCCAGCTGCCGTCGTCGTTGCGCGTCGCCCTGGTGCGGATCGAGGCGGCATCGGAGCCGGCGCCGGATTCGGTGAGGCAGAACGCGGCGATCATCTCGCCGGTGGCGAGCTTCGGCAGGTAGCGCTGCTTCTGCTCGTCGCTGCCGAACAGCAGCAGGCCCTTCATGCCGATCGAACTGTGCGCGCCGATGGTCAGCGAGACCGAGCTGTCGTGGCTGGAGGTCTGGCCCAGCACGCGGGCATAGGCGCCATTGGAAAGCTCCAGTCCGCCGAACTCCTCGGGAATGATCAGGCCGAACAGGCCCATCTCGCGCAGCGCCTGGATGAATTCGGCCGGCTGCTCGGCGTCGCGGTCGTACTGTTTCAGCTCGGCGGTCTTGTCGGCGAGGAACTGGTCGATCGCGTCGGTCATCGCGCCCAGCATTTCCCGGTCGCGGGCGCGGATTTCCGGATAGGGGAACAGGTTCTCTTCGAGGATGTTGCCCAGGAACAGCTGTTTGGCGACGCTGTGCTCGCTGCGCAGGGTGGAGGTGGCAGGCAGGGGCGTGTTCACGGCGTTCTCCGGGCTGGGGCTGAAGCGGCATTCTGGCACCTGCAGCGCGCCGGGCGATGGCGCCAATCGCCGCAGGCCGATCACGCAAGCCGGCGGGTTATGCTGGCCGTGCATCTGAACAGGGGAAGTCCATGCATCGTTTCGTCATCTTCGCCGCGCTGGTCGCGGCTTCCATGCTGGCCGGCTGCGCGCCGCACGCCGCGGTCAAGCCGGCCAGCACCATCACCTTGAACGTCGATGCCGCGGGTAAGCCGGGGGCCGATGCGGACATGAAGAAAGTCCTGGGCGCCCTGGAGATGATCCAGGCTGGCCGCATCCAGCTGGCCATCGATGGCCCCCTGAACGAGGTGATCGACAAGTACGAGGCGCTCTACAAGGGCAGGGCGGGCATGGTGTTCTGCGCCCGCGGCGTGGGCGATGCGCTGATCTACGCCACACTCGGCAGCAAGACGGTCAATGGCAAGGCGGATGTACCCGTAGAGGTGATCGGTTCGGCCTGGGCGCTGGCCTACTGGGCGCGTGGCTACGCGTACAGTGAAATGGCCCGCTACGCGGATGCGCGGGCCGAGCTGGAAAAGGCGCTGGCCCTGTCGCCGATGGACAGCCAGTACAAGAACGAGCTGGCGTTCACCTATCAGCGCAGCGGGGACTGGAACCGGATGCTGGCCCTGTATCAGGAGGCCGAGGGGACTGCGGAGATCAGCGGCACGACCCCGGAAGCGACCACCGAGCTGAAGTGCGTGGCGCTGCGTGGCCAGGGTTATGCCCTGGTCGAGCTGCACCGCCTCGACGAGGCGACCAAGGCCTACCAGGGCTGCTTGAAACTGGTCCCCGGCGAACCCAAGTCATTGGGGGAACTAGGATATATCCAGGATTTGCGGGCAAAGGCGCACTGAGCTGCCGGCGCCCGCCGTTCACTCTCGCGGAGGCAAACCATGGCAACCGGTTGGGCCGGCGACGGCGCCGTGCAGGATCAGATCGACGCCACCGTCAGCGACGCGGTGCAGCGGGCGCGCCAGCAGTTGCGGCAAGGCCCGGGACTGAGTCATTGCGAGGAGTGCGAGGCGCCGATTCCCGAAGCGCGGCGCCAGGCCGTCCCCGGCGTACGCCTGTGCGTGACCTGCCAGCAGGCGCAGGACGCCGAGCAGCGCAGCAGCGGCCCGTACAACCGCCGGGGCAGCAAGGACAGCCAGCTGCGCTAGGTGTCCCGGCACGCTTCCGGCTGGCATCCGTCGCGACGGACACCGCTTGTGCGGGCGCCCCGCTGGGGGCAAGCTCTGCAGGTCGCCGGACTGACGATGCGTTGACCTATCGACGCCGCCAATTTGGGTAAGCTTGGCGGCATCGATCGAAGCGCTGCCGGCGCGACCAGGGGGACACCATCATTTCCAATCCGTCGAATCCTTCCGGACTTGCGGCTGGCATCAACTATTTCTTTGCGTTGCTGCCGGACGAGTGCGCGCGAACCGCGATGGCGGGCGTGGGCGAGCGTTTTCGCAAGACCCACCGCATCGGCGGCACGCCGGTGGGCGTCGACGGCCTGCACCTGACCCTGTGCCCGATGGGCAAGCCCGAGCGACTGCAGCAGCCGCTGGAGCAGGCCCTGCTTGCCGCCGGCAATGAAGTGAAGGAACACGCTTTCCTGGCCACCCTCGATGCGGCGATGCGGTTCACCGCCCGCGATGGCCAGTTTCCGTTCGTGCTTTGCGCGGACAGCGCCACCGCCGAGGCGGCGCTGGGTTTGCGCAAGGCGATTGCGGCGGGGCAGGCCCGTGCGGGGTTGCAGGTCAGCGGGGTGTCCAGCTTCCTGCCCCACGTCAGCCTGCTGCACGGCACCGCCATCGATGCGATCGAGGAATCGGTGGTGCCGATCCAGTGGCGCGCCTGCGAGTTCGTGCTGATCCGCAGCTTCTTCGGCGAATCACGCTTCGAGGTGGTGGGCCGCTGGCCGCTGGCCGAGGCGTCGGGACCGCCTTCGGTCGATCTGCTCGACGAGCTGGCCAACATGCCGGACCTGCCCGAGCTGCCCGACATCTACTGATCGCGCCGCCCCGCCCAGATGGTGGGCTCGACACTCGTTGCCGGCGCCACCTGCTGGCGCCGTTCGTGCGCCAGGCGATGCTCGCGCCAGGCGATGTACAGACTCGCCGCGATGATGATGGCGGCGCCCGCGGCGGTATGGCGATCCAACGGCTCGCCGAAGATCCACCAGGCCAGCAGCGCCACGATCAGAAGTTGCAGGTAACTGAACGGGGCCAGCAGCGAGGCGTCGGCCAGGCGCAGCGCACGCGTCCAGCAGAAGTGGCCGCCGGTGCCCAGCGCGCCGGACAGCACCAGCCATGGCCAGGTCCCGGCGTGTGGCCATTGCCACACCGACAGTGCGGCGGGCAGTGACAGCGGAATCCAGAGGAGGGTGGTCAGCAACACGATGCGGTCGGCCGGTTCGCTGCCGGTCAGCGACTTGATGCTGATCGTCACCGCCCCGGTCAGCGCGGCTGCCAGCAGGGCGACCAGGCTGCCGCCGGTGAACGCATCGCTGCCCGGCCGCACGATCACCAGCACGCCGATGAAACCGGCAACCACCGCGCTCCAGCGCCGCATGCGCACCACTTCGCCCAGAAAGAGCACGGCGCCGATCGTGACGAACAGCGGCGACGAATAGGACAGCGCCACCGCCTCGGCCAGCGGCAGGTTCACGATCGCCCAGAACCCGGCCAGCATCCCGCCCATGCCCAGCACGCAGCGCACGATGTAGAAACCCAGTCGTGGGGTGCGCAGCAATTGCCAGCCGTGGCCGTGCAGCAGGGGCAGCGCGAACAGGGCGCCGAAGCCGCTGCGGAAGAAGGTGATCTGGAACGGATGCAGCTGGGCCGAGGCCAGCCGGATGCAGACCGCCATCAGCGCAAACAGGCTGGCGCTGCCCAGCATCAGCATCACGGCGCGCAATGGCAGCGGCGCGACGGGGTGCGACGGGGTGGGTGTCGTTTCCAGGAGCTTGCTGCAGGAAGCGAAGAGTGGCGCGCATGGTACTGCAAGTTTCGTCCCGCCTTCGCTCCGCGGTCGCCGTTTGAGGCGCATTTCCGGACGATCGCCAGTCATGGCGTGAACCGGGGCGCGATCGACCCTGCATCGACCTGGGCATCGCCCGCCCGCCGCGTGATCGCCGTGAAGGATGCAATGGCCACGCGGCCGCGGCGCCAGGCGTCCCGGCGGCGTCCCATGATTCTTCAGTGCTTGGTAGACAACGTTGTCAATCCACCTGAAGTTTCGTCACCTCGTCGCGACATGAGGCCGGCCACCGGCCGGGCGTGGACTGGATTCGAGCGCTTTGACACAGCCGGCGGGTCCCCGTCACAGTTTGGAAAAAGTCTGATAGACAACGTTGTCATCCGGGTCTATGACGGGACAGCACGTCCATAAGAAGCGGTAGCGAGCAAGGAGGCAGCAGGACATCGGGTTCCCCACCCGTGGCTGACCGGAGCGTCGCCAGGCCTGTCCTGACAACCCACCCGTAGCGATGTAGTCCCGACAGGAGACATCTCATGTTTGCGAAACGATCGGCTGTGTGGTCCGGCTTGGCTTTGAGTGCATTGGGCAGTGCCATGGGCACCTGCTTTTCGGTGGCCCTGCTGGCGGCAGTGCCGCTGCAGGCGGTACACGCGCAATCCGCGCCCGCCTGTGCGGCGGCATGGAATGCGGCGACCGCCTACGGCGGCGGCAGCGTAGTCAGCGAGAACGGCAACAATTACCTGGCCAACTGGTGGACCCAGGGCAACGACCCGGCGACCAGCAGCGGGCCCGGCGGTTCGGGTCAGCCATGGACATCGCAGGGCTCTTGCGGCGGCAGCACTCCGCCGACCGACCCGCCGCCCACCGACCCGCCCGGGTCGGCCGGTTGCGACGCGGCATGGAATGCGGCGACGGCCTATGGCGGCGGCAGCCTGGCCAGCGAGAACGGGGTGAACTACAAGGCCAACTGGTGGACCCAGGGCGATGATCCGGCCACGCACAGCGGACCGACGGGCACCGGACAGCCGTGGACGGCCCAGGGCAGTTGCGATGGCTCCACGGACCCGGGCGATTCCGGCGATCCGGGGGACCCTGGCGATCCGGGTACGCCGAACCCGCCCGCCGAAGGCTTCCTGTTCAGTCCGTACAAGGACGTCACCATCAACCTCAACTGGAATACCAACGTGATGCGCACCGCGGTCACCGGCACGGCGATTCCGCTGGTGGGCAGCGGCAGCCTGGTGTCCACCGCGTTGCCGAATCTGGGCGCGGTCACGCTCGCTTTCGCGTCGGGCGAATGCGGCAGCGAAAGCTGGGGCGGCATCCCGGCGGCGAGTTTCGCCAGCGCGAACATCCAGCCGCTGGTCGATGCGGGGATCAGTTATGTGGTTTCCACCGGTGGCCAGGCCGGCAGCTTCACCTGTGGTTCGGCGGCGGGCATGGCGCAGTTCCTTTCGCGCTACGCCTCGCCGTACATGGTCGGCGTGGACTTCGACATCGAAGGTGCCCAGTCACAGGCGCAGATCAACAACCTGATCGCCAACGCCGCGTACGCGCACACCTTGTATCCGAACCTGCGCTTCTCCTTCACCCTGGCCACGCTGGCGGCGTCCGATGGCAGTCATGGCGGATTGAATGGCGTGGGCGACATGGTGGTGCGTGCGGTGAAGGCGGCCAACCTGCCGAACTACACGATCAACCTGATGGTGATGGACTTCGGTTCGGCCAGTCCCGGCGTGTGCGTGGTGTCGAACGGGCAGTGCGACATGGGCCAGTCGGCGATCCAGGCGGCGACGAACCTGCAGTACACCTACGGCATTCCCGCCAGCCGCATCGAGCTGACCCCGATGATCGGCGTGAATGACGTCAGCAGCGAAGTGTTCCGGATTTCCGACGTGGACACCGTGGTCAATTACGCGGTGAACCAGGGCATGGCCGGCGTGCACTTCTGGTCGCTGGATCGCGACACGCCGTGCGCAGGCGGTGGCGGCACGGCATCGCCGATCTGCAATTCGGTGAGCGGCACCACGCCGCTGCAATACAGCAAGCGGTTCCTGCAGGACCTGGGCAAGTAGCAACAGGCGCTGGCGGGCCGGATGTCGGCCCGCCAGCTTTCAGGACGTCGCCGATTCGACGAAGGTCACCGTATTGCCGTCCGGATCGCACACCGGCGCGAAGCGCACGAAGTGCGTGGCCAGTTGCGGGGCGGGGACGTCGATGTGGCGATCCTGCAGGTCGTGCAGGATCTCGTCCAGATCCTCGACCATGATGCCGACCGACGTTGCGCCGGCGTGGCATGGCGCTTCGGTCAGTTCGTTCCTCGACAGCAGCTGGATGCGCGTGCGCCTGGCGATCTGCCACTCGGCGCAGGATGCATTGGGCGTGTCGTCCGGGCCCCGTCCGAACAGGCGGGCATACCAGGCGCTGGATGCAGCAAAATCGCTCACGGCAACTGTGGCGAGAACCTGGTGGGCAGTCATGATGTTTCTCCGCGGGCGTTGGCGCAAGATTTAGCTCCTCGTCCATGTCGGCAGCGTGAAGGCCCGGCCGATGCGCCTATAATCGCGATCCGATGGCATGAACCAGGTACGTCCCGTGTCCGATATTCCCGCCTGTCCGTCCTGCGCGATGGAGAACACCTATCCCGACGGCGACAACTACATCTGCGCCGATTGCGGCCACGAGTGGCCGATCGCGTCGGGTAACGGGGAGGGTGGCGAGGCGCTGGTGGTGCGCGACGTCAACGGCAACGTGCTCAACAGCGGCGACACCGTGACGGTGATCAAGGACCTCAAGGTGAAGGGTTCATCGATCCCGCTGAAGCAGGGCACGGTGATCCGCAACATCCGCCTGGTCGATGGCGACGAAGAGCACATCGAAGGCAGCTCGGACAAGATCAAGGGACTGGTGCTGAAGGTGTGCTTCCTGAAGAAGGCCTGAGATCGCTGCCCGCCGTCAGCCCGGGGACAAGGCCTGGAAGCGCTGCACGAAATCGGCCGCCGCTTCGGGCATGCCGAGATGGTAGCCCTGGCCGAAATCGCAGCCCATGCCGGCCAGCAGGTCCTCGGTGGCCTGGTTCTCGATGCCTTCGGCAATCGTGGCGAGGTCGAGATGGTGGGCCATGTTGATGATCGCGCTGACCAGTCGGGTCGTATGCGGATCATCCTGCATGGAGCCGACCAGTGACTGGTCGATCTTCAGTTCGGTGGCGGGGAAGCGGCGCAGGTAGGAGATCGACGCATAGCCGGTGCCGAAGTCATCGATGGCGATGCGCACGCCCATGTCGCGCAACCGGCGCAAAACCTGCACGCTGGACTCCAGGTCCGCGGCCAGCGCGGTCTCGGTGACTTCCGCGATCACCGAGGTGGGTGCCACGCCCCAGATGTCCAGTGCGCCCCGGAACTGCTCGACCATGCCGGGCCGCGAGAAGGCCTGCGGCGAGAGGTTGATGGCGAAGTCCAGTCCACCTGTCGCGCACAGCGGCGCGGCATGGCGCAAGGTGGCGTTGATGCTCCAGCGGGTCAGCGCCGAAATCAGGTCGCTCTGTTCGGAGAACGGCACGAAACTGGCTGGCGACACCACGCCGTGGCGGGGGCTGGTCCAGCGCGCCAGCGATTCGACGGCCACCAGGCGCCCGGCCTGCAGCTCGCGAACCGGCTGGAAGTACACCTGCAGCCGGTTCGCCTCGATCGCGTCGCGCAGCTCCTCGTAGAAGATCTCCACCTGGGTGTCGTGCGGCTGGTAGATCTGGCAGGACTCGCGCCGACGCTGCGCTTCGTCCAGCGCCATCGCGGCGCGGCGGCACAGCAGGTCCGCGTCCTGCCCGTGTTCGGGGTAGAGCGCGACGCCCATCACCGCGCGCAATTGCCAGGGCGACTCCATCCCGTGCAGTGGCTGCTCGAAGGCCTGGCTGAGTCGCGCACTGGCCAGCAGCACGTGGTTGCGGCTCAGCATGTCGGGCAGTACCACGGCGTAACTGTCGTCGCCGGCGCGGAAGACCCGGTCGGCGGGACGCAGCGACTGCACGATCAGTTCATGGGCAACCTCGCTGGCCTGCTCGCCCTGGGCGTAACCGAAGCGCAGCGCGATCTGGCGCAGGCCGCGGGCACGCAGCATCAGCACGGCGAAACGTCCGCCCGTTTCGACGCAGGCGGCGATCTGTGCCTCGATCGCGGCAAACAGGGAATCCCGATTCAGCATGTTGATGGCAACGTGGCCTGGAGACTTGAGGACGGGCGGAGCGCAAACCCGTGGCACGGGCGAATCATCGCAGCTGTGTCATTTCAGGAACAGGTCGGCGGCGTCGATGCCATAGTCGCCGGCAACCAGGCTGCGCACGATGTCCACGGCGGCGCCCTGGTCCTGCAGCATCAGGTCGACCTGGCGGAAATCCTCCAGCGGCTGCTTGTTCGGCCGGGTCAGCACGACGACCTTGGGGCGCAGCCGGCGAACCTGGTTCTGCGCCATCACCACGGCGACCTCGCCGGTGCTCAGCTCCACCAGCGATCCGGTCGGGTAGACGCCAAGGCAGACCTGGAAGCGTTCGATCATCTCGGCCTGGAACAGCGTGTTGCGGGTAGCGTAGATCTGCCGCAGCGCGTGATGGCGGGAAATCGCCGGACGATAGGGGCGCGGGCTGATCATCGCGTCGTAGGTGTCGATGATGCCGAGCATGCGCCCGGTGATCGGGATCATGTTGCCGGCCAGGCCGTCGGGATAGCCGCTGCCATCATGGCGCTCGTGGTGGCTGCGCAGGATGTCCAGCACGTCCTGGTCGGTGATGTCCGACTCGGAGACGATCGCCAGCGCGGCGGCGACGTGCGAGCGCACCACGTCCACTTCGGCGGGTGACAGCGAGCCGGGATAGCGCAACAGGTTTTCCGGGACGCGGGTCTTGCCCACGTCCATCAGCAGGCCGCCGGCGGCCAGGCTGAGAATGGTTTCCTCGGCGAAGCCCATGTGCCGCCCGAAGGCGGCGGCAAGCGCGCTGCAACCGATCGAATGGCTGTAGGAATAGTTGTCGTGCCGGCGCAATCCCTCGACCAGGAAAAATGCATCGGCGCTGCGCAGCACGCTGGCCACCAGCGGTCGCACGGCCTGCTCGACGCGTTCCACCGAGAGCTCGCGGCCACTGGCGATGTCTTCGTAGATCCGGTCGACCATCTCGCCGGCGTTGTCCAGCGCGGCGTGGGCCCGCGGCGCTTCCTCTTCGACGGGAATCCTGTCGGCGTACTGGACGGTGTCCTTGAAGCGGGTTCCCGAGAGACTGGTGCGGGTCAGTGCCGGTCGCGGCGCTATCGGCACCTGGCGGCGAAGGTCGACGTACACGTACTCGCAAACCGCGCGGACGGCGGCGAGATCCTCGGGGCTTGCCAGCCCGACCCCCTGCAGGGGGAAAGAGGTTTCCTCCCATGGCCGATCGAGCCGGCACACGTACATGCCAAGCCGGAGGGCGTGGACGTCCATGCGCTGTTCTTCGATTTCAAAGGCCACGCATGGTCCCGATGGGCTGGCTGGAATGGGGCGAGCCGATGGTCTGGCCGAGTGGCCCGGCGGCAGACTTCCCGCCTCCTGCAACACCCGGCAGCCTAGCAGGGGATTGCGTGCGGATGCCAATGAAGCGTGTCGCGCGGGACGCGTGGGTGGGGAATGGTCATGCGTGCGTCGGCCGACCATTGGCCCGGCGTAGTGTCGCCACTACAGTGCATCACCTTGTCCAGAAGCCTCCTGCCCTTATGTCGCCTGCTCACCGACTCCTGCGTACCTTCCGTTCGATCCATCTGCATCTGGGCGTGTTCACCGCGCCGATGCTGCTGTTTCTTGCCATCACGGGCGGGCTGCAGGTGTTCGGCCTGCACGAAAGCTCGCGCGACAGCGGCTACGCGCCGCCGGACTGGCTGGCCAGTGCGGCGCAACTGCACAAGAAACAGACCCTGGAGATGCCACAGCGGCGGCGCCCGCCGGCCACCGCGTCCGGCAACACGGCGCAACCGACGCCGGCCGTGCAACCGCGCGTGCGCGACGAGGCGGCTAGGCCGGCGAAGAGGAATCTGTGGCCGATGAAGACGTTCTTTGCGCTGGTCGCCCTGGGCCTGCTGGTGTCGGTGTCGAGCGGCCTGTACATGGCGTGGCGCTTTACCCGTCGCCCCGCGGTGTTCGGCGTGGTGCTCGGCGCCGGAGTCATGGTGCCGTTGTTGCTGCTGTTGTTCTGAGCCCTCGGCGCGGCAGGCCGGACTGCGGCCTGCCGCGGCCGGTGACTCAGGCGATGGTCAGCGTCACGTCGATGTTGTTGCGGGTGGCGTTCGAGTAGGGGCACACGATGTGCGCCTTCTGCACCAATGCCTCGGCGTCGGCGCGGGGCATGCCGGGGATGGTGATGGTCAGCTCGACCTCGATGCCGAAGCCGGTGGGAATCGGGCCGATGCCGACCTGGCCGGTGACCCGGGTGTCGGCTGGCAGCTGCAGCTTCTGCTGGCCAGCCACGAACTTCATCGCGCCCAGGAAGCAGGCCGAGTAGCCGGCGGCGAACAACTGTTCCGGATTGGTACCGTCACCGCCGGCGCCGCCCAGTTCCTTCGGGGTGGTCAGCTTGACGTCGAGCACGTTGTCGGAGGAGGTGGCGCGGCCGTCGCGGCCGCCGGTGGCGGTGGCCTTGGAGCGATACAGGACTTTTTCGATGGACATGGCGGATTCCTTGGGTGGGGGTTGGTGAGTTTAGTGTGCTATCAAATAGCGCGCTATTTTAATGATGGAAAATGACTGGCGATCAGTCCTCGGTGGACAGCTTGCGGCGCAGGTCCTGCAACTCCTGCTTGAGATGGATCAACTGCTCCGGTGCGCAGCGGGTGGCGCAGAAGATCGATTCCTGCACCTTGCCGGCCTTGCCCTGCAGCGCCTTGCCCCGGGCGGTCAGCGAAATCACCACGTGGCGTTCGTCGTCGCGCGAGCGCAGCCGCGTCACCAGACCTGCGGACTCCAGCCGCTTCAGCAGCGGGGTCAGGGTGGCGGAGTCGAGGAACAGGCGTTCACCGATTTCCGACACGCTGAGGCTTTCGTCCTCCCACAGCACCATCATCACCAGGTACTGCGGATAGGTGATGTCGAGCGCCTTGAGCAGCTTGCGATACACCTTGTTCATGGCCAGCCCCGCCGAATAGAGCGCAAAGCACAATTGCGCATCCAGCCGGGGTACGGCGTTGGCGGCAGGCTTCGTGGCGGCGCGGGCAGTCTTCATGGCTGCGCATATTACATAGCGCGCTATTCATTGGCAAGCGATTTATTTGCGGAAGTTGCAGCGGCATCGAGCAGCCGGAGTAGAGTGGTCGCCTCGCCGGCGCCGCCAGAGGCCCCGGCATCGACGCAGCAGCCCGAGGGAATACGCATGGGTTTCCGGATCAGCAGCTTCGCGGCAATCACCGTTGCCGCCTCCTTGATACTGGGCGGGGCCAGTGTCCACGCCGGGGAAACCTACAGCGCGGCCCAGCGCGAAGCCCTGGGCGCGGTGGATGCGCTGTTTGCGGCCATGACCCGGCATGATGTGGAAACGTCGCGCCGGCTGATCCTGCCTGGGGCCAACTTCGTGGTGCTGCTGCCGGACGGCAAGCTGCGGATCGAGGCCGACACCGGTTATCTCGACACGCTGGCCAAGCGCAAGGAAGCCTTCCTCGAGCGCATCTGGGATGCGCAGGTCACCGTGCAGGGGAATCTTGCCCAGGTCTGGGCGCCGTACGATTTCCACCTGGACGGC
The DNA here is from genome assembly GCF_000264295.1 of Rhodanobacter spathiphylli B39. Lineage (GTDB taxonomy): Bacteria > Pseudomonadota > Gammaproteobacteria > Xanthomonadales > Rhodanobacteraceae > Rhodanobacter > Rhodanobacter spathiphylli. The sequence goes on along the minus strand of NZ_AJXT01000006.1, from coordinate 38,172 downwards.
AAGCTGTCCCATTGCGGCATCGACAGTTTCAGCCTGGCCCGCACCGCCGATGGCTGGCGCATCGCCGGCATCAGCTACACGGTGCAGAAGGTCGCTTGCGCGCCGAGCCCGCTGGGTGCCGTGCACCCGCAGCAGGGCGCCCCGGTCATTCCAGCGGCGCGGTGATCATCAGCTGGTCGACGTCGTAGCCGCGCTGGCGCGAGTGTTCCTTCAGCGTCCGGAACAGTGCATGGTCCATCGATGCCTTGCGGGCGAGGATCCACAGGTGCTTGCGGCCGGGACTGCCGATCACCGCCCATCGATAGTCCGGGTCCACCTCGATGACCCAGTAGTCGGCCCAGGTCACCGGCAGCCAGCTCAGCCAGCCCGGGGCGAAGCGTACCTCCAGCGCGCCGGGCTGGCCGTCCTTGATCCGGGCCACGCCGGTGACCGACATCCGGCCCTTGCGGGTGCGACAGCTGTTGTCCACGCGCACGGTGCCGTCGGCGTTCGGCGTGTACCTGGCGGTCACCCCGTCCAGGCACTTGCGTTCGAAATACATCGGCAACCGGGCGATCTCGTGCCATTGGCCAGCGTAGTGGTCGAGGTCGAGTGACCGCACCGGTTCGTTCGGCAGCGTGGCCGCCGCCGCGGGTGCAGCGAAGGCGAGCGACGCGAGCAACAGGAGCAGGAGGGGCATGGCGGACGCCTGTGGGGTGCAATTGATCATGCTACGTGCCGCGAACGCGAGTGGATGCGGGCATGGCACCGGATGCCGGGATGGTGTCATCGGCCGGCTGGCGGCTCATGGCTTGCGCTCCAGCCGGGCAAACGAGAACAGCGATGCCAAACGATGCCTGCGCCGCTCGATCAGCGCGCGGATCAGGTCCGCGCCCAGCATGCTGTAAGTGATCCCGTTGCCGCCATAAGCCATCGCGAAATGCACGCGCGGCCCGTATTGCGCATGCGGCCCGAAGAACGGCAGGCCGTCATCGGTTTCGGCGAAGGTGCCGCCCCAGGCGAAGGTGGGGGTCAGTCGGAGCCCGGGAATGACCCTGGCCACCTTGGTCACCAGCTTGCGCGCCTTGCGGTCCACCCGGGCATCACGCAGGGCCGGCACGTCGCTGGCGTCGTCTTCGCCACCGACCAGCAGGCGGTGGTCGGCGGTGCTGCGCAGATACAGGTAGGGGCGGGCGGTTTCCCAGACCATGGTGTCGGCGAGGCCCTGCAACGCGTCCGGGTCGAGCGGATCGGTGACGAACGCGTAGCTGCTGCGGTTTCGCGCCACCGGTTCCTTCAGCCATTGCTGGCTGGCGTAGCCGGCGGCGACCACCACATGTTCCGCGCGCAGGCGGATGCCGTCGCTGCTGCGCAGGGTGACGCCCCGGCTCCCCGCTTCGATGGAATGGATCGTGCTGCGATCGAACACGGCCGTGCCGCGGCGTTCGAGACGGGCGAACAGCCGGTTGGCCATCCGGTACGGGTCCATGCGGGCGGCCAGCCGGCTGAGGATCGCGCCTGGCGCCTCGATGCCGTAGTCGCCACGGAGCGCGTCGGCGGACAACCATGCCACCGCCAGGCCATGCCTGCGACGCAGCGCGAGTTCGTCCCGCATCGCCGGGACATCACGGCGGCGGCTGGCGTAGTAGAGGCTGTGCATCTTCGCGAAGCCGACGTCGCGCACCTCACGGGCCAGCGTGCCCAGGCGCGGGATCGCCTCGGCGCAGGCGGTGTAGGCAAGCGCCGCGTCGGCCTCGCCGTAACGTCGTGCCAGTTCGCTCATTGGCGTGTCGATCTCGTACTGCAGCAGCGCCGTGCTTGCCGCGGAACTGCCCCAGCCGATGTCGCGCTGTTCCACCACCACAACGTCGTGGCCCGCCTCGACCAGTTCATGGGCGATCAGGGCGCCGGTGATGCCGCCGCCGATCACCACCACGTCGCAGCGCGTGTCCTGCTGCAATGCCGGGAAAGCATGCATCAGGCCGTTGCTGATCGCCCAGAACGGATAGCCGCTTTTGAGATCCATGCCGGTTGACCTGTGGCTTCGAGTGGATGGCGCAGCGTCGGGTGTCCCATGTCGTCGCCTCGTGAGCGGCACCGGCGGACTGGCGGGCTGGCCTTGGCCGCCGCCACCGGCATACCATGCGCTTTCCCCGATCGTTGCCAGGACATGTGCGTGCCGCCGATCATCGCCGTACAACGACTCAGCAAGACCTACGCCTCCGGTTTCAAGGCACTGAACGACATCAACCTGGAAATCCGCCAGGGCGAGATCTTCGCCCTGCTCGGACCCAACGGTGCCGGCAAGACCACCCTGATCAGCATCATCTGCGGCATCGTCAATCCCGGCGAGGGCACGGTGCTGGCCGACGGCCACGACGTGGTGCGCGACTATCGCGCGGCGCGCTCGAAGATCGGCCTGGTGCCGCAGGAGCTGACCACCGACGCCTTCGAGACGGTGTGGAACACGGTCAGCTTCAGCCGCGGCCTGTTCGGCAGGAGCGCAAACCCGGCGTACATCGAGAAGGTGCTGAAGGACCTCTCGCTGTGGAACAAGAAGGACAGCAAGCTGATGACGCTGTCCGGCGGCATGAAGCGCCGCGTGATGATCGCCAAGGCGCTGTCGCACGAGCCGCAGATCCTGTTCCTGGACGAACCCACCGCCGGCGTCGACGTGGAGCTGCGCCGCGACATGTGGGCGATGGTGCGCGCGCTGCGCGACACCGGCGTCACCATCATCCTGACCACGCACTACATCGATGAGGCCGAGGAGATGGCCGACCGCATCGGGGTGATCAACAAGGGTGAGCTGATCCTGGTCGAGGAAAAGGCCGAGCTGATGAACAAGCTCGGCCGCAGACAGCTGACCCTGCAGTTGCAGAGTCCGCTGGAAAGCGTGCCGGCCTCGCTGTCCGGCTATGCGCTGGAGCTGTCGGCCGACGGCAGCCAGCTGGTCTACACCTTCGACGCGCAAGGCGAGCACACCGGCATCGACGTGCTGCTGCGCCGGCTCGCCGAGGCGGGCATCGACTTCAAGGACCTCAGGACCAGCCAGAGTTCGCTGGAGGACATTTTCGTGAACCTGGTGAGGGAGCGCGCATGAACATCTATGCGATTCGGGCGATCTACCTGTTCGAAATGGCGCGCACCTGGCGCACGCTGTTGCAGAGCATCGTTTCGCCGGTGATCTCCACCTCGCTGTACTTCGTGGTGTTCGGCGCGGCGATCGGCTCGCACATGAACGGGATCGACGGGGTCAGCTACGGCGCCTTCATCGTGCCGGGGCTGATCATGCTGTCGCTGCTGACGCAGAGCATCTCGAACGCCTCGTTCGGCATCTACTTTCCGAAGTTCGTGGGCACGATCTACGAGATCCTGTCGGCGCCGGTGTCCCCGCTCGAGATCGTGGCCGGCTACGTGGGCGCGGCGGCAAGCAAGTCGATCATCCTGGGCCTGATCATCCTGGCCACCGCACGGCTGTTCGTGTCGTTCCAGATCGAGCACCCGCTGTGGATGCTGGCATTCCTGCTGCTGACCGCGCTGACCTTCAGCCTGTTCGGCTTCATCATCGGCATCTGGGCGGACAACTTCGAGAAGCTGCAGCTGGTGCCGCTGCTGATCGTGACGCCGCTGACCTTCCTCGGCGGCAGTTTCTACTCGATCCACATGCTTCCGCCGTTCTGGCAGAAGGTCACTTTGGTCAATCCGGTGGTCTACCTGATCAGCGGCTTCCGCTGGAGCTTCTACGGCGTTGCCGATGTGAGCGTGGGCGTCAGCGTGGGTATGACCCTGGTATTTCTCGCCAGCTGCCTCGCCGCGGTGTGGTGGATCTTCCGCAGCGGGTATCGGCTGAAAGCCTGAGTCCGGCCGGGACGGCAGGTTCGCCGCGCCATGGTCGCGGCGCATGCCTTGCACACGCGCCGAAATGGAACGGGTGCGCGGTCGCCGATCCGAAACGCGGCCACGTTCCGTCCGGGCGAAAACCGCCGGCGCCATGAACGAATGGTGCGCGGGCAAGTCCAACCAGACATTCGACGGCACAACGGGAGAGATCGTGGCCAAGCAACAGGCATCGGCAGTCAGCTGGATCGCGGCGGTGGTCGTGGTCATCGCCATCGTGGCAGGAGGCGTCTACCTGGCACGCAAGGCCATGCACGCAGGCGCGCCGGCGCCGACCACGCGGGTCTTGCCGACATCGACCGAAACGGCGCCGGCCAGCACGCCGGTCCAGCATCCCATAGAACAGGCCCAGGCCGGGCCCGCAACCGCCTCGACCGCCGCGCTGCCCGCACTGGATGACAGCGACGACGGCGTCGCTTCGGCGCTGGCCGCACTGGCCGGCGGCAGCGACCTGTCGTCGCTGCTGGTGAGCCAGCAACTGATCACCCGCATCGTGACCACCATCGACGCGCTGCCCCGGCACGACGGGCTGGGTACGTTCACGCTGCCGGCGCATGTGCCCAAGGGCGCTTTTGCGGTCGACGAGGTCGACGGCGCGACGGTGATCGGCGCCGGCAACAGCGCCCGCTACGCCCCTTACATGCAGGTCGTGGACGCCACCGACCCGCAGGCACTGGTGGCCTGGTACGTACGTGCCTATCCGCTGTTCCAGCAGGCCTACCGGCAACTGGGCTACCCGAAGGGCTATTTCAACGATCGCCTGATCGTGGTGATCGACGACCTGCTGGCGGCGCCGGAACCGGCCCAACCGCCCGTGGTGGTGCGCTCGAAGACGTTCTACGTCCATGCCGACCCCGCACTGGAGTCGCTGTCGACCGGACAGAAGCTGCTGCTGCGCGTCGGCTCCGCCAACGAGGCCAGGATCAAGGCGAAGCTGCGGGCGATCCGGATGCAACTTGTGGCGAAAGATCCACATGGCGGGCGCAACGACTGACCTGGCCCGTACGCATCACCACGTCCATTTGAATGTTCAATCGTGATCCCGCAAGGCGCTGGCATTCCCGTGCAATCGCACCAGATTCATTCGACGCCTGCCTCGACCAAGGAAAGCTTCGCGATTGAATCCGCGCCTGTTTGCAAGTGATTGTTGCGTGCGTTATACGTGTATGAAGAGATGTTGGACCCGACCAACAATCGATGGGCAAAGCTTTGGCATTGACGAGGGCGACTATTCAGTCGATTCGCCAGGCAAGCATGTCCAGAACAATCGTTTGCATCATCACGTCGATCGAGGGAATGACTCATGAAGAAGTTCGGCATCACAACGCTTGGCTTGGCTTTGGCAGTGGCGGGGATTTCGTTGCCCTCGTTTGCTTCGGCACAGAATGTCACCTCGGATAGCGCAAGCAGTTCGCCGCTCTATTTCGCCAATGTCGACAAGAATGGCGACGGAGTGATCAGCCGTTCGGAGGTTCCAAAAGACCTTCCCGGATTGCGGGCGCACTTCGATCAATATGATTTGAATCGCGATCACCGGCTTTCCGAGGGAGAGTACGTGAGCTACCTGGGCAGCATTGGTTCGACAGCCTGTCGGGATGACCAACATACCGAGGCGAAGTGCCAGGTTTCACCCTACGCGGGAGATGCCCGGCGGCAGTATTCGGGTGAATCGCCTGCCGTGCGTCCCCCGAAGGGTTCCGGCGGTTGATGAAGATGGCATCAACTGCGGGACGTTCCGCCTTGGTGTAAGCAGTGATCAACACCCCGTCCGGATACTGGGCGGGGTGAGCGCAGATGCCGCAATTTCACCTTTCGGCTTTCGCGAGCCACGTCCCGATTCGCTGCATGGCAGATGCGCCAACGTGCGCGATCAACGCAAACGGGCCGTCCACACAGGTGGCGATACCGACAATGGCTCCAGGGCGTACTTCCAGCCGCCCTCCGGTTGGAATAGACCGGACGGCGCCAGGTGCTGAACCAGTAGAAATCCCGTCGTGACGCGCCCCTCCACTATGTCGTGCGGACGGCTCTCGACGCGTGGAGCGTCCACATCGCCAACGTGGAAACCAGGGACGTCGGGCTTGAAGAGGCGGGCGACAAAGGCGGGTTCCCGATCACCGCGCAGTGTAGCCGTCGCACCTTGGCGGGGCGGCGAGGAGGGCGTTTCCGTCGACGCGGGATTCGGGTACAACGGACCGATCCATCTCAAGCGAGCAACAAGATGCAAACAACGTCTTCGACCGGAAGCCTGGTCTGCGTCGGTCTGGGCATGACCCTGGGTTCCCATCTGGGCCCGCTGGCGCGCAGCCATATCGAACAGGCCGACGTGGTGTTCTTCGCGCTGTCCGATGGCATCGTGGAGTTGTGGCTGCGGCGCATGCATGCCGACGTGCGCAGCCTGCAGACGTTCTACCAGGAAGGCAGCTCGCGCATGAACACCTACTGGCAGATGGTCGAGGCCATGCTGGTCGAGGTGCGCGCGGGCAAACGGGTCTGCGGGGTGTTCTACGGCCATCCCGGCGTGTTCGCCTGGGTGCCGCACAAGGCGATCGAACTGGCCCGCGACGAAGGTTATCGCGCGCACATGGAGCCGGGCGTGTCGGCCGAGGACTGCCTGTACGCCGATCTGGGCATCGACCCGGGTGCGTATGGCTGCCAGCACTACGAAGCCAGCCAGCTGCTGTTCTACCGGCGCCGCATCGACCCCACCGCCTACCTGATCCTGTGGCAGGTCGGCGTGGTGGGCGACCAGTCGATGGCGCGTTTCTCGACCAACGCCGCCTATCGCCAGGTATTGGTGGACGTGTTGGCACGCGATTACCCGCTGACCCACGAGGTGATCATCTACCGCGCGGCGACCCTGCCGATTGACCGGCCCCGGATGGAGCGGGCCACGCTGGGCGCCTTGCCCCGGGCCGCCATCGGCATGGCCGAGACGGTGGTGATTCCGCCGGCCCGCCCGATGCAAGCCAACCCCGAGATTCTGGCGCGGCTGGATGCGCTGGATCGTGCCGTTGCCACACCGTCCTGACAGGGTCGATGCTGTCTGCTCGCGTCGCGGGCAATTACCGCGCTAAGATGCTGCATTGGGGTATTCAAGAGTCATTCGAGGCGTTGCATTGCTGCCAAGGGGCAGCGATGCACGCGCATGCAGATCACTGGGTAACAAGGGGAGAGCGGATCATGTTTGACGTTGTCGATTTCATGGAAAAAATGGGCGGGGACGCGCAGTTGTCGCAAGCGTCGGACAGTGAGCTGGCGGAGGCCTTGGCTGCTACTGATATTGCAAGCGAGCTGCAGTCGGTGGTGCTGGCGAAGAACGCACAACACTTGGAAGCCTTGTTGGTTGCCAAGCCCGTGTGCGTATTGCTCTCACCACCTGGCCCGCCAGGTTCGCCCCTTCATGCCCCATTGCCGCCGCCACCGCCGCTGCTGCCCGAGGAAGAGTGGGAGCAGTACCAGCGCGAGCGTTGAGCACTGGAGTCGAGTGCTGCCGTGGAAGGCTTGGTTTCAGAACACGGTACTGGCTGGCTCAGGAACCTGTGGCTGGCGCCAAGTGGTAGCGGAGACACAGGAGCGGCACGTTGGCTTGCAGCCCGGCTTGGGTTGCAAGCCGGCTGGAATGTGTTGACACCAGCCATGGGAGCCGGGACGCACTAAAAGCGCTTGGTCTCATGCCAAGACATCGCTTTGGGGTAAGGGGGAACCTATGTCAGACGTTATCGATTTCATGGAAAGGATGGGTGGCGACGCGCAGCTGTCGCAGGCGTCGCCGGAGGAGTTGGGTGAAGTTCTTTCCGCCACCGGTTTTTCACCCGAGGTGCAGTCGGCGGTAATTTCCAGGAACGCACGGCAGCTGAACACGTTGCTGGGAACAAATCCTGCTTGCGTCTTAATAGCACCGCCTCATCCTCCAGGGCCCGGGCCTAGCCCCATGCAGCCGGCTGTGCCGCCGCCACCTCCAGAGGAAGGTGAGCAGGACGAAACTCGGGATAGTTCAATATCTACGGGTTTTGCAGGAAATCCGGGCCATCAGCGCGAACTGCTACGGCCCTGATCCATGTCTGTCTCAGGCACTTTGTGTCGACGGCTGCTGACGAGCGCAATTACCACTCTCGCGCTGTTCATCGGTGTGGCCAATGCCGCTGATTCGAAGGGGAGCGATGTAGGGGCACTGCTATTGCAGCAGGCCGAATCGCAAACTTGCACGTCTTCGCTTACCGAACAATGCCTGCGCTTGCTACGTTTGATCGAGCAGGAAGATAGCAAGCTGTCCACGGAACAGCGCCAACGTTTGCATTATCTGCAAGCCTGGCGAGCAGCAATCGATGGTGACTACAAGAAATCGGATAAATTGATTGCTGCCATCCTTGACGAATCAAAGGATGTCAATACACGCATAGGGGCCGCGACGCTGCGTGTGAACTCATTGTCAGAACAATCCCGCTTCGTGGAGGCGTTCAGCCAGCTGAGCCAGTTGGTGGTTCTATTGCAGGAAGGAAGCGGCATTCTTTCAAGCTACCGCGAACAGGGCTTTGTAGTGGCGTCTTCCCTGTATGCGGACGCTGGCCAGTATGAGCTGGCGTCCTATTACGCCAACGAGATATTCAAGCAGGGCCTGGCCAGCGACGGGTATACCTGCGTGGACGACCATGCCCGCATCGCGGCTCTGTTCGGCAGTGGCCAGTGGCAGGGCATCGAATCGTTGATGGCGCAGGGCATCGAGGTCTGCATCAAGGAACGCAACAGCCTCTACGCCAATGGCATTCGTTATTTCGTCGCCAAGCTGGATGTCAGTCGCGGGCATCCGGAGCAGGCGATCGCCCTGCTGCGGAAGAACTACCCGGCGGCGGAACGCGATGGCTACGCACCCCAGCTGGCCCAGTTCAACGCCTTGCTGGCTGCCGCTTACTACGAAACCGGGCAACTGCAGCTGGCGCGGGAGTCGGCGCTGGCGGCGGTCACGCACGGCACGCACAACCATTACGCCGAATCCATCAGCACGGCCTACCGGATCCTGTATCTGGGTGCCAAGCAGCAGGGTGACGTCGCTTCGGCGCTGGCGTACCACGAAAAGTACATGACTGCCGACAAGGGCTATCTGGACGAGCTCAGCGCCAAGGCGCTGGCGTTCCAGACCGTGCAGCAGCAGGTGGCGGCGAAGAAGCTGCAGATCGACACGCTGAACAAGCAGAACCGGATCCTCCAGTTGCAGCAGTCGCTCGATCGCAGCGCCTCGGAAACCAACCGGCTGTACATCATCCTGCTGCTGACCGTGCTCGGCTTCATCGCGTTCTGGACCTACCGCATCAAGCGCTCGCAACTGCGTTTCATGAAGCTGGCGCGGCGCGATGGGCTTACCGGGATCTTCAACCGGCAGCATTTCGTCAGTTCGGCCGAACTGCAGTTGCAGTATTGCCGCAAGTCGTCGCGGCAGGCCTGCCTGGTGCTGATCGATCTTGACCACTTCAAGGTGGTCAACGACACACACGGGCATGCGGTGGGCGATCGCGTGCTGAAACGCGCCGTGGCGGCCTGCCAGAAACACCTGCGCTCCACCGACATCTTCGGCCGGCTCGGTGGCGAGGAGTTCGGCATCGTGTTGCCCGAATGCACGCTGGAACAGGCTTTGGGCCGCGCCGAACAGATCCGCGCGGCGATCGCCGACGCAGCCGGCAGCGACGATTCGCTGGCGGTGGCGGTGTCGGCCAGCTTCGGCGTGGCCACCATCGAGCGTTCGGGTTACGACCTCAGGAAGCTGCTGATCGATGCGGACGACGGCCTGTACCGCGCCAAGCGCGAGGGCCGCAACCGGGTCCGCGTCTGCGATGACGCGCAGCCACGCGAGCGTGTCGCCGGCGTGGCGGTCGAGCAGGCCTGAGCCCTTTCCTGCGGGAAAGGTTTATCGCGAAGCGCGCTCCGCCGTCTTGCCCGCCGGCGCATCCAGCCGGTCATGGTTGAGGATGGCGTTGAACACCAGCGGGTAGCTGCCGATGGTTTCGCCGCGCCAGATCGGGTTGCTGGCGAACAGCAGTACATGGCCCTTGCCGTAGCGGGCGTCGACCACGGCGGCGCGTTCGGCGATCTCGTCGCCACCATCGAGCAGGCCGGCGATCAAGAGGTCCTTCGCCGCGGCGTAGCGCAGGATCACCTGCGGTCGCTGATCGGGCGGGATCACCCACGGGTTGTTGCGCATCTGCTCGGCGTTCAGCGGCATCGGCTGCCATGGCTTGACGTCGGGCAGCGCCGGCGCGGCGGTCGCGGCGCGGCCTTCCGGCGTGTCGGTGTCGTGTGGGCCGCCCCGTCCGGTCGGGCGCTGGAAGTTCTTCGCGCTGGGCAGGCCGCGGTCGCCGCTGAGCAGGCTGGATACGCTGAACGACTGCCCGGCCGCGCTGTACAGGGCCAGTTCTTCGCGCGTGTAGCTGGCGGCGATCGGACTGCGCCGGTCGACGAACTTCGCCTGCAGCACGCTGCCGACGACCTTCAGCCGGCTGGTGGGAACGATCGACACGCCCGGCGCCATGCCGGTGTCGATGGCGAACTTCGCAGTGTCCTCGGCGGTGACCAGCAGCCCGCCGTCGCGCACGAACTGCTGGAGCCTGGCCAGCCCGCTGCTGCTCAGGCCGGGCCGCATGTCGTCGGTGGCATCGATGCGACCCAGGTTCGGCGTCAGCGCCGTGGTCTTCCACGGCAGCGGGTTGCCCCACATCGGCATGCCGTCGACGATTTCCCGCGTGCTGGTGTCGCCGATCGGGGCGAACAGGATCACGTCGTACTTCGCGTGCAGGTCGCCGATCCTCGCCACATCCTGGGTGCTGATGTAGTCGTACGGCACCTGCAGGTTGTCCAGCGCGATGCGCCACCAGCCTTCGGTCTGGGTGCCCAGCCAGGTGTGCATCAGCGCGATGCGGGGCAGCTTTCCGTTGGGCAGGTCGATCGCGGCCAGGCCCGCCGGTACGTCGACCGGCTGGCCGACCAGGCTCATCGGCGCCTGCAGGATCGCCGGATCGGTGATCCGCGCCACCTGCACGTCGAACAAATCGCCCATCGACCAGCCGGTGTCGTCGTAGGGATGCTGCTGCGGATCTTTCGGCGACCAGTACTGGCGATCCAGCAAGGTGTCGGCGATGCGCGAGTAGGGCTGGTCCATGCGCACCACGTAGCTGCCGGCGGGGAACGTCTGCGTGGCCGGCTTCTTCTGCTTGTCGGCGGGGGCGGGCAGGCTCACGGTGACCGGCGCGCTGGTGCGGCTGATCTCCACATGCTGGCGCTGCAGCACGCGCAGCAACTGGGCGCGCGAGCCGGCGCGCGGATCGCCGGCGCTGAACACGTAGGCGGCGGGCCCGGCCTGCTGCGGCTTCTCGATCGAGCGTTTGGCCTTCAGGTAGAAGTTCTTCAGGAACTGCTGGCCATTGCCGGCGAAATAGTTCAGCGCGGTGAGCAGGCCGGTCTGCTGGTAATTGTTGTTGTTGCGCTGCGACCACAGCACGGTGGGCAGCGGCGGGTTGGGCCGGTACCAGGTGCGCTCGTACTCGGACGGTTCGAGGATGCGCTGCACGGTGTCGGCGCCGCCGTTGCCGAAGGTTTCGTAGAGCCGGCTGATGCCGTTGTGCATGGCCGCGATAAACATCAGGTAGCCCGGGCTCCAGGTGTCGAAGTCGCCGTGGGTGAACACGCCGGGCATGCCCAGCCGGGTCATCTGCTGCACGTTGTCCCAGCCCAGCTGCTGCCATTCGCCGGTGAGGATCGGGTCGATCCACGCGTTGTACGGGCCGTCGCCCACCGTGTTGTCGTACAGGAACGGCACGGATTCATGCAGGTCGTGCAGCACCTGGGCATGCCAGCCCACGAAGGTGTCGGCCACGTTGCGGGTGAGCGCCAGCGACATGCCCATCGCATCGCGGTTGTTGTCGTGCGCCACGTAGTGGCCCCAGTACATCAGCCGCGGGTAGTTCTGGCCGGGGTGGGCCAGGTGCCAGTTGTACAGGTCGACCATGCGGTCGCGGCCATCCACCTCGACCACCGGCGTGATCAGAGTGATCACGTGCGAGCGGATGTGGCGGATGTACGGCGCCTCGTCCACTGCCAGGCGGTAGGCCAGTTCCATCAGCGCGGTGGGCGAGCCGGTCTCGGTGGAGTGGATGGCGCCGGTGATGTAGTAGACCGGGGTGGACTGGGCGACCAGCTGGTCGGCCTTCGCATCGTCCATGGCTATCGTGCGCGGGTCGGCCAGCTGGGCCAGCCGCGCCCGGTTCGCGTCCAGCCCGGCCAGCAGGCTCTCGTCGGCGATCGCCACCGCGATCATCTCGCGGCCTTCCTCGCTCTTGCCGATGGTGAACACCTTGACCCGCGGACTGGCGGCGGCCAGCGCCCGGAAATAGCGATGGACGTCGGCGCTGTACGGCAGGTAGTTCGGCGCGCCGGCGACATGGCCCAGCACCTTCTCCGGCGTGGGGACGCTGGCGGAGGCGGGCAGGTAACTGGTCAGCGGCGTGTTGAACGACGGGTCGGTGGTGAATTTCAGGATCTGGTCGGTATAGGCCTGGTCGACCGGCTGATCCGGCGCGCGGGCGTAGTCATTGGCCACGACGGTGCTGGCGGCCTGGGCGGCGAACACGCCGAGCGAGAACAGCACGCCGCATGAGAACCGGATGGTCGTATGCATGATCAGCTTCCCCCGTGGCCGTGGCCGGCCGATTTCCCCACTTTGCCAGAGCGCGCCGGACTGCGGATAGGCCATCAGTCAGGTAGGGATTCGGCCCGCATGCACCGTGCCGGTCGGCACGGGTTCGCCGCGCGATTCGGGTGCACAATCGGCAGACCCCTTGCCATGGAGCAGCGTCATGCGACCGACCGTGCTTGCAGCCCTGTTTTGCCTCGCAGTTCCCGTCGCCGTTTCGGCCCACGCGCCGAACCCGCACGCGGCCTCGCAAAAGGCCGGGAAGACCGGTGTCGAGAAGGCCGCTGTGGAGGAGGCCCTGAACGACCCCGCCCGCGCCGCCGACAAGGGCGACGACACCCGCCGCAAGATCGAACAGGTGATGCTGTTCGCCCAGGTCAGGCCGGGCCAGAGCGTGCTGGAACTGGTTCCGGGCAGCGGTTACTGGACCCGCGTGTTCAGCGCCGTGGTGGGGCCGCAGGGTCACGTCTACACGGTGTGGCCGAACGAGATGGGCAAGTTCGACACCGAAAGCCTGGCCAACTGGCAGAAGCTGACGGCCACGCCGCACTACGCCAACGTGGGCATCCTGCAGCAGCCGGCGGCGAAGTTGCAGGCACCGGCGCCGGTGGACCTGGTGTTCACCGCGCAGAACTACCACGACTTCCATGATCCGTTCATGGGGCCGATGGACATCGCGGCCTTCAATCGTCAGGTGTTCGATGCGCTCAAGCCCGGCGGCCTGTTCGTGATCATCGACCACGTCGCTCCGGCCGGGTCGGGACTCGCCGATACGAACACCTTGCATCGGATCGACCCGGCCTCGGTGAAGCAGGAAGTGGAGGCCGCCGGCTTCGTCTTCGACGGCGAAAGCAAGGCGCTGCACAACGCGGCCGATCCGCACGACATCAAGGTGTTCGACAAGGCGATACGTGGCCACACCGACCAGTTCATATTCCGCTTCCGCAAGCCCGCCAAGTGATCGGCGCAACGCGATCCGCTTGAGTTGCGGCGGCCTCTGGCGGCACCATCGGGGCGGCACGCCCATTCGCCGATGCCCGCAGGAGCGCCGTGAATTCCGATGAACCCGTCGCACCGGTGGCCGATCCGCACGATCCGCCACCGGTGCGTCCGCCCGAGCCCGATGCGGCCGATTGCTGCGGCGAAGGTTGCGTGCGCTGCGTGTACGACGTGCACGACGAGGCGCTGGAGCGTTACGAGCGCGCGCTGGCGGCGTGGCATGCGCGCCATCCGGGACAAGCAAGGGGAATCGAACCATGTGGATCGCCATGACGCGTGAGGTCAGCCCGGCACTCGGCGATTGCGAGCTGTCGTTCGTCGAACGCGCCGCGATCGACGTGGCGCTGGCCAGCGCGCAGCATCACGCCTACCAGCGCGCGCTGGAAACGCTGGGCTGCCGGGTGATCGCGCTGCCGGCCGAAGCCGATATGCCCGACTCGGTGTTCGTCGAGGACACCGCGATCGTGCTGGAGGAGGTGGCCGTGCTGACCCGACCCGGCGCCGCGTCCAGGCGCGACGAGGTGGCCAGCATCGCCGCGGCGCTGGGTGAGTGGCGACCGCTGCTGGCGATCGAGGCACCGGGCACCATCGACGGCGGCGACGTGCTGCGACTGGGTCGCACGCTGCACGTCGGCGAGTCGGCGCGCAGCAATGCCGCAGGCATCGCGCAGCTGCGCGAACTGCTGGCCGGACACGGTTACGCCGTCGAAGGCGTACCCACGCACGGCTGCCTGCACCTGAAATCGGCGGTGACCCAGCTCGATGACCACACCGTGCTGTTGCAGCCGGCCTGGGTGGACCGCGCACGCTTCGCCGGTTTCCGGGTGATCGAAGTCGACCCGGCCGAACCGCATGCGGCGAACGTGGTGCGCGTCGGCGATGCCCTGCTGATGCCGGCCAGCTTTCCGCGCACGCGGCAACGCCTGCTGGACGCAGGTTTCGCCGTGACCGCCGTCGACGTCTCCGAATTGCAGAAGGCCGAAGGCGCGGTGACCTGCTGCAGCCTGATCTTTCGCGCCACGGACTGAACCGTGCTCATCCGTTACCGCCTGGCCCGCCCGCAGGACGCCCGCGCGATCGGCGTGCTGGCGCGCCGGGTGACCCGGCGCTGGATCCTGCCGGAGCAACCGGCCAGCGCGGCAGCGTCGCTGCTCTACGGCATGGGCGCCCGGGTGATCCGGCGCAAGATCCTGGCCGGCCAACGCTTCCAGCTGGCCTGGCAGGATGGCGGGCGCCTGGTGGGCGTGGCGGCGATGCGCGACGAATCGCACCTGTTCCAGTTCTTCGTCGGCACGCGCCTGCACGGCCACGGCATTGCCCGCCGACTGTGGCAACGCGCGATGGACGATGCAGTTCGCCGCGCCGGCACGCGCCACTTCACGCTGAATTCCTCGGCGATGGCGGTGCCGGTCTACCGGCACCTGGGTTTCGTCTGCAGCGGGCCGCTGAAGATCAGCGACAACGGCCTGGTGACCCAGCCGATGCATCTGGATCGGCCATGAAGCGGGCCTCCTGACCCGCGCCGATCCGCGAGTTCTTGCGCCGGCTGTCACCGCAACTACGAATTTTGGTCATACCGCGGCAAGCGCCGGTCGCATATAAAACGCGCCGGGGGAATCCTTGCCAACGCGTAGGGATTTATCAATGTCGTGGAACAACAAGATCGTCCGCAGCCTGATGCTCGCGGGATGCGTGGCCTGTTGGCCGACGCTGGCCGCTCCGCTGCTGCCGGATCACCAGGAATTCGACGCCGCACTGCAGGTGCCGTTCCAGGCGACGGCAGGGCGGGACATCGTGATGCACTTCGAATACCCCGGGGCCAACCCGGGCACGCCGGTGGCGTGGCAGGTCGCGCTGCTCGATCGCGATGGCCAGACGCTGCGCGAATGGAATGGCGGCTCCGTGCTGCACACGCGCCAGGCGCAGGCCAGCATCCACTGGGACGGCCTCGATGCGCGCCACCAGCCGCTGGCCGCCAGCTACTACAGCCTGCGTCTGCGGGCGATCGCGCTGGACGATGACAACGCGCACCGCATCGGCAGCGGCCTGGCCAGCCGTGCGCTGACGCTGGCCGAACGCCTCGCGCCCGAGGCGATCACCGAGCAGCGCCAGGAAATCCAGATCGGCCATGTGCCGGCGGCGGTCATGCCCCGCTTCACCGCGCTGGCGCAGCATGCTGCCCCGCAGACCTTCGCGGCCAGCACCGGCGGGCTGCCCTACACGGTCTGGTACGGCGACCTGCACAGCCAGACCAATCACAGCGACGGCGGCGGCGATCTCGCCACCTGCCACGGCGAGCAGAATCCGCAGAGCAGTGCCTACGGCCCGACCGATGCCTACCAGTACGCGATGGGTCGCGGCCTGGACATGCTGATGACGTCCGAGCACAACCACATGTACGACGGCTCCACCGGCACCAACACGTCGGCCAACCCGGCCACCGCGCACAACCTGTTCGCCTCGGGCCTGCAGGCCGCCGCCGCGTTCCGTGCCGCGCACCCGAACTTCCTGGCGATCTACGGCCAGGAATGGGGCGTGATCAGTAACGGCGGCCACATGAACATCTTCAACGCCGACGGCCTGATCGAGTGGGAGAAGAACAGCGCCGGCCAGCTGATCGGCGACTACGAGATCGCCAAGGGCGACTACGGCTCGCTGTACACGCTGATGCGCAGCAAGGGCTGGATCGGCCAGTTCAACCATCCCGCGCAGAGCGGCCAGTTCAAGGTCGGCGGCACCGACTTCGGCTATACCGCCGACGGCGACCAGGTGATGGTGCTGGCCGAGGTGCTGAACAGCTCGGCGTTCTCGGTGAACACCACCGAATCGGAAACCGTGCGGCCCAACTACGAGATCGCCTTCAACACGATCCTCGAACGCGGCTACCACGTGGCGCCGAGTTCGGACCAGGACAACCACTGCGCCAACTGGGGCGCCAGCTTCAGCAACCGCACCGGCGTGCTGATCCCGACCGGCACCGCGCTGAGCCTGGACAGCTTCCTCGAAGCGCTGCGCGCCCGGCGCGTGTTCGCCACCGAGGACAAGACCGCGCAGATCGTGCTGACCGCGAACGGCCACGTGATGGGCGAGCGCTTCGCCAACAGCGGTCCGCTGACGCTCGACGTGAACTACGCCAGCACTTCCGGCCAGACGGCGCAGCACGTGGAGCTGTTCGAGGGCGTGCCCGGCAGCAATGGCAGCGTCACCAGCCTGTCCGGGACGGCCACCACCACGGTCACGCCGACGGCGGGCGAGCACTTCTACTACGCCAAGATCACCCAGGCCAATGGCCTGCGGCTGTGGTCCGCGCCGGTATGGGTGACCGAGGGTTCCGGTGGTGGCGGCGACACCACGGCGCCGACCGCGACCGCCAGCGAGAACGGCAGCAGCGGCAGCATCACCCTCAATGCCACCGCCAGCGACAACGTCGGCGTGACGCGGGTGGAGTTCTACGTGGACGGCGCGCTCAAGGCCACCGATGCCAGCTCGCCGTACAGCGCCACGCTCGACTCGACCACGCTGGGCGACGGCACGCATGCACTGATCGCCAAGGCGTATGACGCGGCCGGCAACGTCGGCAGCAGCAGCCCGGTCAGCTTCAGCGTGGCCAACGGCAGCTCTGGCGACAACACTGCCCCCACGGTGAGCGCCTCCGAAAGCGGCAGCAGCGGCAGCATCACCTTCAACGCCACCGCCAGCGACAACGTCGGCGTGGCGCGGGTGGAGTTCTACGTCGATGGCACGCTCAAGGCCACCGACGCCAGCTCGCCGTACAGCGCCACGCTGGACTCGACCACGCTGAGCGACGGCGCGCATGCGCTGATCGCCAGGGCGTACGACGCCGCCGGCAACATCGGCAGCAGCACGGCGGTGGCCTTCAGCGTCTCCAATGCCACCGGCACGCCCACGCAACTGATCGCCAACGGCGGCTTTGAAAGCGGCACCACGGGATGGACGCAAACCAGCGGCGTGATCACCAGTGACAGCAGCGAGCCTGCCCATGCCGGCAGCTGGAAGGCGTGGCTGGACGGCTACGGCAGCAGCCACACCGACTACGTGCGACAGCAGGTCAGCATTCCCGTCACCGTTGCCCATGCCACGCTGAAGTTCTTCCTGCACGTGGACACGGCCGAGTCGGGCAGCACCGCGTACGACACGCTGCAGGTGCAGCTGATCACCTCGACCGGCAAGTACATCAACCTGGCCAGCTTCTCCAACACCAACGCCGCCAGCGGCTACCAGCAACACACGATCAACCTGGATGCGTACAAGGGGCAGACCGTGCAGATCAATTTCTACGGCAAGGAAGACGCCAGCCTGGCAACTTCGTTCGTGCTGGATGACGTGGGCGTCGAGGCGCAGTGAGTGTGCACATGGCGGGAAGCGCAAGCTTCCCGCCATGCTCGCGGCTGCGGCTACACTGCGTCGGTTCGACGCCGTGCAGGGAACGAGGGATGAGTGACATCGACGCGACCGGGACCACCGGGAAGCTGATCCGCTACGCGCACCTGCGCTGGCTGGTGCGCATCCTGCGGCACCCTTCGGCGGTGCTCTTGCTGGTGCAGCTGATCGGGCTGCTGCTGTACCCGTTCATCGAACACACCCGTCCGGCCCGCGCGCTGTTCGGCGCGTTCGGCGTGCTGGTGCTGTGCCTGGCGATCGCGATGGTGCAGCGTACGCCGGGGCGGGCATGGATCAGTGCCGCCATCGCGGTGCCGGCGGTGCTGTTCAACGTGCTCGACCTGACACTCGGCCTGCCGGGGCTGAAACCCTGGTGGGCGGCGCTGGAGTCGCTGTTCCATTTCTACGCGGCGATCTGCCTGATCCGCTACATGCTGGCGGACCGGCGCGCCACCAGCGACGAACTGTTCGCGGCCGGTGCCACGTTCACCCTGCTGGCTTGGGCGTTCACCTATCTGTTCGTGCTGTGCCAGACCCTGCAGCCGGGCTGTTTCGCGGCGGCGGTGAATCCGGATGCGCCGCGCAGCTGGACCGAGCTGCTGTTCCTGAGCTTTGCCCTGATGTCCAGCACCGGCATCGGCGACGTCATTCCGGTCACCGTGCACGCCCGTGCGGTGGCCAGCCTGGAGATGTTCGTGGGGGTGATGTACATGGCGCTGGTGGTGTCGCGACTGATCGGACTGACCCTGTTGCGCAAGGGCGAGTAGCGACAGCGACAGGTGCGCCGGGCGAGGTGTCCCGGCGAACCGCGGTGACCCGCGGTTCGCCGGGGCAGCGGGCGCTTACTTGCTGTTCTTCTTCTTTTCCTGCTTGGCCGCCTTTTTTTCCTTCATGGTCTTGGCCGGTTTCTTCTTCTCGTCCTTCTTTGAATCCATGCCCTTGCTCATGTTGCTCTCCGCGATGTGGATGGTTGGCAGTGACGCATGGGAAGTCTAAGCCGTTCCGCCGGTTCCGGGCAGGGTGCTCAGATGCGATCGTCGGGGGCCAGGTAGCGCCATTGCCCTGGCGGCAGTTTCGACAGCGGTATGCGCCCCACCCGCAGGCACTTCATCGCCAGCACCTCGAGGCCGACCGCGTGGCACATCGGCTCGATCCGGCTCGCCGACATCCGCTTGAAGGCGAAGCGCAGGCGGTGCTCGCTCTGCCAGCTGACCTTGATCGGCGGCATCGCGTAGTTGTTGAAGCTGAGGCCGTGGTTGAGCAGGGCCAGGCCGTTTTCCTTCAGCGTGCCGCTGACCTCGACCACGAACTCCTGCTCGATCCGGTCAATGTCCTCGGTGAGCTTGCGGCTGACCCGCCAGTCCTGGGTGAACACCAGCAGGCCGCTGGCCGCGGTGGGCAAGGCCAGCGGCGCGCCGAGGCCGTGCATGTGCCGCTGCAGCGGCCGCACGCCGGAAGCGTCGTCGGCCCATCGCGTGGCCGGCGTGACCAGCGCGCGGGCCGGGTTCGGGCCGTCGCCCGCGTCGTAGCCGGCCGGCTTGTGCAGCACCAGGGTGATTGCCTCCAGCGGCGCCAGTCTGGCGGCCGGGTCGATCTCGACGGTCTGCGTGTCGACCATGAACTGCGGCTCTTCCACCACGATGCCGTCGACCCGCACCCAGCCGCCCTCGATGTACTGCTCGGCCTCGCGGCGCGAACATTGCGCCAGCGCGACGACGCGCTTGGCCAGGCGGAGGGATTCGGTCATCGGGCATGCCAGCGGGTGAAGGGGGGCCATTGTAGGCCGGCTTCGGCGCGGGAAATCGGTGGCTGGCAATCGGCGCCGGATGTCCCCACATCGAAGTCATCCGTTTTGGCACGAGTCACGACATGATCCCGTTTTCCATTCTCGACCTGGCCCCGGTGACCGAAGGCAGCGACGCCAGCCAGGCGTTCCGCAACACGCTGGACCTGGCCCGCCTGGGTGAACAGCTGGGCTATCGCCGCTACTGGCTGGCCGAGCACCACAACATGCCCGGCATCGCCAGCGCCGCGACGGCGGTGCTGATCGGCCACGTGGCCGCAGGCACCTCGACCATCCGCGTCGGCGCCGGCGGCATCATGCTGCCCAACCATTCGCCGCTGCAGGTGGCCGAGGCGTTCGGCACGCTGGCTTCGCTGCATCCGGGCCGGATCGATCTGGGGCTGGGCCGCGCGCCGGGCACGGACCAGGCCACCGCACGCGCCTTGCGCCGCTACTTCGATGGCGCGGACAACTTTCCGCAGGATGTGCTGGAACTGCTCGCCTATTTCGAGCCCGCCGTGGCCGGACAGCAGGTACGCGCGGTGCCCGGCGCCGGCGTCGAGGTGCCGGTGTGGCTGCTCGGCTCCAGCCTGTTCAGCGCGAAGCTGTCGGCGCAGCTCGGCCTGCCGTTCGCGTTTGCCTCGCACTTCGCGCCGGACGCAATGGACGA
This sequence comes from Rhodanobacter spathiphylli B39, assembly GCF_000264295.1. Classification (GTDB taxonomy): domain Bacteria; phylum Pseudomonadota; class Gammaproteobacteria; order Xanthomonadales; family Rhodanobacteraceae; genus Rhodanobacter; species Rhodanobacter spathiphylli. The sequence goes on along the minus strand of NZ_AJXT01000006.1, from coordinate 17,760 downwards.
GGCGCTGGCGCTGTACCGGCGTGATTTCCAGCCCTCCGCCCGCCTGCAGCAGCCGTACGCGATGCTGGGCATCAACGTGGTCGCCGCCGACAGCGATGCCGAGGCACGCCGGCTGTTCACCACCCAGCAGCAGAGCTTCATCAACCTGCGTCGTGGCCGGCCGGGTCTGATCCCGCCGCCGATCGACGACATCGAGGCGTACTGGACGCCGCCGGAAAAGCTGATGGTGGAGCGCGCGCTGGCCTGTGCCGTGGTCGGCGACGCGGCCACGGTGGAGCAGGGCATCGCCGCCTTCATCGGGCGGCACCGGCCGGACGAACTGCTGCTCACCGCCAACGTGTTCGAGCACGCGGCGCGGCGGCGTTCGTTCGAGCTGGCGGCTGCGGCGCGCGATCGTCTGCAGGCCGCATGAGTCCCGCGGCGCCAATCGGCCATAATGGGCGTTGTTCTCCCATCGCGAAGCTCTTCCACGCATGAAAACCCCCAAGGGCCTGCAGGACCTGATCGACGAAGGCGTGATCGATCAGGTGCTGCGACCGCTGAAGAGCGGCAAGGAAGCCTCCGTCTACGTCGTCCGCTCGGGCGAGGACATCCGTTGCGCCAAGGTCTACAAGGACATGGCGCAGCGCAGTTTCCAGGCGCGCGTGCAATACCAGGAAGGCCGCAAGGTGCGCGGCAGCCGGCAGATGCGCGCGATGGGCAAGGCCACCAAGTTCGGCCGCAAGGAGGCCGAGGCCGCCTGGAAGAACGCCGAGGTCGACGCGCTCTACCAGCTCACCGCTGCCGGCGTGCGCGTGCCCAAACCCTACGGTTATTTCGGCGGTGTGCTGGTAATGGAGCTGGTCACGGACGCGGAGGGCTACTCGGCGCCGCGGCTGGGCGAGGTGGAACTGTCAGCCGACACCGCCCGCGAGTACCACCGCTTCCTGATGCAGCAGGTGGCGCGGATGCTGTGCGTGGGCCTGATCCACGGCGACCTTTCCGAATACAACGTGCTGGTGGGACCGGACGGCCCGGTGATCATCGACCTGCCGCAGGCGGTCAGCGCCTCGGGCAACAACAACGCCCGCACCATGCTGCGGCGTGACGTGGGCAACATCAGCATCAGCCTGTCGCGCTTCGCGCCGGAGCTGCTGGACACCCACTACGGCGAGGAGATGTGGGCGCTGTACGAACTGGGTGAACTGCACCCGGACAGCGAACTCACCGGCCACTTCGAATTCGACGAGACCATCGCCGACGTGGACAGCGTGATGCAGTCGATCATCGACGCGCGCGAGGAAGCGATCATCCGCCAGCAGGGGCGCGAGGCGGCCGAGCAGGAAGACTGAGCTTCGCGGCGTAGGGCGGGCACTGCCCGCCGCTCTTCATTCCGCGCATGACGCAAGCAAAAAGCTGGCGGGCAGTGCCCGCCCTACGCCTGTGGGGCGCGTCAGTGCGTGCTGACGTCGACCAGTTCCACGTCGAACACCAGCGAGGCGTTCGGCGGGATGTCGCCGCCGGCGCCGCGCGCGCCGTAGCCGAGCTCGGCGGGAATCAGCAGGGTGCGCTTGCCGCCCACCTTCATGCCGGCCACGCCCTGGTCCCAGCCATCGATCACGCGGCCGGCACCCAGGGGGAAGTTGAACGGCGCGCCGTGGTCATACGAGCTGTCGAACTTGGCGCCGTGCTTGTCCTTGGCGCTGTCGTCGTAGAGCCAGCCGGTGTATTGCACCAGCACGTCCATGCCGGGCTTGGCCTCGGCACCGGTGCCGACCCGGGTGTCGATGATGGTGAGCTTGTCGACCTTGCCGCTGGCATGGGCTGCCGGCGGCGTGCTGCAGGCGGCGAGGGCGAACACGGTGAGCAGGGGCAGCAACCAGCGCATGGGTGACTCCGGGAAGATGGATGGAAAGGGATAGGGTATTACGTGTCCATGAGCTTTGTGGCGGCGTGGACCCCACACCGACCCTCCCCTGCAGGGCAGGGGAGGGAATCCGGCGTTTTTCCGCTTTGTGACAGGGGTCAGCTCACCAGTTCGGCGGCGGCCATGCGCTTGAACGGCTCGACGGCCACCGCATCGGCGTCGTTCATCAACTGCAACTGGCCGTCCTGGATCAGCGCCTGCAGGCGCATGCCACGCTGCAGCAGCGCCACCAGTTCGGCCACCGTGGCGACGGGAATGTCGAGCACGGTGAGGTTCTTGTTGCGGGCCAGCGCGCTGGCGTTCTTGTTCCACCAGATCTCCGCCGCATTGCCGCCGTAGTTGATCACCACCACCTGGCGCGAACGGCCGCAGGCCTTGCGGATGCGCGTCTCGTCGGGCTGGCCGACCTCGATCCACTGCTCGATCTCGTCGGTATACGCCTTGCGCCACAGCGCCGGTTCGTCCTCGTCGCTGATGCCCTTGCCGAATTCCAGGCGATCCTCGGCATACAGCGCGAACGCGAGCAGGCGCACCATCAGGCGCTCCTCGGTTTCCGACGGATGCCGCGCCAGGGTCAGCGCGTGGGTGGCGTAGTAATGCCGGTCCATGTCGCTGACCTGCAGTTCGACTTTGTAGATGGTGGAGTTCAGTGCCATGGGCGTACCTGGAGACAACAAGCCGACCATTGTACGCGCCGTGCAGCACCTACACTGTGCGGGCATGAAGTCGCCCACGCCCAGCTTCACCCGTGACGCCCGCGCCAGCACGGTGCACCTGCCGCAGGGGCACTGGGCGACCGTGCTCGACGCGCTGTGTGCGCACTTCGCCACGATCAGCCGCGCGCAATGGCTGGACCGCATCGAACGCGGACGCGTGCTGGATGTGCAGGGCGGCGCGATCACGGCGCAGACGCCGTACCGGGTGGGGCTGCGCATCCACTACTACCGCGAGGTGGCGGATGAGCCGGTGATCCCGTTCGGCGAAACCGTGCTGCATGTGGACGAGCACCTGGTGGTGGCCGACAAGCCGCACTTCCTGCCGGTGACGCCGGCCGGCGGCTTCGTCGAACAGACCCTGCTGCGGCGGCTGATCCGGCGCCTGGACAACCCCGCGCTGGTGCCGCTGCACCGGATCGACCGGCTCACCGCGGGGCTGGTGCTGTTCTCGGCCAACCCGGCCAGCCGCGCCGCGTATCAGGCGCTGTTCCGCGAGCGGCGCATCGACAAGCGCTACGAGGCGCTGGCGCCGGCCTTGCCCGAGCTGGCGTTTCCGCACCTGCGGCGTTCGCGCATCGTTGCCGGCGAGCCGTTCTTCCGGATGCGCGAGGCGGCGGGCGAGGCGAACAGCGAGACGCGCATCGAGGTGATCGAACGGGGCGCCGGTGACTGGCGCTATGCACTGTTTCCGCGGACCGGAAGGAAGCACCAGTTGCGCCTGCACATGGCCGCGCTGGGGGCGCCGATCAGCGGCGATCCCCTGTATCCGGCGCTGGCCGGGCCGGCCGCCGACGAGCACCTTCGACCGCTGCAACTGTTGGCGAAAGAGCTGGCCTTCGTCGATCCGTTGTCCGGGCAGCCGCGGCACTTCGCGAGCGCGCTGGCGCTACAGGCGGGCGGCGCCTGCGGGCCCGCGGTTTGGCGCCATCGGTAACCACCCGTGGTCATTCCACGTTATCTTCCACCGCAGCATCCATCCGGGGGAGAGTCGTCAGTGAGTGCAAAACCAGCTTCCATCAGCGCGCCACGCACCGAGTTGACCGTGCGTGGCCTGATCATCGGCATCGTGATCACCCTGGTGTTCACCGCGGCCAATGTGTTCTTCGGCCTCAAGGCCGGCCTGACCTTCGCCACCTCGATTCCGGCGGCGGTGATCTCGATGGCGATCCTGCGCAACTTCAGGAACTCGACGATCCAGGAAAACAACATCGTGCAGACGATCGCCTCGTCAGCAGGCACCTTGTCGGCGATCATCTTCGTGCTGCCCGGCCTGGTCATGGTCGGCTGGTGGACCGGCTTTCCGTTCTGGATCACCTTCGGCATCTGCGCCACCGGCGGCATCCTTGGCGTGATGTACACGATCCCGCTGCGCCGCGCGCTGGTCACCGATTCCAACCTGCCGTATCCCGAGGGCGTGGCCTGCGCCGAGGTGCTGAAGGTGGGCGGCGGCGACGATGCGGAATCCACCGCGGAGGAGGGCAGCAAGGCCGGCCTGCTCGCCGTGATGGGCGGTTCGGTGGTCTCGGCACTGTTCGCCATCGTGGTGGCCACCCGCGTGTTCGGCAGCAACGTGGCGCAGTATTTCCGCCTCGACGATCGCGGCTCGGCGACCGGCTACGACTTCAATCTTTCCTTCGCGCTGCTGGCAGTCGGGCATCTGGTCGGGCTATGGGTCGGCCTTGCCATGTTGTTCGGCGCGGTGATCGCATGGGGCTGGGCGGTGCCGCATTACACCGGGCTGCTCGGTGCCACCGGTGCCGCGGCGGACGTGGCGCAGGCGGCGTGGAGCAGCAAGGTGCGCTTCATCGGCGCCGGCACGATCGGCGTGGCGGCGATCTGGACGCTGGCCAAGCTGGTCAAGCCGGTGATCGGCGGACTCGCCGCGGCGATGGCCTCGTCACGGGCGCGCAAGTCCGGCCAGGGCGCCAGCCTGCCCCGTACCGAGCTGGACATGCCGATCGGCATCGTCGGCCTGGTCAGCCTGCTGTGCCTGCTGCCGATCGCCTGGCTGCTGGGTGATTTCGCCGGCGATACCGGCCTGGGCGACCACCTGGGCCTGCTGCTGGCCGGCGGCCTGGTGTTCGTGGTGGTGATGGGTTTCCTGGTCTCGGCGGTGTGCGGCTACATGGCCGGCCTGATCGGTTCGTCGAACAGCCCGCTGTCGGGCGTGGGCATCCTGGTGGTGATCGTGGCGGCGCTGTTGCTGGTCGCCGGCGTGCAGTCGCAGCTGCCGGTCAGCGCGGGCAAGGGGCTGGTGGCGTTCGCGCTGTTCGCCACCTCGATCGTGTTTTCGGTGGCGACCATCGCCAACAACAACCTGCAGGACCTGAAGACCGGCCAGCTGGTCGACGCCACTCCGTGGAAGCAGCAGGTGGCGCTGGTCGCCGGCGTGCTGGTGGGCGCGGCGGTGATCCCGCCGGTGCTGGATCTGGTCAACCAGGCTTACGGTTTCGCCGGCATGCCGGGCGTCGACCCCGCGCGGGCGCTGGCCGCTCCCCAGGCCGGACTGATCTCCGCGCTGGCGCAGGGCGTGATCCAGGGCAACATCGACTGGAGCCTGATCATCCTGGGCGGCGCGATCGGCGTGGCGCTGATCATCATCGACGCGGTGCTGGGGCGCAGCAGCAAGTCCGCCTCGCTGCCGCCGCTGGCGGTGGGCCTGGGCATCTACCTGCCGACCTCGACCACGTTGATGGTGGTGGTCGGCGCGATCGTCGGCTGGTACTTCGACAAGCGCGCCGACCGTGCGCGTGACCCGGAGGCGACCAAGCAACTGGGCGTGCTGCTGGCCTCGGGCATGATCGTGGGCGAGAGCATCATCGGCGTGGTGATCGCCGCGATCGTGGTGTTCTCCGGCAAGGAGGCGCCGCTGGCCCTGGTCGGCAGCGGCTTCGCCAATGCGGCGATCTGGATCGGCGGCATCGCCTTCATCGCGGTCAACGTGGCGTTGTATCGCTGGGTCGCCCGACTGGGCCGTGCGCCGACGGCCGGTTGAGGGGGCTGTGGAGCGCGGGGCGGCACCCGGGTGCCGCCCCGTACAATGCCGCCATCGTTTTTGATGGTCGAGGGTTGACGTGACGGCTGCCGGAGTTTCCGCTGCCGCGCCGGATGCGGCGCTGGCGGCCCTGTTCGTGCCGTTCGAGTCCGGCGAGTTGTCCTTGCCCGCGGACGGTCGCGTGCTGTTCCTGCGCGCCCGCGCCGGCGTGCGGCTGCGCGAGATGGCGCAGCCGGGCTGGCTGTTCGAGCAGGGCTTTTTGCCGTTTGCCGACGAGCTGGCGCGCAACGGCCTGCGCGTGGGCGAGCCGGCGGCCGACGAGAAATTTTCGCTGGTGCTGCTGCTGCCACCGCGCCAGCGCGACGAAGCCCGTGCGCTGTTCGCCCGCGCGTTGCAGCACGTGGCGGCCGGCGGCGTGCTGCTGGCGGCGATGCCGAATGCCGAAGGCGCGAAGTCGGGCGAGGCGGACCTGGCGAAACTGGCCGGGCCCGTGCAGCACCAGTCCAAGCACAAGTGCCGGGTGTTCTGGAGCACGCTGTCTGCCGACACCGTGGACCGGGCCGTGCTGGCCGAGTGGCTGGCGCTGGATGCACCGCGCGAAATCATGGACGGCTACATCAGCCGCCCCGGCCTGTTCGCCTGGGATCGCATCGATCGCGCCTCGGCGCTGCTGGCCGCGCATCTGCCGGCGGATTTGCGCGGCAGCGTGGCCGATCTCGGCGGCGGCTACGGTTACCTTTCCACCCAGGTCATCGCGCGCTGCCCGCGAGTGCAGGCGATCGACCTGTACGAGGCCGAGGCGCGCGCGCTGGAGCCGGCGCGGCTCAACCTGACCCGGGCGAAACGCGAAGCCGGCAGGGAACTCGCGGTGGCGGTGTACTGGCATGACGTCACCCGCGGCCTGGCGCAGCGCTACGACGCGATCGTCAGCAATCCGCCGTTCCACCAGGGCCGCGCCGACCTGCCCGAACTGGGCCGCGCCTTCATCGTCAGCGCGGCCGAGGCGCTGCAGCCGGATGGGCGCCTGTTGCTGGTGGCCAATCGGCATCTGCCCTACGAGGCCGTGCTGGCCTCGCGTTTTCATGAAGTGCGCACGCTGGTCGTGCAGGAAGGATTCAAGGTGATCGAAGCGGTGGGGGTGCGGGGATGAAACTGGTCAAGCTGATCGCCAACCTGGGTTATGGCAGCCGCAAGGATGTCACGGCGCTGTTCCGTTCCGGCCGCATCACCGATGCCGATGGCGAAGTGCTGTACGCCGACGACGTGGTGCCGTACGAGACCATCCGCGTCGACGACGAACCGCTCGATCCGCCGCCCGGCCTGGTGCTGATGCTGAACAAGCCGCTGGGCGTCACCTGCTCGCGCAAGGACCCGGGACGGGTGGTCTACGACCTGTTGCCGCCGCGCTACAGCGTGCGCTCGCCGGCGCTGTCCAGCGTGGGCCGGCTCGATCGGGACACCTCCGGCCTGCTGCTGTTCACCGACGACGGTGCGCTGCTGCACCGGATCATTTCGCCGAAGGCGCAGGTGACCAAGGTCTACGAGGCGACGCTGGCGCAGGATCTGCGCGGCGACGAAGGCGCGCTGTTCGCCAGCGGCAGCCTGATGCTGGAATCGGAGAAGGAGCCGCTGGCGCCGGCGAACCTTGAAGTGCTGGGCCCGCGCCATGCCCGGCTCAGCGTCACCGAGGGCCGCTACCACCAGGTGCGGCGGATGTTTGCCGCCACCGGCAACCATGTCGAGACCCTGCAACGGATCTCGGTGGGCAGGCTCGCGTTGGGCGAGCTGCCGCTGGGCGAATGGCGTGCGCTGGATGCCGACGAGGTCGCGCTGATCTTCGCGCCCTAGCGCCTACAGCATGTGCACCGCGGTGGGGATCGTGGCGCCGAACCACTTGTGCCGCTCGTCGCGGCAGCTGGGGCTGCCCATCGCGAACTTGCGGCAGATGCCCGGGCGTTCGTCGTAGATGGTGCAGCCCGACGTGTTCGGGTCGACCGCCGCGCACCAGCCGTCCTCGCCCTTGGCCAGGGTTTCCATGCCGTGTTCGTCGCGATCGATCAGCCAGGTGGGCACGCGGTCGTCGGGCATCAGCACCACGGTGAGGCGGCAGCACACGGCTTCGCAGGTGTTGCAGTGGACGCCGGGGTCGATGCTTTCGGCGTAACGGTCGAGGGGCTGTGCGCGGGAGGGATTCATGCGCCAGCTTGGCACTGCCGCGATGAACAGGATGTTGAGGCGGCGATCAGCCCGCCTTGTCCTTCCACAGCGCCTGCCAGCCATCCGCACCCAGCCGGCGCAGGGTTTCCAGGTTGCGCCGGTAGATCGCGTCGGTGTCGCTCATCTGTTCCATCGCGCGTTCGACGCTGGCTTCGCGCAACAGGTGCAGGGTGGGGAAGGGGGATCGGTTGCTGAAGTTCTCCACGTCGTCCGCGTCGCTGTCGGCGAACTGGTACTGCGGATGGAAGCTGGCCACCTGCCATTCGCCTTCCAGTCCCAGCGTCTGCACGGCCGCATCGGCCACGTCGAGGAAGTCGTTGTAGTCGAGGAAATCGCCGAGCACGAACGGATGGATCAGCAGGCCGGTCTCGCATTCCTCCGGCGTCAGCGCGTTCAGCGACTGCAGCTCGCCGCAGAGGTCGTCCAGCAGTGCGTCGGTGTCGCGCGCCTGGCTCACCCGCATGCGCAGCTTGCCCTGCACGTGGGGCGCGCGGGCGAACGGACACAGGTTCAGCCCGATCACCGCCCGTTCCAGCCAGCGCGTGGTGGCCGCCAGGTAGGGCGCGTCCCCGGGCAGGGCGTCGGCGTTCAGGTCGTTGGCGGGGGACGGGGTCATGCGATTTCCGGTTCGGGGACGAGCCCGACTATAGCCGTTGCGGGCGGGCCGCCGGCACGGACTGGCTGCGGTGCACAGATGACGTGCGATGATGTCCGACCGACGCATCCCGGGCACGCGGCTTGCTTGGGTGAAGGTTTCCCTTCGATGGCCACCGCCGGACACCGGCGTTGCCCCGTCGCATGGCGAGGATGGATTCGTGGATGGTTCGAACGGCCGGGTGACAGGTGCGAAGCAGCTGGCGTCCGGCAAAAAACCGGAAGTTCCCCGCCCCGCCCTGGCGCATGCCGCGGCGGCGGTCGCGTGCGCGCCGCCGGCGAGTCGTTTCCGCGGACCGCAGCGCCGGCCCGATCCCCGGGCCAGGCCGGCCCCGCCCGTTCCGGCGCGGCATGCGCTGGTGCGTCGGCGCCGCGAATCGACGCCACGCGAAGTGCCGGACCGTCGTGGACGATGGACGGCAGCGTTCGCCGCCTGGCGTCACTTTGCGGCGCGCGGGTTGGCTTTCGCCTCCGCCTCCCTGCCACCGGCGCCACGCCACCTTGCGCCGGCACTGCTGGCCGCGGCGTGTCTTGCGGCAGTGATCGGCTTTGCCGGCGTGCGCTATCCCGGGCATGCGACGGCTCCCGCGACGGCGCCACCGGCGCCCGCAGCGCCGACCCTGGTCACGGCCGTGCCGCCCAGGGTGGTGACCGCTCCGGCGGCGGCTCCGGCGATCCCGCCGTATGCCGCGGAACAGCGGACGCCTCCCGCGCCGTCCGCCGATCGCCTGCTCAGCGAAGTCAGCACGATGGACCTGATGATGCCGATCGCCGAGCCCGACCTGGACATCCGCTCGCGTCACAGCCTGTGGGCCCAGGTGGGCAAGACCTACGGCATCGACCCGCTGCTGCTGTACAGCGTGGCGCTGGTGGAGTCGAAGTCGCTGTATCCGGACGGCCGGGTGGCGCCGACGCCGTGGCTGTTCCGCGTCGACGACCATCTGGTGCGGGGCGATCGCCAGCACGTGCAACTGCAGATGGCCGCAGCCAGCCAGTTCGGTTCGGCGGTGCAGGACGTGGGCATCATGCAGGTCTATTACCCGATGCACCGCGACGCGGTGCGCGACCCGCTGACCCTGCTCGATCCGCGCACCAACATCACCGTCGGGGCAAAGATCCTGCGCGACGGCATGCGCCGCACCCGCGATCGGGTGATGGGCGTGGGCTATTACCACAGCCGCACGCCCAGCCTGGCCAGGGGTTACGGCACGGCCGTGCTGACCGTCTACGACCGGCTGAAGGCGCAGCATCGCAAGTCGGCCAGGCAGGGGCCGGTGGCGCGCTAGGTTCCTCCGGTCGCAGACGAGCGCCTTGCATCGCGGGGCGGTCGCCCGGATATAGGCAGCACCTCCCGCGGTCACCTCACGCATGTTCCAGCTGCACTTCGACAACGCCTTCGTCCGCGACCTGCCGGGTGATCCGCAGCAGGGTGCAGGGCTGCGCCAGGTCGAAGGCGCGCTGTATTCGCGGATCGCTCCCACGCCGGTGGCTGCGCCGCGGCTGCTGGCGCATTCGGCGGAGATGGCCGCCACGCTGGGCTTCAGTGAAGCCGAGGTCGCCGCGCCGGAGTTCGCGCGACTGTTCGGCGGCAACGTGCTGCTCGACGGCATGCAGCCGTATGCGGCGAACTACGGCGGCCACCAGTTCGGCCACTGGGCCGGGCAGTTGGGCGATGGCCGGGCGATCTCGCTGGGCGAGGTGATCAATGCCGCCGGCGAACGCTGGGAGTTGCAGCTGAAAGGCGCGGGCCTGACACCGTACTCGCGCGGCGCGGATGGTCGCGCGGTGCTGCGCTCGTCGGTGCGCGAGTTCCTGTGCAGCGAGGCGATGCACCACCTGGGCGTGCCCACCACGCGGGCGCTGAGCCTGGTCGGCACTGGCGAGCCGGTGCTGCGCGACATGTTCTACGACGGCAACGCGGCCACCGAGCCGGGCGCCATCGTCTGCCGCGCGGCGCCTTCGTTCCTCCGCTTTGGCAACTTCGAACTGCCGGCGTCGCGCGGCGACATCGGGCTGCTGCGGCAACTGGTCGACTTCGCCATCCGGCGTGATTTCCCCGAACTGCAGGGGCAGGGCGAGGCGCTGTACGCGGAGTGGTTTGCCCAGGTCTGCGAGCGCACCGCCGCGATGATCGCGCACTGGATGCGGGTGGGCTTCGTGCATGGCGTGATGAACACCGACAACATGTCGATTCTCGGCCTCACCATCGACTACGGTCCGTACGGCTGGATCGACAACTACGATCCGGACTGGACGCCGAACACCACCGACGCGCAGCGTCGCCGCTACCGCTTCGGCCAGCAGCCGGACGTGGCGTGGTGGAACCTCAGCCGGCTGGCCGGCGCGCTGGCGCCGCTGTTCGCCGACGTGGCGCCGCTGCAGGCGGGACTGGATCGCTACGTGGCCGCCCATGCCGCGGCCGATCGGGCGAATATCGCCGCGAAACTCGGGTTCGCCGAATGCCGCGATGACGACATGGCCCTGATGCAGTCGTTGCAGGTCCTGCTGCAGCAGGCCGAGATCGACATGACGCTGTGGTTTCGCGCACTCGCCGACATCGACATGCGGGCGCCCACGCTGGCGCCATTCGCCGAGGCGTTCTACGACGAGGCGAAACGTCGCGAGGCCGAGCCGGCGCTCGACGACTGGCTGCGCCGTTACGCGGCGCGGCTGGCCGACGATCCGTTGCCGGCCGGATCACGTCGCGAGCAGATGCGCCTGGCCAACCCCCGTTACGTACTGCGCAATTACCTGGCGCAGCAGGCGATCGACCGGGCCGAGCAGGGCGACCTCGACGGCATCACCGAGCTGCTCGACGTGTTGCGCCACCCGTACGACGACCAGCCCGGCCGCGAGGCGTTCGCGCAGAGGCGTCCGGACTGGGCGCGGCACAAGGCCGGCTGCTCGATGCTGTCGTGCAGCTCCTGATCCGGAAAGCACGAAGGCCGGCGATGCCGGCCTTCGTGCTGGGAAAATGGTGCCCTCGAGACGATTCGAACGTCCGACCTGCCCCTTAGGAGGGGGCCGCTCTATCCAACTGAGCTACGAGGGCAGCGCCGGGATTTTCGCATGGATTGCGCGGTTCTGCTGCTCCCCCTGCGTGCAGGGGAGGGAGCAAGGCGGTTGCCCCTGCTAGAATGGCGAATTACCGATTTCATTCACGGTGCCGGCAGGCGCCGCATGTCCAGGAGACATCCATGTCCCATGCAATCCTCAGCGCGCTCGGCCTCGACGGCGAGCAGTCCGGCAGCTACCTCGGCCAGGGCGAGTGGTCGAAGACCACCGACGCCGGCGCGCTGCAGCCGGTGAATCCGGCCACCGGCGAAGTGCTCGGCACCGTGCATGCGTCCAGCGCCGCCGATTATGAAGTGATCGTCCAGCGCGCCCAGGCCGCGTTCAAGGTGTGGCGCACCACGCCTGCGCCGCAGCGTGGCGAAGCGGTGCGCCTGTGCGGCGAAGCGCTGCGCAAGCACAAGGACGCGCTCGGTTCGCTGGTGGCGCTGGAGATGGGCAAGATCAAGCCCGAGGGCGACGGCGAAGTGCAGGAGATGATCGATATCGCCGACTTCGCGGTGGGCCAGAGCCGCATGATGTACGGCTCGACCATGCATTCGGAGCGCCCCGGCCACCGCATGTACGACCAGTACCATCCACTGGGCCTGGTCGGCATCATCAGCGCGTTCAACTTCCCGGTCGCGGTGTGGGCGTGGAACGCCATGCTGGCCACCATCGCCGGCGACATCTGCATCTGGAAGCCGTCGCCGAAGACGCCGCTGTCGGCGATCGCCACGATGAAGATCTGCAACGAGGCACTGAAGGACGCCGGCTTCCCCGACCTGTTCTTCCTGTTCAACGATGCCGGCAGCGACTTGGCGCAGGCCTTCGTCGACGACAAGCGCATCCCGCTGATCAGCTTCACCGGCTCGACCAAGGTCGGCCGCATGGTCGGCGAGCGCGTGGCGCAGCGCATGGGCCGCTCGCTGCTGGAGCTGGGCGGCAACAACGCGATCATCCTCGATGAAACCGCCGACCTGAAGCTGGCGATCCCGGGCATCGTGTTCGGCGCCGTCGGCACCGCCGGCCAGCGCTGCACCACCACGCGCCGCCTGTTCGTGCACGAGTCGATCTTCGACGGCGTGGTCGACACCCTGGTCAAGGCCTACCAGCAGGTCGAGGGCAAGATCGGCGACCCGACCCTGGCCACCACGCTGATGGGCCCGCTGAACAGCCAGGAAGCGGTGCAGGGTTACCTGAAGGCCGTGGAGAACGCCAAGGCCGCCGGCGGCACCGTGCGTACCGGCGGCAAGGCGCTGACCGATCGCAAGGGCAACTTCGTGCTGCCGACCATCGTCACCGGCGTGAAGAATTCCGACGACGTGGTGCAGACCGAGACGTTCGCGCCGATCCTCTACGTGATGCCGTTCAAGACGCTGGACGAAGCGATCGACATGCAGAACGACGTGCCGCAGGGCCTGTCCTCGTCGATCTTCACCAACAGCCTGCGCGCGGGCGAGCAGTTCCTGTCGGCGGCCGGTTCGGATTGCGGCATCGCCAACGTCAACATCGGCACCTCGGGTGCGGAGATCGGCGGCGCGTTCGGCGGCGAGAAGGAAACCGGCGGCGGCCGCGAGTCCGGTTCGGATGCGTGGAAGGTCTACATGCGCCGCCAGACCAACACCATCAACTACTCCGACGCGCTGCCGCTGGCGCAGGGCATCAAGTTCACGGTGTGACGAAAGTCGGCCACGGGCGTTCGCCGCCCGTGGCCGTCCGATGCATGAAGGCGTTGTGCCACCTCCCTCACGAGTGAGCGAACGATGAGCTATCAACCGTCTTATCGCCCGGGCAACACGACCAGTTCTCTGGCGGTGGTGAGCCTGGTGTTCGGCATCCTGACGTGGATCTTGCTGCCGTTCATCGGTGCGCTGGTGGCGATCGTCTGCGGTCACCTGGCGCGCGGCGAGATCCGCCGCAGCCCGATCGACAACCGCATGGACGGTGACGGCATGGCGGTGGCCGGGCTGGTGCTCGGCTACGTCCAGCTGGCCTTGTGTGTGCTGGGCATCTTCCTGCTGATGGCGGTGCTGATCTTCGGTTTCGCGTTTGCCGGCTGGCACTGACGGCGCATGCACAAGGCGCTGCCGGCTCCGTTCGATTTCCGCGGCTATCGCGTCGTCGTGGCTGGTGGCAGCCGTGGCATCGGGCGCAGCATCGCGCTGGGTTTTGCCGCCGCTGGCGCCGGGGTCTCCATCTGCGCCCGTGGCGCAACAGCTCTCGAAGAAACTCGCCAGGCGATGGCGGCCCACGGCGTGGTCGCCCACGCGCAAGGTTGCGACCTGGCCGACGCCTCGGCGATCGAAGCTTATGTGGCGAATGCCGCCGCCGCGCTCGGCGGCATCGACGTGCTGGTCAACAACGCCAGCGGTTACGGCTTCGACGAAGGCGACGAGAGCTGGCTGGCCGGTTTCAACGTCGACCTGATGGCCGCGGTGCGCGCCTCGCGCGCGGCGTTGCCGCATCTCAAGGCGTCGGCCCACGGCTGCATCCTGCACACCAGCTCGATCGCGGCCTTCCGCCCGCGTGCGAACGGCGCAGCTTATGCCGCGATGAAGGCGGCGCTGAGCCAGTACACCACCTCGCAGGCGCTGGCGCTGGCCGGCGAGCGCATCCGCGTCAACGCGATCGCGCCGGGGTCGATCGCGTTCGCCGATGGCCTGTGGGAGCGGCGCCGGGTGGAGCAGCCGGAGTTGTACCGCGCCACGCTGGCGAAGATTCCGTTCGGCCGCTTCGGCACGCCGGAGGAAATCGCCCACGCCGCGCTGTTCCTCGCTTCGCCGTTCGCGGGCTGGATCACCGGCCAGACCCTGGTCGTCGACGGCGGGCAGATGCTCAGTGGCTGACTTCCAGTCCACCACTCGCTTCAGCGATCGCGTCGACGACTACGTGCGCTATCGCCCCGACTATCCCGTGGCGCTGCTCGACTGGCTGCAGCGCGAGCAGGGCGTGGACCGCCACTGGCACGTGGCCGACGTGGGTGCGGGCACCGGCATCTCCTCGAAGATGTTCCTCGATGCGGGTTACCGTGTGACGGCGGTGGAGCCGAATGCGCCGATGCGCGGTGCCGCCGAACAATGGCTGCGCAGGTACGACCGCTTCGATGCCGTCGACGGCCGCGCCGACGCCACCAAGCTGGCCGATGCCAGCGTGGATCTGGTCACCGTGGCGCAGGCATTCCACTGGTTCGACGAGGTGGCGGCACGGCGCGAATTCGCGCGCATCCTGCGGCCGCAAGGGCTGGTGGCGATCTGGTGGAATTCGCGCCGGCTCACCGGCACGCGCTTCCTCGAGGGCTACGAGGCCTTGCTGCTGCGCTTCGGCACCGACTACACCAGCGTGGCCGAGCGTTACGCCGACGATGCACACATGCGCGTCTGGTTCGGCGCCGGCTACCGCGGCAGCGCCAGTTTCGGGCACGGCCAGCGGCTGGATTTCGAAGCGCTGCGCGGGCGTTTGATGTCGTCCTCGTATGCGCCGCAGGCGGGACATCCGCAGCATGAACCGATGCTGCAGGCGCTGCGCGAACTGTTCGACAACTGCGCCGAAGACGGCACGGTAAGCTTCGATTACGACACCCGCATCTTCGCGGGCCAACCGGTCTGATCCATGTACGACATCCTGCGCCCGCTGCTGTTCCAGCTCGACGCCGAGAAGGCACATCACCTCACGCTGTACGGGTTGGGCGTGGCCCAGCGCAGCGGCTTCGCCCGCTGGATCGCCAGGCCGCCGGCGGACCTGCCTACCACGGTGTTCGGCATCACCTTTCCGAACCCGGTCGGCCTGGCGGCCGGCCTGGACAAGAACGCCGAATACCTGGACGCACTCGATGCGCTGGGATTCGGCTTCATCGAAGTCGGCACGGTCACGCCGCTGCCCCAGCCGGGCAACGACAAGCCCCGCATGTTCCGCCTGCCGCGGCACGAGGCGATCATCAACCGGCTCGGCTTCAACAATGGCGGCGTCGATGCGCTGGTACGCAACGTGCGGCAGTCCAGCTACCACGGCGTGCTCGGCATCAACATCGGCAAGAACAAGGACACGCCGAACGAGAAGGCGGTCAACGATTACCTGACCTGCCTGCACAAGGTCCACGAGCACGCCAGCTACGTCACGGTGAACATCTCCTCGCCGAACACGGCCGGACTGCGCGACCTGCAGCAGGAAGCCACGCTGTACAAGTTCATTTCCGTGCTGCGGGCCGCGCAGGAGCGGCTGGGCTCGCAGGCCGGCAAGCGCAAGCCGATGCTGCTGAAGATCGCGCCGGATCTTTCCGAAGCCGAGCTGGACGCCATCGCCGAGGTGCTGCTGCGCACCGGCATCGACGGGGTGATCTGCAGCAACACCACGATCGATCACGAGTCGGTGGCGGACGACCCGCGCGGCGGCGAGGCGGGCGGCCTGTCCGGCAAGCCGCTGTTCGCGCGTTCCACCGCGGTGCTGGCCGGCATGCACAAGCGCCTGCAGGGTCGCGTTCCGCTGATTGGCGTGGGCGGCATCCTCGAAGGCAGCGACGCGGCCGAGAAACTCGACGCCGGTGCCTCGCTGGTGCAGGTCTACTCGGGCCTGGTCTATCGTGGCCCGCACCTGGTCGGCGAATGCGTCAACGAAATCCGTCGCCAGCGCGAGGCCACCCATGCCGTCTGAGCGCACTGACATGGGTGGTTACACGCTGATCGAAAACGCCTCGCTGGCGACCCGCAACACGCTGCGCGTCGATGCGCGCGCCACGTTGCTGGCGGAAATCCGCGACGCCAGCAAGCTGCCCGAACTGCTCGACTTTCCCGCCGTGCGCAACGGCCGCCTGCTGGTGCTGGGCGAGGGCAGCAACCTGCTGTTCACCGGCGACTTCGACGGCACCGTGCTGGCGATGGAAACCCGCGGCGTGCAGGTGGAAAGCGACGGCGACAGCGCACGCATCGCGGTGGCCGCGGGCGAACGCTGGGACGACTTCGTGCGCTGGACGCTGGGCCAGGGCTACGCCGGCCTGGAAAACCTGATCCTGATCCCCGGCACCGTGGGCGCTGCGCCGATCCAGAACATCGGCGCCTACGGCTGCGAAGTGGCCGAATTCGTCGAAAGTGTGGAGGCGTGGGATACCCGCGAGCACCGCGTGGTGACGCTGGACCACGCCACCTGCGCATTCGCCTACCGCGACTCGCTGTTCAAGCACGAGCCCGGCCGCTACATCGTCACTGCCGTGCGCTTCGTGCTGCCGCGCAGTCGACCGCTGCGCACCGACTACGCCGGCATCGACGAGCAGCTGGCGCGGATGGGTGTCGACAAGCCCGCGCCCTTCCACGTGGCCGAAGCCGTCGTGCACCTGCGCACGAAGAAGCTGCCCGATCCGGCGGTGATCGGCAACGCCGGCAGCTTCTTCAAGAACCCCATCGTCGACGCCGCGCTGGCCGATGCGCTGAAGCGCGAGCATCCCGAACTGGCCGCCTGGCCGCAGGCCGACGGCCGCTGCAAGCTCTCCGCCGCGTGGCTGATCGAAGCCGCCGGCTTCAAGGGTTTCCGCGAAGGCGATGCCGGCGTCTCGAACCGGCACGCGCTGGTGCTGGTCAACCACGGCCACGCCACCGGACCCCAACTGTGGGCGCTGGCGCAGCAGGTGATGCACGGCGTGCACGCCAGGTTCGGCGTGCAACTGGAACCCGAGCCGGTGGTGATCGGCACGCGCTGAGCTTCTATATTGGCGCGGAGCGCCTGATGCTCCCTGGTGCATGCAGAGCTGAGCTTTCGCCTGCTTCCGGCGGCCGAGCTACCTTTCGTAGGGCGGCAACGTCCGCCGGTGTTCCCGCGGTCCTACGTCGCGTAGCTGTTCTCATGGAAGCGCACCCTGTGCGCGATGTTCTTGCTTTGCCTGTGGCATCAGAGCGAAAAGCTTTCGTCTGCCTGCGGCAGCCGAGCCACCTTTCTCTGTTTGGCCAGAGAAACGTGGCCCAAAGAGAGGCCACCCCGCTTCCGCGCCTTGCGGACATCCTGTCCGCAAGGTTCGCGAGTCGGTGCCGGGCTTTTCGACAGGGCATCCTGCCCTGGCGAAAAGGAGCCGACATCCCTGTCGGCTCCCGCTACGCGGCCTGTCGCCCCCACCTCGCCGCTGCAGAGGGGCCCCGGGCAGAGCGACGCGCATCCTGCGCGCACTTTTCAGAAGAGCCGGATCAAGAGCAGAGCTGCGGCGACCCGGAGCTTTTGCTTCGGCTCTGGCTTTTTGT
>NZ_AJXT01000005.1 GCF_000264295.1 Rhodanobacter spathiphylli B39 | reverse complement strand
CCTTGCGGTAGTTCGCCAGCTTCTCGATGTTGTGCACCAGTGCGAACAGCTTCCACTGACCATCCACCTTGGATTGACCGCGCAGGGTGAATCGATGGAGCTGCTTGTTGTGGCGTACGTTGCCGAAGACCGGCTCGACGGTGGCGAAGCGCCGCCCGTATTGTTCGCGTCCCCACGCACTGTCGATGCGCTCGCGCATGCGCGCGCTGTGGGTGCGTTCGGCTTTGCGGGCAAGTACGGCCACTTGCCGCGAGCGTGTGGTCTGGGGTTTGCGTAAACACCTCGTGCGCAGCGGGCAGTCTTTGCAGGCTGCTTCCGGTGCGCGGAACTTGATCGCGGCATAGCCGCCGATGGTGCAGTCCTTGCCGTTGCGATGCAGCCGCTGCCCGGCAGGACAGATCGCGTGTGACTGGTCCGGCGCGATGATGAAATCCTCGCTGCCGAACAGGCGTGGCTTCGCTTCCTTGCGTGACTTGTCGTGCAGCGGCTCGGGCATGACCCGGTGCTTGGCCTGCTCGGCGAAACGTTCGTCGCGTCGACGCATGGCGTTGTCGGCGATCAGGGCGTCGATGCCCTTCTCGGACAGCGCTGCGAGGTTGGCCTCGGAGTGATAGCCGGCATCGGCGGTGATCAGCGTCGAGGCGGTGCGCTGCGTGGCGCACGCTTCGAGGACAGGCAGCAACAATTCCTGTTCCGCGCCGGTGCCGTGGGCTGAAGCCTCCACGATCAGCTGATGGTCGGCATCGACCACGGCCACGGCGCAGTAGCCCTGGATCACGCCCTTGTCGGTCGCCAGCTTGGCGGACTCGCTGTCGGTGCGGTTGGACTTGCGAACCTTGCCGCGGGTGCCGGGCCGATCTTCCGGATGATCGGCCAGCCACTGACGAATCTTCGCCGCCTCGCCGGTGAGACGCTGGATGCGAGCAGCCGCTTTGGCATCCAGCACGTCTTCGGCGGCGCCGGCATCGTTGGCCTGGTGGCGTTCCAGCATGGTGGTCGCCGCACGTTCCATCTTCTGAGCTTGCGCAAGAAACTCCGCTCGTGTGCCGGAGCGATGCTTGGAGGCGTTGGAGGGCAGCTTCACGCCATCGATGGCGAACACGACCCACAAGGATGTGGGAAGTGGCTGCTGGCGTCGGGAACGCCAGCAGGCTCGCGGCCGATCAGGCCTTCGCCATCAAGCAGGGTCAGCACCTGGGCAAACACCGCCGCGATCGCGTCGCGCGAGCGGCTGACGAAGTCCGCGATCGTGGTGAAATGCGGCTTGGCGTCGCCGGTCAAGGCGATGAACAGCACGTTGTCGCGGCAGGCCCGCTCGATCGAGCGCGAGCTCACCATACCCTGGGAATACGCCAGAAGCACCGCCTTGAGCAACATCGTCGGTGCATGCGCCGGCGCACCGCTCTCGTCATTGCGGTAGTGCGCATCGAACGCCGACAGGTCCAGTTGATCGACCACGTGGTACAGCGTATGGGCGACCGACCCTGGCACCAGCTGCGCCTGCAGGTCGACCGGCAACAGCCGCGGACTCATGTCGATGTGCTTGTAACGCGCCATGCAGATGCCTCTTGTTCGCCTGAAGCTATTGAAGCAACATCAGCGCAGGTTTTTCTACAACCTCGTTAGCGCTTTCAGAGGAAGTCGTGAAGTCCAGACGTTTACTTGCTTCGTTGACAGGGCTCGCATTGCTGCTTGTGAGCGTAAGCGCGCAGGCGATCAAGCCGCCAATGCCGCGGTCAAGGGCGCAATTAGCCGGCGTCTGGGTTGGCCCGGACGCGTGGGGTTCAGTGCTGCGCCTGGAGCTCAATAGTGAAGGGCAAGGGCTCCTGGCAGTCCGCGACCTCGACTCAAAGGGCGATCTGGCTCTCTACAAAGTTGAGCTTGCAAAGATCAACATCAACGACCTCTCCTTTTCAGTTTCACCCATCAGCAACGGTGCTGCACGTATCGCTTTGTCTGGCACAAACGACTCGAATGCCATCAATTTGGTGCGCTACTTGAAGGATTTCGGTGACGGCTACGGCGTTCACGCGTTACTTATTCGCCAAAGCGATCTACAGTCAGGGTTACGAGATCTGAAAGCGGCCGGCTCTAAGCTTCCCGCACAGCCAGCGCGCTAACAGATCATTCGAGGCGGACGGCTACGCCGCCGCTCAATTCCAGCGTTAGGCCGTAATGGCAACTCGCATAAAAGTACTGAGTTATCTCATGGCAGCTTGTGGCGCACTGCTGCTTACGGTGGCCATTGCCTCGCTCATTGCCGTCTGGCCGCCGAGACTTTCTGACCCATACCACCCCGCGTACGTGGTTGTGCCTGCCTGGTTGCCTCAGGCCTTCGTCCTTGTCTCAGCGCTTGTTGCTGGTGGCGTCATGCTCTCCTATCGCATTGCCAGTCGACACAGCGCTCGTCTCTCCCGGGTTTCGTTGGTAGCCATAGTGCTTACAGTCGCCGCATGGGCTACGGTTGTTACCTCTTGGGCGGTCGCTGACGGTTGGGTAGCGGCCTAACATCTCCTTAGGAGACTTCCAGTCAAGCCCGGGTGCATGATGCTTTTGCCCTGAGCTTTCGGGCCACTGCTGGCGATCGTGTTGTGCTTCGTGTTGCGTGCTGCTTTGTCAGTTTGATGCGGCGTCGAACGTTGCCAGACTGCATTTCCTTAGACGGTCTTGTTGAGTCGATGTTGCCGGCTCGGACCAGGGTATAAATCGCGCCCGGGGACATCATTCCCGCATACCCCAGGTAGTGACGATGCCAACGATACGAAAAGCGCACGCCGGTGATGCCGGCAGGCTGTCCGAAGTTGCCGAGGCGACTTTCAGGGCGACGTTCGGTGCAACGAACACCACCGAGCACATGGAGCTTCATTGCCGAAGCAGCTACGGCGCGCACATTCAGTCAGCCGAGATCGCCGACCCCGACCTGCTCACCTTGCTCAGCGAGGATGAGGGGCGCCTGGTCGGTTATGCCCAGCTGCGCCGGGGCGAGGCACCGGGATGTGTGGCGGCGAAGCGACCGGGCGAGATCCAGCGCCTGTATGTCGTTGAGGACTGGCACGGCAAGGGGGTGGCGCAGGCGCTCATGGATGCCTGCATCGAGGCGATGCAACGACGCGGCGCAGACGCCGTCTGGCTCGGTGTGTGGGAACACAATCCGAGGGCCATCGCGTTCTACGGGAAATTCGGCTTTGTCGTGACGGGTGAGCATGTGTTTTCACTGGGCGGCGATCAGCAGCGGGACCTCGTGATGGTCAGGGCGCTTGCTTCGGAGTAGAACCGTTTTTGCGCCGCGGAGCTGCTGTACATGGTCGCCAAGTCTCTCCCGGACGAACGCGGCGGGGAAACCGGCTTGCCTGCCGACTCCGCCATCCGCAAACCATGCTTCCGGGGAAGCGCCCGGGAGCAGAGATGATGCATGATGCGGTCCGGAACCTCGGACCGAACGTTTTTCACCCGCCACTCCAGCGCGATGAGGACGATATGCTCAGACGCGATTTCCTGAAGACAGCCATGGCTACCGCCGCGATGACGGCGGCGCTCCGCATTCAAGCCAGCGAGACTCCCGCGATGTCGAACGGGCATTTTGCCGACGTCGATGGCCAGCACGTCTTTTACAGCGTGCATGGCGCCGGCAAGCCACTCATTCTTCTTCACGGCGGCATCGACCCCGACAGCTTCGGCAGCAATCTGGCCGCATTGGCGAAAGGCCGGCGGGTGATCGCGCCCCATCTCCAGGCGCACGGGCGTACGCCGGGCACCGACCGGCCATTGCGCAGCGAAACGCTGGGCGACGACATCGCCGCGCTGATCGGCCATCTGAAGCTCGGCAAGGCTGACATCATGGGTTATTCCCTGGGAGCCAGCGTCGCCCTGCAGACCGCGATCCGCCATCCGGACGTGGTCGACCGGCTCGTGCTCGTGTCCGCGGCGATGAAGCAGGACGGCTTCTACCCGGAGGGGGTGGAGGCCTTCAGGCAACTGGAGGTCAATGCAGCCGCCTACGGCCCCGGCGTCAAGGCATCGCCGTTGGGACAGACCTATCCCGACGTCGACTGGACAAACCTGTTCCGCAAGGTCGGCGACCTGACCAAACGCCCCTTCGACTGGAGCGCCGACGTCGCCCGGATCAAGGCTCGCACGCTGCTGGTCTTTGCCGACGCCGACGCCATCCGGCCCGGGCACATGGTCGAGTTCTGGAAAGCCCTGGGAGGCGGCCAGCGCGATGCCGGGGTCGACGGCTCCCTGCGACCCGCGAACCAGCTCGCCATTCTGCCGAACACCACCCACTACACACTCGCCGTCGATCCGATGCTGCCGGCGATCGTCGACCGCCTCCTTGTGCCGGGCGCTGGCTGATGATGGCGTGGCCCGGACACATGGTGAGCGGCGGCGGCGACGTGGCGAACTCCCCTCGCCTGCCGCGACGCGGCGAGGACGTCGGCGCATGAGTGTCCACGCCGGCTCCTGTCTTTGCGGCGCGGTGCGCTTCGAGGTGGAAGCCGAGTTCGAGCACTTCTACCTTTGCCACTGCACGTATTGCCGCAAGGATTCCGGTTCGGCCCACGGCGCGAACCTGTTTTCCACGCAGGCCCGCTTGCGATGGCTCAGCGGCGAAGACAAGGTGACGCGCTTCGAGCTGCCGCAGAGCCGGCACCTCCGGTGCTTCTGCTCAATCTGTGGCTCGGCGTTGCCGGTGACGCCGATGGACGGCCAGATGCTGGTCGTTCCGGCCGGCAGCCTTGATACCGCTGTCACGCTCCGACCCGACGCGCACCTCTTCGTAGCCAGCAGGGCCGACTGGGACGAGGCCCTGGAGACGATTCCACGCATGGCGGGATTCCCGGACTGAGACGGCGGCAATGGCGCATTGATGCGCCATGGCGCCAGACCGCATACTGCGCGGACACTGTTCATCGCCGGGGGTCAACGCGATGCGATGCAAGCCGGGGCTGCTGATGTTTGCGCTGGTGTTGCTGGCCGGTTGCGGGACCGTCCCGCGGCTGCCCGCACCACCGGAACTGATCGGCGCGGCCGCGCCGGAGGGCTTTTCGCCCGACGTGCGCCTGGTCACCACCGACCTGAAAAACTTCACCGCGCTGGCGCCCGCCTTCTTCGGCGGCATGCGCAGCGCGGCGCGCGACGGCACGGTCGATATCCTGGCGCTGTCCGGTGGCGGCTCGGGCGGCGCCTACGGTGCCGGCGTGCTGGCCGGCATGACGCGGGCGCATGCGCGACCGCAATTCGAGATGGTCACCGGGGTGAGTGCCGGTGCGTTGCTGGCGCCCTTCGCCTTCCTCGGGCCGGAATGGGATGCGCGGATGCGGGAGGCGTTCACCGGCGAGCGCAGCGCGCGGCTGCTGCATTCGCCTACCCGCACCGTGCTGTCCCGTCTGCTGTCGCCGCGCGGCCTGCCGCATCACAACGCGCTGTTCCAGCTGGTCGATCATTTCGTCACGCCGCAGATGATCGAAGCGGTGGCGCGCGAGGCGGCTACGGGTCGGCGGCTGGTAGTGGCCACCACCGACCTGGACAAGCACGAGACGGTGCTGTGGAATCTGGGCGAGATCGCCAGGCAGGGCGGAGAGAAGGCGCGCACGCTGTTCCGCGACGTGCTGATCGCCTCGGCCAGCGTGCCGGGCGTGTTCCCGCCAGTGCTGATCCGCGTGCGCGACGGTGACCACGTCTACGACGAAATGCACGTGGATGGTGGCGTCACCACCTCGGTGTTCAGCACGCCGCTGATCGCCGGCATCCAGTCGACCGAGCTGCCGCTGCTGCGCGGTGCCCAGCTGTACATGCTGGTCAACGGCCAGCTGGCGCGGGCGCCGCAGACCACCCGTTACAACACCGTCGACATCCTCTCCAATGCGCTGGCCGCCGAACTCACCTACAAGACGCGCGAGGCGATCGTGGACAACATCGCGGCCTCGCACCGGCTGGGCATGACGTTCCATCTCACCGACATTCCGGTGGATTACCCGCAGACCAGCTTCATCGACTTCAACCAGACGCAGATGCTCGCCCTGTTCGACTACGCCGCCGATTGCGCCGCGCAAGGGCTGGCCTGGATGACGCCGGAGCAGTCGATCCGGCGCAACATGAACCTGCGCGGCATCGCAGTGGCGGCAACGGCCAGCATCGGTGCCTGTCCGGCGCCGTCTGCAGCGGCCGCGCGCTGACAGGCCAGGCACGAAGCGAGAGGCCGCCGATGTGGCCGGAGGCCTGTTCTGGTGCGTGGCCCCGCCCGCGTTCTAGATGCGACCACGCCGCAGGCGCGCCGGCGTGGTGCCGCTGTGCCGGCGGAACACGCGCACAAAGTGCGACGGGTCGGCGAAACCGGCGCGACGGCCGATCTCCGAAATGGTCAGCCGCGCCATCAGCGGCGACTCCAGCATGCGCGTGGCCAGCGCCACGCGCGCAGCCATCAGCGAACCGCCGAAGGTCTGCCCGCACGCGGCGAGTGTCCGATGCAGCGTGCGCACCGAGATGCCCACTGCCAGGGCGACGTCCACCGCTCCCAGGGTCTGCTCGGTGCAGCGCTGCACGATGGCGTCCTGCACCAGGTCGCGCAGCTGCCGTTGCCGCAGCACCGGCTGCATCATCTCGCCGCTGAGCTGGTTGGCGCACAGCGCCAGCAGGGCACCGACGTGATCGACGATCAGCTGGGTTGGCAAGGCGCCGTGCTGCAGGTTTTCCGGCACGAGCTGCGCGATGAAGCTGGTCAGCGCGCGCGCCCACGCCGCATCGTTCGGCATGGGTTTTCCCACGAACGCCGCCGGATCAGGCAGCCACTGGCCCAGCCACGCTTCCGGCAGGACCAGGTGCACGTTGTCGAAGGCCTGCGCGAAATTCAGATAGTGTCCGAGGCGGGAATCCAGCAGCACCGCATCGCCGCAACCCACGTGCACCCAATCGCGATGACGCAGGTTCCAGCCTGATCGGCGGTTGACGATGAGATGGAACTGGCGCGAGCTGCTGAGCGCCACATGCTCCGCGCCACGCACGCAATCGTGCGCGGTGCTTACGCCGTGCACCAGGATCAGCGGGCCCAGCCGGGTGGCGGTGATCTCGCCGTCGAACGGGTCGGTGACGGCGCGAGCCACCACCATCGGATCGAGCGCGGAACTGATCACATCGGAGTAGAACGCCAGCCGCTGCCCGGCCGCGATGTCGCGCGTGGACCAGTGCTGGATGTCCGCGATGGGTGGCGCGCTCACGGCAGCACCATCCCGCGCGGGACGCGCGCCGACGCGTGCAGCGGCCACGGGAGACGACGGCTGGGTGCTCGGTTCACGCCAGGCTCCGCGCCGGCAAGCGGCAAGGAAGACGTTGGCACTCTATGCCTGCGCCCTGCCCCCGGCAATACGCGGACGCGTTGCCGGGCAACGCCGCCGCTCAATGGCAGCGGTGGCGGAAGTCGCCGGGCGTCAGGCCGGTCAGTTGCACGAAGGTGCGGGAAAAATGGCTCTGGTCCGCGAAGCCCACCTCCAGCGAGATGTCGGACAGCGCGCGGTCGGTATCCCTGATCAGGGCGATGGCGGCGGAGATCCGCCGGGTGATGAGGTAGTGATGCGCCGGCATGCCCATGCTTCGCTTGAACGCACGCGAGAAGTGGCAGCAGGACACGCCGGCGATCCGCGCCAGCGAAACCAGGTCGGCGCCGGTGGCGAGGTGATCCTCGATGTGGCTGCGCACCCGGCGCAATGCGCTGGGGCCAAGCCCGCCCCGCGTCGGCTGCCGGCACGCGGGGGGTTCGGCCTCTTCCAGAACCAGCGGTCCCAGCGCGGCATGGCCGAGCCGGCGCACCGTGGCAAGCAGGTCATCGGGGGCGCAGTCCATCGACAGGCAGGCATCGACCCGGGGCTGCGCCAGCCCCGGCCCGGCCAGCACCGGCTCGTTCGTGAGCAGGATCACCCGCGGGCGCGGCAGGCCGTACGCGGACGTCGGCCCCCTGCCATCCAGATGATCGGGCGCGTTGCGGCGATCGGTGATCAATACATGCACGGCGCCGTTGATGAGCCGCTGCGCCGACGACGGCTTGTCGGCCAGCGCCACGTCATAGCCGGGCACCTGCTGCAGCGTCGCCAGCAAGCCGGCTGCGAACAACGGGGAGGAGTGCGTCACGCGTACCGACACATGGCACAACCACCGCCTCGCGGTGCGGTCGCGCCGCTGGGGCGTCGTGCGGTTCTGGAAAGCGTCGCCCACGGCGCCGTCCACCATGCCGTCATTTGCGGCCATCGTTGCACTGGTCATCGGGATGCCCTCGTGAAAGCTGCCCGGGCCAATGATCACTCCCGGCAACAGCAGCAAATCGCCTCTGCGCGCCAGCGCCGGAAGAAATCCTGGACGCTGCGCGCCAGCGCGATGACGGCGGCGTGGCCACCGCAAGATTTCACCAGCGGCGGCAAATTCGTACAAGGCGCCCCATGGATGCCTTGGCAGGCTGGCGTCCGGTTGGGTAACGGAAGCGGTCATGTCGATCTCCCGCGCGGCAGGGCGCATCGCGGCGACGGAAAAAAATCGGCTGCCGCGGGTGATCCTCGTCCACGATGCGTGGTTCGACGGCTCGTCATGGAACGAGGCGATGTCGCGCTTGCAGGCCCACGGCCTGGACGTGCTGGCGGTGAGCAACCCGCTGCAATCGCTGGCCGGTGACGTGGCGGTGGTGCGGCGTGTGCTGGACGCGCTATCGGGTCCGGTCATCCTGGTGGGACACGGCTGGGGCGGCACCGTGATCACCCAGGCCGCCTCCACCGGCAACGTGGCTGCGCTGGTCTACGTGGCCGGGCTCGCGCCGGATCGTGGCGAGTCGGTACGCTCGCTGCGCGCCTGCGACCCGGAGCTGGCGCAACGGCCGCGCACCCGCGCCGACGAGGCCGGCTACATCCATTTCGAGCGCACCGGCTTTTCGTATTACCTGGCTCACGACCTTCCGCTCATCCAGGCCAATGTGCTGGCGGCGGTGGATGCGCCGATCCATCGCGATGCGCTGGAGGAGGTCATCGATCAGCCGGCATGGCGCGAGCTGCCGGCGTGGTACGTGGTGACGACGCAGGACCGGATCGTGCTTCCCGCCAGCCAGCATCGGATGGCTACGCGCATGCACGCTGAAGTACGGGAGATCGGCGCAAGTCATGTGCCGTTTCTCTCTCGTCCACGGGAATTCACCGAGGTGATCCTCGAGGCCGTTGCCCGCGCCTGTTAGCCGTCGCCGGATCAAGAGCGAACCCCACCCCAACCCTCCCCCGCAAACGCGGGGGAGGGAGCACGGCGGCTTTGCTCCTCCCCCTGCTTGCAGGGGAGGCAGCATCGCAGGCGCCAGAAAGCGGCTGCGCGATCGTGCAAACAGCGGCAGGAAGCATCAAGCCTCTGGTGATTTCGCGGCCTACGCTGCAGTCATGTTCGCGGCGCGTTCGTGCCGCGCCTGGTGCTCCCTCCCAGCCCGACAGGACACAGTCATGGATACCGCCGTCACACCCGACAGCTCGAAGCCTTATGCCTTCGACGCCCAGTTCATCGCCGGCCGCTGGCGCAATGGCCGTGCGCGCGCCACGCTGGACGTGCTCAACCCGTACAGCGGCGAAGTGATCGCCTGCTTCGGCAAGGCCGATGCGCTCGACGTGGACGAGGCCTTCCGCGGCGCGGCCGAGGCACAGGACGCGTGGGCACAGGCGCTGCCCTCGCAGCGCGCGGCCGTCCTGCGCAAGGCGGCGGCGGTGATGGAGCAGCGGCATGACGAGATCGTCGACTGGCTGATCCGCGAATCGGGCAGCACCCGCAGCAAGGCCGAGATCGAGTGGTGGGTGGTGCACGCGGCGATGCTGGAATCGTCCACCCTGCCCACGCGCCTCGAAGGCCGCATCGTTGCCGGCGATTACCCCGGCAAGGAGAACCGCATCTACCGGCGGCCGGTCGGCGTGGTGGCGGTGATCAGCCCGTGGAACTGGCCGCTGCACCTGAGCACGCGATCCATCCTGCCCGCGCTGGCGCTGGGCAATGCGGTGGTGGTGAAGCCAGCGGCCGAAACGCCGGTGACCGGCGGCTTGCTGATCGCCCGCATCCTGGAAGAAGCCGGACTGCCACCGGGACTGTTCAACGTGATCGTGGGCGACCCGGCCGAGATCGGCGACACGTTCGTGCAGCATCCCGCGTCGCGCGTGGTGTCGTTCACCGGATCGACCAAGGTGGGGCGGCATATCGGACAGATGGCGGTGACGGCGTCGAACCTGAAGAAGGCGATGCTGGAGCTGGGTGGCAATGCGCCGCTGGTGGTGCTGGACGACGCCGATCTCGAACAGGCCGTGCACACGGCCATCGTCGCGAAGTTCCTGCACCAGGGACAGATGTGCATCGCCGCCAATCGCATCATCGTGCTGGACCGCCTGCACGACGCGTTCGTCGAGGCGTACATCGCCTACGCCAGCGCGCTGAAGGTCGGCGACCCGAACCAGGTCGACACAGTGATCGGCCCAATCATCAGCCAGCGCCAGCTCGACCGCATCACCGGCATGATCACCCAAGCGCGCAGCGATGGCGCGCAGTTGCGACTGGGCCATGCGCCGGAGCGGTTGATGCTCGGCCCGCACGTGTTCACCGGCGTCACCCAGAGCATGGCGCTGGCCCAGAACGAAATCTTCGGGCCGGTCGCCCCGGTGTTGCGCGCCGCGGACGAGGCCGATGCACTGCGCATGGCCAACGACACCGACTACGGCCTCACCAGCGCGGTGCTCACCGGCAACACCTACCGCGGTGAACAGTTCGCCCGGCAGATCCGCGCGGGCATGAGCCACGTCAACGACGTGACCGCGATCGACATGCCCGCGTTGCCGTTCGGCGGCGACAGGAATTCGGGCATCGGACGTTTCGGCAGCAAGGGGATGATCGACGCGTTCACTTCCGAACACTGGGTGTCGATCCAGCACACCCCCTCACAGTATCCGTTCTGACCCTCATGAATAATTTCCGATACGCACTCCTCTGCACCGCTGCGCTGACGTCATGCTTCGCGGTGCGCGCCGTCCACGCCGATGAAGGCGGCAGCTGGTTCATTCGCGGCGGCCTGGCCTATGCCGACTTCCACGCCAGCGGCACCGTGGCCATCAACGGCCAGCAGCTTCCCGGCGCCAGCGCTACCGTCAGGCACAACACCGGCTTCGCCTTCGAAACCGGCTACTTCCTCACCCCGAACTGGGCGGTCGCGCTGACCCTGGGCGCGCCGCCCACGGCGAAGATCTACGGCGCCGGCACGCTGGAAAGCGCCGGCAAGCTGGCCGAAGCCACCTACGGTCCGGCGGTGCTGGCGCTGCAGTATCACCTCTCCCTGCGCAGCCGCTTTCACCCGTATGTCGGCCTGGGCGTCAACTACACGCTGATCACCCAGACCAGTGACGCCGCGATCCGCCACGTGCATGTCGACAACGGCACCGGCGTGGCGCTGCAGGCGGGCGTCGAGTATCGCCTCAACCGACGTTTCGCGCTGTTCGTCGATGCGAAGAAGATCTGGGTCGGCGTGGATGCGCGCGGCCTGGCGGCCACGCCGGCAGGCGACCTGCCGGCCACCTCGCACCTGACCCTGAACCCGGTGATCTGGAACATGGGCGTGTCGTACCACTTCTGACCAGCGGGGTTGCCATGAAGATCGAACGACGCGGCTCGGCCCTCTGGTACGGCGGCTTTCCCGAGGGACGCGGCAGCTTGTCCACCGAGAGTGGCGCGCTGGACGACCACTACTACAGCGTGGCCAGCCGCTTCGACCGCCATGTCGGCAGCAATCCCGAAGAGCTGCTCGCGGCCGCCCACGCGGGCTGCTTCAACATGGTGCTGGCGATGGTGCTGGCCGAAGCCCGCCTCACCGCGACCGAACTGCAGACCTCGGCCACCGTGGTGCTGGAACAACAGTTCGCCAGTTTCGCCATCACTTCGGTCCACCTGAGCGTGCGCGCCGTGGTGCCCGATGCCGACCCGCCCGTCTTCCGCAGGCTGGCCGCCCTGGCGCGCGCCCGGTGCCCGCTGTCGCGCCTGTTCAATGCCACGGTCACGATCGAGACGGAGCTGTCAGGTGATTGGGGCGCGCATCGACAAGTCAGCGCCGAATCGTCCTGATCCGCGGTTGCTCCAGGTTCTTCAGCCACTCCGGGGCTCGAGCGCGGAACGTGGCAGCCCTGCAACGACGGGCATAGCGGCATTCCGTCGAGTGCCCGGATGGATCTGCACCGACGACCACGCGCCGATGAACTTGCGTCGAACCGGGTTGGACTGCCGGCATGTCTGGGAGCGCACCCTGTGGCGGGGGAGTACGGGGGAGCTGGGCTAGAGCTCGCGCACAGGGTGCGCTCCTACACATGCCGGCGATCGGCCACTTCACACGTGCTGCAAGCCTCACGGCGTGTCGTAGGTCACCAGCTTGGTGTTGCCGCTGTCGGTGATGAAGATCGCCAGTAGCGAGGCCGGCTGGGTCGCGCTGGCGTTGTCGCTGACCAGGTGATGCGCACCAGGCGCCTCGGTCCAGCTTTCGCCGGGGTGATAGACCTTCGCTTCACCGCCTTCGAGCTGGCTGCGGATCGAACCGCTGAGCACATACGCCACCACGAAGGCCGACCCGTGCCGATGCGATATCGACTTGCCGCCGGGCTTGTAATTCACCACCGCGGCGGTGATCACCTTGCCCGGAATGTTGGGGATGGCGTGCGCGAACGCAGGCGTGACCGTCTCGTGTTCGACGGGTTTCAGTGACGCTCCTGCGGCCGCACCGGCAGCCAGCAGGGCAGCCAACATGAAAGGCGGAATCAGCGGGCGAACGTTCATCGGCATTCTCCTGGGCGGAATGTGGGCTGCGCCGGAACCTTTCCGGCGGCGACCACGGCAATGGCATGTTCGCCTGCGGCGCTCGCGGATTCTTTTCCATTCATGCCGCGACTTGATCATTCCGGCAGTTGCAAACCGCCATGGCTGCCAACGTCCCTCAAGGTGAGGTGGCGAGCACGTCGATCACGATCTTTCCCGGCGGTGACGGTTTGCGAATGCCATCCAGAAACTCGTGCGCGCGAACCATGCCGGCCATCGGCAGCACCAGGCCAAGGCGAGGCTTCAGCGCGGCGTGGTCGATGATCGCGGCAATCTCGGCCAGCGTGGACGTATTGACCCTGACCAGGAAAAACAGGGCCCGGATACCGAGTGCTTCGGCAGCGTCCGCATCCGGAGCGCTCACGGCGGAGACCAGGACGCCCCCGGGCTTCAGCATCTGCATCGACCTCACCTGCCATTCGCCGCCGATCGTATCGATCACGGCGTCGAAGGAAGCCTTTCGGTCGTCGGCCTGCGCCGCATCCGCCGCCATCGTCTCGTCCGCACCGAGGCGGCGCAGCTCATCGAGCCGGTCGGCAAAACCCGTGGCGACGACGTGTACGCCCTTGCGATGTGCGAACTGGACCGCGTACCCGCCAACGTTGCCGGCGCCACCGAGCACCAGCACGCATTGGCCGCTGCTCAGGCCCGCCTGCTCGAAAAGCATCTGCCACGCGGTGGTGGCAACCACCGGAACCGACGCCGCTTCCCGATGGGTGATACTACGCGGCTTGGCGGAAATCATTCCTGCCGAAGCCACCGCGTACTCGGCACACGCGCCGGTGAACCGGGAATTGGTGACGCCATAGACCTCGTCGCCGGTCGCAAAGCCGGTCACGCCCTCGCCGAGTCCGGTGATCACTCCGGAAAAATCGGAGCCGAGGGTCAGGGGCAGCGGCTGCGGCAGCACGCTTTTTCCCGTGCGTATCCAGCTGTCCCAGGGACCCACGCCGGCCGCGTGGACTTGCACAAGAACTTCGCCTGGCCCCGGTTCGGGCATCGCGATCTCTTCGATGGCGATAGCCTCGGGCCCGCCAAAGGCATGAATGCGGCTTGCTTTCATATCGAATACTCCTCGGATTCAAAACGCTGGCGCTCCGGAAAGCCAGAACGGTGTCCTGCCACCTTCATGCTCACCTGTCGAATGCCCCTTCCTGCGTGCAGGAACATCCACGGAAGAGATCAGGCTTGTCGTATCCACCGTGCACGAAACTAGCCCGCAACTTGGCGCAGGTCTTTTGCGTTCGTGCTGCCCTTTGCAGGTTCTGCCACGTCGATTTCGCTGCGCGGAGATTGAACAAGCACCGACGCGAACGTCCAAGAACGCGCCGCGCGGCCTCTCCAGAATCGGTGCCTGACAGCGCCAGGCGGATCAGCCTGATCTCGCAGCGATGTCTCGCGGCAGCCCACGGAGACGCGACATGGCCAAGGTTCTGGTTCTCTACTACTCGGCCTACGGCCACATCGAACAGATGGCGCAGGCCATCGCCGAAGGCGTGCGCCGCAGCGGCGCCACGGCGGAGATCCGTCGCGTGCCGGAGACCGTGCCCGAGGAGACCGCCCGCAAGGCCCATTTCAAACTGGACCAGCAGGCCCCGGTGGCGACCATCGCCGAACTGGAAAATTACGACGCCATCGTTGTCGGTACCGGCACCCGTTTCGGCCGCATGTCCGCACAGATGGCGACGTTTCTCGACCAGGCCGGCGGCCTGTGGGCGCGTGGCGCGCTGCACGGCAAGGTGGGCGCGGCGTTTGCCTCGTCCGCCACCCAGCATGGCGGCCAGGAGATGACGCTGTTCTCGATCATCGCCAACCTGCTGCATTTCGGCATGACCATCGTCGGCCTGCCCTACAGCCACCAGGGCCAGATGACGCTGGATGAAATCGTCGGCGGCGCGCCCTACGGCGCCACCACCATCGCCGGCGGCGACGGCTCGCGCCAACCCAGTGCCATCGAGCTGGAAGGCGCGCGCCACCAGGGCGAACTGGTGGGCCACACGGCCATCAGGCTGCACGGCTGATTCGTTCGCTGCTCACGAGAGAACTCCATCATGATGATCGACATCCTGGCGCTGCTGATCGGCGTGATCGCCGGCCTGCGCGCAATGACTCCCGTCGCGGTGTTGAGCTGCGCCGCGCGCATGGGCTGGTTGCCGCTGCAAGGCACGCCGCTGGCCTTCATGGGTTACGCCATCACGCCATGGCTGCTGG
Source organism: Rhodanobacter spathiphylli B39 (assembly GCF_000264295.1). Taxonomy (GTDB): domain Bacteria; phylum Pseudomonadota; class Gammaproteobacteria; order Xanthomonadales; family Rhodanobacteraceae; genus Rhodanobacter; species Rhodanobacter spathiphylli. The sequence continues at coordinate 138,357 of NZ_AJXT01000005.1, read as the reverse complement.
TGCTGGCCGCGCTGGGCGAGCTGGTCAACGACAAGCTGCCGAGAACGCCCAGCCGGATGATCCCGATGCAGTTCGGCACCCGTCTGGTCACCGGCGCATGGGCCGGCGCCACGCTCACCGCTACCCATGGCGCGCTCTGGCCCGGCCTGATCATCGGCGCCCTCGGTGCCGGCCTGGGCACGTGGAGTGGTCACCGTGCGCGGCGTGCGCTGGCGCTAGCCTTCCATAACGACCTTCCCGCGGCACTGCTGGAAGACGCCGTGGCGATCGTCGGCGCCGTGCTGATCGTGCTCGCTTCGGCTTGAGCGCTTCCCACTTCCCCACAGGTGCATCCCATGAAAACCCTTGCCGCCGTCGTCGAATCCGTGAAGCAACCCTTCCAGTTGGAGCACATCGAGCTGCCCGAACCGGGCGATGACGAGGTGCTGGTGCGCATCGTCGGCGTGGGCCTGTGCCACACCGACCTGGCCAGCAAGGACGGCCTGATCGACGCGCCCTTCCCCAACGTGTTCGGCCACGAGGGCGCCGGCATCGTGGAGAAGGTCGGCAGCCGCGTGAGCAAGGTCGCGCCCGGCGACCACGTGGTGCTCGCGCCCGCGTTCGACGGCACCTGCCCGCATTGCCTCAGCGGCGAGCCGATGTACTGCGATCAGTTCTTTGCGCTCAACTTTCAGGCCGACCCGCACGGCCCGCATGCCGAGCGCGAACACGGTGGTCGCGCACGCCTTGGCTATTTCGGTCAGTCCTCATTCGCACACTACACGTTGGTCAACCAACGCAGCACCATCAAGGTGCGCAAGGACGTACCGCTCAAGCTGCTCGGCCCGCTGGGCTGCGGCATCCAGACCGGCGCGGGTACGGTCATGAACGGTATCCGGCCCAAGGCAGGCTCCACGATGGCGGTGATCGGCATGGGTCCGGTCGGGCTGGCTGCGATCATGGCGGCGCAGGTCTGCGGCTGCGCCACGCTGATCGCGATCGACCAGGTGGAGGCGCGGCTGGACACCGCGCGCGAGCTGGGCGCCACGCACGTCATCAACACCCGCCAGGCGGGCAACCTGGGCGAGGCGATCCGCGCCATCGCACCGCGCGGCGTGGACGCCATCGTCGACGCCGCCGGGGTGAATGCGCTGATCGGCGCGGCCATCGGCGGACTGGCGATCCTCGGCCACGTCGCGCTGGTGGCCGTGCCGTCGGCGGCGGGCAAGCCGCTGGAGCTGCCGTGGCTGACCTTCCTGCTGGCCGGCCAATCCGTGCAGGGCTACATCGAAGGCAACGCCATCTCCGAGGTCTTCATTCCGCAGCTGATCGACCTGTACCTGCAAGGCCGCTTCCCGTTCGATCGGCTGATCAGCTTCTATCCGTTCCACGACATCGAGCAGGCCGTGGCCGACCAGCACGCGGGCAAGATCATCAAGGCCGTGCTGGAGATGGAGGCCTGAGCCTGTGCGCGCTGCCATCGGCCTCGCCGACACGCTGACGCCGCAACAGGTCGGTCACCTGCGGCACGTCGAGAACCTTTCGCTGCAGCCGGCCAACGACTGGTCGCTGATGAAAGGCATCGGCACGGGGCAGGATGATTTCGGCGCCTACCGTTTCCAGTTGGCGTACATGGCGTATGCCCTGGCGATCACCCATGTGCATCGCCTGCCAGCCGCGCCCGGCGTGTTCAAGCCGATCTTCGAGCGATTGATCGCGAAACTGCTGCTGCCGGAGAGCTGGCTGTACTGGCGCGACGTCAGCCGCGGCGGCAGCATCTTCAACGCGCACCTGAGCGATCAGTACCGCGAAGAATGGAACCCGGTGCTACGCGACAACATCATGTACAGCGCCTACGTGCAGTCGTTGACCCTGCTGTACAACGTGCTGTTCGACGATGACCGCTACGCGCAACCCGGCGCCATCACCTTCGAGCACTGGTCGTATTTCTGGGGCGGCGACGGGCATCGTTTCGAGTACGACCAGAACACGCTCAACGAACACCTCTACTGGAAGATGGTCGAAAGCGGCTACCTCGGCGTGGCCTGCGAACCGAACTGCATCTTCCAGATCTGCAACCAGCCGGCCATCCTCGGCTTCCGCATGCACGACCTGCTCACCGGTGGCGACCGGGCCAGCGAAGTCACCCGCGGCTACGAGCAGGCGTGGCAACAATTCGGCCGCATCGGCGACAACGGCCACTATCACGTGATGCTGGCCGAAGACACCCACGCGGTTCGCCCCAACGTGATGCAGGCGCCGTGGGTGGACGCGTGGTGCGGCGCGCTGATGAACATGTGGAACGGCGATTTCGTGCGCGCGCATTACCCGCAACAACTCGCCGACCTCGTGCTGCACCAGCCCGATGGCACGCTGTCGGTCAGGTCCGCGCCGCGTCCTCCGGTGCAGGGCCACGTCGTGCTCAACGACGATTCCGACTTCGGCTGGGTCGCCGCCTGGGCCTCGGAAATGGGCGATGAGGAAACCCTGCGCGGATTGCTGCTGCACGCCGACCGCCGCATGGCGCCGCGGTGGCGCGATGGCGGCCTGTACTATCCGCGCAACGACCAGGCCGAGGATGCCGCCGGCTACCGCACGCTGGTCGAACCGATGACCGGCAACGTGTTGCTGGCCTATGCGCGGCTCAATGTGCGCGACGGGCTGCGCGGTGTGTACGAGGCGCCTTGGGGCGAAGGCCATTTCGCCGAGCCGGCCATCGTGGCGGTCGGCAATGGCGTGGATGTGCTGCAGGCCCGCTTCGATCGCGCCACGCAGTCGCTGCGGTTCGCCGTGCAAACGCGTTCGGACCGACCGTCCTCCGAGGCATGGATCATCCTCGGACGCATCAGTGGACGCGGCGGCTGGCGCCTGCTGCTGGACGACGTGCAGGTCGCCAGTGGCGACGCATCCACGCTCACCTGCAGCGGTCCGGTTTCGTTGCAGCCGATCGATCGTGGACTTGAGCTGCACTGGTCAGGTCGGCGGGTGCAAACCATGCGGATGATTTTCGAGCACGACGCCACCGCAGCGCACACCCATGAGATTGCTGGCCGCGTGAAAGTCACTGGATCCCCGCTTTCGCGGGGATGACGAGGCTTAAGTAAATGCCATTCGAATCAGGCACGGTCAACACAATGCCTGGCTGCGGTGAGTTTTCGCTCATCGACCACTTCAACCGCGCCGTGACCGAGCAGGTGTTTCGCGGCAGCCCCACGCTGGTGCTGTTCGGCTTCACCCATTGCCGCGTGGTCTGCCCGCGTGCGCTGGCCCGCTACGCCGGCGTGCTCGGCCAACTGGCCCGCGAAGGCTGGCCGGTGCGCGGCCTCTACATCAGCGTGGACCCCGCACGCGATACGCCCGAGGTGATGCGCGACTACCTGCAACCCTACCCGGCTTTCCTGGGCTTGACCGGCACCACCACGCAGATCGACCAGGCCAAGGCCGCCTTCCGCATATTTGCCCGGCGCGCCAGCGATCCGGATGAACCCGACGGCTACCGCGTGCCACACACCGCGATCGCCTACCTGCTCGATGCGGAGGGACACTGCCTATCCCATTTCGCCGATGCGCTCGCTGCGGAGGAAGTGCTTGATCGCATGCGCCTGTTGCTGACAACGCAGTCAGGTCAATCCGGCGCTTGATCCGAGCCTGCCTGCCGAACCCTGCGCAAGCGCCGCCACAGCCGCGCCGATGCGTACGCCGCGCGCGCCGGCACCGCCAGCGACAATTCGGTGCCACCCTCGTCACCACGACGCAGCACCAGGCGCGCACCGATCCTCTCCGCCCGCTCGCGCATGCCCTGCAAGCCCCAGTGCCCGGCGCGGCCACCGTCACGCAGCACGGCTTCGTCGATACCGTCGCCGTCATCGCGCACGAGAACATGCAGCCCGTCGCGCCGCCACTGCATGCACAACTCGACCGCGCCGGCATTGGCGTGCACGAAGGCGTTGCGCAAGCCCTCGCGCGCGATGTCCAGGATTTCCTGCGCCACCTCGGGGACCAGCGGCCGCGGCGCGCCTTCCTCGGTCAGCACGAAGCCCGCGCGATACAGCGTGGTGTAGTCCAGCGCGATGGCACGCAGATCGCCGGCAAGATCCGGCGACGCGTCCACGCGGCGCAGCGCCAGGATGCGATCGCGGCCATCCACAAGCATGTCGCGCGTGCGCAGCGCCACGTCGGTCATCTCCTGCCGGTGCGTCGCCTCGATTCGGGGGCTCGCCGCCCAGGTCTGCAGTCGCAGCTGCAGACCCTGCACGCCCTGCAGCAGGGTGTCGTGCAGATCGCGCGCGATGCGCTCGCGCTCCTCGATGCGTATGTGCATCTGCCGTCCCAATGCCTTCACGCGCATGCGATAGGCAAACCAGAGCACGAACGCCAGCAGGAAGCCGGCCAGCGCGCGGAACCACCAGGTCTCGTAATAGGCCGGCGCGCGCGTCAGAGCGAGTGACGCATGAACGGCGGAGGCGGTATCGCCCGATCGAACAGCGCGCACCTCGAACTGGTAGCGCCCCGCGGGCACCTTGGTGAAAACCGCTTCGCGACGGGTGCCGACATCCTGCCAGTCGTTGAACCCGGCCAGCCGATAGGCAAAGTGCACGCGCTCCGGATGATTCAATGCCGGCGTGGTGTACGTGATGCGAAAGGAATTTTCTGCAGAAGTAAGCGCGACGCCCCTCGCGGATGCCGGATAGACGGCCGAACCGGTGCTCACTGATTCGACGACGATCGGCGGCAAGGCCGGCGCCTTCGGCACGCGGGCCGGATCGATCCATGCCAGCCCGGACGCGGTGTGGGTCCAGATGCGGCCGTCCGCACCCATGCGCAACGACGGCAGCATGCGGTCTGCATCGACCACGCTGGGCACGCCGTCGGTGGCATCGAACAAGCGGGCCGTTACCCGCGACCCGGGAAGCGCCATCGCCTTGCGCACGTCGGCGGCCGGAATTCGCATGACACCATCCAGCGTCTGTACCCAGAGATTGCCCGCAGCGTCCCTGACCAGGCCGGTGACCGTCTGGAATGCTTCGGCATCCCTGCTCACCAGCGAGGTGAAGCGCTTGCCGTCGAAAAACTGGACGCCGTCGTCACCGCCCACCCACAGCACATCGCCATCGACCAGGAGCGATCGAACGGTGCCCACGCGCAGGTTCTGCGCCTCGCCCCACCGTTGTTCGATGCCGTGCGACAACCCGATCAGCTGGTTGGGCCCACCGCCTCCCAGCCACAGCCGGTTCTGCCGGTCCACCGCCATGACCTTCACGGTGGCGTGCTTTTTCAGGACGTCATGCCAGGCCTTTCCATCCCACGCCAGCACTCCGTTTCCCAGGTGCGGCGAAGACACGAACAGCGTTCCCGCCTTATCCTTGATCACGCTGTAGGGAACGCCCCGACCGGACGATGGATATTTCACGACCAGCTGTGGCGTGCCGGGCGACAACTTCCAGATCCCGAGCTTGTTGGCCGCCCAGACCGTACCGTCGGCGCTGTCGGCGTAAGTGGCCAGGGTAAGGCTGGGCACCTCGGTGGAATTCCACGGTGCGGCGGGTGACGCAAGGTGCAATACCGGATGTGTTTCACTGCCCACCCAGAGGCTGCCGGCCGAGTCGATTGACGCTGACACTTCGTGGATATCGTCGGGCAGTCCGACCGGATGGAACGCGGTGCGGGCCAGGCGGTCCAGGCCACCCTCACCGCCCGTCCAAATGTCCCCGTCGCGGTCCTCGATGATGTTCAATGGCGAACGTCCAAGCTGGGGCACTTCCTCCAACGGCGGTACGGAATGGCTTTTCCCGGCCGCCGCGATCGCTTCCGGCGACACATGGGAAACCACGTACTTGTTCGATATCAGCCACAACGCACCCGTGCGCGAAGGCAGGACGGCGATGATCGGCAGGGGAATCGGCGCCGTCATCTCGGTGAGCGCGATGCCGCTGCGCCGATAGATGGCGATCCCATTCTGACGGTCCGCGAGATAGAGCAAGCCTGCAGGCCCCGCAAAGACGTTGCCGTCGAACCCTCCTATGTCTGGCAATCGCATGGGCGGTTTGGCGGAACCCTTGGGCTTCACCAGCAGACCGGGGCCACCGGTGGTCAACCACAAGTTGCCGTCCGCATCGAACGCACCCTTGCCGAAGCCGTCCCCCGACAGGACCGTCGGCGCGACAACGTGCCAGGCATCGTCCTTGAAATACATGACCGCCTTGTTGGACACCGACCACACCGCACCGAGTGGATCACTGAAGAAGGGAAAAGGAGTCACCCCCGCTCCGACATACCCCTGGCCGAGTCCGAAATGGGTCAAGTGGCCGTTCTTCAGCAGGGTGGGACCCGCATTGTCGTTCTGTATCCACAAGCCGCCCCCTTCGGCCGGAAACAGCATTCCCAACTGCGCCTCCAGGAAATGCTCGCCCGGTGCCGGCTTGAACGGCGTGAATTGCACCCCGTCGAAACGGGTCAGACCCTTGGTTCCCGACATCCACAGGAACCCGTCGTCCGTCTGCGCCATGCCACTGATCCCGGCCGGTGCGCCGTCGGACTTGGCAAAGGACGTGCGTTGAAAACTCGCCAACGTTTCCGGCGGCGTGGAAGCCTGGAGCGAGGTAGCCGCGAGCATGACCAGCGCGAGCACCATGGGCGCGATGCATCGAAAACGTCGGGGACGTTGGCGGCTGGTACGGGCTGCGAGCAATGAGGGCATGGAAGCAGTATTCCGGATTGCCGACACCCGCGGGGGAATACCCTTGGATGGCACAGCCTGGCGGGATCATATCCTGCGCTTGGTCGGGCGCGGCTTGTACTTTCTTGATGTTTTGCAGGCTGGTTTGGCTGCGTGCGGCCCCTCTGCAGCCAGCCCCGCACACACTGGATCGAATGCATGACACGGCCGAGTGATGATCTGTTACAGACCTAAGTCGTCGACCGGCGGAATCTGACCCGAAGCGGACATGAGCTGGAGCGCACTGCGTCTACGCCGCCAAGCAGGATAAAGCTGGAGGTTAGCTTGTTAGTTGGACCCGGCCACCCTAAGCTCAAGGGGCTTCAAGGGGTTAGCCACCATCCGGTATGCCAAGGATGAGTCGTATAACCGGATCTAGGGACCCGGCCATCAATAATCGGCCGCATACTTTCTTTAAGCGAACGCGCTCATCAGCTCTATCAGCAGTACGAGCGGGGTAAGGGGATAAGATGACTGATGGACGTGAAACGTTGACCTTGAAACCGCAAACTGCGCCGCGCATGTTTGCCAACAATCGCTACGTGACGGCTGGAGCACCGCGTTCGGGGGGGATAGCCAATGTCTACCAGGCGTTGGAGATTGAAAGCGGAAAACGTGTAGCCATCAAGGTTTTCCGTAGCTCAAGTGGTGTGGACGACGTGGTTAAAGAGTCCTTTCGTCGTGAAGCGAAGGCCCTTTCCGCACTGACGCACGAGAACATCGTGAAGATCTTGGATTCCGGACTCGAAACGGATACCGGTGAGCATTTCATCGTCATGGAATGGGTTCCCAAGGACCTGGAAACAATTCGGCAGGAAGGTCACTTTGAAGACTGGCCGACGTATTTCGTCCAGATTGGGCGCCCTATACTTTCTGCGCTCGCATTTGCGCATGGAAAATCGATTGTCCACCGAGACATCAAGCCATCGAACATTTTGGTGGGGGATGATGGGATCGTTCGGGTCTGCGACTTTGGCATCTCTAAACTTAGAAACTTCATAGACCCCGGCGTAACGCTTTCGCATTTTGCGTCCGTCCCCTTCGCTCCACCCGAACAGGATGATGGAAACTATAGCTATTCGCGCGACGTGTTCGGTTTTTCCGCGCTAAGCATTGCCATGTTGAGCAATGAGTTACCGAAGTCGCATGTTAATCTCCATAGGACATTGGATACTATTAATGTCGATGAGTCTATTCGACGAATCCTCCGAAAGGGCCTTGCCCTAGATAACCCATCCGAAAGGCAGATCAATGCAGTTGTCCTGCTCGCCGAACTGGATCGAGCGCAGCCGAAAGCGGATCTGGCCAAGCATGGGTCAATCTACATTGACCTGACAAAGAAGGTTAGAGACGTCATTTCCTACGACATTTGCATGAGTGGTGTTGACGCCATAAACCGATATGTTCTTGCGGACTTGAATGAAGCACGTTGTGAGTATGCAAGGGCAAAAGAGGGAGTCCAGCCCAACGAAGAGAGGGCACTCCGCATGCTTGGAGAGCGATATGGATATATCGCAGTGGCGGATGACGAGGTGCCCAGCAGCTTGAAGCTGATTGCGGCTCACGAGATCCCCGTCAGTGATATGGAAAGGGATCGCGAGAACGCGATGCCGATGAATTGTGAATTTTCTTTCGGCGGCTTGGCGAAGCCCGAATCTATTCGGACTATCGCTTTGATTCGTGAGCGGCTGAATGAATTCTCGACCGAGCAGAAGTTGCGCCGGATCGAGCAGGCTCGGCAGCAGATGTTTAGGGCCTGGTTGGATCTGCTGACAGCTAAGACTGAACTTGAGAACTCACGAAAGAGATCATTTATCTACGACAAGATCGATTTCTTGGGCGGTCTTGTGGCTTTCAAGGCCCGAGATGGACAAGACGTATCCGTGCTTGAAGACAAGGATATCAAGGTAGACGTTCCCGATGGGACGTTCCTTGGAACTGTAGTTGGCATCGCCAACCAGATCGTGCATGTTCAGCCTAGCGATCGGAACCGGATCGACGTATCTGCGATCTCGGAAAGGGGGATGTTCGCTGTCGACACAACCAAGGCAGACGCGGCACTGGACAAGCAAAAGGTGGCGGTTGATGCCGTAAGGTATGGCCGCGCCGTCGATCCTAGCTTGGGGGAGTACATCATGGATCCCTCGACGGTTGTGATACCCAGAATCGAAGAGGTTGAGTTCGTTCAATCTCAGATAGATGAAGATAAGCAGGAAGCAGTCAGAGTGGCTGTAGCCAGTCCATCATTGATGGTCGTGGAGGGGCCGCCAGGTACGGGCAAGACCACGTTCATCACGGAACTAGTCCTCCAAACCCTACAGGTCAATCCTACATCCCGGATTCTACTGACATCGCAAACCCACGTGGCGTTGGACAATTCCCTGGAACGCATCGCAAAGGAGGGAGGTAGCCAGATTCGTGCCGTTCGAATCGGCCATGAGGATGATGAGCGTATCGCAGCATCCTCCAAGGCGCTTCTCGTGGATAGAAAGCTGCCACTTATGCGCAAGGAAGCGGTGGAACGTGGCAGGGCATTTATCGAGAAGTGGGCCGGTGATCATGGCGTTGAGATACCCAGTACGCGTATGGCCATGGCAATTGGTACCCATGCCGGGTTAAAGGAACGTCTTGAGAGGGTCGAAGTCGAAATCAGCCAGATCCGCAGCCTCGACCCTGAAGAGCGTGAATCCATGGAGCCGGAGCTGCGGGATGGGCTTGATGACCAGCTCGGAGGACTAGTCGGTGAGCAAGCATCCCTGGAGCGAGCCATCAAAGAGTCGGTTGCTGAATTCAGGAAGTACGAGTCCGACAAGGATGTCATCCAGGAGCTTGCCGAGAGCGGCGCCGACCAATTGCGCTCATGGGCTGATAACTACGCGCCCCAGACTCCGGAAGGAAAGCAACTTCGAATGATGATTGCGGCGCATGTGGATTGGGAAACTAGGTTTGGCCGAGGGCGGGAGTTCCGAGCTGCTCTCATTGCATCATCGAACATCGTTGCAGGAACTTGCCTTGGCGTGATGGGTGTTCCTGGCCGCAATGAGATTACTTACGACCTATGTATTGTTGACGAGGCATCGATTGCCACTCCGACGGAAGTGCTCGTACCTATGTCCAGAGCGCGAAGGACGGTCCTCGTCGGCGACAACAAGCAATTGTCCCCATTTCAAGATCCCGAGCTAAAGTCCAGCGGACTGTTGAAGCAGTATGGCCTATCCGCCGCCGATCAGCAGACCACGCTGTTCAAGCATCTAACCGAGCATTTGCCAGATGAGCTGCATAAGGTACTGAAATCCCAGCATCGTATGCTTCCGGAAATCGGCGACATGATTTCCGAATGCTTCTATGATCGTCAGCTGAAAAGCTTCCCTCGTACGCCAGATCCCGCATTAGCCTCGACTTTACCGAAACCGGTGATTTGGAAATCCACGAGTCGCGCCACGAACAGATCCTCGAGAACGGTCGGCACATCTCACTACAACGAACTCGAAGTGAAGATCATCGAGCGCATCCTGACCAGGATGGATTTTGATATCCAGCATGGAAAGTGGAAAGGGCAACAGCGCTCGATTGCCGTTCTAACGGGTTACGGCGAGCAAAGGCGTCGTTTGCAGATGGCCATCGATACCAGCAAGCATAGGTGGAGCAGTTTCTCGCGAATTTTCGTCAACGTCGTCGATGCCTTCCAGGGCAGGGAGGCTGATGTGGCCATTTTCTCGGTTACGCGTTCGGACGTTAAGGGTCTCGGCTTCCTGAAGGAACTGGAGCGCATCAACGTGGCGCTATCGCGTGCCAAGGAGCGTTTGGTGATAGTTGGCGACCATTCGTATTGCATGCAGACCGCGAGTGACAAGAACCCGCTAAAAGACGTCATTGACTACATGCAACGCCACCCCGACTCGTGCCTGATCGAGGAGGTGCAGCAATGAGTGCCGGGCTTGACTTCGATATCGAGCAAGTTTCCCGCCCCGGGTTCAAGTTGGCTCACTTCAAAGATGCTGCGTTGCCCGTCTATCAGTTGACGGTCAAGGTGCTGACCTTGGAAAAAAAGCCCATCAATCCGATCGAAGAGGGATGCTTGCGCGCCATCGATGCTGGATTAGGTCGGACCTCGGAAATTCGGGAGTTCCTTGGGCTTGAAGACGTAGTGCTTACCACGGTACTAGCAAGTCTCAACTCGCAGGAACTCATCAACTACATGGGCGCCAGCGATGGTGAAGCAACGGCCAGCTTAACCTTGAAAGGAAGAGCTGCCGTCGATCTCGCGCACATGTCTGTTCCCGAAGAACGAATCATCAAGTTGATGTTCGATCCTTTCCTGAAACGGGTGGTATTCCACCAGTCAGGGTTGCTGTGGAAGGCAAAGGAAGTCAGAAGCGAAGGAAAAATGGAAGTCCCCCTGTGCGGGGCGAAGCGGCCTGAAATTGAAGACGTTTTACTCGAAGATATCGACGCGGCGCTGGAAAGGCTGCGGCGACCTAATGAGGACTCGAAGGAGCTACTGGCCATACGCAGAATTGAGCGAAGGGAAATGTTATTTGTCCCCTGTACCATGCTTTATTTCCGCTCGGAAACAGGAAACGAAACGCAGGTAGCATTTTATCTCGACAACAGAATCTCGGTTGAGCATGAAAATTCATTCCGAGACCTAGGCGGAATGGACGAGGTCGGAGCCAAGCATGTCCTAGCTGACCAGTTTTCAGAGGTTGTAAATCAGGCAGCGCTTGGACAAAGCGAGAAGTCTCAGCTCTTGCATCTACAGAACCTTACTGGAGGGATATCGACTGAGGTCAAATCCGAGGATACTTTGCCGACTCCTGTCGTTAACCCAACGCTAAAGAACATCAGGTGTCATGAACATCCCGGGCTGCTAGAGGATGCACTGATCAACAGCAAGGAGCGATTGATGATCATCTCGCCATGGATTCGCCATCAGGTAGTAACCGACCGATTCGTGCGTAACCTTGAAACACTGCTTCGTAATGGTATCAAAGTGTATATAGGATATGGCTTGGTCGATGAAGATGGTAAGAATAAGGCAGGCGGAAAGTTGGCGATCACCCCCAAAGCCGATCGCGATCTAAAGGATCTAGAAAAGCGCTTTAAGAACTTCACCTTTACTTTCATCGGCAACACGCACCGAAAGGTGCTTGTGTCGGATAGTCGATACGCTATCACCACCAGCTTCAACTGGCTTTCCTTCAAAGGCGATCCAAGGGACAAGCCGCGTGATGAGGCTGGTATCTACATCACCAAGTCCGATTACATCGATAGCACGTTTACTGATTGCCTCGATCTAATTCAGAGGGGTTACGCCCATTGACCTTATATACCCACAAGTATCTTCTTCAATTTCAAGTCGTGTGACAGATATGAGCATGCGGTTTGTGCAGATCTGCAGGCATTGGAATGGGAGATATGCCGCACGCATAGAACTACTACATTTAGCAGAATCCAAGCCACCTACCCATTCGGGTATTGAGCCCCAGCACCCAACAGCCGATATTGTGCGCAAAACCATCGGGGCACGGATGCCGGCAGGGCGTCGTGCGGCGCCGTGCCATCTTCGAGCGAGGCGTCATCATGGGCAGTAGCGACGGCGTCATCCGGGTGTTGATCACCGATGATCATCCCGTCATGCGCGATGGCTTGCGCGCGGCGATCGCGCAGGAAGCGGACATGGAGGTGGTCGGCGAGGCGGCCGATGGGGCCGAGGCGATCGAGCGCTATCGCGCGTTGCAGCCGGACGTGACCCTGATCGACTTGCAGATGCCGAATGTCGACGGGCTGGAGGCGATCCAGGCGATTCGGGCGGATTATCCGCAGGCGGTGATGGTGGTGCTGACCACCTTCCCCGGCGACGCACGCGTGACCCGCGCGATGAAGCTGGGCGCGATTTCCTATCTGCTGAAATCCGCCTGCCGCGACGAGATTCTGCGCGCGGTGCGGGCGGCCGCGGCGGGGCGCCACGTGGTGGCGGCGGAAGCGGCGCAGAACATCGCCAATCACCTGGGTTCGGAATCGCTGACGCTGCGCGAATTGAGCGTGTTGCGGCTGGTGGCCGAGGGCAAGAGCAACCGCGAGGTGGCCGAGGCGCTCAGCATTTCCGAGGACACGGTCAAGGCGCGCATGAAGAGCCTGATGGCCAAGCTCAATGCCGAGGACCGGACGCACGCGGTGACCATTGCGATCCGCCGCGGGTTCATGGATTCCTGAGCCCGCTTGCGCTTGTCAGGCCGCGCAATCGCGGCGCCATGCCCCGGGGCTTCGCCCTACCCTGCGACCGAAGCTGCGGGTGAAGTGGCTCTGGTCGGCAAAGCCGGACGACAACGCCACGTCGGCCAGTTGCAGCGAGCGGTCGCGCATCAATTCCATGGCGCGGTCGATGCGCCGTTGCAGCAGCCACTGGTGCGGCGGCATGCCCACGCTTTTCCGGAAGGCGCGCACGAAGGCGCTGGTGGACAACCGGCAGGCCTGGGCAAGCTCTTCCAGCGCGATGCCGCTGACCAGATTGGCGCGCATCAGTTCCTTGGCCTTGCGCTGTTGCCATGCCGCCAGCCCGCCCTGGATGGTCTGGCTGACGGTGCGCATGCCGCCATAGCTGGACGCCAGGTGGTGGCGCACTGCCAGCAGTACGTAGTCGACGAACAGCTGGTTGCCGCGTTGCGTGCCGTGCAGGGCGGGCAGCAGGCACTGGCCCAGGCAGTCGATCACGCGGTCGTCGACGAAGCGGCCCGGCTCCTGGCGAAGCTCGTTGCAGGCGGACTGGCCCAGCTCGTCGGCCAGTTCCGCGAGCGCCTGGCATGGCACGTAGAAATTCAGCGAATGCACCGGCTCGCCCAGCCACGCGACGGGATCGCGTTTCAGGTCGTAGATGCAGCTGCAGCCGCGCTCGAACGGCTGCACCGGCACCGGCGCGCCGTCCAGCCACAGCTCGTGCCGGCGCAGCGCGCGAAACTGCAGGCCCACCAGGTAGCCGTCGTCGTTGCCCAGCGGCGCACGGAAGCCTTCAGCGGAAGGATCGAAGCGGATTTCGGTGGCGGCCAGGGCCTGGCCACCCGACGTGGAGCTCAGCACCGTGGGCGGATCGCCCAGATCGAACGAGCGTCCCAGGCGCTCGCCGAAAATTCCCTGCAGCATGTCTGCCGTCCCCGGACGAGGTGTCCGCAGCTCGCGTTGGCGCGAGGGTCGGGAATGATCGTAGGCAGGAAGCTGGCGTGGTGATGCCCTCGTTTGGGTAGATCTCACCTACCCTGCATGCGCCGCCGGTTCAGACGTATGGACGTCCCTCTGCCTTTTCGCCGCACATGCCTGCGCCATGGCTTCAGTACGCCATGCGCGACCGCTCGAGGCGATTCATCGGCTCGCCCTCCGGGTTGCCGGGTATGCGCTCCCAGACCTGGTCCTCGTCGCCGTCCGCCAGCACTTCGTAGGCGGTGCGACCCTCGAACGCCTTCTGATGCGTGCACATCCAGTAGGCCGCGCGCTGACGGTTGCCCACGTTGTCCAGCAGCGTTTGGGCCAGCGTGGCATGCCGGCATTCCAGGGTGGAGAACGCGTCCAGCACGATCTGGTCCCGCTGCGAATTGATCCGCGCGATCTCGCGGGCGACTTCACTGAAGTTCATGGTTGATTTGCGCATGGGATGCTCGCTGGAAAGTTCTCGGTGGAACGGCGCGACGCGCGACGGCCGTCAGCCGCGCTGGCCGTCGCGTATCGAACTCAGGAAGGCGATCACCGTTTCGGTACGCCCGAGCGAGACCAGCTCCGCCGCGGTGAGGTAGCCGAGCTCGGCAATCCGGGTTTGCCGGTACCAGTGCATCACGTCGGCCGGGTCCGGCTCGATCTCGGCGGCCACGCGCAGCACGGCCAGTGCGGCGGGAATCAGGCTGAACACGGTGCTGTAGCTTTCCGCACCCACTGGCGCAATCAGCTGGTCGGAGGGGTCGACGTGGTACGCCGCCACAAGCATGGCCTGCAGTGACCGCTTTGCCGACCGCTGGATCGAAGGTATCGCGCCCATCCCGTCGCCCTCTTCGCTGATGACGGACTCGACGATAGTCAGACCCGGCGGTGGCGGATTGTCCGTTTTTGCGCGTTGTTGACTCTTTGTCGCTCGTTGGCCTCGATCGCCTGTCGATCGCGAATGCGCAATGCAGGGCGAGAATGTTCAATCCAGCTTGTTCGCGGCGCCCTAGAGTTGTCCGTTCCATCAACTGCCATGGGGTTCGCCATGAACCAGCGTCTCGATTTCTACAAGTCCAGCCCGGAAGCGATCAAGGCCATGATCGGCCTGGAACAGCGCGTCGGAAAATCCTCCCTGGAAAAGGGGCTGGTCGAACTGGTGCGCCTGCGCGCTTCGCAGATCAACGGCTGCGCGTACTGCATGGACATGCACACGGCGGACGCGCGCAAGGGTGGCGAGGACGATCGGCGCCTCGCCACGATCAGCGCCTGGCGCGAAACGCCGTTCTTCAGCGAGCGCGAACGCGCCGCGCTGGCCTGGACCGAATCGCTGACCCTGGTCAGCAGTGACCACGTGCCTGATGACGTGTGGCAGGCGGTGCAGCCACATTTCACCGACGAGGAGATCACCGACCTCACCTTGCTGGTGGTGGCAATCAACGGCTGGAACCGGTTCTCCATCGCCTTCCGCAAGATGCCGGCCTGACGGCCGCAAATAATGGCGGGGCGCGTCGCTGATGCGCCCCGCCTGCGGCTGCATCGGTGTCGGGACTGGCTTCGCAGGTCGTGGCACGGCCACGCTTCAGTGCGAACCAGAGACCCGCAGCAGATGAAGCAGGCTCCAGAACGGCACGAAGATGATCGTCGCCACCGCCAGATCGCGAAAGTACAGCACGCAGTCGTGGCGCAGGCTGCCGTGCGGCAGCCCGTGGCCATCACGTTGCGGCGGTTGGGAACGATCGACCAGGGAGCGGCGCACCGCGCTCACGCGGATACGCGCCAATAGTGGTTGGCGGCAGCAATCGTGGCGAATTCGACCGCTACCGTATGGCCTGCCGCCATCAGCATCGCCGGGTCGGTCGCGTAGACGTCACGCAAGCGGCCACGGATCGCGTCGTCGGGCTGGGTTGCCTTGATGGCCAGCCGGGCCAGCTTGAAGGCGAGCTGCCGGCCCTCCTCGGGCGTAGCGGTGATCAACGTATTGCCGGGTACCAGGGCGAAGGACATGGCGGTGCTCCGAGATTGGGTGACCGTGGTGGGTCTTACTGCCGCGCGCTGAACGACACGCCGTAGGCGGCCGAACGGAAGTTGACCATCTGGTCCTCCACCTCGATGCCCTTGGGCAGGCTGTTCGGCATGAACACGATTTTCTTTTCCGCCGCCACGCTGTCCGGCACCAGGTGATCGATGGCGATGACGCCCAGCTCGACCTGCGGCCGCGCGTCCGGCCAGGCGATGGACGGGTCGTCGATGTGATCGTTTTTGCCGGCAACCTGGAGCATCAGGCGGAACCGCAGGGGGCCTTGCGCCACCCTCTCGCCGATTTCCTTCGACAGATATTCCGGCGCGGCGGCTTTCGCCTGCGCATCGCTCAGGTACTGCGCCGGCGCCAGCGGGACGATCTGGTAGCGACCGTAGGTGACCTTGCCGCGCGCATTGATGAACTTGAAGGTGTTGACGCCGTAGTACGGCAGCGTGGCGTAACTGACCGGCGCGGGCTTGGCCACGGTCAGGAAATGTTTTGCCGCCGGATGCGTGGCCAGATAGCCGTCCAAAGCGGTCGGCTTGGCGGCGTCGGGACCGCTGGCGGCGATGGCCTGCAGCAGCTCGCGGAACTGGTCGGCGTTCTGGCTGGGAAAGCCGTTGAACGAGTGCGACACGATGTCGGTGCTGCTGCCATCAGGCAGGGTGAAGCGGATGGCCATGCCGCGCGGCGACGACATCGGGTCGTTGTCCGGCGCATCCGGCACGCCGACGAAATTCGAGAAGCGCACGATGATGGGCACGCTGGCGCCGTGCAGATGCACCGCGCTGGAAACCCGCGCAGCCTCGGGCGACGGGGTAAAGCGGCCGGTCAGCATGATGCCCTTGGTATGGATGGCGCGCGCATGGTGATCGCCGAACACGCCGTGCAGCGTCTCGACCATCTGCGTGGGCGTGTACTTCAGCGGCGGCTGTGGCGAGCTCACCTGGGCGTTCGCGCTGCCGGCGATCAGTGCTGCAGCCAGCGGCAGCCATTTGAACGACGACGTATTGCAAGTCTTCATGGTGACTCTCCCTTGGGCAGTTTGGAACACGGGGGCACGAGAGGCATCAGAGCACCCGCGCCACCCTTCCACTTGCACGAAAACGCCGCCGCTAGGCTTTTCCCGTCACATCCACACGATGCGCCGACCCTGGCGTCGAAAGACGCGCCATCAGGCCTACGGGGTTCGCTGCCTGCACTGCTCGATCCGCGCGGCGAGGTCGTCCAACACCGGGGAAACGGACGCATGCGCGTGGCCGGCCCGGGCCTGCGTTGCATCCAGCGCGACCAGCAGCCGCGCGATGCGTGGCGCCACGTCCTGGTGGATGCGCTGGCCTTCCGGCGTGAGCGATAACCGGCTGCTGCGCCGGTCGTGCGGATTGCGCAGGGGGCTCAACAAGCCGCGCTGGCTGAGCAGGTAAACCGCCCGCGACAGCGAACCGGCATCGCGATCCAGCTGCCGTGCCAGATGGGTCAGGGTGCGCCCGCCCTCCTCGGCCACGGCGCAGAGGGTCAGCCACTGGGACACGGACAGCGCGTGCGGCGCCAGCAAGTCTTCGATGGCCTGCTGCAGGCCCTTGTGCAAGCGTTCCACGGCGAGCAGCAGTTTGCGCATGCCCGCGTTGGCCGGCGGCACCAGCGGTGCGCGCACCGTCAATGCATCCGCATCGTTGGCGATGCCATGGGGCGACGCATTCACTTGAACACGCGCTGCATCAGCGTCACCACGATGCCCAGCGCGGCGAGTACGGCGATCAGGATGAAATGGTCGATATTGGCCAGCAGCGCGGCCTGCTGGCCCAGCATCTGCGCCACGCGCGCCACTGCGATCTGGCCGGCCTGTGCCGGACCGACACTGGCCGACAACGCGTCCTGGATGTGGTGGATGGTGGCCTGGTAGATCGGGTTGTCCGGCGTCACCTGCGCGTTGAGCACGTTGTAGTGGACGGTGGCCCGCCACTGCTGGCCCAGGGTGGCGGCCGAGATGCCCAGCGCGATGCCGGCCTGGGCCAGCATGTTCTTCACCTGCTGCGCGTTGGAGAACAGCGTCTCGTCGCTCTCCATCTGCCGGAACGTCTGCATGGCGGCAATGGGCAACACGGTCAACAGGAAGATGTTGTAACAGGCCAGCGCGGGCAGCACGTGCAGCCACGGGTTGGCTGCCGGATCGAAGCGCGCCAGCATGATGCCGAACAGGCCGAGCGCGACGAAGCCGGTGATCCAGAACTTGCGCGGCGCGGGGTGCCGGGGCAACAGCTTCGACACCACGGTGAAGGTGGCCGCCGCTGCCAGGGCGCCGACGGCCTCGAAGTCGCCCACGGTTGCCCACGAATAGCCAAGCGTCCGCTGCAGCATCACCGGGATGACATAGTTGTTCGCGCCCAGCATCAGGTAGCCGAACAGGAACAGCGCGATGCCGGCGATGTAGCGCGCATGCAGCATCGGCCCCAGGTGCAGCAGGGGCTGCCGGTGCCGACGCTGGTGATGGGCGTAGACAACCAAGGCGAGCAGCGCCGCGGCCAGCACGCCGATCACGAACAGCGCGTCACCATAGAAGTCGTAGTAGAAGCGCTGCAGCGAATACAGCAGCCCGAAACTGCCGCCGGCCAGCAGCACCTGTTGCCACGGATTCCAGTCGCTGCGTCCTTGCTCGTAGCCGCGCAGGCTGTTGTCGAGGCTGAAGCTGGCGAGCACGAAGGCCACCACGTCGAGCACCACCAGCAGCCAGAACATCGCCGACCACGTATCGGCGGACACCATCTGCGCCGCCAGCCACGGCCCGGCGGCGATGGACAGCGCCAGCGCATAGGCCAGCGACTTGATGCCGTAGAACCGCTTGGGTCCGGCCAGTCGGTTATGGATGATCATGCGCGCCGACGTAAACAATACGCCGCCGCCCAGCGCCATCACGAAGCGCCCCAGCAGGAACGAGGCAAAATCATGGCTGCTCGCGCACAGCACCGCGCCGAGCAACGACACCGCCGTGGCGCACTGGATGAACAGCCGTCCGCCGAGATGGGTCACCCACCAGCGCTGCATCGAGATCACCAGGATCGCCACGCTGGCGTAGACCGCCGCGATCAGGCTGAAGTCCTCCGGCGTGATGCTCACCTCGCCCATGATCGGGCCGGCGCCGAAGGCGACCATGCTCAATTGCAGGAACTCGATCGCGGTCAGCACGAAGATCGTGGCGCATACCAGCCATTCCCGCCTGCGTGAGCTCATGACGATGGTCTCCGGCGCGGGGCTACTGGTTGGCTGCGATGATCTTGTCGACCACCGCATCGGCGCTGGCCAGTTGGCGGGCGAACACGTCGGTGCGGTAGCCGTGCTCCGGTGCGCCAGCCGTCACCAGGCGGCTGCCTTCGCGCTGGCGCGTGGCCACCGTGACCTTCATCGACAGGCCGAGTTGCAGCGGGTGCTGCGCCACCTGCTGCGGGTCCAGCGCGATGCGGATCGGCACGCGCTGCACCACCTTGATCCAGTTGCCGGTGGCGTTCTGCGCCGGCAGCAGCGAGAACGCGCTGCCGGTGCCGGCGTCCTGGCCGATCACGGTGCCGTGGTAGACCACGTCGTCGCCGTAGACGTCGGCCACCAGGTCCACCTTCTGGCCGATGCGGATGTGCCGCAGCTGGGATTCCTTGAAGTTCGCATCCACCCACAGGTGATCCAGCGGCACCACCGACATCAGCGACACGCCCGGGTTGATCTTCTGGCCGAGCTGCACGTTGCGCTTGGTCACCAGGCCGGTGACCGGCGCGGGCACGTTGGTGCGATAGACGGCTATCCATGCATCGCGCACCTGCGAGGCGGCAGCCAGCACGTCGGGGTTGCTGGCGACCGTGGTGCGGCCGATCAGCGCGCTGCTGCCGGCGACCTGCTGGGTGGCCACATCCAGCGCCGCGGTGGCAGCGTGCACCGCGTTCTCGGCGTGTTTCACTTCCTCGCCGGAAATCGCGCCGCTGGCGAGCAGTTCGCGCCGGCGCGTGAGGTCGGCCTTCGCCCTGGACAGCTCGACCTTGCGCAACTCCACGTTGGCGCGCGTCTGGCCCACGTTGGCGTATTGCGCGCGCACCATGCGCACGCTGCGCGCCAGCTGCGCCTCGGCGCGCGAAAGCGCCAGCCGGGCATCGGTGTCGTCCAGCTTGACCAGGTTGCCGCCGGCCTTCACGTAGTCGGTATTGTCCGCGCCGATCGCGGTGACCACGCCGCTGACCTGCGCGGTGACCGCCACCACGTTGCCGCTGACGTAGGCGTCCTCGGTGGCCTCGCGATACTGGCCGGCGAGCATCCACCACAGCGCGGCGCCGATCACCGCGATCGCCACGGCGGCGATGGCCAGCCACTGCCCCAGCCGCGAGCGCGGTGATGGCGCCGGCGCCACGGCGACAGCGGGCGGTGTGTGTGCGTCGGTGTTCATGATTTGCTCCCGGGGGCTTGGACATGGGCAACGGAGGTGGCGCCGGGCACGGCGGCAGGCTGATAGCCGCCACCGAGCGCGCGGATCAGGTTCAGCCGTAGCTCGCGCTGGCGCGATTGCAACTGCAGCACTTGCTGCTTCTGCGCCAGCACCTGGCCTTCGGCCGACAACACCTGCAGGTAATTGGCCAGCCCGCTGCGATAGCGCGCTTGGGCCAGTTCGTAGGCGTGCTCGGTAAGCCGCAGCGCTTCGTCCTGTTCGTGCGCCTGCTGCTGCAGCCACTGCAGCGAAACCAGTTGATCGACCACGTCGTGCACCGCCGCGATCACCGTGGCGTTGTAATGCTCCACCGCCATGTCGTAGCCGGCCTGGCGCACGCCGAGGTTGCCGCGCAGGCGGCCGCCGTCGAAGATCGGCAGCGAGATCGCCGGGCCGATGCCCAGCACGCGGCTGCCGGCATCCAGGAAGTTGTCGAAGCCCCGGCTCTGCAAACCGACCAGGCCGTTGAGGCTGATGTTCGGATAGAACTGCGCCTTGGCGACCTTGATGTCCTGGCTGGCGGCCTCGACGCGCCAGCGGTCGGCGACCACGTCGGGGCGTCGACCGATCAGCTCGGCCGGCAGGTTGCTTGGCAAGCTCACCTCGCTCACTTGGGCCAGTTGCGGCCGCGCGATGCGCGCACCGGCATCCGGCCCCTGCCCTTGCAGCGCGGCCAGCTGGTTGTTGATCAGCGCGATGGACTCGCCGATCGCGGCGAGGCGCTCGCGCGTGGCCGGCAAGGCGGCTTCGGCCTGGGTCAGTTCCAGTTGCGAATCGATCTGCGCGGCGACGCGCTGGCGGGTCAACGCCAAGGTCTGCTCGCGCTGCTGCAGCGTGTCCTGCGCCAGGTCGCGCTGCGCATAGGCCAGATCCAGCCGCAGATAGGTGCGCGCCAGCGCCGTGGTCAGCATCAGCCGCGCCGCCTGAAGGTCCACGTCGGCGGCGTGCGCACGATCGAGCGCCGCGTCCACCGCCGCACGGTTCTTGCCCCAGAAGTCCAATTCGTAGCCCACCCCGAGCGACAACTCGTTGATGGTCTGCCAACTGCCGGCGATCGGCGGCGGCACCGTGCCGTCCTCGCTGAAGCGCTGGCGGGTGCTGCGCAGGCTGGCGTTCGCCTGCGGATACAGCGAGGCACCAACGATGCCGGCAACCGCCTGCGCCTGGCGCACGCGCGCTTCGGCCATGCGCAGGCCGGGCTGGCCGCTCAGCGCGGTGTCCATCATGCGGTCGAGTTGCGGATCGCCGAAGCGGGTCCACCAGGCATCCTGCGGCCACGCGGCGGCCGAGAGCTTGCTGCCCGCCAGGCTCTGGCTGGCTTCCACCCGGGCCGGGTCGATCGCCGTCGCATGCGTATGCAGCCCGTGCATGCTGGCGCAACCGGCCAGCGAGCCTGCCAGCAGCAGCGCCAGCGGCCATGCGCGGGGACGATTGGGGAAAACGTGCGCGTCCATCCTGGCAACCTCGATAGGTGGGGATAAAACAGCCTAGGCAGATAAATGCCGGTACAAAAGCCTCAGCCGCTGCGTGCGGCGTTTTCCAGGATCTTTTCCAGCGAGGCCTTCAGCGCCACGGCTTCGCGCTCGTCGAAACCCTGCAGCAGCTCGCCGAAAACCGCCTGCACGTGGCGCCGCGCCTTCGGCACCAGCGCCGCGCTTTGCTCGGTCAGCTCGATCAGGTAGCTGCGCCGGTCATCCGGATTGGCCACGCGTCGAACCAGGCCCTTCTTCTCGATGCGATCCAGCAACCGGGTCATCGCGCCGGAGTCGTAACCCAGCACCCGGCACAGGTCGCCGATGGTGCTGCCGCGACCCTTGGCGATGGTGTTGAACACCACGAACTGCGCCGCGGTGATGTCCAGCGGCTGCAGCTCGCGCTCGATCGAACTCCAGATCGCGTTGCGCACGCCGGTGATCAGGAAGCCGAGCTCGCCCGTGGAGAGCTGCGACTTGATGCTGGCTGGCGTGGTTTTCATTGACCGTCTCCTCGATGACGGCCGCAATTTATCTGCCTAGGCTGTTTCTGTCAAGTCATAATTGTGACGTATCCCGCACAGGCAGGGATCATCGCCCGCCATGGCCGGCACGCCTGTCACGAACCGGTCGCCCGTGGTACGAAAAAGGCAGCGCCCCATCGCTGTTTCAGAGCTGGCTCGCGCCGCCGTCGACGGTCAGCTCGGCACCGGTGATGAAGCTGGCCTGGTCCGAGGCCAGGAACAGCACGGCGTGAGCCACCTCGTCCGGCCGACCCATGCGTGCCATCGGCACGGTCGAGGCCAGGTGCTGTTTCAGCGGCGCCAGGTTGGCCGGTTCGCCGGCCAGGCCGCCCAGCCCGGGAGTGTCGATCGGGCCGGGACTGACCACGTTGACGCGTACGCCGCGATCCTTCAGCTCGACCGCCCAGCTGCGTGCGAGCGAGCGCACGGCCGCCTTGCTGGCGGCGTAGATGCTGAAGGCCTCGGCGCCGCGCGTGGCCACGATCGAGCCGGTGAGGATCACCGAGCCGCCTTCGCGCATCAGCGGGAGCGCGCCCTGCACCGCGAACACCAGCCCGCGCACATTGGTGTCGAAGCTGCGGTCGAGGTGTTCCTCGGTGATGTCGCCGAGCCGGCCGAACTCGTAGAAGCCGGCGTTCGCGTACAGCACGTCCAGCCGGCGATGATCCTCGGCGATCCGCGAGAACACCTTGCGGATGTCGTCCAGGCTGACCGCATCGGCGCGAAGGCCCACGGCGCGCGGACCCAGCGTGGCGACCGCCGCATCCAGCTCCGGCTGGCGCCGGCCGGTGACGTAGACGAACGCACCGGCGTCGATGAAAGCCCTGGCCGTGGCCAGGCCGATGCCGGCGCTGCCGCCGGTGACCAGGACGATCTTGTCCTGCAATGAGGTGTTCATGGAGTTCCTGCGTGGGTGGCGGATACGAGCGAAAGGCGACGATCGCGCACCGATCGCCGCCGGTCTTGCAGGAACGTGCCCGACCTTGATCAATAGCGCGATCGGGCGCGCTGCGTCGCCTTACAGCTGGCTCATGCCACCGTCGACGATGATTTCGCTGCCGACGATGAAGGCCGATTCGGCGGCGGACAGGTGCAGCACGGTGGCGGCCACTTCCTGCGGCGTGCCGAAGCGGCCCAGCGGCACCTGGCCCTGGATCTGGGCGGCGGTGGCTTCCAGCGTGGCCGCGTCCATGCCCAGCTTGCCGTACAGCGGCGTGCTGATCGGGCCGGGGCTGACCACGTTGACGCGCACGCCGCGGGGCAGCAGTTCGGCCGAGAGCGTCTTTGCCAGCGAGATCAGCGCGGCCTTGCTGGCGGCGTAGACCGACGAATTCGGCATGCCGATGTGCGCGTTGATCGAACCGTTCAGCACGATCGAGGCGCCGGCATCGAGCAGCGGCAACAAGGCCTGGATCTGGAAATAGGCGCCCTTGACGTTGGTACCGAAGCTCTGGTCCCACAGCGCCTCGTCGACGTCGGCGAACGGCGCGAACTTCGCGCTGCCGGCATTGATGAACACCGCGTCGAGGCGGATCTGCTGGCTGGCCAGAGCGGCAGCCAGGTCCCTTGCCTCGGCGACCACGCCGGCGTTGTTGCGCAGGGCGATGGCGTTGCCGCCCAGCGCAGCCCTGGCCTCGGCCAGCGCGGCGCTGTCGCGCCCGGTGATGATGACGCGCGCGCCTTCGGCGGCGAACGCGTGGGCGGCGGCCAGGCCGATGCCGCTGCTGCCGCCGGTGACGAGTACGGACTTGCCTTCGAAACGGTTCATGAGGTGCTCCAGTGACGGGTGGTGTTTCAGTGGGGCCATCCTGATCGCCGGCGTGGCGTTTGCCGTACCATCGTTTCGACGAACTCGTTCGAAGGAGTTGCACATGTTGTCCGACGACGAACTGGCCCTGCTGGAGGCGATCCGCAGCACCGGCAGCCTGTCCCGCGCGGCAGCCCACCTGGGCAAGGCGCCCTCGACCGTCTCGCATGCGGCGCGTCAGCTGGAAACACGTTTCGACGCGTTGCTGTTCGACCGCCGCCGCTACCGTCTGCAACTGACCCCGGCCGGCGAGCTGCTCACCCGCGAGGCGGGCCGGCTGGTACAGGACGTGGCCCGCCTGAACCAGCGCGTGAAGCAGGTGGCCAACGGCTGGGAAGACCGGCTGCACGTCGTCACCGACGAGATCCTGGAGTTCGAGACGCTGCTGCCGGTGATCCGCGCGTTCGACGCGCTGCAGTCCGGCGTGCGCCTGCGCCTGACCCACGAGGTGCTCGGCGGCACCTGGGAAGCCTTGCGCGAGGGCCGGGCCGACTTGGTGGTGGGCGCCACCAACGAGCCGCCGGCGATGCCCAAGTTGCGCTGGTTCGAGCTGGGCACGATGGACTGGGTGTTCGCCGTATCGCCGCGGCACCCGCTGGCGAAAGTCGCCGGGCCGCTGTCACAGGACGCGGTCGGCGCCCATCGTTCGGTGGTGGTGGCCGACTCCTCGCGCAACGTCGGCCGCGCCTACGGCATCGTCGGTGGGCAGGCGACGCTGGCGGTGCCCAGCATGCGCGCCAAGATCCTCGCCCAGCGCGATGGCCTGGGCGTGGGCTGGCTGCCGCGACATCGCGCCAGCGCCCTGCTGCGGAGCGGCCAGCTGATCGAGAAGGCCATGAGCGAGCCGCGCGAGCCGAATACGCTCTACGTCGCCTGGCGCAGCGATCATGAAGGTCGCGCGCTGAGCTGGTGGCTGGAGCAACTGCGCCAGCCGCGCCTGGCCAAGCGGCTGATCCTGGGATTGCCGGTGTCCGCGGAAAACCGCTAGCCGCGGGCGCGATCCAGGCGCAGCGCCGCCTCGCTGGCGCTCAGGGCGTGACCGAGATGGTGGCCCTGCAATTCGTCGCAACCGGCGCCGACGAGGAACTGCGCCTGTTCCGCGGTCGCCACGCCTTCGGCTGCGACGCCCATGTGCAGCTCGTGCGCCACCGCGATGATGGTGCGCACGATCGCTGCATCCGCGGCGTCCTGCGGCAGGTCGCGCACGAAGATCTGGTCGATCTTCAGCTTGTCGATCGGGAATTGCTTGAGATAGGCCAGGCTGGAATAGCCGGTGCCGAAATCATCCAGCGACAGCTTGATGCCCAGCGCCTTCAGCTCGGCCAGGGCGCGCTGCACCCGTCCCACGTTTTCCATCAGCGAGCTTTCGGTGATCTCGATGTCCAGCATCGCCGGCGGCACGGCATGACGCTGCAGCGATGCGGCCACCTGGGCCAGCAGCCCGGGCCGCTGCAGTTGCTGGGCCGAGACGTTCACCGCGACGGTGAAGTCGCGATAGCCCAGGTCAAGCCATTCGCGTACCTGCCGGCAGGCCACGTCGAGCACCCAGCCGCCGATCTCGTGCATCAGGCCGAGCGCTTCGGCAATCGGGATGAAGCGGGCCGGTGAAACCTGCCCGAGCTGGCGGCAGTTCCAGCGCAGCAGCGCCTCGAAACCGGTCAACCGCAGGTCGGCGGCAGCATGCTGCGGCTGGTAGTGCAGCTCCAGTTCGCCCAGCCGGATCGCATCGCGCAGATGGTTGCCCAGCAGCAGGCGGTCTTCCAGCTCCTGCATCTGGGCCAGCGAAAATTCGCAGACGCGGTCGCGCCCTTCCTGCTTGGCCTGGCTCATCGCCGCCTCGGCGCGGCGCAGCAGGTTCCTCGCATCGGTGCCATGCGCGGACGAATGACTGACGCCCACGCTGGCGGTCAGCAGCAGCCGGTAATCCTCACCTTCGATCGGCTCGGCCACCACCGCCCGCAGCGCCTCGGCCAGCTCCAGCACCGCGGCGGGAGGCATCCCGGCCACCGTCACCATGAATTCATCGCCGGCGAAACGGGCGATCCGGCCGCGCCCGCCCAGCGCCGTCTGCAACCGGGTGGCGAGGCGCAGCAACACGTCATCGCCGGTGGGATGACCGACCGAGGCATTGACCAGCTGGAAGCGGTCCAGGCCCACCACCAGCACCGACGCCGGCACGTTCGGATAGCACAGGATTTCCGACAGCGCATGTTCCAGCAACAGGTGATGCTGCAGGCCGGTGACCGGGTCGTGGCTGGACGCGTAAGCCAGTTCGGCCTCGACCCGCCGCCGCTCGGTGATGTCGCGCGCCACGGCATAGACCAGCCCGTCGGGCGCCACGAACGACACCCACTCCAGTTGCCGTTCGCTGCCGTCGCGGCAGATGCAGCGGCTGACGAAATCATGCATGCGCTGGCCGGCCGCATCGAATTGCTGCATCGGGTCGACGTCGAACACGTCGCTTTCCACGCGCAGGAATTCGCGGTAGCTGCGCGACTTCAATTCGTCGGCGGAGTAGCCGGTCACGCGCGGCAACGAGGGGTTGAACTGCACCAGCCGCTGTGCGGCCGGATCGATGATGCAGAAGATTTCCAGCGACATCTCGAAGAAGCGGTCACGCTCGCGCAGGCGGCGGATGAGCTGCTCGCTTTCGATCGCCACGCCGGTGAGCGGCAACATGCGGTCGATGCTGTACAGCTCTTCCGGACGTGGCTCGTGCAGTTCGCGGAAATACACCGCGAAGGTGCCCAGCACCTTGCCGCCACTGCCCAGCACCGGCGTGGACCAGCACGCCTTGAGGCCGTGCGCCAGCGCCAGCGACTTGTAGTTGGCCCAGTACGGATGGCTGGCGATGTCGGCCACCACCACGCGCTCGCGTCGCCACGCAGCGGTACCGCAGGAACCCTGCGCTTCGCCGATGGCCAGGCCATGCAGGGCGCGACTGTAGGCCTCCGGCAGACTCGGCGCGGCGCCGTGCAGCACGTGCTGCCCGCTTTCGTCGAGTAGCAGCAGTGAGCACAGCGCGCCGGGGTTCATCGCCTCGTGCAGGTGGGCGATCTGCGCCAGGCTTTGCGCCAGCGGACGCTGCGCCGCAATGCCGGCCAGGATTTCGTGCTGGCCGGCTTCCAGTTGTTCGGCACGCTTGCGCTCGCTGATGTCCTGGCAGGCGCCCATCAGGCGCACCGCGCGACCGGCGGCGTCGACCTCGACCATGCCGCGACTGAGCAGGGTGCGTACCGCGCCGTCCGGGCGCACGATGCGTTCCTCGAACTCGAACGGCTGCGTTCCGGTCACGGCCTGGGCGATCGTCTGCTGCACGCGCTCGCGATCCTGCGGATGCACCAGCGCCAGGTAGGACTCGAACGTGGCGGCGTGCTGCGCCGGCGTCACCCCATAGATGCGATACAGCTCCGCCGACCAGGTCACCCGGTTTTCCGCGATGTCCCATTCCCAGCTGCCGACGTGCGCCACCTGCTGCGCCTGCGAGAGCATGCGCTGGTGCTGCAGCAATTCCTGTTCGGCCCGTTTGCGTTCGCTGATGTCGAGGAAGTAGATGGTCAGGCCTTCCGCCGACGGATAGATGCGGTTCTCGAACCAGCGCTGGTACGGCGGATACCACGCCTCGATCTGCCGTGGCTGCTGGTCGGCCATCGCCTGTTCGTAGGCGCGCTGGAACGGCTGGCCCTCGCCTTCGGGGAATTCGGTCCAGATGTGCCGGCCGATCAGGTCTTCCACCCGACGGCCGAACAACTCGCAGGCCTTCGCATTGAGGTAGATGTAGCGCCAGTCCCGATCCAGCGCCACGTACGCATCGGTGATGCGCTCGAACACCTGGTGAAATTCCAGCTCGGACGTGGTGCGATCCATGGCGCTCTCGATCCTGTCGTGCGGAGGAACCCGGACAACCTCCGCAGACTACGGGATCACCCACACCAGCCGCAACGGCGGCCGACCCGGCCTTCTCAGCGCAGGCTGGAGCGGCGCACCATCAGCTTCACCGGCAGCACTTCGCTGTCCACCGGCTCGCCCCGGATCAGGCCGAGCAGGCTGTCGACCAGCACTTCGCCGGCCTGGCGGGTGTCCTGCAGCACGGTGGTCAGCGGCGGGTTGATGAAGCTGGCCATGGGGATGTCGTCGAAGCCGGCCAGCGCGACATCCTGCGGCACGCGCATGCCGTGGTCGCTCAATGCGCGCATCGCACCGATCGCGATCAGGTCGCTGGCGGCGAACACGGCATCGAAACCGATTTCGTTGAGGATCAGTCCGCGCATCGCCTCGTAGCCCGAATGCTCGGTGCTTTCGGCGTTCTGCTGCAGGTCCGGATCGATCGCGATGCCGGCCTGTTCCAGCGCCTGGACGTAGCCACGATAACGGCCGAAGAATTCCGGGTAGTGGCTGGAGGCATCGCCCAGGAACGCGATGCGGCGACAGCCGCGCTCGAGCAGGTGCTCGGCCACCGCCAGGCCGCCGGCGAAATTGTCGCAACCGATCGACACGCCGGGCTGGTCGGGCAGCACCGCGCCCCAGCGCACGAAGCGGGTGCCCTGGTCGACCAGTTTTTCGAGCTTGTCGGTATAGGCCAGGTAATCGCCGTAGCCCAGCAGGATCAGCCCGTCGGCCTTCTTGCTGTCGGCGAAGTCGGCGTGCCAGTCGTGCGAGAACTGCTGGAACGAGATCAGCAGGTCGTAACCCTGCAGGGCACAGGCGCGGGTGATCGAGCCCAGCATCGACAGGAAGAACGGGTTGATGTGGGACTCGTCGGCGGTGGGGTCCTCGAAGAACAGCAGCGCCAGCGTGCCGGTGTGCATCTTGCGCAGGTTGGACGCGTTCTTGTCGACCTTGTAGTTGAGCTGGTCGGCGGCGGCCTGGATGCGCCGCCGGGTTTCCTCATTGACCAGCGGGCTGCCACGCAGCGCACGCGACACCGTGGCCTGGGATACCCCGGCCAGGTGGGCAATGTCGATTGAAGTGGCCTTTGCCTTCATCCGCAACGCGATCCGCCGGCATCCCTTGCGACGGCGCCGTGCCGTCGTTTCCGAATCCTAGCCGGTTTGCGCGGCGCGCGTCGTATCGGCTCCTTCTCTGCTCGCGCGCGGCACAGGCCAGCTGCACCGCGGCAGGCTTCTTTTGCGGGAAGGCGTTCATGCGCGCATGTCCTCCAGTTCGACACCGCGGGTCTCGCGCACGCCGGACAATACGAACAGCAGCGACAGCAACGCGAAGCCGGCATACAGGCCGTAGGCGAAGGTCAGGCCCAGTTCGGCCAGCGCGGGGAAGCTGCTGGTGATGGCGAAGTTGGCCAGCCACTGCGCCGCGGCGGCCACCGCCAGCGCGGTGGCACGAATCGAATTGGGGAACATCTCGCCCAGCAGCACCCAGACCACCGGGCCCCAGCTGACGCCGAAGAACACCACGTAGGCATTCGCCGCGACCAGCGCCACCATGCCGACCGAGCCGGGCAGGCTCAGTTCCGCGCCGCTGCCGGTGGCTTGCGAGAAGCACCACGCCATCACGCCCAGGGTGACCGCCATGCCGGCCGAGCCGACCACCAGCAGCGGCTTGCGCCCCACCTTGTCGACCAGCGCGATCGCCACCAGGGTCACCAGCACGTTGACGATCGAGGTGACCACCGTGATGGTGAACGAGTCGGCCTCGCTGAAGCCCACCGAATGCCACAGGGTGGACGAGTAGTAGAAGATCACGTTGATACCCACGAACTGCTGGAACACCGACAGCAGGATGCCGATCCAGACCACCGGCAGCAGGCCGGCTGCCTTGCCGCGCAGGTCGCTCAACCTTGGCTTGTGCTCCGAACGCAGGCTGCCTTCGATGTCATGCAGCTTGTTGTCCAGCGCTGCCTCGCTGTGCATGTTCAGCACCTTGCGCAGCACGATGCGGGCTTCATCGATGCGGCCCTTGGCCACCAGGTGGCGCGGCGATTCGGGCACGCCCAGCACCAGCACGCCGTAGATCAGCGCCGGCAGGGTCGCGACCAGGAACATCCAGCGCCACGCCGCCAGCCCCAGCCACAACGGCTGGCTGGCACCGCCCGCTGCGCCGCTCAGCCAGGCATCGCTGAGCAGGGCGGCGAAGATGCCCAGCACGATCGCCAGCTGCTGCATCGAGCCGAGCCGGCCGCGGATGTTCGCCGGCGACACCTCGGCGATATAGGTGGGTGCGATCACCGAGGCCACGCCCACGCCGATGCCGCCGACCAGTCGCCACAGGATCAGGTCCCACACCGCAGTGGCCATTCCCGAACCGATCGCGCTGGCGACCAGCAGCACCGCCGCCACCTGCATGGTGCGCACGCGACCGAAGCGGTTGGCCAGCATGCCCGCATACCAGGCGCCCAGCGCCGAACCGAGCAGGGCACAGGACACCGCGAAGCCGATCTGGGCCGCGTCCAGCGCGAAGCTGCCGCGGATCGCGTCGACCGCGCCGTTGATCACGGCCGTGTCGAAGCCGAACAGGAATCCGCCCAGCGCGGCCGCCGCCGATATCAATACCACTCGCGCCGTGGCGTGCCGCCCCAGGCCGTCACCGGTTGCATCCATCGTGCTCATCGCGTCTCCCCAACGTCATGACCAGTCATCGCAGTCGATTCTGCGGTGTGCGTGCGGCGCTGTCCGGCTGAATACGTATGCAGGAACCGACACGGACTGCCCGTGCCCACCCCTGCCCGCTCCTGCACCTGACGCCATCGAAGCTACTATGACAGCGCTGTCATGTTTCGCCAAGCCTGACCCGAAAACGTCGATGGAACCGCGCTCCCATGCTGCTTGCGGAACGGCTGACGGCGCCCGGACGCAGCCATGCGCCAGGCGTTTGCGAATCATCGGTGGCGCCACGGTGTGCCGCGGCGAGAGAGCTAGTCCGCCGCGTTGATCACCGCGAGGAAGTCGCGGCCGTAGCGCTTGAGCTTGGCCTCGCCCACGCCGCTGACGCTGGCCAGCTCGTCCTCGTTGGCCGGCAATGCCCGCAGCATCGCCAGCAAGGTGGCGTCGTGAAAGACCACGTAGGGCGGCACGCCCTGCTGTTTCGCCAGCTGGGTGCGCAGCGCGCGCAGCTGGTCCCACATCGGCTGCTCGTAGGCCTCGATGCCCAGGCTGCCGCCATGACGCGGATCGCCGGTGACCAGCTTGCTGTCGCGCCGGCGCCGGGTGGCACATTCGGGGCGGGCGTCCTCGCGCAGCCGCACCGGCTTGCCGCCGCTGAGCACGGCGCGGCTGGCGGCGGTGAGCCGCAGCGTGCCATAGCCTTCGGCGTCGGCTTCGAGCAGGCCGGCCGCCAGCAACTGGCGGAATACCGAGCGCCACTGCTTGTCGTCCAGCTCCGCGCCGATGCCGAAGGTGCTCAGGCGATGGTGGTCGAAGCTCAGCACGCGCTCGCTCTCCTCGCCGCGCAGCACCGCGATGACGTGGCCGGAGCCGAAGCGCTGGCCAGTGCGGTACACCGCCGACAACGCCTTCTGCGCGGGCACCGTGGCGTCCCAGGTTTTCGGTGGCGCGATGCAGTTGTCGCAATGGCCGCAGGGGCCGGGATAGCTTTCGCCGAAGGCGCCCAGCAGCAGCTGGCGGCGGCAGTCGATCGCCTCGGCGTAGGCCAGCAGGGATTCCAGCTTCTGCCGCTCGACCCGCTTGCGTTCGTCGGCCGATTCGGATTGCGCGATCATCTGGCTCATGGTGACCACGTCGGACAGACCGTAGATCATCCACGCCTCGGCAGGCAGGCCATCGCGGCCGGCGCGCCCGGTTTCCTGGTAGTAACCCTCGATGCTGCGCGGCAGGTCCAGATGCGCCACGAAGCGCACGTCGGGCTTGTCGATGCCCATGCCGAAGGCGACCGTGGCGACCATCACCACGCCGTCCTCGCGCAGGAAACGCTGCTGGTTCTTCGCACGGGTGGCCGCGTCCAGGCCAGCGTGGTACGGCAGCGCCTCGATGCCCGATTCGGCCAGCCACGCGGCGGTGTCGTCCACCTTGCGTCGGCTCAGGCAGTACACGATGCCGGACTCGCCCTCGTGGCCGAGCAGGAACTCGCCCAGCTGGCGCTTCGCGTTGTGGCGCTGGCCGACCCGGTAGCCGATGTTGGGCCGGTCGAAACTGGAGACGAATTGCCGCGCATCCTGCAGTGACAGGCGCTCGACGATTTCCTCGCGGGTGCGCGGATCGGCGGTGGCGGTGAGCGCGATGCGCGGCACCTCGGGGAAGCGCTGGTGCAGGATCGCCAGTTCGCGATATTCGGGACGGAAGTCGTGGCCCCATTGCGACACGCAGTGCGCCTCGTCGATCGCGAACAGCGCCACTTCGGTGCGTTCGAGCAGGTCGAGGAAGCGCGAGGTCAGCAATCGCTCCGGCGCCACGTAAAGCAGGTTCAGCTCGCCGGCCAGCAGCTGCCGCTCGACCTCGCGCTGCTGGTCCCCCGCCAGGCTGGAATTGAGAAACGCCGCCGCCACGCCGGCCTCGCGCAAGGCGTCGACCTGGTCCTGCATCAGCGCGATCAGCGGCGACACCACGATGCCGGTGCCCTGGCGCAGCAACGCGGGGATCTGGTAGCACAGCGACTTGCCGCCGCCGGTGGGCATCAATACCAGTGCATCGCCGCCTTCGCCCAGATGCTCGACCACCGCCTGCTGCTGGCCGCGGAAACTGGGATAGCCGAAAACGCTTTGAAGAATGTCGAGGGAAGTGGGCATTGCTGGAATGCTAGCAAATGCGGCGGTGCCGCTTCGCGGAAGCAGGTGTGCGCGGGACGCGCGCGGGCGTGTGGGTTGGCGATGACAGGGGGCCTCTCCCCTTGCGTGGGCAGAGAGAAGAGGCGGATGCAAGAGGCGCTTTGGTTCTATTGGAGCGGGGGCTTCCCTCTCCTCAATCCTCTCCCGCAAGCGGGAGAGGAGGCGAACGCAAGAGGCGCTTTTACTTTATTGGAGCGGGGGGCCCCACAACTCGTGGTCGAGATCGGCGTCGAGGCCGAAACGCGAGAGGGGGACGCGGCCGTTCTTTACCTCGACGCCTTCGGCGCGCAGGCGGCGTGACTGTTCGCGGAAGCCGCGGCTGCCCGGGGGCATCGCGATGTGCCCGCTGGAACGCAGCACGCGGTACCACGGCAGTTCCATGCCGTCGGGCACTTCGCCCAGCAGGCGGCCGACCAGGCGCGCGCGACCGGGCAGGCCAGCGCGCGCGGCGATCGCGCCGTAGCTGGCCACGCGTCCTTGCGGAATGGCGGCGATGGCGGCGTAGACGCGGGCGGCGACATCATTCATGGTTCACGCGACGCAGGGGAATCCGTGTCAGAGTAGCTTCCGACCTTCGCCAGCGGAAGCCGCACCATGCGCCACTTCGAAGCCGTGCGTTCCCACATCGGCAGCCTGCACGAGCTGCGCCACAACGATCCCTACCTGATCAGCTTCGACCTGCAGCTGGCCGGGGATCGCTGCCAGGGGATCTACCTGGCCGAGCTCGAGGACGAGGCGGGACGGCGCTATCTGCGCATCTCCACCCCGGTCGGTCCGCTGGCCGGCACCGACCCCAACCGCTGCCTGCGCTTCAACTGGCAACAGCGCACCGGCTTCCTCGCGGTCGCCGACCTGGACGGCTCGCCCTACCTGCACCTGTGCGAGAACCGCCCCTACGAATTCCTCGATCAGGCCGAGCTGCAACGCGTGGTCGGCGAGCTGGGCACGCTGGGTGACGAACTGGAACAGCTCATCGCCCACAGCAGCGATTCGCTGTAGCCGGACGTTCGCTCAGGACACCAGCCGGAACAGCAGCACCAGGCCGTAGGCCAGCAGCGCGGTGATCGGCAGGGTCAGCATCCACGCCCACACCATCCGCTCGACCACCGACCAGCGGATCGCGTTGAAGCGCTTGGCCGCGCCCACGCCCATGATCGAGGCGGAGACGTTGTGCGTGGTCGACACGGGAATGCCGAACACCGACGCCACCAGGATCACCGCGGCGGAGCTGGTTTCGGCGGCGAAACCGTTGATCGGATGCAGCTTGACCATCTTGTGGCCCAGCGTCTTGATGATGCGCCAGCCACCGCCGGCCGTGCCGGCGGCCATGGTCAGTGCCGACACCACCTTCACCCAGACCGGGATTTCGAAACCGCCGGCGGGGTTGCCGTCGATGCGCAGGAAGCCCAGCCAGTGCGGCAGCTGGTCGAACTGGTGGGCGGCGGTGCCGCCGGCCAGCGCCAGCGCGATGATGCCCATGCTCTTCTGCGCGTCGTTCATGCCGTGCGCCACGCCCATCGCGCCGGCCGACAGGATCTGCGCCTTGCCGAAGAACGCGTTGACGAACGGCGTGCGCCCGAATCGGCGCAACCAGCCCTGTCGGTTGGCGAACCAGGCCAGCAGTGCGTACAGCGCCCCCATCAGCAGGAAGCTGATGACGAAACCGCCCAGCGGCGACAGCACCATCGGGATGATCACCTTGGGGATCACGCCGTGGCCCTTGAGCACGCTGCCCTCGACCCAGATCACCGAATCGAAGTTGTTGCCCGAGGCGGCGATCGCCGCGCCGACCAGCGAACCGACCAGCGCATGGCTGGAGCTGGACGGCAGGCCCAGCCACCAGGTGATCAGGTTCCACACGATCGCCGCCAGCAGCGCGCAGATCAGCAGCTGCGAACTCATCTCGATGACGCCGGCATTGATCAGCCCCGAGGCGATCGTGGCGGCCACCGCCGTGCCCATGAACGCGCCGACCAGGTTGGTGCCGGCCGCCATCAGCACGGCCTGCCCCGGCGTCAGCACCTTGGTCGCCACCACGGTGGCGATCGAGTTGGCGGTATCGTGGAAACCGTTGATGTAGGTGAAGGCCAGCGCGATCACCACCACCGCGATGACGATGCTCATGGGCGCTCACCGCAGCTGGGAGAAATCCCGCACGGCGTCGCAGGCCGGCTTGCAATGCACAGGGTCACGGGCGTGGCCTCAGGAGTTCTTCAGCACGATCGAGTAGACGATGTTGCCGACGTCGCGGCACTTGTCGATGGCCTTCTCGATCAGCTCGAACAGATCCTTGGACAACATCGCCCGCATCACGTCGCCGCCTTCCACGTACAGCGTGCGGTATGGCGCCAGCAGCATGCGATCACCTTCGGACTCCAGCGCCTGCAGGCGATCCTGCAGCTTCTTCACCGGGTCGATGCGCAGGCCGCGGCGCAACTCGTGCACCATCTGCACCACCACCGCGCTGGACTGCTCCAGCACCAGCGCGCGCTGGGCGAAATCCACGCCGACCAGGCGCCCGGCCACGATCTCGTAGCGCTCGGCGAATTTCTCCACGGTCTTGGGAATCTTGTACAGGGCCGAGTTCAGCGCCTCGATGTCCTCGCGATCCAGCGCGGTCACGAAGGTGTTGACCAGGCCTTCGCTGATCTGTGCGGCCAGTTCCTTTTCGCGTGCCCGGGTCACCGCGAATGCCGCCATCACCTGCTCGGCGCCCGGCCGGGTCAGCAGTTCGTGCAGCGCCTTGGCGCTTTCGTGGGCGGTCTCGGCGCTCTGTTCGAGCAAACCGTAGAACTTGTCGCCTTTGCCGAAAATCGTCTGCAGTGAAAACATGCGGGTCACGCCTGATCGAACGGAATGACAGGAATGTTACAGGACTGCCGTGCTGCCCTGCATCAATCCGTGTCCATCGACGGATCAATCCGTGTCCATCGACGGGGTGATGCGCGGGGGCAACACCACTTACACTGTGCCCATGCACCCTCCCCCATCATCGCCGCGATGCTGACCCAAATCGCGCTCGTCCTCGTCCTGGCCCTGTGCAACGGCTTCTTCGCGCTGTCGGAGATGGCCCTGGTGGCTTCGCGCAAGAGCCGCCTCAAGCAGATGGCCCTGAACAGCCGCAAGGCAGCCGCGGCATTGCGCCACGCCGAGGCGCCCGAGCATTTCCTGTCCACCGTGCAGGTCGGCATCACCCTGGTCATGCTGATCACCGGCGCGATCGCCGGCGACGCGCTGGGCGGCCATATCGCCGCCGCCCTGGAGGGCACGCGCCTGACCTGGTTGCTGCCGTACGCGCGGATCATCGGCATCGTGCTCGGCTTCGTGCTGATCTCGTACATCCAGATCGTGTTCGGCGAACTGGTGCCCAAGCGGCTGGCTCTGGCCTCGCCGGAGAAGGTGGCCTCCTACGTGGCCATCCCGATGCTGGTGCTGTCGCGGATCACCGCGCCGTTCGTGTGGTTGCTGAACCATTCCAGCAACCTGCTGCTGCGCATGTTGCGGGTCAACCAGCTCGGTAGCGGCATGGTCACCGAGGAGGAGATCCGCCTGCTGGTGGCCGAGAGCGCCGAACAGGGCGTGCTGGACCCGGATGAGCACAACATGGTGAACCGGGTGCTGCGCCTGGGCGACCGCACGGTGGACAGCGTGATGACCCCGCGCATGCGCATCGCCTGGCTGGACATCGCCGGCACTCGCGAGGAAAACATCGAGGTGCTGCGCGAAACGCCGTATTCGCGCTACCCGGTCTACCGCGGCGACGAGAGCGACGTGGTCGGCGTGGTCGAGGTCAAGCGCCTGCTGCACAGCTTCGCCGAAGGCATGCCGGAACTGTTCGAACACCTGTCGAAACCCCTGTTCGTGCCCGCCGCCGCCCGCGCGCTGGACCTGCTGGAGGAATTCCGCGACGCCGAGACGCCGCTGGCGCTGGTGGTCGACGAGTACGGCGACATCGAGGGCGTGGTCACCGTCAACGACCTGCTGGCCGCCGTGGTGGGTGCCAGCCAGATCGGCCACGGCGGCGGCAACGAGGCCAGCCCGATCATGCAGCGCGCCGATGGCAGCTGGCTGATCGACGGCAGCCTGCCCACCGACGACCTGCGCGAACTGCTGCAGATCAGTACGCTGCCGGGCGAGGACGAACACGATTTCCGCACCGTCGCCGGCATGGTGATGACCGCGCTGGGCCACGTGCCGCAGACCGGCGAAGTGTTCGCCTGGCACGGCATCCGCTTCGAGGTGGTCGACCTCGACGGCGCCCGCATCGACAAGCTGCTGGTGACCCCCGCGCCCTCGCTGGAGCCGTCCGACGAAGTGTAGGAGTGCACCCTGTGCGCGATGCTTTCCGTCACGTAACGAAGAGCATCGCGCACAGGGTGCGCTCCTACGGATTTTTCTTCGCCAGCCCGGCCATCCGCTGCGCGTCGGCCAGGATGCCGTGCAGCACGCGCAGCTCGCGCTCGTCCGGCTGGGCGCGCTGGAACAGTTTGCGCAGGCGCAGCATGATCGTGGTGGGCTCGCGGCCCTTGTGGAATTCGATGTCGTCCAGGGTCTGCCCCAGATGGCGGTAGAACTGTTCCATCTGCGCCGCGTCGGCTGGCGGCTCGTCGTGCTCGGGCGGTGGTGCGGGCAAGTCGTCGCCCAGCATCGCCAGGCGCACCTCGTAGGCCATCACCTGCACCGCCTGCGACAGGTTCAGCGAGCTGAAGTCGTCCACGCTGGGAATCCGCACCATCGCGTGGCAGCGCGCCAGCTCCTCGTTTTCCAGCCCGGTGCGCTCGTTGCCGAACACTAGCGCCACCTGCTCCCCGCGCATCGCCGCCGCCAGCACCTGTTGCGCCGCCTCGCGGGGGGGAATTTCCGGCAGGTTCACCCCGCGCCGGCGCGCCGACAAGCCCAGCGCCAGGCTGGTGCCGGCCAGGCCATCGACCAGCTCGCGGTGGATGCCGGCCTGTTCCAGCACGTCGTCCGCGCCCGCCGCCAGGGCATTGGCCTCGGGGTCGGGGAAGCGGTACGGCGTCACCAGCTCCAGTCGCTGGAAGCCCATCGTGCGGATCGCCCGCGCCGCGCTGCCGATATTGCCCGGGTGCGAGGTGCGCACCAGCACGTAACGGATGCGGGCGGCGAGGTCGTGGAGATCGGTCATGCGCTGGGCAGATTGGCGGTGCGGGTCGACAGGATAGTGGACAAGGGCGTCCGGGGCTCGCCTCTGCTAGAATCGCCGGCCGCAAACCCGCTCTCTTCCAAAGTCGATACCCATGGCCAGACCACACGTCACGATCGCGGCGCGCGCCGCGCGTTCAGCAGGCAATGTGATCCTGCGCTACATGAACCGCATCGACGGGCTGAACATCGTCGAGAAGCAGCAGATGGACTTCGTCTCCGAAGTCGACAAGCTGGCCGAGGCGGAAATCATCAAGGAACTGCGCCGCGCCTACCCCGACCACGCGATCCTCGCCGAGGAAAGCGGCGCGATCGGCAAGGGCCCGCTGACCTGGGTGATCGACCCGCTGGACGGCACCCACAACTATCTGCGCGGCATCCCGCACTTCAGCGTCTCCATCGCGCTGCTGGACAAGGGCGTGCCGATCCACGCCGTGGTGTTCGACCCGCTGCGCGACGAGCTGTACACCGCCAGCAAGGGCGACGGCGCCTACCTCAACGACCGCCGCATGCGCGTGTCCAAGCGCGAGAACCTGGGCGGCGCGATGATTGCCACCGGCTTCCCGTACCGCCAGCGCGAGCACCTGGTGCCGCAGCTGGACATGACCCGCGCCATCCTCGGCCAGGCCGAGGACATCCGCCGCTCCGGCTCCGCCGCACTCGACCTGGCCTACGTCGCCGCCGGTCGCTACGACGGCTACTTCGAGATCGGCCTGAAGCCCTGGGACCTGGCCGCCGGCGTGCTGCTGGTGCATGAAGCGGGCGGTCGCTACTGCGACTTCGCCGGCCGCGACGGCATCCCGGAAAGCGGCAACATCGTCGCCGGCAATCTCAACGTGGCCAAGGCCCTGGTCGACGCGATCGGGCAGCAGGCAACGCCGGCGCTGCTGAAGACCTGAGCGTCTCCCCCTTCTGTGAAAAAACAACGGTGCCCATGGCACCGTTGTTTTTGTCATAACGAAACTGGTTCTGCGTCAGCGTGAAGCCTGCGCCTGCCGCAGTCGTTTCATGAGAGCCTGCACGAAAAGCAGGTCGGTGACGGAATCGCCCATATCCTCGTCTTCGCTCAAGAGCAATTGCGCCTCGTACTTTTTCAGCGAAAGCAGCAGATACGTCAGTTCCCTGTCTGTGAATTCGAGTGCACTCATCGGTGTTCCAGGTCAATAAATGGGAGTAACAAGATCAATGCCGCGCAGGCTGAACGGAACTTGCGCAACCAACGAAAGGAAGGCGGAAACCGGCATCTTGCGAGTAACCGACAATATGCAATGACCGGGAGGCTGACCGTCGTAGACGAGTTGAAGCCCTACTGGAATAGGATGGTTCTGGTCGACGCCCCACCAATGAATTTTCTTCTGGGCTTTTTTGCCAATGTTCTTTGCCGAAGCTGTGTCGACAACAACCAGCCCCTCCGGAATCATCCGTTCAAGAAAAAGCGATATTCCCTGGCCTGGATCGACCATGAACTTGTCACATTGGTCGTACGGAATTCGCCCATCCTCCTCAGACACCCCGATGTCGCCAAAACGCAAATATTCGACGTTTGGCTTGGTGGCCGCACCGGATCGAAAGACATCTCGTTCCAGATCCGTGTCAACCGCCCATAAAACAGTTCCAGGTGCAGGGAATGGCAATGGCATAGGACATCCTTGTGTGCCTAAATGAACACTAATCCTATCAAAGACTGACGCATCCGTCCGAGTCGACTCAATATCCTGATTCGTCAGCCTCGCGCAGGAATCCGCGCAGGAACGGCACGGTGATCCGCCGCTGTGCTGCCAGCGACGCCACGTCCAGCTTGTCCAGCAAGTCGAGCAGCGCGCCCAAGTCACGCGCATAGCGCGCGAAGAGCCAGTCCAGCACGCTGTCGTCCAGTTCGATGCCGCGCGACGCGGCTTGCGCTTTCAGCACCATGCGGCGTTCGTCGTCGTCGAGCGGCTTCAGTGCGAACTGGGTGCAGGCGCCGAGACGCGAGCGCAGGTCGGGCAGTTCGATGCCGAGTTGGGTGGGCGTGGCGTCGGCGGCGAACAGCAGGGCGCTGCCTTCGGCGCGGGCGCGGTTGTACAGGTCGAACAGCGCGTGTTCCGCGTCACGGTTGCCGGCGATGGCGCCCAGGTCGTCCAGCGCCAGCAGTTCGCTGCCGGCGACGCCGCGCAGGGCCGCGGCGTGGTCGGCGATCGCCGCCAGCGGCAGGTACTGCACGCGCCGTTCGGCGGCGATGGCGGCCTGGCAGGCGGCCATCAGCAGATGGCTGCGGCCGCTGCCGCTGGCGCCATGCAGGTAAACCCACGGCGCGCCGGGCTGCAGCGCCAGCGCCTGCACCGCAGCCAGTGCGGCGGCATTCGCGCCGGCATGAAAATGTTCAAAGCGCTGCCGACGTGGCCAGCGCAGCGCGAGCGGCAACTGCGGGATCATGGCGTGGACGAGTCGTCCGGCGATGGCACGTTGACGGCAGCCGTCTCGACTTCGCCATCGCGATGCACGCTGACGTCCACTTCGGCGATCACCGGATCGTCCGGCCCTTCCTCGTTGTACAGCTCGCTCATCCGGTAGCGTTCGATCAGGTAGCGCAGCAGCACCATGATCACCGACGCCGCCGGCAGTGCCAGCAGCACGCCGAGGAAACCGAACAGGTAACCGCCGGCCAGCACCGCGAACATCACCGCCACCGGATGCAGGCCGATCTTGTCGCCGACCAGCTTGGGCACCAGCACATAGCCTTCCAGCAACTGGCCGACCGCGAACACGCCACAGACCAGCAGCACGTGGGTCCAGTCGCCGTACTGCACCAGCGCGGCGATGATCGCCGCCACGAAGCCGATGATGAAGCCCAGGTACGGCACGAAGCTGAGCAGGCCGGCGACCATGCCGATCAGCAGCCCCACCGACAGCCCGACCATGCCCAGGCCCGCACCGTAGAAGACGCCCAGCGCCAGCATCACCAGCAACTGGCCGCGCACGAAGGCGCCGAGGATCTTGTCCGACTCGCTGGCCAGGTGCGCGATGGTGGGCTGGATCGAGCGCGGCAGCATGCCGTCGATCTTCGCCACCAGCCGGTCCCACTCGCGCAGCAGGTAGAACGCCACCACCGGGATCAGCACCAGGTTGGTCAGCGCCATGGCGATGCCCAGGCCCGAACGCGAGACCTTGCCGATCACCGCGGTGGCGACGCCGCCGATCGAGCCGATGTGTTCCTTGATCGCCGTCAGCATCCGATCGCTGTCGAAGGTGTGCGGGTCCAGGTGCAGTCGCGCCTGCAGCCACGGCCACACGGTGTTCTGCGCCCAGTCGCCATAGCGCGGCAGGTTGCCGACCAGGTTCTCGACCTGGCGCGCGATCAGCGGGATCAGCAGCAGCAGCACGCCGACCACCGCCACCAGGATCACCACGAACACGATCGTGGCCGCCCACATCCGGTTGAGGCCCAGCCGCTCCAGCCGGTCGGCCAGCGGGTCGCCCAGATAAGCCAGCATCGCGGCCACCGCGAACGGCATCAGCACCGGCGCCAGCAACCACATCAGGTAGCCGATCACCAGCACGATCGCCAGCAGCTGCCAGCGCCGCGAAATGTCCCTGTCCTGATTCATCCGGTCACCTCAGCCAGCGCAGGTTCGCGTCGGCGCCCGGATGCGGTTCGCCCTGCAGCAGCAGGTGGCCGCCCGCGGCGAGGTTGGCGGCCAGCGCACTGATCGGAACCGCCGCCTTGATGTCCAGCAGCACGGCATCGTTCTGCGCGCCCAGGGTCAGCACCTGTTTCACCGTCGGGTCGTCCTGCAAGGTGGAGATCAGCCTGGCGTAATCCATCGCGCTGTCCAGCCCGCTGACCCACAGCTTGCCCTCGCTGGGGCCGGCGCCAATCACGTTGAGCTGCTTGCCCAGCCGGTCGACCAGGCCGTTGCCGGCATCGCCCAGCAGGCTGTCCGCGCTCGCGCCCTGCGCAGTCCAGTGCTGGGCCTGGCCGCCGGAAATCAGCGTCCAGCCCGCGCTGTTGCCGGCGAGCTTGCCCAGCAGGACCAGGCCGGTGCGGTACTGCCGGTTGACCCCGGCCAGTGCAGCAGGGTCGGCGGCGGCGATCTTGGCCGGGTCAGGCGCGCTGGCCGCATCGGGATACACCACATTGATGCCGCGCGCGTTGGCACTGGCCGCCAGGCTGGCCAGCGCCGTCTGGTCGAGCAGATGACCATTGCCGTCCTGCACCAGCAGCAGCACCGGTGGCTTGATGCCCGCGCTTTGCACGCCCAGCTTCGAGACCAGCCGACGCACCGAACCTGGCTCGAAATCCACATTCAGGATCAGCCCGGTGGCAGCGCGCTGGTACTGGAATTTCTGCACCAGGGAGGTGGCCTTGCCCAGGGCATCGGCGTAACCGGCGTTGCTGCGCAGGTCCTGCCCACCGGCGACCCGCGTCAGCACCTGGGCCAGCGCGGTGGAGAACGCCTGGTCGCGCTGGGCGTCGCTGGTGTCGGCCACCGGCACCACCACCGAATACGGCGAGCCGGCGAGCTGGGCATGCAGGGACGGCAAGGCGGCAAAAGCCAGCAGCAAGGTGAGCATCAGCAGGCG
Organism: Rhodanobacter spathiphylli B39; assembly: GCF_000264295.1. Taxonomy (GTDB): domain Bacteria; phylum Pseudomonadota; class Gammaproteobacteria; order Xanthomonadales; family Rhodanobacteraceae; genus Rhodanobacter; species Rhodanobacter spathiphylli. The sequence goes on along the minus strand of NZ_AJXT01000005.1, from coordinate 95,727 downwards.
GGACAGGCGCATGGGGCAGGCATCTTCTTGGGGAAATCTCCCGGGAAGTCTGCCCAATAGTGTCCCCAGCGTCCATCGCGGCGGTGTCGAAGCCGGCGAAGGCGAACGGCAACGGCGCCACAAGCTGGTAAACTTGCGCGTTTCACCCACGCCGCAGATCCTGACCAAGGTCCTCGCCATGTCTGACGCCCTCACCTACCGCGCCGCCGGCGTCGATATCGATGCCGGCAATGCGCTGGTCGAACGCATCAAGCCGCTGGTCAAGCGCACCCTGCGGCCCGAGGTGATGGGCGGACTGGGCGGCTTCGGCGGCCTGTTCGACCTTTCCGGCCGGTACAGGGAGCCGGTGCTGGTCTCGGGCACCGACGGCGTCGGCACCAAGCTGAAGCTGGCGCAGATGCTGAACCGCCACGACACGATCGGCATCGACCTGGTCGGCATGTGCGTCAACGACGTGCTGGTGCAGGGCGCCGAGCCGCTGTTCTTCCTCGACTACTTCGCCACCGGCAAGCTGGACGTGGACACCGCCGCGGCCGTGGTCGGCGGCATCGCCACCGGCTGCGAGCTGGCCGGCTGTGCCCTGATCGGCGGCGAGACCGCCGAGATGCCGGACATGTATCCGCCGGGCGAATACGACCTGGCCGGCTTCACCGTGGCCGCGGTGGAAAAGTCGCAGATGCTGACCGGCGACGCGATCGTCGCGGGCGACGTGGTGCTCGGCGTGGCTTCCAGCGGCCCGCATTCGAACGGTTACTCGCTGGTGCGCAAGATCCTCGATCGGGCGGGCTGCACGCCTGATAACGGCAGGCTCGACCTCGACCTCGGCGGCGTGAAGCTGGTCGATGCGCTGATGGCGCCGACCACGATCTACGTGAAGCCGATGCTGGAGTTGTTGAAGGAAAGCCCGGTTCACGGCATGGCCCACATCACCGGTGGCGGCCTGAAGGAAAACATCATCCGCGTGGTGCCTGACGGCCTGGGCATCGCGTTGCAGGCGTCGGCCATCGTGCTGCCGCCGGTATTCGACTGGCTGATGCGCGAAGGCAACGTGGCGCGCGAGGAAATGTGGCGCACGTTCAACTGCGGCGTGGGCTTCACCGTGATCCTGCCGCGCGACGCGGTGGCCGGCGCGTCCGCGCTGCTGGCCACGCACGGCCTCGCCAGCTCGGTGATCGGCGAGATCGTGCCCGCGCAGGGCGACGAGCGCGTGCATATCGGCTGATCGGTTTGGCCTCCGCACCCGCCAAGGTCGCCGTGCTCGCCTCCGGGCGCGGCAGCAATCTCGCCGCCCTGCTCGACGCGCGAACGCGCGGCGAGCTGCCGGTCGAATTCGTGCTGGTGGGCAGCGACAAGGCCACCGCCGGCGCACTGCGGCTGGCCGAAGCCGCCGGCATCGCCACCCTGGCGCTGGACCCCCGCAGCTACGCGGATCGGCGCGCGTTCGATCTCGACCTGTTCGAACGAATCACCGACAGCGGCGCCGAATGGCTGGTGCTGGCCGGCTTCATGCGCATCCTCGACGGCGAGGCGCTGCGGCCGTGGGCGGGTCGCATCATCAACATCCATCCCTCGCTGCTGCCGAAATACCGGGGCCTGCACACGCATCGTCGCGCGCTGGAAGCAGGCGACGCCGAGCATGGCGCCAGCGTGCATTTCGTCACTGCCGAACTCGATGGCGGCCCGGTGATCGCACAGGCGCGCCTGCCGATCGGTGCCGGCGACGACGAACAGTCGCTGGCGCAGCGACTGCTGCCGCTGGAACACCGCCTGCTGCCGGCGGTGCTGGCCGAACTGGCCGGCGGCCGGCTGCAATGGGATGGCCACGGCCCACGCTTCGACGGCCGGCCGCTGTCGATGCCACTGCAGCTGGGCACACACGGGCTGCAGCCTTAAGGCGACGCTGATCAAGTATCGCCGCCGTCATGATGACTGGAAGGCCCGCAGGTGATGTTGCGTGGCGCCGGCAAGACTGGCCGTCTTGCCAAGCTGCGCGGCATCGGCTGCGGGCCTTCCAGTCATCACCTCATCATTTCAAATTCAAGAAGTTGAGGCCCACCCTCTCTGTCCGCATACCTTCGGTCCGTCGTCTCGACAGACGGCCAGTCTGCCTTCGCCGACGGCCCTGTGGTCTGCGAACAGAGAGGGTGGGTGACGGTGGTGATACTTGATCAGCGTCGCCTTAAAGCAGGTTCAGCCCTGCCTGCGCAGACTCGGCGCATGACTATCCGATCCCTGCTCGCTCCCCTGCTCGGCCTTGGCCTGCTGTTCGGCAGCCACGCCGCCGCAGCCACCCAACCCCAGGCCTTCACCGCCACCTATGACGTGCTGCAAGGTGGCCAGCCCATGGGCGTCGCCACGATCCGGTTGCACGCGGCCGGCGACGGCCAGTGGATCTACAGCAAGGACGTCAAGGGCACCGGCGGACTGGCCGCCCTGCTCGGCGCCAGTGTCAGCGAAACCTCGCGTTTCCGCTGGAAAGGCGACGTGCCCGAGGCGATCAGCTACGACTACCTGATGCAGGCTGCGGTAAAGCAGAAGCAGCGCCACTTGGTGGTGGACTGGGCGAACAAGCAGGTCAGTGTCGACGAGGGCAAGGGCGCACAGAGCTATCCCGCCAGTCCCGGCATGGTCGAGCGCAACACCCTGGCGCTGGCGCTGGGGTTGGCGCTGCGCGACGGCAAGCAGCAGATCGCCCTGCCAGTGGCGGTACGCCAGGAAGTGCAGACGCAAAACTTCAAGGTCAGCGGCAAGGAAACCGTCAAGGTACCCGCCGGCAGCTTCGACGCCGAGCGCATCGATCGCACCGACGCCGACCGCGGCTTCAGCGCCTGGTACGCCCCCGACCGCTACCCGCTGCCGGTGAAACTGGCCCAGCACGACGGCGGCGACCTGGTGCTGGAGCTGGTGAGCTACCAGGCCGAGTAAGAGCCCAAGCCCGGCAATCCCGCCGTCCCGGCAAACCCGCCGTCCCGGCAAACCCGTAAGCCCCGAGAGCACCTTGATCCCTCCCCCTGCTCGCAGGGGGAGGAAGGGAGGGGGTAGCTCAGGCCCTCGCGGAAAATGAGCGGAACCCGCGGGGGCAGCCCAGCCCCTCGCGGAATCGGCGGAACCAGCGGGGGTAGTCCAAGCCCTCGCGGAAAACGGGCGAAACCAGCGGGCAAGCCCAGCCCCTCGCAGAAGACGGGCGCAAGGAGCAGGTAGCCCAGCCCCTTGCCGAAGATCAAGAGCACCCCACCCCGGCCCTCCCCTGCTGCGCAGGGGAGGGAGCAAACCTCAGTTCGGCAGACGCCGGATCTTCGCGCCAAGCACGCCGAGCTTCTCCTCGATGTTCTCGTAGCCGCGATCGATGTGGTAGACGCGGTCGACGGTGGTGTCGCCCTTGGCCACCAGGCCGGCCAGCACCAGGCAGGCCGAGGCGCGCAGGTCGGTGGCCATGATCGGCGCGCCGCTCATCCGGGACACGCCCTGGATCACGGCGGTGTTGCCTTCGAGCTGGATGTTCGCACCCAGCCTCTGCAATTCCTGCGCATGCATGAAACGGTTCTCGAACACCGTCTCGGTCACCACGCCGGTGCCTTCGGCCACGCAGTTGAGCGCGGTGAACTGCGCCTGCATGTCGGTGGGGAACGCGGGGTATGGCGCGGTGCTGATGTTGACCGCCTTTGGCCGACGACCGCCCATGTCCAGCTCGATCCAGTCGTCGCCGGTGGAGATGTGCGCCCCGGTCTCTTCCAGCTTGGCCAGCACGGCCTCCAGCGAGCTCGCCCGGGCATGGCGGGCACGCACCTTGCCGCCGGTCATCGCCGCGCCGACCAGGTAAGTGCCGGTTTCGATGCGGTCGGGCAGCACGTCGTGCTGGGCGCCGTGCAGTCGTTCGACGCCATGGATCACCATGGTCGAGGTGCCCACGCCCTCGATCTGCGCGCCCATCGCGATCAGGCAGTGCGCCAGGTCCACCACTTCCGGCTCCTGCGCCGCGTTCTCGATCACCGTGGTGCCCTGCGCCAGCGTGGCAGCCATCATGATGTTCTCGGTGCCGGTGACGGTGACCATGTCCATCACCACTCGCGCACCCTTCAAGCGCGACGCCTTGGCCTTGATGTAGCCGTTTTCCACCGTGATCTCGGCGCCCAGCGCCTGCAGGCCGCGGATGTGCTGGTCGACCGGACGCGAGCCGATCGCGCAGCCGCCGGGCAGCGAGACTTCGGCCTGGCCGAAGCGCGCCACCAGCGGCCCCAGCACCAGGATCGAGGCGCGCATCGTGCGCACCAGGTCGTAGGGCGCCACGCAGGTGCTGGTGGTGCGCGGGTCGACGTGCATCTTCATGCGGTCATCGAGCACCAGTCGCACGCCCATCTGGCCGAGCAGTTCGATGAAGGTGGTGACGTCATGCAGGTGCGGCACGTTGCCGATGCTCACCGGCTCGTCGGCCAGCAGGCACGCGGCGAGGATGGGCAGCACGGCGTTCTTGGCGCCGGAAATGGCAACCTCGCCGTTGAGTGGCGTGCCGCCGCTGATCAGGATTTTGGCCATGGGTGCAGGGAATCGGGAATGGAGAATCGGGAATGGGAAATCGGAGGAGCCGAGGTCGGGCGCGGAACTGGACGGAATGGCTTTTGACCATTCCCCGTTCCCTATTCCCTGTTCCCGGCTTCTTCCGGAGTCAGTGTCTTTAGCGCCAGCGCGTGGATCGCACCGCCCATCAGCTCGCCCAGCGTGGCGTACACCAGCCGATGCCGGGCCAGCGGCAGCTTGCCGCCGAACTGGCTGGCCACCACGGTGGCCTCGAAATGCACGCCATCGGCGCCGCTGACCTCCGCCTTCGCACCGGGCAGGCCCTGTTCGATCATCGCCTGGATGCGGCTGGAGTCCATCGGGTAGTGTTCCATGAGGTGGTCGGGCCAGCCGGAAGGCGGATTCCCGCTGGACCGGAATCCTTTGTGCTGGCTTATGACGTTAAAATGGGAAGATGCCATGGTAATGGAAATACGCTGGCGCAGAAATGACGAGGGTTCGGCGGCAGGCGGAACCGGCCCGCTTCCCATCGCCCTCCGTGTCCCCGCCACCCTTGCCTGAGCCCCCATGAACGCACGCACCGCCCCACCCCTCCCGACCTCGCTGGATGCCGACCTGGTCACCCGCAGCGCGCGCACGGTGGTTGCCACCGAGGCGGCCGCCGCGCTGGCCCTGGAATCGCGGATCGGGCCGGAGTTCGTCGAGGCCTGCCGGCTGATCCTGGGCTGCAAGGGTCGCGTCGTGGTCAGCGGCATGGGCAAGTCAGGCCATATCGGGCGCAAGGTCGCCGCCACCCTGGCCTCCACCGGCACCCCGGCATTCTTCGTGCATCCGGGCGAGGCAAGCCATGGCGACCTCGGCATGATCCTGCCGCAGGACGTGGTGCTGGCGCTGTCCTATTCCGGCGAGACCGACGAACTGCTGCTGATCCTGCCGGTGATCAAGCGCCAGGGCATCCCGCTGATCGCGATCACCGGACGCCCCACCTCCTCGCTGGCGACCCAGGCCGACGTGCACCTGGACGGCAGCATCTCCAGCGAAGCCTGTCCGCTGGGCCTGGCGCCGACCACCAGCACCACGGTGGCGCTGGTGTGGGGTGATGCACTGGCGATCGCCCTGCTCGAAGCGCGCGGCTTCACCTCGGACGACTTCGCCCGCTCGCACCCGGCCGGAGCGCTGGGCCGCCGCCTGCTGCTGCACATCAGCGACGTGATGCATACCGGCGACGACGTGCCAAGGGTTTCGCCGGACGCCGGCATCACCGCCGCGCTGGTCGAGATGACCCGCAAGCACCTGGGCATGACCGCCGTGGTCGACGCCGATCAGCGCCTGCTGGGCGTGTTCACCGACGGCGACCTGCGCCGCGCGCTGGACGACGAAGGCGTGGACCTGCGCGGAGCCACCGTGGCCGAGCTGATGACCCGCGGCCCGAAAACCATCGGCGCCGACAAGCTGGCGGCCGAGGCGGCGCAGCTGATGGAGAAGTACCAGATCCACGCCCTGCTGGTGGTCGACGACGAACAGCGCGTGGTCGGCGCGCTGAACATTCATGATCTGCTGCGGGCGCGTGTGGTTTGATCCCGACTCTGATTTGTCTCGACAAATCAGAAAAATCAGGCAACCCCGCTCTTGACCCTTTCCCACCACGCACCCGAAGCCGTGCCTACTTCCTCTTACCTCGCCAATATCCCCCCTGACCTGCTCACCCGCGCCGCGAACATCCGCCTGGCCGTGTTCGACGTGGACGGCACGCTGACCGACGGTCGCCTGTGGTACGGCGAGGACGGCCGCGAAACCAAGGTCTTCCACGTGCATGACGGCCTGGGCCTGAAACGGCTGCAGGCGAACGGCGTGCAGGTGGCCATCATCACGGCACGCATCAGCCACCCGGTGGCGCTGCGCGCCGAGGAGCTGGGCATCAGCCACGTCTACCAGGGCCAGGGCGACAAGCGCGGCTGCCTGCAGCAATTGCTCGACGCCCTGCAGCTGATGCCCGGACAGGCCGCCTTCGTCGGCGACGACCTGCCCGACCTGCCGCCGATGCGCATCGCCGGGCTGGCCGTGGCGGTGGCCAACGCCCACCCCTGGGTGGCCGAGGCGGCACACTGGCAGACCACCCGCAGCGGCGGCATGGGTGCGGCGCGCGAGGCCTGCGACCTGATCCTGCACGCCCAGGGCAAGAGCGACGCCGAGCGGGAGCGCTGGCAGTGAGCCTGCGCCTGTGGCTGCGCGACCGGCGCCTGCCGGCCGCGACCATCGCCATCGCGCTGGCCGCCGGCGTCGCGCAGATCCTGCTGTGGTGGTTCGGACCGGCGCCCAGGACCAACGACTTCGTGGGTCCTCCCCGCTCGGGCTACACCCTGACCGACGCCCGCATGACGGAATTCAACGCCGAGGGGCAGCCCAGTTTCCACTTGCAGTCGCCGCACCTGGAACGCCGCGAGGGCGACGATTCGCTGTACCTGAATTCACCCACCTTCCAGCTGCCGGCAAACCAGGCCGGCGTACCCGACTGGCAAGGCAAGTCGCTGTATGGCTGGGTCAACAAGAGCGGCACCGAACTGAAACTGCAAGGCCCGGTGGACATGCACCGGGCGGCCTTCCGCGATGCGCCCGCCGCGCAGATCCGGACCGCCGACATCACTGCCTGGCCGAAACAGAATCGGCTGGAAACCGCCGCAGCCGCCCGAATGGTGCAGGGCGGCACTAGAATCAGCGGTATCGGCATGCGCGCCGACCTGAATGACAAACACCTGGAGCTGCTCGATGACGTTCATGCCACCTTCCCGCCGCGCAAGCGCTAGGTTCGCGCTCGGCATTGCCGCCCTTGGCCTGCTGGCGGCCCAGCCCGCCCTGGCCAAGAAGAGCGACCGCCAGCAGGAAATGCACGTGGGCGCGAAGCATTTCGACGGTTTCCAGAAGCCCAACAGCGTCAGCACGCTGAGCGGCAGCGTGGTGATCACCCAGGGCACCCTGAAAGCCACCGGGGCGCAGGCCAAGGTGTATTTCGACGGCGACAGCCAGATCAGCCGCGTGGTGATCACCGGCAGCCCGGCCCATCTCGAACAGCTGGACGAGAACAACAACCTGGTGCTGGGCGACGCCGCCACGCTCGACTACGACAACCTCAAGGGCATTGCCGTACTCAGCGGCAACGCCTCGATCACCCAGAAGGGGCGTGGCGACGCCCACGGCGACAAGCTCACCTACAACACCGAGACCAGCCAGATGACCGGCGAAAGCAACGGCGACGGCCTGGTCCACATGACCTTCAAGCCCAAGGCGAAGCCTGCCGGAGACACGGCGCCAGCCGCATCCTCGAGCGCACCGGCCAAGCCGGCCACGCAGGGACAGCCGTAACCGATGCTCTCCGCCGAAGGTCTGCAAAAGAGTTTCAAGTCGCGCCAGGTCGTGCGCGAATTCGGTTTCTCGATCCGCGAGGGCGAAGTGGTCGGCCTGCTCGGCCCCAACGGCGCGGGCAAGACCACCTGCTTCTACATGGTGGTGGGGCTGATCGAGGCCGACGCGGGCAGCATCAAGCTGGACAAGCTCGACATCACCGGCCTGCCGATGCATGCGCGCGCCAAGCTCGGCATCGGCTACCTGCCGCAGGAAGCGTCGGTGTTCCGCCGGCTCAGCGTGTCCGACAACATCATGGCGGTGCTGGAACTGCGCGACGGCCTGACCGCGCAGCAGCGCGAGACCGAGCTGGAAAACCTGCTGGACGAACTGAAGATCGCCCACATCGCCGAACAGAAGGGCATCAGCCTGTCCGGCGGCGAGCGGCGCCGGGTGGAAATCGCACGGGCGCTGGCGGCCAACCCCCGCTACATGCTGCTGGACGAACCGTTCGCCGGCGTGGACCCGATCTCCGTGGGCGAGATCCAGCGCATCGTGCGCCACCTCAAGGAACGCGGCATCGGCGTGCTGATCACCGACCACAACGTGCGCGAGACCCTAGGCATCTGCGACCGCGCCTACATCCTCAACGAGGGCGAAGTGCTGTCGCGCGGCACGCCGGCGCACATCCTGGCCGACGACAAGGTGCGCGAGGTGTACCTGGGTCGCGAGTTCCGGCTCTGAACAAGCTGTCGCGACACCATCGTCCGCCTGGCCCGGGCTATGGCCGCCCGCGCGGGCTCGGGGTACGATGGTGGCGTTATCTTTCGACCCGGCTGGCATGAAACCCGCACTGCAGTTTCGCCTCCACCAGCAGCTGACGCTGACGCCGCAATTGCAGCAGGCCATACGCCTGCTGCAGCTGTCGCAACTGGAGCTGGAGACCGAGCTGCGGCAGATCGCCGAAAGCAATCCGCTGCTGGAATTCGCCGAGGAGATCGAGGACGAGGAAGCCCCCGAGGTCAGCGAGGCCGAATTCGACTACCCCAGCGTCGAGGCCGTGTCCGCGGCCGGCAGCAACGACGAAAGCGAAAACAGCGAATGGGCTGACGGCGGCGGCGCAGCGGAAGCGCCCATCGACTTCTCGGCCAGCAGCTCGGGGAGCAGCTCCGGCTCGCGTGGCGACGACGACTTCGAGCCGCAGAGCGTGGCGCCGGAAACCCTGCAGCAACACCTGCTGTGGCAGCTCAACCTGGCCTCGTTCAACCCGCGCCAGCACCTGATCGCCACGGTGCTGATCGATGCGCTGAACCCCGCCGGCTACCTGGCCGAGGGCCTCGATGCGGTCATCGCCGCCCTGCCCGCCGGTTTCGATGCCAGCATGATCGAGATCGAGACCGTGCGTCGCCAGTTGCAGGGCTTCGATCCCACCGGCGTGGCCAGCCTCGACCTGCGCGACTGCCTGCGCGTGCAACTGGAACAGTTCGATGCCGCGACCCCGCAGCGCGAACTGGCGCTGCAGATCGTGGACAGCGAGCTGGACCTGCTGGCCCGCAACGACATCGCCCGGCTGGCCCGGCGGCTGCGCGCCAGCGAGGACGACGTGGCCGAGGCGGCCGTACTGATCCGCAGCCTGGACCCCCGACCCGGCGCGGCCCTGGACACCACCCCGGTGGAATACGTGGCGCCGGACGTCTACGCCCTGCGCGACGGCACCCGCTGGCGGGTCAGCCTGAATGCCGACGCGCAGCCGCGGCTGGGCCTCAACCAGCATTACTGCGGGCTGATCGCCAAGGCGCGCGGCGAGGATGCCAGCTGGATGCGCGGCCAGCTGCAGGAGGCGCGCTGGCTGATCAAGAGCCTGGAATCGCGCGCCGAGACGCTGCTGAAAGTGGCCGACGCGATCGTGCGGCGGCAAAGCGCCTTCCTCGACTACGGCCCCGAGGCGATGCACCCGCTGGTGTTGCGCGAGGTGGCCGAGGAAGTCGGCATGCACGAATCGACCATCTCCCGGGTCACCACGCGCAAGTACCTGCACACCCCGCGCGGCACCTTCGAGCTGAAATACTTCTTTTCCAGCGGCGTATCCACCGAGGACGGCGGCAGCGCCTCGGCCACCGCCATCCAGGCCATGCTGCGCAAACTCATCGACGCCGAAGACGTGCGCAAGCCGTTGTCCGACCTCGCCATCGCAGAGGAGCTCAAGCGCAAGGGCATCCAGGTTGCCCGCCGCACCGTCGCCAAGTACCGGGAAGGCCTGCGCATCCCCACCTCCAGCGAGCGCCAGCGCGCGGGCTGAACCATCTCCGTCGCGGCTGGAACTTGGTTAACGAAAATTCGCTCCCATACCTGTTACAGAATGACTGACGATGTGTCGGCGCCCGTGGCCCGACGCGTCCACCCCGCCGCGACAACGCGGCACTGCACCACCAGAGGAGGCGACCCATGCAATTCCAACTCAGCGGCCAGCAGATTGAAGTCACCCCGGCCTTGCGCGACCACGCCACGGCCAAGCTCGACCGCCTCACTCGCCTCGACGACAAGCTGATGAGCCTGGCGATCGTGCTTTCGGTAGACAAGCTCCAGCAGCGCGCCGATGGCACGCTCAACGCGGTCGGCGCCACGTTGCATGCCGAAGCCACCGAGGCCGACATGTATGCCTCGATCGACGTGCTGTTCGACAAGCTGGTGGCCCAGCTGCGCAAGCACCGCGAGAAAATCGCCGACAAGCACCAACGCGAAGCGCGCGAGGAGCGCCAGTACGGCTGATCCCGTCGCTTGAACACTACCCGGAACGGCCCGCCTCGCGCGGGCCGTTTCCTTTTCTGAACACGTACCACCGTCCAAGCTGGCACAATGGCCGCGTCGCCGCGAAGCCCCGCCGGGCAACGACACGCGGCGCAGAGGACTGAGCTTGGACCGGATCAGCGCACGACAACTCTTCGACGGCGTCCACGAACGCATGGCCTTGCGCTGGGTGTCGGGCATGCGTGGCGAATCGCGCGTGCTGGAGCCGGGCGTGGCGCAGTCGCGGCGGCCGTCGCTGATCGGCTATCTCAACGTGATCTACCCGAACAAGGTGCAGATCATCGGCTCGGAGGAGCTGAACTTCCTCGACGGGCTGGACTCGCGCCAGCGCTGGGAGGTGATGCACAAGATCGCCGCCTACCAGCCGGTGGCGCTGATCGTGACCAAGGATCAGCCGATCCCCGCCGACCTGCGCGAGGTGGCCGAGGAAACCGGTACGCCGCTGTGGACCAGTTCCAAGCGCGGCCACGAACTGCTGACCTACCTGCAGTACCACCTGGCGCGCATGCTGGCGGCGAAGATCACCCTGCATGGCGTGTTCATGGAAGTCTTCTCGATCGGCGTGCTGATCACCGGCGAAGCCGGCTCGGGCAAGAGCGAGCTGGCGCTGGAGCTGATCAGCCGCGGTCACCGGCTGGTCGCCGACGACGCCACCGAGTTCACCCTGATCGCGCCGGACGTGATCGACGGCACCTGCCCCGACCTGCTGCAGGACCTGCTGGAAGTGCGCGGGCTGGGCGTGCTCAACGTGCGCGAGATGTTCGGCCACATGTCGGTAAAGACGTCCAAATATCTGCGCCTGGTGATCCACCTGAAGCCGCTGCGCGACGGCGAGGACATCGATGCGCTGACCCGTCTGACCGGCGACATCGGCCACCGCGAGGTGTTCGACGTGCAGGTGCCGATGATCACCCTGCCGGTCGCCTCGGGCCGCAACCTCGCCGTGCTGGTCGAGGCCGCCGTGCGCAGCCATGCGCTGAAGAGCAAGGGCATCGATCCGGCGCAGACCTTCATTGACCGCCAGGCGCACCAGTTGCGGCGGCTGCCTCCATGGTGAACGCATGAACGGAAACACTCCCCTGCTCAATCCGCAGGTCGACCCCAGCGAGATCCACCTGATCGTGCTCACCGGCATGTCCGGTGGTGGCAAGACAGTGGCGCTGCGCGCGATGGAGGACCTCGAGTTCTACTGCGTCGACAACCTGCCATCGGCCCTGCTGCCGCAGCTGGTCAACGCGGTGATCCATGGCAGCAGCAAGCACCGGCGCATCGCGGTGGGCGTGGACGTGCGCAATCGCGGCACCGACTTCGCCAACATGCCGACCGTGCTGTCCGAGCTGGCCGCCGCCGGCGTGCAGGTGCACCTGGTGTTCCTTGACTGCCGCGACGAGGTGCTGATCAAGCGCTACTCGGAAACCCGCCGCCGCCATCCGCTGGCCACCCGCGGCGTGTCGCTGGCCGACGCGATCGTCGAGGAGCGCCGATTGCTGCGCCCGCTGATGGCGATTGCCGAGAAGGTGATCGACTCCAGCGAACTCAACGTGCACCAGTTGCGCCGCCTGGTGGCCACCGGCTACGCCCAGGCCACCGAAGGGCTGACCCTGATGTTCCAGTCGTTCGCGTTCAAGCGCGGACTGCCGCTGGACGCCGATTTCGTGTTCGACGCGCGCTGCCTGCCCAATCCGCACTGGCAGGCCCACCTGCGTCCGCTGTCGGGCAAGGACGCGCCGGTGCGCGAATTCCTCGAAGCCGAACCCCTGGTCGGCGAATACTTCGCCGACACCGCGCGCTGGCTGGACGCCTGGCTACCCCGCTTCGAACAGGACGACCGCAGCTACGTGACCATCTCGATCGGTTGCACCGGCGGCCGTCACCGCTCGGTGTACCTGGTCGAAAAGCTCGCCGCCCATTATCGTGACCGCCGTGAAGGCGTGCTCGCCTTCCATCGCGAGCTGGAGTGAACCGGCATGACTTCGGCAATCCTCAGGAAGCAGCAGCCATGAGCGTGGGCGTGCTGCTGATGACCCACGAAGCGGTCGGTCACGCGATCATTTCGGCGGCGCACCACGTGATGCCGAAACTGCCCTTGCGGGTGGACGCGGTGGAGGTGCCACCCAACGCCGATCCCGACGTGATGCGCACGCTCACCGCCCACCACGCGCGAGAACTCGACCACGGCGACGGCGTGCTGATCCTTGCCGACCTGTACGGCGCCACGCCGTGCAACATCGGGCTGTCGCTGGGCGCGCTGGGCGTGCGCCTGCGCTGCGTTTCCGGACTCAATCTGCCGATGCTGCTGCGCGTACTCAACTATGCGGAAAAGCCGCTGGACGAACTGGCCGAGATCGCGGCCAGCGGTGGCCGCGGGGGAATTTTCATCGACCATGCCTGAATCCATCCATGCTTGAACAAGAAGTCGTCATCTCCAACAAACTCGGGCTGCACGCCCGCGCCTCGGCCAAGCTGGTACAGCTGGTGCAGGGTTTCAAGTCCACCGTGTGGCTGGTCAGCAAGGGCCGCGAGGTCAACGCCCAGAGCATCATGGGCGTGATGATGCTGGCCGCCGGCCTGGGCAGCCCGCTGATCATCCGCGCCGAGGGCCCCGACGAGGAACCTGCACTCGCCGCCGTGGTCGAGCTGTTCGAGCGCAAGTTCGACGAGGGAGCGTAGTGATGCAGGGAATCGGGAGTCGGGAATCGGGAATCGGCAAGGCCGGCTGCACCAGATTGACGGTGCATCGCCGGCCTGCGCGCGCCCAGCTCCGGTCCATGCCCCATTCCCCATTCCCCATTCCCGGCTCCGCAGGGAGCCGAGCGTGAGACACCTCCTTCCCGGCACCGTCGCCGCCCACGGCATGGCGCTTGGCCGCGCGCGGCTGGTGCAGCCCAGTCGTTACGCGGTCGACAACCGGCCGCTGGGCGAGGACGAAGTCGAGGGCGAACTGGAACACCTGCACCGCGCGCTCGACACGGCGCGGCAGGAACTGCGCGAACTGCGCAACCGGCTGCACGGCGCGCTGGCCCGCGAGGTCAACGAATTCATCGACGCGCACAGCCTGCTGCTGGACGACGCCGAACTGCTGCGGGGGCTCGACGACCTGGTCCGGATCGGCCACTACCGCGCCGGTGCCGCGCTGAAGAAGCAGCGCGATCGCCTGTCCGCCGTGTTCGAGGCGATGGACGATCCCTACCTGCGCAGCCGCAAGGAAGACGTCGAACAGGTGATCAACCGGGTGATCTCCGCCCTGCAGCGGCAGACCAGTCCGGAAGAACGCAAGCTGGCCGCCCGCGTGGGCGAGATCCTGGTGGCCGATTCGATCGCGCCGGGCGACATGGCGCAGCTGGCCGGCAACGGCCTGCTCGGCGTGGTCGCCAGTTCCGGCAGCGCCTATTCGCACAGCGCCATCCTGGCGCGCAGCCTGGGCCTGCCGATGCTGGTGGGCGCCCGCGATGCGCTGTCCAACATCCACGATGACGACCTGATCCTGCTCGACGCCGAAGGCGGCGAGGCGATCGTCCATCCGACCGCACAGGACCTGTCGCGCTATCGCGCCTGGCAGCGCGAGGCGGCGATCGAGGGACGACGCCTGGCCAAGCTGGCCAACGCGCCCACCCGCACCCGCGACGGTGTGGAGATCGCCCTGCTGGCCAATGCCGAAACACCATCGGACGTGGCCATGGCCCGCGCCCGTGGCGCCGATGGCGTGGGCCTGTACCGCACCGAATTCCTGTTCCTCAAGCACAAGGGGCTGCCCTCGGAAGACGAGCAGTTCATCGCCTACCGCGACCTGGTGATGGGCATGGGCGGCCTGCCCGTCACCATCCGCACGCTGGACCTGGGCGCCGACAAGGCCGACGCCGCCGGGCTCAGCCTCCGCGGCGAGGACAACCCCGCGCTGGGCGTGCGCGGCGTGCGCCTGTCGCTGCGATATCCCGCGGTGTTCACCACGCAGATCCGCGCGATCCTGCGCGCCGCCTGCTACGGTCCGGTGCGCGTGCTGGTGCCGATGGTGACCCAGCCCGACGAACTGATCGCGGTGCGCACGCTGTTCAAGCTGGCGCGCCAGGACCTGAAGCGCGAGAACATCGACCTGCCCGAGAAACTGCCGCTGGGCGCGATGATCGAGGTCCCTGCGGCGGCGATCAACGTGCGCGCCCTGCTGGAGCACGCCGACTTCCTCGCCATCGGCACCAACGACCTGGCCCAGTACGTGCTGGCCGCCGACCGCGGCAACGACGCGCTGGAGAACATCTACAACCCGCTGCAGCCGGCGCTGCTGCGACTGATCTCGCACGTGCTCGGCGCCGGCCGCCGCGCGAAGAAACCGGTCAGCCTGTGCGGCGAGATCGCCGGCGACGTGAACTTCACCGCGCTGCTGCTGTTGCTGGGCCTCAACGAATTCAGCATGCACCCGGCGCAGATCCTGCAGGTGCGCGACCGCCTCGCCACGCTCGACCACGCCAGCCTGCGCCGCAACCTGGCCCGCCTGCTGCGGGCCCACACCCACGAGCAGGCCGAAGCGATGCTGCGCGAAATCCTGGACCATTCGCAGGAGCCGGCGCTCCCTGCCAGCGCTTCCACCTGAGTCATCGCGGGTTTCCGGCCGGGCAACACGGCATGGGCTTCAGGCGCCGCGCCGGAAGCCGATGCTGTCGAGAAACGCATCCAGCAACGCACCCCGATATTTCTGCCGGTGCAGCAGCAGCGAGAGCCGGCGTTGCAGATCCAGGAACGGCGTCTTCAGCGCCTTCAGCCGTCCGGTCGCCAGGGCATCGGTCACCGCCACCGAAGGCAGGCAGGCGATGCCCAGGCCGGCGACCACGGCCTGCTTGATCGCCTCGATCTGGTCCAGCTCCAGCACCGTCTCGCCCGGCGGCAGCTGTGACAGCACCCGCTCGCTGGTGGCACGGGTGGCCGAACCGGGCTCGCGCAGCACCCAGCGGGCGCCGGCGAAATCCGCCGGCTTCAGACCCCGCTTGCGCGCCAGCGGATGCTCCGGCGGCGCGCACACCACCAGCGAGTCGTCGCGCCAGGGCCGCACTTCCAGCAGCGGATGGGCCACCGGGCCCTCGACGCAGCTGATGTCCAGGCTGTGCTCCAGCATGCCTGCGGTGATCGTCTCGGTGTTGGCCACGCGCAGCCGGATCGCCACCTGTGGATGCGCACGCACGAAGCCGCCCAGCAATTCACCCACCAGATAATTGCCCACCGTGTTGCTGGCGCCGATGCGCAGCTCGCCGCCCAGTTCGGCGCCGTCCTCGCGGCCGCGGCGACCGAACTCGGCGTGGCGCTCCAGCAGTTCCTGCGCCAGCGGCAACAGCTCGCGACCACGGGCGTTGAGGTGCAAGCGGCCGCGCTCGCGGTCGAACACCGGCCCGTCCAGCTGTCGCTCCATCTCGGCCAGCGCCATGCTGGCCGCCGGCTGGGTGAGGTGCAGGCGTTCGGCGGCGGCACGCACGCTGCCGAGCAGCGCGATCTGCACGAACACGTCCATCTGTCGCGGGCTGATGTTGATCATCAGCTGAGTTTATACGACCAATCACATATTCCAAGTTCTGGTTATGGATCGCGGGGCGGACAATGGGCGCCAATCAAGGAGCCCGCCATGTCCGCCCCCGTTTCCGTCGCCACTCCCAACCCCTTGCTGCAACGCGCGCCCGGCCTGCTGCTGGCGGTAACTATCGCGCTGCTGGCCTGGCTGCTGGGCCGCTGGGTACCGCTGATCGGCGGGCCGGTGATCGGCATCGTGCTGGGCATCGTGGTCGGCAACACGCTGCCGCTGGGGGCGCGTTACGCGCCGGGCATCGCGTTCGCCGGCAAGAAGGTGCTGCAGTGGTCGATCATCGCGCTGGGCTTCGGACTCAGCCTGGACCAGGTGGCGAAGACCGGACTGGAGTCGCTCTCGGTCACCCTGGTCACGATGACGATGGCCTTTCTTTCCGCCTGGGCACTGGGCCGCTGGCTCGGCGTGCACGACAAGCTGATGGTGCTGATCGGCGTGGGCACCGCGATCTGCGGCGGCTCGGCGATTGCCGCGGTGACGCCGATCATCCGCCCCGACGACCACGACACCGCGTTTGCGATCTCCACCATCTTCCTGTTCAACGTGGTCGCCGTGCTGCTGTTTCCCCTGCTCGGCCACCTGATGCACCTGACCGACCTCGGCTTCGGCCTGTGGGCCGGCACCGCGATCAACGACACCTCGTCGGTGGTCGCCGCCGGCTACAGCTACAGCCACGCCGCCGGCGACTACGCCACCATCGTCAAGCTGACCCGCGCCACCCTGATCATCCCGATCTGCCTGGTGCTGGCCTTCGTGGTCGCCGCCCGCGAGAAGCGCAAGCATGCCGAGGCCGGCAACGCCGGCCACTTCAGCCTGGCCAGCATCTTCCCGTGGTTCATCCTGTGGTTCCTGGTCGCCTCGGCGCTGCGCACCGCCGGGCTGATCCCCGTGGCCATCCAGCCGTCCATTCACCTGCTCGCCGAATTCCTGATCATCGTGGCGCTCACCGCGATCGGCCTGTCCGCCAACCTGCGCAAGATGATCTCCAGCGGCCCGCGTCCGATCCTGCTCGGGCTGGGCGTGTGGATCGCGGTGGCGGTGAGCAGCCTGCTGGTGCAACTGGTGATCGGGCGGCTTTGATCCCCGCCCTCGTCACCGGTCGGCATGAGTCTCGACGTTTACGCCTTGCCCTGCTCCACCAGCGTCAACGCCACCTTGTCGCGCAGATACACCGGCAAGGCCAGCTCGGGCGCTTGCGCATGGCCAGCCGCGAACTCGCGCATGGCCAGTTCGGCGACGTGCGCAGCTTGCGGGTAGCAATGGCCATCGGCCGAATGCAGGGTGCCAGTGAGGCGCTGGCTCAGCACGGTGGCGTAGGTGGCCCAGCCGCTGCCGACTACCTGCCAGGCGCCCGCTTCAGGCAACACCAGGGTCTCGGCGGTGCAGATGCGCTCGTCATCCAGCGCGACCAGGCCGCCGTTGTCTTCGCGGCGGTAGCAGGCGGCGTAGATTTCGCCCATGCGCGCGTCGATCACCGCGAGGATGGCGGTGCCTTCCTCCTCCGGCGCCTCCAGCGCCAGCGCGGCGAGCGAAGAGACGGTGATCACCGGCAGGTCCAGCGCCAGTGCCATGCCCTGCGCCAGCGACACGCCCAGGCGCACGCCGGTGAACGCGCCGGGGCCGCGGCCCACGGCGATCGCGTCGAGCGCGTGGCGGCCGATGCCGGCTTCGGCCAGCAGCTCGTCGGCCATCGGCAACACCAGTTCGGTGTGCCGGCGCGGTGCGATTTCACTGCGGGCGATCAGCTCGTCGCCGTGGATCAGGGCGACGGAGCAGGCTTCGGTGGCGGTTTCGATCGCGAGCAGATTCATGATTGTCCCATGATAGCCGCTGGCGGCTCGGTCGAGGTCGGTACGTACGCATACCAGTCGATGCGGCGGGTCAGGTACATCATCAGCGCGACCATCGCCAGCAGCACCAGGGCGCCGATCAGCAGCGCGTACTGCTCGGCCGCGATCAGCCCGTACAGCATCGCGTAGATCAGCCCCAGCACGCCGCCCAGCAGCAGGCCGGCGCGCCGTGCATGCAGCACCGCCATCGCATAGCCACCGACCAGCACGACCACCGCGGCCGCCGCCAGTGCGTAGGCCAGACCGAAACCGATCTGCTCGGACAACGCCAGCAACACCACGTAGAACGTGGCCAGCGCCGCGCCGACCAGCAGGTATTGCACCGGGTGCACGCGCAGCCGCTTGAGCACCTCGAACAGGAAGAACGCCACGAAGGTCATCGCGATGAACAGCAGGCCGTACTTCCCCGCGCGCACGTTGCGCTGGTACACGTCGACCGGCTGGTACAGCTGCACGCCGAAGGTCGACGCCTGCAGCGCGGCTGTCATGGCGTCGCCGTCCGTCCAGTGCTGGCCGTAGCTGCGATTGAGGTCCAGCAGGTGCCAGTGGGCGCTGAAGCCGCTGGCATCGATCGCGTGTTCCAGCGGCAGCGCGGCGCCGATGAAGCTGGGGTCGCTCCACGGCGCGCGCATGGTCACGTCGGTGACGCGCGCCAGCGGCAGCATCTGCAGCGCCTCGGTGCCGGCCAGCTTCAGGCTGATCTGCACGTCGATCGGCTGGTCGCCCAGCACGTCGAGGTCGATCGGCACCACCACGTTCGGCCATCCCCCAAGGCGATCGGCCGATGATTCGAAACGGGTCGGCTGACCGTTGACCCGCAGGTCGGAAATTTCCTGCAGGCCGCGCAAGTCACCGATCGGCAGTCGCAGTTCGGCCTTGCCGCCCTGCCACGGCGCGTCGCTGGCATGGCGATACTCGGCGATGTCCTGCGCCCGGAATTGCGCGCCGAGCTTCACCGTGGCGACGAATACCGGGGCGGTGTAGATGCCATAACTGCGCGTGGTCACCGCCATCGCCACGTCCAGCTTCAGCGCGTCGGCCAGCATGCTTGCGCTGCCCGCCTGCCAGCGCGGCGTCGCCTGACCTTCCGCCGCCACCTGGCGCAAGGTGGGCACCACCAGCACCGGCCCGCCCAACACCTGCTTGCCGCCCCAGCCTTGCGCGATCTGGCTGATCGCATCGGTGCGCAATTGCTGCCGCTCGCCCACCAGCCCGCGTACCTGCATCAGCGGTATCGTCATCAACAACGCCAGCACCCCGACCCCGAGCACCTTGGCGGTCACCGTCTGTGTCCAAGCAATCATGCGTCCACACTCCCCGGATGGAGCGCGCATCAGAGCAGACGCAACGGCCCGCAACGCGTCGCAAGCAGGCCGTTCGGGGGCACGGGCATGGCATCCACGAGGCGGTGAGGGAGCGATCGCGGATCTAGTCGCGGATTTACCGGCGGGCAGGCTGGCGGGGTGTCACCGCCGAAGGTCTTCCACCCATCGACCATCCACGAGTTCGACCCACCGGGTAATGCCGATCCCGGCCAGGAAGGCCGGATCGTGGCTGACCACGACCAGGGCACCTTCGTACGCGCGCAACGCCTGCGCCAGCAGGTCGACGCCGGGAAGATCGAGGTTGTTGGTCGGCTCGTCCAGCAACAGCAGCTGCGGTGCCGGCGTGGCGTGCAGCACGCAGGCCAGCACCGCACGCAGGCGCTCGCCGCCGGACAACGCGCTGGCGGCCAGGTCCATCCGGTTGCCCTGGAACTGCAGCCGTGCCAGCAGGTTTGCGCGTTGCTGTGCGGGCATGCCCGGGGCGGCGAGCGCAAGGTTCTCGCTGACCGTACGGTCCGGATCGAGCAGCTCCAGCCGCTGCGACAGGTAGGCGACCCGACCCGGGCCATGCCGCACGTCGCCACGGCCCGGCCTGCACTCGCCGGCGATCACCCGCAGCAGGGTGGTCTTGCCCACGCCGTTGGCGCCGCACAACGCGATGCGTTGCGGACCGTGGATGGTGAAGCTCAGGCCGTGCCTGCCGAAAAGATCGCGACCGCCCTGCACCACCTGCAGGCCCTCGGCCGAAAACAGCAACCGGTCGGCGGCCACCCGCGTGGCCGGCAATGAAAAATCCGGCACCGCCGCATCGTTCAATGCGTGCCTTGCGTCCTGCAGGCGCGAGCCCGCCTGTTCCATCCGCGCGGCATGGGTCGCGTCGACCCTGGCTGCGGAAGCCTGCGCCGCGCTGCGGCGATTGCCGGCCACGATCCGTGGCAACCCGGCGTCGGCCAGGTGGCGCGAGGCATTGCCCGATCGCCGCGCGGCGCGTTCGCGTGCCTGCTGCATGTCGCGCTGCTCCCGCTTCCATTCGCTGCGCAGGTTGCGCACCTGCTGTTCGACGGCGCGCTGTTCGGTTTCCAGCGTTTCGCGATAGAACGCGAAGCCACCGCCGTACAGGCGCAATGCGGACGGCGTCAGTTCGGCGATCTGATCCATCCGCTCAAGCAATTCCCGATCATGGCTGGCGACCAGCAGACAGCCCTTCCACTCCTGCAGCACGGCATACAGCCGCAGGCGCGAAGCGCGGTCGAGATTGTTGGTCGGCTCGTCCAGCAGCAGGACGTCCGGGCGTCGCATCAGTTGCGCCGCCAGGCCCAGCGACATCGCCTCGCCGCCACTGAAGGTGTCAAGCCGGCGCTCCAGCGCAACGTCAACCAGACCCAATCGCGCCAGTGCCGCCACGCTGCGCTCGCGCACCTGCCAGTCGCCATCGACTGCATCGAAGTGCACGGGATCGACCTGGCCGGCGGCGATCGCATCCAGCGCCTGCAACCTGGCCGCGATGCCCAGCACTTCGGCCACCGTGGCCTGGCCATCCAGCGACACGCTTTGCGGCAGATACCCGACGACACCGTCGATCGCCACCTGACCGGACCGCGGCGACAACTCGCCCGCCAGCAGCTTCAGCAGGCTGCTCTTGCCTGCACCGTTGGGCGCGACCAGGCCGGTGCGAACCGGCCCCAGCGCGAACGAAAGACCGTCCAGCACCGGCGTGCCGTCAGGCCATGAAAAAACGAGATTGACGACGCGAATGCGTGCATCCGACATGGGATTCTCCACGACAGCACACGGGCAGCTGCTGCCCGCGGCGATGAACCAGGAGGATGGCCGACGCGACGCGCCTGACTGGCGGCGCCCGGAATCCAGGATGGGTCTATGGATGAATCATGTCGCTCACATGCTGCCGTGCTCTCCGTCGTGCGCGTGCATTCTATGACCTTCGGCACCGGCCTGCCCGATCCTGAAACTTCACCACCGGGCCGCGGTCAGGCACCATGAGGTGCCGGCGCGGTCGGCGCATCGCACTGCCCATATGACAAGACCGGAGATCCGCATGCACAGGCTCGTCCGCTTTCTGACCCGTAACCGGGGCTTCATCACCTTCATGCTGTGCATGGTGGTTTTCCGCAGCGCGGTGGCCGACTGGAACGTGGTGCCGACCGGCTCGATGCAGCCGACCATCCGCATCGGCGACCGCATCCTGGTCGACAAGCTGGCCTACGACGTGCGCCTGCCGCTGACCCATGTCTCGCTGCACCACCTGGCCGATCCGCAACGCGGCGACATCGTGGTGCTGGATTCGCCGGCCGCGCACGAGCGCCTGGTGAAACGGGTGGTCGGCCTGCCCGGCGACGAGGTGGCGATGCGCGCCAACGTGCTCTTCATCAACGGCCGCGCGGCCAGCTACGCGGCCAGCGGCTATCAGGGCATCCACGACGACCTCAGCGATCCCGCGCATTACGAAACCGAACGCTATGGCGCGCTGCGCCACGCGATCCGCCTGTCCAACCGTCACCCCAGTCCGCTCAGCAACTTCGGCCCGGCCAGGGTGCCGCCCGGCCAGTACCTGCTGCTCGGCGACGACCGCGACAACAGCATGGACTCGCGCTACTTCGGCTTCTTCGCCCGCGGCGAGATCGTCGGCCGCGCGCACCACGTCCTGGTCTCGCTGGACCCGCAACAGCATTACCTGCCGCGCGGGGATCGCTTCGGCGCCGCGCTGCACTGACCCTGGCCGTACGGCCAGGGATTAATTCGCCGGATCGAATCGGCTTCCGCGCTGCTCGTCCCGGGCCAGCCAGGCCAGGAAGTCGGCGCGCATCGACGCATCCAGTTCGTGGCCGGTCGGATGGAGCTTCGTCTCGTGGGCGACGCCGAGGCGGGTCAACCAGTCATCGCTGCGCTGCGCCCAGCTCACCGGAAGTTTGTCGTCGTGCGTGCCATGCGCGATGTAGCCACGCAAGGCGAACAGACGGTCCGCGCTCGCCAGCAGCGGCTCGAGCTCCGGCAGGATGCGCCCGGCCAGCACGGCGAATGCAGCGACGCGTTCGGGTGCGGTCAAAGCCACGCTGGCGCTGAGGATGCCGCCCTGGCTGAAGCCGGCCACGACGGTGTGCGCCGCGTCGATGCCGTGGGCCTGCTGCAGTTGTCCGATGAAGTCGATCAGGATGCGACGGCTGGCATCGGCTTCGCTGGCCACGATCTGCGGACCGTTGCTGCTGAAGGCCACGCGGAACCAGCCGAACGCCATCGGGCCCAGCGTGATCGGCCCGCGCGGCAACACCACCAGCGTGTGGCTGTCGACCTCGGCGCCGAGCGCGGCGAGGTTGCTCTCGTTGCCACCCACGCCGTGCAGCAGCACCAGCAGCGACGTCGGCTGTGCCGGCGGCGGCTGCAAGGTGCGGAAGGCCAGCGCAAAGGCCGGATCGTTCGACAACGGCGACAAGGTCTTCATGCTGCTTTCCCGAGCGCGGACTGCACGGCATCGGGCAAACCGAACGCGAACGAATCCATCGACAGCACGCCGTAGGTCATGCCGCCCTCGACCAGCTGTGCCGTGTCCGTCGCGGAGCTTGCGCCCACGGCGACCAGCAGCGGCAGGTAGTGCTCCTCGGTCGGGTGCGCGCGTTCACCGTGCGGCGCACGACGCCGGTAGTCGAGCAGCGCCTCGACATCGCGCGCGGCTATCGCGTCGCGAACCCAGTCGACGAATTGCCGGGCGTACTCCGGATCGCGGATGTGCTGGCGGAATTCGTACAGGTTGTGGGTGAGGCTGCCGGAGCCGACCACCAGCACGCCGCGCTCGCGCAGCGGCGCGAGCGCCTGGCCCAGTCGCAGGGCACCGGCCGCATCGATGCTCTGCGGCAGCGACACCTGGAACACCGGCACGTCGGCGTCGGGGAACAGATAGCGCATCGGCACCCACGCGCCGTGGTCGAGGCCGCGGCGTTCGTCGACGGTCACTTCAAAACCCGCCGACGCAAGCAGGCGTGCCGCATCCTGCGCCAGCGCGGGCGCGCCCGGCGCGGGGTATTGCAACTGGTACAGCGGCTCGGGGAAGCCGCCGAAGTCGTGGATCGTTTCCGGCGCGGCGCTGCTGCCGATGCGCACGCCCCGCGTCTGCCAGTGCGGCGACACCACCAGCACGGCGGTGATGCCGCTCAGCGCCTGGCCGATGGCGCGCAGGTTCGGGCCCAGCAGGCCCGGTTCCAGCGCGAACATCGGCGAACCGTGGGAGATGAACAGCGAAGGGGCGGTGATCATGGTGTTTTCTCCATGGGCAACGGACGCGAAGCGCCCGTTGCGTGAACTGCAGGATGGAACTCAGGCGTCGCGGCGCTTGCTCCACAGATGGTCGAGGCTGAGCGCGCCGGCGCCGTGCGCGGCGACCATCAGGAAGCCGCCGGCCATCGCCACGTTCTTCCAGAAGTTGATCGCCTGGGCGGCATCATCGAAGTGGGCGTGGAACACCACGGCGCTGACCAGCGAGAACGCGGCCATCGCCAGCGCGATCCAGCGGGTGAATGCGCCAGTGAGGATGGCCAGGCCGCCACCGAGTTCCAGCGCGATCACCAGCGGCAGCAGCGCGCCCGGCAACCCTGCGGATTCCATGTACTGCTGGGTGCCGGCGTAGGCGGCGATCTTGCCCCAGCCGGAGATGATGAAGATCAGCGAAAGGCCGATGCGGCCAAACAGCGCAAGCGAGGCGTTCATGACAAGTCCTTTGGTGATGGGGTGATGGAGCGAGTTGATGGAAGACACTCTATTCGCCAAAGGAATACCGATAAACTGGATCTGGATTGACTTACTGTTCCGCAAATCGAGACAAAGGGACCGTGCCGTGGACAAATTCCAGGAAATGGCCAGCTTCGTGGCGGTGGTCGAAGCCGGCAGCTTCGTCGGCGCCGCCGAGGCCACCGACCTGTCCAAGGCGGCGGTGTCGCGCCATGTCGGCGAACTCGAGCAACGTCTTGGGGCGCGCCTGCTGCACCGGACCACGCGACGACTGTCGCTGACCGACGATGGCCAGCTGTTCTTCGCCCGGGCGAAAGAGCTGCTGGCCGCGGCCGACGAGGCGGAATCGGAAATCAGCTCGCGCAGCGGCGAGCCCAGCGGAAGGCTGCGCATCAATGCGCCGCTCACCTTCGGCGTGCTGCACCTGGCCCCGCTATGGGGACGCTTCGCGCAGCGGTATCCAAAAGTGTCGCTGGACATCGAACTGAGCGATCGCGTCGTCGACCTCGTCGAGGAGGGCTACGACCTCGCCGTGCGCATCACCAACCTGCCCAGCTCGCAGCTGGTCAGCCGGCGACTCGCCACCACCCGCATGATCGCCTGCGCATCGCCGGCCTACCTGGCGCAGCACGGCACGCCCACACACCCCGCCGAACTGGCCCAGCACGAGGTCATCTCCTACAGCTACTTCGCCGCCCGCGACGAATGGATCTTCACCGCGCCCGACGACAGCCCCGTCGTGGTGCGCACCCACGCCCGCATCCACGCCAACAACGGCGACACCTGCCGTGCCGCCGCGCTCGATCACCAGGGCATCATCCTGCAACCGGACTTCATCATCGCCGACGACCTGCGCCGCGGCGACCTGGTCGAACTGCTGCCGACCTACAGCACGATGACGCTCGGCATCCACGCGGTGTATCCGTCGCGCAAGCACCTGCCGATCAAGACGCGCAGGCTGGTGGATTTTCTGGTGGAGGCGTTTGCGGTGCCGGGGTGGGATGTGGCGCGGTGATCAGTGGCGACCTGAGGCGGGATCTTGCCAGTCGGGCGAGTGTCGATTTCGCCCAGAAGTGGACACTCCAACATGCAGTCTCATCGGGTTTCGTCCTGCTCAACTTCCCTCGCCCCGGTTTTCGTGTGGACCCTATCTCGCGATAACGTCCATTGTTCGCAGCGGCCGGCAGGGCATCAGCTATATCGTTTGCAGGAAGTGAACCCGACTTGCATTTCTCAGTCTCCCCGAGATTGCACGGCGCTTGTGCGGCAGGCAAGATCAACCGCATCCGCAGCTATCGGGGACGCCTACGTGCCATTGCCAAACGCTACGGTCGGCGCACGCGAGGCGAGAAAGTGCAGGAAGCGGAGCATTCTGCATCGCCTGCTGGTTGCGGCCGCTTTGCTGCTGGTTATTTCCGGGGGAAGTGCAATGGGTCTGTTTACTTCGCTGGTGTTGTTTTCGCCCGTGTCTGGTGTAGTGCTGAAGGATGGCGCGCCAGTGGAGGAGGCGGAGATTCGGCAGGAATTGAGGTTGTTTGACGAGAAGTTGCCCGTGCAACGAGCATTGAGCGATTCATCGGGCCGGTTTCATTTTGCGATAGTCGAACGACGAGCGGGCCTTAGCAGAATCGTGCCGCATGAACCGGTGATCACGCAGACGATCATCATCACGTACGCCGGTAAAGAGTACGAGGCATGGATCCATACGAAGAACAGCTATGAGCTCAACTCCGAGCTGGACGGCCACCCACTTCGTCTGCAGTGCGAACTTTCTCGCGAGCCGGACTTTGAAGGAAAGCATTACGGAATCTGCAAGGCTGTTTGACGCCAGCAAGACAACACCACGCAATGGGAGCCAGGCTCATGGAACTTTCACCTGCCGATTCAGCCGAAATCGCCAGTAGCGCTTACACACTCCGCGACTCCACGGACATGCGTCGCATGGCAGCTGCCGCGCCATTGACCCGTCACGCCTTTCGGTTGCTCGACGC
Source organism: Rhodanobacter spathiphylli B39 (assembly GCF_000264295.1). Taxonomy (GTDB): domain Bacteria; phylum Pseudomonadota; class Gammaproteobacteria; order Xanthomonadales; family Rhodanobacteraceae; genus Rhodanobacter; species Rhodanobacter spathiphylli. The sequence continues at coordinate 69,599 of NZ_AJXT01000005.1, read as the reverse complement.
CACAAGGTTGACAGGAACCACGGGCCTGGGTGCGCCGTTGAATAAAACCACCGGGTTCGGTTACGTCGCATGGGGCGAGGGTGCCAGGCAAGGCGAATGCCTCGTGTCGATTCGAGGAACATTTATGCTGAGTGCCTGCGACTGGATGACCAATGCGCGGCTGGGCGGCGTGAATGGGCCGAGCGGGTTCTGCGTTCACTCAGGATTTTGGGCGGCCGCGCAAATCATCCTTCCGCAGGTAAGGTCGGCATTGCGTGGTCGCAATGTATCGACCATCCATCTTGTGGGCCACAGTCTCGGTGGCGCGATCGCGACGCTGCTGGCGGATAGTCTCGGCGATACCGGCTGCCGACTGATCTTGTACACCTTCGGCGCACCTCGCGCCGGGGTAGGACAGCACGCTGAATATCTGACCAACAAGCTTGGTACCAACAACATCTTTCGCGTATATCACGACACGGACCTGGTGCCGATGGTGCCTGTCTATCCGTATTGCCATGCACCTTATGGATCCCGTGCTTATGCCATGAAGGGGCCCGGCAAGGTGATCAGCGCCGCCGCACATTCGATGACCACATACTCGCACTCGGTAGGGTCGCTCGGATGGATCGGGTTACCTATCCGGGAGGCGTCGCTGGGCAGCCTCGAAGCTGCTCAAGTCTGGCTTGCTGCTGCCGCGGATGTCAGTGGGCCGAGTATCATGTTGTCGGCCACGGCATTGAGAATGATCCTGTCCTCGCTGGACTGGATATTGAAGCAGATAGGTCACGGCGTAGGCCTCGCACTGCTGGGCGGTGCGACGATCGTCGATCGCCTGGCACATCTGCTCTACAGTGGCGCCCTGCAGTCGATCAAGCTTGCCGGGATGATTCGACAATTGATGTCTGCAGCGATGCGTTTCATGGGCCGCACCATCACCGCCACGATGAATATCACCGTTGCGTTCGTGCAGTACGTATTTGACCTGCTCTTTCGGGTCATTTCCAGGCTGGCCTTGCGCGCCGCTGAATTGATGGTTCGTTGATGGCGAAAACCTCCGGGGCAGACAACTCGCGATAACCCGCACCCACGCCCGCATCCACGCCAACAACGGCGACACCTGCCGTGCCGCCGCGCTGGACCACCAGGGCATCATCCTGCAACCGGACTTCATCATCGCCGACGACCTGCGCCGCGGCGACCTGGTTGAACTGCTGCCGACCTACAGCACGATGACGCTCGGCATCCACGCGGTGTATCCGTCGCGCAAGCACCTGCCGATCAAGACGCGCAGGCTGGTGGATTTTCTGGTGGATGCGTTTGCGGTGCCGGGGTGGGATGTGGCGCGGTGATCGCCGCCCCGAGTGATCCATCGCCTTCGGCGATCGAATCACCTTGCCTGCAGGAGCGCGCTTGCGCGCGATGTTCGGCGCGGAGCTGACGGCATTCAACGCCGTGTCACCCGCACCCGCCATGCGAGGCCCTGATCAGGGCACCCCGGCCACCGCCACCGCGTCCGCACCCGCGGGAATGCGAAGCGGGCACGCGGGATCGTTCACCGCACGCCACACCGCTTCGGCCACGTCGCGTGACAGCGTGATCTCGGACGACTGCCGCGACTCCGCAAGAACCCGCTGCGCAAAGCTGTCGTAGGCCTCGGGAAAGCCGTCCTGCATCAGGGGCCGTGCGTTCTCGCCAAAGGCCGTGTCCGGAGCCCGCCCCGGCAGCACGAGGTTCACCTGCACATGAAACGGCTGCAGTTCCAGCGCCAGCGATTCGGTGAATGCATTGATGGCCGCCTTGCTGGCGGTGTAGACGGAAAGCAGCGGCAGCGGTTTCAGCGTCACACTGGAGGTGATGTTCACGATGCGCCCCGCCCGCCGCTCACGAAACCGGGGCAGCACCGCGCGGGTCATCGCGATCGTGCCCAGCGTGTTCGTTTCGAAGACCGTGCGCGCGATGTCCATGGTGGTGCCCTCCAGTGCGTTCAACACGCCGATCCCCGCGTTGTTCACCAGCACGTCAATCGGCCCCGCCGCGTCCACTGCTGCAGCAATGCTTTGCGGATCGGTCACGTCGAGGGGGAGCACGCGCAGGCGTGCGGAGCGGGGCAGCAGGTCCTCGCGCGGCGTGCGCATGGTGGCGATGACATTCCAGTCGCGGTCTAGGAAATGGCGGGCAATCTCGAGGCCGAAGCCGGACGAGCAGCCGGTGATCAGGATGGTTTTCATGATGACTCCGTAATGGTGGGCGGAGTCGAAACGATAGGCGGGTTGGTCAGGACTTGCTATGATAGAAAGTCCATTATTCTTTTGCAGGAGTCCTTCATGATCGACCCGCTTGCGGAGATTGTCACGCTGCTGCAGCCAGCCGCCCGCTTCTCCAAGGTCGTGGTGGGCGCCGGTCGCTGGCGTGTCCGTCGCGAGGAAGTCGGGCAGCCGTTCTACTGCGTGGTCATTGACGGATCGTGCCGCCTGAAGGTCGACGACGACGCGCCGATCATGCTTCATGCGGGCGATTTCGTGCTGATCCCGGCGGCGCAGAACTTCACCATGACCAGCCAGGAAGCGCTGACCCCGGAAGACGTCGACTCACCGCCGATGCCAATGCCTGATGGCGAGTTCCGGCTCGGCCACCCTGCCGGTCCGCCCGATGTCCGATTGCTGGTGGGCCACTGCAGCTTCGCTTCACCGGATGCGGCCTTGCTGGTTTCGCTGCTGCCGCGGCTGGTGCACGTGCGCGACGACAAGAGGCTGGCTGCCGTGGTGCAGCTTGTCGCCGACGAATCCCGCGCCCGTCGCCCCGCACGCGATGTCATCCTCTCCCGCCTGCTGGAAGTGCTGTTTATCGAAGCGCTTCGATCCGGCGCGGGGACGGCTGCGTCACCCGGTCTCCTGCACGGCCTCGCCGACACCCGTCTCGCCGAGGCGATACGGCAAATGCACGAAAATCCCGCTCGGCCATGGACGGTCGCGCAACTGGCGAAAGCGGCGGCACTGTCCCGCTCGGCATTCTTCGAACGTTTCAGCCGCGCCGTCGGCATCGCCCCGATGGCCTATCTGCTCGCCTGGCGCATGGCGCTGGCCAAGCAATTGCTGCGGCGCCGGGAAGGCGCACTGACCGAAGTAGCCGAACGCGTCGGCTACAGTTCGGCCAGCACCTTCAGCGTCGCCTTCGCCCGCCACGTCGGGCAGTCGCCGATGCGGTATGCGCGGGCGCAAGGATAGAAGGCTGAGCAGGAGCATCACGCAAGTGTGCTGCCGCAAGTAGCCGCAGCAGCGGCCGCGCTCCAGGCATCGGCATGGATGCCCGAGTTGAGGCAAGCGCGGTTACGATCTCGGCGGTTACGATCTCGCCTGCACCCTGCCCGCCACCAGGCGGTCCGAGCCACCCGCGACATTCCGATAGGCACCACGATGAGCCAGTCCCTGGAAGCAACCCGCAGCGCCACGGTGAAAGCGCCTTCCGTGCTGCGCCGGATTCCGCCCGGCATCTGGGCGCTGGGCATGGTCTCGATGCTGATGGACACCTCCTCGGAGATGATCCACGCGCTGCTGCCGGTGTACCTGGTCGGCACGCTCGGTGCCTCGGCGCTGGCGGTCGGCGTGATCGAGGGCATCGCCGAATCCACCGCGGCGATCACCAAGGTGTTCTCCGGCGCACTGTCGGACTGGCTGGGACGGCGCAAGTTGCTGGTGGCGCTCGGCTACGGCCTGGCCGCTTTCACCAAGCCGGTCTTTCCGCTGGCAAGCACGCTCGGCTGGGTGGTCGCGGCGCGTTTCGTGGACCGCGTCGGCAAGGGCATCCGCGGCGCACCGCGCGACGCGCTGATCGCCGACCTGGCACCGGCCGAATTGCGCGGCGCCTCGTTCGGCCTGCGCCAGTCGCTGGACACCACCGGCGCGTTCCTCGGCCCGGTGCTGGCGATCGCCCTGATGTGGCTGACCGCCGACGACATCCCGCGGGTGTTCTGGTTCGCGGTGGTGCCAGGCCTTGCAGCGTTCGCGCTGGTGCTGTTCGGCGTGCACGATGCGCCGCGCGACCGGAACAGCAGGCGGGCGCGTTCGCCGTTGTCGCGCGCCGAGTTGGCGCGCCTGCCGCCGCTGTACTGGGGCGTGGTGGTGATCGCCGCGGTATTTACCCTGGCCCGTTTCAGCGAGGCGTTCCTGGTGCTGCGTGCGCAGGAGCTGGGCCTGGGGCTGGTGCTGATTCCGCTGGTGCTGGTGGTGCTGAACGTGGTGTATGCACTGTCGTCCTACCCGGTCGGCGTGCTGGCCGATCGCTTCGACCACGGCAGCCTGCTCGCGCTGGGCGTGCTGGTGCTGGTGCTGTCGGATCTGGCCTTGGCCTTCGTCGGCGGACTGGCTGGACTGGCGCTGGGCGTGGCGTTGTGGGGACTGCACATGGGCATGACCCAGGGCCTGCTGGCCGCGATGGTCGCCGACGCGGCACCGACCGACCTGCGCGGCACGGCGTACGGCATGTTCAACCTGGTCAGCGGACTGGCCCTGCTGGTGGCCAGCGTGGTGGCCGGCGGGCTGTGGGATGCGTTCGGTTCGCGCGCCACCTTCCTCGCCGGCGCCGGCTTCGCGATCGTGTCGTTGCTCGCGCTGGTGCCGGTGGCGCGACGGGTGCGCAGGAGCCGGCCGGCACCGCACTGAAGGGAGCGGCGTGGCGTTCGACGGCGCCGCTGCCCGGGATAGCCGTGGAGCCCACGACGGGAGGAAGTCAGCGCGAGGTCGTCTTCACCCCGTGGGCCCGCCGCTGGCCTCGCGGGTCAGGGTCTGGAATGCCTGCATGATCTGCTCCGGCGCAAAGCCGCAATGGCCTTCGCCGACTGACGGCAGCAGGGTCGGCGCGCGGCCGTGGGCGGACTGCACCATGGCCGGATACACCGGCTGGTAGCGCACGGGGATGAGGAAGTCATCGTGGTTGTACTGCAGCACCAGCGGCTTGTGGATCTTGCCGCTGAGCGAGGTGGCCACGGCCAGGTAGCGCATGGCCTGCGGGTCGCCGGCGTAGCGGCGCACGCCGCGATTGAAGGCCGCATCGTCACCGAAGCCGGCGTACACCGTGGCGCGATTGTCGACCGGCATGCCTTTGGCGCGTTGCTGCATCTGGTGCAACACCAGGTAATGCACGCCGATGGCACCGGCCAGGCGTTCGCGCGATACGTGCAGGTGCGTGGCGAGCAGCTGCGCGGCGTGTTTGTCGGTCTGCAACGCCGCATCCACTGCATGCATCACTTCCATCTGGCCCAGCGCGGGCGCGGCGGGATCGGCGAGGCCACCCGGCGGCAAGCCGGGCGTGCGGGGAAAGAAGTAGTCGAACGCGACGACGGAGGTCAGGATGTCGTCGAACACGCGTGTGCCGGGCACGTTGGCACCGCACAGCGACAGCCCGCCGTCGTAATGCCGGCCGTGATGCTCCAGGCTGGCCAGTACGACGTAGCCGCCCATCGAAAAACCCACGACGTAGGTATGCCGGGGCTGGCCGTGCCGCCGTACGAACCAGGCGCGCAGGCGCTCGTTGTCGCGCAGCGCGTCATCCACCGCCCAGCCCTGCGAGGCATAGCTGCTCTGCGCCAGCGCGTAGCCGGCCGCCAGAAACGGCGACGCCTCCTCGCCGGGTGGCCTGGGCGCGGGGCGCGGCGTTCCGATCGGCTCGAAACCGTGCAGCTGCATGACCAGGTCGCCATTCCAGTGCGCGGGGATGTCCACCCGGTACGGCGCGCCCTTCAGCACGCCGGTGTCCACCGTGGCGGTGGAGGTCGCCTTGTTCTCGGGATCGGCATCGTGCGCGGCTGCCGTCCCCGCACTCAGGGCGAGAAACGCCAGGAACAGCCATGCACCACGGGGCTTGCGGATCATCGACAGCAACTCCTTCGCCTGGACAGGAAGCATGGGGCGCGACTACCGGTTTCGCGTTCGCCAACAGCTGAGGGTGGTCGCCTCAGGACGCGGCCACCAGCGTTCCCTGATGGAACAGGATCACCCAGTCATCTGCCCGGCGTCGCCAGATCGTGCTGCGACGGCTCACGCGTTCGCCCTGCTCCAGGGTGTAGGTGAGCAGGTAGGTGTCGGGGCCGAGCTCGCGGCAGTGGAAGTCGCGGGTTGTCCAGCCGTGTTCGGCAGGATCGGGGGCGCGGTGTTCGAGGACATCGAGGACATGGGCGCGGCTGTAGCGCAGGCCGGAGGCACCGACTTCCCAGAAATCCGCCTCGACCATGCGTTCGAAGTCGGCGCGGCGGCTGCCGAATCCCGGCCGGTGGAAGATCGGCTCGCGCCGACGCAGGGCTTCCAGCACGGGCAGCAGTTCGGGGGCCGTGACCAGGTCGGGTTCCGCCGGATGGCCGTTCCGCTCGCGGTCGCGGTGCGATGTCGGGCTCATGGCCTGGTTGCGCTGCGACAGGAAACGAACGCTTACCGGGGCGGCTGCCACAGCTCGACGCGCGCGCCTTCGGGGTCGGTGATCCAGCCGAAGCGACCGAACTCGCTCTCCTCGACGCGCTCGTCCACCGCGACACCGGCGGCACGCAGTTGCGCCAGCAGCGCGTCGAGGTCGTCGACGCGGAAGTTGATCATGCACGCTTGCGGGCCGGGGCCGAAGTACTCGGTATCGGCCGCGAACGGCGACCACAGCGTGTAGCCCGGACGCTGCTCGTCTTCGACGAAGCGCGCGCCACCCCATGCTTCGGCATCGAGGCCGAGATGCTTCGCGTACCACGCGGTGAGCGCCGCGGGATCGCGCGACTTGAAGAAGATGCCGCCGAGTCCGATGACCTTGGCCATGTTGCGATGTTCTCCCGATCGGGTTGTGGGCGGGCTCAGGGTAATCCCCTTCGACCTCGCTGCGCTACGCCCGGGAGGAATCCTTCGCGGTCACCTGCGGCTCGTCGCTGAAGAACGCCTGCACGTCCGCCAGCTCGCGGGTGCGCGGCATCGGCGGCACGCTGGCGAGGAACAGCTTGCCGTAGCCCTTGCCGGTGAGGCGCGGGTCGCACAGCACCAGCACGCCGCGGTCGTGCACGCTGCGGATCAGGCGGCCGGCACCCTGCTTCAGCGCGATCACCGCGCTGGGCACCTGCCAGCCCATGAACGGGTTGATGCCGGATTGTTCGAGCGCGGCAAGGCGCGCCATCAGCACCGGATCGTCGGGCGCAGCGAACGGCAGCTTGTCGATCACCACCACGCTGAGCGCCTCGCCGACCACGTCGACGCCTTCCCAGAAACTGGCCGCGCCCAGCAGCACGCCGTGGCCGCTGGCGCGGAATTCCTCCAGCAAGCGCGGGCGCGGCGCGGTGCCCTGCACGAACAGCGGCCACGGCACCTTGTCCTGCAACAGTTCGGCGGCACGACGCAGCGCCCGGTGCGAGGTGAACAGCAGGAAGGCGCGGCCATTCGATGCGTGCAGCACCGGCAGCACGGCGTCGATCACCTGCTCGGTGTAGTCGCGCGCGTTGGGATCGGGCAAGCCCGACGGCAGGTAGCACAAGGCCTGCTGCGCATAGTCGAACGGGCTTTCCAGGCTCAGCGTCTGCGGCTCGTCCAGGCCGAGCTGGCGCGCGAAATGATCGAAGTTGCCGGCCACCGACAGGGTCGCCGAGGTGTGTATCCACGCCGCCTGGGTCCGCTCGCGCAGGCCGCGCATCGGCGCGGCCAGGTCCAGCGGCGTGGCGTACAAGGCAAAGCCGCGGGGAAAGGTTTCGTACCAGCGCACGTCCTGGTCGCCGTGCGTCTCGACGATGCGCTCCAGCCGCTCGCTGAACAGCGCGGCGCGTTCGTGCAGGTTGGCGAAGCCGCGCGAGCGCTCGGCCTGCGAGGCGAGCAGCTCGGCCAGCGTGGCCAGCAGTTCGCCCAGCTCGTGCAGCGCGGTGCGCACATCGGCGCGATCCTCCAGCAGCGCGAAGGCGCCGCGCGTGGGCAGCGGGTCCATCGCCAGGCGCAGTTTGCGCAGCGCGTCCTGCAGCGCCTCGACCGGTTCCAGCAGCAGGCCGATCGCGCCGGTGACGCCGCTGCATTCGGTCAGCGCGTCCTGCGCCATGTCGGTGAGCTGGCGCGCGCTGAGGCTTTGCGAGAAGAACTGGCCAGCCAGTTCGGGAATCTGGTGCGCCTCGTCGAGGATGAAGGCCGCCGCGCCGGGCAGGATCTCGCCGAAGCCCTCCTGCTTCAGCGCGAGGTCGGCAAACAGCAGGTGATGGTTGACCACCACCACGTCCGCCTCCATCGCCTCGCGGCGCGCCTTGAACACGTGGCAGTCCTCGTGGAACGGACACTCCACGCCGAGGCAGTTCTCCGCGGTCGAGGTCACCCGCGGCCACAGCGGCGATTCCTCCGGCACCTCGGCCAGTTCCATGCGGTCGCCGCGGCGGGTGCGCGCGGACCAGGCACGGATCGTGGCGAGCTGGGCGGCCTGGGCGCGTTCGAAGGTGGCGCCTTCGCGCACGGTCTGGTCCAGCCGGTACAGGCACAGGTAATTCGCGCGGCCCTTCAGCAAGGCCGTCTTCAGCCGTGCGTCCAGCACCGAGCGCACCTTCGGCAGGTCGCGGAAATACAGCTGGTCCTGCAGCGCCTTGGTGCCGGTGGAGATGATCACCCGCTCGCCCGACAGCAGCGCCGGCACCAGGTAGGCGTAGGTCTTGCCGGTGCCGGTGCCGGCCTCGGCGACCAGCGTGTCGCGGCCCGCGATCGCCTGCTGCACGGCGCGCGCCATCACCTGCTGGGCCAGTCGCGGCGCGAAGTTCGGCAGCTCGCGGGCGAACGGGCCGTCGGCACCGAGCAGGGCGTCGAGGTCGTCGGACCCGGTGTCGTCGAGGGCAGTCATCCGGCAAGTATGGCGGAGCGGCGACGCGCCACAAAACCCGGGGCGGAACCTTGGCGCGCTCCACTGCATCAACTTGCCTGACACCACCCCAGGGAGAATCCACGTGAGACTGTTCGCACCCGCCGCCGCACCCGCGCTTGACCTGGTCGACATCCACGGCCGTCCGATCGCGATCCATCGCGCGGGGCGACTGACCCTGCTCTCGTTTTTCCGCGACGCGGCCTGCCCGTTCTGCAATTTCCGCATCTACGAACTGACCAGCGAACACGCGGCACTGGCCGCGCGCGGTCTGGACATCGTGGCGGTGTTCAGCGCCTCGCAGGCGGACGTGCTGCGCTTCGCCGGACATCGGCCGCGACCGTTCCCGCTGGCGGCCGACCCGACCTCGCGCGCGCACGAGATCTACGGCATCGAGCGCTCGCTGTGGCGCAAGCTGAAGGCGATCGTGACGCGCGTGCCGACTTTGCTGAAGGGCATGCGCCTGGTCGGCCTGGCCGGGCTCAACACCGGCAACCTGATGCCGGCCGACTTCGTGATCGACGAGCACGGCCGCATCGTCGAGGCGTACTACGGCCGCGACGCCGGCGACCGCATTCCGCTGGAACGGGTGCAACAGCTGCTGCCGGCCAGTCGACTTCGGAAGGTGGCCTGAGCCGCATCGGCGTCACTGGCCGCGCCCGCGACAATCGTTCACCATGCGGGCACCGCCACCGGGAGATGTGCCGCATGACGACCGAACTTTGCATGCTGTTGTGGAGCGTGGTGCTGGGCCTGGTGCAGATCGCACTGGCCGCCACCGGCTCGGTGAGCCAGCGCGGCCTGGGCTGGGCCGCCAGCGCCCGCGACGGTGAACCGAAGGCACTGACCGGCATCCCCGCGCGGCTGTGCCGCGCCAGCCAAAACTTCCTCGAAACCTTCCCGCTGTTCGCGGTGGTCGTGCTGCTCGCCCTGGTGCTGCAGCGCCACGACGGCACGATCGCGCTCGGCGCCCAGCTGTATTTCTGGAGCCGACTGGTCTACCTGCCGGTATATGCCGCCGGCATCCCCTACCTGCGCACGGTGGTCTGGACAGTGAGCATCGTCGGCATCGTGCTGGTGCTGACGGCGCTGTTCTGAGTCACCGCGCAACCGGCAGGGTGTGGCGACGAACACAAGACCAGAAGAATGCCCCCAAGCACATGTCGGCTGGCCCGCCCACGGAAAGGAAAGTCCCGACATGACTACGCGTGGAGCATGACGATACGATCTTGCTCCCAGTATCCGGGAGGGATCGTGGGATTCCTGCCAGCCAGTGCTTCGATCAAGGAAGATGAAGATGCCTTATCTGATGAACGTCGAGGAAGCGTCGGTCTACGGAAAGCGAAAGTTCGTCAACACGAAGGGACATACCGAGTGCGTCGAGTTTGTCCGCCAGGTCACCGCCGCTCCACAGACGTCACTATGGATTCGTGGCCGACTGGTCAAATCCATCAAGCCCGGCGAACTCGCTCGCGGCACCGCCATCGCGACCTTCGATGACCATGCGAAATACCCGACCGACAGTTCGGGCAGACATGCCGCGATCTATCTCAGCCACGACAGTCGTGGCATCGTGGTGTTGGATCAGTGGAACAGTCAGGGTGAGGTCTTACAACGGGTCATCCGGTTCCATCGCCCGCCCGGAACGAAACGCAGCAACGACGGTGATTCGTTTTACGTCATTGAATAGCGGGAGAATGCGATGAAGACTTTCCTTTTTTGTGCTTTCCTGCTTGCCCTGTCAACAGGATGCGCCGCGATGCAGCCGATCGACTGTCCGGCGACGCTTGCTGTCACGAGCGCGGCCAGTCCGCCGGGCGATTGGCAGGTGGTGACGCCGACCGGAACCCGTTCGCTCGATCGCGTCGGATTCTATTCGGGGCCGCCGTCGGAGCAGGTGTCGCTGGCACCGGACAGCACCGTGGAAGGCGGCGGAAAATCGCTGGACGTCTGGACCTTCTCCCCGTCGACCGACGAGCCTCTGTGGGTCGCGTGCTTCTATGTTGGCACCACGCTGTTCATTGCGAAGCCGATGCCCCACGGCATGAAACGCTGCAGCGTGAATTACGCGACCACCCGCTCCGGATCGCGCTTGCGGCTGACCGAGGCGCATTGCCAATAAGCTTGCCGCGGCACCGCGACCTGCCGGTGATTCGCGCGTGCCGTGTGTGCACGTCCGCTTGGCCGGGTGCGCGAGAAAACGCGAGCGATCCCGTCGGCTGACTCAGAGCCTGAGAAGAAAACCACTTCCTGTGGCTTTCTTCTATCGCGAGTCCGGCGCATGTCCGGACTCGCTCACATGAAACAGTCACTTGTGTGACTGCTTCATGCTCGGCCGTCCTTGGCCGATCTGAGAGGTTGAAAAACTCACAACCTATCAGTACCGCGGCACGCCGGCCTTGTGGCACTGCCCCACCCACTTGCGGGCAGTGGCGGCACCGGCCTGGTCGCGGGCCTGCAGGCGCATTTCGACGATGGTCTGCCAGTTGCGTGCGCACAGCGGGCCTAGCCGCGGGCCCAGGCTCCACGAGCGATGGGCGAGGCGCTCGGCGGCGCCGAAATCCTTCAGTCGCACGGCCACTTCGGCGCGTTCCTGCAGCAGTTCCGGCGAATCGGGGCTGAGCTTCAGGGCCTGGTCGAGCTTGCCGGCGGCGGCGCCGTATTTGCCGGCCTGCTCGTCCTGCTTCGCGGCGTCCTGCAGCGCGTCGACGCCGGGATCGCGCAGCGGATTGACGTCGATGATCGACTTCTCGCGGGCTCCGGCCGCGCGGATCGCCGCCACCTGGTCATAGGTCGGCAAGGGCACCTGCGCCGGCGCGGGCGGCGTGGTGGCGAACATGCCGCAGCCGGCGAGCAGGCCGGCGGTGAGCAGGGACAGCAGCAGATGTCTGACACGGAACAGCATGATCAGTTTCCATTCGGTATGGCAGGCGCCGCGACCGGCGCGTCGGCGGGCGGCGGGTTGTCGCCGCTGCCGAACAGGTTCTGCCAGAAGCAGCCTTCGGTGTCGGCCGACACGGTGCCGGCGATCACCGGCACCTGCTGCGCACCTTCGCATTGCGGTTCGGTACGCTTGCCGGTGGCGGGATTGAGCCAGGCCATCTCCAGGCCGGTGCCCGGTGCCGCCGGCAGCGGCTGCGTGGGGAGCTTGGCGAACAGGTCGCGCCACGCGCGCAGGCCGCCGCTGGCGCCGAACAGCGTGGTCGGCTTGTTGTCGTCGCGGCCCATCCAGAACACCGCCAGGTGCTCGCCGGTGAAGCCGGCAAACCAGCTGTCGCGCATGTCGTTGCTGGTGCCGGTCTTGCCCGCGGCATGCAGCGAAGCCAGCGCGGAATTGCCCAGCGCGCTGGCGGTGCCGTATTCGGCCACCTGCTGCATCGCCCAGGTGGTCAGCCGCACGGCTTCCTGGTATTCGCCCGCGCCACCCTGCACCTGGTAGCGCTTGATCGTGCGGCCGTTGCCGTCGAGCACGCCGCGCACCGCCACCAGCGGCAGCGCGTGCCCGTCGGCAGCGAGGTACTGGTAGAGCTGGGTCAGTTGCAGCGGCGCCAGGTCCAGCGCGCCGATCAGCAGCGACGGGCTGGGATTGATGTCGCCGATGCCGAACGACTTCAGGAACGCCTGGATGCGCGGCAGGCCCACGTCCATGCCCAGGTGGATCGTGGCCAGGTTCCACGAGTGCGCCAGCGCATCGACCATGATCAGCGGGTCGTGGCTGCGATGGTCGTCGTTCTGCGGTGTCCACTGGCTGCCGTCGGGCTGGCGCATGCTGACCGGGCTGTCGTCCACCAGGCTGGCCAGGTTCCAGCGCTCGGGCTGGGTCAGCGCCACCAGGTAGACGAACGGCTTGATCGTCGAGCCGATCGGCCGGCGCGCATCGAGTGCCCGGTTGAAACCCGGATCACCGGGGATCTTGCTGCCGACCACGGCCAGCACGCTGCCGCTGTGCGCATTGGTCACCACCGCCGCCGCCTGCACGCCGTCGCCACGCTTGCCCAGGCCCTTGAGCGTGCTGGTGATCGCCTGCTCGGTGTAGATCTGCGCCGCCGGATCGAGCGTGGTGAAGATCGACAGGTTGCCTTCGCGCAGCGCGTCCTCGTCGAAGTCGGCGGTGATCTGCTTGCGCACCAGGTCCATGAACGCCGGGAAGCGGTTGTGCGGCAACTGGCCGTTGCTGACGATGTCCAGCGGCGCGGCCTGGGCCGCGTTGAGCTGGACCGCGGTGATCAGGTTGGTCTCGAAGAATTCCTTCAGCACCAGGTTGCGGCGGGTCAGCGCGCGCTGCGGCGATCGGCGCGGATCGTAGAAGCTCGGGCCCTTGACCATGCCCACCAGCAAGGCGATTTCCTGCGGGCGCAGGTCTTCGAGTCGCCGGCCGAAGTAGAACTCCGACGCGGCCGCGAAGCCGTGCACGGCCTGGCTGCCCTGCTGGCCGAGGAAGACGTCGTTGACGTAGGCCTCGAGAATCCGCCCCTTGCTGTAATGCGCCTCCAGCAGCAGCGACATCAGCGCTTCGTTGATCTTGCGGGTGAAGTTCTGGTCGCGGCTGAGGAACAGGTTGCGCACCAGCTGCTGGGTCAGCGTGGAGCCGCCCTGCACGGTATGCCCCGCGCGCAGGTTGGCGAACGCCGCCCGCGCGATCGCGCTGAAATCGATGCCGATGTGGTGGTTGAAGTCGCGGTCCTCGACTGCCTGCAGGCCGCTGACCAGCAGCGGCGGCACGTCGGCAAGGCGCACGAAGCGGCGCTCTTCCTGGCTGGCGCCGTACAGCGTGGCGATGCGCGCCGGGTCCAGGTGGGCCAGCTCGATCGGCTTGCCGCTGGCCGCGTCCTGCACCGACCTGATCGAGCCGCCACCCAGGCTGACGCGGATGCGCTTGGGCAGTTCGCCGCCGTCGGGGCCGGCGTAGCCGCGCGAGGAAATCGTGTAGCGCAGACCTTCCTTCTGCCAGCTGCCGGCGACCTGGCCCTTGCCGTCATGGCTGTAGCCGGCGAAGGTGAGTTCCAGTTCCAGCGCGGAAGACGTCATCGGCTCGCCGGCCGCCAGCGGCAACGGACGGGCGTAGACGCGGGTCGGTACCGCGAACACCAGTTCGTTGAAGCGGTCCTGGACGCGCTTGTTCAACACCAGGGTGTACGGCAGCACGAAGCCGACCAGCAAACCCGTGCCGATCCAGAACGGGATGCGCAGCCACGGCCAGCAGCGTCGGGCGAACAGGCGAATGCGGGTCAGAAAGGCCAACGTGGGGAATTCCGGCAATCAAGTGGTTCGATGATAGGGCCTGCCACCCGGCGGGCATATGAACGCGGCGGCGCGTTTCAGGGCAAAACGAGGGCAATGCAGGGAACGGGGAACAGGGAACAGGGAACAGGGAACAGGGAACGGTTACGCGTGGGGCGGTTGCCACATCGCGGCGTCGGGGCGGAACGGTCGCGGTCGGATGCCGAGCAGGCGCTGCAGCTCGCCGTTGTCGGCGACCAGGTCGTTGTCCAGTCGATCCAGCGCGCCGCGGAGACGTGGCAGCGCCAGCTTCGCCGCGCGCAGCAGCCACGCGGGCAGCGGCAGCGGCATGGTGGCGACCGGCAGGCTGCGACGCACCCGCGCGAACATCTCCGCCGCAGGCAGACGTTCGCCGCCGCCGATCTGCAGCACGCGCCCGCCCGATGCCGGACACTCCAACGCCGCCAGCGCGGCCAGCGCGATGTCTTCCGCATGCACCGGCTGGCGCAGGCCGCGGCCGCAAGGCAGCGGGAAGACGCGCAGGCGCATCGCCCGACGCGCCAGCGGAGTGAGACTCTTGTCCAGCCCGGCGCCGTAGACCAGGGTGGGACGCAGCACGGTCCATGCGCTGCCGTGACGCTCGCATGCAGCCGCCAGTTGCGCCTCGCTTTCGCGCAACTGACGCGAGATGTCGCGCTCGCCGGACACCAGCGAATCGCGCTTGCTCTCAGCGCTCATCGAACTGGTGGCAATCACCCTTGGCGCGTCGACCACGTCGGCGTTCGCCAGCCAGTCGGCCAGGCCGGTCAGCGGACCGAAGCTGATGATCGCCGACAGCGGCGGCAGGCCCGGTGGCCGGTCGGGCAGCCAGCCATGCAACCAGGTGATGCCGGCGGATGCGGTTCGCGGCTGCCGGCTCAACGCGACCACCGGCTCGCCATTGGCGATCAGTCGTGGCAGCAGGAATCGGCCGATCTGGCTGCTGGCGCCGATCACCAGAACCGTCATGCGCGACTCACCCGCCACCCTGCAGACGGGCATCCAGGTCCTGTACGCGAGGACTCGCCGGCGCCAGTTTGCGTGCGCGCAGCAGCGACTGGCTGGCACCGATGCGGTCGCCGCGACCGAGTTGCTGTTCGGCCTGGTCCAGCCAGGCACCGGCGAGGCGGCTGCCGAGCGCGCCTTGCGCAGCGTCGCCAGGGGCCAGTTCGGCGAGATTGGCCAGCATGTCGCTGGCCTGTGCCAGCTTGCCCGCGGCGAGCGCCTGCTCGAACTGCTGGCGAACCTTGTCCGGCAACGCCTGCAATCCGCGCACCGATGCCTCGTTGTTGCCATCGATCGCCAACGCGCTGCGGTACAGATCGTAGGCGCTGTCGCCGGGCGGCATCATGATGTCGCCGTGGCTGGTCGCCTGTTCGGCACGCTGCACCAGTTGCGCCACGGCCGCGCTCTGCTGGGGCGTCAACACCGCTTGCGGCATCGGCGACTCGCTGCTCGCATCGGCTGCAGGCGCGGTCTTGCCGCCATCGGAAACGGCGGAGGCCGCCGCACTGCCCAGGCGTGCCCGCGTCGCTGCAAGGTCGGCCGACTTGGGCGCCAGCTGCGCGGCCTGGTCCAGCAGTTTCTCCGCCTGCAGGTTGTCGCCCGCATCGATCGCCGCGCTGGCCTGCACGGTCAGCGCCTGCGCCACGTTGCCGAGGCCGGCGTGGGCCTGGGCGTTGTCGGGGTCCAGCTTGAGCGCGGCCTGGAAGTGCGCCAGGGCGGTGTCGTCGCCGCTGCCGGCGATGCGGCCGGCGCGCAGCGCATCCTGGCCGGCCTTGAGTTCCGCCGCCAGCGCGCTGTTGTCCTGCTTGCGCGTCTGCGCCTGCAGCGCACGCAGTGCCGGCAGCGCCCCGTTGTTCGGCTGCAGCGCGGCGAGCTGCTCGATGCTGGCATCGGCCTTCGCGTTGTCCTTCGCATCCAGCGCCTGGCGCGCATCGACTGCCAGCGCGTAGCCGACCTGGTCCAGGCCGTGCCTGGCCACTGCGTTGTCGGGGTCGGCCTGCAGCACGCGCCGATACAGCGCGCCGGCACCATCGGGTCCGGCCAGCTTGCCGGCGGCGAAGGCCTGCTGGGCCTGGTCGACCAGGTCCACGGCGTGCACCTGTCCGGCACGCGCGCTGCTGATCGCGTGATCCAGCCGATCGATGTCGCTGCCGCCACCGAGCAGTTCGCGGGCCACCGTCGCCTGCTGCGCGGCCTGGCTCAGGTTGCCCGCCTGCAGCGAGGCGTCGGCCCGGGACAGCATCGCCTGGCCGACCTGGCGCAGGCCGTCACGGGCGCGATCGTTGTCCGGCTCCAGCGCTGCGGCGGCCTGGAACAGTTCGCGCGCACTGCTGCCGTCCTGGCCGTCCAGACGTCCATCCTGCAAGGCCTGCTGCGCCTGGGTGAGCAAGGTGTTGAAGTCGGTGCGCGGCACCATGCCGCGCAGGCGGTTCTGGTTGATCCACAGCGCCGCCAGCAAGGCAATCACCAGCAGCAGCAGGACCGGCACCAGCCAGCCGCGGCGTGCCCTCGGTCGCGCCGACGAGGACGCCCGGCCATGTGGCCGGCGTGCTTCCACCGCGACCCGCGGCAGGCCATCCGGCGCCGGCGCGCGCGGCGCTTCCAGCCGATCGAGATCACCAAGCGTGGGCTCGGTGCGCATCGGGGGGTGTGCGTCGTACTGGTCGCGGCGTCCGCTCATGGTTCGTGGCTTTGAAAATGTCGGCCCAGCTTACCATCGGGCCAGCAGCCCCTGCCCCGCACGGGGGCAGGCATTGCGTGGGCATTCAGCCGACGCCGACGCGGCGCACGTCGATCACGTTGGGCAGCGCCAACAGCTTGCCAAGCAGGGCCGACAGCTGTTCGAAGTCGCGCACGCGCAGGGTGAAGCGCATCTCCACCTCGCCGGTGCGCACGAACTGCCGGCTGGACGAGGCGATGATGTGGGTGGCCGCGTTGCTGATCACGCTGGTGACGTCCTTCTGCAGGCCCTTGCGGTCGTAGCCGCGCAATTCGATGTCGACCTCGTACGCCTGCGCCGCCGCGCTGCCCCAGCTCACCTCGATCACCCGGTCCGGGTCGCGCCGGGCCAGCCGCGCCAGGCTGGCGCAATCGGCGCGATGCACCGACACGCCGCGACCCCGGGTGATGAAGCCGCGCACCGGATCGCCCGGCAGCGGCTGGCAGCAGCGCGCCAGCGTGGTCAGCAGGTTGCCGATGCCCTCGATGCTGAGCGCGCTGTGGTCGAGCGTGCTGTGGCGCGAGGCGACCGGCGTGCTGGATTGCGTCACCGCCGGCTGCGCCGGTTGCGCCGCTTCCTGCACCACGCGGGCGATCTGGCCGGGCGTGATCTCGCCCAGCGCCAGCGCGATCAGCAACTCGTCCTGGTTCTTCAGATGGAAATGCGCCGGCAGCTTGCCCACGTCGGCACTGCTCAGCGCCAGGCGCCGCAGCTCGCGCTCGAACATGCTGCGGCCGACCGCGAGGTTGGTGTCGTGGGCGATCCTGCGGAACCAGTTGCGCAGCTTGTCCCTGGCCCGCGAGGTGTTGAGATAGCCGTGATGGGGCGACAGCCAGTCGCGGCTGGGATCGGCCACCTTGCCGGTGAGGATCTCCACCCGGTCGCCGCTCTGCGGCTGGAAGGTCAGCGGCACGATGCGGCCGTTGACCTTGGCGCCGCGACAGCGATGACCGACTTCGGTGTGCACCAGGTAGGCGAAGTCCAGCACGGTGGCGCCGCGGGCCAGGTCGAACACCTCGCCCTTGGGCGTCAGCAGGTAGACGCGGTCTTCCAGCAGCTCGGTATGCAAGTCGGCGGCCAGCGTGCTGTCGTCGTCGCCGCGCGGTTCCAGCAGCTTGCGCATCCAGGCGATCTTCGCCTCGAACTCGGCATCGCCGCTGCCGCCTTCCTTGTAGCGCCAATGCGCCGCCACGCCCAGCTCGTTGGCGCGATGCATCTCGTGGGTGCGGATCTGCACTTCCAGGGTCTTGCCGGCCGGACCGATCACCGCGGTGTGCAGTGACTGGTAGCCGTTCGCCTTGGGCCGCGCGATGTAGTCGTCGAACTCGTTCGGCAGATGCGGCCAGCGCCCGTGCACCACGCCCAGCGCGGCGTAGCAGTCGGTGATGTTGTCGACCAGGATGCGCACGGCGCGGATGTCGTACAGGTCGGAGAAGTCCAGCGACTTGCGCTGCATCTTCTTCCAGATCGAATAGATGTGCTTCGGCCGGCCGGCCAGGTCGGCGCGGATGTCGGCGGCGGCCAGCGCCCGCTGCAGTTCGTCCAGCGATTCGCGGATGAACGCCTCGCGATCGGCGCGGCGCTCGTCGAGCAGCCTGGCGATGCGGCGATAGGTGTCGGGCTGCAGGTAGCGGAAGGCGAGGTCCTCCAGTTCCCATTTCAGCTGCCAGATGCCGAGCCGGTTCGCCAGCGGCGCGTGGATGTCGCGGGTCAGCCGTGCCAGCGCCTGGCGCTCGTCGTCGGCCAGGTTCGCCGCCGCCCGCATGCGCGCCAGCTGGCGCGCCAGCAGCACGAACACCACGCGCAGGTCGCGCACGATCGCCAGCAGCAGGCGGCGCAAGCCTTCGGCGGCACCTTGCGGCGGTCGCTGCGCGTGCAGCGCCCACACCTGTTCGGCCGCCTGCTGCCCGTCCACCAGCCGCTGCAGTTCCGCCGGCAGTTTCGCGCGACGCTCCTGCCACAGCGCCGGATCGGCGCGCGCCAGTTCGAACCACAACGCGGCAGCCTGGGTCTGCGCATCGCAGCCGAGCATGCCCAGCAGATCCAGCACGTCGGTGCACTCGGCTTCATGCAGCTTGCGCGAGACACAGGCGTCGAGCGCCTCGCCCAGCACCGGCGGCAGCGTGCCGACGCGCTCGCGCCAGGACTGCAGGCTGCCGGTGTTGGCGATGGGAGGCATGATCTTCGGGTATCCGCTGGATGCTTCATCTTAACTGCAGGGTCGGGCCGTTCACTGACCGGCGACCCAATGCCGCTCGGGGGAATCAGCCCAGCGCCGCCAGCGCCTTCGCCAGCCGCTTGGCCGAGACCGGCTCGGCGGTCTTCAGCTCCTGGGCGAACAGCGACACGCGCCATTCCTCGATCAGCCAGCGCAGTTCGGCCAGGTCGGCCGGATCTCCCCCGGCGGCGCGATGCTGCAGGTAGGCGCGCCAGTACGGCAGCACCTGCAGCATGCGTTGCTGGTCCTTCGCCGGGTCCTGGCGCAGGCGTTCGCCACGCAGGCGCATCGCCTTGAGGTAGCGCGGGTAGTGCGCCAGCCGCGCGGTCGGCAACTCGCGCAGGAAGCCCGGCGTCAACAGCGCGTCGAACTGTTCACCCAGGTCGTCGTAGCTGGCGCGGGCGAAACCCAGCAGCGGCGGCGCCAGCCACGGCTTCATCTCGGCCTGGGCCTCGATGATCGGTTCGGCCAGTTTCAGCCGCTCGACGCCGGCGCCGAACAGCTCGCGCGAGAACTGCGTGCGCAACATCTCGAATGCGCCAGCGCTGCGCACGTCCAGCTCATGGCGTTCCAGCAGATCCCGAAAACCGCCTTCGAGCAAATCCTCGCGCAGGCCGTCGACGCCACCGAGCGGCGCGTATTTCAGCGCCAGCGCATTGCCGATCGGCAAGCGACGGCGCGCCTGCTTCGCCTCGCTGGCCAGCGCATTGCGCAACAGCCGCACCACGCCCTGCCGATGGGCGGCGCGAGCCTCGTCGCTGCGCTCGAACACGCGCAGCGCCACCGTCTCGCCCAGGTCGACCAGGGCCGGGAACGCGGTGAGCCCGCCATCGGAACGCACCTGCGCCGGGATCGCCTCGAAGTCCCAGCTGGCCACGTCTTCGCGGGTCAGCTCGATGTCGGTCTTGCGCGAGAACGCCTCACGCGCCTGGCCTTCCCACTGCCCTCGCAGCGCGGCCAGGTCGCGGCCGCTGGCCAGCATCCTGCCGCGCTCGTCGTGCAGGCGATAACGCATCAGGAAGTGCGGCGGCAGTTCGATGCCGGCAAATTCGCCGGCGCCGATGTCCACGCCGGTGGTGCGTTTCAGGAACGCGGCCAGCACCTTGACCAGCGACTCGTCGCGGGGCGATTCCGCCTCGACGAAGGCGCGCGCGAAATCCGGCGCGGGCACGAAGTTGCGGCGCAGCGCCTTCGGCAGGCCCCGGATCAGTTCGGCCACCTTGTCCGCCAGCAGGCCCGGCACCAGCCATTGGCAACGCGCGGCGGGCAGCGCGTTCAACATCGCCAGCGGCAGCTGCAGGGTCACGCCGTCGGCCTCGTCGCCGGGGACGAAGCGGTATTCCAGCCTGTATTTCTGCGGCGGCATTTCGAGCGCGGCGGGAAAGGCCTTCGCATCGAGCCCGGCGCCGCCGGCCATCACGTCGTCCAGCGACCAGCGCAACGCGGCCTGCTCGGCCGGCCGCGCCTTGCGATGCCACGCATCCAGCGCGCGGCTGCTGGCGATGTCTTCCGGCAACTTGCCCTCGAAGAACGCGACCAGCTCGTCTTCGTGGCGGATCAGCCCTTCGCGGCGCTGCTTCGCCTCGATGCCCTGCGCCTCTTCCAGCACGCGCAGGTTGGCGCGCACGAAATCGGCCTTGCTCTCGATGTCACCACGCACCAGCGCTTCGCGCACGAAGATCGCGTGAGCCAGCGCCGGGTCCTGCTGCTGGAACGTGACCGGCCGCTTTTCCACCAGCACCAGACCGAACAGGCTGACCTGCTCGTACGCCACCACGCAGCCGCGCTTCTTCGACCAGTGCGCCTCGCGGCAACTCGTGCGCAGCAGGTGCGCTGCCTGCTGCTCGATCCACAGCGGCTCCACCCGCGCATTCGCCATGCCCCAAACGCGTCCACCCACGTCGAGGATCTGCGCGGAGAAGATCCAGTTCGGCGGCGCCTTCGACAAGACCGAGCCCGGAAAGACCTGGAACTTGCGCTCGCGGGTGCTCAGGTAGATGCCCTTCTCGTCCTTGCGGCCGACCTGGGTCGGCAGGCCGGCCAGCAGGGAGCGATGCACGGATTCGTAAAGACGATCGGCGGAGTCGCCGCCGTCACTCCCTCCCCCGCTAGCAGGGGAGGGTTGGGGTGGGGTCCGCTTTTGACTTTGTGCAGCGACGTCAAGAGCTCTACCCCCTCCCGACCTCCCCCTGCCAGCAGGGGGAGGAGCAGAGCGTGCGGCTTGCGGCTGTCCTTCCAGCTTCCAGCCCAGCTCCCCCACCACCAGCAACAACTGCCGATGCAGCTCGCGCCATTCGCGCATGCGCATGAAGCTGAGGAAATGCCGCGAGCACCAGTCGCGCAGCTTCGACTGGGTCAGTTCCTCGTGCGCGTCGTGATAGGCCCGCCACAGGTTCAGCACGCCGGCGAAGTCGGATTTCGGATCGGCGAACACGGCGTGCGCCGTATCGGCCTGCTGTCGTGCATCGCCCGGCCGCTCGCGAGGGTCCTGGATGCTGAGGAAGCTGACGATGACGAGCAGTTCGCGCAGGGCATGCAGTTGCTCGCCCTCGACCAGCATGCGCGCCAGCTGCACATCGATCGGCAGGCGTGCCAGGGTGCGGCCGATCGCGGTGAGCTTGCGCGCCTCGTCGATCGCGGAAATCTCGGTGAGCCGGCGGAAGCCGTCGGCGATCACGCGCGGGTCGGGTGCTTCCAGGAACGGGAAGTCGTCGACCTCGCCCAGTTTCAGCGCCAGCATGCGCAGGATCACGTTGGCCAGCGACGAGCGCAGCAGTTCGGGATCGGTGAACGCGGCGCGGCCGGCGAAGTCCGCCTCGTCGTACAGGCGATAGCAGATGCCCGGCCCCACGCGGCCGCAGCGGCCCTTGCGCTGGTCGGCGGCGGCCTGCGAGACCGGTTCGACATGCAGCCGTTCCAGCTGGCTGCGCTGGCTGTAGCGCTTCACCCGCGCGGTGCCGGTGTCGATCACGTAGCGGATGCGCGGCACGGTCAGCGAGGTCTCGGCCACGTTGGTGGCCAGCACCACGCGACGCTTCACGCCGGGCTTGAACACGCGGTCCTGGTCGCCGGCGGAGAGCCGCGCGTACAGCGGCAGGATTTCGGTTTCACGATATTGCCGGCGCGACAGCAGCTGGTGCACGTCGCGAATCTCGCGCTCGCCGGGCAGGAACACCAGCACGTCGCCGCGCGGGTCGTCGTGGCTGATCTCGTCGAGCACGGCAGCGATGTGTTCGGCGCTGCCTTGCTGCATGTTTTTGGCCACAGCCTCCACCGGCCGCCAGCGCGTTTCCACCGGATACGCCCGCCCTTCCACCTCGACCACCGGCGCGCCGCCGAAGTGCTCGGCAAAGCGTGCGGTATCGATCGTGGCCGAGGTGACGATGATCTTCAGCTCCGGCCGCCTGATCGCCAGCCGCTTCAGATAGCCCAGCAGGAAGTCGATGTTGAGGCTGCGCTCGTGCGCCTCGTCGATGATCAGGGTGTCGTACGCACTGAGCCACGGATCGCCCTGGGTCTCGGCGAGCAGGATGCCGTCGGTCATGAACTTGACCAGCGTGCGATCCGACACCTGGTCGTTGAAGCGCACCTGGAAACCCACCACCTCGCCCAGCGGCGTGCCCAGTTCCTCGGCCACCCGACGCGCCACCGAGCGCGCGGCGAGCCGGCGCGGCTGGGTGCAGCCGATCATGCCGGCCTCGCCGCGACCGGCGGCCAGGCAGAGTTTGGGCAGCTGGGTGGTCTTGCCCGAACCGGTCTCGCCGGCGATCACCACCACCTGGTGCTCGCGGATCAGCTTGACGATGTCCTCGCCGCGGGCGCTGATCGGCAGCGCATCGTCCAGCCGGATCTCGGGCTTGGCCGCGGCGCGGGCGCGGCGTTTGGCCGCGGAACGCTGGATATCGGCGCGCAGCGCCTCCAGCTTGCCTTCGTCGGGCCGGCGCGACAGCGTGCGCCAACGCCCCAGCAGGCGACCGAAGTCGCGACTGGACACTCCATCCAGTTGGCGGCGCAGGTCGCGCAGGCCGGGGTCGGCGGCGGAATCAGGCGGTGGTGGCGGACGGTCATTCATCGAACCGCGCATGATACCTGTTGCAAGCGCGTCAGCCCGATAGCCGCCAGCTATCGCAGGCATACGAAGGTTTCATTTCACCGGCGGGCTGGCACCCGCTACTGTGGACCCATTGCATTCACCCACCCGTCTTCTTCCACCATCGAGGAGCAGCACATGGCCATTTCCATCGGCATTGCCAAGAAGGACCGCGAAGCGGTCGCCAAGCATCTGTCCAAGCTGCTGGCCGACACCTATTCGCTGTACCTGAAGACGCACAGCTTCCACTGGAACGTCACCGGCCCGCAGTTCAACAGCCTGCACCTGATGTTCGAGACCCAGTACAACGAGCTGTGGCTGGCCGCCGACGAAGTGGCCGAGCGCATCCGCACGCTGGACGTGTTCGCCCCGGGCTCGTACAGCCAGTTCGGCAAGCTCAGCTCGATCAAGGAAGAATCGGGCGTGCCGGATTGGAAGGAGATGGTGAACCAGCTGGTCGAGGGCCACGAGATCGCCGCCGCCACTGCCCGCGATACGCTCAAGGCCGCCAACGGCGCCGGCGATGACGGCACCGCCGACATGGTCACCGGCCGCCTGCAGGCGCACGAAAAGACCGCGTGGATGCTGCGCTCGCTGCTGCGTTGAGCGCGAGCTTCCTGCGTACAAGCAGAAACCCGGCCTTGCGCCGGGTTTCTTTTTCCTACAGCTCGCGCGTGGCGCAGCACTTGTCGGGCTCCATCGGCTTCAGCACCGTCGCCGGCGGAGCGGGCGCGGGCTGGAGGGATTTCGGCGGCAAGCCGTAGCGCTGATTGAAGTAGGCCCAGCTGGGCCACAACGCGTGCGCCAGCGCCAGCCTCGACAGCGCCGGATCGACCGCCACCGGCGCCAGCTGGTGGTCGGCCACGTCATAGTGGAACTGCGCCGCGGGCTGGCCCGGCTGCAGCACCAGCAACTGGTCACCTTTCAGATAACCGTAGTTGTCGCCGTACTGCATGATGGCCCGCCCCGGGTAATGCACGGTGAGATCGGCACCGAGCATCGGCTGGACGCTGCTGATGCCGATCAGCGACAGCAGGGTGGGCGCCAGGTCGATCTGGCTGACGAGGTGTTCGTCACGCTGGGCCGGCACGCCCGCACCGAGGATCAGCGCGGGAATGTGGAAGTGCCGCACCGGCACCAGGCTGGCGCCGAACACCCGCGAATCGTGGTCGGCCACGAGCAGGAACACGGTGTTCTTCCAGTACGGCGACAGCTTCGCCTTCGCAAAGAACCGACCGATCGCCCAATCGGCGTAGCGCACCGTGTTCTGCACGCTCGCCGCCGGCTCGCTCGCCTCGATCCGTCCGCCCGGGTATTCCCACGGCGTGTGGTTGGAGACGCTGAAGGCCAGCGTGAACTGCGGCTGCGTGCCGCCCTGCATCAGGCGATGGTGCAGCTCGTTGAACATGTCCTCGTCGGACGCGCCCCACGAGCCGACAAAGGCGGGCTTCACCTCGAACTTCGGCTGGTCGATCACTTCGTCGAAGCCGTTGCCGAGGAAGAACGACTTCATGTTGTCGAAGTGCGCCTCGCCGCCGTAGATGAAGCGCGAGTGGTAGCCGAACTCGCCGAGCAGGCCGGCCAGGGTGAAGAAGCCCCGCTGGCTGCGCGGCTGCTTCAGCACGGCCTCGGCCGGCGTGGGCAGGAACCCGGTGGTGATCGCCTCCAGACCGCGCACCGAGCGCGTGCCGGTGGCGTAGGTCCGCGCCAGCAGCCAGCCGTCCTTCGCCAGCGCATCGAACTGCGGCGACAGCTGCTCGCCGCCCAGCGTGCCGATGTACTGCGCCCCCAGGCTTTCCTCGACGATGATGACCAGGTTGAGTGGCTCGGCCGGCCGCTTCGAGGCGTGCTGCACATGCCAGCCGGGATGCTGCGGATCGAGCATCGCACCCTCGAACCCCGACGCCTCGCGCACCAGCTGCTGCATTTCCGCTTCGGGCATCGGGCCGTACAGGGCCGCCGACGAGCGCTCGTTGTGCATGCCGCGGATCGCATTGATCACGCTGTACAGCGAATTCAGCGGCAACGTGTTGATCATCGCGTCATCGCTGAACGCCACCATCGACGCATTCAGCGGGCGATGCTCCAGCGTGCCGCGCGCGCCCAGGAACAGCAGCGGAAACATCGCCGCCGTCAGCAGCGGCCGCCAGCGCAGGCGCAGGCGCGCATCGACCAGTGACGTGCGCAATACGCGAAAGCCGACCCAGCCGAGCAGCAGCAGGCCCGCCAGGGCGAACAGCAGCACGCCCTTGTAGCCATGCCACAACATCGCCGACACCTCGTGCGGACTGTCGAGGTACTCCACGTACAGCCGGTTCGGCCGGGTGTCGTATTCCAGGATGAACTGCGGCGTGGACAGCTCCAGCAGCACGAACAGCATCCACCACAGCCGATACCACCACGCGGTGATGCGCGCGGCCCAGGGCCGATGCCCCAGCCACGGCGAGAGCAGGGCCGGCAGCGCACAGACCATCGCCAGCAGGCTCAGATCGATGCGCAGCCCGCCCAGCAGCACCGGCCACAATCCGCCCGCCGGCTCCGCCCGCGGCCACAGCCACAGCGCAAGACCGAGCCGGCTCAGGCCCAGAAAGACCAGGGCGAGCAAAAAGAAACGCCAGCTAAGTTGTCGCACGTGATCCCCCGAGACAGGCAGCGCCTTGCGCCGCGAAGGACGACCACTGCGAACGCCGCCAGAGAAGCGGCTACAGCGCGGACTCTAACCCAAAACTCATGCCCGGACTTCGCCGTGCCGACTCATTCGCCTCGCAGACAGGCCGGCGTCAGGTCGGCTCAGGCGCCACGCGCCGCAGCGTCACCATCAAGTTTCCGCACCGCATCGGCGGCCTCGGCCAGGCTGGTTCCGAAATACCGGCGATGGGCAGCCACGGCGCGCCCCTGCTTGTCGGACACGGCCAGCGACCGGATCTCGGCCAGCTTCGCCAGGTCGGCTTCGCTGTCGCCGAGCAGGCGCCTTTCCAGCTTGCGCAGTTGCGAATGCAGTTCGCCCAGCCGCATGCAGACGATCTGGAAGCCCACCGCGAGGGTGATCATGACGACCATTTCAAACCCGTCAGGGCTCACCTCCGCAGCGTAACCGTCGGCATACCCGTGGGCATGAGCCGGCAGGTACGCCAACACAGGAAGCCGCAGAAGCGGCGCATCTCTTCCTTGCAGCCCTGTACGGGTAGCGGCTCACACCGGCCATTCAACGGAACGTGGCGGTGGAGAATTTCACCGAATAGCCATTTTTCTTCAGCGCCTTGCCGATTTCGGTCGCGCCGTCATCGCGGCAATACTTCAGGTCCTTCACGCCGTACTTTTTCAACGAACGCATCGACGGTACCCAGACGCCGGCGGATGTCGAATACGAGTACTCGCCAGTCACGGCGTCCAGCGTGTAGCTTTCATCCAGATCGAGAGTGCTGACGGCCTTCTCCGAATCGGCGAGCAGGGCGATATCCACGCCGGCACGGGCGTAGAAGTCCGACTCGTCGGCATGAAGTGCCGTGAGCCAGGCCGCATATGCAACCACCAGCCCCTCCGGGATGTGTTCGGCGCGCATGGATCGCGCCTCGTCTTCCGGGGTCCCGAGGCCGCCATGCCACGCGACCACCGAATCGCACTCGATCTTCAGATGCTGTCCGGCGATGGCCAGATAGCTTGCACACGCGGAAACGCACACCCCTTTCACGTCGACTTCGACATCCGGATGCGCCTGGATGTCCCTGGCAATCTTCAACGCCACCGAAGGGTAACCACCGCTGCTGTTGAGCAGCACTCTGGTAAAGCCACCCCTGGCGACCGTCAGATATTGTTCGTACGAACCTTTTTCGATATCCCCCTCGAACCGTATGGTCGAGCCGGAAGACCGGGTCCAGCCGGCCCACACGCACTGACTGAACAGCGCGATGGTGATCAATGTTCCGGCGATGAAGCCATGCTTTTTCATGCGTCGTCCCGAGCAGATCCGTTGCCGGAGCCGCACCTCAGCAATAATGTCGACGTACCCGCTTGCGAACTCCGGATATCGCTCCCCTGCGATGCGGTCGCCATGGGAAAACCGTTGACTTCCCTGGCGGAACACACCGGCCGTTCGGTGCCCGAACGGATCGACCTTCCCACGCGGCTACGTCGCCGGCGTGGATGAACGGCCAGGTCCGGGCCGGTCTTGCAAAATCGGCGGGCTTACGCCGGGTCACTCGAAACGGAGCCGCCACCAAACCACCCGATGAGTACTATCCATGGCGAAGCCCATGGATCCCTGCAGAAACACGCTGCGCTGCACCTGGCGAAGCAGCAGAAAGATGATTCACACGTCGCTGATTGCGGCGGTTCCATTCAGTATGGACAACGGCGAAACCATGGACAGCTATGCGGCGGGCACCATCGTGTCCAGGGAACGAGGAAAGACCCGCCGCGCCTTGACCGACCACGCCGAGAGAGATGCGGTTCAATCAGTCGGACAGGGGCGCAATCAACCCCGAAGTGACTTCCACGTCAGCGCCGCCGTACTGACTTCCCCAAGCCAAGCGGACTGGGATCACCGTCGACATTCGGCTTTTACGCACCTGTTTTCCCATGCTTCTCGTCGTCGTACAGACGACACATTTTATGCACGTCGTCGCTGTATTTCCTGCGCAAGACAAATATAACAAGTTTGTTGCAACCGATTCCAAGTACAGCGCCAGCCACCAGCAACGCCACGTAGCTGTAATGGGACGCTTGGTAGATGATCGATACAAGCACAGCCATGCTTACGACGCCGATCCAGGTCAGCCAGTGGCCAAGCGCCAGCCAGAAAAGCAGCTTCCCCACCCGTACCCTTTGAACCCGGTTCAGGCCCTGCAACTCGGCCATGTCCTTCACGAAAAGCTCGCCCCTCACCGCTTGGCGCTCCCAGCAAAGGTCTGGACAAGCATCTTGCCGATTCCCAGGTTGCATCCATCGATTCCGGAATACCTGATCGAGTGCCCTTTCGACGCGACCACCAGTGCAGGTGAAAGCCTTATGTTGAGCACATGCCGCAGGTCGGGTCGCCCATTGCATATGAAACCACCACCGAACCTGCGGGGCTCATCCAGCTCCATCCCGTCGGCGAATACGAATATATTGAACGTACCAGGCAAAAGCGCCGAAACCTTCTCGAGGTACCTCAAGAAAACCATGCATATCGGGCATTTGAGTGAAACGAAAACCAGTACGACGCCCTTGCCTTCAGTATCCAGATCGTCGATGTTGGGCAACATGTCAGTTACGTCGCTCGCCCGCACGCCCACGTAAGCCGACTTGGAAAGATTCATGCCTGCACCGAAGCCGCACAGAATCAGGACTGCGGAAACCAGCGTCAGGCATGAGGTAGTGAAGCCCATTTCCCCAATCCCGGCAACCAGCCCGGACATGCCAAGAAATGTGGCAACCATCGATACGTTAGTGCGCTCATCCACCATGGACGCCACTCCGAAGCAGGGGCATCCGGTGCGGGAAAACAGTAGCCGGCCAGCCAACAGCATCGCAAAAAGGGTCACTCCCAACGCCAAAAGCACCCACCGGCTCAGCGGGCCCCACAAAAGAGCAGCCCCGCCCAGCGAAAGATCCAAGGCAATCAGGGCGGCCAGAAGTCCCGTGGAGCCCTTCTGCGAAACCCGGGTCTTGCCGGTCATCCACAAAACAATCGACCTGCGGTCAGATATTTTCTTGTAGGCCGAAATGAAGAATAACGTCGACAAACACCCCGCGGACACGGCATCCGCCCATGAATACATACCCACCTCCGAATCTTGCAGTGGCGGCGTGCTCATCGAGCACGCCGCCCCGATCAATCAGCAACCGATGATATTGGCGGCTATGTCACCCGCCCCGATGCCGACAGCGGCGCCGCCCCAACCGCCGAGGATGCCGCCAACGATGGCGCCGCCGATCTCCCACTTGTCGGCGCACGAGAGCACTGCCCCAGAAACGCTCTCAATCTCTTCCAGAGTTATTTCGCGCATAAATATCCTTCTCAAGTTAAATGGACTCGGCAAAAAACTGCCGAGTCCGGATTACGCAGTGCAATCAGCTGGCGCAGCCGCCACCGATCGCATCCCCGATCCAATGGCCTGCGGCGGCGCCGACCCAGGCACCGGCAGGGTTACCGCCGGAAAGGAGAAAACCTTCCAGAGCAAAGGATCCCACCAGAATTCCCTGACACACATTGATCATGCCGCCGGACACCTTCTCGATATCTTCAAAACTCAACGTCTGCATGCTTATCTCCCTCTCCTGATTTAACGGCTGGAGCGATATTGCCCAGCCATGACGGGAAGCGGCTTTATGCCGCCACCACCGACTTCGCTTGACCCATGGTCAATAGGACCGCCCGATCGGCACAGGCCACCGTCTCCGCGCGGTGCGCGACCAGCAACCGGGTGACTCCGAGCGCCTTCACTGATGCATTCACTGCGCGCTCGCGCGCAGGATCCAGGTGGCTTGTCGCCTCATCCAGAATCAGCAGGCGCGGCTGCCGGTACAGCGCCCGAGCAAGGATTACCCTCTGCTTCTGCCCCCCGGACAGGCTGGAGCCCATGTCCCCCACGAGGCTCTGATAACCCATCTGCATCGAAATGATGTCTTCATGCACGGCGGCCTGCCGGGCGGCTTCCTCGATGCGTGCCGAGGAGGCGTCCGGATCGAAGAAGCTGATGTTGTCTGCAATCGAGCCCGCAAAAAGCTGGTCATCTTGCATTACCGCGCCACTCCAGCCGCGATACTCATCCAACCCCAGCGTGCGGATGTCGATTCCGCCGAAGCGCACCTCACCCTTCGTCGGCTCAAGCAACCCAAGCACTATTTTGGCGAGCGTGCTCTTCCCGCATCCGCTGGGACCGACGATGGCCACTGATTCGCCTACCTCGATGCGCAAGTTGCAGTTCCGGAGTATCCACGGCTCGTCTTCCGCATAGCGGAAACTGACATCGCACAATTCGATGCTGGCTTCGGGAATTGGCCCCGCCCACGCCGTATCAGCCACCTTTTCAGGAGCGGTCAACGCGATGTCCGCCACGCGCTCCGCATGCAGTTTCAACATGCTGAAATCGACCCACTTGTCGATCAGCGCCGAGGCTCGGCTGATGAACTGGTCGGCGTATGCAATGAAGGCTATCAACATGCCTGCGGAGAACTCGTTCCTGAGCGCCAGCGTCGCAGCAATCCAGATCATCCCGACCCGACCGATGCCGAACACCAGCTGGTTGCTCAGGGTGAAGGCGATGCCCAAGCGTTGGATCTGGACCTCGCGATTTGCCGTAGACACCGTGGCGTTGGCATACCGCGACAATCTTTCGCTTTGCTTGTTGCCCAGCTTGATCGGCAAGGCACCACGAATGGACTCGAGCAGCTCACTCTGCTGGCGCGCGGTACGTGCGATCTGCTCTTCGTTGGCACGGCGCAAAGGACCGAAGAAGGCCCACCGTATCAAGCCGTAGCTGGCGAACAGGCCCACCACCAGCGCCGTGAGCCCGGCGCTGTAGAGGGTCATCACAAACAGCGTCGCCAGTGACATCACGCCATCCAGCAACGATCCGACAAATTGCGTGGTCAAGGTGCGCTGTATGCTCTGTATCGAACTGAAACGTGATACGACGTCGCCCACATGGCGTTTCTCGAACCAGTCCATCGGCAGCCGCATGAGGTGACCGAACAAATTGCTGGACCACTGCACATTCAGCGTTGCGCCGAGCCAGGTGACCGCCCACGAACGGGCGGCGGTGATCGCCGCCGAGAAGATCGCAACCCCCATGAAGCCAAGCCCGAGCATGGCGAGCAGGTCGTGATCCGCCGATACCAGCACCTGATCCATCACCCATTGCAGATAGAAGGGTGCAGCCAGACCAAACACCTCGAGCGCAAGCGCCAACAGGAGAATCTGTGTCAGTGCCGATATCAGCCCATGCACCCGGCCAGTCAGGCCGCGGAGCGAAACCGCCTGGCGCTCATGCACCGGCGAAAAGTCGACCGCGGGACTGAGCTCCAGGGCTATACCGGTGAAGTGCGCCGAGGCCTCCTTGAGGGTCAGCCTTCGGATCCCGCGAGCCGGGTCATGGATGACGATACCTCGCCTGCCGGCGCTCCTGAGCACTACGAAATGGTTGAGGTCCCAGTGCAGCACGCAAGGTGTTTTAAGTTGGGCCAAGTCGCCCATGTCCAGTTTCAGGGGGCGGCAGGTGAACCCCAATTGCCCTGCCATGACCATCAGCCGCGCCAACGATGCGCCCTTGAGCGAAGTGGAAAATCGCCGGCGGAGGGCGGCCAGATCCACGTCGTGACCGTGAAAGTTCGCCACCATCGCCAGGCAAGCCACGCCGCATTCGGTGACCTCGGTCTGTAGCATCATCGGGAGCGTGCGACGCCAGCCAAACTGCAATGCGGCGCGGTAGCCGCGGCCCGCTGCGGACACCTGCGCTTGTCGGTTGCCGTCAGCCATGAGCGGCGTCTCCATCCAGTTGATGGGCCATGCCGTACAACGGCTCGAACACCCATTCAATCAGGCTACGGCGATCCATGAGGATGTCAGCGTTGAGCGCCATGCCGGGCCTCACGGGCTGCCGCTTGCCGTAAGCCAGTACATCCTGCCTGTCCAGCTTCACCCATACGCGATACATCGGTTCGATCTGTTGCTGTGGCCGATCGGTCAACGCTGTCAGCTCTTCGGGGCTCAGTGCACTACGGGATATATCGGTAATGTGGCCATATTGCTGGCCAAACTTTTGGTACGCGAAAGCCTGGTAGCGCATTACCACCCGGCTGCCCGGTTCGATGAAGCCGATGGCCCGGCTGGGCACCAGCAACTGGGCCTGCAGCGAGGAGCCCGCCGGAAGGATGGAAAGCAGCGGCTGGCCGGCGGCGACCATCTGCCCTTCCTTCAGCAGCACGGTGGAAACCACGCCATCGCGCGGCGCGCGCAACACCACGGCGCGCTGCATTTCGTTCTGCGCCGTCGACTGGGCCAGGGCGGCGAGTTGCCTCTCGGTATCGTTGCGCTTGCCTGCCTCGTCCAGCGGCAGACGTGCCAGCTGCTGCTGCGCCTCGTCGTATTGCTGGCGGGCATCGAGCTGCTGACGCAGCAGCGTCTTGTACTGCGCCTGCGCGTCGAGCATCGCCGCCTCCTGCTGCTGGATCTGCACGGCCGAGACAAAACCCCGGGCGGCCAGCGGCCTGATCTTCGCCAGCATCTGCTGGTTGCTGGTCACCTGTTGCTGCTGGATCGCCAGCTGTCCGGCGATCTGGGTGAGCTGCCCCTGCAGCAAGGCCATCCGCGACCGCAACGCTTCGCCCTGCTGCTCACCCAGCTGCTGCTGATTGACCAGGTCGGCCTGCAGGCGTGAGCGCTGGATCTCCAATTGCCTGCCGACCAGCGCATGAGTGTCGCCCAGCGCCACGCTGTCCTGTTCGCTGGACAGGCGCAGCAACACCTCGCCCTTCCTGACCTGCTGGCCATCGCGCACATTCAATCGGGTGATCGTGCCGGCGTCGGGAGCCACGACGTTGAGCAGGCCTGCGCTGGGCACCAGTTGGCCCGCCACCGTCTCACGTCGGGTGTAGTGACCAAGAAAGAGGAACAGCAGAATGGCCGCGGCCAGCGCCAGCGCCAGCATGGTCAACAGCCAGCGCGACAACGGCGCGGCCACGATGATCGAACCGAGCCACTCGCCGCGTCTGGCGTCGATGACTTCCTGGCGAAACAGTCCCTGTGACAAAGCCATCCTTCCCTGACCAGCGATCCGCGATGAGCCGAGCAGGCTGCACCCGGCATGAAAGGCGCGCATTGTTCAGATCATGTCCCCACGACGCCATAAGACAGTTTCCTAATTGACGAGCAGGTTCCGGCCCGCCGACCGCCGCGGCGCGTGCCCGCCCGCCGCCACAACCTTTTCCCGCAACAAGGACTTGCAGACGCATTCCACCGCGCCGCCGGGATGCCTCGCGGCTTCGCAGGCCACCGGCACACGCGGCGAAACTGTGCGCTGGCTCAAGCCTTACCGGTGTGCAAGACGCGGTGGCCCGGCCCGAGCCAGTCACAATCTCGACCCGGTCGCCGCAACCACCGGCCGACAAGCTCCCGCGGAGGCAGCCGCGTCCGGCCTCGCGAAAGCCATCGCTTGCGGACGGATTTGTCCCCCGCCCGGGGATTCATTGGCCGTTGGTCTCAAATTCGCTAAGCTTCTGCGGCTCGGTCGCCAGTCCGGCGAAGCCTCCCTGGGGATCTCTTGAGCATCACCGCAGCAAACCACAACAGCCGATATCCGCTGCTCACTGCGATCCTGCTCGCGCTGGTCGTGGCGGCGATGAACATCGGGCTGTGGTGGTACGGCAACCTGCCGCATGGTCCGGATGACTGGCACGGCAGGATCGGCGGTTTCTCGCTGTCGGTGTTCCAGCGCTACCAGAGCCCGTTCAAGCAGGACTATCCCAGCAGCGACGACATCGCGGCCGACCTGAAGCTGCTGCACAAGTACAGCGACCGCGTGCGCACGTACACCATGCAGCAGAACCCGCAGATGTACCGGCTGGCGCAGGCCGAAGGCCTGAAGGTGATGGCCGGTGCCGAGATCGACAAGCGGCTGGACAACAACGAGCGCGAGATCGAGCTGCTGATCGCCAAGGCGCGCGCCTATCCGGACACGATCACCCGCGTCATCGTGGGCAACGAGGTGCTGTTCCGCAACGACCTCACGCCGGAACAGATGATGACCTATCTGGACCGGGTGCGTGCGGCCGTGCACCAGCCGGTGTCGATCGCCGAGCCGGACTACATCTGGCTGAAGTATCCCGAGCTGGCGCGGCATGTCGATTTCATCACCATCCATCTGTTCCCGTTCTGGAACGGCGTCGCGCGCAAGGATTCGGTGCCGGCCGCGCTGGGCGCCTACCAGCAGGTCCGCCAGCACTTCCCGGACAAGCCCGTGGTGGTCGGCGAAATCGGCT
Organism: Rhodanobacter spathiphylli B39; assembly: GCF_000264295.1. Classification (GTDB taxonomy): domain Bacteria; phylum Pseudomonadota; class Gammaproteobacteria; order Xanthomonadales; family Rhodanobacteraceae; genus Rhodanobacter; species Rhodanobacter spathiphylli. Next base: position 35,525 of record NZ_AJXT01000005.1, on the reverse strand, counting down.
GGCCGTCGAACGGTGACCGGCACGAGTACGCCGACCCGTCGGTGTCCAACGAGGCGATCTTCATCCGCGACTGGATGAACGTCGCCAAGCAGCAGCACATCGACTACTACCTGCTCGAAGCGTTCGACCAGCCGTGGAAGGAAAACCTGGGCGAAGGCCGCACCGGCGCGTACTGGGGCATGTTCAACGCCGACCGCCAGATGAAGTTCCCGCTGACTGGCCCGGTCACCGAGGACACCGGCTGGCCGTGGAAGGCACTGGCTGCCAGCCTGCTGGCGCTGTTGCCGATGATCCTGTTCGCCCGCCGCTTCAGCCGCTTCCGGCTGATGGGCAAGTTGTTCTTCTGCATGCTGATCCAGCTGGCCTGCGGCCTGCTGACCTGGTCGGCCACGCTGCCGTTCAACTTCTACCTGAGCTGGGTCGACTGGACCATGCTCACCTTGTTGTTCCCCGCGCAGATCGCGATCCTGGCGATCCTGCTGATCAACGGCTTCGAGTTCACCGAGGTGCTGTGGCGGCCGAAATGGATGCGCCATGCCGGCATGCTCACGCCCGATCCGCCGGAGAAGCAGCCGTTCGTGTCGATCCACCTGGCCTGCTACAACGAGCCGCCGGAGATGGTGATCATCACCCTCGACTCGCTGGCCGCGCTGGACTACGCGAACTTCGAAGTCCTGGTGATCGACAACAACACCAAGGACCCGGCGGTGTGGCAGCCGGTGCAGGCCTACTGCGAGAAGCTGGGCAAGCGCTTCCGCTTCTTCCACCTGGAACCGTGGCCGGGCTACAAGGCTGGCGCGCTGAACTTCGGCCTCAAGGAAACCGATCCGGCCGCCGACGTGGTGGCGGTGATCGACGCCGATTACGAGGTGCGCGCCGACTGGCTGGCCACGCTCACCGGCTACTTCCACGACCCGAAGGTGGCCGTGGTGCAGTGCCCGCAGGCGCATCGCGAGTTCGAGCACAACGCGTTCCGCCGAATGACCGCGTGGGAATACGACGGCTTCTTCCGCATCGGCATGCACCACCGCAACGAGCGCAACGCGATCATCCAGCACGGCACCATGACCATGGTCCGGCGCACCGCGCTGGAAGGCACCGGCGGCTGGTCCGAGTGGACCATCTGCGAGGATGCCGAGCTGGGCCTGCGCCTGATGCACGCGGGCTACGAGCTGGTCTACGTCGACGAGCTGATGGGCAAGGGCCTGACCCCGGCCGACTTCAAGGCGTACAAGAGCCAGCGCTACCGCTGGGCCTTCGGCGCGATGCAGATCCTCAAGGGGCGCTGGGACTGGATGACGCAGCGAGGGCCGCTTTCGGCCGGCCAGCGCTTCCACTTCCTCACCGGCTGGTTCAGCTGGTTCGCCGACGCGCTGCACCTGATCTTCACCCTGATGGCGCTGTTCTGGACCGCGGGCATGATTGCGTATCCGCAATACTTCAGCCTGCCGATGCAGCTGTTCCTGATCCCGGTGATCGGCTTCTTCTTCGCCAAGGCGATCTTCGGCATCGTGCTGTATCGCGCCCGCGTCCCGTGCAGCTGGTACGACACGCTGATGGCGTCGCTGGCCAGCATGGGCCTGTCCCACGCGATCGCCCGGGGCATCCTGCACGGCCTCACCCGCGAGAAGACCTCGTTCGTGGTGACCGCCAAGAGCCGGCGCCTGGGCGGCAGCAACTTCGCCGCCTTCGCCCCGGTGCGCGAAGAGCTGCTGATGGCGATCGCGCTGGCGCTGTGCGTGATCGGCATGGCGCTGGGCTACGGCACGCGCTACATCGAGGGCACCTTGTGGATGTTCATCCTCGCCGCGCAATCGATTCCGTACGTGTCGGCGGTGATCGGTGCATGGATCGCGCACAAGGCCGGCGACAAGGCCGGTTGATGCGCCCGTTGATATCGCCTCGGCGATATCAACAAATCAAGCATGACGCCCTGGCGCTCAGGAAATCCGTCATGCTTCATACGAAGCCAACAACTCCTTGGGTAAGCTGCCCTCACCCCCGCGAACACGCCATCGAGGACGGAACCCCACGCATGCGCCGATCCCCACGACGCCTGAGCCTGCTGCTGCCGCTGGTGCTGTGGGCTACCGCAGCCCACGCCGGCGTGCAGTTGACGGTGGATGGCGTGGCGGACCCGTTGAAGGCCGCGGCGATTTCCGGTGTCGAGCTGTCGCAATACGCGAAACGCGAGGTGAGCGACGCCCAGATCCGGCGCCTGGTCGAACGCGCGCCCGACCAGGTCAAGGCGGCGCTGCAACCCTACGGCTATTACGACGCCACCGTCACCGACGAGCTGCAGCAGGTCGGCAGGGACTGGCACGTGACCCTGCACGTGAAGCCGGGCGAACCGGTGAAGGTCACCGACGTCGAACTGCAGCTGGACGATTCCGCGTCGAAGATCGCCCCGCTGCGCCGGGCCCGGCGCGCGATCGAACGACTCAAGGGCCAGACCCTCGACCATGGCGCCTACGAACACGCGCGCGACGCGCTGAGCGCCCAGCTCACCGCCAACGGCTTCCTCGACGCGCGCCTGGTCACCCATCGCGTCGAGGTGAACCGCGCCAACCACAGCGCGGCGATCAGGCTGGCATGGGATGCGGGCCCGCGCTTCCGCTACGGCCGGGTGCACTTCGAGGGTTCGCAGTTCAACGACGGCTTCCTCGACCGCTACGTGCCGTTCAAGCCCGGCGACTACTTCGCCCAGGACCAGTTGCTGGTCTTGCAGCAGGCCCTGAACGGGGCCGACTACTTCGCGGTGGTCAACGTGTTGCCGGACATCGACGAGGCGAAGGATGGCGTGGTCGACGTCACCGTGCAGCTGGCGCCGGCAAAGCGCTCGATCTACACCGGAGGCCCGTTCATCGGCACCGACACCGGCTTCGGCGTGCGCGGCGGCCTCGAGCGGCGCTGGGTCAACCGCCGCGGGCACAAGTGGAAGAACGAACTGGTGCTGGCGCAGAAGCTGAAGACACTCTCCACGCTGTACTCGATCCCGATGCCGGGCGACAACCAGCGCAGCTACAACGTCGGCGCCAATTTCCGCGACGCCAACACCGCCACCTCGCAGTCGCGCACGCTGGAGCTGGTCGGCAACGAGACCCGCCAGTGGCATGGCTGGACGCGCACCGTGGGCGTGCATGCCCTGTCCGGCACCTTCACCGTGGGCAAGCGTGGCAACGAGCCCGACAGCGCACCCGGCATCGAGCACGGCCGCAGCACCCTGGTATTCGGCGAGGCCTCGCTGACCCGCAAGCAGGCCGACAACCCCGACTTCGTGCGCCGCGGCTGGCTGCTCGGCATGGCCGTGCGCAGCACCGCCGGCAGCCTGCTCTCCGACGCCAGCTTCAGCCAGTTCACCGCCGACGCGAAGTGGATCCGCGCGTTCGGCGCGAAATCGCGCAACCGGCTGATCCTGCGGGGCAGCTTCGGCATCACCCACACCGACGACTTTTCCGCGCTGCCGCCGCAGCTGCGTTTCTTCGCCGGCGGCGACCGTTCGGTGCGCGGTTACGGCTACCAGTCGATCGGGCCGCGCAACAGCGACGACCGCGTGATCGGCGGCACCAGCCTGCTGGTCGCCAGCAGCGAGGTCGAACACTACTTCACCCGCAACTGGGGCATGGCCGCCTTCGTCGACGCCGGCAACGCGTTCCGCGGCACCGACTACCGCCCGAAGATCGGCGCCGGCCTGGGCCTGCGCTGGCGCTCGCCGGTGGGCATGATCCGCGTCGACCTGGGCACGCCGATCCACGACGACCGCGCCCACGGCATCCAGCTGCATCTGGTGATCGGACCGGATTTGTGAGTGGCTGGCGCAGGCGGCCGCTCACAGGCGATCCAGGGATGGATCGCACGCGCATCGACCACGCCGTGGTCGATGCGGCGGAGCCGGGTTCGTGCAACGGACCCGGCGAGTTGCAAAAGGGCAGGACTGCCCTTTTGCAACTTTGGGTAGAAGGTGGCATCGCAAGAAGTAAAAAACGCAATAACCGAAGGAAACGGAAGGCATCGTATTCATGAAGTGGTTCAAGCGCATCGCCATCGCATTCGCCGCGCTGCTGCTGGTCGTGGCGGCGACGTTGTGGTGGCTGCTCGGCACCGGCGCGGGCCTGCGCTTCGCGCTGGCGCGGGCACAAGGCGCCACCGACGGCGCGCTGCAGGTGCGCCAGGCCACGGGTCGGCTGATCGGCCCGCTCGATCTCGCCGGCGTGCGCTATGACGACGGCAAGGGCACCGTGGTTTCGCTGGCCAAGGCGCATCTGGATCTGCGCCTGTGGCCGCTGCTGGCCAAGCGCGTCCACGTGCTGGCGCTGGACGCCGATGGCGTCGAGGCAAGCCTGCCCGCGCCTGCCGCCGACAAGGCCGAAAGCAGCGGCAGCTTTTCGCTGCAGCCGCCGCTGGAAATCATCTTCGATCGCGCACACGTGGGCAGCGTCAAGGTAAGCCAGGCCGGCAAGCCGGTGTTCGCCTCCGACCGGCTCGACCTTGCCGGCCGCTGGAGCAACCAGGGCATCGAGGTGCGTCAGCTGGCGCTGCAGGCGCCCGATGGACACGTCGACCTGGATGGCCTGCTGGTGCTGGGAACGCCCTACCACGGCAACGGCAAGGCCGCGTTCGCCTGGAAGGTCGGCACCACCGGATACGCCGGCAGCCTCGATGTGCGCAGCGACGGCAAACAGGCCACGCTGGATGTCAGGCTTACCGCACCGACGCCGCTGCGGTTGCAGCTGGCGTTGACCCAGGGCGGCGACTACGCCTGGACGGGCAAGCTCGACGCGCCGCGGTTCGATCCGCAACCCGTGCTGGGCGAAAGCTCGCTGAAGACCGTGGCGCTCGCACTGCAAGGCCATGGCGATCGCTACAGCGGCACGCTCGATGGCCGGCTGGAGCTCAATGACTATCAGCTCCTGCTGCAGCCGCTGCGGGCGTCGCTCAGCCGCGATTTCCAGGTGCTCACCCTGCATCAGCTCACGCTGGGCTCGCCGCAGATCAAGGGCAAGCTGGAAGCCAGCGGCAACGTGCAGCTGGGCGCCAAGCCGCTCGGCGCCGAGCTGGACATCCGCTGGAACGAGCTGCAACTGCCCGCTGCCCTGGTCGGCCAGGAACTGGCCAGCCAGGGCGAGCTCAAGGCCAGCGGCAGCGTCGACAGCTACCGCGCCAGCGGCGACGTGCGCATCGGCCCGCCCGGCAAGCTGGCGGCGCTCACGCTCGACCTCGACGGCACACCACAATGGATCAACCTGCACACGCTGGCGTTGAAGCAGGCCCGGGGCGGACTGCAGGCGAACGGCACGCTCACCCTGCAGCCGACGCTGGCCTGGCAGGCCGAAGCCAGTGCCGACCAGCTCGACCCGGGCCAATTGTTCGCCGGCTGGAACGGTGCGCTGGATTTCGACATCGCCAGCCACGGCAGCCTGCCGCCGAGCGGCCCGGACGCCACGCTGGAGATTCGCCGGCTGGGCGGCCAGCTGCGCCAGCGCGCCGTCAATGGCCGCGGCAAGCTGCACCTCTCGCCGGACGAGGTGGTGGACGGCCAGCTGGAGCTGGCCTCGGGCCGCAGCAGCATTCACCTGGTCGGCAAGCCCGGCAACAGCAACGATGTCGCGCTGGATCTGGCGGTCGCCTCGCTGGGCGACTGGCTGCCGGATGCCGGCGGACGTCTGGACGGCCATTTCACCATCGCCGGCAGGCCACCAGGCTTGAGCATCAACGGCCAGCTGCACGGGCAGGCCCTGTCATGGCAGCAGCAGAAGGCCGACAGCTTGCAGCTGATCGTGGGCGTGCCGGACATCAGCCATCCCGCCGGCAAGATCGACCTGCAGACCCGCAGCGTCTACCTGCAGGGCCTGCTGTTCCAGCAGGTGCACCTGCTGGCCGAGGGCAGCCAGTCCGACCATCGCCTGCAACTGGACGCCAGCGGCAGCCAGCTGTCGGGCCGGCTCGACCTGCGCGGTTCGCTGAAAGGCCCGCAATGGAAGGGCACGTTGTCCACGCTGGACCTGGCACCGCAGGGCATGCCGCCATGGCGGCTGCTGCGGCCGTCGCAGCTGGCCTACGACGACGGTGCGATGAGCCTGTCCGAACTGTGCCTCGGCGCGGGCGACCCGCAGCTGTGCCTGACCGCGGAACAGGACAAGTCCGGCAACCTCGACGCCGGTTACCGGCTGCAGGCGCTGCCACTAGCCCTGCTGCTGGATGCCACCGGCAACGCCGACCTGCCGATGCGCGCCGATGGCGTCCTGGAAGGCAGCGGCAAGCTGCGGCGCAGCGCGGCGGGCGCGCTCAGCGGCAACGCGTCGATCCATTCCGCGCAAGGCACCATCAGCTACACCGACCGCACCGACGAGCCGTTGCTGCATTACAGCCAGTTGCGTCTGGACGCGGCACTCGCACCGGGCGGACAACGGATCGAGGCCCACGCGGGACTCGATGACGGCGGCCGTCTGGACGGCCAGCTCACCATCACTGGCGCGCAGCAGGCGCTGGGTGGCCAGCTCGACCTGCGCCTCGACAACCTCGCCTTCATCGAGTTGTTCAGCAGCGAAGTGGCCGGGGTCAAGGGCAGCGCCAGCGGGAATTTCCGCTTCGGCGGCACGCTGAAGCAGCCGGCCGTCCTCGGCCAGGCCGACGTGACGGACCTCGCCGCGGAGTTGCCGTCGGCGGGACTCAAGCTGAGCGAAGGCCAGCTGGTGGTCAGCACCAGCGACGCCCGCCAGTTCCTGATCCGGGGCAGCGTGAAGTCGGGCAAGGGCAGCGTGGCGATCAACGGCAGCGCCGGGCTCGGCGAAGGGGCGCAAACCTCGTTGAGCCTCAAGGGCAGCCAGTTCACCGCGGTCGACATCCCCGCAGCCAGAGCCGTGATTTCGCCCGACCTCACCCTGAAGCAGGACGCCGGCGGCATCGAACTCGGTGGTTCGCTGGCCATCGACAGCGCCGACATCAATGCAGAGAAATTGCCCGGCGCCGGCGCGACCCAGGCCTCGCCCGACGTGCTCGTGGTCGACGAGAAGCAACAGCAGGAGGCCGCCAGCAAACTGCCGCTCAGCGCGGTGGTCAAGGTCGACCTCGGCCGCAGGACCCACGTGGTAGGCATGGGACTGAACGGCACCGTGACCGGCGTGCTCACGGTGATCGATCGCCCCGGCCGGGCCACCACCGGCCAGGGCCAGATCGCGGTGAACGGCACCTATCGCGCCTATGGCCAGGATCTCGCCATCCAGCACGGCCAGCTGCTGTTCGCCAGCACGCCGATCGACAATCCGGGCCTGAACATCCGCGCGGTGCGCAAGCTCAACCCGAACGCCACCATCGACGAAGGCCAGGAGGTCGGCCTGCTGGTGTCGGGCACCGCGCAGCGGCCGATCCTCACCGTGTTCTCCAACCCGGTGATGGAGCAGTCCGATGCGCTGTCCTACCTGGTCACCGGCAAGCCGCTGTCGCAGGTCAAGGGCGGCGAAGGCGACATGGTCGGCGCCGCCGCCCAGGCGCTGGGCTCGGCCACCGGCGACCTGCTGGCCAAGAGCATCGGCTCGAAACTGGGCGTCGACGACATCGGCGTGTCCAGCAACGAGGCACTGGGCGGCAGCTCCGCGTTCACCGTGGGCAAGTACCTGTCGCCGCGGCTGTACCTCAGCTACGGCGTGGGGCTGTTCGAACCCGGCGAAGTGATCACCCTGCGCTACCGGCTCAGCCGGCGCTGGAACTTCGAGGCCCAGCAGGCCACCGAATTCAGCCGCGCCAGCCTCAACTACCGCATCGAGAGATGATCAGCCGGCGCTGCCCAGATACGCCGACGGCGTCGCACCGAAGCCGGCCTTGACGTAGCGCGCGGTGTCGTCCGCCAGCACTTCCGAAGCGCCTGCCTCGATGCCGGCCAGCACTGCCTGCGCAATGTCCTCCGGCTTCGACTTCGGCGCCTCGACGGTCTTCACCATGTCGGTGTCGATGTAGCCGGCATGCACCGCGACGACCTGGGTGCCCTGCCCGCGCAGCTCGTTGCGCAAGCCGTTGGTGAGCGCCCACGCGGCGGCCTTGGAGACGGAGTAGTCCCCGGTGCCCGGCAGGCTGGCCCAGCTCAGGGCGGACAGCATGTTGACCAGCGCGCCACCGCCGTTGCGGCCCAGCACCGGCGCGAACGCGCGGCTCACCGCAAACACGCCATAGAGGTTGGTTTCCATCACGGCGCGCAATGCCTCCACGCCGTTGTCGCCGAGCAGGCTGTCGCCGCCGATGACGCCGGCGTTGTTGATCAGCAGGTCGACGTCGCCACACTGCGCGGCGGCCGCGGCGATGTCGGCGGGGTTGTTGACGTCGAGTCGCACCGGCACCAGGCCCTCCAGCGAAGGCACGGTCGAGGGATCGCGCGCGCCGGCGTAGACCTTGCGCGCGCCGGCGGCCAGCAGGGCCTTGGCATAAGCCAGCCCGAGGCCACGATTGGCGCCCGTGACGAAAGCGGTACTGTTCTGGATTTTCATGGATCGGACCTCGGAGTGTGGGAAGGAGACTTTGCTGGCCGCGATGCGCGCGGCCCATCCGTTTCTTGCGGGCGATGACGGTGTTGCGCCTGCTCAGCGCGCCGCCTGCATGGAGGGCGAGCCGTCCAGCTTCACGGTGACGGTGCTGGACAGGCCCGGCCGCAGCCGCGCCAGCGCCGCCTGGCCCGGATCGAAGCGGATGCGCACCGGCACCCGCTGCACGATCTTGGTGAAGTTGCCGGTGCCTGGCTCGAACGGCAGCAACGAGAACTGCGCGCCGGAACCTGGCGCGAAACTCTCGACGCGGCCGTGCAGGGCCTGACCGGGCAAGGCATCGACCTCCACCCTGACATCCTGGCCGACCACCATGCGGGTGGTCTGGGTTTCCTTGAAGTTGGCGATCACGTACAGCGCGTCCAGCGGCACCACGGTGAGCAGGCGCGAGCCCGGCTGCACGTAGTCGCCCGGTTCCACCTGGCGATCACCGACCACGCCGTCGATCGGCGCGCGGATCAAGGTGTTCGCCTGGTCCTGCCGGGCCAGCTCGAGCGCGGCCTTCGCGGTGGCGACGCCGGCCTCGGCCTGGGCAAGCCCGGCCTGCAGGGCGAGCCGGCTCGCGTGGGTCACCGACGCCGCGTCGCGGCTGACGGCAAACTGGGCGCGGCTGTGTTCCGCATTGGCCTGGGCGGTGATCGCCGCCGTGCGGAACTGTTCGGCCGCACTGCGCGACACCGCACCGCTGGCGATCAGTGCGTCGTAGCGTCGACGGTCGGCCTCGGCCTGTTTCTGCTGCGCATCGGACGAGCGGATGGAAGTCTGCGCCGCACGCATGTTCGAGCCCGCGAGGCGTTCCTGCGCGTCGAGCGCGACCAGTGCGGCCTTCGCCGCCGCGACCGCAGCCTGCGCGCTCTGCAGGTTCGCCGTGGCCGATGCCACGCGGGCATCGAACTCCTCCGCGTCGATGCGCAGCAACGGATCGCCCCGGTGCACGCGCTGGTCATGCTGCACCAGCACCGCGGCGACCAGCCCGCGCACCTTCGGCGCGACCACCGAGCTGTCGGCCTGCAGGTAGGCGTTGTCGGTGGACACGCTGCGCTTGGGCGCGGCGATCCACCAGGCGCCGGCGAGCGCGATCGCCAGGGCCACGGCCCCGACCAGCAGCGGCTTGCGCGCCCATGGTGTGCGGGGGAGCGCCGCGGCGGCGGTCGCGGGCGTGCCCGAGGTACCGTCGGCACTCATTGCTGCGACGCCTTCATGCCGAAGCGCTGCTTGAGCTGCGCACGCGAGGCGGCGAGGATCGCGTCGGAGCGTTTCGCATCCGGCTCGATGCGCGCCAATGAGAGCGCGCCGATCAGCTCGGCGATCATCGAACGTGCTGCGGCTTCCGGTTCGGCATGGCCCAGCGCCGACAACTTGTCAGCCAACCTCGCAGTGGATTGCTGCACGCCGAGCGCGAACTGTTCGCGCGCCGGCCCGGACAGCCGCGGCACGTCCGAGGCCAGCGCGGCCATCGGGCAGCCGAAGCCCCGTGCGTCGCGATGTTTCTTCGACAAATAGAAATCGACATAGGCCGCCAGCCCTTCGGCCGGGTCGCGTTCGGCGGTTTCGTGTTCCAGCCGCGCACTTGCCTGCGCGAACATCTGCCCGATCGCGGCGGCGACCAGCTCGTCCTTGGACTTGAAGTGGGCGTAAAAGCCGCCGTGGGTCAGCCCGGCCTCGGCCATCACGCCGGCCACGCCGACGCGATCCGGGCCGTCGCTGCGGATCGCGCGCGCCGCGGCCTGCAGCACCAGCTCGCGGGTCTTCTGCTTGTGTTCGGTGTCGTAGCGCATGACGGCCTCGCTTTTTAATATGATGAGAATCATACTATGATTCCACGACAATGCAAGAGCCGCCCGTGAATGCCCTTACCGCCCCGCCATCCCCGGCCGCCATCTCCCCCGCCGACCTGCCGCTGCCACGCAAATTCCTGATCTTCGGCGTGATGGCGTTCGGCATGTTCATGGCGCTGATCGACATCCAGATCGTCGCCGCCTCGCTCAACGAGATCCAGGCCGGACTCTCCGCCGGACCGGACGAGATCAGCTGGGTGCAGACCGGCTACCTGATGGCCGAACTGGTGATGATCCCGTTCTCCGCCTTCCTGGCGCAGGCGCTGTCGACGCGCTGGCTGTTCGCGCTGTCGGCCGCGCTGTTCACGCTCGCCAGCGCGCTGTGCGGAATGGCCTGGGACATCCAGTCGATGACCGTGTTCCGGGTGATCCAGGGCTTCGTCGGCGGCGCGATGGTGCCGACCGTGTTCGCCACCGGCTTCGCGCTGTTCAGCGGCAGGCAGCGCGCGCTGATCCCGGCGATCCTCGGCATGGTCTCGGTGCTGGCGCCGACGCTGGGGCCGACCGTGGGCGGCTGGCTCACCGAGGTGGTCGGCTGGCGCTCGATCTTCTACGTCAACATCGTGCCGGGCGTGGCCGTCGCCGTGCTGTCGATGCTGCTGGTGAGGGTGGACCGGCCGAACCTCGCGATGCTGAAGCAGATCGACTACGTGCACCTGATTGCGATGGCGGTGTTCCTCGGCGGACTCGAATACGTGCTGGAGGAAGGTCCGCGCCACGAGTGGCTGGGCGACCCCGCGATCGCCACGGCGGCATGGCTGTCGCTGGTGGGGTTCGCGCTGTTCCTGGAACGCTCGCTGCGCTCGTCCGGGCCGATCGTGCGGCTGTCGCCGTTCCGCCAGTCCACCTTCGTGCTGGCCTGCGTGCTCAGCCTGGTGATCGGTTTCGGGCTGTACGCGGCGACCTACCTGGTGCCGGTGTTCCTGGGCCGCGTGCGCGGCTACAACAGCCTGCAGATCGGCACCACGGTATTCGTCACCGGCCTGGCGCAGATCCTCAGCACGGTGGTGGCGGCGCGACTGTCGCAGCGCATCGACGCGCGCTGGACGATCAGCGCCGGCCTGCTGCTGTTCGCCGCCAGCCTGTGGATGTTTTCCGCGATGACGCCCGAATGGGGCTTCGCCGCGCTGTTCTGGCCGCAGGTGCTGCGCGGCTTCGCGATCATGCTGTGCATCGTGCCCAGCGTGAACATGGCCTTGAATGGTTTTGCCGCGGCCGAGCTGCGCTACGCCTCGGGCCTGTTCAACCTGATGCGCAACCTCGGCGGCGCGATCGGCATCGCGGTGGTCAACACCTGGCTGCAGGATCAGAGCCGCATCCACGTCGCGCGCTTCGGCGAGAACCTGGGCGAAAGCGGCCGCCATGCCGGCGACGTGGTCACGCAACTGGCCGGGCGGATCGGCCAGCTCACCACCGATTCCGCCCACGCCCTGCTGATGGCGCAGGGCGAGCTGGGCCGGCTGGTGTCGCGCACGGCGTTGACGCTCGCCTTCGACGACGTGTTCCGGCTGATGGCGTGGATGTTCGCCGCCGCGCTGCTGCTGGTGCCGTTCTGCCGCACCCCGCCGCATGCCGCCCAGGGTGCTGTCGTGGAAGCGCATTGAGGAGGGCAGTCCGCCCGTGCCGCCTTCCGGCCACCGGGACGTCGACGCGCGCGCCCGGACAGTGCAAGCTGTGCGGCACCGACCGACCTGCCACCTCATGGAGACCCATCGCATGTTCAAGAAGACCTTGCTGACCGCCCTGCTGCTCGGCGCCTCGGCCGGCGCGTTCGCGCAATCGCCGGCGCCGGCAACCCCGGCCAAGGCCCAGGCGACCAGCACGCTGACGCCACAGCAGAAGGCCTTGCTGGAAAAGCAGAACGTGCAGATGGCACGGGCCGCGCTGCGCATCGCGCAGATGGTCGACCAGAACCAGCTGGGCCAGATCTGGGACCAGTCCTCCAGCGTGGCGAAGCAGTCCACCAGCAAGAGCGATTTCGTGAGCGGCGTGAGTTCCGATCGCAGCAAGCTTGGCGCAGCAGGCGAACGCAGGCTGCAGGCGATCACCCGCACCGCCTCGAAGGGCGGCAAGGTGCCGGCCGGCATGTACGTCAACGTCAGCTATGCCACGCACTTCGCCAAGGCGCAGCGGCCGGTGCGCGAACTGATCTCGTTCCACCTGGACAGCGACAAGGTCTGGCGCGTGGCCGGCTACACCCTGCGCTGACGCCATCCGCCAACCGGCCGGCGTGGCGCAGCGCCGGCCGGCCATAGCCCACAGGTCATGCACACAACGCGGCACCGGCGCACTATCGTGGGACTTTCCCCGGTGGAGGCGTGATCATGCAACACATGCGATGGATACTCGGTGCCGCGATCCTGTGCGGCGCGCCGGCGTGGGCGGCCACGCCGGCCACCAGCCCGATCGGGATCGACCTGAAGGGCATCGACCACGGCGTGAAGCCGGGTGACGACTTCTTCCGCTACGCCAACGGCGACTGGCTGAAGACCGCGAAGATTCCCGCCGACCGCTCCAGCACCGGCAGCTTCCTCAAGGTGTTCGAGCAGTCCGAAAAGGACACCGCCGAACTGATCCGCAACGCCGGCGCCAGCCACCCCGCCGCCGGCAGCAATGCACGCAGGATCGCCGATTACTATGCCGCCTGGATGGACACCGCGACGATCGAGAAGCATGGCCTGTCCGCGATCAGGCCCGAGCTGGCGCAGATCGACGCGATCGCCTCGCGCGCGGACCTGGCCCGCGTGCTGGGCAGCCGCCTGCGCGCCGATGTCGATCCGCTCAACGCCACCAACTACCACACGCAGAACCTGTTCGGCCTGTTCGTCACGCAGGGGCTGGAGGACCCGTCGCACCACGTCGCCTACCTGCTGCAGGGCGGCATCGCACTGCCCAGCCGCGACTATTACCTGTCCGATGATCCGCACATGGTCGCGGCCCGCGGCAAGTACCTGAGCTATGTCGGCGCCTTGCTGCAGCAGGCCGGCTTCGCCGATGCGCAGGCCAGGGCAAAGGCCATCGTCGCGCTGGAAACGAAGATCGCCAAGGCGCAGGCCAGCCTGCTCGACAGCGAGAACGTGCACAAGGCCAACAACCTGTGGCGCACGGCCGACTTCGCCAGCAAGGCGCCCGGACTGGACTGGCCTGCCTACTTCAAGGCGGCCGGCCTCGACGACCAGTCGCAGATCGACGCGTGGCAGCCCGGCGCGATCACCGGCCTGTCCGCGCTCACCGCCAGCGAGCCGCTGCAGGCGTGGAAGGACCTGCTCAGCTTCCACACCATCAACCACGCAGCCGGCCTGCTGCCCAAGGCGTACGCCGACCTCAACTTCGATTTCTACGTGCGCACCCTGCAGGGCACGCCGGTGCAGCAACCGCGCTGGAAGCGTGCCGTGGGCGCCACCAGCAACGCGCTGGGCGATGCCGTGGGCCAGTTGTATGTGAAGCACTACTTCCCGGCCTCGTCGAAGGCGGAAATCGAACAGCTGGTGAAGAACCTGATCGCCGCGTTCCACGACCGCATCGACACGCTGAGCTGGATGACACCCGCCACGCGGGCGAAAGCCCAGGCGAAACTCGCCACCTTGCGCGTGGGCGTGGGCTATCCGGAAACCTGGCGCGATTACGGCAAGCTGGACATCCGTGCCGATGACGCACTGGGCAACCAGCTTCGCGCGGAGAAGTTCGAGTACGAGCACCAGCGCGCCAAGCTCGGCCAGAGCGTCGACAAGGCCGAGTGGTGGATGACCCCGCAGACGGTCAACGCGGTGAACCTGCCGCTGCAGAACGCACTGAACTTCCCCGCCGCGATCCTGCAGCCGCCGTTCTTCGACCCGAAGGCCGATGCGGCCGCAAACTACGGCGCCATCGGCTCGATCATCGGCCATGAGATCAGCCACAGCTTCGACAACCTCGGCGCCGAATTCGACGACCAGGGCAAGCTGGCCAACTGGTGGACGCCGGAAGACCTGGCCCACTTCAAGGCGGCCGGCCAGCAGCTGGTCGAGCAGTTCAACCAGTACGAGCCGCTGCCCGGCCTGCACGTCGATGGCGAGCAGACCCTGGGGGAAAACATCGCCGACGTTTCCGGCCTCACCATCGCCTACCTCGCCTACCAGAAGTCCCTGGGGGGCAAGCCTGCGCCGGTGATCGACGGACTTACCGGCGACCAGCGCTTCTTCCTCGCCTTCGGCCAGGCCTGGCGCGGCAAGATCCGCGACGCGGCCCAGCGCCAGCGTCTGGCCACCGACGTGCACGCGCCCGGCGACTTCCGTGCCGAAACCGTGCGCAACCTCGACCCGTGGTATCCCGCCTTCGAGGTGAAGCCGGGCGAGAAGCTGTACCTGGCGCCGAAGGATCGGGTCAGGATCTGGTAAGCGGCGCTTCCGGACCGACCTCCCGCGGGCTGCACCCAGGTGCAGCCCGCTTTCCGGAGGCACATCGGCGTGCACGCGCCCCGGCCTGTTCCTGTGGTCGCAGCGGACAACCTGCGCGCAGCGCATCGGCGCTGCCCGGCAAACCATCAATGTTATTGTGCGAGAGAGCCGCCGCGGGGCGGCTTTCTTGTCGGGCAGGTCTGGAAAGAAATTGATGGTGATCCGATCGGGGTGGCTTGTACGCCTGGCCATGGCGGCGGTGGTGGCGGTGGCGCCGGTAGCGCCGAACGCCGCGACGACCCCGCCTACCCAGCCGCTCGACCTGTTCGATCTCGGCGCACCGTCGTTCACGACCTTCACCACGCGCGACGGCCTGCCCGACCCCGTCGCGGTCACCCTCGCGACCGATCGGCAAGGCATGGTCTGGGTGGGCACCCCGCACGGCCTGGCCTGGCATGACGGCAAGCGCTGGCATCCACTGGACGACCCCGCCCTGCACGGCTACGTCAGTCAGTTGTTCGTCGACGATGAAGGCACGCTGTGGGCCTGTGGCAGCGCATTCGGCCTGGCCCGTTACGACGGCAGGCACTGGCACGTCGAGGGTGCCGCCGACGGCTTGGCCACCAGCCACGTGCGGCGACTGGTCGAAACGGATCACCGGGGCGGCAGGCGGCTATGGGCGGTGAGCCCGAGTGACGGCCTGTTCTATCGCGATCACGGCCGCTGGCGGGCCGACCCGGGCAATGCCCAGCTGCCCGACGCCGGCTTCCTGGTGCTGGCGCAGACCCGCGACCTTTTCGGACACCCACGGCTGTGGGCCGGTTCGGTCAGCAGCGGCCTGTGGTATCGCGAGGACGACGGCCCCTGGCAACACTTCAGCACGGCCGGCTTCGATGCGGGCAACGGCCTGGCCTACCTGCTGGCCACCCGCCACGAGGGGCGGGACGCGTTGTGGGTCTCCGTCTACAACTCGGGCCTGTGGCGACTGGACGAACATGGCGTGCGCCACTGGAGCGTGGAGTCCGGCGAGCTGCCGACCGACGTGCTCTATGACATGGTCGATACGCCGGTCGCCCATGGCGCGCACGCGCTGTGGGCATCCTCGCGCAATGGCCTGATCCGGATCTACCAGGACAAGGTGCAGGTGTTCGACCGTCGCCACGGCCTGCCGTCGAATGCCGTACGCGGAGTGAGCGCCTGGCGCAGTCCCAACGGCACCGCCGTGTTGTGGGTCGCCACCGAGGACGGCGTGGCGCGCGCCGCCGTGGACCAGGGCAACTGGAAGACGGTTTCGCTGCTGGGCGCCGCGCAGACCGGCGTGCTGGCCGTGCTGGTGGACCATGATCCGCAAGGCAACGAACGCCTGTGGGCCGGGTCGGACGGCGACGGCCTGGGCCTGTACGAGCGGGGCCACTGGCGCTACTTCAGCAAGTCCGGCGGGCAACTTGCCGATGCCGACGTGAACATGATCGCGCGGACCGACGACACGCAAGGCCGTGCCGCCGTCTGGCTGGGAACGGGCTCGGGGCGCCTGTTGCGCGTGCGCGACGACGCCACCTTCGAACCGGTGGCCACGCCCTGGCCACGCCAGCCCGGGCAACGCCTGAACGACATGCTCAGCCGCCGCATCGACGGCACGGTCGAGCAATGGTTCGCCACCGACGCCTCCGGCGTGTACCGGCTGCGCGGCGGCGTCTGGACGTCTTTCCGTCCGGACGGCGCCGTCGGCACCTGGTCGGTGGTGAAGTTGCTGGCGCAGACCACCGCCTACGGCCACGCCTGGTTATGGGCCACCAGCAACCAGGGGCTGGCCCGATTCGACGGAAAGAAGTGGACGCTGCTGGGCCGCGACATCGGCCTGCCCGGCACCGACCTGCTCGGCGTGCAGCTGATTCCCGATGCCCGTGGACGCCCGATCCTGTGGCTGGGCAGCACCCGTCACGGCTTGATCCGCGTCGACATCAGCGATCCACTGAAGCCGCGCACCCTGCCCGCCGACCTGCCGCCTTCGCCGGACCTGACCACCGATGGCGCGCTGGCCGACACTGGCGGCCGCATCTACGTCTGCACCGATTCGGGCGTGCAGGTGCTCAGCCCGGAGGCGGGTCGGTACCGCTCGCAGGTGTTCACCGTCCGCGATGGCATGGTCAACAACGAATGCAATCCCAACGCGCAGTTCATCGACACGCATGGGCGCTTCTGGACCGGCACGCTGGGCGGACTGATGGTGCACGACCCGGACGAGCAGAAGCCGGACCACGACCCCAAGCCGCTCAGGCTGGTCCAGGTGAAGCTGGACGACCAGCCCATGAACGGCGAGCGCTACACCATTCCACCCGGCCACCATGAGCTGCGCGTGGATTTCGCCCTGCTGACCTGGCAGCACGAGGACGAATCACGCTTCCGCACCTGGATCGAGGGCTTCAGCAAGGCGCCGGGCGCGTGGACGGCCGACAACTTCCGCGAGATTGGCGCGCTGCCGGCCGGCGACTATGTCCTGCATGTCGAAGGCCGGGATCATGCCGGCAACCTCAGCGAGCCCTTGCTGTTGCCGTTCACCGTCGAGCCGTACTGGTGGCAGCAGCTGTGGGCGCGGCTGCTGTTCGCTGCCGCGGGCCTCATCGCGATCTGCGCCTTGTGGGCCTGGCGCACGCTGGCGCTGCGCCGACGGCAGCACGCCCTGGAGCGCCGCATCGATGCCCGCACCAAGGCCTTGAACGACGCCAACCGGCAACTGCTGGAGCTGTCCCGCCGCGATGCGCTGACCGGCGTATTCAACCGTCGCTGGCTGATGGAATCCCTGCAGGCCATGCATGACGAGCGGCGCGGCGCGGTGGCGTCGATGATCTTCATCGACGTGGACCACTTCAAGCACTTCAACGACAGCTTCGGGCATCTGGTCGGCGACCAGGCGCTGCGCAGCGTGGCCGAAACCATCGGCCGATGCCTGCCGGCAAACGCCGTGCTGGCCCGCTACGGCGGCGAGGAGTTCGCCTGTCTGTTGTCCGACACGGAATTGCCGGCGGCGCACGAGCTGGCCGAGAAGATCCGCACCGAGGTGGCGCGGCATGCGGCGCACGACCCAGCCAGGACCACGCGCCAGATCACCATCAGCGTCGGCGTGGCCTGTCGGCGCCTGGAATCGGAAGCCGACGTGGAAATCCTGCTGCGCAAGGCCGATGAGGCGCAATACGAAGCCAAGCGCGCCGGCCGCAATTGCGTGCGCGACGCCTCGCCGGGGGCCTGACCGCAAACCTCGCCGGAGCGAGCCCGCCAGGCATCACCCGCCTCGGCGCGAACCCTGCTTCCGCTTTGCCGCATGCTCCGCCTGCGTGGCCACGTTGAGCGCCACCGCGGCGCGTATCAGCTGCCTGAAGGCGGAGGCGGGAATCCTGGCGTTCTCGTGCAGGTCGATGGCCCGCCGGGTGCCGCCGTCGAGGCTGGCATTGAAGAGCTTCTTCGGATCACTGACCGATGCGCCGCGGGCGAAGGTGAGCTTCACCTTGTCCTTGTACGACTCGCCGGTACAGACGATGCCCGCGTGCGACCACACCGGCGTTCCGCCCGAGGTGGGCTTGGCCCACTTCCACTCTTCGGTGATCTCCGGATCGGCCTCGCGGATCAGCTGGCGCACCTGCGCGAGCATCTCGCCGCGCCAGTCGTCCAGCGCCTCGATCCGCGCGGTGATCCTGGCGGAAGCGTCATCTGCCGCGGCTTTCGTTGTCATGCCGGCTCCTGTCTGCTGACGGCCTGGCGGCCAGGGAAAGCGGAGCATAACCGGCCTTCGGCCCCGCATTGCATGAGGCCGCTGCAGGCGGTATAACATGCGTTATAACAATCAGTGGAACCCGCCATGAAGCTCAAGATCACCACCATCGGCAACTCCGCCGGCGTCATCCTGCCGCGTGAACTGCTGGCCCGTCTGCGCCTGGAAAAGGGCGACGAGCTGTTCGCCCTGGAAACCCCCGACGGCATCCGCCTAACCACCTACGATCCGAACCTGGCCAGGCAGATGGAAGTGGCCGAGGAAGTGATGCGCAAGGACCGAAACGTCCTGCGCAAACTGGCGCAATAGGCGGATGAACATGATCATCTGGATCGAACGACCGCTCGCCATCGCTATCCACGAGCGGCAGTTGGCCGAACATGGCGGCGGCATCGGCGTGCGCGACGATCACCTGCTGGACTCGGCGCTGGCCCGCCCGCAACAAGCGCACGCCTACGGCGATCCGCCGCCTGATCTTGCCGACCTGGCCGCCAGCCTCGCCTTCGGCCTGGCGCGCAACCACCCCTTCGTCGATGGCAACAAACGCACGGCGCACGTCTGCTATCGCGTCTTCCTCACACTCAACGGTGCCGACCTTGTCGCCAGCGACGAGGAAAAATACGTCCACATGGTCGCCCTCGCCGAAGGCAGCCTGCCTGAAGCCGAGTTCGCCGCATGGTTGCGCCAGCACATGAGGCTCGACGCCGGTTCAAGCCTCAACGAGGCGCCGGCACGCTACGCGCGCTGAATCCGCCTGCACCACACTAGGGCCGGGCATCTGCGTTCACCCATGCTCAGTCCTGCACCATGCCGATCGTGTGCAGCCATGCTTCGGCCAGCTTCGACCAGCCGGTGATCGGGTTCGCGGTGGGACGCAAGCCGAAGGCATGGCCACCATGCGCATACAGGTGCATTTCCGCCGGCACCTTCGCCTTTGCCAGTGCGGTGTAATAGACCAGCGCCTGATCCACCCCATCCACGTAGTCGTCCTCCGCCTGCAGCAGGAACGTCGGCGGCGTCGTGGCTGAAACCGGAATGTTCGGGTTCAACTTGCCGTCACCCCGGGTCAGGTGCCCGGGATAGATCGGCATGGCGAAATCCGGTCGCGCGCTTTCCCGGTCGGCCGCATCCACCGGCGCATACAGATGGCGATCGAAGTTCGTGCTGATCTCCGCCACCAGGAAACCGCCAGCCGAGTAGCCCAGCACGCCGATCCGGTGCGGATCGACGTGCAGTGCGGCGGCTTGCGAACGCACCAGCCGCATCGTCCGCTGCACGTCCTGCAAGGAGGACACCGACAAGGCGAAATTGTGCGGACGGCAGTCGCACTTCCAGTCGTAAGGCAGGCTCGGCACGCGATACTTCAGCAGCACGCAGGTGATGCCTCGCGATGTCAGCCAGTCGCAGGTCTCGGTGCCTTCAAGGTCGATGGCAAGGATCTGGAAGCCGCCGCCGGGAATCACGATCACCGCCGCGCCGGTGTTCTTCCCCGTGGGCGCGTACACCGTCATGGTGGGCTGCGTGACATTGGTGACCGCCGTCGCCGGCTTGCCCGCCAGCAGCTTCTCGCTGACCTTCGCCGTTTCCGGCCCGGGCACCGGCTGCAGATCCGGCGCCGCGCCCGGCCATATCGGAACCTGCGTGTGTCCGGCAGCAGGCTGCCACACCGGTGTCTTCGCCTGCACGCTGGCGCAAAGCGCCAGCAACCCGAGCGCGGCGATGAAAGCTTTCATGGCGAGTCTTCCTTGCTGGCGCATGGCCAGGCGGGATCTACAGGGCGGGAAATCTGCGGGAGCGCAGCGTGCCTATTCTGGGCGAGTCATCGGCCCGGCGGCGGCAGGTTTCATGACTTTCCCGGGACGCGTCGCGACACAACCCGTGCAGGGATTCAGCCGCGCTGCATTCCCTCGATACCCAGCCCGTCGATGCTGGCGATCCCGGCCGAATCGAAACCGGCCAACGCGCTGAACCGCCGCCCGCGCTCCGCATAATCCTTGAACTGATCGAAGCTGGGCGCACCCGGTGAAAGCAGGATCACGCCCGCGGCGGGAGTGCAGGCCCGGGCCTCGGCGACCGCCGCGGCCAGGTTGTCGACCAGGGCCAGCGGGCAGGCGACGCCTGCCGCGCGCAAGGCTTCGGCGATGCGCGCGCCGTTGCTGCCCATGCAGACGATCGCGTGCGCCGGTGCGTTGCGCATCGCCTCGACGAACGGCGTCCAGTCCAGCCCGCGGTCGTGACCGCCGACCAGCACGGTCACCGTGCGGCCGTGCAGGCTTTCCAACGCGGCCAGCGTGGCCAGCGGCGTGGTGCTGATCGAGTCGTTGACCCAGTGCCAGCCATCGTGTTCGCCCAGCGGCTGCAGGCGATGCGGCAGCGGTCGGAAGCGTGCCAGTGACGGCGCGGCAGCCAGCGCGTCCAAGCCGATCGCCTCCAGCGCGGCCAGCGCGGCGCAGGCATTCAAGGCGTTGTGCAGGCCGGGCGCGGCCAGCTGCGCCACCGGGAAAACCTGCTGCGTACCGCGGCAGATGACCTCGCCTGCAACGTGCCAGCCGTCGGCCTGGCCGAACTGCAGGCGCTGCGGATGCGTGCCGGTGAGCGCCAGCAGGTTCGGCTGCAAGGCATTCACCAGCAGCTGGCCGGACACGTCCCCCAGCTTCAGCTTGTCCGCCACGTAGCGCTCGCGCGAGCCGTGCCAGTCCAGGTGTTCTTCGTACAGGCTGGTGACCACGCCCAGCTCCACGGGCCCGGCTTCGCCGGTCTGGAAGCTGGACAACTCGATCACCCACAACTCCGCGCGCTGGTCGAGCAGTTCCAGCAGCGGCAGGCCGATATTGCCGGCCAGCGCGGTGCGCACGCTCAAGCTCCGCGCCAGGTGCGCGATCATCGCGCTGGTGGTGCTCTTGCCCTTGGTGCCGGTGACGGCGATCACGCGGGCGTCGGGGTTCTCGCCGAACCACAGCGCGGTGCCCGAAGCGACCGCCGTGCCCCGCGCCTGCGCCGCGAGCAACGCGGGCTTGTACGCCGACACGCCGGGCGACTTCACCACCACGTCGAACTGCGCCAGTGTCGCGGCATCCGGTTCGCCGGCAACCACCTCGAGCGCGCCATCGAAAGCGCGCGCCGCGTCGACCTCGCCGGCACTGCAAAACAGCACCAGCGACAGCTGCGGACAACGCTGGCGCAGGGCGTGGATCGCGGCACGGCCTTCGCGGCCGAAACCCCATACCGCCACGCGGCGGCCTTCCAGATCGGCGAAACGCATCAGCCGATCGTCTTCAGTGCCGGCCGCAGGCGTGCCGGCACGCGGTGCTCCGGCGACGGTTCCAGCCACGGCTCCAGCGCCAGCTGCGAGCCATCCAGCTGCGGCAGGATCTCGCTGCGGAAGCGCGTCACCAGCGCATCTTCCTGCCACTCCGGCCGCTGGCTCAGCGCGAACATCGCGGCGCGCGCCTCGGCGCCCTCGCCCACGCATTCGAACGGCTTGTGGTCCTGGTATTCCAGCAGCGCGTCGAACCCGGCGGCCTGGTTTTCATCGTCCAGCAGGTTGCGGCCGAAGATGGAAAGCAGCCGCGGCTTGGGCAGGAACGGCGCCAGCGCCAGGAACACGAAGTGACACTTCGGGCACTGCCCGCACCAGCGGTCGACGGGCTTGGGCCCGAGCAACCTGAAGTTGCGATTGCAGCTGGAGAACGCGTCGAAGTACGGCGTCAGTTTCGCGAACGCGCGGGTGATCGCCAACTCCGAATACGGCCGCAGCAGCGAGCAGTAATCGAGATCGCTGGCCACGTGCGTGTGCAGCCAGCTGCCCAGCAGCTGCTCGAAGGCGTAGCCCTTGCTCCACTGGTGGTTCACCTGCTGGCCGTCATATTCCAGCGTGGCGGCCGAGGCGGAACGTTCGTTGGCGAAGGCGATGGAGTCGTAGCCATACAGGATCGCGGCGACGGCGAGGATCGCCGAGTTCACCGCGGTCACCGGGATATGTCCGTTCCACGCGCCCAGCCGGTTCATCTCGAACAGCCCCGGCGCCAGTTCGCGCTGGATGTTCAGCGTGGGCAGGCCGGTGCGCTCGGCGCAGGCCGCGATCAATGCCGAATTGCCGACCCACACGGCGGTCGCCTCGCCGCCGATGGACTTGATCGCCTCCACCGCGACCAGCGAATCCTTGCCGCCGCCGATCGGCACCAGGGTGCGCCGGGGCAGGTTGAGTGATGGAGCCTTGGGTAGACCCGCCCCCTCACTCCGCCCCTCTCCCCCCGGGGGAGAGGGAGATGTTGCGCTTCGCGGAAAACTTATGCGCCCGCGCAGGTCCAGCCCGTTGCGATAGGCGAACTCGGCCAGGCCGTGCAGGTACAGCGCGTCGAGCAGGTCGGCGGTGGCGTCATCCAGCGGACCATCGGCCAGCTCGATCTTCGGCGGCACGCCGGCCTTGTAATAGCTGACCCCGGCGATCAGGTGCAGCAGTTTCAGCGCCGCAGCGAATGCCGCGCGCCGCTCCGCCGGCAGCGCCGGCGCCTGCGGAAAGCGGATCGTCTCGACCAGTTCCTGACCATCATCGAACGCATAGCCCAGCTCGGCCACGCCATCGGCGTAGCTGGCACGGGTGAACCGGAACACCTGGGTCAGGCGGGGCTGCATGGTTGGTTGCACATCGTTCTCCAAGCGGTCGCCCATTATCGCCGCAGTTTCATCCGCGCAGGCAGAAGCATCATTCGAGGATGATTTCCTCGGCCTCGTCGCGCATGTTGTACGGGCTGGACATCACCTTGCCGTAGGCGCCGGCCTGGGCGATCAGCATCACGTCGCCCTCGGCTGCTTCGGGCAGGCGACGGTCGCTGCCCAGCACGTCGCCGCTTTCGCAGATCGGGCCGACGATTTGGTACAGCGCGGTGGCCGGTTCGTGCAGGCGGGTCAGGTTGACGATCTCGTGCCAGGCGTCGTACAGCGCAGGGCGTATCAGGCTATTCATGCCGGTGTCCAGGCCCAGGTAACGCAACGCGCCCTTGCCCTTCTGCTGGGTGACCTTCGCCAGCAGCACGCCGGCGTCGGCCACCAGATAACGGCCCGGCTCCATCCACAGCTGGTAATGCGGATACGCGGCCTTGACCTCGCGCAGCACGCGATCGAGCGCGGCGATGTCCAGCCGCGCCTCGCCCGGATGCGACGGCACGCCAAGTCCGCCGCCGATGTCGATGAAGCTGACGCTGCCGATGCGTTCGGCCAGGCTGGCCAGCTGGGCATAGACCTCGCCCCAGTGCGTGTCGTCGAGGATGCCCGAGCCCAGGTGCGCATGCAGGCCGCGCACCGTGACGCCGTGCGCGTCGGCCAGATGCAGGAAGTCGTCCAGCTGATCGACCGGCAGGCCGAACTTGCTGCCGCTGCCACCGGTGCGCACTTTTTCGTGGTGGCCCAGGCCGCGACCCAGATCCACCCGCAGCACGATCTCGCGGCCACGGAACAGTTCGCCCCAGTGCTCCAGCGGATACAGCGCGTCGAGCGACACCGTGGCGCGCGTGGTCAGCGCCCAGGCGTAGTCTTCGCGCGGCGCGAAGTTCGGCGTGAACAGCAGCGGCGCGGATTCGGGCACATGGGCCAGCACGAACTTCAGCTCGCCCGGCGACACGCATTCGAAACCGAAACCTTCCTCGGCCAGCGCAGCGAGGATGGCAGGATGGGTATTCGCCTTCACCGCGTAATGCAGGCGATCGACCGCAGCCAGCGACTTCAGCTCGCGCGCCTGATGGCGCACGGTGGGCAGGTGGTAGACGTAACGGGGCGTGGCTTCGGCGGCGATCTGCAGCAGGCGATCGCGCTCGGCCTCGTGCCACCACGCGGCGGCCACGTCCGGCACTTCGCCGCTGCCGTACAGCGCCTGCCAGCTGGGACCGAACAACGCGCTGTCGTCGGTGCGCAAGGCCCCGGCGCCGATCAACAGGTCGTGCAGGTGCGGCAGCAACAGATCCACCACCTCCTCGTCCACCACGAAGGTGAGATTCAGGTTGTTCGACGACTGCGAAATCATGTGCACGCGCAGCTGGCCGAACTCCGCCAGCACGCCGGACAAGGTATGCAGCAGCGAGCGCATGCCGCGGCCGACCAGGGTGATCGCGGCGCACGGCGCAATCACCTTGACCCGGCACACCTTGGCCAGGTCCGAGGCCAGCGCCGCGATCGCGTCGGAATCGAGCAGGTTCTCGGTGGGGTCCAGCGACACGGTGACATTGGTTTCGGCCGAACCGATCAGGTCCACCGACAGACCGTGCTGCTTGAAGTGGGCGAACACGTCGGCAAGGAAACCGACCTGTTGCCACATCCCGACCGATTCCATCGACACCAGGGTGATGCCCTTGCGTGCGCTGATCGCCTTGACGCTGGGCGCGTGCGCGCGCACCTCGGGACCGATCACGGTGCCCTCGAGCTCGGGCCGGTTGGTGTCCTTGATCAGCAGCGGCACGCGCGGCTCGCGCAGTGGCGACAGGCAGCGCGGATGCAGCACCTTGGCTCCGGTCGAGGCGATTTCCTGGGCCTCCTCGTAATCCAGCCGCTGCAGCAGGCGGGCCCCGGGCACCTGGCGCGGGTTGGCGGTGAACATGCCGGCCACGTCAGTCCAGATCTCCACCCGCTGCGCCTTCAGCAACGCGCCGAAATAGGCGGCCGAAGTATCCGAGCCGCCGCGACCGAGCAGCACCGTGCGCCCCTGGCTTTCACGGGCGATGAAGCCCTGGGTGATGAACACCTCGCCCAGCGCGGCCAGCCGCGCGTTCAGCGCGGGATCGGGTTTCGCCTCGACCATGGCCGACAGCAGCCGGGTGCGCTCGTTCTGGTTCGGCAGCGCCACGGCCGACAGGCATTCGCGCGCATCCAGCCATTGCGTGGTCACGCCGCTATGACTGAGGAAGGCGGCACCCAATGCACTGGACATCAGCTCGCCGTGTGCCTGCACCTGGGCCTGCCAGGCCAGTTCGCCCAAGCTGCCGCTGTCGTCGGCCAGCCGGACCAGGTCGCCCAGGCGCTCGTTGAGCGTGCCCGGCAGGGCCAGCTGCATGTGTTCGAGCAGTTCGTAATGACGCTGCACGATGGCCTTCGCCGCCTCGTTGCGCTCGGCGCGATCGGCGTGCCGGCACAACTGTTTCAGCGCATCGGTGATGCCGGACAGCGCGGAAACCACCACCAGTACCCGAGCGCCCTCGGTGCGCCGACTGGCCACCAGCTCGCGGATGTTCTGCCAGCGCGGCAAGCTCGCCACGCTGGTGCCGCCGAACTTCATCACGATCCAGGGGGCGTGGGCAGGCAGGGGCGCGGAAGTTGGCGAGGTCACGGGTGTTCGCTATGGGCGGTGGGACATCCGGCCAGTGTTGCGCTGCCGCATCGGAATTGCAAATGGTTTTTCGATGCGGTCATTTGGACGTTTGGACGTCTGAATGATGATGACTTGTCGGGGTTGGCGTGTGCGAGGCAGGCGGCCCGGAGGGGGTGGCCGGATGAAGACTGGATGGTCCGGAAAGCTTTTATGGGGCGAGGTCGGGGCTTTTTGGGGGCTGTTGCCGGAAACGTGGCGCACTTGCTCCCTCCCCTGCTCGCAGGGGAGGGCTGGGGTGGGGTGCTCTTGCTCCCTCCCCTGCTTTGCAGGGGAGGGCTGGGGTGGGTGCTTTTGAGCTTTTCGATGACCCTGAGCTACCCCACCTCAATCCTCCCCTGGGAGGGGAGGAGGCGATGGTGTGCGCTTCGCGCACTTGTTTATTGAACGAAGACGGGGATTTTTCCGATCCTGGCCTGCCACTCGCGCGGGCCGGTCTGGTGCACCGAGGTGCCGCCGGAATCGACGGCCACGGTCACCGGCATGTCCTCGACGGTGAATTCATAGATCGCCTCCATGCCCAGATCGGCGAAGCCGACCACGCGCGAAGCCTTGATCGCCTTGGACACCAGGTACGCGGCGCCGCCGACGGCCATCAGATACACCGACTGGTGCTTCTTGATCGCCTCGATCGCGGCCGGGCCGCGCTCGGCCTTGCCGACCATGCCGAGCAAACCCGTCTGCGCCAGCACCTGTTCGGTGAACTTGTCCATCCGCGTGGCGGTGGTGGGGCCGGCGGGGCCGACCACTTCTTCGCGCACGGGATCGACCGGGCCCACGTAGTAGATGAAGCGGCCCTTGAAATCGACCGGCAGCGGCTCGCCCTTGTTCAACATCTCGACCATGCGCTTGTGCGCGGCATCGCGGCCGGTGAGCAGCTTGCCGTTGAGCAGCAGGGTTTCGCCCGGTTTCCAGCTGGCCACTTCCTCGCGGGTGACGGTGTCGAGGTTCACCCGGCGGCCCTTCGAGGTGTCGTAGGTGAGCTTGGGCCAGTCTTCCAGCGACGGCGGATCGAGCATCACCGGACCGCTGCCGTCCAGCACGAAGTGCGCGTGGCGGGTCGCGGCGCAGTTCGGGATCATGGCCACCGGCAGGTTTGCCGCGTGGGTGGGGAAATCCTTCACCTTGACGTCGAGCACGGTGGTCAGGCCGCCCAGGCCCTGGGCGCCGATGCCCAGCGCATTGACCTTCTCGTACAGCTCGATGCGCAATTCCTCGCAACGGTTGGCCGGGCCGCGGGCGATCAGTTCCTGGATGTCGATCGACTCCATCAGCGATTCCTTCGCCATCAGCATCGCCTTCTCGGCGGTGCCGCCGATGCCGATGCCGAGCATGCCCGGCGGGCACCAGCCGGCGCCCATCGTGGGCACGGTATTCAGCACCCAGTCGACGATCGAGTCGGAGGGGTTGAGCATCGCGAACTTCGACTTCGCTTCCGAGCCGCCGCCCTTGGCCGCCACGATCACCTCGACCGTGTCGCCCGGCACGATCGACATGTTCACCACCGACGGCGTGTTGTCCTTGGTGTTGATGCGCTTGCCGGCCGGATCGGCCAGCACGCTGGCGCGCAGCTTGTTGTCCGGGTCCATGTACGCACGGCGCACGCCTTCGTTGGCCATGTCTTCCAGAGCCATGGTGGCGTCGTCCCAGCGCACGTTCATGCCGACTTTCAGGAACACGGTGACGATGCCGGTGTCCTGGCACAGCGGGCGATGGCCTTCGGCGGCCATCCGCGAGTTGATCAGGATCTGCGCCATCGCATCCTTCGCAGCGGGCGATTCCTCGCGCTCGTACGCGGCGGCGAGGCTCTTGATGTAGTCGACCGGGTGGTAGTAGCTGATGTACTGCAACGCGTCGGCGACGGACTGGATCAGGTCTTCTTGCTTGATGGAGGTCATGGCGGCAGCTTTGATGTCGAGGGGGCGAGGCGCCGCAGACTGCTGTCCGGGGCGCACAACCCTCTTATTGTGCCGCAAATCGCTGCGGCGCCCGCAGTCCGCCGCAGCGGAAGGGTGACATCCCGGCTTGCCGCTATCATCGAACCCCTCCCCGTCACCCGTCGCCACCGACCATGCCCGACACCTTCCGCTTCCTGAAGCTGGACGTCTTCGCCAGCCGCCTGTTCGACGGCAACCCGCTGGCCGTGGTGATCGGGGCACAAGGGCTGGATGGCCAGGCCATGCAGCGCATCGCGCGCTGGACCAATCTTTCGGAGACCACCTTCCTGCTGCCGCCGAGCACGCCGCAGGCGGATTACCGCGTGCGCATCTTCACCCCGCGGCAGGAGCTGCCGTTTGCCGGCCACCCCAGCGTGGGCAGCGCGTATGCGGCGATCGAGACCGGCCTGGTCGACGCCGGCAAGACGGCGCTGATCCAGGAGTGCGCCGCCGGCCTGCTGCCGGTGCAGGTGATCGGCCAGGGGCCGACGCGAATCATCCACGTGCAGGCGCCGCCGGCGCGGATGCACGCGCTCGACGATGCACGGAGGGCGCAACTGGCGTCCGCGCTGCAGGTGGAACTTGCCGGGGATGAGGTGGTGCTCGTCGACAACGGTCCGCACTGGCTGCTGTGCCAGCTGGGCGAGGCGGCAACCGTCCGGGCACTGAAGCCGGACATGGGCGCCCTGGCGGAAATCTGCACGCGGCAGCACGCCGTCGGCGTCGGTGTGTTCGGCCGCGAGCGTTCCGGCGATGCGGCGATGGCCGTGCGCGCGTTCTGCCCGGCCGACGGCATTCCGGAAGACCCGGTCACCGGCAGCGCCAACGCGGCGATCATGGCCTGGCTGGCCGCGCGCGGCGATCGCGACGGCTACGGCCTGGACTATCGCGCCAGCCAGGGCCGCGAAGTGGGTCGCGACGGCATCGTCGAGGTGGCCCGCGACGCAGCCAGCGGCGCGGTCACCATCGGTGGCGCCTGCGTGATCGGCGTACGCGGTGAACTGAGGCTTGATGAGCCGACCGGTCACGCATGAAGAAAACGGCCGCCCGGGGCGGCCGTTCTCCTGCACCGGTTGCGCGAGACTCAGAAACGATATTCGGCAAATCCCGACAGCGAGCTGACGGCTTCCTTGGCCTTGGTGCCATACACCGTGGCACGGCTGTGGTACTCGTCGAAGTTCACGCCCAGACTGAAGTGCGGCGTGACGTCGTAACCGACGCCGACGCCACTGTAGGCCCCATCGCCACTGAAACTGTCCGAGCCGAGAGTGGTCACGTTCGCGTCGAACTTCGAACGGAACCAGCCCGCGCGTGCGGACAGGTAGATCTTGTTGTTGAAGGTGTACTTGAAGTTGGCGCCAAGCAACGGCCCGGTCAGCTTGGTCTTGAGGTTGACGGTGTTGAAGTTGACGATCAACGACCCGCTCGCCTGGCCCAGGTTGACGTAGCCAGCTTCGACGCCAAGATCGCTGGCGTCGCCCATATGCCACGCATATCCGACGCGCGCCGCGGTGGTGGTGTCGGTACGGTCGTCGAAGCCGCTGTCGTGGAAGTGCGACTGGCCGACATTGGCGTTGATGAAGAACGCGCCCGTATCGGCGGCAAACGCGCCGGTCGACACGGTGCCCAACGCCAACGCGAAGGCGGCCATCCTGATGACTTTGTTCATACGATTCCCTGTTTGGATACTGCTGCCATGCCCGCTGCCACATGCATGCGGGCGCGGCATTCTGCGTGAAGCGGGAGACGGAACCAAGAGCCGCATGAAATTGCGAGACAACGCAGTTTTTGCGTCGACGCGCGGCTCCCTCACACGCCACGAGATTCCGACGCACCACCACCGTTGCGGTGTGCACGGCGAGCTGCAAACCGGGCCCGGCTTGCCCGATCGCCGGCGCGACGCCATGCTGTCGCGTCAGCCCTGCCGAGTCCATCGAATGTCATCTCCTCCGCCGTCCACGGGCTCCTACCTGCGCAGCCTGCGTCCCTGGGACGCCGCCCTGATCGTGGTCGGCGGCGTCATCGGCGGCGGCATCTTCCTTACCCCCGGCGTGGTGGCGCAGCGCACCGAGTCCGGCTTGTGGCTGTTGCTGATGTGGGTGGCCGCGGGCTTGCTCACCCTGCTGGGTGCGCTGTGCTACGCCGAACTGGGCGCCCGCCGGCCGCATGCCGGCGGCACCTATGTCTACCTGCGCGAGGCGTTCGGGCCGCTGGCCGGTTTCCTGTTCGGCTGGACCATGCTGCTGGTGATCTACTCCGGCTCCTCCGCCGCGGTGGCGACGATCTTCGCCAGCTATGCCGCCCCGCTGTTCGGCCTGTCGGCGGCGTGGTCGCTGCCGTTGACGATCGGCGCGCTGGTCTTCGTCACCGGCATCAACCTGTTCGGTATCCGCCTTGGCGCGCAGATCCAGAACCTGTTCGCCCTGCTCAAGCTGCTGGCGGTGGCGGTGCTGGTGGCTTGCGGGCTGTTCTTCGCCGGCGCCGGCCACCAGCAGGTGCTGGCCGCGGACCCTGCGCGTCGCGGCGTGGGCTTCATCGGTGCGGCGCTGCCGGTGCTGTTCGCGTACTCGGGCTTCACCTATCTCAACAACCTCGCGGGCGAAGTGCGCGAGCCGCAGCGCACCTTGCCGCGTGCGCTGGCGCTGGGCATGGGCCTGGTGATCGTCGCCTACGTGCTGGTCAACGTGGCCTATCTCGCTGTGCTCGGCCACGCCGGCCTGGCGGCCAGCAACGCGCCCGCCGCCGACGTGATGCAGCAGGTGGCCGGGCCGATCGGCGCCAGGCTGATCGCGCTGGGCGTGGCGATCTCCACCCTCGGCTTCTGCAACATCACCCTGGTCGCCGGCGCGCGCGTGCTGCAGGTGATGGGCGAGGACGGCCTGTTCTTCCGCGCCGTGGCCCGCCTGCATCCTCGCTGGCGCACGCCGAACACCGCGCTGCTGCTGCTGTCGGGCTGGGCGGTCTTGCTGGCGCTGGCGTTCAGCTACGGCCAGCTGCTCGACTACGCCACCTTCGGCGACTGGCTGGCCTGCGCGCTGGGCGTGGCCACCCTGTTCTGGTATCGCCGCCATGACGATGCGGCAGGCGGCTTCCGCGTGCCGGGCTATCCGTGGCTGCCGCTGCTGTTCGTCGCCGCAGTGGTGGCGGTGGTCGTCGCCACCCTGCTCGACAACCCGCGCAGCTCGGCCATCGTGCTGCTGGTCATGCTGGCGGGCGTGCCGGTCTACTTCGTCTGGCGGCGCCTGTTCAGCCATCCACTGCCCTAAGCGGGCGGCGGCAATGCCACAATGTGCGAATCGACCTCAAGGAGATGATGGATGGCGCCCGTGCAAGCCCAGGTCCTGCCGCCCCCTCCGGAAAGCGGCATCGTTCCGGAAAAGATTCGCGACGGCATCGACCTGCTGATCAATGGCGAGCACTACCGCCACACCGGTGATCCGCAGATGCCGCTGCTGTGGTACTTGCGCGACGTGTTGCGGCTGACCGGCACCAAGTACGCCGGCGGGCACGGCGGCAGCGGCGCCGACCTGGTGCTGCTGGACGGCAAGGCCGTCTCCGCGATCGCCCAGCCACTGGCCAGGCTGGCCGGCAAGGCGGTGGTCACCGTGGAAGGGCTGGCCGCCAATGATGGCAGCCTGCATCCGCTGCAACAGGCCTTCATCGACGAGGACGCGATCGGCTGCGGCTACTGCACGCCGGGCTGGCTGATCGCCGGCGTCGATCTGCTGCGCCGCAAGCCGCATCCGGGCGACGACGACATCGACCAGTTGCCCAACCTGTGCCGCTGCGGCTGCCAGACCCGCGTGCGCCGCGCGATCAAGCGAGCCGCCGCCGGCAAGGCGGGCCCGCGATGAGCCAGGGCATCCGACTTTCGCGCCGCCGCTTCCTGCAGGTGCTCGCCGGCACCGCGGGCTCGCTGCTGGTCGGCATCCGCTTCGCCGAAGCGGCCGACGCACCGCTGCCGCCGGCACTGCTGGGCGACAACATCCACGGGCTCGGACCGTACGTGCGCATCGACGAGGACGGCAGCGTGCTGATCGGCGCGCGCGATCCGGACACCGGCACCGGCGTGGCCACCTCGCTGCCGCGCATCATCGCCGACGAACTCGACGTCGACTGGAACAACGTGCGGGTGGTCGCGCTCGGCCTCGGCGTCGACAGCCGGAACGGCAAGCCGGTGTGGAGCTACGGCCACCAGGTCGGCGGCACCGGCACCTCGATCCCTGCCGCTTGGCGCGACCTGCGCCAGGCCGGTGCGGTGGCGCGCTGGCTGCTGCTGCAGGCCGCCGCACGCCGGCTGGGCCTGGCCGCCAGCCGCCTGCGCAGCGAGAACGGCATGGTCATCGCGCCGGACGGTCGCCGCTTCAGCTACGGCAGCCTGGCTGCCGACGCCAGCAAGATCGCCCTGCCCACCACCTTGCCGCCGCTGAAGAACCCCGCCGATTACCGGCTGATCGGCCACGGCGTCGGCGACGTCGACGCGCGCGCCATCGTCACCGGGCAGACCCGCTACGCGATCGACCACTTCTACGGCGACGCCGTGGTCGCCGTGCTCTCGCATTGCCCCTGGCCCGACGGCAAGCTGGCACGGATCGACACCACCGACGCGCTGGCCGTCGACGGCGTGCTGAAAGTGGTGCAGCTGCGCCCCGAGCGCGGACAACCGGCGGGCAGCACCGTGATCGCCCCGGCCGTGGCCGTGCTCGCCGAAAACACCTGGGCCGCGCTGCAAGGCCAGGCCCGGCTCAAGCTCGAATGGAAGCCCGGTGCCAGCGGCGACGCCAGCAGCAGTGCGCTGGAACAGCAGGCGCTCGCCCTGCTCGGCGGCAAGAGCGCGCCCACCACCCGCGTGCGCAACATCGGTGATGTCGACGCCGCCGGCAAGAAGGCCGCGCGCCGCCTGGAGGCGACCTACTTCCAGCCGTGGCTGGCGCACGCCACCGCCGAGACGACGAACTGCCTGGTGCGGCTGGACAAGGATCGCGCCAGCCTGGTGGTGCCCACCCAGGCGCCGCAGGCAGCCTCGGCCGTGGTGCAGCGCCTGACCGGCCTGGCCGCGGACAAGATCGACATCCGCGTGCCGCGCGTGGGCGGCGGCTATGGCCGCCGGCTCGATCACGACTACGTGGCCGAGGCGGTGATGCTGGCCAAGGCGATCAACAAGCCGGTGCGCCTGCTGTGGTCGCGCGAACAGGACCTGCGCAACGACTACTACCGCAGCGGCAGCGTGCACCAGCTGGGCGCCATCATCGATCGCAAGCGCCAGCTGCTGGCGTGGAACCAGCGCATGGCCAGCGCCTCCGCACTGACCGGACGCGGCGTGCCGCAGGATCACCTGTGGACGTCCGAACTGCAGGCCGACCAGTTCCCCGCCCCGCTGGTGCCGAACTATCGCAGCGACTGGTACGCGCTGGAATCGGCCACTCCCCGCGGCCCGATGCGCGGCATGCCGCACCTGAGCAATGCGTTCGCGGTGGAAAGCTTCATCGACGAAATCGCCCACCAGATGCGCGAGGACCCGCTGAAGACGCGCCTGCGCATCCTCGGCGAAGCGCGCCAGCTGCCGCTGGACAACGGTCGCACGCTGGACGTCGGCCGCCTGGCCAACGTGCTGCGCCTGGTCGCCGATCGCATCGAGTGGAAGAACTGGCTGCGCACCGTCAACGGCCTGGGCATCGCCTGCTGGCACGTCGACGGCGCCTACGTCGCGCACGCGATCGAGGCGGCGATGCAGGGCGACAAGCTCACCATCCAGCGCGTGGTCTGCGCCGTCGACGTGGGCCGCGTGATCAACCCCACCGGCCTGCAGGGCCAGGTCGCCGGAGCCACGCTGGATGCGCTGTCCATCGCCATGAATGCCGCCATCACCATCAAGGGTGGCCAGGTGCAGCAGCACGACCTCAGGGATTACCCGCTGGCCAGCATGGCGCAGCTGCCCAACGAGGTGGAGGTGATCACCGTCGACGACGAGCGTGACCCCGCCGGCGCCAGTTTCCTGGCCATGCCCACGGTCGCCCCCGCGCTCGCCAATGCGGTGTTCCGCGCCAGCGCGGTACGCGTGCGGCGATTGCCGTTGATGAAGGAGCTGCTGCGGCTGCTGTAGTGGTGCCTGTCCCGATCAGCCGGCGCTGGCGCAGCCATCCGGCCTGGTCACCCGCTCCGTCGATGGCGGGTACTTCGCCAGCAGCGCCGCCGCCCGCGTTGGCCGCGGGCTGAAGCCGCCGCCGCAGTTCGGGCAGGTGCCGTGCAACACCTGCTCCACGCAGTGCGCGCAGAACGTGCACTCGAACGAACAGATCATCGCGCCCTCGGCCTCGGCCGGCAGGTCGCGGTCGCAGCACTCGCAGTTCGGTCGCATCTGCAGCATCGGAATCTCCCCTGCCGCACATCGCCTGCGCGGCCATCATCGTCACCTGGCGAGGCCAGCCCGTCCATCCTGCCAACGCCCTGCATCGTCGCCGGCTCGAGCGGAGGCACGGCGTCGCCCCGGGTCTCGGACGACGGTCGTCAACGGTACAGCAGCCATGCCAGAACGTGATACTCCGCGCCGACGCAGGCCAGCGACAACAGCACGAACAGCAGCAGCCTCAACGCCGCGTACAAGCCATCCACTTCCCGATCCGGCGGCGGCCGCTGCGCGGGCCGATACCACAGGCGGAGGCTGCGATTGACGATGACGACACCGCGCACGCAGTCGACCAGGTCCTGCCAGCTCCCGAAGAAGAGGCGGCCCAGGAAGATGTACGCGGGGAAATTGCCGACCAGCAGTGCCAGCGCCAGCAGCGGGTGCTGGAAATCCGCGGGTCGCTCATGCATGGCCAACTCCCGGCAACGCCGAACCTGTCCCGACCCGGCGACTCATGCGATCGGCCCTGTCCCTTGAGTGCTCAGAACCAGCTCATCTCGCCCAACACCACCTTGCGGTAGTAAAGAAGATCGGCGCGCAAGGCGTAGACGGCCGCAAAACCGTAACCGACTCCGTGCGAGAGCCTGCCCTTGCTGAGCATCTGCAGCAGCACGCCCAGTGCAATGGCCAAAATGGAATACATCAGTGCCGGCCGCCACAACCCCTTGGCCAGGAAATACAACGGCCCGAAGAAGAACGCGAGGAAATTGAAACCGATGGCCCGCCGTTCGCCGGACTGCAATTTCCGCGCATCGGACAAGTCCGGTCCACCCGCCTTCTCGATCAGCCTGAACTTGCGCTTCCACGCATCGGACACGTCCAGCCGTGAGACAAGGTCCACCGGCTTCGCCGCCGGAGCGGCCACCGCCGCCACCGGACGCGCCGGCTGCACGTGGTCAACGTAGGTATTGTACGGATCGCTCATGAAACCCCCTTCCCTGGATGCCGAAACCGGAGTGGCAAACCGCGTCGTAGCAGGCTCGCCAGGACAAGCAACGGCCGAAAGACTACACGATCGGGCGCGCCCGCCCCATGGGAAAAAACCCGATGCGAACCTGACCGGCATTTCGGACGAAACTCGTACCGCTCCCGGACCGTCGATGAATGAATGAAGTCTTTGGGTGCGGTCTATACCGAGGTCCGAGCCAGCGAAACCGACTCAACAAGACCGGTTACGGAAATGCAGCCGGGCAGCGGCTGCATCGCAACGGCAAGGACTGCACCATCGGCGGCTATGCCGCGATCAAGTTCCGCGCACAGGAAGCAGCCTGCAAAGACTGCCCGCTGCGCACGAAGTGTTTACGCAAACCCCAGACC
>NZ_AJXT01000004.1 GCF_000264295.1 Rhodanobacter spathiphylli B39 | reverse complement strand
AAACCACTCGGCCATCTCTCCAGAACTCGTTGTCTGCTGTAAGGCGCGCTCTGCGCGCCACTACGGCAGTTTTGTTCCGGGCATCCTGCCCTCCACCCCTTCGGGCCAGCGGCTGCGCCGCTGTCCGCTTCGGCTTCCCGCCTCCGCGTCAAGACTGCTGCCTTAAACCACTCGGCCATCTCTCCATGAATCTTTCACCAGCAGGTTGCTCTGCCGGCAAGCGTGCAAGCTTATCAGGAACCCAGCGGCGGACTACCGCTGCGGCCCTTCTTCGACAGCGCCATCAGGCACCCCACCAGAATCGCCACCGGAATCAGCGCACCCAGCAGCGGGAACAGCAGCACCGGTTCGCGAATGACCATCGGCACCAGTTGGGTGGCGCTGGCGAAGGCGATGATGCACAGGCGCAGGCGGCGGTTGTGGCGGGCGAACCAGAAGCTGCCGATGACCAGCAGCAGTGCGATGACCGACAGTGCCAGGTCGATCTTCGGCATCTGCCATACGCCATCGAAACCGAGGCGCATGCCGAGGACCGAGAGCAGCACCAGCATCAGGAAGTAGCTGGTGTAGAACTCGACCTTGTCCCACTTGCCGGTCGATGCGACCACGGTGTTCACGCGATGCGATCCAGCCCGCCCATGTACGGGCGCAGCACTTCGGGCACGGTGATCGAGCCGTCGGCGTTCTGGTTGTTTTCCATCACGGCGATCAGGGTGCGGCCGATGGCGAGGCCGGAGCCGTTCAAGGTGTGCACGAGTTCGGGCTTGCCGGTTTCCGCGTTGCGCACGCGGGCCTGCAGGCGGCGGGCCTGGAAGTCTTCGCAGTTGGAGCAGCTGGAGATTTCGCGGTAGGTCTGCTGGCTGGGCAGCCACACTTCGAGGTCGTAGGTCTTGGTGGCGCCGAAGCCCATGTCGCCGGTGCACAGGAGCATCTTGCGGTACGGCAGGCCGAGTTTCTGCAGCACGGTTTCGGCGTGGCCGACCATCTCTTCGAGCTGCGCGTAGGACTGCTCGGCGCGGGCGACGTGCACCATCTCGACTTTCTCGAACTGGTGCTGGCGGATCATGCCGCGGGTGTCGCGGCCGTAGCTGCCGGCCTCGGCGCGGAAGCACAGGGTGTGCGCGGTCATCCGCAGCGGCAGCGCGTCGGCGTCCTGGATGGTGTCGCGCACCAGGTTGGTCAGCGAGACTTCGGCGGTGGGGATCAGGTAGCGCCGGGTCTCGCCCACTTCGGTGGCGAACAGGTCTTCCTCGAACTTCGGCAGCTGGCCGGTGCCCTGCATGCTGTCGGCGTTGACGATCACCGGCACGTTGCATTCGAGGTAGCCGTGTTCGCCGGTGTGCAGGTCGAGCATGAACTGGCCCAGCGCGCGATGCAGGTGCGCCAACTGGCCGCGCAGCACGGTGAAGCGCGCGCCGGAGAGCTTGGCGCCGGCGTCGCCGTCGAGCCAGCCATGGGTTTCGCCCAGCTCGACATGGTCCTTCACCGCGAAGTCGAACGTGCGGGGCGTGCCCCAGCGGCTGGTTTCGACGTTGCCGTGTTCGTCCTTGCCGATCGGCACCGACTCGTGCGGGATGTTCGGGATGCCCAGCGCGATGTCGGCGAGCTTGGCCTGCACCTCGGCCAGCGCCTGTTCGTTGGCCTTGAGCTTGTCGCCGATGCCGGCGACTTCCGCCATCAGCGGCGCCACATCTTCGCCTTTGCTTTTTGCCTGGCCGATCGCCTTGGAGCGGGTGTTGCGCAGGTTCTGCAGCTCCTGCGTTTCCATCGCCAGTTGCTTGCGGCTGTTCTCGAGCGCCTCGACCGCGGTGACGTCCAGTGTGTAGCCACGGGTTTCGGCGAGGCGTGCGGCGGTTTCGGCGAGGCGCGAACGCAGCAGGGAGGGATCCAGCATGAGCGAAGTCCGGGTGAAGGCTTGAACCGGGAATTATCGCTGGGTGGTGGTGGTGGCTGCAATGCAGCGCGGGTTCGCGTGGAGGGGGTTGCGCGGGCGCGGAGCTCAGGCTTTTGGCTTGGGGCCTCAAGCTTGCGTTGGGCGGCCGCTTGATCTCGTGGGGGCTTCACCCCTCCCCGGCCCTCCCCTGCTGCCCGTCCCGCAAGGGGACTTCCTGCGGTCGCAGGGAGGGGGAGTACCGGCTCCGCGACTGAGATGCAGGCGGCTTTTTAGCTGGCGAGCTTGCGTTCGCTGCGGCCCAGCCACCAGGCCATCGCGGCGCCGGCGAGCAGCCAGCCGACGAGTTGTTCGACCAGGGCGGCCAGGGTGAAGTCGAGCGGGAAGCGATACCAGTTCCAGTACGGCAGCACCGTGCTCAGCCAGGCGAACACCGCGGCGGTGGCCGCCACGCCGATGCGCCGGCGGAAGCCCAGTCCGGCCAGTCCGAGGATGCAGGCCAGCGCCAGGGCGGCGAGCGTGTCCGATGCCCATTGCCGTCCGATCTGCGGACCCATCTGCATCATGTCGTCGCCTTGCGGCAGGTAGACCACCCACGCATACGGCGAGCTCGCAGCCTTGGCCGAGTAGGCCTTCATCACCGCCTCGTCGCCCATCCTTTTCGGGTCCAGCGACGGCAGGATGTAGAGGCCGGGCTGGTTGCCCAGCCCTTCGTGCAGGCTGTTCAACACCAAGTCCTCGTGGGCCGGCAGCTGGATGCCGACATCGCCCAGCCCCAGCGCCATGTGCGCCAGCACGCCCCACATGAAGATCACGATGCCGCCGATCAGACCCGCCACGAGTATGCGCATGGTTCTCCCCTCCCCGGTTGACGGCACGAATCTATGCCCGGCATCACGGCGACGGCAAGGGGGCGTGCAACAGCGCCGTCAGCCGCCGCGGGCCTTTTCGCGGGCGGCGCGCAGGGCCAGCAGTTTCTCGCGCAATTGCAATTCCAGGCCACGTTCGACCGGTTCGTAGAACACGCTGCCGACCAGTTCGTCGGGCAGGCACTGCTGATCCAGCGCGATGCCGCCTTCGGCGTCGTGGTCGTACTGGTAGCCCTTGCCGTAACCGAGGCCCTTCATCAGCTTGGTGGGCGCGTTGCGCAGGTGCATGGGCACGTCCAGCGTGCCGCCCTGGCGCACGGCGTCGCGGGCCTTGTTGTAGGCCATGTACGCCGCGTTGCTCTTGGGCGAGATCGCCAGCCAGATCGCCAGCTGGGCCAGGCCCAGCTCGCCCTCGGGACTGCCCAGGCGCTCGTAGGTGTCCCACGCGTCCAGCGCCATGCGCCAGGCGCGCGGCTCGGCCAGGCCGACGTCCTCGACCGCCATGCGGGTCATGCGGCGCGCCAGGTACAGCGGGTCGACGCCGCCATCGAGCATGCGGCACAACCAGTACACGGCGGCGTCGGGATCGGACGAGCGCACCGACTTGTGCAGCGCCGAGATCTGGTCGTAGAACTGCTCGCCCTGCTTGTCGAAGCGGCGGGTGCGGTCGGCCAGCACCTGGCTCAGCGTGGCTTCGTCGATGGTGCGCTCGTGGGCCAGCTCGGCGGCGATTTCCAGCAGGGTCAGCGCGCGGCGCACGTCGCCGTCGGCGGCCTGGGCAATCGACTCCAGTGATGCGTCGGACACCTGCAACTGCAGCTCGCCGAGGCCGCGCTCGCCGTCGGCCAAGGCGCGCTTCAGCGCGGCGATGATGTCCGCGGTGGAGACCGGCTCCAGCACATGCACGCGGCAGCGCGAGAGCAGCGCGGAGTTCAGCTCGAACGAGGGATTCTCGGTGGTGGCGCCGATGAAGATGATCACGCCGCGTTCGATGTGCGGCAGGAACGCGTCCTGCTGGGTCTTGTTGAAGCGGTGCACCTCGTCCACGAACAGCACGGTGCGCCGGCCCTGGGCGAAGTTCACCTCGGCCTCGGCCAGCGCCTTGCGCACGTCCGGCAGGCCGGACAGCACGGCCGAGATCGCGCGGAAATCCGCGTCGGCGTAGCGGGCCACCAGGAGGGCCAGCGTGGTCTTGCCGCAGCCGGGCGGACCCCACAGCACCATCGAATGGATCTTGCCGGCTTCCAGCGCGCGGCGCAGCGCCTTGTCCGGGCCGACCAGACGCTGCTGGCCCACGATTTCGTCGATGCTGGTGGGGCGCATGCGCTCGGCCAGCGGCTTGAGCGCTTCGGGTTCGGCGAACAGGCCAGGGGAAACGGGGGAAGTCGGGCGTGGCATCGGGCCATGATAAGCCATCGTCCCGGCACCGGCCGGGCTCCGGAAAACTCGCAAAATACCGCTAGAATGGCGGCACCTTGCGGCCCACGTCCGCACGGACAGGCCGGGGGCGCGGGCGGGATGAAGTCGGCTACAGGGGAATCGTTCAAGCGGACCACCTTGCGGGCGGGCGCAAGCGGCGCGCGCCTGCCATGCGGCCTGCTTGATCCGTGACGCGGTCGAAGCTCCAGTTGCGCTGCGCGACCCTGGTCGGGTTGTTGCTGTGCCTGCTGATGGCGTTCGCGCCAGCCCGGGCCAGCGGCACCGATCCCTGGTCGCCGTTCGATGCGCCGTGGTTCAGCACCCTGGACATCGCCGAGGGCATTCCCCACTCCACCACCACGGCCGTGGTGCAGGATCGCAGCGGGCTGATCTGGATCGGCACCATCGGCGGGCTGGTTCGCTACGACGGGTATCGCGTCGAAGTGCTGGGTACCCGCAACCACAACAGCCCCGGCCTACCTGACAACTATGTGCGTTCGCTGTACGCGCTGCCCGATGGCGGCCTGCTGATCGGCACCAATGCCGGCGGACTGGTCCGGTTCGACCCGGGCGACAACAGCTTCAAGGTGTATCCGGTGGGCCCGCAGGGCCTGTCCGATCACAAGGTCTACGCCATCAGCAGCGATCGCGCCGGTGGCGTGTGGGTCGCCACCGAAGGCGGACTCGACCATCTGGACCTGGCCAGCGGCGTCATTCGCCGGGTCGACACCGGCAAGGCGACGGTCGCGCGCAATTTCAGCGTGCTGCAGGATCGTGAAGGCAACGTCTGGCTGGGCAACAACAGCGGCCTGTTCGTGCGCCGGGCGGGCAGCGACACATTCGTGCGCGAAGCCTCCACCGACCAGGACGCCAGCACGGTGCTCGGCGACCAGATCTGGAGCAT
The DNA here is from genome assembly GCF_000264295.1 of Rhodanobacter spathiphylli B39. Lineage (GTDB taxonomy): Bacteria > Pseudomonadota > Gammaproteobacteria > Xanthomonadales > Rhodanobacteraceae > Rhodanobacter > Rhodanobacter spathiphylli. The sequence goes on along the minus strand of NZ_AJXT01000004.1, from coordinate 710,843 downwards.
CCTGCTGGATCACGCGGGGCGGCTGTGGGTGGGCAGCGTGCAGGCCGGCGCCGCCTGGCGCGACGCCGACGGCCACTGGCACGGCGTGCCCGGGTTCAGCGGCTACGCCAACGGTGCACGCCATCCCACCGTGCGCGACATGCTGGAGGTGGCCGACGACAAGGTGTGGATCGCCACCGATGGCAACGGCGTCATCGAGTACACGCCCGGCAATCCCGCCACCCACGCGATCGCCCACGACCCGGCGGTGCATTCGTCGCTGCCGGGCGACTCGGTGCGTTCGCTGCTGCTGGATCGTGCCGGCAATCTGTGGGCCGCCACCGATCTCGGCGTGGCGCGCACGCACCGCGGGGTTCACACCGCGTTCTCGCTGCTGCCCTCGCCGCTGGATCCCAATGCGCTGAGCACGTCCAATGTGCGCGCGATCTTCGTCGACAGTCGTGGTCGGATCTGGCTGGGCCTGGGCGCCGGACACATCGACATCATCGACCTGAAAGCCGGGCGCATGCAGCACCTGCTGCTGGCCGGCAGCCAGATCCAGCGTGGCGTGCACAGCATCACCGAAGCCGCCGACGGCTCGATCCTGGTCGGCACGCAGGGCCTGGCGCGGATTGACCCGGACACGCTGGCGATCGAGAACTCGATCGTGCCCGAGCTGCACGACAAGCCCGTCCTGGGCTTGAAGCCCGACGGCGACCGGGTGGTGATCGGCACCTACGACGGCATCTACCGCTACGACCCCGCCACGCATGCGCTGGAACACCTCGGCCACCGTGCCGGCGATCCGGCCAGCCTGGCCAGCAACACGGTGCGCGAGATCGTGCGCGTGGGCAGCGAATGGTGGTACGCCACCAGTCGCGGCATCAGCATTGCCCACGGCAACAGCCTGCCCGCCGGCTTCACCAACTTGCTGCACCGTCGCGGCGACCCCACCAGCCTGCCGCAGGACTACATCAGCTCGCTGATGGCCGCCGCGGACGGGCGCGTGTGGGCCAGCACGCTGGGCGGGCTCAGCGTGCTGCACCAGCAGGACGACGGCGCCTGGAGTGCACGGACCATCGGCACCGGCGACGGCCTGTCCAGCGACAACATCAACACCGTGCTGGCCGATGACGGCGGACAGATCTGGGCCAGCCTTTCGAACGGCGTGGCGCGGATCGACAGCCAGACCCTGGCGGTGGCCAACCTCGGCGCCCGCGACGGCCTGCACATCGCCAGCTACGTCAGCATCGCCGCGGCCCGCGCACCCAGCGGCGAACTGCTGTTCGGTGGCCAGGCCGGGCTGACCGTGATCCGCCCGCACTGGCAGCCGCCGACCAGCGCGCTGGCCCCGCTGGTGATCACCCGCGCCGAGATCAATGGCGTGCTGGTGCCGTTCGGCAAGCTGCCCGGCGACGGCGGCAGCATCCGGATCGACGGCGACACCCACAACCTGCGCCTGAACTTCGCCCTGCTCGACTACCAGGCCGCGATGGAGACGACGTACCGCTATCGCCTGGAAGGTTTCGACCAGAGCTGGACCGACATCCCCAAGGGCAGCGCGCCCAGCGCCAACTACACCAACCTGCCCCACGGCAGCTACCGGCTGCGCCTGGTGGCGACCACCCAGGGCCTGCAGCCGCGCACGGCCGAGACGCAGCTGACGGTGCAGGTCAGCCCGTACTGGTACGAGACCACGCGCACCCGGATCGCCGCCGCCATCCTGCTGCTGGGGCTGATCGTGCTGCTGGTGCACCTGCGCACGCTCTACCTGCGGCATCAGGCACGCCGACTGCAGCGCGAGATCGACGAGCACACGCGGGCGCTGCTGGCCGCCAATCGACGACTCGACGAACTGGCCAGCACCGACGGACTGACCGGCGTGTTCAACCGCCGGCGCTTCCTGGAACTGGTGCGCACGCTCAGCGAGAAGTCGCCCGACGGCGTCGCCTGCATGGCCCTGTTCGACCTGGACCGCTTCAAGCTGATCAACGACACGCATGGTCACCAGGCCGGCGACACGGTGATCTGCCAGGCAGTCGAGGTGATCACGCGGCATTGCCGGCACACCGACCTGATCGGCCGCTACGGCGGCGAGGAATTCGTGCTGTGCCTGCCCGATACCCACCTGCAGCAGGCGCACGAGATCATCGAGCGCATCCGCATCGAACTGGCCGGCATGACCCTGGTCCACGACGGCTCGCCGGTGATGGTGACGGCCAGCATCGGCATCGCCCAGCGGCAGCCCCACGAAGCCTTCGAATCGTGGTTGTCGCGCACCGACAAGGCGCTGTACCAGGCCAAGCGCAACGGCCGCAACTGCTGCGCCCTGGCCAGCTGAAAGCAGGCCAGGATCAGTGCCCACGCAGTTGAAAGCCGGCCTCGATCAGCCGGCGTCGGCGCGCCGTTCCATGCTGATCCGGTACTGGCGGTAGATGCTGTAGCCCAGGCCGCACAGGCCGGTGAGCGCCGCCGGCACCAGCAAGGTGCGCTCCTGCATCAGCTTGAACAGCAGCGCGCCGGCCGCACCGCCGAGGGTGAAGGCGGTGACCACCAGCACGCAGACGCGGATGCGCAAGGTATCGACCTGCAGACCGCGCAGGCGTTGCCCGATGTAGATGCCCAGGTCGGTGAACATGCCCGACACGTGGGTGGTGCGGAACACCATGCCGCTGTATGTGCTGGCCATGCCGTTCTGCAGGCCGATGCCGATCGATGCCAGGTAGATCCCCGCCGGATTGCCGCGGGTCATCAGGGGCACGGCGGCAAACAGCAGCAGTGACTCCAGCACCAGCGCGAGTCCGTAGCGGCGGCCGAGCTTGAGCGTGTGCTGCTGCACGATGATGCCGCTGAGCACGGCGCCAAAGACGAAGGCCGCGACCGACAACCCCCAGTGCACGATTTCGGTTCCATCGGCAGTGCCCAGCGACGCGCCCAGCAGGGTCGTCGATCCGGTCAGGTTGGTGATCGCCTGGTGGCGGAAGCCGAGGTAGCCGGCCGCATTGACGATGCCGGCAATGAAGGCCAGCACGCCGCCGCCCACCCAGGCCCAACCCGGCAACTGACGCAGGACGGGCATCGGCGGATCAGTCTTTCAGCGGCTGGGTGGTGATCACCGGCAGGTCGCCGATCACGTCGGCGCCCTTCGGCGGCACGAAGTTGAAGGTGGCCGGTGGAATCGGCGCATTGCGCTGCCAGTGGGAAAAGCGGATGTCGGTGGTGGAACCGAGCTGGTCGCGGAACGTCATGCGGGCCAGGCCATCGGCGTCGAAGCCGAGGTCGGCGTAGTCGAACTGCGGGTCCTTCGCGGTGGAACTGAGCCGCAGCCAGACCAGTCCGTCATGCTCGCCCTGCTCGACGACCTTGAAGTCCCGGTCCATCTGCTTGAGGTCGGTCAGCACGGTGAGCGGGCTGTGCGATTCCTCGCTGCTCTGGATGCGCACCGTCACCTGCTCCAGCTCCGGGTCGTACAGCCACACCCGGCTGCCGTCGGCGACGATGGTCTGCTGGTACGGCTTCACGGTGTCCCAGCGGAACTGCCGCGGCGCCTGCAGGGCCAGCGTGCCGGAACTGTTCTTGCTGGTGCTGCCGTTGATGTCGGTCAGGGTCTGGCTGAAATTGCCGGTCAGCGAATGCAGGCCAGTGGCAAAGGCATCCAGTCGTGCCCGCGCCGGGCCGGTGGCGGCCTGCGCCGCGGCACTCAGCAACAGCACGGCAGCGGACAGGACGAGCATGAAGCGTTTCATCGGATTCCCCGAGAATGACGATGGAAGAATTGTGGCCAGTGCTGGCTTAACCGAACCGTAGGAGTCGCGACAGCACCCTCAGTTCTTCGGCGGTGGCGGCGCCAGCACTTCGCGGTTGCCATTGTGTTGTGGCGCGCTGACCACGCCGTCCTGCTCCATCTGCTCGACCAGCCGCGCGGCCCGGTTGTAACCGATGCGCAAATGCCGCTGCACGCCGGAGATCGAGGCACGCCGCGTCTGGGTGACCACGGCCACCGCCTTGTCGTACAGCTGGGTATCGGCGTCGCCACCTTCCTCGCCCTCCTGCGGCAGGCCGGAGTCGTTGATGAACTTGCCATCGCCGGTGGCCTGCACTTCTTCCAGCACACCCTCGATGTAGTTCGGTGCCCCCTGCGAGCGCAGCCAGTTCACCACGCCGTGCACCTCGTGGTCGTCGACGAAGGCGCCATGCACGCGTTCGGGCGTGGCCGTGCCCGGCGGCAGGTAGAGCATGTCGCCGTGGCCCAGCAGCGCCTCGGCGCCGGACTGATCGAGAATCGTGCGCGAGTCGATCTTGCTCGACACCTGGAACGCGATGCGGGTGGGGATGTTCGCCTTGATCAGGCCGGTGATCACGTCCACCGAGGGGCGCTGGGTGGCCAGGATCAGGTGCACGCCGGCGGCGCGCGCCTTCTGCGCCAGGCGGGCGATCAGCTCCTCCACCTTCTTGCCGACGATCATCATCATGTCGGCGAACTCGTCGATGATGATCACGATATACGGCAGCGGCTCCAGCGGCTCGGCCGCCAGGTTCGGCATCTCCGGGTTGGGCCGGAACAGGGGGTCCAGCAGCGGCTGGCCGGCGTTCTCGGCGTCCTTCACCTTCTTGTTGAAGCCAGCCAGGTTGCGCACACCCACCGCGGCCATCAGCTTGTAGCGGCGTTCCATCTCGGCCACGCACCAGCGCAGCGCGTTGGCCGCTTCCTTCATGTCGGTGACCACCGGCGCCAGCAGGTGCGGGATGCCCTCGTACACCGAGAGCTCCAGCATCTTCGGGTCGATCATGATCATCCGCACGTCCTTGGGACTGGCCTTGTAAAGCAGGCTCAGCACCATCGCGTTGACCGCCACCGACTTGCCCGAGCCTGTCGTGCCGGCCACCAGCAGGTGCGGCATCTTGCCCAGGTCGACCACGATGGGTTTCCCGCCGATGTCCTTGCCCAGCGCCAGCGCCAGCGGCGACTTCAGCTGGTCGTACTTGTCCGAACGCAAAATCTCGGAGAGATAGACGATCTGCTTGTGCGTGTTGGGAATCTCCAGCCCGATCACGTTCTTGCCGGGGATCACGTCGACCACGCGCACGCTGACCACCGACAGCCCGCGGGCGATGTCCTTGTCCAGGCTCGACACCTGCGAGCCGCGGATGCCGGGCGCCGGCTCCATCTCGAAGCGGGTGATCACCGGGCCGGGATAGGCGCCGACCACCTTCACGTCGATCTTGAAGTCTTTCAGCTTGAACTCGACCTGGCGCGAGAGGACCTCGAGGGTTTCCTCGGTATAACCGGGACCCTGCGGCGGCGCTTCGTCCAGCAGCGACAGCGGCGGCAACTCGCCGGGCGTGGCGGCGCCGACGAACAGCGGGATCTGCGTTTCCAGCCGGGCCCGTTCGCTGCGCGTCACCGGCGCGGGGGGCGCCTCGATGCGCACCGGCTCGCGCCTGGCCTGGCGCACCGCGTCGGCCTTCTTCACCACTTCGCGTTCGGTGCGCGCCTGCCGCGCGGCCATCGCCTGCGGCGCCTCGCGCAACTTGCCGCGCAACCAGGCGGCCAGCTTCAGCACGCCCTGCCCGGTCCAGTCCATCACGCGGAACCAGGACAGCCCGGTGGCCAGCGTCACCGCGATCAGGAACAGCGCCAGCAACAGCAACGGCGCGCCCTTGTCGCCGAACGCGCTGAGCAGTGCATCGCCGACCCACACGCCGATGATGCCGCCCACGCCCTGGGGCAGCACCGGCTTGTCATGGAAATTCAGGTAGAGCAGCGCCGGCCCGGTGATGAAGAAGAACACGAAGCCGATCAGGCGCAGTGCCGGTTCCCATGGATGCACCACCCGTTCGTCGCCGCGCTGGCGCAGCACCTGCACGCCCAGCAACAGCAGCAGCAGCGGGAAGCAGTAGGCCACCAGGCCGAAGATCCAGCGCAGCAGGTCGGCGATGTACGCGCCGACGGTGCCGCCGAAATTGTGCGCATGCTCCAGCTGGCCGGCATTGGTCCAGCTGGGGTCATGCGGGTTGTAGCTGAACAGGCATACCAGCAGGTACACCGCCAGCGGCAGCAGCAGCAGGGCGCCGGCTTCACGCAGCCGGCGCTTCAGCTCCTCGCTGAGGCCTTCCCTCGGTTGTTGCTTCACGTTTGCGCTGCGCGCCACCTTGGGTGCCCCCTTCCTGGCTGCCAAGGGTCAGAGCATACCTTGCAGCGCCGGATGCACCAGCTTGCCGCCATCGACGTTGATGCCGACCTTGAGCGGCTCGAAGTCGCGCCATTCGTTGCCGGCGGCCAGGCGCTGCACGTACGGCAGGATCGCGGCGGAGATCGCCAGCGACGAGGTCTGCGGCACGGCGCCGGGCATGTTGGTCACGCAGAAGTGGGTGACGCCATGCACGTCGTAGGTCGGCTCCTTCCAGGTGGTCGGCCTGGAGGTCTCGAAGCAGCCACCCTGGTCGATCGCGATGTCCACCAGCACGCTGCCTGGCTCCATCGTCTTGACCATTTCTTCGGTGACCACCCGCGGCGCCTTGGCGCTGGGCACCAGCACGGCGCCGACCACGATGTCGGCATCGCGCACTTCCTCGGCCACGGACGACTCGTAGGCATACAACGCAGTGACGTTCGGGCCCATCGCCATCATCTCGGCCAGGCGATCCTGGCGCTTGTCGAAAACCACCACGTTGGCGCCGGCCGCAGCGGCCAGCGCAGCGGCGTTGCCACCGGCGGCACCCGCGCCCAGCACGACGACCTTGCCGCGCGGCGTGGAGGCCATGCCGCCCAGCAGCTTGCCCTTGCCGCCCTGCGGGCGATGCAGCAGCGTGGTGCCGATCTGCGTGGCGATACGGCCGGCGATCACCGACATCGGCAGCAGCAACGGCAGGCCGCCGTGTTCCTCCACCGACTCGAACGCCACGCCGGTCAGGCCGATGTCGAGCAGGCTCCTGGTCAGCGCCGGCTCGGCGGCCAGGTGCAGATAGCAGAACAGCAGGTGGTGCTTCTTCAGCAGGGCCAGGTCGCCGGCGATCGGCTCCTTCACCTTGACGATCAGCTCGCCCGCCTCGTACAGCGCCGCGGCGTCCGGCACGATCTTGATGCCTTCCTTGACATAGGCCTCGTCGGCAAAGCCGCTCTTCAGGCCGGCACCGGACTGGATGAACACTTCGTGGCCACGGCGCACCAGGTCGGCGGCGGCGGCGGGAACGAGGGCAACACGACCTTCGAGGGTCTTGGTTTCGGAGGGGATACCGATACGCATGGAAGAAGAATCCTGTGGGAGCACGTTGTGAATCCATCGCGCAACCGCCGCGGTGGTGTCGTTGATCTGCCGGCACCTTGAATCGGTGCTGCGTATTCCCCATCCTTCCGGGGTTCGTGCGCTTTGTCGTCGTCAGCCCGCGCATGGCGATGAAACCGCCGCGTGGGCTGGAGCGAACAGCCACTCAAGTCACCAGCAAACCCAAGGATTATAACCATGAGCACCCCCAAGCACAGCCGTCTGCTGATCCTCGGCTCCGGTCCCGCCGGCTACACCGCAGCGGTGTATGCGGCGCGCGCCAACCTGAAGCCGACCATGATCACCGGCCTGCAGCAGGGTGGCCAGCTGATGACCACCACCGACGTGGACAACTGGCCGGGCGACGTCGAGGGCCTGCAGGGCCCGGCGCTGATGCAGCGCATGGCCGAGCATGCCGAGCGCTTCCACACAGAGATGATCTTCGACCACATCCACACGGTCGACCTGAAGCAGAAGCCCTTCCGGCTCAAGGGTGACTCGGGCGAATACACCTGTGACGCGCTGATCGTCACCACCGGCGCCACCGCCAAGTACCTGGGCATCGCCAGCGAGGAGAAGTTCAAGGGCAAGGGCGTGTCCGCCTGCGCCACCTGCGACGGCTTCTTCTTCCGCGACCAGGACGTGGTGGTGATCGGCGGCGGCAACACCGCGGTCGAGGAAGCGCTGTACCTCGCCAACATCGGCCGCAAGGTCTACCTGGTGCATCGCCGCGACAAGCTGCGCGCCGAGAAGATCATGCAGGACAAGCTGTTCGAGAAGGCCGCCGCCGGCAAGATCGAGCTGGTCTGGAACCACACCATCGACGAGGTGCTGGGTGACGACAGCGGCGTCACCGGCGTGCGCGTGAAGGACGTCAACTCCGGCGTCACCCGCGACATCGAGGCCACCGGCTTCTTCGTGGCGATCGGCCACACGCCGAACACCGGCATCTTCGAAGGCCAGCTCGACATGCACGACGGCTACATCAAGATCCACAGCGGCCAGGGCGGCATGGCCACGATGACCTCGGTGCCGGGCGTGTTCGCCGCCGGCGACGTGGCCGATCACGTGTATCGCCAGGCCGTGACTTCGGCCGGCTTCGGCTGCATGGCCGCGCTGGACGCCGAGCGCTGGCTCGACCAGCAGACGCCGGTGGTCTAGGCCGGGAATCGGGAATCGGGAATCGGGAATCGGGAATCGCAAGAGCATCGCGTTCAGGGCATTCTTTGGTAGCGGAGGCCGAATCCGAACAGCCGTCATTCCCGCGACCAGCCGTCATTCCCGCGAAAGCGGGAATGACGTCGAAAGGGTGGAAACGACGCTCAGCTTCCCGAATCTCTCGCAACACGGTATTCCTGCCACCTCATGCATGACATCCGCTTCCACGCCGCGATCGCCGAGCTGCCTGCCGCGGCGTGGGATGCACTGCTTCCGGAACCGAACCCGTTCGTGTCGCACGCTTTCCTGCAGACGCTGGAAAGCAGCGGCTGCATCCGTCCCGACTGGGGCTGGCAGGCGCATCACCTGACCCTGCATGAAGGCGAGCGGCTGGTCGCGGCCGCGCCGCTGTACCTGAAGGGCAACTCGCACGGCGAGTTCGTGTTCGACTGGAGCTGGGCCAGCGCGTGGGAGCGCGCCGGTGGCCAGTATTACCCCAAGCTGCTCAACGGCGTGCCCTACTCGCCGGTGCCCGGCCCGCGCCTGCTCGCCGGTCGCGACGACCGTTCGCCGGCACTGCGGCGCGAACTGGTCCAGGCGATGCGGCGCGAAGTCGAGCGGCTGGGACTGTCTTCGATCCATGCCAACTTCCTGCCCGCGCAGGAACTGGCCGCGTTCGGGCCGGGCTGGCTGGCGCGCTCGGACGTGCAGTTCCACTGGCACAACCGGGGCTATCGCGATTTCGCCGACTTCCTGGCCGCGCTGAACCACAAGAAGCGCAAGAACATCGTGCACGAACGCCGCCAGGTCGCCCTCAGCGGGCTGGCCGTGGAATGGCGCTCCGGCGACAGCCTGGGCGATGAGGAATGGTCGCGCGTGCACCAGCTGTACGAAGCGACGTTCGACATGAAGGGCAACCACGCCGCGCTGACGCCTGCGTTCTTCGGCCGGCTGGGCGGGCTGGGGTCGACCATCCAGCTGGCGCTGGCCCGCGATGGCGCTCTCATCGTGGCGATGGCGCTGTTCGTCCAGGGCGGCAACGTGCTGTACGGCCGCTATTGGGGCGCGTCGATCGACGTGCCCGGCCTGCATTTCGAGCTGTGCTACTACCGCGGCATCGAGTACGCCATCGCGCAGGGACTGGAGCGTTTCGAACCGGGTGCGCAAGGCGAACACAAGCTGGCGCGGGGATTCCTGCCCGCGCGAACGCATTCCCGCCATTACCTGGTCAACCCGGACTTTCGTGCCGCCGTGGCGAACGCGCTTGCCGACGAGGCCGCCGCGGTCGACGACTATGCAGCGGACCTCGCCAGGCACAGTCCTTACGCCCGGCGCGAGGCGGTGATCCGGTGATCCGCCTGCCCCTGCTGGATGCCGATCACCGGGACCGCTTCCCCGATCCCGGCGAGGCGCTGGCCGAACCCAACGGCCTGCTCGCCTTCGGCGGCGACCTGGCGCCCGAGCGCCTGCTGGCCGCGTACAGCCGCGGCATCTTTCCGTGGTTCAGCGAGGGCGAACCGATCCTGTGGTGGTCGCCCGACCCGCGCTGCACCTTCGACACCGCCAGCGTCCGCCTCAACCGCAGCCTGCGTCGACAACTCCGCGGCCGGCACTGGCGCCTCACCGTCGACCACGCGTTCGAACAGGTGATCCGCGCCTGCGCGCAACCGCGCCGCGACGACGCCGGCACCTGGCTGGTGCCGGCGATGATCGACGCCTATGTGCAACTGCATCGGCTGGGCCATGCGCACAGCATTGAAGTGTGGGACGGCGAGCGCCTGGTCGGCGGCATCTACGGGGTGGCGATCGGCCGGCTGTTCTGCGGCGAGTCGATGTTCAGCGCCGAAAGCGGCGGCTCGAAGCTGGCGCTGGTCGCCCTCGCCCAACTGCTGCATGCGATGGGCTTTCCCCTGCTCGACACCCAGGTCAGCAACCCGCACACGCTGGGGCTGGGCGCGGTCGAGATCCCCCGCGCGGACTACCTGCAGCAAGTGGCGCGGCTGGGACAACTGCCCGGACGGGTCGGCAGCTGGGCGGATCTGACGCCCGAACTGCTCCAGCCCTGCATGGCAAGCCGCACGGACGATTGACCGGCCAACCGCTCCAGCAGCCGCGATCAACCGGCCCGGGCGGTGTACTTGCGCGCCACGTAGTCATCGAGGATGCCCACGAATTCGTTGGCGATGTTGTCGCCGCGCAAGGTCATCGCCTTCTCGCCATCGATGAACACCGGCGCCGCCGGGGCCTCGCCGTTGCCGGGCAGCGAGATGCCGATGTTGGCGTGCTTCGATTCGCCCGGCCCGTTGACGATGCAGCCCATCACCGCCAGGGTGAGGTTTTCCACGCCGTCGTACTGCACCCGCCACAGCGGCATCTGCTCGCGCACGTGTTCCTGCACGGTCTTGGCCAGCTCCTGGAAGAACTCGCTGGTGGTGCGGCCGCAACCCGGGCAGGCCGTGACCAGCGGGGTGAACGAGCGCAGGCCCATGGTCTGCAGCAGTTCCTGCGCCACGATCACCTCGCCGGTGCGCGAGGCGCCCGGTTCGGGCGTCAGCGAGATGCGGATGGTGTCGCCGATGCCTTCCTGCAGCAGCACGGCCAGCGCGGCGGCCGAAGCGGTGATGCCCTTGGAACCCATGCCGGCCTCGGTGAGGCCGAGGTGCAGCGCGTAATCGCAGCGAATGGCCAGATCGCGATACACCGCGATCAGCTCCTGCACACCGGAGACCTTGCACGACAGGATGATGCGGTCGCGCGGCAGGCCCAGCTTTTCGGCCAGCGCCGCCGAGTCCAGCGCCGAACGGATCAATGCCTCGCGCGCCACGTGCGAGGCATCCCACGGATCGGCGCGCCTGGCATTCTCGTCCATCAGCGCGGCGACCATGCTCTGGTCCAGCGAGCCCCAGTTGGCGCCGATGCGCACCGGCTTGCCGTAGCGCAGCGCCTTCTCGATGATCGAGGCGAACTGGCTTTCGTGCTTCTTGCCGAAGCCCACGTTACCCGGATTGATCCGGTACTTCGCCAGCACCTCGGCGCAGGCCGGCTCGCGCTCCAGCAGCAGATGACCGTTGTAGTGGAAGTCGCCCACGATCGGCACCTCCACGCCCATCATCGCCAGCCGCTCGGCGATGCGGGGCACCGCGGCGGCGGCGGCCGGCGTGTTGACCGTGATGCGCACCATCTCGGAGCCGGCGCGGGCCAGCTCGGCGATCTGTTTCGCGGTGCTGGCCGGATCTTCGGTGTCGGTGTTGGTCATCGACTGCACCACGATCGGCGCGCCGCCACCCACCTTCACCTTGCCCACGTGCACGGCCACGCTGGGCCGGCGTTGCGCCGGTTCTGCCGGGCGCGCTTTCTGTACAGCCATCTCACTCATGGATTCAACCGGATAACAGGCCGCGATAGTTCGCGGCGATGCCGGCAAGAATACCCGATCGGGGTTGCCCTTCCGTGGCAAATCGGCGCAGGCTGAACCCGCGCGTACCGGCTCCGGGACTTTTTGGGTGCGCGTCTCAGGGACGAATTGCCGCAGCGGCTTGATCGGAGTCAATACGGCGCCTCATGCTTCGCCTAAAATTGCGCAGTTATCCAGCCGGGAAGCCCCATGCCGAACACCGAGTATTACAACGACAGGGTCGTGCGCCAGTTCCTGCTGGCCGCCGCCGTATGGGGCATCATCGGCATGTCCGTCGGCGTCTACGCCGCCGCCGAGCTGATGTGGCCGGCGCTGAACTTCGAGACCTCGTGGCTGACCTTCAGCCGCATCCGCCCCGACCACACCTTCGGCGTGATCTTCGCCTTCGGCGGCTCGGCGCTGATGGGCACCTGCTATTACGTGGTGCAGCGCACCGGTCATGCCCGCCTGGCCTTCACCAGGCTGGCCGGGTTCACCTTCTGGGGCTGGCAACTGGTCTGCGTGCTGGCGATGACCACGATGCCGCTGGGGCTCACCCAGAGCAAGGAGTACGCCGAGCCGGAGTGGTTCATCGACATCCTGATCGCGGTGGTCTGGGTCAGTTTCGGCGTGGTGTTCTTCGGCTCGCTGGCGCGCCGGCGCATCAAGCACATCTATGTGGCGAACTGGTACTACGGCGCCTTCATCATCGCGGTGGGCCTGTTGCACATCATCAACAATCTGGCCATCCCGGTCTCGCTGACCAAGTCGTACTCGATCTACTCCGGCGTGGTCGACGCGATGGTGCAATGGTGGTACGGCCACAATGCGGTGGCGTTCTTCCTGACCGCCGGCTTCCTGGGCATGATGTACTACTTCGTGCCGCGGCAGGCGCAGCAGCCGCTGTGGAGCTACCGTTTTTCGATCGTCAATTTCTGGGCGCTGATCTCGGTCTACATGTGGGCCGGCGCGCACCACCTGATGTACACCGCCCTGCCCGACTGGGTGCAGTCGGTGGGCATGGCGTTCTCGCTGGTGCTGCTGATGCCCAGCCTGGGCTCCGCCGCCAATGGCCTGCTTACCTTCAACGGTTCGTGGCACAAGCTGAGGATGGACCCCGCCGCCAAGTTCATGGTGATGTCGCTGGTGTTCTACGGCGCCGCCACGTTCGAAGGCTCGATGATGGCGATCAAGTCGGTCAATTCGCTGTCGCACTACACGGACTGGACCATTGCCCACGTGCATTCGGGCTCGCTCGGCTGGGTCGCGATGATCACCATCGGCTCGCTGTACGCGATGGCCCCGCGCGCGCTCGGTCGCCCGGAAATGCATTCGCGCAAGGGGATGGAGCTGCACTTCTGGCTGCACATGATCGGCACCCTGCTTTACGTCGGCTCGATGTGGACCGCCGGCGTCACCGAGGCGCTGATGTGGCGCGCCACCAATCCGGACGGCGCGCTCACCTACGGTTTCCTGGACAGCCTGATCGCGATCAAGCCGATGTACGTGATCCGCTGGCTGGGTGGCGTTTGCATCCTGTCGGGCATGTGGGTGATGGCGTGGAACCTCTGGTACACCGCCGCCGACGCCCGTGCCCGGCTGATCAAGCCGATCCCGGTCCCGATTCCCGAGCCGGTGCCGCATCAGGTGCCCGCGCCACTTCCGGCCGCGGGCTGAGGGAATGGGCTGATGCGCTCGTCCATGCTCGCTGCTTCGGTCAAGCTCCTGTTTCGGCAAGACATCCCGGCCCGGCAAGCCCGAAAGCGTCCATCCATGGCCGCACTCTCCAAATAGATCCCATCTCATGGCCTACAAGCATTTCGAAGCAATTGAAAAACACGTCGGCCTGCTCGGCGTGCTGATCGCGATCATGGTCTCGCTGGGCGGCCTGGCCGAGATCACCCCGCTGTTCATGGAGGCGCATTCGGTGAAGGCACCGCCGGGCGTGAAGCCTTACGACCCGCTGCGGCTGATCGGCAAGGACGTCTACGTGCGCGAGGGCTGCTACCTGTGCCATTCGCAGATGATCCGCGCCCTGCGTTTCGAGACCGAACGTTACGGCCACTACTCCATCGCGGCCGAATCGGTCTATGACCGCCCGTTCCAGTGGGGCTCCAAGCGCACCGGGCCCGATCTCGCGCGCGTGGGCGGCAAGTATTCCGACGACTGGCAGCGCATGCACCTGATGAATCCGCGCCAGGTCGTGCCGCAGTCGAACATGCCCGCGTATCCGTGGCTGGCGCACAACAAGATCGATGCTGCCGACGTGCAGGCACGCATGCACGCCTTGCGCCGGCTGGGTGACCCTTATTCCGATGCCGAGATCGCCGCCGCCCCCGCCGCCGTGGAGGGCAAGACCGAACTGGACGCGCTGATCGCCTACCTGCAGGGGCTGGGCATCCGCAACGAACCCGCATCGACCGCGGCGGCCAATGCCGCGGCCAGCGATGGAGGCACGCCGTGACCATCAATCCGATCTGGGGTCACGTCACCGGGGTGCTCATCGCGCTGATGATGATCAGCTTCATCGGCATCTGGATCTGGGCGTGGCGCAAATACCACCAGCCGACCTTCAACCGCATGGCGCACCTGCCGCTGGAAGATGAGCCGGAAACCGATGTCCGCAACAAGGAGGATCGCCCGTGAGCAGTGGCTGGTCGTTATGGGTGATGTTTCTGGTGGTGCTCAACCTGGGCATCACCTTCGCGCTGTTCCTGTGGGCGCCGCGGGCGAAGATTCCCACCCGCCCCGACGGCACCACCGGCCACGTGTGGGCGCACGGCACGATTCTCGAAGGCCTCAAGGCGCTGCCGCGCTGGTGGATCGTGTTTTCCGGCAGCATGTTCGCGCTCGCCTTCCTGTACCTGTACCTGTACCCGGGCTTCGGCAACCACAAAGGTTCGCTGGGCTGGACTTCGCACGGCCAGCTGCAACAGGAAGTGGCTGCCAACGACGCGAAACTGGCACCGCTGATGGAGCGCTTCCGCCTGTATCCGGTGGAAAAGCTGGCCGGCGACCCGGATGCGCTGGCGATGGGCAAGGTGCTGTTCGAGGACAACTGCGCCGCCTGCCATCAGCGCAGCGCCAAGGGCAACGTGGCGCTGGGCGCGCCGGATCTCGCCGACAACGACTGGCTGTACGGTGGCAGCGGCAGCGACATCACCACCTCGATCCACGACGGCCGCAGCGGCGTGATGCCGCCGTGGGCGAGCCTGGGCGCGGACAACGTCAAGAACCTGGCGCAGTACGTGCTGAGCCTGTCCGGTGCGCCGCACGATGCGGCAAAGGCTGCCGCCGGCCAGCCGATGTTCGCCACCTGCGCGGCCTGCCACGGCGCCGAAGGCAAGGGCAACCCGGCGCTGGGCGCACCCAACCTCACCGACAGGATCTGGTTGCATGGCGGCAGCGTGGCCGATATCGAGAAGACCATCGGCGACGGGCGCCAGGGCCACATGCCGGCCTGGAGCCCGCGTCTGTCCGACGACCAGATCCACGTGATCGCCGCCTACGTCTACCAGTTGTCGCATCCGGTCAATGAACCACGGCAATGACAGCGCCGCCCGGCACGGGCCGGCGCACGGATCGGCCCGGCTCTCGGCCTGGTATCGACAGCCGATCGCGTGGTTGGGCGTGCTCGTCTTCGTGGCATCGATCGCCGGATGCGTGTGGCTGATCGTGGTCGGCAATCGCTACGCCGACACGCCGCTGGACACCTCGCACACCGTGTTCGGCGTGCCGGTCAGCGCGCATAGCGCCGCGAAGCCGCCGCCGACCACCGACCCGCCGCGATGAACAGCTACGCGGCGTGGGCCCATCCGCAACTCGCCGCGCAGGTGCTACGCCTCCGTCGCGACGGCAACAGCGAGGCCGCCCTCCTGGTCGAGTCGCTGGCGGACGCGCGCCAGGTGTTGCGGCTGGAACAGCTGCTGCGTTCGCTGCCCGGCGTAAAGCGCGTCGCCATCGATCGCCCGGCGTGCCGGGTACGCGTGGTGCTGGATGCCGAGCGCACGCCGCTGCCCACCCTGCTGGCGAATTTCGCCGCGGCCGGCTGCCCGGCGCAGCCGCTGCAGCACGGCAGCATCGACGACGTCCGCTCGCAGGAACAGCATGACGCGCTGAAGCGCCTGCTGGTGGCCGGCATGTGCTCGATGCAGGTGATGACGTACGCGTTCGTCATCTACATCGGCGTGGTCGATTTCGTCGACTTCAGCACGCGCAACCTGTTCCGCTGGCTCGGCCTGCTGACCAGCCTGCCGGTGGTGTTCTACTCGGCGTTGCCGTTCTTCCGCGGCGCGCTGCAGGAACTGCACGAGCGCCGGCTCGGCCTCAACCTGCCGGTGGCGCTGGCGGTGGCCCTGGTGTTCCTGGCCAGCATGTTCAACACGCTGCGCGGCAGCGGCGAAATCTACTTCGACTCGGTGACCATGTTCGTCTCGCTGCTGCTGGGCGGGCGCTACCTGGAACTGCGTTCACGCCATCGCAGCGGCGCGATGGGCGACGCGGTGATCGACGGCGCGCCCCTGCTGGCGCAGCGCCGCCGTGCCGACGGCGAGCTGGAAACGGTGCCCGCGATGACCCTGCTGCCCGGCGACCGCGTGCACATCGCCGAAGGCACCCGCGTGCCGGCCGACGGCGTGCTGCAGAGCGCCCACGTCGAGGTGGACGAGGCACTGCTGTCCGGCGAATCGCGCCCGGTGCGTCGCGCGCGGGGCGAGCCGCTGATTGCCGGCAGCGTGCTGTTGTCCGGCCCGGCCGAACTGCTCGTGGAGCACAGCGGCGACACCACCGCCGTGGCGCGGCTGGGCGAACTGGCCGCCCGCGCGCGGCAGGCGCGCTCGACGATCGCGGCCAGCGATCGCGTGGTCGGCCGCTTCGTGGCGCGGGTGCTGGGCCTGACCGCACTCACCGCCATCGGCTGGCTGCTGGTCGATCCGGCGCGCGCATTCGAGGCAGCGGTGGCGGTGCTGGTGGTCGCCTGCCCCTGCGCCTTCGCGTTGACCCGGCCAGCCACGCTGACCCGGGCGCTCGGCGTGCTGGCCGGCCGCGGCGTGCTGGTGACCCGCGGCGATGCGCTGTGCCGGCTGGCCGAGGTCGACTACGCCCTGTTCGACAAGACCGGCACGCTGACGGTGCCGCAGCTGCAGCACCGCGCAGTCGAGCCGCTGCGCGGCGACAGCGTCGAGCAGGTGCTGCAGCTGGCTGCTGCGCTGGCGCATGAAAGCTCCCATCCGCTGGCCCGCGCCCTGGCCGATACCGCTCGCCAGCGCGCCTTGCCGCTGCAGGCGCAGTCCGTGCAGGTGGCTGCCGGCGCCGGCATTTCGGGCGAGGTGGCCGGTCGCGCACTGTGGCTGGGACGCGCCGACTACGCGCTGGCGTGCAGCGGCCAGCCGGCTCCCGCCGGTGTCGCGGATGCCTTGCTGCTGACCGACGCGGACGGCGCCATCGCAGCTTTCCATCTCGACGAACAGCCGCGCGCCGATGCGCAGCGTGTGCTCGAACGGCTGCGCGGGGACGGCATCACCACCAGCATGGCCAGCGGCGACGCGAGCAGCCGCGTGGCCGCGATGGCGGCCCGCCTGGGCATCGCCGACTGGCACGCCCGGCAGTCGCCGGCCGACAAGCTCGAACGCCTGCAGGCAGCCCATGCCGAAGGCCACACCACGCTGGCGGTGGGCGACGGCAGCAACGACGCGCCGCTGCTGGCCGGTGCCGACGTCTCCGCAGCGCTCGCCTCCGGCACCGAGCTGGCCCAGGCCCATGCCGACCTGCTGCTGATGGATGGACGTCTGCACGGACTCGTCGACGCATGCTCGATCGCCCGTCAGCTGCAGCAAGTCACCGCGCAGAGTCGCCGCTGGGCGCTGGGCTACAACCTTTGCGCCGTACCGTTTGCCGCGTTCGGCATGGTGCCGCCGTGGCTGGCCGGCATCGGCATGTCGCTCAGCTCGCTGGTGGTGGTGCTGAACGCATTGCGCGTGGGCCGGCCGGAGGCCGCGGCCGATGACCGCGCCGGCCCGGCCACCGGCGCACGCGAGTTGCCCGCATGAACATCCTGCTGGTGCTGATCCCGGTGACCCTGGTAATCGTCATCGTGGCCGTGCGGCTGTTCTTCTGGGCGGTCAACCACCAGCAGTTCGACGACCTGGACAGCCCGGCGATCCTGCCACTGCTGGACGAGCCCGCTACGAACCCGACGCCGGCTGATTTACCGGCTGATCCGCTGGCGGAGGCGCCGACCGATCGGTCGGCACCTGTCGACGCAGCCCCACCTGCAGCAGGCGGCGCTGCAGGCGATCGGCCAGCGTAAGCGGATCGGCCAGGCCCATTCGCGCCAGCGCCTCGGACTCACCCGGCGCCACTTGGCCCGGGCGACACGCGGCCAGCAGCAGGCCGAGCCGGCCGCGCCAGCTGGCGCCGGCGTGTTTCAGCCACTCCAGCGCCGGCAACAGGCGTTGCTCGACTTCGCTGAAGTCACTGCCGAACGGAAACTCGGGCAGCTCGCCGTGCTGCCGGAACGGCGCCAGTATCTTGCGCAGGTGGCGCGGGCGATGCAGGCGCCAGCTCTCGGGTATCACGAAATCCGCGGCCAGCTTGCCGTGTGCCTTGGCCTCGGCGCACAGCGCGTCGAGGAAACGCGCGTCGGTGATCGCCAGCATCGCCTCGACGCACTCGCTGTCGCTCTTGCCGCGCAGGTCGGCGATGCCGTACTCGGTGATGATGATGTCGCGCAGGTGGCGCGGGATGGTGGTCTGGCCGTAGTTCCAGCGGATGTTGCTCTCGATGCCGCCCTTGCTGCTGCGGGTGGCGCGCAGCAACAGTACCGAGCGCGCATCGGGCAGTTCGTGCGCCATCGCCACGAAGTTGTACTGGCCGCCGACGCCGCTGACCACGCTGCCGTCCTCCAGCGTGTCCGACACCACCGCGCCCAGCGCGGTGGCCATCATGCAGGTGTTGAAGAAACGGGCGCCGCGCCGCTGCAGCATGGCCAGCGACTGGTGCGTGCCGTAGAGCTGGTTGACGTTGGACACCGCGCACATGTCGATCGCGTCCGGGTCAGCTGCCTCGGTGGCGTCGAGCCAGGCGTACAACTCGCGCGAGCCCAGGAAGAACGCACCGCGCAGGTAGTGCCCGCCCGGCGTGTCCGGGTTCAGCCGGCCCGCCGCGGCGGCCCGCTCCAGCGCGAGGTTGTCCCAGCTGCGCCGCTTGAGAATGCCGCCCCGCTGCAGGTGCATGAAGCCGTCCATCACCATCTCGCTGGCGCCGTACAGGCCGGCCTCGAACGGCGCCAGCCCGCCCAGCCAGCCGGCCAGCGCATGGGTGACGCCGGCCGGGTCCAGCGCGACCAGGGCGCGGCGCCACTGGATGTTGTTCTGCTGACGCAGCAGCAAGGCCTTCACCAGCGCATCGGACAGTGCGCCGATGCCGATCTGCAGGCAGCCGCCATCCTTCACCAGCGCGCTGGCATGCAGGCCCAGCGCATACTCGGCCAAGCCCACCGGCGCGCGGGGCAGCGCGAACAGCGGCGGCGAATGCGGCGGCCGCAGCTCCACGTCGAAATAGGTTTCGGCCACTTCGGCGTCCCCGCCGAGGTACGGCAGATCCGGATGCACCACCGCCACGCACATCGGCCGCGGCTTGCCGGCCAGCTGGGTCAGCCGCAGGAAATCCAGGGTCAGGTCCGGGTTGCACGACAGGCTGTAATGCACGCCGTCGGGTCCCTCGCGGCGCGCCACCAGTTGCACCAGCAGGTTGATGTCCTGCACCACCAGGTCGCGCGCGACATGGGTGTAGTTCTGGCTGATGTAGCTGCGTTGCGCGCTGCCCGAATGCAGCATCGCGCCCGACTGCAGGTAGAACTCGTGTACCTCGACGTTGGCCGGCAGCGCGTCGCGCGCCTGATCCAGCGCGTACTGCGGATCGACCGCGTCGGCGCCGAAGTGGCGTTCCAGGAACGGTTGCAGGAAGCGCTGCTCCAGCCCCGGCGACGCCTGCGGCCGGGTCAGCGACAACGCGGTATACAAACGCATCGAACGCGTGGCGTCGGCGCTGATCGCCCGGTAGATCGCGTTGAGCAGTTCGTGCGGTTTGCCCAGACCCAGCGGCGCGGCAATGCGCAGATCAGGCCCCAGCACGTCCATCAGGTAGCGTGCGCAGGCATCGGTGTCGGCGTAGCGTTGCTCGATCGGCATGCGCGCGATGATGCCAGAAGGCCGATGAAGGCGCCGCGTCGACAGGCCATCGCCTACACTCGGCCCATGCCCACACCCCTGATCCCCCCCACCCCGAGCCGGCTGCTGGCCGAACAGGCCTTGAGTCGTGCAGCCGGCGCCCCCCTGCTCAGCGGCAACGCGGTGCAGTTGCTGATCGATGCAGCCGCCCATTACGAGGCCTGGCTGGCGGCGATCCGCGGTGCGCAGCATCGGGTGCTGCTGGAAAACTACATCGTGCGCGATGACGAGGTCGGTCGCGCGTTCCGTGACGCCCTGGTCGAGCGCGCCCGCTCCGGCGTGTTCATCGCCGTGGTCACCGACTGGGTCGGTTGCCTCGGCCAGTCGCGCCGTTCGTTCTGGGCGCCGCTGCACGCGGCTGGTGGCGAAGTGCGCGTGTTCAATCCGCCCCGGCTGGGCCAGCCACTGGGCTGGATCAGTCGCGACCATCGCAAGTTGCTGGTGGTGGACGGCGTCCAGGGCTTCCTGTCCGGCGTGTGCATCAGCGCGAAGTGGCTGGGCGACGAACGTCGCAACGTGCCGCCGTGGCGCGACACCGGCGTGGCGTTGCAGGGGCCGGCCGTGGCCGAGCTGGAGGCCGCCTTCGCGCAAAGCTGGGGCGAGACCGGCGCCGCGCTGCGCCCGCTGCCGGCGGCGCCGGTGCCGGTGCCGGAAAGCCCGGTCGGCGAGGTGTCGCTGCGGGTGATCGCCACCCAGCCGTCGACCGCCGGCACCTATCGGCTGGACCAGCTGATCGCCTCGATGGCGCGCAAGACGCTGTGGCTGACGGACGCCTATTTCGTCGGCGTCGCGCCCTACGTGCAAGCCCTGATCGCCGCTGCCCGCGATGGCGTGGACGTGCGCCTGCTGGTGCCTGGCAGCAGCGACATCCCGGCGGTGGCAGGCATGTCGCGCTCGGGTTACCGCCCGCTGCTGAAGGCCGGCATCCGGGTGTTCGAGTGGAACGGTTCGATGCTGCATGCCAAGACCGCGGTGGCCGATGGCCAATGGGCCCGGGTCGGCTCGTCCAACCTCAACATCGCCAGCTGGCTGGGCAATCACGAGATCGACGTGGCGGTGGAGGACGACGGTTTCGCCGGCCAGCTTGCCGCGCAATACGAAAAGGACCTGGGCAACGCCACCGAGATCGTGCTGGCCTCGCGGCGCCGGCGCAACGGCCAGGGCAGCAGCGAGCAGGTGCGCAGCAGCGAGGCAAGGCCACCACGGGTGCGCCACGCGGGTGGCAGCTCGGGGCGCGCAGCCGCGGGCGCCTTGCGCATCGCCAACAGTGTCGGCGCGGCGCTGACCAACCGCCGCGTGCTGGGCGACACCAGCAGCAGCCCGCTGATGATCGGCGCGGGGGTGCTGCTTGCGCTGGCGGTGGTGGCCTTCCTGTGGCCGGCGTGGATCGGCTGGCCGTTCGGGGTCATTGCCGCGTGGTTCGCGCTGAACCTCGGCATCCGCAGCTGGCGCGTGCGCAAGCGCCGCTGGCGCGAACTGCGCGATGCCGGCGACGACGACTGAGGTACCGCGGCAGTCTTGATGCTGTTCCTGCGCTTACCGCGTCAAGCAGATGTTTTCCAACAACTTCGTACGGCGCATCGTGCTAGGCTCGCGCCCTTATGTCAGCGCCGTACGACCACACCGAGACACGCCATATCCTCACCCCCAGCTCACTCAACCGGCTGGTGCGCGACCTGCTGGGCGACGCGCTGCCGCAGGTGTGGATCGAGGGTGAACTGTCCAACGTGGCCAAGCCCGCGTCGGGGCATCTCTACTTCACCCTGAAGGACAGCGGCGCCCAGGTGCGCTGCGCGATGTTCAAGATGAAGGCGTCCACCCTGCGCTTCCGTCCGGCCGACGGCATGCAGGTGCTGCTGCGCGCGAAAGTCGGCCTGTATGAACCGCGCGGCGAGTTCCAGCTGGTCGCCGAGTACATGGAGCCGGCTGGCGAAGGCGCCCTGCAGCGCGAGTTCGAGCAGCTCAAGGCGCGGCTCGACGCCGAAGGCCTGTTCGACCCCGCGCGCAAGCGCCCCCTGCCCGTCCACGCCCGCCGCATCGGCGTGATCACCTCGGCTACCGGAGCGGCGATCCGCGACGTGCTCAGCGTGCTGGCGCGGCGCTGGCCACTGGCCGATGTCGAGATCCTGCCGGTGCCGGTGCAGGGTCGCGAGGCGCCGCCGGCAATCGTCAACATGCTGCGCAAGGCATCGGACAGCGCACGCCATGACGTACTCCTGCTGACCCGCGGCGGTGGTTCGCTGGAAGACCTGTGGGCGTTCAACGACGAGGCGGTGGCGCGGGCGATCCACGCCAGCGCGGTGCCGGTGGTGAGCGCCGTGGGCCACGAGATCGATTTCAGCATCGCCGACTTCGTCGCCGACCTGCGCGCGCCCACGCCCTCGGCTGCCGCCGAACTGCTGGTGCCCGATGCGGTGGCTGTTGGCCGTCACCTACGGCAGTTGCGGCAGCGCGTGGCGACCCTGCAGCAACGCCGGCTGCAGGCACTCTCGCAACGCGTCGATCACCTGTTCGCGCGACTGCAGGCCCAGCGTCCGCAGGCGCGCCTGGCGCGCGACCGGGAACGCCTGCATCACCTGCGCCACCGCCTGCTGGTGGCGCTGCGCGAACAGGGCCAGCAACGCGGCACCCGGCTGGAACGATTGCAGGCCCGACTGCTGGCGCGACATCCCGGCGTCCGCCTGCCGCTGCTGGCACGCCGACTCGCCGAACAGGATCAGCGCCTGCGCCGCGCCATCGCGCAAATCCTCGAACGGCGGCGAACCGCCCTGCGCCACGCCGGCCACGCCCTGCACGCGATCAGTCCGCTGGCCACGCTGGAACGCGGCTACGCGATCGTGTTCGACGCCGACGGCAACGTGCTGCGCTCGGCGAAGAACGTCGCGCCCGGCACGCCGCTGCGCGCGCGACTGGCGGATGGGGAGCTGGGGCTACGGGTGGATGAGACTGTGGCGGTGACGCCGGACAAGTAGAGGTCTATGGTTCGGCTGCGGGCCGACCTCGGTAGCGCGACCGCGCCTCGGCGGAGATTCGAATCACCGGGCGATACGGCGCACTGCAATCTTCAACCAGCACTCCTGCAGACGTCCCGCACGAGGGAACGCAGCCAGCGATGCGCCGGGTCGGCATCCAGCCTTGGATGCCAGAACAGCGAGATGGTGAAATCGTCGACAGCCACGGGCAGCTTGAATCGGTGCATGCCCTCGCACAGGCCCGCGGTATGTTTCTCCGGCACTGTCGCGACGATGTCCGAGTTCCGCGCCAGCGCGATCGCCGGCCCGAAGCCGCCGACCGTCGCCACCACATGGCGGGCCAGCCCCTTCCGTTCCAGCACGTCGTCGACCATCGCCGCCCGCAAGCCGCGTCGCTCAACGACCACGTGTCGTGCTGCCGCGTAACGTTCTGGCGTCATCCTCCCTTTCGACAGCCGGTGGCCGCGACGCACGACGCCCACGAAACGATCGCGGAACAGGCCCAATGCCCGGATCTCCGGCCCCATGGCCTGGGCGATCACGCCGGTTTCGAGATCGACCCTGCCATCGCGCAGGGGCGCGCTGTCCTTGTCCTGCTTGGCAAGGAACGAGAGCTGGACCAGGGGTGCTTCGGCCGAAACGCGGGCGATCAGTTCCGGGCCGAAGGTTTCCGTGAAGCCTTCGGTGCTGCGGATCGCGAAGGTCCGGGTCAAGGATTGCAGATCCAGCTTCAGCGCGGGACGAAGGACCGCCTCCGCATCAATGACCACCTGACGAACGCGCCCGCGCAGTTCCAGCGCGCGCGGCGTGGGCACCAGGCCGCGCCCTGCGCGTACCAGCAGTGGATCACCCGTCGCTTCCCGCAGGCGGGCCAGCGCCCGGCTCATGGCCGAAGCGCTCAGCTGCAGGCGCTTCGCCGCACCCACGACGCTGCCCTCGTCGAGCAGCACGTCGAGGGTGGCAAGCAGGTTGAGGTCGACGTTGTCCATGGCGCCAGAAATAGCACGATTGGGCGCAGCAATACATGGCGTTTCATGCACTGATCATTTTCGATTGCTGCGTCTTCCGCCCTGTTTCTGCGGGGCTCACGCTTCCACCCCATGAACGCTCAGCCATCCCCGCCCGCCGCCTCCCCGATCCTGTCCGGCGCGCTCGCCTGCCTCGCCCTGACCATGTTGCTGTCCTCGCTCGGTACCAGCATCGCCAACGTCGGGCTGCCGACTTTCGTCGACGCATTCGACGCGTCCTTCCAGTCCGTGCAATGGGTCGTGCTGGCCTACCTGCTGGCAGTCACGACGCTGGTCGTGTCGGCCGGGGGGCTGGGCGACCTGTTCGGACGGCGCCAGCTCATGCTCCTCGGAATCGCAACCTTCACCGTGGCTTCGCTGGCCTGCGCCGCCGCGCCCTCGTTGTCGGCGCTGATCGTCGCGCGCGCCGGCCAAGGCTCTGGCGCGGCCGTGATGATGGCACTGACCATGGCGCTGGTCGGCGAGTCCGTGCCGCGGGAGCGCGCGGGACGCGCCATGGGATTGCTGGGCACGACGTCGGCCATCGGCACCGCGCTTGGCCCTTCGCTCGGTGGCGTGCTGATCGGGAGCTTCGGCTGGCAGGCGATTTTCCTCATCAACCTGCCCCTGGGCATGCTGGCTGCATCGCTGGCCTGGCGCTATCTTCCGCGCGACCGCGCAACTGGCACGCCCACGGGATTCGACCTGCCGGGGTCGCTGCTGCTGGCCTCCGCGCTCGCGGGCTATTCCCTCGCCATGACCCTCGGGCACGGGCATTTCGGCAAGATCAATCTGGCCTTGGCCGGTGCTGCTGCCGTCCTCGGGCTGGTCTTCCTGGTCGTCGAATCGAAGGCACGCTCGCCGCTGGTGCAACCCGCGCTGTTCCGCGAGCACGTGGTCGGCAGCGGATTCATCGCCAGCGGGCTGGCGACGACGGTGGCGATGACGACCCTCGTGGTCGGCCCCTTCTATCTCTCCGGCGCCCTGCATCTGGATGCGACCCGAATCGGGCTGGTGATGTCGATGGGGCCGCTCGTCGCGGCGCTGGTCGGCATACCCGCGGGCAAGGCGGTCGACCGCTTCGGCGCGACGCGCATGACCGTCGCCGGCCTGCTGACAATGGCGGCGGGCGCGTTCCTGCTCTCGCACATGACTCCCGGTGGCGGCGCGCAAGGTTACATCATTGCCCTGGTCATCCTGACCAGCGGTTTCGCCACCTTCCAGGCCGCCAACAACACCGCCGTCGTGACCAGTACGGCTCCGGGCAAGCGCGGCGTCGTGTCGGGACTGCTCAACCTCTCGCGCAACCTGGGCCTGGTCACCGGCGCATCGTTGATGGGCGCCGTGTTCATGCACGCCGCCGGAACGTCGGCCATCGCCGCCGCCAATGTCGCGGCGGTCGTCTCCGGCACCCGTGCCGTGTTCCTGCTGGCGACTCTGCTGATCGCCATCGCACTGGCGGCGGTCGTCGTGCCGCGGACGCGCGTGGCCGTCCGTTCGCTGCCCCGTACACGCTGACTCCGGCGATGCAAGCTGTTCCCAGGAACCTGTCGCTCTTCGCCTGCGTGGCCATCCCCGCGATGCTGCCCGCGTTCGCCAGCGCGGCCGGCAACGCATCCATGCTCACCTTCCATGCCGAGGCACGCTATCGCTACGTCGCCACGGACAACAGCCGCCTGATTTCCGGCAACGACATGCGGCAAGACCAGTTCCGCGGCATCGTCGGCGCCGACCTGCACCTGACACCGCAGCTGCGCTTTCATGGCGAGCTCGGCACCGGCCAGGTCGACCGCGACCGCGGAGCAGCGGCAGCGAACCTTCAGAACCGCATCTCCCTCCAGCAACTCATCGCCGATGTGCGCCAAACCACCGGCACGACGCTCTTGGGTGCGCTACTCGGCCGTCAGGAATTCGCCGATGGTCCACGGCAGTTGATCAGCATCAGTGACGGCCCCAACCTGCATCGCAGCTGGAACGGCGTGCGCCTGTAAGCGCAGGCATTGCGATATCGCGTCGGTGCCTTCGAACTGCGCGCAACACGTCTGGCACGCGGAGGCTTCGACGAAGGCGTCCAGCCGGACACCATCCTGCGCGGCATCAACGGCAGCTTCATCGTGTCCCGGGGCAACAACCCTGACGTCCATCTCGATCCATTCTGGCTGCATACCGAGCTCCCCGCCTTCCGCCTTGGTGGTGAGGTCGGCACCGACCGACGCGACACCCTCGGGCTGCGCCTGCGCGGGAGCATGGGCGCGTTCCATTGGGACTGGACGGCGGCGCGTCAGGGCGGGCATTCGCTTGCCGACCGCAGCATCGACGCATGGGGCGTGTTTGCCGTGCAAAGCCTGACGCTGTCCGAATCGGGCTGGAAGCCGATGTTGACTTCCCACCTCGACCTCGCTTCCGGTGGCGGCTTGGGCGATGGGAGCAGCCTGCGCAATTTCCATCCGCTGTACGCGAGCTCCAACTACCTCGGGGAAAGCCAGTTCCTCGGCCTCAGCAACCTGTTGCTGATCTCCCCCGGCATCATGCTGTCGCCCTCGGCAACCACCACGCTGTCGTTCGAGTACAGCCACGCGCGACGTCTCGACGCCACCGATGCAGCCTACGCGGGCGGCATGCGCGCCTACGCGGGCACCCAAGGCGTTGCCGGCCACCACATCGGAAACCTGATGCGACTGTCCGGCAGCTGGTCACCGTCTACGCGCCTCTCCCTCAACTTCGATGTCGAGCACCTTGCCGCGGGCCAGCTCCTTCGCGAGGCAGGCTTCGGCTCGCGCACCTACGTCCAGCTCGGCGCAACCTGCAGGTACTGATCACCCGGACACGTTTGACCAAACCGGCTGCAAGGTCCCTTTCTGGACTTCTTCGCATTCGACGTCCGTCCAGCCCTGGCGGCCCTGTCAGGCCTGCTCCTCGCGCACAAGCATCGTCGGCGCGATGCCGAACATGCGTCGACAGGTACGACTGAGATGCGCCGAGTCGGCAAAGCCGGCTTGCTGGGCCGCTTCCGTCCACGAATGGCCAGCCATGCCCCGGGCCACGGCCAGCCCAACACGTGCCCACAGCAGGTACGCGCGAAACGAAATCCCGCTCTGCGCCACGAACAGGTGCCGGAACCGGCTCGGCGACAGGTGCACCAGGGCAGCCGCCTGAGCCAGCCCCAGTTCCGCGTCGGGGCGTGCGCGGATGTGTTCCAGCACCTTTGCGATCCGTACGTCGACGGCTTGCGCCCCGACGGGTCTGGCCGCCAGGTGCGCCACGATGTGTTGCGCCGCGTCTACCAGTGCCGCCTCCGTCCCGCGCGCCTCGAACACCGCATGCAAAGCCGCGGTGCGGGCCGACAGGCCTTCATCGTGCAACAGGCTCACGTCGTGCTGCCGGTGGCGTGCGACCAGTTCGCGACCCGCCAGCGTCTCCGGCTCGACGAACACCATAGCCACCGTGTGGCCGCAGCCATCGAACAGATGCGGCCGATCCGGCATCACGATGGCCGCCAGGGTTTGCTGCCATGCCTCGGTCGACGCATCACGGATGCGGAACGACGGCGTGGCGGCCAGCGCAATCTGGATGGCGTGGTGGCTGTGCGGCTGCGCCTGGCCGGTGTCGCGCCCGATCCACACGCTGCCGCCTTTCCACATCGCCACGCGGCCGATACCGACGACGGCGCGGCGAGGTTCGGCGGCGGACGTGGGTCGGGGCATCAGGCTCTCCGCGGTGGGACAGGGCTTGCGAAGGTTAGCCCCTTGGTTCAAGCCCCTGGTAGGGGGTGGCATCCAGAATGGCCACACGGAGCGAGCCTCCGTACCCTTCATCAATCCCAACGAGGAAACGTCCATGAACACCACCGATACCTTCGCCTGCCGCTGTTCCGACTGTGCCGGCGCCACCTGCGCCTGCGGCTGCCAGGCCGCCGCCACCCCATCCGTTTGCGGCTGCGGTTGCGCCACCGGCCAGCCCTGCCGCTGCGGCGAAGCGGACGGCTGAGCGTTCCGCCCTCAGGGGCGGCGTGCATCGATCGGCACGCCGCCCGGATTCTTTTCCATGCCATACGACCTGACCATCGTCGACCTGGACGGCACGCCTGCCGATTCCTTCCCGTTCTTCGTCAGCGTGTACAACCGGCCCGCCGAACACCCCGCGACGGCTCACGAGCCCTGAACACCGCCGCGTCCTATGCTTGCCGGATCGCAACCGCCGGCAAGCGCCCATGTTGAACAAGACCTACCCCTACTACCTCGCCAACCGGCCGCAGACATCGAAGACGATGCTGGACGTGCGCGACAAGTACAGCGGCAAGCTGGCCACCCGCGTCGCCGTGCCGGATGTGAAGGCCACCGGGAAGGCGATCGCCGCCGCGGTGAAGGCGGCCAGGCCGATGCGCGAGTTCAAGCCGTGGGCGCGGCAGGCGGTGTTGCAGCACTGCGTCGCGCGTTTCAGCGAACGCCGCGACGAACTGGCCGAGGCCTTGTGCATCGAGGCGGGCAAGCCGATCAGGGATGCCGCCGGCGAAGTCACCCGGCTGATCGAGACGTTCCGCATCGCCGCCGAGGAAGCCGTGCGGATCAACGGCGAGACCATCAACCTGGAACTGGCCAGCCGTCTGGACGGCTATCACGGTTACACCAGGCGGGTGCCGCTGGGGCCGGTGTCGTTCATCACGCCGTTCAACTTTCCGCTGAACCTGGTGGCGCACAAGGTGGCGCCGGCGATCGCCGCCGGCTGTCCGTTCGTGCTCAAGCCGGCGGAGAAGACCCCGATCGGCGCGCTGATCATCGGCGAAGTGCTGGCCGAGACCGACCTGCCGAAGGGCGCGTTCTCGATCCTCACCCTGGATGGCGCGCACGCCACGCCGCTGGTCGAGGACGAACGCTTCAAGCTGCTCTCGTTCACCGGTGGCCAGATCGGCTGGGACCTCAAGGCCCGCGCCGGGCGCAAGAAGGTGGTGCTGGAACTGGGCGGCAATGCCGCGTGCATCGTCGACGCCGACCAGGGCCCGAAGCTGGACAAGGTGGTCGAGCGCCTGGTGTTCGGCGCGTTCTACCAGTCCGGCCAGAGCTGCATCGGCGTGCAGCGCATCTACGCCCACGCCGACATCTACGATGCGCTGAAGCGCAAGCTGGTCGCCGCCACCAGGAAACTCAAGGCCGGCGACCCGAAGGACAAGAACGTTTTCCTCGGCCCCATGATCGACGAGGCCGCCGCCGAGCGCCTGCACGGCTGGATTCTCGAAGCGAAGAAAGCCGGCGGCAAGGTCCTTTGCGGCGGCAAGCGCAACGGCAACATGCTCGACGCCACCCTGATGGAAGGCGTTCCGAAAGATGCCAAGGCCAGTCGGCAGGAAGCTTTCGGCCCGTTCGCCCTGCTCGCCCCGTACCGGAAGTTCGACGAGGCGATCGCGATGGTCAACGACTCCGACTACGGCCTGCAGGCCGGCATCTTCACCGACAGCCTGGACCACGCGATGCGTGCGTGGAACGAGCTGGAACAGGGTGGCGTGGTGGTCAACGACATCCCCAGCTTCCGGGTGGACAACATGCCGTATGGCGGCATCAAGCTTTCCGGCCTGGGCCGCGAAGGCATCCGCTACGCGATCGAGGACATGACCGAGCTCCGCCTGATGGTCATGCGCGAGTCCGCGTAGCAGCGCGCTCCTACAACGCGCCGGGCCTGGTCGCCTCCACGTTCCAGCCCATCGCGTTGTACCAGCGGTAACGTGCGATGCCGGCGTATTCGTGCAGCGCCATGTCGGCCATCGCGAAGTTGTACGACAACGGCTCCCATGAGGTGACGCCGCTGACGTAGTCGGCGCGCACCGGCGTGGCGTGGATGCCGAAGTGGCTGAAGTACAGCATGCCCCGACGCAGGTGGAAACCGGACGAAACCAGCAGCACGCGATCGGCGCCATACGCCTTCAGCAACGGGCCGCTGAATTGCGCGTTCTGCCAGGTGTTCATGCTGCGCGGCTCCAGCAGCACGTCGGCGGGATCGACGCCAAGCCGTTGCAGGTCCAGCGCATAGATCGCCGCCTCCGACTGGCCCAGTCCCCGCGCATCACCGCCGCTGACCTCGATCTTGCAATCGCGTGGCGCCTGCCGGCAGGCGCGGTACGACATCGCCGCCTTGCTGATTCGTCCATAGGCGAACAGGCTGGCCTCGACCGCTCCCGCATCACCCGCGCGCACCGTGCCGGCGCCCAGCAAGACGATGGCGTTGCGCTGGCCCCAGACGATCGGCACGTCGGTCGCGACTTCCGCTTGCAGGTGCGCCAGCAGCCAGCTCGGCAGCGGTCCACAACCGGTCGCCAGCAACAGCAGCACGGCCAGGCCGAACAGCACCCGACTGCTGCGGCGCCAGCGCAGCCACGCCAGTGTGCTGGCCAGCACGATCAGGATCAGCAACGCGTTCATGGTCATGGATCGGTGATTCCGGACAGGTCGGTGGATGATGACGGGTGCTGATGTCATTATGCCGGTGCCCCGCGCCGACGCGATCGCAGGCCATGCCGGAGGCATGGCGACGGGGAGCCTGCCCGGCATGGATCAACGCATCGGAGTCTGCGCATGACCACCCTCGTCTTCGTGCACGGCTGGAGCGTCACCGACACCTCCACCTATGGCCAGTTGCCGCAGCAGTTGCAGCAGCACGCGGCGGCGGCCGGCGTCGCGCTGAGCTTCGCCGACATCTGGCTTTCCGAGTACGTGAGTTTCGACGACGCGGTGACCGTGGCCGACCTGGTGCGCGGCTTCGATCACGCCTTGCGCGACCTGCATCTGCGCGACGCCAGCTTCGCCTGCATCACCCACTCGACCGGCGGCCCGGTGGTGCGCGAGTGGCTGCGCGCCCAGCGCGACCGGCCCGCCACGCACAGCACGATCCGGCTCAGCCACCTGGTGATGCTGGCGCCGGCGAACTTCGGTTCCGCTCTGGCGCAACTGGGCAAGGGTCTGCTGAGCCGGCTCAAGTCGTGGTTCGATGGCGTGGAGCCGGGCCAACGGATACTCGATTGGCTCGAGCTGGGCAGCGCGCAGTCGCTGTCGCTCAACCTCGACTACATCCACAGCGACGATCCAGTGAAACGCGGCCAGTTCCCGTTCGTGCTGACCGGCGACCGCCCCGACCGCACGCTGTACGACCACCTCAACAGCTACACCGGGGAAGACGGCTCCGACGGCGTGGTACGCATCGCCGCGGCCAACCTCAACGCCCACCATGCGGTGCTGTCGCCGCAAGGCGGCCGCGATGGCGACATCGACACGCTGGCGCTCAACCTCAGCCGCGGCCCGCGCTGTGCGTTCAAGCTGATCGCCGGCGCCGCGCACTCCGGCGACCGCCTGGGCATCATGGCCGCCGCGGCGCCCGATACCGTGGCAGCGATCCTGCGCTGCCTGCAGGTGCGCAGCGCGGAGGACTACGAAACGCTGTGCGACGCGTTCGATCGCGAGAATGCCGCCCGCGACGCCGACAAGGTGGAGCTGGAACCGGCCGGCCCGTTCGCGCCGCGCGTGCACATCCACGACCCGCGCAGCCTGCTGATCGTGCGGCTCACCGACGAGGCCAGCGAACCGCTGACCGGCGCCGGCTTCCTGCTCACCGCCGGTGTGCCGGCCAGTGCCGACCTCTTGCCGGAAGGCTTCCTGCTCGATCGCCAGGCCAATTCGAAACAGCGCACCACGATCTCGCTGTTCCTCGACTACAGCCTGCTCGCCGGCGACGCCCGCGTGGCCGACCCGCGCAACAGCCGCAAGACCCTGCGCCCCGCCGTGGCCAGCCATCGTCCGTACGGCGCCAGCGTGCAGCCGGTGGACCTGGTCGGCCTGGTTCATCACGCGCTGGCGCAAAGCGACGGGCGCGACGACCTGCTCGCCATCCTCGGGCCGCACCAGACCACCGTGCTCGACGTGGTGCTGCCGCGCAAGGTGCGCGAAGGCGTGTTCCGGCTGACCCGGGATCGGCGTCCGGAAGACTTCCGCCGGCCGGTCCCCGGCGCCGTGATCACCTGAGCGCACGGCGACGACCGCGTCCATGGCCGCCGGCGCGAGGGCAACAGCGGCTGACTGACGCGGGCCACGGTGCGATGCGGCGCACGACGGATCGGCGATACTGCGCACTCGCGACATCCGCGCTCCCGATCCGTATCGGGGCCCGACCGGATTGGCGCCTTGCGGTATTTGTCGACCCGGCCCTGGCATGCAAAAGAAACCGATCTTCTTCGACCCCTCCGGCCGACGCGCCAGCCATGTGTCGCGGCTGGCCCTGTTGGCCGGGGTGGTCAGCACCCTGTTCGTGGTCGCCTGCGCGATCAGCCTGTTCGTGGGCCCGACCATGGACGGCCTGCACATCGGCGAACACGCCCGCACGCGACATGCCCTGGCCACCGTGAAGGCGGCTGCCCCGGAACTGCTGAAGCCCGCCGCGAAGCTGGCCGCCGAAGTGCGTGCGCGGCAGAAGCTGTTGCATGCCCCGAAAACACATGCGAGCAAGGCAGCGGCCAGCCACGTGCCGCCGCCTTCGCTGGACAAGCCCGCCGACCGGCCGCTGGCGATCGGCTTCTACGTCAACTGGGACGACAGCAGCTATTCCTCGCTGAAGCGCAGCCTGCCCCAGCTGGACTGGGTGATTCCGTCGTGGATGAGCCTGAGCGGCAAGGACATGGCGCTGCACACCAGCGTCGATGCGAAGGCGATCAACCTGATCCGCAAGCAGAAGCCGTCCACCCCGATCCTGCCACTGCTGCAGAACGCGGTGGACGCGAACTGGGATGGCCCGGGGCTGGCCCGCCTGCTGGCCGATCCGTCGCGGCGGCAGGCGCGCATCGGGGAGATCGTGGCGTTCGTGGCGGCCAACCACTTCCAGGGCGTGACGATCGATTTCGAGGACCTGCCCGAATCCGCGCAGCCGGACCTGAAAACCTTCCTCGGCGAACTCAACGACGCGTTCGACCCGCACGGCTGGGGCATCGTGCTGTCGGTGCCGTTCGACGATGCCAGCTGGGACTATGCCGGCTACGCCGACATCGTCGACTTCGTGGTACTGATGGCCTACGACGAACACTGGGCCGGCAAGACGCCGGGCAGCATCGCCGGCCAGCAATGGTTCGAGCAGACGCTCGAAAAACGCATGAAGGAGCTGGACCCGGAGCAGACCATCGTGGCGATCGGCAGCTACGGCTACGACTGGTCGCACGGCAACAATGCCGAGGCGCTGACCTTCCAGGACGCGATGGATCGCGCCAGCGACGCCCAGGCCGACATCGCCTTCGACCCTGACACGCAGAACCCGCACTTCTCCTACGACGAGGACGACGGCAGCACCCACCAGGTCTGGTTCCTCGATGGCGTCACCGCGTACAACCAGATCCACGCCGCCGACGAGTACAAGCCGTACGGCTACGCCCTGTGGCGGCTGGGCTCGGAAGATCCCTCGGTGTGGTCGGTGTTTGGCCGTCCCTACGGCGCGTCCGCGCCCGACCCGTTGCGCACCATCGGCGCCGGCGAGGACATCGACATCGAAGGCCAGGGCGAGGTGCTGGAAATCGCCTCCCAGCCTTCCGCCGGCGCACGCAGCATCGAGGTGGACAAGGACGATGGCAGCATCGATGACGAAAGCTACACCGCCCTGCCCAGTTCCTACGTGATCCAGCGCGCAGGCACCCTGCCGCACAAGATCGCGCTGACCTTCGACGACGGCCCCGACCCCGAATGGACGCCGCAGATCCTCGACATCCTCAAGGCGAGGCACGTGCCGGCCACCTTCTTCATCATCGGCGAAAACGCGGAGATGTCGCCGAAGCTGGTGCAGCGCGAAGTCGCCGAAGGCCATGACGTGGGCAACCACACCTTCACCCATCCCAACCTGGGCGACAGTCCGCCAGGCATCGTCTCGCTGGAACTCAACGCGACCCAGCGACTGTTCGAGGCGCTGACCGGCCACTCGATGCGGCTGTTCCGCGCCCCCTATTTCGGCGACGCCGAACCGACCACCGCCGACGAGCTGGTGCCGATCGAGATCGCGCAGAAGATGGGCTACCTGTCGGTCGGCCTGCACGTGGACGCCGAAGACTGGCAGCGTCCCGGCGTCGACGCCATCGTCGCCAACGTGCTGAACGCCATCAACACCAAAAACGTGGAGCGCAAGGGCCAGGTGGTGCTGCTGCACGACGGCGGTGGCGAACGCTCGCAGACGATCGCCGCGTTGCCGCGGATCATCGACAGCCTGCGCGCGCAGGGCTACCAGTTCGTCACCGTGTCGGAGCTGGCCGGGCTTACCCGCGCGCAGACCATGCCGCCGATCGCGCCCGGCTCGCTGTCGCAATGGACCGACCGCGTGGTGTTCCTGGCGCTGGGCTTCTTCGGCCACTTCATCCGCTGGCTGCTGACCACGGCGATTGCGCTGGGCGTGGCGCGTCTGATCCTGCTGGGCGGCCTGGCCCTGCTCAACCGCGCCCGCGAGAAGCGGCGCGTGGCGCCCGCGCTGGGCGAACAGCCGCCCCTGGTCTCGGTGCTGATTCCCGCCTACAACGAGGAAAAGGTGATTGCCAGCTCGATCCGCCAGATCCTCAAGAGCCGCTACGCGAACCTCGAAGTGATCGTGGTCGACGACGGTTCGGTCGATGCCACCTCGGCCGTAGTGCGCCAGCACTACGCCGACGAGCCGCGGGTACGCCTGCTCACCATCCCCAACGGCGGCAAGGCGCATGCCGTCAACACCGCCTTGCACGAAGCCCGTGGCGCGGTGGTGGTGGCGCTGGACGCCGACACCCAGTTCGAGCCGGATACCATCCCACGACTGGTGCGCTGGTTCGCCGACCCCAAGGTCGGCGCCGTCGCCGGCAACGCCAAGGTCGGCAACCGGATCAACCTAATCACCTTGTGGCAGGCGCTGGAATACATCACCGCGCAAAATCTCGAGCGCCGCGCGCTGGCCGCGCTGGGCGCGATCACCGTGGTGCCCGGCGCCGTGGGCGCATGGCGCCGCGAAGCCCTGGAACAGCTCGGCGGCTTCCCCGCCGATACGCTGGCCGAAGACCAGGACCTGACCATCGCCGTGCAGAAGGCCGGCTTCAAGACCCTGTTCGATGCCGAGGCGGTTGCCTGGACCGAGGCGCCCGACAGCGCCCGCGGCCTCGCTCGCCAGCGTTTCCGCTGGGCCTACGGCACCTTGCAATGCCTGTGGAAGCACCGCAACGCCACCTTCAATCCCCGCTACGGTTCACTGGGCACGATTGCGCTGCCGCAGGTGTGGCTGTTCCAGATCCTGTTCTCGGTGGTCTCGCCGCTGGTCGACCTGGTGCTGGTCTGGCAGATCGTCAGCACCGCGCTGGATTACCTGCAGCACCGCGGCCAGTTCGACGACACCAACCTGATCCGCATGCTGGTGTTCTACGCGGCCTTCATGGCCATCGACCTGGCCGCCTGCGCGCTGGCCTTCGCGATGGAGAGGAAGGAGAAGTGGAGCCTGCTGTGGTGGCTGGTGCTGCAACGCTTCGGCTATCGCCAGCTGATGTACTACGTGGTGGTGCGTTCCGTCTGGACGGCCATCAAGGGCCCGTCGGTGGGCTGGGGCAAGCAGGAGCGCAAGGCCACGGTGACAACCGACGAGACGATGGCGTCCTGAGGCAACCGGCGCTCGTGCGCGGCACTTGACATACAGGTTCCATGGAAACAATATGCGTTCCATGGAACCTTTCTGGTGAACCGGACGTGCCGAACGCATCGAAGGAAAAAGTCCCGCCCAATCCGCTGCATGCACACCTGGGTTACTGGCTGCGGCTGGTCTCCAACCAGGTGTCCGGCTCTTTCGCCAGCGCCCTGCAGGAACGGCAGCTCTCCGTCGCCGAATGGGTCGCACTCAACCATGTCGAAATGCATCCCGACATCACCGCCGCATCGCTCGCCGACGCGATGGGCATGACCCGCGGCGCCGTTTCCAAGGTGCTGGACAAGCTGCTGACCAAGAACCTGTTGCTGCGCACCCCGAGCCCGCAGGACAGCCGCGCGCAGTTGCTGGCACTGACCCGATCAGGAAAGCGCCTGCTGCCCGCGCTCACCGACATCGCCAACGGCAACGACAACCGCTTCTTCTCCGTCCTGGCCGCCAGCGAGCGGAGCGAGCTGCGCAGACTTCTGCAGAAACTTGCCGATGCCCACCCGTTCAGCGCGGCACCTGTCGATTAGGCCGCACGCGTCGACACCCTGACCTCATCCTTCCATGCACGAACCGGGAGAAGCCCCATGAGTGAGGCGATGGCCCACCTTCAAGCCGCGCAAGCGCAAGCCATGGCCGTTCGTCCCCGCGTGGGCGGCTTTCCGTACCTCGCCGAAACGCTGAGGCGCGCGGGCGTGACACGGAATGTGTGGCAACTGCCCGCCTGCCAGAGTCTGTACCTGACCGGGCGCGGCGCGGTGCTGCAACAAGGCACGCCGCTGGTGTCCGGCATGGCTGATGTGCCCGGCTTCGATCAGCCCGCGCTGATCCGCGCGTTGCGCACCGACCAGGCCGGGGAAAGCAGCTTTCCGGACTTCCTGCAGGCCAGCTGGAACGCGGGCGTGGTGCGCTATGAGGTCGACCTGCTCGAACGGCAGGTGACCTATTACGGCTGCAACGGCGAGTCCTATGTCGAACACTATCCGGCGGTGTCGCTGTAATCGGTGAGAAGGACACCGAACGCGTTCCCCGCTCAGCCGTTGCCGCGCACCCGCATGGTCAGCCCCTTCAGGAAGTTCCGCAGCAGCTGGTCGCCGCACAGCTTGAAGTTCTTGTGGTCGCTCTGGCGGAACAGCGCGCTGAGTTCGGGCTTGGAGATCGGCAGGCCAGCGGCTTCGAGGATCTCGTGCATGTCGACGTCCTTCAGCTCGAAGGCCACGCGCAACTTCTTCAACACCACGTTGTTGGTGACGCGTTTCTCCGGCGGCCGCGCCGGACGGCTGTCGTCCTTGCCGCGGCGGTGGAACACCAGGCCGTCCAGGAACAGCGCCAGCGTCTGGTTGCCGCATTCCAGATAACCCGGCTCGTTGTCCTTCTTCAGGAAGCCCTGCACGTCTTCCTTCGTCACCGGGGCGTCGGCATCGGCCAGGTGGATCAGCTCGACCACCTTGCCGTCGCTGAGGTCGAGCATGTAGCGGATGGAACGCAGTACGTCGTTGTTGATCATGTCGGTCCGGTGGATGTCGCGCAGGGGCGCCATGCTACCGCGCCGCAACCGGTTTGACCCCGTTTCCCCGTTCACGGCGTTTCACCTTTCACCGCTGAGAGGTTGTGCTTTTCAACCTCGAAGCCCGGCCACGGAGGGGCGGGCGCGGATCGGTCACGCAAGTGACTGATTCGCGTGAGGGAGTCCGGGCGTGTACCGGACTTGCGATAGAAGAAAACCACAGGACCGTGGTTTTCTTCACAAACTCTGAGAGGAGAACCGCCCGATGAAACTGAAAGCCCTGCTGCGCAGCCTGCTGCTGGCCTTGCTGGTGATCGTCACTGGCTGCAGCGTGTCGCGACCCGCCACCGATACCCACGCGCGCAAGAACGACGGCGCATCCACGCCAACCGCCGAGCCGGTGGTGGAGCCCGCGCCGACTAATCCCCAGGCCACGGCGCAAGCCAAGTCCCGAAGCGACGGCCCGAGCGGCAGTCCCGCCGACCGCGCCGCCCCCGCCGGCCGGGCTGTTCCGATGCCCGCGGCGCCGCCGGCACCTCCTGCGCCACCGGCGCTGGCCGAGGTTGCCGCGATGTCCTACAACGCGCAAAGCGCGAAACGCATGGCCTACATGCCGTCACCCACCTTGATGCAGCCGATGCCGGGCGACGTCAATACCGAGAACTACACCCATCGCGACACCAACCCGGTGCAGCTGGTCAGCGAGCAGCCGGTGTCCACCTTCAGCATCGATGTCGACACCGGCTCGTACACCAACGTGCGCCGCATGCTGGGTGCGGGGCAGTTGCCGCCGGCCGACGCGGTGCGGGCGGAGGAATTCATCAACTACTTCGACTACGGCTACACGCCGCCGGCGAGTCGCGAGCAGCCGTTCAGCGTCACCACCGAGCTGGCGCCCGCGCCATGGAACGCGAAGCGGCAACTGCTGCTGGTCGGCATCCAGGGCTACCGCGTGCCGGCCGCGCAGATCCCCGCCTCGAACCTGGTGTTCCTGATCGATACCTCCGGGTCGATGGACGAGGCGGACAAGCTGCCCCTGCTGCAGGCCTCGCTTAAACAGCTGGTGCGCCAGCTGCGCAGGCAGGACCGCGTGGCCATCGTCAGCTATGCGGGCTACGCCGGCGTGGTGCTGCCCTCCACCGCGGGCGACCAGCACGCCACCATCGACGCGGCGATCGACCGACTGTCGGCGGGCGGCTCCACCAACGGCGGCGCCGGCATCGAGCTGGCCTATGCGCAGGCCGAACAGGGCTTCATCAAGGGCGGCGTGAACCGGGTGATCCTGGCCACCGACGGCGACTTCAACGTGGGCACGGTGAACGAGGAAGCGCTGAAGACCACCATCGAGGACCACCGCAAGAGCGGCGTGGCGCTGACCACGCTGGGCTTCGGCGAAGGCAACTACAACGACGCGATGGCGGTGATGCTGGCCGACGTGGGCAACGGCAGCCACCACTACATCGACAGCCTGCAGGAAGGCCGCCGCGTGCTGGTCGACGAGATGTCCGCCACCTTGCTGACGATCGCCAGGGACGTGAAGATCCAGGTCGAGTTCAATCCCGCGCAGGTGCAGGAATATCGCCTGATCGGCTACGAGAAGCGCATGCTCAAGCGCGAGGACTTCAACAACGACAAGGTCGACGCCGGCGAGATCGGCGCGGGTGCCAACGTCACCGCGATCTACGAGATCACCCCGAAAGGCTCGAACGCCGCGCGCATCGATCCGCTGCGCTACGGCAAACACGTGGCCACGGGTGAAAGCGGCAACGAACTGGCCTTCCTGCGCCTGCGCTACAAGCTGCCGGGGCAATCCGACAGCAAGCTCGTCGAACAACCGATTGCCGCACACGCCGAAGCCCAGGCCAGCGAACGCCTGCGCTACGCCGCCGCGGTGGCCGCCTTCGCCGACGCCCTGCGCGGCGGCAAATACCTGGACGGCTACGGCTACACCCAGATCGCGAAACTGGCCAACGACGCCCGGGGCGACGATGCCGACGGCTACCGCGCCGGCTTCGTGCAACTGGTGAAACTGGCCAGCGGGCTGGCCACGCGCGGTCATGACGGCGCCAGCGACACCGCGGCGCGCTGAGGTTTCCGGCCCCGCTGCGGCGGTGGCGGTCATGGGCAGGCTCTCCCCGCTGCCCTTCCCCGGCCACCACCGCGCAGCGGGGCTGGAACCGGCAAGAGCACCCCGCCCCGACCCTCCCCTGCGTGCAGGAGAGGGAGCAGCCTGGCCGTGCCGTCGAAATCTGTCGGACAGGAGGAGCGCGCCACCATCTGCCCTTTCTCCTGCCCCTGCATGCGGGGGCAGGTTGGGAGGGGGTGACGCTTTTCGCGGGAAACATCACAACCTCCCCGCTCCCCGACGATTTGCCTTACCCTCGCACTCCATGGATGCCGCGGTCGATCCCGATGCCCTGCTGATGCTGGCCTACGCCCGTGGCGATCTTGCCGCGTTCGAGGCGCTGTATGCGCGCCACCGCGGCATGCTGTACCGCTTTCTGCTGCGCAGCGTGCGCGATCCGCATCGCACCGACGAGCTGTTCCAGGAAACCTGGAGCCGGGTG
The DNA here is from genome assembly GCF_000264295.1 of Rhodanobacter spathiphylli B39. Lineage (GTDB taxonomy): Bacteria > Pseudomonadota > Gammaproteobacteria > Xanthomonadales > Rhodanobacteraceae > Rhodanobacter > Rhodanobacter spathiphylli. Next base: position 671,120 of record NZ_AJXT01000004.1, on the reverse strand, counting down.
ATCGGCGCCCGCGAACGCTACCAGCCACAGGCGAAGTTCAGCACCTGGCTGCTGCAGATCGCCCACAACCTGATGATCGACGGCACCCGCCGCCAGCGCCCGATGGCCGATGGCGACGAAGCCGAGCTGGCACTGGCCAGCCTGGCCACGCCCGAACGCGAGCAGCCCGAGCACGCGCTGTCCGCCTTCGAACGCCGACGCAACCTGCAGCTGGCGATCGAGCAGTTGCCGGACGAACAGCGCACCGCCGTGCTGCTGCGGCTGGAGCAGGAGCTGAGCCTGGAGGAAATTGCCGTGGTCACCGGTGCCGGGCGCGAAACGGTGAAGTCGCGCCTGCGCTATGCCATGAATCGACTACGCGAAGTGCTGTCCGAATGACCACGCCCCTGCCCCCGAACGATCCGCCCTCAGCCGACGAGCCGTTGCCCGGCGAAGCCGAGCTGGCCGCGCTGTATCGTGAGCTGCCGCGCAGCGAGCCTTCGCCCGCGCTGGATGCGGCGGTGTTGCGTGCGGCCGCCGCGGCCCTCGCCCCAGCCGGCGACCCCACCGTTACCGAGCGGCGCAAGGGTCCCCGCGAGCCCGGCGACTGGGTTCATCCGAAGCCGGTTTCGGCGGTCACGGCAAAGGCGATTCCTTCGATCGACGGCGCCCCGCGGCGGCGGCGCGCACCACCGTGGCTGATCACCCTGGGCAGCGCCGCCAGCCTGGTGCTGGTGGCCGGCCTGGCCTGGCAGCTGCGCGAATCCAGCCCGCCACCGTCGGCACCGGTCGCCGCGCCGGAGGCCACCACGCCCGCCACCTCCGACATGGCCGGTCGCGAAGCCGCAACGCCGCTGGCGGGCACCACGGCGCCCGCCGCCCAGCCGACACCCCGGCTCGCCGATCAGCGCGCCGCGCTGCAGGCAGCCGCGGCGAAGAAGATGAAACAGGACAGCGCGGTCCAGTCGGCTCGACGCGCGGCCGCGGCCAAACCGATGGCGGCGCCCCCACCGCTCGCCGAAGTGGCCGCACCCGCGCCGCAGGTGCAGTACGCACCGCCCCCGCCCCCGGCGCCGCCCGCACCGCCCGCACCGCCGCAGGAAGTGTCCGCCAATGCGACGGCCAGCGGCATGCTCGACCAGGCCGACCAACCGGCTGCCTCCAGCGCCGCAGCCGGCGAACAGGCCACCGCCGCCCGGCCCGGCGATACGCCGGCGCAGGAGCTGGACAAGATCCGCCAACTGTTCGCGCAAGGTCAGCATGACGAGGCGCTGCAGCGGCTGCGCGCATTCCGCCAGGCGCATCCGCAGTGGCCCTTGCCAGCCGAGCTGCAGGCGCAACTGCAGGAACCATGAGCGAGCCGCTGTCGACCCTGGTCCAGCGCTGCGCTCATCAGGAAGAAATCCGCAAAAGCCGTTTCCTCGCCAACGCCGCCCCGGTGACGACGCCCGGGCAGGCGCTGGACTTCCTGCGCGACATCGCCGACCCCGCCGCCACGCACAACTGCTGGGCTTACCGCATCGGCCAGGACTATCGCTTCAACGACGACGGCGAACCCGGTGGCACCGCCGGCCGGCCGATCCTGCAGGCGATCGAGGGCCAGCAGATGGACGGCGTGGTCGTGGTGGTGACGCGCTGGTACGGCGGCATCAAGCTCGGCGCCGGCGGGCTGGTGCGGGCCTATGGCGGCACCGCCGCCGAATGCCTGCGCCGCGCCGAGCGCACCCCGATCGTGGCGATGGTGCGCCTGGCCCTGCATTGCGACTTCGCCGAACTGGCCCTGCTCAAGGCGCGCCTGAAGGAGCTGCAGGCCGAGGTCGAACACGAGTCGTTCGGTGCCGACGGCGTCGAACTGGAATTGCGCCTGCCGGACAGCCACATCGCCGAGGCCTGCCTGCGCATCAGCGACATCAGCCGCGGCCGCAGCAGCGCGAAACGCCTGGATTGACCGTCGCAGCCGGCAACCGTCCGGGCAATCGCCAGCACGACGATTGAATCGACCGTGCCACGCCCCACTTTGAATGGCATTGCCCGCGTCATTCCCGCCCCCATCTGCGAGTACCCATGAGCGACGCCACCACCGATACACCCCGCCCTTCCCGTCGCATCGGTGCCCTGCGCGGACTGTGGCCGTTCCTGAAACCCCATCGGGTGCTGGCGCTGGGCTGGCTGCTGTTCCTCGGCCTTTCCTCGGGCGCGTCGCTGGTGCTGCCGCTGGCGTTCCGCCACATCATCGACCAGGGTTTCGGCCACTCCAGCAACGCGGTCATCAACGAGACCTTCATCGCGCTGTTCGGCGTGGCGCTGGTGCTCGCCTTCGCCACCGCCGCCCGCTATTTCTGCATCACCCTGCTCAGCGAACGCGCGCTGGCCTCGCTGCGGCAGACGCTGTATGCGCAGGTGATCCGGCTCGACGTGGGTTTCTTCGAGCGCAGCCGCGTCGGCGAGCTGCTGTCGCGGCTCAGCGCCGACACCGAGGTGGTGCAGGCGCTGATCGGCTCGGGCGTGTCGGTGGCGCTGCGCAGCGTGGTGATGCTGGTCGGCGCCAGCGCCATGATGGTGTGGACCGCACCGTCGCTGGCCGGCCTCACCGCGCTGGTGATCCCCGCGGTGATGCTGCCGATCCTGGTGTTCGGCCGGCGCGTGCAGAAACTGTCGCGCGCCAGCCAGGATCGCCTCGCCGACGCCGCGGCGATCGCCAACGAAACGCTGAACGCCTCCACCGCGGTGAAGGCCTACGCCCGCGAGAACATCGAAAGCACCCGCTACAGCAACGCGATCCTGCGCGCGCTGGCCACGGCGCGCCGGCGCATCGGCATGCGTGCGCTGCTGACCATGGCGGTGATCGTGCTGGTGTTCGGCGCGATCACCCTGGTGTTGTGGGCCGGCGCGCGCCACGTGCTGGCCGGCACGCTGGATGCCGGCGTGCTGGGCCAGTTCGTGCTGTACGCGGTATTCGCCGCGGGCTCGGTCGCCGGCCTGTCCGAGGTGTGGGGCGACGTGCTGCGTGCGGCCGGCGCGATGGAACGGCTGGGCGAACTGCTCGACGAGCGTCCCGAAATCGTGGCGCCCGCGCAACCGCTGGCCCTGCCCCGGCCGGTCAGCGGCGCGCTGCGTTTCGAGCAGGTCAGCTTCCACTACCCGACCCGCCCCGACACCGCCGCGCTGCACGACTTCACCCTGGACGTGCGCCCCGGCGAAACCGTCGCCCTGGTCGGCCCGTCCGGCGCCGGCAAGAGCACGGTGTTCTCGCTGCTGCTGCGCTTCTACGATCCGCAGTCCGGCCGCATCAGCCTCGACGGCGTCGACCTGCGCGCGGTGACGCTGGACGACCTGCGCGGCGCGATCGCGCTGGTGCCCCAGGAAACCGTGATCTTCAGCGGCAGCGCCGCCGACAACATCCGCTTCGGCCGCGACGGCGCCAGCGACGCGGAAGTGCACGAGGCGGCCCGCGCCGCCGAGGCGCACGATTTCATCAGCGCCCTGCACGACGGCTACCAGGCCGAGATGGGCGAACGCGGCGTGCGCCTGTCCGGCGGCCAGCGCCAGCGCATCGCGATCGCCCGCGCGATCCTGCGCGACGCGCCGCTGCTGCTGCTCGACGAGGCCACCTCGGCGCTCGACGCGCAATCCGAAGCGGCGATCCAGCAGGCGCTGGAACGCCTGGAGAAAGGCCGCACCACCCTGGTGATCGCGCATCGACTGGCCACCGTGCAGCGCGCCGACCGCATCGTGGTGCTCGACGGTGGCCGCATCGTGGCGCAGGGCACGCATGAAAGCCTGTTGGCCGAAGGCGGCTTGTACGCCGAGCTGGCGCGGTTGCAGTTCGTGGCCTGACACAGGGCATCGGCATCGCTTGGGCGGGTCGGCGCCGCTTTCAGGCAACCGGCGGGGCGGCTATCCTGTTCGGTGGACATCCCTGGAGAGCACCATGCAACTGAAGCAGCGACGCATCGCAATCACCGGCGGTTTCGGCACACTCGGCCTGGCGGCGGTGCGCGCGGCGCTCGACGCCGGCGCCAGGGTGGCGGCCATCGATCGGGCCGATCCGCCGGCTGGCGGCCTTGCCCAGGCTACCTGTCTCGGCGGTGTCGACCTGGCTGATCCGCAGGCGGCGAAGCAGGCGCTGGCGGCGGCTGCCGATGCCATGGGCGGCCTCGACGCGCTGGTCAATATCGCGGGCACTTTCCGCTACGAAAACGTCGCCGACGGCAGCGTGGATACCTGGGACCTGCTGTATCGGGTCAATCTGCGCAGCGCCGTGGCGGCAAGCCAGGCTGCGCTGGAACACCTGCAGGCGGGTGGCCGCATCATCAACATCGGCGCCGCGTCCGCTGTGAAGGCCGGTGCCGGCGTCGGCGCCTACACCGCCTCCAAGTCCGGTGTGATGCGTTTCACCGAAGCGCTGGCCGAGGAGCTGAAGGAACGCGACATCACCGTCAACGCGCTGTTGCCCAGCATCATCGACACGCCACCCAATCGCGCCGACATGCCCAAGGCCGACTTCTCCCGCTGGGTCAGGCCGGAGCAACTCGCCGACGTGATCGTGTTCCTGCTGTCGGAACAGTCCTCCGCGATCACCGGCGCGCTGATCCCGGTGACCGGACGCGTCTGAACGGACGGGCCGGAACACGCCATGTCCATCGTCCTGACCCGATTCGCGCGCACCCGCCTGTTCCCCCGCGACCAGCGACCCAGCGCGATCCAGGACTGCAGCGCCGAGGCGTTCGAGCGGCGCCTCAACAGCGAAACACCGCTGCACGTACTCGACGGCTACGCCCCGTTCTGCAAGCTGCACGTGCACCGCAACTGGACGTCCACGCGCTGCACCGCCACGCCGATCACCGAGGCCAATCGCCACCTGCTTCGTTCCGCCTACGAGGCGCGCAGCACCGACGAACTGCCGGTACTGGTGCGCTGGTTCGAAGGCATCGATCCGCCGGTCGCGAACTATCTGTTGCCGATCCTTTACACCCGCGAGCAGCTGGCGAAGGAAGGCGCGCCGATCGACGCGGACTGGGGCGTGGTGGGCTGCCTCTACACCGCTGAGCCGGAAGAGATTCCGATGGTGCCGATCACCATGCTGCGCAATGCGCTGGGCGTGGAGGAAGGCGGTTCGGGCGTGCCGCTGGATCGCGCGGCGTATCGGCGAGCGGTGGCGTTCTGGGAGCGGCATGCGAACTGGCGCGGGTGAGCCGGGAGCGACCCCACCCCAGCCCTCCCCTGCGTTGCAGGGGAGGGAGCGGAAGCGAGATCAGCCCGCGAGGGAACTGTTGTCGATCACGAAGCGGTACTTCACGTCGCCCTTGACCATGCGGTCGTAGGCCTCGTCGATCTGCTGGGCGCGGATCATCTCGATGTCGGAGACGATGCCCTTGTCGGCGCAGAAATCCAGCATCTCCTGGGTTTCGGCGATGCCGCCGATCAGCGAACCGGCGATCGCGCGGCGCTTGAAGATCAGGTTCGCGATATTCGGCGACGGATGCGGATGCTCCGGCACGCCGACCAGCACCATGGTGCCGTCGCGCTTGAGCAGGCTGGTGAAGGCATCCAGCGAATGGCTGGCGGCCACGGTGTTGAGGATGAAGTCGAAGCTGTTGGCGTGCGCCTTCATCTCGTCGGCGTTGCGCGACACCACCACCTCGTTCGCGCCCAGGTCCAAAGCCGCCTGGCGCTTGCCGTCCGAGGTGGTGAAGGCCACCACATGCGCACCCATCGCGTGGGCAAGCTTCACGCCCATGTGACCCAGCCCGCCGATGCCGACCACGCCGACCTTGCTGCCGGGGCCGACCTTCCAGTGGCGCAGCGGCGAATAGGTGGTGATGCCTGCGCACAGCAGCGGCGCGACCGCCGCCAGCTGCTCTTCCGGATGGCGGATCTTCAGCACGAACTTCCTGTCCACCACGATGCGCTGCGAATAGCCGCCCAGGGTGTGTCCCGGCGCGTCCGGCGTGGGGCCGTTGTAGGTGCCGACGAAACCGTTCTCGCAATACTGCTCCAGCCCCTCGTCGCAGGCCGCGCAATGCTGGCAACTGCCGACCAGGCAGCCCACGCCCACGGTGTCGCCGACCTTGAAGCCGGTGACTTCATGGCCCACGGCGCTGACGTGGCCGACGATCTCGTGGCCGGGCACGCAGGGATACAGCGTGCCGCCCCACTCCGAACGTACGGTGTGCAGGTCGGAGTGGCAGACGCCGCAATAGGCGATCTCGATCTGCACGTCCTGCGGGCCGGGCGCACGGCGCTCGATGTCCAGGGACTGCAGCGGCTTGTCGGCGGCGTGGGCGCCGTAGGCTTTGGTGGTCATGGCATTTCCTTGGGTTGGGGTATCAGTGGAGTCAGCAGGATCAGGCGATCAGCCCTACACGATATTCCTGATCGCCCATCTTCTCCATCCTTCCGGCCAGCGGCCGTGAAAGCCGGTGCCGGGTCGCGGACCGGGATGACACCGCCTATCGTCCCGATCGGAAAAACCGAATGGCTTGTTTGGGTGCATGGGGGCAGACTCGATCAGGTTACCCCGGCTGGCCATCAACCAAGGAGGCAATCCCCATGTCCCATGACCCGAACAAGCCCGGCACCTCCACCACCGGCTCCGGTGCCCCAGCCGTCAGCGACCGCAACTCGCTGAGCATCGGCCCGAACGGCCCGCTGCTGCTGCACGACGTGCACTTCCTCGAACAGATGGCGCACTTCAACCGCGAGAAGGTGCCCGAGCGCCAGCCGCACGCCAAGGGCGCCGGCGCGTTCGGCGTGCTGGAAATCTCCGAAGACATATCGGCCTATACGAAAGCGGCACTGTTCCGGAAGGGCGCGAAGACCGACATGCTGGCGCGCTTCTCCACCGTCGCCGGCGAATCGGGCAGCCCGGATACCTGGCGCGACGTGCGCGGCTTCTCGCTGAAGTTCTACACCGACGAAGGCAACTACGACCTGGTCGGCAACAACACGCCAGTGTTCTTCCTGCGCGACCCGATGAAGTTCCCGCACTTCATCCGCAGCCAGAAACGCCTGCCCGACTCGGGCCTGCGCGACAACCACATGCAATGGGACTTCTGGACGTCCAATCCGGAAACCGCCCATCAGGTCACCTACGTGATGGGCGAACGCGGCTTGCCGCGCACCTGGCGGCACATGAACGGCTACGGCTCGCACACCTACATGTGGATCAATGCCAAGGGCGAGAAGTTCTGGGTGAAGTACCACTTCCACACCCGCCAGGGCATGGCCTTCTTCAACAACGCCGAGGCGGCCGCGATGGCCGGCGAGAACGCCGACTTCCACCGCGCCGACCTGTTCAACGCGATCAGGCGCGGCGAATTCCCGGTGTGGGATCTGTCGGTGCAGGTGATGCCGTATGCGGAGGCGAAGAATTACCGCTTCAATCCGTTCGACCTGACCAAGGTCTGGTCGCACAGGGATTACCCGCTGATCAGGGTCGGCACGATGACCTTGAACCGTAACCCGGAAAACTTCTTCGCGCAGATCGAGCAGGCGGCGTTCTCGCCGGGCAATACGGTGCCGGGCATCGGCCTGTCGCCGGACAAGATGCTGCTGGGCCGCGCCTTCGCCTACGCCGACGCGCAGCGCAACCGCATCGGCACCAACTTCCACCAGCTGCCGGTGAACCAGCCCAAGGTGCCGGTGAACACGTACATGTTCGATGGCCAGATGGCCTACCACCACAGCGGCAACGCGCCGGTGCATGCACCCAACAGCGGCGGTCGCCCGTGGTCGGACGACACCGGCCCGGTCGAGAACGGCTGGGAAGCCGACGGCGAGATGGTGCGCAGCGCGTATACCCTGCACGCCGAGGACGACGACTTCGGCCAGGCCGGCACCCTGGTGCGCGAGGTGTGGAACGACGCCCAGCGCGCACAATTCGTCGACCAGGTCGCCGGCAGCCTGCTCGGCGGCGTGCGCAGCCCGGTACTGGAGCGCGCCTTTGCGTACTGGAAAAACGTTGACGCGAAGGTCGGCCAGCAAATCGAGGCCAAGGTGCGCGCCGGCAGCGCTGCGGAACCGGCCGAGGGCATGGGCGAAGGCTGAGCCGAGGAGGCCCGATGCGCCATGACCGTCGGTCATGGCGCATCGGGCCGTGCTGCACGAGGGATGACCTCCAAGTGAACCGCGACCCGCGTTCACCCGGAAATCACGTCGCTTTTCACGCCGCCGTCCTGACCACGGTGCTTCCATCGTGCGCGTCGAGTCGGCCGGCGAATCGGCGCCCGACATGCACGTCGCGAACCTTCGCCCAGTGCGCCGACGACACTGCTCGTACTCACCAGCCCCAAGGAGTTCACCATGATCAAGCGCCTGCTTCCCGTGTTGATTGGCCTGTCGGTTTGCGGTGCGGCCCTCGCGCAGAACATGCCGGCCACCAGCCAGTCGGCAACCACGACCACGCAGACCACCACCACGGTTTCCACCTGGACCACGCAACCGCCCAGCGGGGCGTTGAGCGAGGACGCGATCAAGACCGCGATCGCCGACGCCGGCTACAAGGAAGTGAAGGGCCTGAAATTCAAGGACGGCGTGTGGCACGGCAAGGCCCGCGGCGGCAACAAGCAGTGGGTGAAACTGGCCGTGGGGCCGGTCAACGGCAAGGTCTATGTCGATGACGCGCCCTCCAAGCTGGACAAGGACGAAGTCAGCGCCAAGCTGTCTGCCGCCGGCTACCAGAAGATCCACGACGTGGAGTACGAGCACGGCCTGTGGAGTGCCGACGCGGAAACCTCGCACGGCCACGATGTCGACCTGCTGGTCGATCCGGACGACGGCAGCGTGGTGGCCAAATCGCGCGACTGACACCTGGGCACCGAGTCCGCCCGGTTCCGGCGCGTCACGACGCGCCGGTTTTCTCCTGTCGTCGAGAATCCGCCAGCCCCGGATTCGTCAGCCCCGGATTCGTCAGCCTCGGATTCGTCAGCCTCGGACTCATCAGCGAGAGATCTGCCCCAGGGCGTTCACGGCCCTGGCGCCGCGATGGTAGCCTGCCGCAACGGTTGCAACCTGCAGCAGCTTCTCTGACCCCGGTGGCCTGATTTCATGGCGGATGCTTCATTTCTGGCGGGCGGCGACGAAATGGGCGCGTTGATGCGTGCCCACGACTGGGCATCGCATCCACTGGGCAAGCCGGAACTGTGGCCCCAGGCGCTGCGCACGGCCATCCGGCTGATGCTCAATTCGCGCCATCAGATGGGCATGTTCTGGGGCAGCGAGGCGATCTGGTTCTACAACGACGCCTATGCGCAGACGCTCACCGTCGAGCGCCATCCCTGCTCGCTCGGCCTGCCCGGCCGCCAGGTGTGGCCGGAGATCTGGGCGGACATCGGCGGCCAGGTCCGCCAGGTGATGGCCGGCGGCAGCGCCACCTGGCACGAGAACCAGCATCTGGTCCTGCAGCGGAACGGTCGCGACGAGGACACCTACTGGACCTACAGCTACAGCCCCATCGACGACGAGTCCGCACCCGGCGGCGTGGGCGGCGTGCTGGTGGTGTGCACCGAGACCACCGAACAGGTACTGGTGTCCCGCCGAGCAGTGGAGGAGCGCCAGCGCTTGGCCGAGCTGTTCGAGCAGGCGCCGTCGTTCATGGCCCTGCTGCGCGGGCCCCAGCACATTTTCGAGCTGACCAACCCGAGCTACGTCCGCCTGATCGGCGAGCGCAACGTGCTCGGCCGTTCGGTGGCCGAGGCCCTGCCCGACGCAGCCGCCCAGGGCTTTGTCGACTTGCTCGATACGGTCTACGACAGTGGCGAGCCCTACGTGGCGATGGCGACGCCGTTCGCGATGCAGCCGGCGCCGGGTGCACCGATCAGCCAGCGCTACCTGGACTTCGTCTACCAGCCGATCAGGAATGCGCTGGGCGAAGTCACCGGCATCTTCGTCGAAGGCACCGACGTCACCGAACGCGCGCTGGCGGAAAACGCGCTGCGTTCCAGCGAGGCACGCCTGCGTGCGCTCAATGCCGACCTGGAACTGCAGGTGGCCCGACGCATGCACGGTCGCGCACGCACCTGGCAGCTGAGCACCGACCTCATGGGCGTGCTCAATGCCGAGGGCATCTTCGAGCAGTCCAACCCGGCCTGGCAATCGGTGCTGGGTTGGCCGGAGGAGACCATCGCGCGCACCCCGTTCTTCGACTTCCTGCATCCCGACGACCTGGCCCGCAACCGGCTGGCGTTCGCCCGCGCCATCGAGCTGGGCGAACCGGCGCTGTGCTTCGAGAATCGCTACCGCCACGCCGATGGCGGCTACCGCTGGCTGTCGTGGGTGGCCATTCCCGAGGACGACAGGATCTACTGCAGCGCGCGCGACATCACGGCCGACAAGGAAGCCGCCGAATCGCTGGCGCGCACCGAGGCCGCCTTGCGCCAGTCGCAGAAGATGGAAGCCGTGGGCAAGCTCACCGGCGGCCTGGCGCACGACTTCAACAACCTGCTCGGCGGCATCATGGGTGCGATGGAAGCGGCGCGGGCAAAGCTTGACCAGGGCAGGATCGAGGACGTGCCGCGCTACCTGGCCCTCAGCGAAACGGCGGTGCGCCGTGCTGCCTCGCTGACCCAGCGACTGCTGGCCTTTTCCCGCCAGCAGACCCTCGATCCGCGCTCCACCGACGTCAACCGGCTGGTGGCCGGCATGGAAGAGCTGATCCGCCGCACCATCGGCCCGGCAATCCAGCTGGAAGTGGTCGGCGCCGACGGCCTGTGGCCCAGCCTGGTCGATCCGCCGCAGCTGGAAAGCGCCCTGCTCAACCTGTGCATCAACGCGCGCGACGCGATGCCGGACGGCGGCTGCCTCACCATCGAGACGGCCAACCGCTCGCTGGACGAGAGCGCGGCGACGGCCTGCGAGCTCGACGCGGGCCAGTACGTCTCGCTCAGCGTCACCGACAATGGCAGCGGCATGACCCCCGAGATCATCGCCCGCGCCTTCGACCCGTTCTTCACCACCAAGGCGATCGGCCAGGGTACCGGCCTGGGCCTGTCGATGGTCTACGGCTTCGCCCGGCAGTCCGGCGGACAGGTGCGCATTCATTCCGAACCGGGCATCGGCTCCACCCTGTGCATCTACCTGCCCCGCCATCACGAGGCCGCCGTCGACCCCGAAACCACGCAGCCGGCGCGCCTGGCCGAAGCGGCGCCGCAAAGCGACACCGTGCTGGTGGTCGAGGACGAACCCTCGATCCGCGAACTGGTCTGCGAAGTCCTGGCCGACGCCGGCTACACCGTCCTGCAGGCCGGCGACGGCAGCGCCGGCCTGCGCATCCTGCAGACCGGCACGACGATCGACCTGCTGATCACCGACGTGGGCCTGCCCGGCGCCATGAACGGTCGCCAGATGGCCGACACCGCACGCAGCACCCGCCCGCAACTGAAGATCCTGTTCATGACCGGCTACGCCGAAAATTCCATCGTCGGCAACGGCAACCTCGAGCCGGACATGCACGTGCTGACCAAGCCGTTTTCGCTGGACGCGTTGCGGCGCAGGATCCGGGACATCCTGCCGGGCTGAGTCCGATGGCGAGCCTACGCTTGGTGGTGGCATCGTTGCCCGGGGATCTGAGCAGACCCAAGCGATACACTGCCTGCTCGCCGGCCATGGCGGCAGACGAATGGCTTCATCTCATGCAGTGAGACAACGCACCGGCCTAATCCGCGAAGACCTTTTGCGGATGTCCGACCATGAATGCACTGCCCGACCGCTACGCCACCGATGACCTCGTCCTGCGCGATCCCGGCGATGGCCGCACGCTGGCCCAGCGCTTGTCGAAGCGCTACGCGGCGCGGATCACCGGCGCCTTCGTGGTGCCCGCTCGCGAGGGCAGCTTCGCGCCCTTGCCCGCGGATCTTCCGCCGGCACTGGCGCAAGCCCTGCACACGCGGGGCATCGAGCAGCTTTACAGCCATCAGGCCGAGGCGTGGACGGCCACGCAATCGGGCGCGCACGTGGCCATCGTCACACCCACCGCCTCGGGCAAGTCGCTGTGCTACACGCTGCCGGTGATCAGCGCGGCGATGCAGGACAAGGCCAAGGCGCTGTACCTGTTCCCGACCAAGGCGCTGGCGCAGGACCAGGTGGCCGAGCTGCTGGAGTTGAACAAGGCTGGCGAGCTGGGCGTGAAGGCGTTCACCTTCGATGGCGATACGCCCGGCGATGCGCGGCAGGCGATCCGCCTGCATGGCGACATCGTGGTCAGCAACCCGGACATGCTGCACCAGGCGATCCTGCCCCATCACACCAAGTGGGCGCAGTTCTTCGAGAACCTCCGCTACGTGGTGATCGATGAGGTGCATACCTATCGCGGGGTGTTCGGCTCGCATGTAGCCAATGTGATCCGACGGTTGAAACGCGTCTGCGCGTTCTACGGTGTCACTCCCCAGTTCATCCTGTGCTCGGCCACCATCGGCAACCCGCAGGAGCACGCCGAGGCGCTGATCGAGGACGCGGTCACCGCGATCACCGAAAGCGGCGCGCCCACCGGCGACCAGCACGTGCTGCTGTGGAACCCGCCGGTGATCAATCCCGATCTGGGCCTGCGCGCCTCGGCGCGCTCGCAGACCAACCGCATCGCCAGGCTGGCGATCAAGTCGGGCTTGAAGACCCTGGTATTCGCCCAGTCGCGCAGCATGGTCGAGGTGCTTACCAGATACCTCAAGGACGTGTTCGACCACGACCCGCGCAAGCCGCCGCGTATCCGCGCCTATCGCGGCGGCTACCTGCCGAAGGAGCGCCGCGCCGCCGAGCGCGAGATGCGTGCGGGCAGCATCGACGGCATCGTGAGCACGTCCGCGCTGGAGCTCGGCGTGGATATTGGCAGCCTCGACGTGGTGGTGCTGAACGGCTACCCCGGATCGGTCGCCGCCACCTGGCAGCGCTTCGGCCGCGCCGGGCGGCGCCAGCAGTCGGCCCTGGGCGTGCTGGTGGCCAGCTCCGACCCGCTGGACCAGTACCTGGTGCGGCATCCGGAGTTCTTCCAGGACGCCACGCCCGAGCACGCGCGCATCCAGCCCGATCAGCCGCTGATCCTGCTTGACCACATCCGCTGCGCCGCGTTCGAACTGCCGTTCATCGGTGACGAGATGTTCGGCACCGAAGTGGCGACCCCCTGGCTCGACCTGCTGGGTGAAGAAGGCGTGCTGCACCGCGAGGGCGACCGCCGGGAATGGATTGCCGACAGCTACCCGGCCATCGCGGTATCGCTGCGCTCGGTCGCCGACGGCAATTTCGTGGTGGTCGATCGCACCGACGGTCGCCAGACCATCATTGCCGAGGTCGACTACTCCGCCGCCGCGGTGACGCTGTACGAGGGCGCCATCCACATGATCCAGTCGCTGCCCTACCAGGTCGAGAAGCTGGACTGGGAAGGCCGCAAGGCCTATGTCACCCGCACCCAGGTCGACTACTACACCGACGCCATCGACTACACCAGGTTGAAAGTGCTGGACTGCTTCGACAGTTCGCACGCCGGCTGCGGCCAGGCCCACCACGGTGAGGTGCACGTGGTGCGCCGCGTGCCCGGCTACAAGAAGATCCGCTTCTACTCGCACGAGAACATCGGCTACGGCCCGGTCACCCTGCCCGATCAGGAACTGCATACCACCGCGGTGTGGTGGCAGTTGCCGCAGGCGGTGCTGGATGCCGCGTTCGAACAGCGCCAGCAGGCGCTGGACGGTTTCCTCGGCGCGGCTTACGCGCTGCACATCGTGGCCACCGTGGCGGTGATGGCCGAGGCGCGCGACCTGCAGAAATCCGTGGGCTCGGGCGATGGTGCGTGGTTCGTCAGCGCCGATTTCAGCGGCCGCGGCCAGATCCGCGGCAATGACGGCCAACCCGCCACGCCGGCACCAGGTGCGCCGTTCACGCCCACCGTCTACCTGTACGACGCCTTCCCCGGCGGCATCGGCCAGAGCGAGCCGCTGTTCCAGCGTCGCGAGGATCTGGTAGCGCAATCGATCAGCCTGATCGAACGCTGCGACTGCCGCGCCGGCTGCCCGGCCTGTGTCGGCCCGGTGCTGGCCGCGGACGAAGCGGCAGCCAGCACGCCGAAGGCACTGGCGCTGCGCGTGCTGGCCTTGCTGGTGGCACTGTGAGCGCGCTGGCCGCGCGGATGCGCAAGCTGCGGGCGGAGGCCGGCAAGGTCGGTAGCCGTGCGCCGAACCTGGACTTGCCAGCCGGCCTGACGGGTTCCGTAGCTTCCGCGCCCGTCGCGCAACGTCCGCCTTCTGCAGGCATTGCGACAACCGATCGCGCGATCTCGCCCGAGCTACGCCGTCTGCTGCAGCGTCACGCGCAAATGAGGCGCGGCCCCGCCACGATCTCGTCCGGCGACCGCGAGGTGCCCGGCATCGAGATCGCGCCGGGCCTGCGCTACACCGAAGCCCTGGTCGACTGGCTCGATCCGCCGGCGGTCGTCGAAACCGGCTTCGCCCGGATGGCGCCGGTCCATCACTACCGCCTGCTGCACTTCGATACCGAAACCACCGGCCTGGCCGGCGGTACCGGCACCCGCGCCTTCATGATCGGCGCCGCGGACTGGCTCGACGGCCGCTTCCGCATCCGCCAGCTCACCCTCACCACGATGGCTGCCGAGACGGCGATGCTGCGCACGTTCGCCGAGTGGCTGAGCGGTGACACCGTGCTCGTCAGCTACAACGGCAAGTGTTACGACGCACCCCTGCTGGCGACCCGCTATCGCCTGGCGCGCCTGCCCAATCCGCTGGCCGGCCTGGCTCACCTGGATCTGCTGCATCCGGTGCGACGGCACTGGAAGCGGCAGTGGCCCGACTGCCGCCTGGCCACGGCCGAACGCCAGCTGCTGGGTGTGGTGCGCGAGGACGACCTGCCCGGCGCCGAGGCGCCGGCAGCCTGGCTCACCTACCTGCGCGGCGGCCCTGCCCGGAACCTGCGGCGGGTGGCGGCACACAACGCGCAGGACCTGAAGAGCCTGGCCGGCGTGCTGCTGCACATGGCCCGCTGCCCGGCCAGCCCGGGCTAGCCGGCCCGGGCAAGGGGGTTCAGAGCGCCGACAGGAACGCGACCAGATCGCTTTTCTGCTGCCCGCTCATGTGCACGTTGAAGCGCGTGTCGTAGAAGTCGACCACGTCCATCAGCGTCGCGGCCGAACCGTTGTGGAAGTACGGCGCGCGTGCGGCGAGCCCGCGCAGGATCGGCCCCTTGAACTTGCCGATGTCGGCCCACTTGCCGGTACGCAATGCCAGGCCGGGGTCGGTGGTCTGCACGCTCCTGCCCGTGGCGTTGTTGGTCAACGTGTACAACGGCATGTCCGGCGTGCGTCGGCTAGCGTCGGCGATGCCGATGTTGACCGGCAGCGCCGCCGAGTGGTTGCCGATGTTCGGCGCGTTGTGGCAGCTGCTGCAGCTGCCCTGGATGACGGGCAGGCCGGTCACGTCGTTGAGCCCGGCCACGCCGCTGATCGCGATCGGCAGCGTGTTGAAGAGCTGCTCGCCGCGGGCGACCGCGGCCCGCGCCCGCTCGCCGCGATCGTGGCTGAACTGGGCGCCGGGGACGTTCCACTCGTCGAACAGGCGCATCGCCTTCTCGTCGAAGGCATCGCCGGTGGGATCGCCGCCCAGGGTATCGTTGATGCCGACCCAGAAGCGCTGTTGCGCCAGGATGCTGGCGCCGCCCATGCCGTCCTCGGCATTGAGCTTGCCGGCGTCCTGGTCGATCAGCTGGGCAGTGAACAGATGCAGCTCGAAATCCACGATGCGATCGATCACGCTGGCGTCGGGTGCCACCGCGGCCTCCTCGTGGCCGAGGATGGCATCGCGTGCCTGCGAGGCCAGGCTCTCGATGATGTCCTCGTGATTGATGCCGGCATCCATCGGCGGCTTGAACGGCGCGACGGTCTCACGCCCGTCCCACATGACCGCGGTGAGCCAGATCAGGTTGGTCGACGGCAGCGGGCGCCGAAACAGCGACAGGTCGCTCGCACTGGCGTAACCGTAGGGATCATCGACGCGGGTCAGGCGAAACTCGGCATTCGCCGGCATCGGCATGCCGACGCGGATCAGGCCCCGGTTGAGCAGCATGGAGTAGGCGATGCGCCGCGCGTAGAGGCTGGACACATCGGCTCGCGGCGAAACGGCACCATCGACCAGGCGGAAGATCGGATCGTTGCCGTTGGTCCTGGCGAAGCGCTGGCGCAGCTCGTCCGGGGTGATCGACCAGCCCTGGGCCTGCCGATGACAGGAATCGCAGGTGCGACCGTTGGGCCCGAAGCTCTGGAAGAACGGGTTGGCGGTGTCGATGCTGCCACCAGGCGTGGTGGTCTGCAGCCAGCCCGAAGGGTTGGCGGTGACCAGCGTGTTGGCCGGTGATGGCTGGTGACGTCGATCCTGCGCCGGTGTGCCGACGACGGTCGCCAGCAGGACCAGGCCGGCTGCGACGGATACGAAAGTGCGCTGATGGAACATGACGGTTTGCCCCCTTGGCTTGTCGTTGATGCAGCCCCTGCCCCGCCCGACCGCGTGGTCGTGGCAAGACGGAGAACACCGAAGGGCGACAAGTTGCGACACGCCCACGCGTGGTTCACGCAGGCCAGGCGGGGCGACGGGTGGAACGCTGCAAGCGCGGGTCAGTTCAGCAGCGGGCCGCAGGATGCCAGGGGGTGGCGCAGCAGCGTGCTGGCGCTGGCCAGTTCGGGATGTGCAGCGAGGCCGCCAAGCTGGATGGTCGCGCTGGCAGCGCGGGCCTGCGCTTCGGCATCGGCGCAGTCGCCGCTGCGCGCCGCGGCCACGGCAAGCCACAGCTGCGCCGCGAGTCGACGCGGATGCGCCGGTGGCAAATCGCCGGCGGCACGGGGAATCGCTGCTGTCAGCCGGGCCCTTGCCGCGCCGGCCTGGTCATGCGCCAGCTCGACCTGCGCCAGCAGCGTGTGCACCCACAGCAGTTGCGGGTCGTTGCGCGACGCCACCGCAGCAAGGTCATGCTCGACCGTCGCCTGCAGGTCGGGCGGACACGGCGTGGCGGGCGTCCGGGTGCAGGCCAGCAGCAGGCGCGCCTCGGCGATCAACGGCGGCATCCGGTACTTGCGCGTGCGCAGGCCGGCGATGGCCTCGGGCAGCAGCTCGCGCGCCACGGCAGGCTGGCCTTCCAGCAGGGCGATGCCGGCCAGCTCGCTGTCCACCCGGCCGATCCGCATGCGGTTGGCCGGGTCACTGCCGTACAGCTTGCGGGCCGCGTCGAACAGCTTGCGCGCAGCGACGAGATCGCCTGCCTCCACCTCGCCGAACGCCGTGGCTTCCAGTGAGTCGCCATGCAGGGCGGTGTCCGCGCCGAAGCCAGCGGCCGACCAGGCCTGCGCCTGCCCGCAACGCGCCTGCGCGCTGGCGTGATCGGCGCGCAACCCTTCCAGCACGCAAGCTTTCTGCGCCGCATACACCTGGGTGAGCTGGGGCGCGTTGCCGTTGCGGGCGTACATCGCCAGGGCCTGCCCGAACAGTGCATGCGCCTGCGTCCAGTGGCCGGCGCGAAAGCTGGACGAAGCCAGGCCGGCCAGCGCCAGCGTCGTCTGGCTGCTGGACGGTCCGAAATGCGCGAGCTCGAACTGCCACGTCTTGCGCCACATCGGGATCGCCTCGTCGTAGCGTTCCAGGCCTTCCAGCGCGGAGGCGACGTCGTTGTAGCCGATGCCGACCCGCGGATCGTCCGGTCCCCAGCTGTCGATCCGTTCGGCCAGCGCCTCGCGGGCGAGATCGAGCGCGGCTTCGCCATGGCCTTCGCTGTTCTCGACCGCGCCCAGCGGACCGAGCAGGTCGATCAGCGCTTCGCCGCGGATGCCCTGTGCCAGCATGCGCTGGTGGGCAAGCCGCAGGTCGGTGCCACCGTCGGCGTAGTCCTCCATGCGCACCGCAGCGTAGCCCCTGGCGGTCAGCGCACGGATCGATTCGATGGCGGACGGCGCCAGCGTCCGTTCCGACAGGGCGACGGCCCGGTTCGCCAGCTGCCGCGCTTGCGCGACATCGCCAAGATCCTCGTACAGGCGCGAGAACATCGCCAGCAGGTCCACCTGGCTGCCGTCATCCATCGACGGCGCGTTGTCGAGCTTCGCGACGCCATGGGCCAGCAATTCGTCCAGGCTGGGTTGTTCGGAGGGGGCGGTACCGTAGCGCACCGGCGCGAACAGGCTCTCGACGAAATCCCGCACCATGTTCGCGCGTGCGGCCTGCTGGCGGGCCACCTGTGCCTGCCACAGCGCGATCGACAACGAGGTGAGGACGGCCGCCATGAACAACGCGGTGAGCACGACGCCACCGCGATGGCGGGCCACGAACTTGCTGGTGCGATACCACCGCGACGGCGGATGGGCGAGCACCGGCTGGCGGTCCAGGTGGCGCTCGATGTCCTCGGCCAGCGCGCCGGCCGAGGCGTAGCGACGCTCCGCTTCGCTGGCGGTGGCTTTCAGCACGATGTTGTCGAGATCGCCGCGCAGCTTGTGTCGCAGCGTCGACACGCCGGCCGGCACGGTGCCGTAAGCCGTGGTGACGGTATCCGGGCTGAGCCGAGACGATGGCGTACCGGCATCCGCGCTGGCGCGCCGTTGCCCGGTGATCAGTTCGTCCAGCAACACGCCCAGCGCATACACGTCGGTCGCCGCGTTGACCGGCTCCTGGGCGAACTGTTCGGGCGCCGCGTAGGCGGGTGTCAAGGCGCGATGCTGGGTATGGATCTGCTCGGCGGCATCCTCGTCGAGCAGCATGGCGATGCCGAAGTCGAGCAGCTTGACGTGGCCGTCGGCGGTGACCAGCACGTTGGAAGGCTTCAGGTCACGGTGCACGATCAGTGCCCGATGCGCCGTCTCCACCGCACGGCAGACCATCAGGAACAGCACCAGCCGCTGGCGCAAGTCCAGCCGGTGCTGGCTGGCATAGCGGGTGATTGGCAGGCCGTCGACCAGCTCCAGTGCGATATAGGCCAGGCCGGCCTCGGTGATGCCACCCTCGATCAGCCGGGCGATGCCGGGATGACGCAGGCGTGCCAGCGCCTCGCGCTCGCGGCGGAACTGGCGCTGCGCGTCGGCGGTATAGAGGCCGCGCGCCAGCAGCTTGATCGCCACTTCCTGGCGTACGCCATCGACCTGGCGAAAGGCCCGGAACACCGTGGACGAACCGCCCTCGCCCAGCACCTCGACCAGCTCGAACGGACCGATGCGGCTGCCGGCCGGCAGCGCCTGGGCGACGCTGGTGTCGCCGATGGCCCGCGCGGCGCAGGCGGCGTCGCCGGTGGACAGCAGCTCGCCTTCAGTGGCGTCGGCGGCGAGCAGGCGTTCGATCTCCGCGCGCCGGAGCGGATCGGGACAGCGCTCGTCCAGCAGGCGCGCACGCTCTGCGGCGGGCAGGCCAAGCGCCGCTTCGAACACGTCGCGTATTGTCGTTGCAGGCTCCACGCCGAACTCCCCACGGTATGCCTTGCCACGGTTAACCCCGAACATGCCCCGTTTGCGACCTCGCCCCCCGCTGCGCTTCGCCGCCACCACGGCGGCATGCCGGGTTCGGCATCCTCAACCCCGGCATCCTCTCAACCCATGCGCGCCTTGATGAACGCGCGGGCGAAGCGCCAGTCGCGATCGATGGTGCGCCGGGCCACACCGAGCGTATCGGCGACCTGCTCCAGGCTGAGCCCGGCGAAGTAACGCAGCTCCACCACCTGGGCAGCACGGGCATCGGACTGTTCCAGTGCGTCCAGCGCGGCGTCCAGCGCCAGCGTCTGCTCGGCGGTGTCGAGCGCCAGTTTCAGATCCTGGTCGTCGAGGGTGACGCGCAACCATTGCCCGCCCGCGCACAGGCGCAGGCGATCACGGGCGCGGTTGATCAGCAGGTGGCGCATGGCGCGCGCGGCGTAGGCAAAGAACTGGGCGGGATGGTCGAAATGCAGGGCCTCGCGCTGGCCCATGCGCAGGTACAGTTCGTGCACCAGTTCGGTGGTATCCAGGGTGGCCTGGCGACGGTTCGACAACTGTCGGGCGGCCATCGCCTTGAGTCGCGCGTACACCACGACGAACAGCGCGTCGGTGGAACCGTCGCTGGCCAGGGGTCGGGAATCGGACACGACGAGCACCTCCCTGCAGCCGCCATCCTTAGCGCCGCATGGTACGCCTTTGCCGGTAATCCGTGCCTTGTTCGGCCCTGCAATGGCCCGGTCGGGCTCCGCGTTGGGCCATCGGCTCAGGCCGACAGCGCGTCCGCCGCCAGCAGGGACGGCAACCGGCGCGAGCCCGAGCGCCGACCGTCGATGAAGGTGTACAGACGACCGCCGATCATGGTCACCACGGCACGGCCGGACAGCCGGATGCTGGCGGACGCCGTTGGCGACATCGACAGGCCGAGCTGGTGTTCGGCGCGCATGCGGACGGCCTTGGCGGCAAACCAGGCCTTCGGACCGGCCCGCAGGCTGTCCGATGCCGACTCGGTCCGGCGCGAGTTCGCGATGGTCTGGCGCAGATGGGCCAGGTGGCTCGTGTTGAACGCCTCGCTCAAGGCGGCGCACTGGAAGGGCGAGGCCACGTATTCATCCAGCAGGCTGCCCAGCACGGCCACCACGCTCAGCGCGATCCGCCGGTTGGTCCGTTCCACGTGCGAGTTGCCTGTGGATGCCTGCCAGATCCCGTCGAGGGCAGCGGCCAGCCTGCGGCACTCCGGCTGGTTCAGCGGGCGCTGGCCCAGCGGAATGCCTCGGCGGGCCACCAGCCAGGCCTGGTCGCGTGCCGGCAAAGCATGCGAACGCTGCGCGGTGCGGGCCCGGGCTTCCCGCATGGACAACTCGTCGGTGGCCGCCATCCGCAGGGACAGTGCCTCCTGCGTCAGCGGCACAGGGCGGGCGCTGCCGTCGGCGCGGTACCAGCGCCGGTGTTCCAGCGTGGCGCGATGAAACAGGCCAGGCGGAGGCGGAACCGTGGCGCGCGCCTCGGCCGCGTAATCCAGCGACGGGGCCATCGAGCGCAGCCCGGCGGCGTGGGCCGCCAGTACGCGCTCAAGCAGGATTTCGGCGGTGATCAGATGGCGATGGTAGGCGGCATGGCGGTCATGCTCGGCCCCGGCCGGGAAATAGACGAAACGGACGCGTGGCGTGGTCTCGTCACTGCGGGCGGCCCCGTGGCAGCCCTGGCCGACGATCCGGCGCCCGATCGGCAGGGCGCGGTGCGCGGTCGGCAGGCTGTCGAGCACGCTCTTGATGGTCGGCAATACGACGGACGGATCGGCCATGGCGGCCTCTTGCACTGGCGCACTTGCAGAAATCGACAAACTCACAAAACAACCCTGCCTGCTTGGGCGACCACGGCTCTCGACTCTGCCAGCGCCCGTCACCCGAATACCTGCCGTCCAGCCTGGACAACTACGGGGCCACTCTTGCATCGACCACGCCAACAAAATGTGCGCTGGCTCCCATCGCTGGAAGCTCGTGCGGGTCGGATCGGGGACATCGCACGCCCCGAACGCCCCGAATTTCCCGGTTGGCGGGGAAAAACAGGCAAAATAGGCGGTTGCGGCACGCCACCCCGCGTGCTCTCCCCTCCCTGCCGATGACCGACGAAGAATGACCGCCTTGAACGTGCCCCCCGCCTCCCCGCCCGAAGACACCGATGCCCGCCTGCTGGAACGTCTGCGCGAAGCGGCTGAGCTGCTGGAATCGGTAGCGGCGGATCGCGAGCTGCTGGATCGGCTGCCGGCTGACGATCGCCAGCGCCTGCACCAGGCCGTGGCACAGGTCTACCACCCCGACCCGGTGGCGCGCCGGATCAAGCTGAAGGCGGCCGAAAAGGCGCGTTACGCCAGCAAGGTCGAGGCGGAGGAATCGGTACTCAACCAGACCGGCATCCGCACGCTGCGCCGTCGCCCCGTGTTCACCACGGCCAACCTGTTCCCGCCGCAGGGGTTCCAGCCGCACGACATCCCACCGGAGGCCGATGCCGCGCAGCCGCGCGAAGCCATCGAGCCCCGGCACTGCTACGTCTGCAAGAAGAAATACGCCACCCTGCACTTCTTCTACGACCAGATGTGCCCCGACTGCGCCGCATTCAACTACGCCAAGCGCGACGAACTGGCCGACCTCAGCGGACGCGTGGCCCTGCTCACCGGAGGCCGGGTGAAGATCGGCTACCAGGCCGGCCTGAAACTGCTGCGCGCCGGCGCCGAGCTTATCGTCACCACGCGCTTCCCACGCGATTCGGCGGCGCGCTACGCGGCGGAACCGGACTTCGCCGAATGGGGTCACCGGCTGCAGGTCTACGGCCTGGACCTGCGCCACACGCCCAGCGTGGAAGCGTTCTGCCAGGAACTGGTGGCCACCCGACCGCGGCTGGACTTCATCATCAACAACGCCTGCCAGACCGTGCGCCGACCGCCGGACTTCTACGCCCACATGATGGAAGGCGAGACCGCCGCGCTGCACGACATGCCCGAGCATGTGCGCCAGCTGGTCGGCCACTACGAGGGTTTGCGCAGCTCGAACATCCTGCCGCAAGGCGATGCGCCAGCCCGGTACGATTCGTCCGTTCCCGGCCTGACCCGCGCCGCCGAGCTGTCCCAGGTGGCGCTGCTGCCGGAGGAACTGCTGGCGCAGAGCCACCTGTTCCCCGAAGGCCGGCTCGACCAGGACCTGCAGCAGGTCGACCTGCGCCAGCGCAATTCATGGCGCCTGCTGATGGCCGAGGTGCCGTCGGTGGAGTTGCTGGAGGTGCAGCTGGTGAACGCGATCGCGCCGTTCATCATCAATGCGCGACTGAAGCCGCTGATGCTGCGCACGGCCAATCGGGACAAGCACATCGTCAACGTGTCGGCGATGGAAGGCCAGTTCTACCGCAACTTCAAGACCACCCGGCACCCGCACACCAACATGGCCAAGGCCGCGCTCAACATGATGACGCGCACCTCGGCGACCGATTACCACAACGACGGCATCCACATGAACAGCGTGGACACCGGCTGGGTGACCGACGAGGACCCGGCCGAGCTGGCCGCGAGGAAGGTGGCGGAAGAACGCTTCCACCCGCCGTTGGACATCGTCGACGGCGCCGCACGCATCGTCGACCCGATCATCCACGGCATCAACACCGGCGAGCATGTGTGGGGGCAGTTCCTCAAGGACTACAAGCCGACCGACTGGTGAATCTGCAAAGCGAACTCTGAATATTCCAGGTCGGAACCCCGGCGCCTTTGCGCACCGGGCGGTCACCTCAAGTCGACGGGCAAGCATGCCCCATGCCTTTCCGGATGCTTATCGCACTGTCGCAGCGCGATAAGCACGCAACTCTAGTTACCGGAAGGTTTCGCGCACTGGTCGTGATCGCAGGCGAAATCGACTTCCGCACCGCGACCCACGGTGAGCTTGATGTTCGGACGCGTATCGATGGCCTTGCCATCTTTTTCCAGCGCCACTTCGTAGACACCCATGGGCAGTGCTCCGATGGTGTAGCGGCCTTTGTCGTTGGCCGTGGTGTGACGATGGACGCCGGTGTTGCTGTGCGCGGTGATGGTGACACCCGCGGGCGCCCAGCCAAAAACCTTGCCAACAGTTGCTTGGGCATGGGCAGCGGTGACTCCTGCCGTTCCGGACACGCTGACAGCAATTGCCACGGACAGGCCAAGCAAGGACCAACCCGCACGGCGGCCATTGGTGCGAGTGCCGAGATGACTGCGATTCTTCATGGAACTCCCTGTTTTTTCGTGTTTACGTCTGAATGAATTGAATGACTGACCTTCGCCTGCGGGCATGTGCGCAGGATCGAACACAGGCTTCGGTTGACCTGCCTTGGCAAACACCGGTTCCGAGCCGTCCATGTGCGTCTGGACGGGTGGTGGCCGGATCAAACGATACAACATCGGTGGCCGCCTTAATTTGACGAGGCGACAGCGACCCACGAAAAGCGGGAAGTCACGACGAAACGTCGGAAGAAAAGTGAATGACTTGTGCTCCTGCATGTAAAACGAGATTGCCCAACGCCTTTCAGCGTCGGGCAATCAAAGGTCAATGTGACTTCAGGTGATCGCGTACGGCGAAGGCTCGGGTCCCACAGGGGACGAGCCCCCGGTCACGACGCGCATCACGTCATTCCTTGGCTGCCGAATCAGCGAAGTCGACCTTGACGCCCCGTCCCACGATCACCCCGACATTCGGATGCTTCTCGATGGGATTGCCGTCCTTTTCCAAGGTCACCGTATAGACGCCCACAGGCAATGCTCCGATGCTGTAACGCCCCTTGGAATCCGCCTGGACGTGGCGCTTGAAGCCTGTCGTGACGCTCTTCGCATAGATGGTCTCACCGGCCGGTGCCGTACCGAAGATCTTGCCTGCGGTGGCTTGCGCATAAACCGTGGCAGAACCTGCCACACCGCAAATCCCGATGACAGCGGCAATTGCGAGGCTTCGAACAGAGAAGGCGTTGCGGCGAGAAGAGCGGTTGTTCAGGTGAGAAGTGTTGGTTTTCATGGGGCTTCCTTTTATGGGTGACAGCTATGGAACATGAGCTTGCCCGGCAATTTTGCCGAGGACTCATGGGGGACTTCCGGACAGCCTGATGCGATGGTGGGACTGACCGGTCACGGTCAGTCACAGGCAATGTTTCAGCGTCCACTCGGCCAGTTGATGCACGGATCGCCCCCAACCGGCCGACGGCGCGCAGACTACGCCAGCCCGAACGTCGGCCTAAGGGTCAAAGGTCATGAAGGTGAAAAAAGTAATGGCTAGGCGCCGTGCATCAGCGGACCTGATCCGCATGCGCTCAAACGGGCTTTCGCGGCCATGATGGGATGCCGGGCGTGAAACCGGGCGCCCCCATCGAATTCACGGCAAGACGGTGTCCGGATCGACGCCGTCGAGGATGTCGGACACAACCTGGCAGACAGCGAACCTAAACGGCGGCTCCGCCGAATGATGGCGGCCGGTCTGCCGGCGCCGCGCCGAACGCGGTGTTGGGCGTGTCGCCCATCCGGAATTCCAGGGTGCCGCCGGCGGCCAGCTCGGCGTGGCTGATCCAGCTGCGGCTCCACGGCTGGCCATTCCAGCTGACCGACTGGATGTACGGACTGTCCGGTCCGTTGCCCGGCGCCAGCACCATCAGCCTGCGCCGGTCGGCCAGCTCGATCTCCGCGCGATCGACCAGCGGGCTGCCGAACACGTAGTTGGCGCTGACCGGATCGACCGCGTACAGACCCAGTGCGCCGAGCACGTACCAGGCGCTGATCTGGCCGCAGTCCTCGTTGCCGGCGAGACCGTCGGGCTGCGCCTCGTACATGCTTTCCAGCAGCATGCGCACGCGTGCCTGGGTCTTGTGGTGGGCGCCGGTGTACGCGTACAGGTAGGCCACGTGATGGCTGGGTTCATTGCCATGCGCGTACTGGCCGATCATGCCGGCGATGTCCGGCGGCGCATCGGCCGGCAGCGCCGAACTGGTGTTGAACAGTTCATCCAGCTTGCGCTCGAACGCCTGCTCGCCGCCGAACAGTTTCATGTACTCGTACAGGTCGTGCTGGTTGAGGAAGGTCGCCTGCCACGCGTTCGATTCGGTGAAGTCTCGCCACCTCTTCGAGTGGCCCATGCCACGCGGGTCGAACGGTTCCAGCCAGTGGCCATCCTTCGCGCGTGGCCGCACGAAACCCGAATGGCGGTCGAACACGTGCCGGTAGTTGCGCGAGCGTTCGCGCAGCCGGGTGGCTTCGTCATGCGCGCCGGCGGCATCGGCCAGCCTGGCCACGGCCCAGTCGTCGTAGGCGTATTCGAGCGTCTTGCTGACCGCCTCGCCTTCCTTGTCGCTGGGGATGTAGCCGAGCTTGCGGTAGTACGGCAGGCCGCGGTAGTCGTCGTCCATCGCCCGCTGGCGAAACAGCGGCCAGGCTGCCGCGTAGTCGATGCCGGTGAAGCCTTTCGCATGTGCCTCGGCCAATACCGCGGCGGAGTGGTAGCCGATCATGCAACCGGTTTCCACCCCCTGCAGCGGCCACACTGGCGGGCCATCGGGACTTTCGCCTGCCATCCGCACCAGGCCGTTGACCAGGTCGGGCACGCGATCGGGCTGGAACAGCGTGAGCAACGGATGCTGCGCCCGGTAGGTATCCCACAGCGAGTAGGTGCTGTAGTTGTTGGCGCCCGGCGGCAGCTGGTGCACGGCCAGGTCCATGCCGCGGTAGCGACCGTCGACGTCGCTGAACAGGGTCGGCGCCAGCATGGTGTGGTACAGCGAGGTGTAGAAGATGCTGCGCATGTCTTCGGACATCGTGTCGATGCGGATGCGGCCCAGCTCGCGCTCCCACGTCGCGGCCGCCGACTTGCGCACCTGCTCGAAGTCCCAGCCGGGCACTTCCGCATCGAGGTTGCGCAGCGCGCCGGCCACGTCGACGCCGGAGATGCCGACCTTGACCAGCAACGGCGCGCTGGCGATGTCGTCGAAGTGCAGCACCGCCTTGAGGTGCCGACCCCGCGTTTCGCCGGTGCCGGCCGGCAGGGCGGCATCTTCGTTGTACAGCGTGGCCTGGGTGATCGGGCGCGACAGCTTCATCGCGAAATGGATGTGCCGGCCGCCGGCCCACTGGTGCACGCGGCGCTCGCCGACCAGGGTGTCGTTGCCGACCAGCTTCAGCTGCGCATCGCTGACCTTGCTCGGTACCGCGGCGTCGTCGTGGTAGCCGTGCGCGAGATCGACCAGCAGGTGGCCGCTGCCGTCGCCGTTGAAGGTGTAGCGATGCAGTCCGGTGCGCAGGGTCGCCGTGAGCTCGGCGAGGATGTCGTGGTTCTTCAGGTGCACCCGGTAGTAGCCCGGCTGCGCCTGTTCCTGATCGTATGTCGAGCGGTAGCCCGGGCCGGGCTGCGCCATCGCATCGGGCGAAATCCGCTCGCCGACATCGGCGCCGTCGTGGCGCGAACGGTAGTTCAGGTCCGGCAATCCACGCCCGCCCGGCTGCAACAGCACCGGTCCCTGTGCCGGCATCACCAGCACGTCGAGCATGTCGCTGGCGCCGGTGCCGCTCAGGTGCGTGTGCGAGAAACCCATGATCGAGCCATCGCCCTGGTGGTAGCCCGAGCAGGCATCCCAGCCGGCGTCGTTGGTGTCCGGGCTGAGCTGCACCATGCCGAACGGCAAGGTGGCGCCGGGATAGACGTGGCCGTGGCCGCCAGTACCGATGAAGACATCCACATGGCGGGCGAAACCGTCGGGCTCGGGCGCCGGCGACATCGCCTGGCCGCCGCGCGGCGCCGCGAACGCCGCCAGCGATTCCAGCCGGGTGCCGAACAGGCCCAGGGCGGCTGCGCCCTGCAGGAAACGTCTGCGTGTCACCATGATGCGTTCTCCGTTGCGTGTTCGGGGTTCATGCGTGCCGCAGCAGTTCGGGTCGCTGCGCCGCCACTTGCACGATCAGTTCGCCGAACAGGGTGTTGGCCCAGGCGAACCACGCGCGGGTGAAATGTGCCGGATCGTCCTGATCGAAGGCCTCGTGCATGAAGCCGGTGCCGGCGTGGGTGGTCTTCAGCCAGTGCAGGCATTGGCGGATCTCGCCGTCGTCGTCGCTGCTCAGGCCCCGCATGATGATCGACATCGGCCAGATCATGCGCAAGCCCTCGTGCGGACCACCGATGCCCTGCGCCGCGCGGCCCTGGAAGAAATACGGGTTGCGCGGGCTCCAGGCCAGTGCGCGACTGCGCCGGTAGCGCGGGTTGTCGCCGGGGCAGCAGCCAAGGTAGGCCAGGCTCGACAGCCCCGGCGCGTTGGCATCGTCCATGAACAGCTGGTTGCCATAACCGTCGACTTCGTAGGCCCAGATCTCGTTGCCCTGCTCGTCATGCATCACGCCGAACTCCTGCAGCGCCTGTTCCACCTCGTCGGCCAGCGCGGTGCATTCGCCGGCAAAGGTGCGGTCGTCGTGCAGCGCGATCGACAGCCGCGCCAGTTGGCGCAGCGAACTCACCGCGAACAGGTTGCCGGGGATGGACAGCGGATACACGCAGGCGTCGTCCGATGGCCGGAACATCGCATGGATCAGCCCGACTGCGCGGGTCGGCTGGCCGTAGCCGCCGAGGAACTGGGTATCGGTGGGGTTGGCCGATGGCCGCTGGAAACGGTACGGACCGGGGCCATGCCTGCGCTGCTGTTGGCGGAACGTCGCCAGCACGGCATGCATCGCGGCGCGCCAGTCGTCGTCGAACGGCTGGCGATCGCCGGTAGCCTGCCAGTACGCATGCGCCAGGCGGATCGGATAGCACAGCGAATCGATCTCCCATTTGCGCTCGGCCACGCCCGGGCGCATGTCGGTGAGGTCGTGCTGGGCCCACGACAGCGGCGTCTTCGCCCGCGGATCGGGCAGGAACGCGTTGGCGTACGGGTCGATCGAGATGCACCGCGCGTGGCGATGGATCAGCCCGCGGAACAATCGGCGTAGCGCTTCGTCGTGCGCTGCCAGCGACACGTATGGCCACACCTGTGCCGAGGAATCGCGCAGCCACATCGCGTCGATGTCGCCGGTGACGATGAAGGTATCGGGCTTGCCACCCAGGCTGCCCAGCTGCACCGTGGTGTCCAGCGTGTTCGGGTAACAGTTCTCGAACAGCCAGGCGAGTTCGGGATCGCCGATTTTTGCCCGGGTGCGGGCGATCAGCGCCTCCACGGCCGGGCTGGCAAACCGGCGCTGGCCGGGTGGCGGGCGGTGACTCGCGTGGCGCGATGCGGCCCGCGCCGTCGGCACACGCCCCAGCAGCATCCCGCCAGCGGTGGCGGCCATCAACTTCAGCAGCGCGCGGCGCGTGGTGATCATGGCCGTGCACTCTCCTGGGCGCTTGCGGCATGGGCGGTGGCATCGACCAGCGAATGCACCCGCAGCGCGTTGCGCAGCGAGGCGATGTCGGCCGTGCCGGCAACCCGCAGTTCGACCTGCTCGCCCGGCAGCAGGTCGAACGCATTGTCGGACAGCTGCGCGTCGAGCGAGCCGAAGTCGACCCAGACCTCGCGTGCCAGCCGCTTCGCACGAATTCTCAGCACGGTGCCCTGATGATCTTCGGCCAGCTCGGCATGCAGGCCGGGATCGGGGAGCTGCAACGCGAGCGCTGGCTCGAAATACAGCAGGTGACGCGAAAGCGTCCTGCCCTGCCCGACCAGCTCGAACACGGCGAAGCTGCGACGGGGATCGGCAGTTTGCAGCAACGCCGCATCATTCAGCTCCGCCACGCGGGTGCTGCTCGACGCGGGCAGACGCACCGGCTCGACGCGCTCGTGCAGCAGCCGTCCATCCATGTCCATCACGCGCAGGCGCAGCCGGGCGTCCAGCGGCGCGGTGCGGTCGGACACCAGGAACACCTCGGTACGTCCGCCTCGACGGATCGGCGCCACCCGCAGCGGCGCGTAGAAACGGCGCGCGTGGAACTGCAGCGCCTTCCAGCGTCCGAAGTAGTCGACGCTCGACCACGAGGCGCCGGGCCACACGTCGTTGAGCTGCCAGTACAGCGAGCCCATGCTTTGCGGCCGCGCGCTGCGCAGGTGGTCGGCGGCCAGCTCGATGCCCTCGGCCTGCATCACCTGGCTGAGGTAGACGAAGGACGCGAAATCCTTCGGCTCGCCGTAATACTTGCGGATGTAGGACAGCAGGCGCTGGTTGCCGTTGCCGCCGTCGAATTTCTGGTGCGCCCGCATCACCGGCGACTCCGGCGACAGGTCGGACGGTGCGGCGAAGCTGCGCAGGGTGGCCAGCGCCGGGAACGATTGCAGGCCGTACTCGGACTGGAAGCGCGGCGTGGTCTTCAGGTAGTCCTCGATCGGAGCGGAGCCGGCCCAGACGTCCCACACGTGCATGTCGCCATCGTCCGGCACGTTGGCCGGCCCGTCGAAATCCGTGCCGGGCGAGCTGGCCCAGTACGGCACGTCCGGCGCATGGCGCTGCACCACGTCGCGCAGGGTTTCGCCGAACAGGGTGCGCATGCCCTGCTCAACGCGCGCCCGCTCGACCGGTCCGATCGCCTCGGCGAACTGCTTGCGGTCAGGCCAGGACTCCCAACCGGTCTGCACCTCGTTGTTGCCGCACCACAGCACGATGCTCGGGTGATCGCGCAGGCGGATGACCTGTTCGGTGGCCTCGATCCTCGTGTTCTCGCGGAACGCCGCGTCGTACGGCGGGATCGCGCCGCCGAACATGAAGTCCTGCCAGATCATCAGGCCGAGCCGGTCCGCCAGCGCGTAGAAAGCATCGCTCTGGTAATAGCCGCCACCCCACACGCGCAGCATGTTCATGTTGGCGTCGCGGGCGGACTGCAGGATCTGTTGCAGGCGCGATCCGGTGACGCGCTCGGGGAAGCTGTCCAGCGGGATCAGGTTGGCGCCCTTGGCGAAGACCGGCACGCCATTGATCACGAAGGCGAAGCTGCGGCCCCAGCGATCGCGCTGCCGCCGCAGCTCCACGCTGCGCAGCCCGGTATCGCGCTCGGCGCTGGCGATGACCTTGCCGGCCACCACCACTTCGGCATGGAAGCGATACAGGTTCGGCTCGCCGTAGCCGACCGGCCACCAGCGCTGCGGATGTTCGATGCGCAACGGCAGCTCGACATGGTTGTCGCCGGCAGTCAGCGAGGTCGCCAGGGTCGTGCTGCGCTGGCTGCCGTCCGGCGCCGTCCAGGTTACCCGCAGCCCGGCCTCGCCGGCATGGTCGGCACGAAGATCGAACTGCGCCAGCAATTGCGCGGCCTGCGCATCGACGTGCTGCTGGGCGACGTGGAAATCCGCCAGCCGCAGTTCGTCCCAGCTTTCCAGATGCACCGGCTGCCAGATGCCCTCGGTGACGTAGCGCGGGCCCCAGTCCCAGCCATACTGGTAGTTCGCCTTGCGCACGTAGTTGGCCGTCTGCCTGCCCTTCGGCTCGTCACCGAACGCGGAATCGAATTCGCCCGGCAAGGCGTGGGGCTGTTTCAGCAGCCAGGGCTGGATCCGGGCGATCGGCGAATGCAGCGTGACCTGCAGCGTATTACTGCCCGCGTGCAGCACGTCCTTCACCGGCACGCGCCAGCGCCTGAACATGTTGTCCGCAGCCAGCAGCGGCTGGCCGTTGAGCGAGACGTCGGCGAACGTGTCCAGGCCGTCGAAGACCAGGTCGACGTGGTCATGCCGCAAGGTCGCCGCATCGATCGCCAGTGGCAACTGGTATTGCCAGTCGGCCAGGCCGATCCATTGCAGCGCGGCCTCGTTGCCGCGCTGGAACGGATCGACGATCACGCCCGCCGTCAGCAGGTCGGTCTGCACGCTGCCCGGCACCTGGGCAGCGCGCCAGCCCGCAGCTTCCGGGTGGGTCTGCGTGGCTGGCGAATGCGGGTCGAGGCGGAAGCGCCAGCCGCTGGACAATGTCTGCGTGGCCGCGCCCGCGACACCGGCCCAGAGCGCCAGGATCAGGCCCACCACGCAGGCGCAGCACCGCAGGGACGCCGTGCCTGGCGCATCCCTGCCCGCTCGCGTCCCCTGCTTGGTCATCGCGAACCCCCGGCCCTGAACAGTAGTGTCGCCGCGGATGTGGCGTGGCGGCGACTCGATGAAGGTATACGCGTTCGCGCCCGCGGTAAATCGCCACCTCCCGCACGCGCGCCGCCGCGGGAATTCGACCGCAAGACCCGGAGTGCCGCCACGACCACCGCCCCGTAGATTGGCTGCACGAGATAATCTTCGGGAGCACGCCCATGAAAACCGCCGACAAAATCGCCGAACAGGCCGCCGCCACCCTGAGCGACCCCCGCTGGGCCGCGCTGCAGGCGCGCGATGCGGGCGCCGACGGCAGCTTCTTCTATTCGGTCAGGACCACCGGCGTGTACTGCCGCCCTTCCTGCGCAGCCCGCCCGGCCCGGCCCGAGAACGTGGCGTTCCACGATTCGGCCGCGGCGGCGGAACGCGCCGGCTTTCGTCCGTGCAAGCGCTGCAAGCCCGACCAGCTGTCGCTGCAGGAGCAGCACGCGGCCATGGTCACCGCGGCCTGCCGCCTGATCGAGAACGCAGAGACCGCGCCCACGCTGGAGCAACTGGCGAAACCGACCGGCCTGAGCCCGTTCCATTTCC
Organism: Rhodanobacter spathiphylli B39; assembly: GCF_000264295.1. GTDB lineage: Bacteria > Pseudomonadota > Gammaproteobacteria > Xanthomonadales > Rhodanobacteraceae > Rhodanobacter > Rhodanobacter spathiphylli. Next base: position 639,106 of record NZ_AJXT01000004.1, on the reverse strand, counting down.
ACCGCATCTTCAAGGCCATCGCCGGGGTGACCCCGAAGCAATATGCCGCGGCACACCGCGCCAGCAGGGTGCGCAGCGAACTCGGTCGCGGCAGCAGCGTGACCGAGGCGATCTTCGACGCCGGCTACAACGCCAGCAGCCGTTTCTACGAGAGCTCGAACCAGCTGCTCGGCATGACGCCGTCCAGCTACCGCGCCGGCGGCGTCGACCACGACATCCGCTTTGCGATCGGCGAGTGCTCGCTGGGCGCCATCCTGGTCGCGCAGAGCCAGCGTGGGGTCTGCGCGATCCTGTTCGGCGACGACCCGGACACCCTGGCCCGTGACCTGCAGGACCGCTTCCCCAGGGCGAACCTGATCGGTGGCGATCGCGCCTTCGAGCAGCTGGTGGCGACGGTAGTCGGTTTCGTCGAGGCGCCGGCACTCGGCCTCGACCTGCCACTGGACGTGCGCGGCACCGCGTTCCAGCAGCGGGTCTGGCGGGCGCTGCGCGACATTCCGGCCGGCGCCACCGTCAGTTACAGCGAGATCGCCCAGCGCATCGGTTCGCCCAGGGCGGTGCGGGCGGTGGCCGGTGCCTGTGCGGCGAACATGCTGGCGGTGGCGATCCCCTGTCATCGCGTGGTGCGCAACGACGGCGGCCTGTCCGGCTATCGCTGGGGCGTGGAACGCAAGCGCACCCTGCTCGCACGCGAGGCCAAGGCATGAACGCGATGCCTGACGCGATGACGGATGACGCCGCTGCGCGACTGCAGGTTTTCGACTGGGCCGACGTCGCGGACGACCTCGACGCGCAGGGCTTTGCGATGCTCGAAGCCCTGCTGTCGCCGCGGGAGTGCCGCGATCTGGCCGGCCTCTACGCCGACGAGACGATCTTCCGCAGCCGTGTCGTGATGGGCCGGCACGGTTTCGGGCGCGGCGAGTACCAGTATTTCGCCTACCCGCTGCCGGACACCGTGGCCAGTCTGCGCGGCGCGATCTATCCGCGACTGGCACCGATCGCGAATCGCTGGAATGCGGCGATGGGAATCGACGTGCGCTATCCCGATTCCCACGCGGCGTTTCTCGCGCGCTGCCATGGCGCCGGCCAGCGGCGGCCCACGCCGCTGCTGTTGCAGTACGGCGCCGGTGACTACAACTGCCTGCACCAGGATCTCTACGGCGAGCACGTGTTCCCGTTGCAGGTGGCGATCCTGTTGTCCGAGCCGGGGCGGGATTTCAGCGGCGGCGAATTCGTGCTGACCGAACAGCGCCCGCGCATGCAGTCGCGCGCCGACGTGGTGCCGCTGCACCAGGGCGATGCGGTGGTGTTCGCGGTGCACCAGCGCCCGGTGCAGGGCACGCGGGGCAGCTACCGGGTGAACCAGCGTCATGGCGTCAGCCGGTTGCGCAGCGGCCATCGCCACACGCTGGGCATCATCTTCCACGACGCCACATGATCACCACCGACCTGTTCGCCGGCATCCAGGCGCCGCGGCGCGACGAGTCCCTGTGCGCGGGCGCGGTGGTGTTGCGCGGCTTTGCGCTGGCCGACGAGGCGCCGCTGCTGCAGGCGATCGATGCGATCGTGGCGCAGGCGCCGTTCCGCCACCTGATCACCCCCGGCGGCTTGCGCATGTCGGTGGCGATGACCAACGCCGGATCGCTGGGCTGGGTCAGCGACCGGCGCGGCTATCGCTACGATCCGGTCGATCCGGACAGCGGCAAGCGCTGGCCGCCGCTGCCCGACGTGTTCCGCAAGCTCGCCACCAGCGCGGCCGCGCAGGCCGGCTTTGCCGGTTTCGCGCCGGATGCCTGCCTGATCAACCGCTACGAGCCAGGCACCCGGCTGAGCCTGCATCAGGATCGCGACGAGCGCGACTTCGGCCAGCCGATCGTTTCCGTGTCGCTGGGCATTCCCGCCATATTCCTGTTCGGTGGCGATCAACGCAGCGACGCCGCGATGCGGGTGCCGCTGGCTCACGGCGACGTGGTCGTGTGGGGCGGCCCGGCGCGGTTGCGTCATCACGGCGTGCTGCCACTGAAGCCGAACCATCACGAAGCGCTGGGCGAATGCCGCATCAACCTCACCTTTCGCCGCGCCGGCTAGCCAGGGAGTTCGCCCGATGAAAGGCCGCAAGCCGGCATCCGTCGATGCATCGAAACATCTGGCATCGATCGACCCCGACTGGGCGCAACTGGTGGCGCAACTCGGTCCTTGCGGGCACGAACCGAAACCCGCCCGCGAACCGTACGAGGCGCTTGTGCGCGCGGTCGCCTACCAGCAACTGCACGTCAAGGCCGGCGATGCGATCGTCGCCCGCCTGCTCACCCTGCATCCACGGTCGGCGTTTCCGTCGCCGCGGCAACTGCTCGACGCCAGCTTCGACGCGATGCGCGCCTGTGGTTTCTCGGCGCGCAAGATCGAGACGATCCGGGGCATCGCCGCGGCCACGCTGGAAGGCGTGGTGCCCGGCCTCGCCACCGCGCAGGCGCTCGCCGACGACGAGCTCATCGCCCGCCTGGGCGCGCTGAAGGGCATCGGTCGGTGGACCGTGGAGATGTTCCTGATCTACAGTCTGGCCCGGCCCGATATCCTGCCGGCTGACGATTTCGGCGTGCGCGAAGGCTACCGGCTGCTGAAGTCGCTCGACGCGGCGCCGACGCCGAAGGCGATGGCGCTGATCGGCCAGGCGTGGAGCCCGCATCGCACGGCCGCGGCGTGGTACCTGTGGCGCGTGCCCCGACCGGTGAAGGCAAAGCGGACCACTACGCCGACGGCGGAGTGACGCCGAGCCGGTGTCCATACACCAGCTTGCCGCCGAGCCAGCCGGCCACGCCCAGCGCGACGAAACCCAGCACGCTCAGCGCGATCGCCGGCACGCCCGGTTCGGTCAGCCGGGCGCCCTGCAGGCGCAGGAACAGGCTGGCCGCATAGCAGGACAGTGCGCTCATCACCGCGATCATGTGCCGGTTGAGGTCGCGGATCGCCGGGTGGTCCGCGGCGACTTTCGCCAGCTCCAGGAAACCGGCCAGCATGGCGGGTATCGCGAAGCCGATCCCCGCCACCAGCAACACGCCGGCAAGATGCCACGCCGGCTCACCCCAGACCAGGCTGGCCAGATCCGCCGCCGTGGCCAGCGACCAGCAGGCGATCGGGAAATGGACCAGTGCGGGGTGTAGCGGATGGCGCATGGCCGCTCAGCCCAGCAGCAGGCTGAGCAAGGTCAGGAAGCCGACCACCGCGACGCCGGCATGCACGAGCACCACGGCTTTCGGCGCCACCTGTTTGCGCATGTGGAACGAAGCGAGGAAGAAGCCGCCCAGTGCCGCCAGCACCAGCAAGGCCAGCGCCGCAGTGAGCCGTCCCGGCGCCGCGCCCTGCAGCGCGACCAGGATCAGCAGCACCAGGCCGCTGGCGCCCAGCAAGGCGTGCAATGCCGAGATCGCCCACGGCGCCAGCTTGCCGCGCAGCACGCTGGAGGCCAGCACCAGGCCGCCGATGGCGGCCACCGCAAAAATCAGGACTGCATAGAGCAACATGTCGTTCTCCCCTCGTGGCATGGCATGGATGAAGCGGATCGTCATGGATCGGATGCAGTCATGCGCCGGAGGTTCCCGCATGCCGGGCGAGGATCTCGCGGAAGCCGCTCAGAGCCTGTGAAGAAAACCACGTCCTGTGGTTTTCTTCTATCGCGAGTCCGGTACACGCCCGGACTCGCTCACGCGAATCAGTCACTGGCGTGACCGATCCGCGGTCGGCCGTGCCTGGCCGACCTGAGAGGTTGTAAAACTCACAACCTCTCAGTAGATCAGCCGCACGCCCAGCTGCACCTGGGTGACCGCCGACGCTGGTGCCAGCCCCGCCTCGACGCGCTGCTTACGTACGCTGTCGATGCGCAGCACCTCGGCGCTCAACCGCAGCCAGTCGCGCGGGCGCCAGTTGAGCGCCGCGGTGACGGCGTTGCCGTGCTCGCCCTGGCCGGTGCCCACGGCGGCGGCGAGTTCGCGGGTGCTGAAGTGCTCGATGCGCAATGCCGGACGCCATGCCCCGCGGTTCCATCCCGCCAGCAGGAAGGCCGAGCGGAAGCGCGTTTCGAACTGCAATCCGTCCACCGGCTCGATCACGGTGGCGCCGTCCATCGCCTGGGCGATCCAGCGGATCGGGCCGGTGTCGGCCGAGGCGCCCAGGCTCCAGAACCAGGTGTGCCAGGCGAACACGCCACTGTCGCTGTGCGCGGCCGGATCGGCGCGGTTGTCGTAACGCATCAGGCTCAGCCTGCCGCCGACAGACGTTCGCCAGTCCAGGTTCGCGTACCAGCCGCTGCGATGGCCGATGTTCTGGAACGGATCGTAGCGTCCCGGCGGCTGGCCACCGTTTCGGCGCACCACCGCGTCGGGCTCGTGCAGGCGGCTGCCCAGCCCGTAGGTGAGGTCGCTGAGCGACCAGCCACGCACGGCCAGCAGGTTGCCGGCCGGATCGTTGCGCTGGAACAGGGCGCTGCGCAGTTCCCAGCTGGCGTCGTCGCCGCGCCATTCGAGCCGGCCCTCCGCGCCCGTCGCGCGCAATTCCTCACCGACCCAGCTGTTGATCGCCGAGGGCGTGAGCGTCCACGAGCTGGTCCAGCCGATCGCATCGTTCTCCAGCGAGATCGGCGGCAGGAAGGCGCCGGCCTGCAGCGACCAGCGCCAGCGCGACAGCGACACCGGGCGGTAGCGCAGGTAGGCCTCGATCGTGTCCAGCGTGGCGTAGTCGGTGTCCTGCCACTGGACGGAGGCCAGCGCCATCAGCGCGGGCGTGAACTGGGCGGTGCCGACCACGCCCGCACCGCCGAAGCGGGCATCGACGCCGCCACCGCCGAAACGCGTCTTGCCCAGACCGCCGTGGGTCCAGCTGGTTTCGGCGGGTGCAGCGACCAGGCGTCCGTCCAGCCATGCATGCAACTTGAAATCCTGGGCGAGACCCGCCGGCACGTACAGGCCCAGCAGGCAGCACAGAAATATCCGACGCCTCATCGTCGCGATCCCCCGGCGGCCTGCCCGGCTTGTCCGCCGACGAAGGTCGCGAAAGCCTCGGCCGGCATCGGCCGGGCGATGAAGAAGCCCTGCGCATGATCGCAGCCGACCGCGGCCAGGTAATCCAGCGCGCCCTGGTCCTCCACGCCTTCGGCGGTGACGCGATAGCCCAGCTGGTGACTCAGCTCGACGATGGAACGCACGATGATCCGGTCGTTCGCATCGGTGGCCAGGTGCCTGACGAACATCTGGTCGATCTTCAGTTCGCTGACCGGCAGGTGGCGCAGATAGGCGAAGGTGGCCTGGCCCACGCCGAAATCATCGATCGCGATGCCGATGCCCTGCTCGGCCAGCCCCCGCAGGATGCGGATCGCCGTGTCCGGTTCGCCGATCACGGCCCGCTCGGTCACTTCCACGGTCAGGCAGGATGCCGGCACCCGGTGGATCGACAGCAGCGCGGCGATCCACGCCGGCAACTCGGCATCCTCCAGGTCGCGGGTCGACAGGTTCACCGCGATGTGCAGCGCCAGCCCACGTTCGATCCAGCGCTGAACCTGCGCCAGCGCGCTGGCCAGCACCCAGCGGCTGACGCGATGGATGTTGCCGGTTTCCTCGGCCATGCCGACGAACGTGTCCGGCGCCACCCAGCCACGTCGCGGGTGGTTCCAGCGCAGCAGCGCCTCGGCGCCGTCGGTGCGCTGGCTGGCGAGGTCGAACTTGGGCTGGTAGTGCAGCAGCAGGCCGTCGCGGTCGAGTGCTTCGCGCAGGTCCCCCATCAGCGACAACCGCTCGGGCCGATGCGGGTCGGTGGCCGCGTCATAGAAACTCAGCGCGCTGGCCGAACCGGCGGCGGCGAACTGGGCCACCTCGGCATGGCGCAGCAACGTGTCGGCTTGCCGGCCATCGGCCGGCGCCATCGCGATGCCCACGGACGGCAGCCGGTCGATGCTGACGTCGGTTTCCTGGTACGGCTCGTTGAGTGCGTCGAGCACGCGCAGCCCGGCGGCGATCGCGGCGTCCTGCCCGGCGCGCGGCAGCCACAGCATGAACTGCGTGTCGCTGGTGCGGGCGAGGAAGGCATCCATCGCGACCCGGCGAATGCGTTCGCTGGCGTCGCGCATCAGCCGGTCGCACAGGGCGTGCCCCATCGTCTTGATGATTTCCGGGGCCCGCGTCAGGCCGACCATCAGCAGTGCACCCCCGCCCGCCTGGCCGCCGAGGCTCTCATCGATGCTGGCTTCGGCGGCCAGCCGGTTGGGCAGGTCGGTGACGCTGTCGTGCATGGCCTGGTGGCGGATACGCAGCTCGCGCTGGCGCACCGCTTCGGTCATGGCGTCGAAGGCGCCGGCCAGCTGGCCGATTTCGTCATGTCGCCGGGTGCCGGCCGGAGTGCGGTAATCACCCGCACCGATGCGTCGCACCGCGGCGGCCAGCGCCTCGACCGGGCGCGACACGCTGCGCGCGGTGAACCACGCGCCGAGCAGGCCCACGCCCAGGCCCAGCGCCAGCAGGGTCGCCCACGCGATCGCGATCGAGCGGAACGGACTCAACGCGTCGTCCAGCGAATAGCCCAGCACCGCCACCACCGGCGCGCCCTGCTTCGGCTGCTTCAGGCGCTGCGCCAGCACCATGTATTCCTTGCCGTCGACTTCGGTCAGCAGCGGTTTCCATGGCAGCCCGCGATGTGCGCTGGCGAGGCTGTCGACCAGCCCGGTGTGGCGATCGCCCCGCGCCACCACGTCCCAGCGCCCCGGTGCGCTCTGCGTTGCCAGCTCGATGTCGCGTGGCAAGGCGGAAAGCCGCTGCATGTGCGCCAGCAGCACGTCATCGAGCGGCACGTTGACCACCACCAGGCCCACCGGCTGCGGCGCGTAGATCGGCACCACCACCATCCACGACGCCTTGCCGTCCAGCGCAACCACCGCCGCAGTGCGCCGGTCATAGGCGTCATCGATCAGGTCGGGAAACGGAAAGCGCTGCGGCGTGCTCGAGGTGGCGGCAGTATCGGCCTCGACCGTTCCGTCCAGGCCGATCAGCAGCATGCGCGAGGCGCCCACCCGCCGGCCGTGGTTGCGCAGCACCGACAACACGGTGCCGCGATCGCGTTCGGCGATGGCCGAGCGCAGCGCGTAGTCGAGCGACAGCACTTCGACGTTGCCGCCGATCCGCGCCGAGATGTCATCCATCTGCGCCACGAATGCCTGCGCGTTGGCGGTCAGCTGGCGCTCGCCCTCGGTCACCAGCGCGCGCCGGGTCACCTCATAGACGAGGCCGGCGGTCAGCAGCTGCACCGTCACCAGGGTGGCGACGAAAAACAGCGCAAGGCGAAGGCGGAAACCCATGGTGCGCATGGTCGGCTCAGTAGTCCAGGTGCTCGCGATCCATGAACATGCGCGGATCGGGCATCAGCGACAGCGTGAAATCCAGATGCCCGATGTCGGCATCACCACCGATGGTCACGCTCTGGCTCGGTTGCGGATGACCGGGATGCAACTGCGGGTGCCAGACGTGCGCGGTGTAGCGACCCGGCGCCAGATGGCCGATGGTGGCGTTGCCGTCACCACCGGACAGCGCGATCGCCGGCACCGCGGACACGAACAGGTAGGTGATCATGTGGTCGTGGATGTTGCAGCCCACCGCGGCGATGCCGCTCTTGTCCATCACCAGGGCCGGCGAGCTTTCCCCCGGCCGCAGCACGAATTCGAACGTCCTGATCGCGGCGAACGAATAGACGTGATGGCGGGTGCTGTCGCTGTTGCGGAACACCACCTCGTCGCCGGGGCGCAGCAGTTGCACGTAGGGAACGAAGGTCTCGTCCCGCTGGTCGACGACGTGGGTGGCCGGTGCCGGGGGCGCGGCTGCCGCAGCCGGAGCCGCATCCGGGATCAGCATGACCACCGCATCGCTCACCGCATGGCCGCGGCCATCGTCGAGGTGGACGGTGACCTCCGCCGCCAGCACCGGCCATGCATTTCCCAGCAGCAGTGACGCAACCACGAGCAGGCAGCGCATTGACGGAGTCCCCCGATCCCCTCATTGGCAGCTAGCCTACCGCAGTTTGCCTGCTGGCCGGATTCACCGGAATCAACCCGGGCGATCGTGCCCGGGCCCCGGCAACTTGCTACCCTCGCGGAACCCACCGATCGCGAGGCAGGCATGGCAGAACACGGCATCCACACCATCGACACCGGCTTCGTGCGGCCACGGTTCGACGCGGCCTACCTGGTCGTCGAGAACGGTCGCGGCGCATTCATCGACTGCGGCACCAACTTCGCGGTGCCGCGGATGTTGGATGCACTGGGCAGCGCCGGCATCACGCCAGCCGATGTCGACTGGCTGATCCTCACCCACGTGCATCTGGATCATGCCGGCGGTGCCGGCGAGCTGATCGCGCAGCTGCCGAACGCGAAGCTGGTGGTGCATCCGCGCGGGGCACGCCACATGGTCGATCCGTCGGTGTTGTGGGCCGGCGCCAGCGCCGTCTACGGCGAGGCGGTGATGGAACAGACCTACGGCCGGCTGCGGCCCATTCCGGCCGAACGGGTGATCGAGGCGGTGGACGGGCACGTGGTGGACCTGGCCGGGCGGCCGCTGTCGTGCATCGATACTCCGGGCCATGCGAAGCACCACCTCACCGTCTACGACGAGCGTGCCAACATCTGTTTCACCGGCGACGTATTCGGCCTGTCGTATCGCGATTTCGACACGGCGCAGGGCCCGTTCATCCTGCCCACCACCTCGCCGGTGCAGTTCGACCCGGAAGCGCTGCATGCCTCGATCGAGCGACTGATCGCGCTGCGCCCCGAGGCGATGTACCTCACCCACTACGGCCGGGTGGAGGCAGTGGAGCGGCTGGCCACCGACCTGCACACGCAGATCGACGCGATGGTCGCGCTGGCCCGCGCGGCGCACGGCCAACCTGACCGACACGCCGCGTTGATGGAATCGCTCACCGATCTCTACGCCACCCGCGCCGAAGCGCACGGCTGGAACCGCGGACGCAGCAGCTTGCGCCAGTTGCTGGGCATGGACATCGAACTCAATGCGCAGGGGCTGGAGGTCTGGCTGGACCGCTGACGACTCAGGCCAGGCGCGTACCGTTCGGCACCGGCCGCTCGACGGCGGTCAACACCACCCCGTCGTCGGTGTGAAACCCGGTCAGCAGGAACTGCGAACGAAACGGGCCGATCTGCTTTTCGGGAAAGTTGATCACGCCGACGACCTGCCGGCCCACGAGTTGCTCGGCGCTGTACAGCGCGGCGATCTGCGCGCTGGTCTTCTTCTCGCCGTACCCGCCGAAATCCACCCACACTTTCCAGGCCGGCTTGCGCGCCTCGGGGAACGCTTCCACCCGTGTCACCGTACCGGCGACGATCCGCACCTTCTCGAAATCGGCCCAGCTGATTTCACCCTGCCCTGCTTCGCTCATCCTTCCAGCCTCGTCTTCAACCAGTCGCGGCCCTGCTGCCACCAGTAGGTCGCCTGCGCACCAAGATAACCGAACGGCCGGTGCGTGCTGCCCAGGCCGTAGTCGGCGAACTGCTTCCAGCCCTGGTCGCCATCGGCGATCGCCGCCGCCAGCAGTTCGCCGGCCGCGCAGGTCGGCGCCAGGCCATGGCCGCCAAACGCCTGTGCCCACCAGAGCCCGTTGTCGCTGCCGCCGATTTGCGGCATCTGGTGGCGCGCGTAGCTCATCAGGCCCGACCACGCGTAGTCGATCTTCACCCCGTGCAATTGGGGAAACACCCGCAGCAGGTCTTTCGTCAGCATCCGCTGCACCGCCTGGGGCGAGCGGTTGCGGATCGAGATGCGGCCGCCCCACAGCAATCGGGTGTCCGGCAGCGCGCGGTAGTAGTCGAATGCGAAACGGCTGTCGTAGACCGCGGCACGGGTGGCCAGGCAGTCGTCCATGCGTGGCCCCAGCGGTTCGGTCACCATCACATAGGTGGCGATCGGCAGGATCGCCCGGTCGATCGGCTTCTGCAGGCCCGCCAGGTAGCCGCCGCAGGCCAGCACCACCTGGTCGACCAGCAGGTCGCCCTGCGCGGTGCGCAAGCGCCATTGCAGGCCTTCGCGTTCGAGGCTGCGGACACCGCTGTGCTCGTGGATGCGCACGCCCTTTCCGGCTGCGGCCGCGGCAAGCCCGATCGCATAGTTGAGCGGATGCAGGTGCAGCGCGTCACGCTCATACAGGCCATCGTGATAGCGCTCGCTGTGGATGCGCTGGCGCAGTTCCGCCTCGGCCAGCCATTGCCATTGCACGCCGTAGTGCCCGGCCAGCAACTGCTGGCGCTGGCGCAACACCGCGGGATCGCGGAACCAGTTGGCCCAGATCACGCCCTCGTCGACAGCATCGCAGGGAATGGCGTAGTCGGCGATGCGCCGTCGAATGCGCTGCACCGCTTCGGTGGTGAGCCGGAAAATGGCCTGCGCGCGCGCCTCGCCCAGCTGATCGAGCAGCGATTGCTCGCCCAGCGAATAGCCGGCGAACACGAAACCGCCGTTGCGACCGGAGGCGCCGAAACCGATCTGTTCGCGCTCCAGCAGCACCACCTCGCCGACACCGCGCTCGGCCAGTCCGAGTGCCGTGTTCAGTCCGGCAAAGCCGCCACCGACAATCGCCACCCGGGCACGTCCGCTGCCCTGCAACGGGGCGTACGCCGGGTAAGGCGTCGCCGTGGCGCGGTAGTACGAAGGAAGGGAAACCTGATTCATGCCGAGGCCGTGGCCCATGCCCGCGCTGCTGACCTGGCCGGTGCAGACGCGGGCGCGGTAACGCTCAAAGCTGTTCGAGGAACGCGCGGACCGTCGGAGCGAGCTTCGGATCCTGCATCGCCATGTGCATGGTGGCGCGGACCAGTCCGGCCTTGTTGCCGCAGTCGAAGCGGATGCCTTCGAAACGATGCGCCAGCACCTTGCCCTGTTCCCTGAGCAAGGCATCGATCGCGTCGGTGAGCTGGATTTCGCCCCCTGCCCCCGGCGTGGTCTGTTCCAGCAACTGGAAGATCCGGCCAGGCAGCACATAACGACCGACCACGGCCAGGTTCGACGGGGCGTCTGCCGGCTTGGGCTTCTCGACCATGCTGCGGATCAGCGCGCTGCGCTCATCGATCGGGGTGGCGTCGACGATGCCGTACTTGTCCGTCTCGTCGTGCGGCACTTCCTCGACCGCGATCACGCCGGCCTGCTGCGCATCGGCCAGTTCGGCCATCTGCCGCAGCGCGCCCTTGCCGGGGCCGTTCCAGATCAGGTCATCGGGCAACACCACGCCGAACGGCTCGTCACCGACAACGGGCTTGGCGCACAACACGGCGTGGCCCAGGCCGAGCGCTTCGGGCTGCGTCACGAAGATCGCCCGGACGTTGCGCGGCAGGGTGCCCTGCACCAGCGCCAGCAGTTCGGCCTTGCCTTTTTCCTGCAGCTTCGACTCCAGCTCGTAGGCCTTGTCGAAGTAGTCGGCGATGGCGTGCTTGTAGCGATTGGTGACGAAGATCAGCGTGTCCGCGCCGGCATCGACAGCCTCGTCGACGGCGTACTGGATCAGGGGCTTGTCCAGGACCGGCAGCATTTCCTTGGCGACGACCTTGGTCGCCGGCAGAAAGCGCGTGCCGAGGCCGGCGACGGGGAACACCACTTTGCGCAGAGGCTTGCTCACTCATTGATCTCCGGATTGGCACGACGGATGGACACCACGTTGTCCGGCTGCGCCGACTCGCTCCAGCGGAACGAGGGCAACAGGCTGGACACGCAACGGCGAAGTTCTTCCTCATCGAAGGCGTCCACCGCTTCGGCGGCCTTCTTCAGCAGGGATTGCAGCAGCTCCCACGACACTTCGCGGTGCTGGGCCAGAAAAATCTTGGCGTGGGTGGTCGCGCAATAGTTTTCCAGCGGATGGAACAATTCCTCGAACAGCTTCTCGCCAGAGCGCAGGCCGGTGTACACGATCGGGACCTCGCTGCCGGGCTTCTTGCCGGCCAGGCGGATCATCTGCTCGGCCAGGTCGCGGATCTTCACCGGCTCGCCCATGTCCAGGGCATAGATCTCGCCGCCCGTGCCGATGCTCGCAGTCTGCAGGATCAGCTGGCAGGCTTCGGGAATCGTCATGAAATAGCGCGACACCTCGGGATGGGTGACGGTGACCGGGCCACCTGCACGGATCTGCCGCCGGAACAGCGGCACCACCGATCCGGCCGAGTCCAGCACGTTGCCGAAGCGCACCGTCATGAAACGGGTGGTGGTCTGCGCATTGAGGTTCTGGCAGTAGATCTCGGCCACGCGCTTGCACGCGCCCATGACGCTGGTCGGGTTGACCGCCTTGTCGGTGGAGATCAGCACGAAGCATTCGACGCCCGTCTCGCGTGCGGCATCGGCCACCACGCAGGTACCCAGCACGTTGTTGTCGAAGCCTGCACGAAGCTGCCCCTGCAGCATCGGCACGTGCTTGTACGCTGCCGCGTGGAACACGACCTGAGGTTGCAGGTCGGCAAACACCTTGCGCATGGCCACCCGGTCGCCACAGCGAGCCAGGACGCCGTCGAAGATCAACTCGGGAAACTCGGCGCGCAGTTCCTGGCCAATGCGGTACAGGTTGTACTCGCTCTGCTCCACCACGGTCAGCGACTGCGCCCCCAGACGAGCCACCTGCCGGCACAGCTCCGAACCGATCGAGCCGCCACCACCGGTGATCAGCACGCGACGGCCGCTGAGCGTTTCGCGGATGGCCGTCCAGTCCAGTTCGACCGCGTCGCGACCAAGCAGGTCCTCGATCGCCACTTCCTTGATCTGGTTGAACTGGGCCCGGCCGGCAACCACGTCCTCCAGCCGGGGCACCGTGCGGTATGGCAGGTCGGTGGCATCGCACAGCGCGACCACCCGTCGCATCTCGATCGTGGAAGCGCCCGGCAGTGCGATCAGCAGCATGTCGACCGCCGCCTCGCGTGCCACTTCGGGCAATTGCTCCAGTCGTCCCAGGATCGGATGTCCGTTGATGCTGGCGCCACGCAGGCTGGACTTGTCGTCGACAAAACCGACCACCGCGTAACGTCGGTCGCGATGGAGGTCGCGCGAAAGCACCTCGCCGGCGCGATCCGCGCCCACGATCAGCACGCGCTTGACGCTCTGGTTCTGCAGCAGGTCGTTGCGGCTGTCCTTCCAGTAGCGATAAGCCAGTCGGGGTACGCCAAGCAGTATCGACAACAGCAGCGGATAGAGCACCAGCACGGAGCGCGGCACGCCTTCCAGGCGCTCGTAGAGGAACAGCGTCACGCCGATGGAGATCGTACCCGCCAGCACCGCGCGCACGATGTTCCACAGATCAGGCAGGCTGGCGAAGCGCCATACGCTCTTGTACAGCCCGGTCCAGCGGAAGATCAGGCCCTGCACCAGCAGCACGATGGGAAACTCCAGCAGCTGGAAGCTGACCACTTCATCGGGCTTCAAGGCATAGCGGAACAGCTTGGCAATCCACCAGGCCAGCGCGGCCATCATCAAGTCGTGCAGGACGACGGCGATGCGGGGATGGATGAAACCGACAAGCTTACGCAGCGACATGAGATGTCCCGTTCAAGTTGCGCCGCAGACAACGACGTTTCAGCGCCAGCCACACGGTCGACGCCACTGCATAGACCGCCATGGTAATCGGCAGGGCCAGGCGCAGATGACTGCAGGCCAACCAGGCCGTTGGCGCGGCAACAAGCAGGTTCCAGCCCAGATAGGCGAGATCGGTCTGGGCGTGGGTGGCACCACGACGTACCGTCCACTGGTAGAGATGCTCGCGATGCGCAGTGTACCAGCGCCGCCCCCGCCACATGCGCGTCAACAGGGTCAGGCTGGCGTCCACCGCGAACGCCGAGGACAGGATCAGAGCGGGCCAGACCAGCGCCGCCTCGACGCGCCACAGCATGGCGGTAAAGGCGAAGATCAGCAGGCCGATGCTGCCGCTGCCCACATCACCCATGAAGATCTTCGCGGGCGGGCGATTGAACCACCAGAATCCTGCCAGCGACACCGCCATCACCGCCGCCGCCAGCGCCAGGGCCGGCTGCGCCGCCTGCCATGCCAACAGGGCCAGCCCCGCGCCGAGGAAGATCGCCTGTTGCGCCAGCAAACCATCGATGCCGTCCATGAAATTGTGCAGGTTGATGCTCCATACGCCACCTACCAGCAGCAGGGGCAACCACCACGCCGGCATGCCAGTCGCCAGCAAGCCTGCCGAAAACAGGCCCGTGCCGAGCAACTGGGCAAACAGCCGTGGCAACACCGGCAACGAGCGATGGTCGTCCCACCACCCGGCGACGGCGACGAGCAGGAATCCGGCGAGCAGCCCGGCCGTCACGCCGAGGGGCCAGCCCGCCGGCGCCGCACACAACACGCCCGGAAGACACCCCAGCATGGCCACCACCACGCCGATCCCGCCGCCGCGCGGCGTGGCCACGCTGTGGGATCGTCGCTGCCCGGGCAGATCCAGCATGCCGCGTCGACGGGCATAACTGATCGAAGCTCGGACCACGAGCAAGGTGATCAGGAAACTGCAGGACAACCATCCGATGGTCACGAACATCCGCTGCTCACTCGCTGGCCACACCATGGATGGGCCGGATCGTGCTCCAGCTCTTGCAGCTCGGACACTGCCAGTGATGGGCCTTGGCACCGAAACCGCATCGACTGCAGCGGTACATCGCCTGCCCTTCAAGCAGCTTGCGGGTAAGGTCGCGCAGGATCAGGAAGTTCTCGCGTGCCTCCCCCTCGATCTTGTCCATGGTCGCGTCGATCAGCGCCATCAGGCCGCGCACCGAAGGCCGCTGGCGCAGCTGGGTGGTGAGGAAATCGATCGCCGCACGCTCGCCGTCGCGCTCCTTGTAAAGGTGGGCCAGCGCCAGCACCGGCGAGACGCCGTGGTAGCGACCGATCATCTCGCGCAGAAAAACTTCCGCACGTTCCATCTGCTGAGACCTGGCGTAACTGTTGAGCAGCGGCGGCAGGATTTCCGGGGTGAATGCGATATCGGCCTGGATCGCCGATTCATACGCCGTCACGGCGTCGGCGTGCTGGCCATCTTCGGACAGCAACCTGCCGGTCAACATGAATGCCCGCACGCAATCCGGCTGGCAGTCGAAGGCCTGCCTGAGATAGTCGCGTGCTTCGGCGCGCGCTCCGTGCTGGCGCGAGCGGTCGGCCAGCTCGCAATAGAACTGGGCGATCATCGGCGCCTCGTCCTCGCCGGTCATCACCTCGAGGCGGCGTGCGTGCTCGATCGCCTTGTGCCAGTCGCGTTCGTGCTGGTAGATGGCAATCAGGTGCCGCAGCGCAGAGGGCGCGTGTGCGTTCATCGCCACCAGGTCGCAGAACAGCGCCTCGGCGCGATCGAGCAGCCCCGCCCGCATGTAGTCTTCACCCAGTTCCAGCAGCGCCACCGTCTTCATTGCATCGGTGAGGCCGGGGCGCGAAACCAGGTGCTGGTGCAGGCGGATCGCCCGATCCACCTCGCCGCGCCGGCGGAACAGGTTGCCCAGGGCCAGGTGCGTCTCGACCGTATCGCGGTTGTATTCGGCCAGCTTGAGGAACACCTCGATCGCCTTGTCCTGCTCCTCGTTGAGCAGGTAGTTCAGGCCACGGAAGTAGTCCGACGACAACGCGCTGACCTCGGCGCCGGAGCGGCGTGCGCCGAACTGGCGCGAAGTCCACCAGCCCAGCACGAACGCGATCGGCACCAGGGAAACCAGCACGAGCACGAGATTCATGGCTTGACCGGCGACTTCTTGTCCGCGCGCGACTGGCGGCGCTGCTGGCGACCCTGGCGCATGCTCACGCCCAGCCAGGCGGTCAGTCCACCGAGCAGCCATCCGATCACGACCGCGCCGAGCAGCGCTGCGCCCTTGGGCAGACGGAGTTGCGCAATGCCCAGGTCGTAGCCGACGAGGTCGGCGTTGAGCGCACCGAAGACGATGCCGGCGGCGATGAAGATCAGCAGGAGAATGATGGCGAGCAGTCGCATGGGGCGACTTTACCCGATTGGTGATGACTGGCACAGGCGCCACAGGGATTCCGTGCGGCGATGATTCATGCGTGTGCGCCGGCCCGGATCAAAGACGAAAAAAAGCAGGCCGACTCGCGTCGCCTGCCTTGTTTCCATGGCACTGTGCATGACCTGCCGGTCAGACGGTGCCTGTCTCGAGATCCTGGTTGACCCGTTCACGCAGCTCCTTGCCTGGCTTGAAGTGCGGAACGTGCTTGCCGGGCAATGCCACGGCTTCGCCGGTCTTGGGGTTGCGCCCCATGCGCGGTGGCCGGTAATGCAGCGCGAAGCTGCCGAAACCACGCACCTCGATACGCTCGCCATGAGCCAGGGCATGGCTCATCTGTTCGATGACGCTCTTGACGGCCATCTCGACATCGGCAAACGCAAGATGGGTCTGACGCCTGGCCAGCGCCTCGATCAATTCGGATTTAGTCATGGGCCCCAATGTCCGTGACGTGAAACAACGGGGCGGCAGAAGCCGCCCCGTGTCAGACGGATGCAACGCGATCAGTCAGCCTTGTTGAACTGCTCCTTGAGCAGCGCACCAAGCTTGGTCGTGCCGCTGGCGGCAGACGAATAGTCGACCGACGTATCCGGTGCGTCTTCCTCGTCCTTCGCGCGGATCGAGAGCGCCAGCTGGCGACCCTTGCGATCCATGCCGGTGAACTTGGCCTCGACCTTGTCGCCCACCTTCAGATGCAGCGTGGCATCGTCGATGCGCTCCTTGGCGATGTCGTTGGCGCGCAGGTAACCCTCGACGCCTTCGCCCAGATCGATCACCGCACCCTTCGCATCGACTTCCTTGACGGTGCCGTTGACGATGGTGCCGCGCGGATTCGCCGCCATGAACTGGCCGAACGGATCCTGCTCCATCTGCTTGATGCCGAGCGAGATGCGCTCGCGCTCAGGATCAACCGCCAGCACCACGGCCTCGATCTCGTCGCCCTTCTTGAAGTTGCGAACCAGATCTTCGCCGGACATCTGCCAGGAGATGTCGGACAGGTGCACCAGGCCGTCGATGCCGCCGTCCAGGCCGATGAACACGCCGAAGTCGGTGATCGACTTGATCTGGCCGGACACCTTGTCACCCTTCTTGTGCATCGCTGCGAACGCTTCCCACGGGTTCGAGCGGGTCTGCTTGATGCCCAGCGAGATGCGGCGACGCTCCTCGTCCACGTCCAGCACGGTGACTTCGGTTTCGTCACCGACCTGAACCACCTTGGCCGGATTGACGTTCTTGTTGGTCCAGTCCATCTCGGACACGTGCACCAGGCCTTCCACGCCCGGCTCGATCTCCACGAAGCAGCCGTAATCGGTGACGTTGGAGACCTTGCCGAACAGGCGGCTGCCGACCGGGTAACGGCGGGCGATGGCGACCCACGGGTCGTCGCCCAGCTGCTTCAGGCCCAGCGAAACGCGGTTGCGCTCCTTGTCGTACTTCAGCACGCGCACGTCCAGCTCGTCGCCGACGTTGACCACTTCGGACGGATGACGCACGCGCTTCCACGCCATGTCGGTGATGTGCAGCAGGCCGTCGATGCCGCCCAGGTCCACGAACGCGCCGTAATCGGTGAGGTTCTTCACCACACCCTTGACGACGGCACCCTCGGTCAGGCGCTCAAGCAGCTGCTCGCGCTCGGCGGAGAACTCGGTCTCGACGACGGCGCGGCGGCTGACCACCACGTTGTTGCGCTTGCGGTCGAGCTTGATGATCTTGAACTCGAGTTCCTTGCCCTCGAGGTAGGTCGGCTCGCGCACCGGGCGCACGTCGACCAGCGAACCGGGCAGGAACGCGCGAACGTCCTTGATGTCGACGGTGAAACCGCCCTTGACCTTGCCCGAGATCATGCCCTTGATGGTCTCTTCCTTGTCGAACGCCTGTTCCAGGTCGTCCCACACCATCGAGCGCTTGGCTTTCTCGCGCGACAGCTTGGTCTCGCCGAAACCGTCTTCCAAAGCTTCGAGGGCTACCTTCACCTCGTCGCCTACCTGCACCTCCAGCACGCCCTCTTCGCTCTTGAACTGCTCGATGGGGACGATGCCTTCGCTCTTCAGGCCAGCGTTGATCACGACGACGTCGTTGCGGATTTCCACAACGATGCCGGTGACGATGGCGCCGGGCTTCAGCTTGGAGATGGCCTGCTGGCTCTGTTCAAACAGTTCGGCAAAACTTTCAGTCATGTTGATTCCATAGTGGGAAAGGATCGTGGTTCATTGCGCTGGAATGGTTGGTGCGCGAACTTCCGATCCACCGGTTGAGGGTGCATGAGGGGTTCCAACAAGGAACCGACCGCCATCACCGTTGGCCAAAACCCCCTGCCATGGCAGGGGCACAAAAGCCGCCGCGCAACCCGTTCAGGGCTGCACGACGGCAAATACTTTCGCAACGACCTCGTCGATGCCCATGCCGGTGGTATCCACCAGCAAGGCATCAGCGGCAGGCTTGAGCGGCGCCACGGCACGCGAAGCATCGCGGCTGTCACGCGCCTCAATTTCGCGCTGAAGGCCAGCAAGTGTAACGCTGAGTCCCTTTTCCTTCAACTGCTTATAGCGCCTTTTCGCCCGTTCCACGGCGCTGGCGGTGAGGAAAACCTTGTACCGGGCATCGGGGAAGATCACCGTGCCCATGTCGCGCCCGTCAGCCACCAGGCCCGGCAGCTTGCGGAAGCCCAGTTGCAGCGCCACCAGCGCTTCGCGCACCGAGGGCATCGAGGCGATCGCCGAAGCGGCTGCACCGGCGGTTTCGGTACGCAATTCGTCGGTCGCATCGTGGCCGTTGACGATCACCCGGGTCTCGCCGCCATCGGGCGCGGCCCGGAACTGGATCTTCGTCCCCTGCGCGCAACGGGTCACCGCCTCCACGTCCGAAAGGTCGAGCCCGGCCATCCCCGCGGCGTAACCCACGGCACGATAGAGCGCCCCCGAGTCCAGCAGGCGCCAGCCCAGCCGCTCGGCCACCAGCGCGCTGATGGTGCCCTTGCCCGATCCCGATGGTCCGTCGATGGTGAGTACGGGGGCTGGGGCATGGCTCATGGCGTATCCTGGCTGAACGGCAAAGCGCGCAGTTTAACGCGTTGACCCGCTACCGGACGCGTGCTATCTAGCCGATCCCACCTTGCCTGTCTGCGTTGTCGAACTGCCTTATGACCGATCTTCGCCGCGAGTTCGAACAGGCTGCCGCAGACATCCAGCGACTGGGAATGCGCCCCGACAACGACACCTTGCTGAAGCTGTATGCCCTGTACAAACAGGGTTCGGAGGGTGATCTGAAGCGCACCCAACCCGGTTTCTTCGATTTTGTCGGCACGGCCAAACACGAGGCGTGGGCCCAATTGAGCGGTGTTCCGCAAGACGAGGCCATGCGCCGCTACATCGCGCTGGTGCAGCAACTGCTGGCCTAAAGCACCGCCTGCACCCGCAGATGGTGCTTGCTTTCGGATAGCGAACACCGGCACATTCATACGATCGTTTGAGTCTGCCGTGGATCGCATGAACTACCCCAACCTGTTTGCCCCGCTCGATCTGGGCCATGTCACCCTGCCCAACCGCATCCTGATGGGCTCGATGCACACCGGGCTGGAAGACAAGGCCGGCGATTACGACAAGCTGGCCGCGTATTTCGCCGAGCGCGCCCGCGGCGGCGTGGGGCTGATGGTCACCGGCGGCATCTCGCCCAGCATCGAGGGCTGGTTGAAGCCGTTCGGCGGCCGCCTGACGATGCCCTGGCACAAGCCCCGCCATCGCAAGCTCACGGACGCCGTCCATGCCGAGGGCGGACGGATCTGCATGCAGATCCTGCACGCGGGACGCTACGGCTACCACCCGTTGTCGGTGGCACCGTCGAAGATCAAGTCGCCGATCACCCCGTTCACGCCGCGCGCGCTGTCCACCCGCGGGGTGGAGCGCACCATCAATGACTTCGTGGATTGCGCCCGGCTAGCGCGGGAGGCCGGCTACGACGGTGTCGAGGTGATGGGCTCGGAAGGCTATCTGATCAACGAGTTCATCGCCGCGCGCACCAATCGGCGCAACGACCGCTGGGGTGGCGACGCCGACCGGCGCATGCGCTTTCCGATCGAGGTCGTGCGCCGCACGCGCGAAGCGGTGGGGCGGGATTTCATCATCATCTATCGGCTGTCGATGCTCGACCTGGTCGAGGGCGGCCAGGACTGGGATGAAATCGCCACGCTGGCCAGGGGCATCGAGGCGGCCGGCGCCAGCATCATCAACACCGGCATCGGCTGGCACGAGGCACGCATTCCCACCATCGTCACCAGCGTGCCACGTGCCGGCTTCGCCTGGGTCACGCAAAAACTGAAGGGCGAGGTCGCGATCCCGCTGGTCGCCACCAACCGGATCAACATGCCCGACGTGGCCGAACGCATCCTGGCCGACGGCGAAGCCGACATGGTTTCGATGGCGCGGCCACTGCTGGCCGATCCCGCCTGGGCGAACAAGGCCAGAGCCGGGCGCAGCGAACGCATCAACACCTGCATCGCCTGCAACCAGGCCTGCCTCGACCACGTGTTCCAGAACCGGCGCGCCAGCTGCCTGGTCAATCCGCGCGCCTGTCACGAGACCGAGCTGAAGATCGAGCCGGCGAGCCTCCGCAAGCGCATCGCCGTGATCGGTGCAGGCCCCGCCGGCATGGCCTGCGCCAGCACCCTGGGCGAACGGGGTCACGCGGTGACCCTGATCGACCAGGCCAATGAAATCGGTGGCCAGTTCAACGTCGCCAAACAGATTCCCGGCAAGGAAGAGTTCCACGAGACCTTGCGCTACTTCCGCCACCGGCTTGAGGACGTCGGCGTCGAGGTACGACTCGGCCAGTTGGCGGATGCCACGACGGTGCGCGAAGGCGGCTATGACGAGGTGGTCATCGCCACCGGCATCACGCCACGCAAGGTGAGCTTTCCCGGCAGTGATGATCCGCGCGTGCTTGGCTATCTCGACGTGCTGGCCCGGCACCAGCCGGTCGGTGCACGGGTGGCCGTCATCGGCGCCGGCGGCATCGGTTTCGACGTGGCCGAATTCCTGGTCGAACACCTGCCCTCGCCCACCACGGACGTGGCTCGCTGGACCCGGGAATGGGGTGTGGACATGGAACTCCGGCAGCGCAGCGGCCTGCAGGCGCCGCAGCCGGAGCCGCCGGCGCGGCAAGTGTGGCTGCTCCAGCGCAGCGAGGGCCGCCTTGGCGCTCGACTCAACAAGACCACCGGCTGGGTGCATCGTGCGACGCTGAAGGCCAAGCAGGTCAGCATGCTCGGCAAGGTCGGTTATGAACGCTTCGATGACCAGGGCCTGCACGTCACCGTCGATGGCAAGGCGCAGATCCTGCCCGTCGACAACGTGGTGATATGCGCCGGCCAGGAACCCAACCGTCGACTTGCCGACGAACTCATCGCTGCCGGCATCACGGTGCACGTGATCGGCGGCGCCGACGTGGCGGCGGAACTCGATGCGAAACGGGCCATCGACCAGGGCACTCGACTCGCCAGCAGGATCTAGTCTCGCCCTTCCTCCAGTCTTGCCCGACCGCGCGGCGCTTTTTCGGGGCGCTGAATCGGGCCAGCCACCGCCCGCAGGGCGTGCGCATTCCCGGGCGCTCGGAGACCGGAGTCGTGCGGCCGCCCATGGCGACGACACCGCTGCCGGATGACAGCGGTGTCGTTCGATCCTGAAAAAGAAAGCGCCCCGCAGGTGAGACGCATCGACGTGGGTTCAGGGGGGGAGTTGAACCAGACGTCGTATTTAGCGTCGCTGCGGGGCGAGGGTCACCGCCACTGGGGGGAGGGGAGGTGGCGGGACGGCGTCATTTTATGATCGCCTCAATAAAGTATCTAATATATATTTTGCCCATTATTAATTCGATATCGCTATATGTTTGACCTTCGCCAGTTGCGCTATTTCGTCGCCGTCGCCGAGGAGCTGAGCTTCACCCGGGCGGCATTGCGCCTGCACCTGTCCCAACCGCCGCTGTCCCAGCAGATCCGCGCCCTCGAGGAGGACCTCGATGTACGGCTGCTCGAGCGCAACAAGCGCCACGTGGCCCTGACCGAACCGGGCCGCGTGTTCCTCGAACAGGCTCGACAGATTCTCGCCAAGGCCGATGAGGCGCGCAGCCAGGTCACCGCCGCTGCTGCCGGCTACAGCGGCCAGCTGCGGCTGGCCTATAGCGTGTCTGTCTCGTTCCATCCCGCCCTACCCCAGACCCTGCTCCGTTACGGCCAGATCGCGCCCAGGGTCGCGCTGCAGTTGAGCGAGATGTATACCGAACCGCAATTTGCCGCCCTGCTTGCCGGCCAGATCGACGTCGGCTTCGTGCGGGATGAACCGGCCAACCCCCAGACGGCGCGCAGCCTGCGGCTGAACGTGATCGACCGTGAACCGCTGCTGCTGGCTCTCCCCACCGGTCATCCGCTGGCCGGGCGCAGCAGCCTGCACCTGGCCGAAGTCGCCGGCGATGCGTTCGTGTCGCAGCCGCGCCAACTGGTCGCCACGCTCTACGATCGCCTGGTGAAGTTGGCCACCAGGGCCGGTTTTCAGCCCACGATCATCCAGCACGCTCAGCAGGTCAACGGCTTGCTGGCCCTAGTTGCCGGCGGCCTGGGGTTGGCCCTGGTCCCGGCCAGCATGCGGGCCGTGCGGCTGGCAGGCGTCAGTTATGTGCCGCTGGAAGACGCCGATGCCTACCTGTTGCTGGCCCTGGCCTCCCGCGTCGACGACAGCTCCCCCGTGCTGCAGCAGTTCCTGGCCACGGTCACGGAAACGGTGATTGCCCCGGGCTTGTGACAAGGCTTTCAACTGGTTACAATTGTCAGCTTACTTTATTCTTTTGTGTCAGGAGCTGGCCGTGAAGGTGCTTAACTCTTTGAAGTCCGCCAAGGCGCGGCATCGCGACTGCAAGGTTGTTCGCCGTCGCGGCAAGGTGTTCGTGATCTGCAAGAGCAACCCCCGTTTCAAGGCTCGTCAGCGCTGAGTCATCGCGCAAGGCGACACGAAGAAGGCCGCGCAAGCGGCCTTTTTCGTGTCTGCAAACCACCTGGTGGCTTCGGCGGATCGTATCCACCGAAGCCGCCAGGCCGGCTATTCGTAACGCACGCCGGTGATTTCGTAATGCTTGACGCCGTTCGGCGCGGTGAATTCGAAGCTGTCACCTTCATGCTTGCCGATCAGCGCCCGCGCGATCGGCGATGACACGGCTATCAGGCTCTGCTTGATGTCGGCTTCCAGGTCACCCACGATCTGGTAGGTCACCGCCACGCCGCTGTCTTCGTCCTCCAGATCCACGATCGCGCCGAAGACGACCCGCTTGCCGGGGTTCAACTTCGCCACGTCGATCACTTCGGCGTTCGACAACAGGGCTTCCAGCTGGGCGATGCGCCCCTCGGTGAAGCTCTGCAGCTCGCGCGCCGCGTGATACTCGGCGTTTTCCTTCAGATCGCCATGCGCGCGGGCCTCGGCAATCGCCGCGATGATGCGCGGGCGATCGACCGACTTCAGCCGCTCGAGTTCGCCACGCAGACGTTCCGAACCGCTCTTGGTGATGGGGGGACGACTCATGCGCCGAGCTCCTTGTGCAGTTCCTGCAGGCTGTGCACTTCGCCATCGCTGTGGAAATCGAGCGAATGGACCAGCGCACGGGCGCCTGCCACGGTCGTGGAATAAGTGACGCGATGCTGCAGAGCCTCGCGCCGGATCGAGAACGAGTCGGCGATCGCCTGCTTGCCCTCGGTGGTGTTGACGATGTACGCGATCTCGCCGTTCTTGATCAGGTCGACGATATGCGGCCGGCCTTCCAGCACCTTGTTGACCCGTTCGCAGGCGACGCCATGGTCGGCCAGGTAGCCGGCCGTGCCCGAGGTCGCCACCAGGGTGAAGCCTCGTCCGATGATTTCCTTCGCCACCGTCAGCAGGCGATCCTTGTCGCTGTCGCGCACGGAAAGAAACGCCTTGCCCACGGTAAGCGTCCGGATTCCCGCCGCCTCATGGCCACGGGCGAACGCGGCACCGAAGCTGCGCCCCACGCCCATGACCTCGCCGGTGGAGCGCATCTCCGGACCCAGGATCGGATCAACGTTCTGGAATTTCAGAAACGGGAAGATCGCCTCCTTCACCGAGTAGTACGACGGAATCACCTCGCGCGTGGCGCCGAGGCTCACCAGCGAACGACCCGCCATCACCCGCGCGGCGACCTTGGCCAGCGGCACGCCGGTGGCCTTGGACACGAAGGGCACGGTGCGCGAGGCACGCGGGTTCACTTCCAGGATGTAGACCGTGTCGCCCTGGATCGCGAACTGGGTGTTCATCAGGCCGATGACCTTGAGCTCCTTCGCCATCGCGCTGACCTGGCGGCGCATCTCGTCCTGGATCTCGGTACTCAGCGAGTACGGCGGCAGCGAGCACGACGAGTCGCCCGAATGGACGCCGGCCTCCTCGATGTGCTCCATGATGCCGCCGATCAGCACGGTGCCCTCGGCGTCGGCGATCACGTCCACGTCGACTTCCACCGCGTGGTCGAGGAAGCGGTCCAGCAGCACCGGCGAATCGTTCGAAACCTTCACCGCATCGCGGATGTAGCGCGACAGGTCGGCGTCGTCGTGCACCACTTCCATCGCGCGGCCGCCGAGCACGTAGCTGGGGCGCACCACCAGCGGATAGCCGATCTCGCGCGCCAGCGCCAGCGCTTCGTCGGCGTTGCGGGCGGTGCGGTTCGGCGGCTGCTTCAGGCCGATCTTCTCGATCATCTGTTGGAAGCGCTCGCGATCCTCGGCCAGGTCGATCGAATCCGGGCTGGTGCCGATGATCGGCACGCCAGCGGCTTCCAGCGCCCGCGCCAGCTTCAGCGGCGTCTGCCCGCCGTACTGCACGATCACGCCCTTCGGCTTCTCGACATGGACGATTTCCAGCACGTCTTCCAGCGTCAGCGGCTCGAAGTACAACCGGTCGGAGGTGTCGTAGTCGGTCGAGACGGTTTCCGGGTTGCAGTTGACCATGATGGTTTCATAGCCATCCTCGCGCAGCGCCAGCGAGGCATGCACGCAGCAGTAGTCGAACTCGATGCCCTGCCCGATCCGGTTCGGGCCACCACCGAGCACGATGATCTTGTCGCGGCTGGTCGGCTCGGCTTCGCATTCTTCCTCGTAGGTCGAATACATGTACGCGGTGCTGGTGGCGAACTCGGCCGCGCAGGAATCCACCCGCTTGTAGACCGGTCGCACGCCCAGCGTGTGGCGCAGATGGCGCACGGCGGCTTCGTCGGTGTTCAGCAGTTCGGCGATCCGTGCGTCGGCAAAGCCCTGCCGCTTCAGCTCACGCAGGCGTGGTTCGTCCAGCGCGGTGATGCCCTGTGCAATGACTTCGGCTTCGGTCAGCACGATGTCCTCGAACGCGGCGAGGAACCACGGGTCGACGCGGCTGAGGTTGAACACTTCCTCCAGCGACAGGCCGGCACGGAACGCGTCGGCCAGGTGGAATACGCGGTCGGGGCGCGGCTCGCGCAATTCGCGCTTGAGCACGGCCAGGCCGTCCTCGGTGCCGAGGTCCAGGCCGGTGGGGTTGAGGCCGGTCTTGCCGATCTCCAGGCCACGCAAGGCCTTCTGCAGCGATTCGTGGAAGCTGCGGCCGATCGCCATCACCTCGCCCACCGACTTCATCTGCGTGGTCAGGCGGGCGTCCGCAGCCGGGAACTTCTCGAACGCAAAACGCGGAATCTTGGTGACGACGTAGTCGATCGACGGCTCGAACGAAGCCGGGGTCAGGCCGCCGGTGATGTCGTTCTTCAATTCGTCCAGGGTGTAGCCGACGGCGAGTTTCGCGGCGACCTTGGCGATCGGAAAGCCGGTGGCTTTCGATGCCAGCGCGGACGATCGCGACACCCGCGGGTTCATCTCGATGACCACCACGCGGCCGTCCTCGGCATTGATGCCGAACTGCACGTTGGAACCGCCGGTGTCCACGCCGATCTTGCGCAGCACCGCGATCGAGGCGTCGCGCAGGCGCTGGTATTCCTTGTCGGTGAGCGTCTGCGCCGGTGCCACCGTGATCGAGTCGCCGGTGTGCACGCCCATCGGGTCCAGGTTCTCGATCGAGCAGACGATGATGCAGTTGTCCGCGGTGTCGCGGACAACTTCCATCTCGAATTCCTTCCAGCCCAGCACGGACTCCTCGACCAGCACTTCGCTGGTCGGCGAAAGCTCCAGACCGCGCTTGACGATCTCCTCGAACTCCTCGCGGTTGTAGGCGATGCCGCCGCCGGAGCCACCCAGGGTGAAGCTGGGCCGGATCACGGTGGGGAAGCCGACCTTGGCCTGCGTTTCCAGCGCCTGCTCGAAGGTGCGCGCGATTTCGGCCTTGGGGCATTCCAGCCCGATCTCGGCCATCGCCACGCGGAACAGCTCGCGGTCCTCGGCCATGCGGATCGCTTCGCGCTTTGCACCGATCAGTTCGACGTTGTACTTCTCCAGCACGCCGTTGTCGGCGAGGTCGAGCGCGCAGTTCAGGCCGGTCTGGCCGCCCATCGTGGGCAGCACCGCGTCCGGGCGCTCCTTGGCGATGATGCGCTCCACCGTCTGCCAGTTGATCGGCTCGATATAGACCGCATCGGCGGTATCCGGGTCGGTCATGATGGTGGCGGGATTGGAGTTCACCAGGATCACCCGGTAGCCCTCTTCCTTCAGCGCCTTGCATGCCTGCGCGCCGGAATAGTCGAACTCGCAGGCCTGGCCGATCACGATCGGACCGGCACCGATGATGAGGACGCTCTTGATATCGGTGCGCTTAGGCATGCGTGCGGGCCTCCTGCATCAGGGTGGCGAAACGTTGGAACAGGTAGCCGACATCGAGCGGCCCGGGACTCGCTTCGGGATGACCCTGGAAGCAGAACGCGGGACGGTCGGTCAGCGCGAAACCCTGCAGCGAACCGTCGAACAGCGAGGTGTGGGTCACCCGCACATTGGCCGGCAGCGTGGCCGGATCGACCGCGAAACCGTGGTTCTGCGAGGTGATCAGCACGCGGCCGTCGTCGTGATCCTTGACCGGGTGGTTGGCACCGTGGTGCCCGAACTTCATCTTGACCGTCCGGCCGCCCAGCGCCAGCCCCATCAGCTGATGGCCGAGGCAGATGCCGAACAGCGGGATCTTCGCATCGAGGAGAGTACGGGTTGCCGCGATGGCGTAATCGCAGGCCGCCGGATCGCCGGGGCCGTTGGACAGGAACACGCCATCGGGCTGCATCGCCAGCACCTCGGCGGCAGGCGTCTGCGCCGGCACCACGGTGACCTCGCAGCCCTGCTCGGCCAGCAGGCGCAGGATGTTGAGCTTGCTGCCAAAGTCGTAGGCCACCACCTTGAAGCGCAGCGCGGGCTGGTTGAATGCAGCGCGATCGAGGTCGTACACGCCCTGATTCCAGACATACGCCTTGGCGGTGCTGACCACCTTGGCCAGATCCATGCCGTTCAGGCCGGGGAATGCGCGCGCCTTGGCCAGCGCCGCTTCGGCGTCGACCTGTTCGCCCGCCATGATGCAGCCGGCCAGCGCGCCCTTGTCGCGCAGGATGCGGGTCAGCCGGCGGGTGTCGATGCCGGCGATGGCGACCGTGCCATGGCGCTTCAGGTAATCGGGCAGGCTCTCGGTGCTGCGCCAGCTGCTGGCCCGGCGCGGCACGTCGCGCACGATCAGGCCGGCGGCGTGCACCGCGGTGGATTCCACGTCTTCGGCATTGATGCCGGTATTGCCGATGTGGGGATAGGTCAGCGTGACGACCTGGCGGGAGTACGAGGGATCGGTGAGGATCTCCTGGTAACCGGTCATGGCGGTGTTGAAAACCACTTCGCCAACCGTTTCGCCGGTGGCTCCGACAGCGTGGCCATGGAACACGCTGCCGTCTTCGAGGGCCAGCAGGGCAGGAATAGGCATACGGTAACCGCCTTTTTGATGCAGCAAAGTCCGCAAGCCGCACGATTGCTGGCTTGTGGAGCTTGTGAGGGAAAGGATCTGGGCGGCTGGAAATGATAAGTGGCGACGCCGTTTCTGTCCACCTCGCAGGACATGAACTGGAGTCATGCCCGGAGCTTTGCAGTCAGTCGGCCGGCGCTACACTAGGCCACATTTTGCCGGAGAACGATGCCCCATGAGTGCTGCCGTCCTGCTCGATCCCGCTCGTCTCGATCGCCCGGATACCACGGTGCAGCACGCCCCCTTCCCGTTCATGGTGGCGCACGGCCAGTTGCCTGACGAAGTGCGCAGCGACCTGGACCGGGATTTCCCCACATACGCCAGCGCCGGCTTCTTCCCTTACGACCCGGCCGACTGCGGACCGAGCGTCAACGCCCTGATCCGGGACATGACCGCACCGGACTTCGCCAGCGCCATCGGCCGGCGCCTGGGCATTGACGACCTCGGGCGCTACCCCACGCTGGTCACCTTGTGCCGGCTGCTCAACAAGCGCCACGGCACCATCCATACCGACAGCCGGTCCAAGATCGCCACCGCGCTGATCTACCTCAACCCCCAGTGGCCCGACACCAGCGAGGGCTGCCTGCGCTTCCTGCACCGCATCGATGACATCGACAGCGTGATCGTTCCGGAGCTGACGCCGCTCTATGGCGAGTTCGCCGTGTTCAAGCGCTGTGACAACTCCTTCCACGGGCATTTGCCCTATGAAGGCGAACGACGGGTGATCCAGGTCGCATGGCTGACCAGCGAAGAGGAGAAACTGCGCAAGACCAGGCGCGGCAAGTTCTCGCGCGCCTTCAAGAAGATCTTCGGCAGCCTGGACCGCAAGGTCGGGGCGGGCCGTGATCGCAACGCCTCGCATCGCGACTGAACTCGCCCTGCCCATGTCGCCCGTCGCGCTGCACACGGCGTTCGAGGCACTGGCCTACGCGATCGGCTTTCGCACCTTCCTGTGGACACGGCGTCGACTGGCGCCGGCGGCATTCCGGCATGAGGACCACCTGGTCTGGGTGGCGGTGGGTGCGATCGTCGGCGCCGCGCTGGGCGCCAAGCTGTCGTTCTGGCTGGACGACCCGCTGACCGCGTTCGCCGAGTTCCCCGACCTGCACCACCTGCTGGAAGGCAAATCGATCATCGGCGCCCTGCTCGGCGGCCTTGCCGGCGTGGAGCTGGCCAAGAAGGTCGCTGGAGTCGACAACTCCACCGGCGATGCCTTCGTGCTGCCGTTGACCCTGGGCATGTGCATCGGACGGATCGGCTGCTTCCTGGCGGGTCTGGGCGACCATACCTACGGCGTGCCGACGACGTTGCCATGGGGCGTGGACTTCGGCGATGGCCTGCCGCGCCATCCCACCCAGCTCTACGAGATCGGCTTCCTGCTGGCCCAGTACGTGCTGCTGCACCGGCGTCGTGAGGCGCTGACCCGGCCGGGCGACCGCTTCCGCGCGTTCATGATCGGCTACCTGCTGTTCCGCCTGATGGTCGAGTTCATCAAGCCGGTGTTCTACACCTATCCCGGTGGGCTGTCCGGGCTGCAATGGCTATGCGTGGCCGGGCTGGTGTACTACGCCCGCGACATTCCACGTATCCTGCGGGCGTTGTTCGCCAGGGGAAGCGGTGCATGGGAGCCAAGGTAAGGCCATATCTGTTCTACGACAGCGCGGTGTCGATCTGCACGACCTGCCTGCGCCGGGTCGAGGCGAAGATCCTGATCAAGGATGAACGCGTCTACCTGGAAAAATGGTGTCCGCACCACGGCCGCGAGCGCGTGCTGATCGCCGACGACGCCGCGTACTACCGCCAGTGCCGCGAGCTGTACATCAAGCCGCCGGAGCTGCCGCAGCGCTTCAACACGCCGCAACACTACGGTTGTCCGTACGACTGCGGCCTGTGCCCGGAACACATGCAGCACTCCTGCCTGACCCTGGTCGAGATCACCGACCAGTGCAACCTGCGCTGTCCGATCTGCTACGCCGACAGCGGGCCGCACCGTCCCGGCTTTCGCGATCTGCCCACGGTCGAGCGCATGCTCGACGCGGTGGTGGCCAACGAGGGCGAGCCTGACGTGGTGCAGATCTCCGGCGGCGAACCGACCTTGCACCCGGATTTCTTCGCGATCCTCGATGCCGCGAAGGCGCGTCCGATCCGGCACCTGATGGTCAACACCAACGGCCTGCGCATCGCCAAGGAGCCGGAGTTCGCCGCGCGACTGGCCGGATACCAGCCCGGCTTCGAGCTGTACCTGCAGTTCGATTCCCTGCACGACGAGGTGCACAAGGACTTGCGCGGCGCGAAGCTGCGCGACGTGCGGCTGAAGGCGCTGGAACATCTCAACCGGCACGACATCTCCACCACGCTGGTCGTCACCGTGAAGAAGGGCCTCAACGACGGCGAGCTGGGCGAAATCATCGACTTCGCGCTGACCCAGCCGTGCGTGCGCGGGGTAACCTTTCAGCCGATCCAGGCGGCCGGCCGTCTGGAAGGCTACGATGCGGAACACAACCGGCTGACCTTGAGCGAGGTGCGCCGGCGCATCCTCGAACAAAGTCCGCTGTTCCAGCCCGACGACCTGATTCCGGTGCCATGCAACCCGGACTGCCTGGCGATGGCCTACGCGCTGAAGATGGGCGACCAGGTCGTGCCGCTGACCCGCTTCGTCTCACCGGAAACCCTGGTCAGCAAGGGCCGCAACACCATCGTGGTGGAGCGCGACGAGGAGCTGCGCGCCCACGTCTTCGAGCTGTTCGCCACCAACCACTCTCCCGAATCGCAGGCCTGCTCGCTGGCCGACCTGCTGTGCTGCCTGCCGCAGGTGCAGGCGCCGTCCGACCTGGGCTACCGCAACGTGTTCCGCGTGCTGATCATGCAGTTCATCGACGCCCACGGCTTCGACCTGCGTGCGGTGAAGAAATCCTGCGTGCACATCGCCCAGCCCGACGGACGGATCATTCCGTTCGATACCTTCAACCTGTTCTACCGCGACGACAAGGCTGCCACGTTGACGAAGCTGCGCCGCGAGATCGAACAGGGCCGTGCCATCGAGGAGACATCGCATGAGTGAGATGCGTCTGGAACCGCCGACCTCCGCGCCATCACCTCCGCCGCCCATGCCGCGCGAACCGGAGGCTTCCGATGGCTCGCTGGCGGCCGGGGTCGGCCTGGCCTGGCTGGTCATGATCGTTGGCGAAGTGCTGGTGACGACGCTGATACTGACGACGAACAGCCTTGGCGCCGTCCTGGGCGGCTTCCTGCTTCCGCCGCTGGCAATCGTCGTATGGGGCGTCGTCCTGCTCAACGGCAACAAGCCACGCACCGGCAAGGGCATGCTGCTCGGCCTGCTGTCGATCATTGCCGTCGCGTTCCTGCTGGTCGCCGCCTGCTTCGGCCTGATCAGCTCCTATCACTGAGCTGTCACCAGCCGATCGAGCCACCGACGCAAGTCACCGCTGCGTCGCGATGACATCCTCGAGCTGCCAGTGCCCGGCACCGCGGCCGACCAGCCAGTACGCCGCCTGCAAGGCACCCCGCGCAAAGATCGAACGATCGGTGGCACGATGAATCAGCTCCAGCCGTTCGCCCTGCCCGATCAGCATCGCGGAATGCTCACCGACGATATCGCCGCCACGCACCACCGCGAAACCGATGCTGCCCTCGCTGCGCTCGCCGGTCCGGCCTTCGCGGCTGCAGACCGCCGCAGCTTCCAGCGTGGTTTGCCGCGCGCCGGCGGCGGCATGGCCGAGTGCCAGGGCAGTGCCCGAGGGAGCATCCTGCTTGCGGCCATGATGTGCTTCGACGATCTCCAGGTCCCACGCCGGCAACGCGGCAGCGGCTTCGCGCAGCAGTCGCGCCAGCACCGCCACGCCCAGGCTGAAATTGGCCGCGCGCAGAAGGGCGACATGCTTGCCGGCGTCGGCGAGGCGCGCCTCCAGCGCGGCGTCGAGGCCGGTGGTGCCACTGACCAGGCCGATGCCGCGCGCCAGGCAATGATCGAGCGCCGATGAGAGGGCTGCCGGGCTGCTGAAGTCGATGACCACGTCGATCAGCGGCGCCTGCGCCCAGTCATGCGCATGGCGCAGGACGCTGTCGGTGAGTGGCGCCACCAGTTGGCCATCGTGCGGCGAACCGGGGGCCACCACCGCATGCACCAGCGCGAAGCGGGGATCCTTGCCGACAAGATCCAGCAAGGCACGACCCATGCGGCCGGAGGCGCCGTTGATGGCAAGACGGACGGGTCGGGTCATCAGCGACGCACTCCAGTGGCTCGATCATTGGATGCTGGCCTGCGGCCAGCAGAAATCACGCGGTGACTTTCGACCAGAACTTCTTCACGCCATCGACCCAGCCGTTGGCGCGCGGCGTGTGCTTGCTGGCCTCGCTGCCGTCGAACGTAGCCTCCAGTGATTCCAGCAATTCGCGCTGCTGCTTGGTCAGGCGCACCGGCGTCTCCACCACGACCCGGCAGATCAGGTCGCCATGACGACCGCTGCGCACCGACTTGACTCCGCGGCCGCGAAGGCGGAACTGGGTGCCGGTCTGGGTTTCCGACGGGATGCTGATCGGCACCTCGCCATCCAGGGTCGGCACGGGTAGTTCGGCGCCCAGCGCCGCCTGCGAGAAGCGGATCGGCAGCTCGCAATAGAGATCGTTGCCCTCGCGCTGGAAAATCGCGTGCTCGCGCACCTGCACTTCCACGTACAGGTCACCGGACGGGGCCCCGGAAGGACCCGCCTCGCCCTGCCCGGTCAGGCGGATGCGATCACCATTGTCGACGCCTTCGGGAATCTGCACGGACAGCGTGCGGGTCTCCTCGATGCGGCCTTCGCCGTGGCATTTCCTGCAGGGATTCTCGATGGTCTGACCACTGCCGCCACAATGCGGGCAGGCCTGCTGGATCGAGAAGATGCCGTTCTGCATGCGCACCTGGCCGTGGCCGTGGCAGGTCTTGCACTTGTTGACCTTGCCATCCTCCGAGCCGCTGCCGTTGCAGTGGTGGCAGTTGACCTGGCTGGGTATCTCGATCTGCCGGCTGACGCCGAACACGGCCTCTTCCAGGTCCAGTTCCATGATGTAGCGCAGGTCGGCACCGCGACGTGGGCGCCCGCGTCCGCCGCCGGCACGACCGAAGATGTCGCCGAAGATGTCGCCGAAGATGTCGCCCACGTCACCGAAACCCGCGCCGCCTCGACCGCCCATGCCGTGCTCGAACGCGGCATGACCGTGCTGGTCGTACATGGCGCGTTTCTGGGTGTCGGACAGCACCTCGTAGGCCTCCTTGGCCTCCTTGAACTTGTCCTGCGCCGAGGGATCGTCCGGGCAGCGATCCGGGTGGTATTTCATCGCCAGCCGGCGAAAGGATTTCTTCAGCTCGACTTCGCTGACGCTGCGCTCCACGCCCAGCACTTCGTAGTAATCACGTTTGCTCATTGATGCATCCACACTGCCTGTCGCGCCCCTGTCCTGCATTCAGCAAACAGCCCACGCCGGGAGATTCCCGGCGCGGGCTGGCCCATCGGCAACGCCGATGACGATGCCGAATTACTTGCCGTCTTTCACTTCGGTGAACTCGGCATCCACCACGTCATCGGGCTGGGCCGAACCGCCGCCCGGTGCGGACTGTGCACCGGCGTCAGCCTGGGCGCCACCCTGCGCCGCTGCATACAGCGCCTGTGCCACCTGTTCCAGCTTCTCGACCTTGGATTCGATCGCCGCCTTGTCGTCGCCGTCCTTGACCTTCTCCAGGTCGGACAAGGCACCCTCGATGCTGCTCAACTGGTCAGCCGGCACCTTGTCGCCGTGTTCCTTCAGCGCGCTGCGGGTGGCGTGGACAAGCTGGTCGGCCTTGTTGCGGGTAGCCACCAGCTCGTGGAACTTCTTGTCCTCTTCCTTGTTCGCCTCAGCGTCCGCGACCATCCGGGCGATCTCTTCCTCGGACAGGCCAGAGCCGGCCTTGATCTCGATCTTCTGCTCCTTGCCGGTCTTCTTGTCCTTGGCCGACACGTGCAGGATGCCGTTCGCGTCGATGTCGAAGGTGACCTCGATCTGCGGCATGCCACGCGGTGCCGGCTCGATGCCCTGCAGGTCGAACTTGCCCAGCGACTTGTTCGCGCTGGCGCGCTCGCGCTCGCCCTGCAGCACGTGCACGGTCACCGCGGTCTGGTTGTCGTCGGCCGTGGAGAAGGTCTGCGAGGCCTTGGTCGGCACCGTGGTGTTCTTCTCGATCAGCTTGGTCATCACACCGCCCATCGTCTCGATGCCCAGCGACAGCGGGGTGACGTCGAGCAGCAGCACGTCCTTGACCGAACCACCCAGCACGCCGCCCTGGATCGCCGCGCCCACGGCGACGGCCTCGTCCGGGTTGACGTCCTTGCGCGGTTCCTTGCCGAAGAAGTCCTTCACCGCTTCCTGCACCTTGGGCATGCGGGTCTGACCGCCGACCAGGATCACGTCGTCGATGTCGGACACGCGCAGGCCGGCGTCATTCAACGCGGTGCGGCACGGATCGATGGTGCGCTTGACCAGATCCTCGACCAGCGCCTCGAGCTTGGCCCGGGTCAGCTTGATGTTGAGGTGCTTCGGACCCGAGGCGTCGGCCGTCACGTACGGCAGGTTCACGTCGGTCTGGTGGTTCGAGGACAGCTCGATCTTGGCGCGCTCGGCGGCGTCCTTCAGGCGCTGCAGCGCCAGCGGGTCCTTGCGCAGATCGATGCCCTGCTCCTTCTGGAATTCCTCGACCAGATAGTCGATGACGCGCATGTCGAAGTCTTCGCCACCCAGGAAGGTGTCGCCGTTGGTGGCCAGCACCTCGAACTGCTTCTCGCCGTCGACCTCGGCAATCTCGATGATCGACACGTCGAAGGTGCCGCCGCCCAGGTCGTACACCGCGATCTTGCGATCGCCACCCTTCTTGTCGAGGCCATAAGCCAGCGCAGCTGCCGTCGGCTCGTTGATGATGCGCTTGACGTCGAGACCGGCGATCTTGCCGGCATCCTTGGTGGCCTGGCGCTGGCTGTCGTTGAAGTACGCCGGGACGGTGATCACCGCCTCGGTGATCGTCTCGCCGAGATAGTCCTCGGCGGTCTTCTTCATCTTCATCAACACCTTGGCGGCGATCTCCTGCGGCGCCATCTTCTTGCCGTCGGAGGTCTGCACCCAGGCGTCACCATTGTCGTGCGCCACGATGCCGTAGGGCACGATGTGGAGATCCTTTTGCACTTCGGCGTCGGTGAACTTGCGGCCGATCAGGCGCTTCACCGCGTAGAAGGTGTTCTTCGGGTTGGTCACGCCCTGGCGCTTGGCCGAGGCGCCCACCAGCACTTCGCCGTCCTTGTTGAAGGCGACGATGGACGGCGTGGTGCGGTCGCCCTCCGAGTTCTCGATGACCTTGGTGGTCGTGCCGTCCATCACGGACACGCAGGAGTTGGTGGTGCCCAGGTCGATGCCGATGATCTTGCCCATGTTCAATCTCTCCAGATTTTTTTGCGGCCCCCGCGGCCGCGATGATTTTCAGATGGGGGTCTGCTCTGGCGATTCAATGCCGGCCATGCCCCGAAGACGTGTTCCCAGTGTTTCGCCGGCGCGCCATTCAGGCGGGCGCCAGCGTGGTGACCGATCAGTCCCTGGCTACCGCCACCAGGGCGGGACGCAGCAGGCGGTCATTCAGCACGTAACCCTTCTGCAGCACGCTGACCACCGTGCCCGGCGCCTGGCCCGCAGCGTCGACCATGCTCACGGCGTGGTGGCGTTCCGGGTCGAGCGGCTGACCCAGCGGATCAACCTGCGACATGCCATGGTTCTCGGCGACCTTCAGCAGCGCCTTCAGGGTCAGGCCAAGACCTTCGCGCATCGAAGCGACGTCGGCCGCCTCGACCGCCAGGCCGCTCTCGAGTCCGTCGTACACCGGCAGCAACTCGCCGAGCAGTTTCTCGTTGGCGAAACGGCGGGCCTGCTCCAGGTCGCGGTGCAGGCGGCGACGCTGGTTGTCGAGCTCGGCGTGCTCGCGCAAGACGGTCTCGCGCAGCTCGGCATTGCTGGCCTCCAGCTCGGCCACACGCGCCTGCAGGGCCTCCAGCTCGGGATTGGCTGCGTCAGCGGAATAGTCCTCGGCTGGCGCGTCGCCCGACGAATGCGGATCGTTGTTCTGCATGTTCACTCCAAACGGTTGTCATGGCCGGCACGAGTGCCGACCGCCCATGATTCTTGCGAGAAACCCCGTCTCCCGCAGCGGTTATAGGGTCGTGGCCGCCCGATTCAAGGCGTCGCTGAGCAATCCGGCAGTGGCCTGCACTACCGGGATCACCCGCTCGTAGGCCATCCGGGTCGGGCCGATGACGCCCACCGCACCCAGCACCCGCCCCTGCGCGCCGTAGCTGGCGGTCACCACGCTGCAACCATCGAGCGCGGTAAAGCCCGACTCCTCGCCGATGAACAGGCGCATGCCGGGGGCCCGGGCGCAGACTTCCATCAACTGCAGCAGTTCGTTCTTTTGCTGGAATGCCTCGAACAGCTCGCGCATGCGCTGCATGTCGGCCAGCTCGGCATAGCCCATGAGATTGGTCTGGCCGCTGACCAGCATGTCCGGCCCGCTCGGACCGTCGGGCCCGAACGAGGCGGTGGCCAGCTCGACCGTACTGGCCAGCAGCCGGTTCAATTCGCTGCCGGCCTTGCGCACCTCGGCCAGCAGGTGGGCGCGGATATCGTGGATGCGGAAACCGGCAAAGTGGTTGTTGAGATAGTTGGCGGCGCGCTCGAGCTCGCCGGCATCCAGCGGCTTGGCCAGTTGCACGATGCGGTTCTGCACCTGGTTGTCGCTGAAGACCAGGATCACCAGCACCCGCGCATCCGGCAACGACACGAAATCAATATGTCGCAGCGGGAAATCGGCCTGGCGCGGCACGGTGACCACGCCGGCGAACCGGGTCATCGCGGACAGCAAGGTGGAAACATTGCCCAGCAGGTCGCGCGTGGTGGTTGGTCCCGGCGGCAATTCGCGCTGCAGGCGGGCCATCTCGGCCTGGGGCAGCGGCTGCAGTTCGATCAGGCTGTCGACGAACAGGCGCAGCCCGCGGGGCGTCGGGACCCGCCCTGCCGAGGTGTGCGGCGAAGCAACCAGGCCCGCTTCTTCCAGATCCGCCATGATGTTGCGGATGGTGGCGGCACTGACATCCAGGCCGGAGGAACGCGACAGCGTGCGCGAGCCGACCGGTTCGCCGTCGATCAGGTATTGCGCAATCAGCGTGCGCAACAGGTTGCGCGCGCGTGCATCGAGGTCATGGCCGTGCCGATTCGTCATGCTGAGTGTTGCAGTCCGTGAGACCACACAGAAATAAGGTCTGCGCCCGCGCCTTGCAAGTGAAACGTATCCCAGCAGCCCAACGGCTCCCGCTACAATCCCGTCACTCCCCGATCAAGCCAGCCATGCTTACTTCGCTCTACGTCCGCCATTTTGCCGTTGTGGAAGCCGCCGAAGTATCCTTCGGCCCCGGCCTGACCGTGGTCAGCGGCGAAACCGGTGCCGGCAAGTCGCTGCTGGTCGACGCCCTGATGCTGCTGGCCGGGGCCCGCGCCGACAGCGGCATGGTCCGCGCCGGCAGCGACCGTGCCGAACTGGCGGCCGAGTTCGACCTGACCGATCTGGCCGAGGCGCGGGCGTGGCTGGCCCGCGAGGAACTGGACGAGGATGGTGGCTGCCAGTTGCGCCGGGTGATCCGTGCCGAGGGCAGTTCCAGGGCCTGGATCAACGGCCGTCCGGCCAACGCCCGCCAACTCGGCGAACTGGCCGCCCTGCTGGTCGAGATCCATGGCCAGCACGAGCATCAGGCACTGCTCTCCCGTCCCCATCAGCTGGCCCTGCTCGACGCCTATGCCGGCCATGACGACCTGCTGGTGCAGGTGCGCGAAAGCGCCATGCAGTGGCGCGAGCTGGCGGCGCGCATGCGCAAGCTCAGCGGCGGCGACGACCGGGACCAGCGCCTCGAACTGCTTCGCCACGAAATCGAATCGCTCGAAAAATGGTCCCTGCCGGCGACCGAACTCGCCGAGCTGGAATCAAGTCACAAGCGGCTGGCCAATGCCGGTCGACTGGCTGAAGGCAGCACCAGCGTGCTGGAGCTGCTCGATGGCGACAGCGAATTCGCGCTGCGCCGCGCGCTGGGCCGCACCCACGCGGAGCTGTCCAAGCTTGCCGCACTCGACGACAAGCTCGCCCCCCTGCTCGACTTGCTGGACAACGCCGGCATCCAGTTGGCCGAGGCGGCCGATGGTCTGGGACGATACGCGCAGGACGTCGATCTCGATCCGGAACGCTTCAGCGAAGTGGACAACCACCTGGCCCGGCTGCACGAACTGTCACGGCGGCACCGGCTGCCGGCTGCGGAATTGCATGACAAGCTGGCCGCCCTGCGTGCCGAACACGACGAACTGGAAGGCGCCGGCGATGCGCTTGAAGCGCTGGCCACGCAAAGCCGGCGGCTGGAGCTGGCCCATGCCGACGCCGCCGCCAGGCTGAGCGAGGCCCGCTCGCTCGCTGCCAGTCGGCTCGGTGAGGAAGTCAGCGCCCTGATGAACGAACTGGGCATGGCCGGCGGCCAATTGCAGGTCGAACTGGAACCCGCTGCCGCCAGCGAGCCCGACCCGCAGGGCCGCGAACGCTGCGAGTTCCTGGTCAGTGCCAATCCCGGTCAACCACCGCGCGCACTGCGCAAGGTCGCCTCCGGTGGCGAGCTGGCCCGCATCAGCCTGGCCATCGAAGTCGCCACGCTGGGCAAGGACACGGTCGGCAGCATGATCTTCGACGAGGTCGATACCGGCATCGGTGGGGCGATCGCCGAGGTGGTCGGGCAGAAACTCCGGGCGTTGGGCGCGCAGCGACAGGTTCTGTGTGTCACCCATCTGCCGCAGGTTGCCGCGCAGGGGCACGCCCATCTGCGGGTCAGCAAGCACAGCGATGACGACTCCACCCGCACCCGTATCGAGAAACTCGATGCCGCCGGCCGCCGCGACGAGCTGGCGCGCATGCTGGGTGGTCTGGAGATCACCCGGGAAACCAGGGCCCACGCCAGGCAGATGCTGGACCGCGCACAGACGGACTGAGCTGATGCCGACGCGAGTGACCCGTCAGCCCGCCGGTGACAGCAACCCTCGTTCGCTGGCCATGCGGTAGAGGTCCAGTTCCGACCCCGCTCCCAGCTTGCCCATCAGGCTGGCCCGGTGGATGTAGACGGTCTTCTGGCCGATGCCCAGCTCCGCCGCCACCTGCTTCGGGGTGAGGCCGCCAGCCAGCAGCAGGAACACTTCGCGCTCCCGCGTGGTGAGCCGGTTGACCGGGTCCAGCGCCTCATTCGGCCGCTCCGCGCGACGCTGGCGCAGGTCCGAGCTCAGGAAGCACTCGCCCTGCATCACCGCGCGCAGGCCCGCCACCAGTTCTTCGGGAGCGACACCCTTGGTGACGTAACCACTGGCGCCGCGACGAAGCGCTTCGGATACGTACGGCTCGCCGTCATGCATGCTCAGCACCACAATGCGGGCCTGCGGATGCACGCTGCGAAGATGCTCGATCAGCGGCAGGCCGCTGCCATCCGGCAGGGACAGGTCCAGGGCCACCAGATCGGGGCGCCAGTGCCCCACGGCTTCGACGGCGTCGTCGGCGCTGCGGCATTCGGCCACCACATCGAGATCGGACTCCATCTCGATCAGCCGCTTGAAGCCCTCGCGAACGATGGCATGGTCATCAACCAGAACAATGCTGTACATCCGCCTACTTTACACAGAGCGGGAGCCCTTCTGTACATTCCGGCCGCTCGCGCCCCTGAACACCCGCACGGGGCGCGCATGTAACATTCATCCATGCGATCGAAACTCCTGCACCTGCCTGACTCCGGGCCCATCATTGCCGCGGGCTATCTGCTGCTCTGGCTGCTGCTGTGGTCGACCGTCCAGCCCTACTGGATGCTGCCTTACGGCCTGCGTTTCGGCACCCTGCTGCTGACACCGGTGCGTTATTGGGGCTGGCTGCTGGGCGCCGAGCTGGCCGCGACCACCGGCATCGCGCTCGCCCATGGCATGCCACTGGGCTGGCTGAGCTTCGCCATTGGCGAGGTGCCGGAGCCGCTGGTAATGGCCGGTGGCCTGTGGCTGCTGCGCCGGTTCAACCTGCATGCCAGCCTGCAAAGCCCGCAGGAAGTGACCCGGCTGATGCTGTCGGTGGTTCTGGTGGTCTCCGCGACGACCGCCGTCGACGCCGCCCTGCTGGCGATGGTCAGCACCCCGAGCTCCCCCGAATTGCTGGCTCGCATGCTTGGCGAGGAGTTGCTCAGCCAGTATCTGGGCATCCTCCTGATCGTGCCGTTGATGATCATGGTCCTGCGCACGCGAATCGAGCAGCGCGCGCTGGCCAGTCTGGTCATGGACGGCCTGCTGGTCATGCTGCCGTCGATGACCATCCTGCTGGTGCTGTCGGAACAGGCCGCGCCGCAACCGCAGTTCGCCCGGGTACTCTCGCTGGCCCCGGTATTGTTCTTCGCTTTCCGCCACGGCTGGCGAGGAGCCAGCCTGGCCATGTTGACCACCAGCCTGGGCATGACCCTGGTGGATCAGCACCTCGGCCACGCCCCCACGACGGCCGCGGCCTACCTGTTCCTGGCCGTGGCAGGCACCGGCGCGCTGATGCTCGGCTCGGCCACGGACGCCCTGCGCCGCAGCAGCGCGCGGGTGGCCGAGCAGAATGTCTACCTCGGCGCCGTCAACCGCCGCCTCGACCAGCTGGCCCATCAATTGCGGGACGCCGCGCGCGGCAACCTGCAGGCCGACGAAAACCAGCGCCGCCATCTGGCCGCCGAACTGCATGACGAGCTCGGCCAGAACATCACCGCGATCCAGACCCACGTGAAGCTGGCCCAGGCACGCCTGCACCAGGCCGGGATGGAGGACATCAGTACCTCGATCAACACCATCCTCGCGCACATGCGGCGGGCCCTGCATCGACTGCTCGACGACCTGCGCCCGGCCGTGCTGGACGAGTTCGGGCTGCTGCGCGCGCTCGATGAGGGGCCGATTCGCGACCTGCTGAATGCGGCCGGGATGACGTATCACACCCAGTTGCATGGCGATCCGCGCCTGCTGGACGACGACACCCGCACCGCCATTTATCGGCTGGTGCAGGAGAGTGCCACCAACGCCGTCAAGCATGCCCGGGCTAGCGAGTTCCGGCTGCGCCTGCGCATTGGCGAACGCCAGGGCATCGCCGTGGCCCTGCTGGACGTCCGCGACGATGGTGCAGGCCTGCCCAGCCGGCTGCCGCGTGGCGGTCGTGGGCTGCAAGGCATGCGTGACCGCGTCACGTCACTGGGTGGGCAGTTCCGGCTGCGTCCCGCCGCTACCGGTGTCCATCTGCGCATCTTGCTGCGAAGCAGCACATGTGCGGTGGAAGATCAGCGAGTGTCCTAGGAATTTTTCTGATACCGCAAACGTGAAGCTCTCGTTACGATCAATTCATCGATGTGGGGGAGCCGTCATCGCAAGATGACGGATCAGGGTAGCCGTGGGGACGGCGGCCCTGAAAAAACGGCAGGATGCCGTTTCGCCGCTACCTGGCGAGAGTCATGAGGCAACAGCGAGCCATTCGCTTGCCGATCGACAGGTAGAGGAGCAGCCGCGGGCGGACAGGAGTCCTCCTCGCGGCTTTTTTATGCCTGTCGTTTGCCCTTTCGGAGAAATGACGGCAGAGATGGACGTCGCGGCGGTCTGCTCAGCCTTTGCGGGAACGCTGCTTGGGCCTTACATAGAGCACCAGGTTGTGATCCTCGATCACATAGCCGTGCTTGGCCGCAATTTCATGCTGGAGACGCTCGATCTCCTCGCTGACGAACTCGATGACCTTTCCGCTGTCCACATCAATCATGTGATCGTGGTGCTTGCCGCGGTCAAGTTCGTAGACGGCCTGGCCACCTTCAAAATTGTGCTTGACGATGATGCCGGCCGCCTCGAACTGGGTCAGCACCCGGTAGACGGTGGCCAGTCCGATGTCTTCCTGGTGGGCAAGCAGCTTCTTGTAGACGTCCTCGGCGCTGAGATGCTGCACGCCCTCCTCGTCGAAAATCTGCAGGATGCGCATGCGCGGATGCGTCACCTTGAGGCCAACCCTGCGCAGCTCTCTGGTTTCCTGTTCCATGCCTCATCCTCGCACACGGCCTTTTCGGGCCGGTAGTGTATCATCCGACACCTTCACGATCCGGACGCAACACGCATGCAAAAGCTGATTACCCTGCTGGTTTTCACCATGCTGGCGCTCTCTGTCGCCGGCTGCCACATCGTCTACAAGCCCGACGTGCAGCAAGGCAATCTGCTGGACAAGAAAACGGTGGATCAGCTCAAGCCCGGAATGACCAAGCATCAGGTGCTGGTGCTGATGGGAACGCCCTCGGTGAACAGCCCGTTCGATCAGAGCCGCTGGGACTACGTTTCGACTTTTTCGCATCGTGGCGCCCCGATGAAGGTGCGCACGTTCACGCTGACCTTCAACAACGACATCCTGGTGCGTACCGAAGGTGACTTCTTTGCGCAGGATGCCCAGCAACTGGTCAAGGACAGCAAGAAGTACAACGCCGGCTATCCGGCCAACGAAACCGAAGGCGACAAGAACACCTCGCCGGATGCCAAGAAGGACAACGGCGGTTTCGGACAGGGCAGCAACGACGGCCACTGATCGGACGACTGCCTGACTGCACCTGGCTCAACGGGCACGTCGCCGACGTGCCTCCATCGGATCGAGCAACAAGGGGCGATATATCTCGACCCTGTCGCCGTCGCGAAGTACGTGATCCGGCGCCACCTTGCGTGAAAACAGGCCCAGACGTTCGGGACTGATCGTTCCCTCGGGGAGTGCCCCGGCCATCCCCGAAGCGGCAATGGCTTGGGCCACCGTGGCACCCTGGACCATATCGACCCGGCGTCGCAGGACATGCTCCGATCCAGCGCAAATGACTTCCACCCGGATCGTGGCCTCATCCATAAACGCGTCCGGCCTCCCGGCAGAAGTCATCCACCATGCGCCCGGCCAGCCCCTGGAAGCCCAGCTTCAGGGCGCTGCCACCAAGCCGACCGGCATAGTCGAAGTCCAGCGCGAAAGCGACCTTGCACCCCGCCTCACCCAGCGCGGTGAAATCCCATACGCCTTCGAGGCTGCGGAACGGCCCGTCTACCAGATCCATCTGCAGACGCCTCGGCGGGTCGATCGTGTTTCGCGTCGTGAAGCTCTGCCGGAAGCCCGCGAACTTGAGATCGAGTCGCGCCACCAGCACATGCTCCGAGCGCTCCAGAATTTCCGCACCGGCACACCAGGAGAAGCGCTTTGGGTATGCTTCAACTTCATTGACCAGGTCGAACATCTGCGCTGGCGAATATTTCACCAGCGCGCTGCGACGGATTTCGATCACGACAACCTCTTCGGCTTGTGCATTCATCCGTGAATGCGAAAGATCAAGTGAGCGTCCTGCCTGGACGCAATCTCAACAAAGCGTCGCCCCGATGGGCGCGACGGGCAATGCGGCCGCCCAGAGGCCCGAAGTTTAGCGGACATGGCCAAGAGCAAGGAAAAGGACAACAAGGGAGGCGGGACCATCGCGCTGAACAAGCGCGCCCGTTTCGAGTACCACATCGACCAGCGCTTCGAAGCTGGAGTCGCGTTGCAGGGCTGGGAATTGAAGGCGCTGCGTGCAGGTCGCATCAATTTCGGCGACAGCTATGCGGTGGTACTGAAGAACGAGATATTCCTGGTGGGAACCTCGATCCCTCCGCTGATCAGTGCTTCCACCCACGTGATCGCCGAGGACCGGCGCACGCGCAAGCTGCTCCTTCACCGGAAGGAGATCGATCAGCTGGTCGGTGCCGTCGAACGCAAGGGCTACACCCTGGTGCCGACCGCGATGTACTGGAAAGGCAACAAGGTGAAGGTCGAGATCGGCCTGGCCCGCGGCAAGCAGGAACACGACAAGCGCGACACCGAGAAGCAGCGCGACTGGCAGATCGAAAAGCAGCGCACCATGCGATCGCACAACCGCGCAGCCTGAAACTTCGGCAAGGCACCAAAGAAAAAACCCCCGATCGCTCGGGGGTTTTCTTGTTGGTGGAGGTGGCGGGAGTCGAACCCGCGTCCGAAGGCGTTAAATGCCCGGATCTACATGCTTAGCTCGCCGTTCGATCTCGTTCCGCGACAAGTACGGTGGGCAAAACGCACCGCGGAACCAGCCTGATTGATTTAGCCTAGAACCGCCAGGCGGCAGCGTTCGGCGATCTCATGATAATGACCCTACACCGACGAGCATGAGCACAAGTGGGTTCGGGGCTTACGCCTTAAGCGGCGAGAGCGTAGTTGTCGTCGTTGGCAACTATGAGTTTGCTGCTGGATTAACGAGGAAAGCTGCCCCCTCGGCATGCACCAAGTCATCTCACTACCCCCGTCGAAGCCAGGACACCCCCGGGGAAAACGATCTGACACTCGAAGTATATGGGGACGCGGCACGCAACACCAATACCCGGACGATGTACCGCATGCGAGCCGTGCAATCCTTGATCATCGTCAAGTGGAGTGTTGTTAGGTCGTTAACGCAACGTCTATACTTGGTGGCTTGCAAGATCCCGTATCCGTCGCACTCGTGGGAAAGACCTCGATGACTCGATTGCATTTGCTGGGCCTGGTTGTGGCCTCTGCCCTGTTCGCCACCGCGAGCGCCCACGCCGAAGGCGACAAGGCTGCTGGCCGCAAGCTGG
This sequence comes from Rhodanobacter spathiphylli B39, assembly GCF_000264295.1. Lineage (GTDB taxonomy): Bacteria > Pseudomonadota > Gammaproteobacteria > Xanthomonadales > Rhodanobacteraceae > Rhodanobacter > Rhodanobacter spathiphylli. Next base: position 594,379 of record NZ_AJXT01000004.1, on the reverse strand, counting down.
TTTATACCTGTGCCGGCTGCCACGGCGTGCCCGGTTACACCAATGCCTATCCGCAGTATCCGGTGCCGAAGATCGCCGGCCAGAACGAGCAGTACATCGTCAACGCGCTGAGTGGCTACAAGGCTGGCGACCGCAAGCATCCCACGATGGGCGCGCAGGCCCAGAGCCTGTCGGATGCGGACATCCGGAACATCGCCGCCTACCTTTCCAGTCTCGCCCAGTAGTCGCCAAGGATTTCACGCATGAACCGTGTGCTTACCCTGCTTTCCGTCGGCGCCGTGCTGGCGTTCGCGTCCACCCAGTTGCTGGCCAACGGCAATGCCGAGAACGGAAAGCAGAAAGCTGCAACCTGCTTCGCCTGCCATGGCACCGATGGCAATTCGGTAGATCCCCAGTACCCTCGCCTGGCAGGACAATACAATCTGTATCTCCAGCGCGTGCTGCACGAATACAAGAATGGCGATCGCGACAACCCGATCATGAAGGGCATGGTCGCCACGCTCTCCGACCAAGACATCGAAGACGTGTCCGCGTATTTTTCGGGGCTGCCGAGCAAGCTCGACACGCTGCAGGGTCACATCGGCGGCGACAAGTAAGCCGATTCTTCCCTGCAGTCCGAAAAAGGCCCGCTTGAGCGGGCCTTTTTTCGTCATGGCGCACCGACCGGTTCAGGCAATCGCGGATTTGCCCTCGGCCTTGCTGTAGTAGGGCTTCTCGCCGCCGGCGTGATCGGTGGCGTCGCGAACCGCGGTGATTTCCGGCACCCGCTCGCGCAGGGTCTTTTCGACCCCCTGCTTCAGGGTTACGTCGACCATCCCGCAACCATGGCAGCCACCGCCGAACTGGAGCAGCACCACACCATTGGCGTCGATCTCCAGCAAGCTGACCCGGCCGCCATGCGAAGCGAGCTTCGGGTTGATCTCGGCCTCCAGTACGTAGCGCACACGCTCGATCAGCCCCGCTTCTGCGCCAGGGATGTCACCCTTGATCTTCGGTGCCCGGATATTGAGCTGGCCACCGGTCGCGTTCGGCTCGAAGTCGATGCTGGCACCGTCAAGCCAGCTGGCGCTCTCGCCGTCCACATGAAAGTCGAAACCGGCGCACTCGATCGTCCATTCCCCGCCGGCCAGGTCGATCGGCTCGCAGAACTCCAGTTCGCAGTTTGCCGCGGGCGTACCCGGCGAAGTCACCCGCAGGCGAATGCCCAGTCCTTCGATGCCCTGTTGTGAGAGAAGGCGCAGAAAGTGCTGCTGCGCGCGCTCGGAAATATCAATCATGCCTGCTCCAGAACCACCCATGTCGATGCCGGCCGGACCGCGCCGACGAAACAGCACCATTTTAGTCCTGTTTCAGGCTTCATGCGCGCTTTGACTTTTGCGCGCACAACTTCGACGCTTCGCGTCCGCTATTCCGAACACCGATGGAGACCTGCATGAACGCCAACGAGCTCTCGACCAGACATTGCCAGCCCCGCAAGGGCAAGGAACACGCGCTGCAGGCGCCCGAGATCGCCAAGCTGCTGCAACAACTGCCCGGCTGGAGCCTGGACGATGACGGCCGGGCCATCGTGAAGGACTTCACGTTCAAGGATTTTCATCACACGCTGGGTTTCATCAACGCGGTCGGCTACATGGCCAACCATGAAGATCACCACCCGGACCTGGAAGCAGGCTACGGCCATTGCCGAATCCTGTGGTCGACCCATGACGTGGGCGGGCTGTCCCTCAACGATTTCATCTGTGCCGCGCGGGTCGAGGCGCTGCTGGCGCGCTGATCAGTAGTCGGTGCGCGACTTGTCGCGGGTATAGACCAGCCGCTTGCCCTTGACGGCAAGGACGTCGAGAAAGCTTTTCAGGTCATCGGGCAGCGGCGCGGAAAAGCTGTAGGCCCGTCCATCCAGGTCGAAGCTCATGTGGGAAGCGTGCAGGAACAGCCGTTCCAGCCCCATCTCGCGATAGCGCTTGTTCATTTCGCGGTCGCCGTACTTCGGATCACCAGCCAGCGGATGGCCGACATGCGCCGCATGCACCCGGATCTGGTGCGTGCGGCCGGTGCCCAGGGTGGCCTGCATCAGGCGCGCGCTGGGGTATTGCTCCATCTCGCGGAAGAAGGTCAGCGAAGGCTTGCCGCTGTCGGCCACCCGCACCATGCGTTCGCCACCCTGCAACACCGATTTCAACAATGGCGCGTTCACGTCGAACTTTGCCTTGGACGGGTGGCCGAGCATCAGGCACAGGTACTGCTTGGTGACCTCGCCGGCGCGAATCGCCGCCTGCAGACCGGTCAGCCCGGCGCGAGTCCGGGCGAACACCAGCACACCGCTGGTATCGCGATCCAGCCGATGAACCAGTTCCAGATGCTCCTGCGGCCTGGCCGCGCGAAGCAGTTCGATGGCGCCGTGGCTGACCCCGCTGCCACCGTGACTGGCCACGCCCGAGGGCTTGTCGATCACCAGGAAGTGCTTGTCCTCGAAGATCACCGCATCGGCGACCGCGGCAACCAGCCCCCCGGCGGGGGCATGTCCTTCAGGCCTTTCGGCGACCCGAACCGGCGGGATGCGCAGCGTATCACCCTCTGCGAGACGGGTATCGGGCTTGGCACGCTTGCCGTTGACGCGCACCTGACCCGTACGCAAAAGCCGATAGATCATGCTCTTGGGGACGCCCTTGAGCAGGGTCACCAGCGCGTTGTCGATACGTTGACCATCCCGTTCGGGACCGATCTCGACTTGACGTACACCGTGAGGTGCGTCATGGGAAGTTGCCGTCTGCATTGAAAAAAACCTGCTGAAATAGGATACTCGGCGGGCGCTACATTCTGCCCATCGAAGTCTGGATCGGGTCGAGTGCCCGCCCGTAACGTCGGCGAGGATTGCCCCGGTTGCCTTCTGGCGGCCGGTCGCGACTCCCTTTCATCGTAACGGTTGGGCCGTCGTTTGTCCGATGCCATGCGGCATCGGGGCGGCAGGCGCAGCTGACCGAATCATCCCGACGCCGGAAACGGTGCCGTTTTTTTTGCCGCTTAACCGCAGCGGCGCGATCCCCGGCAGGCCGCCACTGTGGCGCCACCGCGGCACGCGACGCGCGGCCAAGCCGAGGATTACCACCATGAAACGTATGTTGATCAACGCGACTCAGCGTGAAGAGTTGCGCGTGGCCATTGTCGATGGCCAGAACCTGTACGACCTGGACATCGAAATCCCTTCGCGGGAACAGAAAAAGTCCAATATTTACAAGGGTCGAATCACCCGTGTCGAGGCTTCACTTGAGGCCTGCTTCGTTGAATATGGCGCCGAACGCCACGGCTTCCTGCCGCTCAAGGAAATCTCGCGCGAATACTTCACCGCCGGCCTGGACCCGCACAAGGCGAACATCCGCGAACTGATCAAAGAAGGTCAGGAAGTCGTCGTGCAAGTGGAGAAGGAAGAGCGTGGCAACAAGGGCGCCGCCCTGACCACCTTCATCAGTCTGGCCGGCCGCTACATGGTGCTGATGCCGAACAACCCGAAGGCTGGCGGCGTCTCCCGCCGGATCGAGGGTGAAGACCGGCAGGCCCTGAAGGAAGCCCTGGATCACGTCACCGTGCCGGACGACGTCGGCCTGATCGTGCGCACCGCTGGCCTGGGTCGCGATGCCGAAGAGCTGCAGTGGGATCTCGATTACCTGTTGCAGCTGTGGAAATCGATCTCCGAGGCGGCCGGCAAGCAGAGGGCGCCGTTCCTGATCTACCAGGAATCGAAGCTGTTCATTCGCGCCCTGCGCGATTACCTGCGCAGCGACATCGGCGAGATCCTGATCGACGACGAGTCGCTCTACAACGACGCCCGCGACTTCATGCAGCAGGTAATGCCGAACGCCCTGCGCAAGCTCAAGCTCTACCGCGACGACACCCCGCTGTTCACCCGCTACCAGATCGAAACCCAGATCGAGAGCGCGTTCGACCGCCAGGTCCGCCTGCCGTCGGGCGGCTCGATCGTGATCGACCAGACCGAGGCGCTGACCGCGATCGACGTCAACTCGTCGAAGGCGACCAAGGGCAGCGACATCGAGGAAACCGCTTTCAACACGAACTGCGAGGCCGCGGTGGAAATCGCCCGCCAGGCGCGCATCCGCGATGCCGGCGGCCTGATCGTGATCGACTTCATCGACATGGACAGCCCGCGCCACCAGCGCGAGGTGGAAGACCGCCTGAAGGAAGCGCTGAAGCTCGATCGCGCCCGTGTGCAGATCGGCCGCATCTCGCGCTTCGGCCTGCTCGAGATGTCACGCCAGCGTCTGCGCCCCAGCCTCGGCGAAGCGACCCAGATCACCTGCCCGCGTTGCGAAGGCCACGGCCATATCCGCGGCGTGGAATCGCTGTCGCTGTCGACCCTGCGCCTGATCGAAGAACACGCGATGAAGGACAACACCGGCCAGGTGCTGGTGCAGGCGCCTTCCAGCGTGGTCAACTTCCTGCTCAACGAGAAGCGTGCCAGCGTGGTGGAGATCGAACTGCGCCACAAGGTGCACGTGATGATCATCGCCGACGAAAAGCTGCAGACTCCGCACATCGAGATCCAGCGCATCCGCGAAGCGGACATGGGCGAGCACAGCAAGCCCAGCTACGAAATGCTGACCGCGGTGGAAACCGCCGAATTGCCGAAGATGGGTCAGGCCCTTGGCAGCGGTGAGCAGCCCGCAGTCAGCGGCGTGCTTCCGGCAAGCCCGGCCCCGGTGCGCGAGGAAGTCGCGGCCGCTCCGGCCCCAAGCAGTCGGCCGGCCGCACCACGCCGCGCCGCGGCAGAACCCGCTGCGGCACGCAGCGCACCCGCCGGCGGCGTCATTGCCCGCTTGCTGGGCTGGTTCCGCGGCCCGGAAGCACCGGCGGCGACCTCCCCTGCTCCGGCGAGCAGCGACAACGGCAACGAGAACGGCAACCGCGGTCGTCGCGACGAACGCGGCGCCCGCAATGGCACCGGCGCCAATGTCGCGTCGTCCCGCCAGCCCCGTCGCGAAACGACACCGCCGCAAGGCTCGCCGAAGTCGGCAGCCCAGCAGCAGGCACGCAGCAATCGCCAGCGCAACAACGAATCCCAGTCGCGTCCGGCGCCACAGGCGCAGGCCCAGTCGGCCAGGGCGGAACGCCAGCCGAAGCCGCCCGCCGAGAACGCTCCGCCCCGTACCGAGCGCAAGCCCAATCCGCAGCAGCAGCCGAAAGGTGAGCGCCAGCCACGCGTCGTGGAGAACCAGCGTCCTGCTGCCTCCCCGATCGACGAAGCAGCCAAGGAAGCCGAACTGCTGGTGACGCCAGTTGCCGAGGCCGCCACGCCCTCATCCGAAGAAGGCGCGACGGATACCGAAGGTGCCCAGTCACGGCGTCGACGCGGTCGCCGCGGTGGTCGTCGTCGTCGCCGTCATGACGAAGCCGGTGCCAACGGAACCGATATCAGCAGCGAGCAGGCCGAGGCGCTGGACGACGAGGATCGCGAGGAAAGCACCCTGGCGCCCACGTCTGTCACGGCTCAGGCAGCCAACAAGCCGCCAGTTGCCGACCGCGTCTCCGCGGATGCCGCCAACGTCAAGACGGGTGCCGCGGATCAGGCCAGAGCGTCGGTGCGCGAGCGCCCGGCCAATGCGAGCCCTGCACCCAATGCGACAGAAAGCCTGTCGAGGCCGGAAGCGTCCGCAGCCGTGATCAGCGCAACTGCCTTCAACCTGCCTGCTCTGCCACCGATTCCGCTCCAAGACGAATCGGCTTCGGCAGACGACGGTACCGAACAGCACGCCGTCAAGGTTGAAGTGGCCGAAACACGGTCCGCAATGGCCCCGTCCGGCATGCCGGCAGCCAAGCCCGACCAGGAAAAGATGTCGGCTGGAGACGTTGACGTCGAGGCTTCTGAAACACCAGCGGTGAAGCCAGCCTTCAGCCAGCCATCCACGCACGCAGGTGCGGCAAGTGACGCCATCGCCGCGCAGCCGACCCGACACCTCGGGGAGGCCGCCCCGGAGATTGCGGCTGCGACAATGGCAACCCCTGCTCCGACGGTGACGTCGGCCCCGGTCGAGAAGTCGGCACCGGCTGCGCCGTTGGCCTCCGGGTTCCCGAACACCGATTCGACCGGCATCACGCCGGCTGCAATCGGCACGCCCCCCTCACCGGTGGCGGTGCAGCAAGTGGCACCGGTGGCTGCCGCCGAGGCTGCCCCTGCTTCCCTGCCGATGCCCAAGCAAGGTGACCTGCTGGGCATGCCTCCACATCCCGCCCCGGTGACGGACAAGGCCATCGAAGACAAGGAAGGGCCCGCCCCAGTCCTGCACGACAGGAACGATGCGCAAGGCTGATGCAGCCATGAAAAAACCGGACGAAAGTCCGGTTTTTTTTGTTCTCGCACCGGGCTCGTTGCCGGAGCTTCAGTTGCCTACGTGGTGATTCGGCGTATCGATCAGGCCATGCACCGTCATCAGATGGGCGAGGCTCAACACGTGGTCCACGTGGAGTTTTTCCATCAGGCGCTGTTTGTAGGTGGAAACGGTCTTGGGGCTCAAATTGAGCTGCTCGCCGATCATCGTCAGCGGCTTGCCCCGAACCAGCATCATCGCCACTTCCAGCTCGCGGCTGGACAGCGTGTCGAAGGGCGAAGCGCTGCCATCGAGGGTAGCCAGTGCCAGCTGCTGGGCAACGGCGGGGGCAAGATAGCGCCTTCCGCCGGCAACCTGACGCACCGCCGAAACCAGTTCGTCCGCACTGCATCCCTTGGTCAGGTAGCCCAGCGCCCCCGCGTCAAGCAGGCGCTTGGGAAAACGCGCATCGTCCACGACGGTCACGATCACGATATGCGTGGACAGTTTCGACCGGCACACCCGCTCGGTCAGTTCGATCCCGCTCATGCCCGGCATGTGCACGTCGACCAGGGCGATGTCCGGAGTCAGGGTGCGGATCAGCCGCAGCCCCTCCTCGGCGGTGCCTGCCTCGCCCGCAACGTGAATGTCCGACTGCTGTTGCAGGATCATTCGAAAGCCGGTGCGCACCAGCTCGTGATCGTCCACCAGGACCACATTGATCACTTGACTCCCTCCTTGGTTGGGCTGCTTGAAATTAGGCTGCATGGTACGCCAATGCAAGTGGCCGCATGCCCATGAACCATGGGCGCGATCCTGCGCTCAGCCGGTCCTGGACGCACGCTCCCCTTCGCGCCCCCTGCAGTCGGCGTATCCGGCTCCGTAAACCGGCTCAGGCGGCCAGCACGCCCCGGCCTTGACCGGTGGTCCCCTGCGCATGCGTGACGGCGCCATGGGTGTAGCTGGCCAGGACGAGGGTGGAACTGGGTCCGGGCATTTCCACACGAGTTTCCCTGCCGAGGCGCTGAAACTCGTCTCGTGCCATCTCGCGTGCAAGCTTGATCGCAGCGCCCAACTGCAGATCGCTGAACAAGGTAATGTGGAGGCGGCAGATGCTCCAGCCCCCGTTTGCCAATGGCTTCAACAGGATCGTCACCATCACCATCACTCCCTTTCGCAGTGAAGCCCGAAGACATGCGGCCGATCAGTCAGTGAATGCCGTGCCCGACTCGAACGAATGTGACATGGTGGCGCCTTGGATGATGTCAGCCGACGCCCACGATGAGTGTGCGCAAAACACCGCAGCAGCCTCTTGAAACCGCACCAGCTTCTGGTGAATGCGCAATGACGTGGCCACATTGCCCTGCAGCGGTGCCCAAGGGTCTATCCCACAGGAAGCACTGAGTCCGGACGGCAACCGTGAACAGGGCCATCCCCGGCAACCGATCGTGAACCAGGCACAGCGGTGTCATCATCGTCAGACATCCCGACATCCCCACCTGCCATCCGAAAACTGCGGAGAGCTTCGTGCACGAGAAGACGAGTTCCAGCCACGGCGATGTCGGTTATGACATCCCGGCCCTGCCCGGCATGGACGCGGCGGACATCCAGACGCCTTGCCTGGTGCTCGATCTCGATGCGCTGGAGCGCAACATCGTGAAGATGGGCGACTACGCGAAAGCGCACGGCATGCACCACCGCAGCCACGGCAAGATGCACAAGTCGGTCGACGTGCAGAAGCTGCAGGAGCGCCTGGGTGGCGCGGTGGGCGTGTGCTGCCAGAAGGTGTCCGAAGCCGAGGCCTTCGCCCGTGGCGGCATTCGCGACATCCTGGTGTCGAACCAGGTGCGCGACCCGGCCAAGATCGATCGCCTCGCCCGCCTGCCGCATCACGGCGCGCGCATCATCGTCTGCGTTGACGACGAAGCCAACGTGGCCGAGCTTTCCGCCGCCGCGCAAACACACGGCAGCACCCTCGAATGCCTGGTCGAAATCGACTGCGGCGCGGGCCGCTGCGGGGTGGCGAGCGCTGGCGAGGCGATCGCGATCGCCAGGGCCATCGACACAGCGCCGGCGCTGGTTTTCGGCGGCATCCAGGCCTACCAGGGCGCCATGCAGCATCTGGAAAACTACGCAGACCGCAAGGCCAGGCTCGACGAGGCCATCGCCATGGTGAGGATCATCGTCGATGGCCTGAACGCAGCCGGCTTGCCCCCGCAACTCGTCACCGGCGGCGGCACCGGGTCGTATCCGTTCGAGTCCGGATCGGGCGTCTACAACGAACTCCAATGCGGCAGCTACGCCTTCATGGACGCGGACTACGGACGCATCCGCGACAGCGACGGCCGGCGCCTAGACCAGGGCGAATGGGAGAACGCGCTGTTCGTGCTGACCTCGGTGATGAGCCGCGCCAAGCCCGGCCAGGCCGTGTGCGATGCCGGGCTCAAGTCGATGTCGCTGGACAGCGGCCTGCCCGTCATTCACGGCCGCGACGACGTGCGCTACCTCGGCGCCTCGGACGAACACGGCGTGATCGCGGACGTGCACGACGTCCTGCGCATCAACGACAAGCTGAGGCTCGTTCCCGGCCATTGCGACCCGACCTGCAACCTGCACGACTGGTACGTCGGCGTGCGCCGCGGCAAGGTCGAGGTGGTCTGGCCGGTGTCGGCCCGCGGCATGAGCTATTGAGGATGCAACGAAGCGCAAGTTCAAGCATGGCCCGGGGGAAATGAAGCATGTCGAATGAGCGCGGCACCAGGACAATCCACGGCGGGACGCCGGAATCGGCGGCCATGCTGGCCAACGTCAAGCGCGCCATGGCGATTACCGCCACGCTCAATCGCCTGACGTTCGAGGACGCGGACAAGATCCGCGCCTTGTTCAGCGAACTCATCGGAAAGCAGGTGGACGAGAGCTTCCTGCTGATTCCTCCGTTCTACACCGCCGGCGGGAATGAAATCCGCGTCGGGCGCCATGTCTTCATCAATCAGAACTGCACGTTCCACGACCTCGGCGGGCTCGACATTGCGGATGAGGTGATGATCGGGCCGAACGTCAGCCTGATCACGACCAGCCATCCCCTGGACCCGTCGAAGCGTCGCAGCACCACCATCGGGAAACCCATCGTGATCGAGAGAAACGTGTGGATCGCCACCGGCGCGACCATCGTCGGCGGGGTCACGGTAGGCGAAAACTCGGTGGTGGCGGCAGGCTCGGTGGTCACCCGGGATGTCCCCGCGAATACTTTCGTCGGGGGCAACCCGGCGCGGGCCATTCGCCCGATCGGCAGCGACTGATCGCAGCCACACAAGGCAGCGCGCCGGATGTCCGCTGACCGGAGCGGCAGAACTCCCGCTGGCCAGCCTGCGCCAGTGGATCGCGGCGGAGCCGGCGATCCAGCAAGCCTGGTACGTGACCGGCGATGGCGACTACGTGCTAGTGGTGAGCGCGCGCGACGTCGACGATTACGACGCGCTGATGCAGCGGCTGATGGCCGCCAATGCCAACGTGAAACGCTTCCGCACCCGCGTGGCGCTGGACACGCTCAAGCGCGGGCTGGCCGTACCGGTGGATACGCTGCCCGCCTGAGACATCACGCCGTGCAAGCGTTGCCGGGGTGGCCGCCGGACACCCGCCGATCCTGGCAAGCGTCAGCCTGCATCTAGGCTGCCCGCACCGCCGCCACCTCCACCGATGGCGCGATCGGCACGCGCTTTACCGGTGCCGTCTCCGGTACCTGGGTGCTCGCCAGCAGTCCCACCGCCACCGCGCCGATCATGTACCAGGCTGGCGCCAGCGGACTGCCGGTCAACTGCGTGAGCCATGCCACCACGAACTGGGTGGAACCGCCGAACACCGAGATCGCTACCGCATAGATCATCCCCAGCCGGCCGGAGCGCACATGCGCCGGCAGCGATTCGGTCACCGCCACCAGCACCGTGCCGGTGGACAGCGTCGAGGCGATCGCCAGCAGCGCGGTAATGCCGAACAGCGCCACGCCGGAACGCTCGCGCCCCAGCAACCAGAACGCCGGAAAGATCACCAGCAGCAACACCACCCACGGCACCACCATCACCGGCTTGCGACCGATCCGGTCGGACAGCCAGCCGCTGAGCGGATCGCGAGAATTGGGGACGGAGGCAATTAAGTCTGTTTAATTGCCTCCATCCCCTTTGGTTCTCACGTACGCTATTTGGGCTTGACCAACTGCGCGGTATGCGGGCCCGATCCCATCACGATATCCTGGTGCAGCTCGCGCAGCACGCGCAGATCCGAGAATGTCGCTGCGTACTTGTGGGAGAGATTGAATGCCAGCGCAAAGAGCCATGGATACTCGACCTGCGTCCAGGTCACGTCCAATTCCTGGTACTGGATCATCAGACTGCTGTTCATCGGTCCGCGCAGTACGGCATATTTCAGTGCCCCGACCTGGCGTGGCGCGTCTGTAGGCGACGTTTCCCGCGCACTCTCTGGTGACGACGAACTCGACGAGCTCGACAAAACTTCTTTAGATGACAAGCTTGGCTTGGCGACCAGGCTCGGTGCGCCAATCTTCGGCGACGACGTCGGCACCGGTGATGACGAACTCGATGAAGCCTCTCGTGACGACAAGCCCGGCCTGGTGACCAGACTCGGTGCACCGATCTTCGGCGACGATGTCGACACCCCGCCACGACCGTAGGCGCTGGTCGGGCGCGTCATCGGCATCACGCTTCGACTCGAAAGACTTGCAAATCCGGTCGGGGACGCGCTCGACAGGCGTGGCGTCGAACCACCGCTGATCGGCGGACCGCCCCTGCCAAGCTTCGAGGTCACGTCGATGGCGACGATCTTGCCCACCTCGCCTAACAGATTGCCCATGTGGGGTAGCGGCGCCGTGATCATCAGTGTGGGTTGGCGCCCGCCGAGGAACGTCACCAGTGCGCGCGCCGCGAAGCAATGCAGCACCAGCGAAATGCCCTTGGCCGGCTTGCCGTGGTAGAAGTTCGGCGTCCCTTCGAGCTGAGCCCTGATCAGCGGCGGTAGCCCCGACGGATTGGCGACGGACAACAGAGGCGATCGAAAGATGCCCATGTGCGTCACGGCGGGGAAGTCGCGATGCGCAGCGCTGGTTGTGACCGTCATGCACATCTGGATGTTTATCATCTTGCGCACGTCGTTTGTCTCGACCGTCGCCAGGTCGAAAGTCGAGTACACCACGTAGACACAGGCGCTGGGAGCGTCGATCAGTTCCAGTCCGTTCGTGAAGCCCTTGATGGCCGTCTCGACCTCGGACGTATGAGGAACGAGCCGGGCGCAGGCCTTCATCGCCCCGGCATAATCGTTCCAGAACTTCCAGTTCAAATGCGTAAGCGGTTCCATGACGAACAGCACTCGATGCATCAGGCCTGCGCGAAACTCACCATTGCCGAGGCTCGCCGGTTCCACGAGCACCATGTCTTTGTATCCGAAGACTTTCATCGATCGCTCCTGTACGTCGACCCGGTCCGGGTGCATGACTGACCCAGTGTGCCGCGCCGCAACTGGGTTTGTCGAAGGACGCTCCGAAACTGGCGAATCTGGGGACAGGTTCGACTTCCTGCTGCGTTGCACGATTAAAGTTCACTCCGACCCCTGTTTCGCTGCCAGCGCATATGCCTGGACGAATAGTCAGAAACGACGCTCGCGAAAATTGTCCCTGGCACCAATTTTCCAGACGCCTTGGCGAAGTAGTTACAGTCTTGTTCGGTCGAAAACGTCGTCTAACTCAATACCGTGGGCAGAGACGACATCCACAGAAATTGTCCCTGACACCGTTTTTGGTCCCTGACACCTTTTTTCCAGACACCTTTTTTCTGAAACCAATTTTCCAACTTGTTCAGACTATCCCTAACCTACCTCAACAACAGTCGCAATGGAGTCTACAATGTCTTTACGCGCATCGGCGGACAGACAGGACTTACACCACTCATTTGCCAATACCTCCCAGACACTCACCGAACTTTTGTGCACCTGATCGCCCACCAGCGTGTTCCATTGGTGATGATTCGGTTCAAGCATTGCGTCTTCAAGAACAGTAAGCAGGGTGCCCGCTCCTATCCCAAAGCGTTGAGGGAGATTAGGCCATCCAGCGGCTTGCAATTCGCAATAGACCACTCTCTCCGGAGCCTCGGCACCGGGAAGGCTGGAGCAATTTTTGTCTGAATGGTCGCCATCTAGTACAGCAACCGACTTGTAAGGGAGCTTTCCAGCCTTACCAAGCCCACCAAGCATTGAAACTACATTAGCTGGACCGACAGGGCTAATCGAAACTCGGGATAAAAGCCCTCCACCTTCGGTCGACGAAGCTAATATCTCGCGCAACAAAATTTCTGCCCCCCTGTCCTCGACAAAAATATAAGCCTCGTGATGCACCTCGTCATCCAGCCTGCTCATCGCAAACTCTGCCGAGATACCATAAACAACGCTCAACCCTTGCGGCCCTGGAAGTAACAGTATCCGCGCCTCTTGTGGTAGTTCCTCCAAGACAAACGGACTGTGCGTCGAGAGAATTACCTGGATTCGCCGCTGTCTCGCAAGCCAGAGAAGAAAACGCACGAGGCGCCTCTGTGCACGGGGATGCAACGAAGCCTCAACTTCATCGATTAACAGTAAAGAATTATCGGGTAGTCCTTGAAGAGTGCGAAATAGATCCAGCGTCGCGTCTTCTCCTGCCCCTTGATGAAATTGAGACAGCTCGCCCCACTCACGCTCAAGCAGGCCGACTGCTCGCTTCTTATCAACATCCGATGTCGCAAAGCGTGCTTTGCTGTATTTGCGACCAAGGACATGTGAAAGGCGCTCACGGAAAACATCGCTAATCTCCGTACTCTCAACCTCTGCAGCAGCTGATCGCGCAATCTTCGCGTATCCCGCGGAAGCATCGAGGGGAAGCGTCCGCGCTATATCAAGAAGAAATACATCTCTCTTAGGCGCATTTTCTGGAACACGCCAACGCTTGGTTGGCTTCGTTATCCGAAAACTATCAACGTTGGGTCCGCGCCTCACACGAAAGTCGATGCTCACACCCTGAATTGAATCCCAGTGAGTATCCACAAAAAAGGATGAGGGGTAGAACCTCTTTTCCTTGTCCTTGTTATCGTAGCAGCATGCAGCCGCCTTCATCAGGGTACTTTTACCACTTCCGTTCTCACCAACCAGCGCTACAACCGGAAAATTGAACTCCACCGCCTGACCAGCCCACCCTCGAAGTCCACTAATCTGCACCATCTGAAGAAACTGAGGCCAAAGGCCCGCCTGATATTGGCCCCGAATTGCATTGATTTCTGCGTCGTCCATTGGTCCCCCTAAAGCTTCACGATGTGTGAAATTTGCGGGCTAAATTCGAAATAAGCTAAAAAGGGAAAAGAGTCGCTTCGCCCTCACCCCTCCAAACAATCAAACCGCCGATCCGCCTCCACCTCGGCGTCGTAATCCACATCTCCCCGATCAAACCCGAACAACTTCAAGAACTCATGCTTGTACCCCGCGTAATCGGTGATCTCGCGCAGGTTTTCGGTGGTGACGGTGGGCCAGAGGGTCTTGCAGGCGTCCTGCACGTCGTCGCGCAGCTCCCAGTCGTCCAAGCGCACGCGGCCTTCGTCGTCGGTGGCGGGGGCGGCGCCGTCGGCGCGGTAGAGGCGGTCGTGGAACAGGCGGTTGGCTTGTTCGATCGGGTTTTCGTGGATGCCCTGCTCTTTCATGATCTTGAAGGCGATGGACACGTACAGCGGGATCACCGGGATGGCGGCGCTGGCCTGGGTGACGACGGACTTCATCACACCCACGTAGGCTTCGAGGCCGGGGTGGCGGCCGCGCAGTTGCTTCGTCGTGTTGTCGAGGTGCTGCTTGGCCTGGCCCAGGGTGCCGTGCCAGTACATCGGCCAGGTGATCTCGGTGCCGATGTAGCTGTAGGCGATGGTCTTGGCGTGCTCGGCGAGTACGCCGGCGGCGCTCAGCGCGTCGATCCACAGCGCCCAGTCCTCGCCGCCCATCACGGTGACGGTGTCCTTGATCTCCTGCTCGGTAGCCGGCTCGACGGTGGCTTCGATCACCATGTCCTTGTTGGTGTCGACCGAGGTGTTGTGGAACGGCTCGCCGATGGTCTTCAGCGCCGAGCGCACCACTTCGCCGGTGTCCGGCATCTTGCGCACGGGCGAGGCCAGCGAGTAGACGACCAGGTCGATCGGGCCGCCCATCTCGTTCTTGATGATCTCGATGGCCTTGGCGCGGGTCTCGTGGGCGAAGGCGTCGCCGTTGATCGACTTGCTGTACAGACCGGCCTGCTTGGCGGCCTTGTCGAAGGCGGCGGAGTTGTACCAGCCCGCGGTGCCGGTCTTGTCTTCGCTGCTGGGCTTCTCGAAGAACACGCCCAGCGTGGCGGCGCCGTAGCCGAACGCGGCGGTGATGCGCGAGGCGAGGCCGTAGCCGGTGGAGGCGCCGATCACCAGCACGCGCTTGGGACCGAGGCCCTTGCTGTGGCCGGCGGCTTCGGTGATCGCGATCTGCTCGAGCACGTTGCGTTCGCAGCCGACCGGATGGGCGGTGACACAGATGAATCCACGGACTTTGGGCTTGATGATCACGCGACGGCTCCTGCTGGCAAATGCATAAACCGGCATCTTAACCAAGTGGGGCGGCCGTGCGCTGCCGTAGGGAGTGGTTGGCACTCGCGCTACCGGGATTATGTTCGGGCTGGGCGTGCGTCGAAGGCGCGGAGTCGAGGCTTCGCGGTGGCCCTTCGACTTCGATGCTGCGCTCTGGGGGAACGGGTTGGGGGATGCTTTCGTGCTGCCGGTCGTGCTCCCTCCCCTGCGTGCAGGAGAGGGTTGGGGTGGGGTTGCTCTTGAGGCTTCAGATCAAGAGCTTCACCCCCTCCCAGCCTCCCCCTGCGAAGCAGGGGGAGGAGCCAATGCCCGTGCCATTGCTCGTACCTGCTCTGCATCGCTGCGCAGTTCGCCGCCTTGCATGTCGGCCAGCCGTGGTGGCCGATGCTGCATGCCCGAGGGCAATCGGTGTTTGGCGGAGGCGTGGAATTCGTGGGCGCCAGTGGCAGCGGCCAGCGCGGCGATGTTGCGGGCGGTGATGCCGGCGCCGGGCATCACGGCGAGGCGGCCGTTGGCCTGGGTGACCAGGGTGCGGATCAGGGTGGCGCCTTCGACGGCGCTGGGTTGTGCGCCCGAGGTCAGCACGCGTTCGCAGCCGAGCGCGATGATGTCTTCCAGCGCGCGCGAAGGGTCGCGGCTGAGGTCGAAGGCGCGGTGGAAGGTGGTGCCCAGCGTGCCGGCGGCGTTGATCAGGGCGCGGCAGCGGGGCATGTCTACCTGGCCGTCGGCGTCGAGCATGCCGAGCACCACGCCGTCGCAACCGAGCGCCACGCAGGTTTCGATGTCGCGCTGCATGGTCTCGCATTCGAGGTCGCTGTAGAGGAAGTCGCCGGCGCGCGGGCGGATCAGCACGTACAGCGGGATGCGCAGGCGCTCGCGGGCCAGCGCGATCTGCGCGTGCGAGGGCGTCAGTCCGCCCAGTTCCAGCGCGCTGCACAGTTCGACCCGCCCTGCTCCGCCGTCCTGCGCGGCGAGTGCGGAGGCGACCGAGTTGGCGGCGATTTCAAGCATCATGAGTCGCCGGCATCACGAGTAGCTCGTGGTGTAGACGCTTTGCGACGGAATCAGCGCGTCCTGCTTCTGCGCATCGCACACGGCGTAGGTGAAGCCGTGCTGGATCGCGTAGGCGCCGACTTCACCGTTGCGGTTCATCGCGAGAAAACCGACCTGCAGGGTCTTCGATGCCTCGCGGCGCTTCTTGACGATGCGCATCACCGCTTCCTTGCAGGCCTCGTGGGGCGAGCGGCCCTGGCGCATCAGTTCGACGACGAGGAAGCTGCCGGCGTTGCGGATCACTTCCTCGCCCACGCCGGTGGAGGTGGCGCCGCCGACTTCGCCGTCGACGTACAGGCCGGCGCCGATGATCGGGCTGTCGCCGACGCGGCCGCGCATTTTCCAGGCCATGCCGCTGGTGGTGCAGGCGCCGGACATGCGGCCGTGCGCATCGATCGCCAGCATGCCGATGGTGTCGTGGTTGTGGGCGCCGCCGGGCCGGCCGGTGCGGCCGTAGTCGTGCACTTCGCTGTTGATCGAGGGCTGGTACTTCGCCGTCTTCAGCCATTCGTGCCAGGCCTGCTCGGCCTCCGGCGTGAGCAGATCCTGTTTCCTGAAACCCTGCTCCAGCGCGAACTGCAGCGCGCCCTCGCCCACCAGCAGCACGTGCGGCGTGCGTTCCATCACCCGTCGCGCCACGGAGATGGGATGCTCGATGTGTTCGAGCGCGGCGACTGCGCCGCAGCTGCCGTCGGCATCCATGATGCTGGCGTCGAGGCTGACGTGGCCGTCGCGATCGGGATAGCCGCCCTTGCCCACGCTGTGGTTCCTGAGGTCGGACTCCGGCACCTGCGCGCCGGCTTCCACCGCGTCCAGTGCATGGCCGCCCTTGCCGAGGATGGCCCACGCAGCCTGGTTCGCGGCGACGCCGAAGTCCCAGGTCGAGACGACGCGTGCGGCGGACGCCTTCGCTGCATGGTTGGCGTCGGCGGCACCGCGCCGCATCGGCCCGGCCGCGAGCTTGCCGCCCCATCCCAGCATCGACGCGGAAACTCCCAGCAGGGAGCCCTTGAGGAAACGCCTGCGATCGGTCATGACTTTCTCCGGCTCACCAAAGCAAAAACCCCGCACAGGATGCGGGGTTTCATTCTTGCCATGCAACGTTTACCGGACAGATCAGGCAGCTTCAACCGCCGACGCCTGGGCACCCTTGGGGCCCTGGGTCACTTCGAACTGAACGCGCTGACCTTCCTGCAGGCTGCGGAAGCCCTTGGTGTTGATCGCCGAAAAATGGACGAACACATCCGCACTGCCATCCTCGGGTGCGATGAACCCGAACCCCTTGGCATCGTTGAACCATTTGACCGTACCGAAACTCATTGCGAGAACCTCTGGATACATGGAGTGAGTACGCCAGGTTGCGCGCGACTCATCCCCCCGGTTCGCCGCCCTGACCGCGAGGAAAATAGCAAGATGTGAAGGCCCATTGCAATACGAATATGTCTTGCCGGTGCACAAACTCCGCCGGCAAATTCAGGCCTGCAGCATTTTTTCCAGGATGCGCGGCACCTCGGCGGTGGCCGCGGCGAGGTGGGCGAAGATTTCCTCGATGCTGATTTCCGCCTCGTCGCCGCAGCCGGCGGCGAAGTTCGCCACCAGCGCCAGGCAGGCGTATTCCAGCTCCAGCTCGCGCGCCAGCGCCGCCTCGGGCATGCCGGTCATGCCGACCAGGTCGCAGCCGTCGCGCTTCATGCGGGCGATCTCGGCGCGGGTTTCCAGCCGCGGGCCCTGGGTGGCGCCGTAGCAGCCGCCGCCGATCACCTCGACGTTGGCCGCGCGCGCCGCCGCCAGCAATTGCAGGCGCAGCGATTCGGTGTACGGCTCGCTGAAGTCGATGTGCTTCACCTCGGCGCCTTCGACGTCGCAGAAGCTGGTGGAGCGGCCGTGGGTGTAGTCGATGATCTGGTCGGGCACCACGATCACCCGCGGCCCCATGTCGCCGCGAATGCCGCCGACCGCGTTCACCCCGATCACCCGCCGTGCGCCGAGGCTGTGCAGCGCCCACAGGTTGGCCCGGTAATTCACCCGGTGCGGCGGCAGCGTGTGGCTCTCGCCGTGGCGGGCCAGGAAGGCGATGCGCCGGCCGGCAAAGTCGCCGATCACCACGTCGCCGGAGGCCGGGCCGTAGGGCGTGTCCACGCTGTGGCGCGTGGCGTTTTCCAGGCCGGCAAAGTTGTACAGGCCGCTGCCGCCGATGACGGCGAGGTGGATGGGGGGCTGGTCGGAATTCGTCATGGGGGAGATCCATTGCAACGGGGTGAGGGCAGGATGCGTCGCCGCTTCTGCTCCCTCCCCTGCGCGCAGGGGAGGGCTGGGGTGGGGTCGCTCTTGAAAGTTTCAGATCAAGAGCACCCCCTCCCAACCTCCCCCTGCAAGCAGGGGGAGGAGCTAAGAGCCTACTCCGCGCTTTCTTCTTTCAGCGCGTAGATGCCCGGCAGGTTGCGGCCTTGTTCGTAGTAGTCCATGCCGTAGCCGAACACGTAGCGATCGGGCAGTTCGACGCCGTTGAAGTCGGAGCTGATGCCTTCGACCAGGCGGTCGTGGCGCTTGGTGCAGAGACTGGCGATGTAGACCTTCTTCGCGCCGCGCCGGTAGCAGTCGTCGCGCACTTCCTTCAGCGTGTGGCCTTCGTCGAGGATGTCATCGACCAGCAGCACCACGCGGCCCTGCAGCGACACCATCGGCTCGCGCAGCCAGTGCAGTTCCTTGCCCGAGGTGGCGCCGCGGTAACGGGTGGCGTGCACGTAGTCGAATTCCACGTCGGTGCGGATCGCCAGCGCCAGCTGGCCGGCGAAGATCAGCGCGCCGTTCATCACGGTGAGGAACACCGCGCGCTCGCCGTCCAGCGCGGCGTCGATGCGACGGCCCATGTCGGTGATCACCGGCGCCAGTGCCTCACCGGCGAACAGGAGGTCGGCGTTGGCCAGCGCGTCGGCCAGGGCGGGAGTGGGAGTGTTCATGCGGTTCCTTGATCGGCGTGGAGTGCCGTGATGCGCGCCACGAAGCGGTCGCGCTGCGGGTTGTCGGTGAGGCCGGCCCAGGTCGGCCCGATGGCGCCGCGCAGGGCGGCCAGTGTCGCGGGCATGGCGTCGGTGCGCGCAGGCATCGCGGCGATCGCTTCGTCGACCACGTCGGGGAAGCAGGCCAGCACCAGGTCGCAGCCGGCATCGAGATGCGCCCTCACCCGCTTGCCCACGCTGCCGGCCGCACCGGCGGCGGCCATGCTGATGTCGTCGCTGATCACCGCGCCGGCGAAACCCAGTTCGCCACGCAGGATCTGTTCGATCCAGATTTTCGAATAGCCGGCCGGCTGGCTGTCCACTCTCGGGTAGGTGACGTGGGCCATCATCACCGCCTCGACGCGCGCCTCGATGCATTCGGCGAACGGGCGCAGGTCGTCGTGGCGGATCTGATCCAGGCTGCGCGGATCGATCGCCGCCACCTTGTGGGTGTCGCCGGTGACCGAACCGTGCCCCGGGAAATGCTTGAGCACCGCCGCTATGCCGCCCAGGTGCATGCCCCGCACATAGGCCTGGCCCAGTTCGGCGGCAATCGCCGGATCGGCGTGGAACGCGCGCAGGCCGATCGCCGCGTTGCCGCGGGCCAGGTCGACCACCGGGGCGAAGCTGAAGTCCACGCCGCTGGCGCGCAGCTCGCTGGCCATCACCCAGGCGTGCTCCTCGGCCAGCCGGATCGCCTCGTCGGCATCCTGCTCGTAGACCGCGCCGATCGCCGCCAGCGGCGGCAGGCGGGTGAAGCCGTCGCGGAAGCGCTGCACCGGGCCGCCTTCCTGGTCGACCGCGATCAGCAGGTGATCACCACCGACGTCGCGGATCGATTCGCACAAGGCGATCAGCTGTTCGCGCGACTGGTAGTTGCGCGCAAACAGCAGCACGCCGGCGACGCATGGCGCGCGCAACCAGGGTTTTTCGTGTTCGGCCAGTTCCAGCGCGGCCACGCCGATCATCAACATGCAGCATCCTCGGCAGCGCGCTCGGCCGGCGACCATTGCCGGTACGGGTGCGCGATCAGGTTGACGTTGTAGTAGCGCGTCAGCGCGCTGACCTCGCGGCCCAGCCACGACGGCCGCGGAAACGGTGCATCGACCGCGGGCAGTTCGACTTCGGCCACGACCAGGCCCTCGTTGTCGCCATGGAATTCATCGATCTCGAACAGTACGCCATCGACGCGGACATGGTGGCGAACCTTCTCCAGCACGCCGTCGCACAGGCTGGCCAGCAGCGCGCGCGCATCGTCCACCGGTATCGGGTACTCGAATTCGGCCCGCGCGATGCCGGGCGTGGCCGCCTTGATGTTGAGCCAGGCCGTGTCGCCGGCGAGGCGCGCACGCACCGAGGCGCGGGCATGGCCTTCGCGCAGCGCCTGCGCCCCGACCAGGTAGCCCTGGGCCATCGGCTCGCTGCGCTCGATGCCTTCGCGCCAGCTGTCGTTGGCCAACATGAATTTGCGTTCGATCTCGATAGCCATGGAATCCGGATTTCAACCAGCGACAACGCCTGCAACGAAACGGCTTTTATTGAGGAGTGCGGCCATGGATGGCCGCCCGTTTGACTTTCGCGATCAGGAAGACCGCTCAAATACCGCGATGGATTCCACATGCGCGGTGTGCGGGAACATGTCCATCACGCCGGCCGAGGTCAGCCGGAAACCGTGCTGGTTGACCAGGATGCCGGCGTCGCGCGCCAGCGAGGCGGGATGACAGGAGACGTAGACGATGCGATGTGTCTGCTTGCGCGGCAGGTACTCCAGCACCTTGTCGGCGCCGGCGCGGGGTGGATCGAGCAGCAGCTTGTCCCACGGCTGCTTCGCCCAGTCGGCATGGCGCTGGTCCTCGAACAGGTTGGCGACGTGGAACTTCGCGTTGTCGATGCCGTTGCGCGCGGCGTTCTGCGCGGCGCGTTCGACCAGGCCGTGCTCGCCTTCCACGCCAACCACCTCGGCCACCCGGCGCGCGA
The DNA here is from genome assembly GCF_000264295.1 of Rhodanobacter spathiphylli B39. Lineage (GTDB taxonomy): Bacteria > Pseudomonadota > Gammaproteobacteria > Xanthomonadales > Rhodanobacteraceae > Rhodanobacter > Rhodanobacter spathiphylli. The sequence continues at coordinate 573,406 of NZ_AJXT01000004.1, read as the reverse complement.
TCGGCAGGGTGAAATTGCCCAGGCCGCAGAACAGGTCGAGCACGCGATCGGTCGGTTGCGGATCGAGCAGCTCCATCGCGCGGGCCATCATCAACTGGTTCATGCCGGCGTTGACCTGCACGAAATCCAGCGGCTGGAATTCCAGTTCCACGTCGGCGAAACGCGGATCGTCGCTGGCGATGCGGAAGGCCAGCCGCGGCTGTTCCGGCCACAGCGGATGCACGCTGCTGACACCGCCGGGCTGCAGGTAGATCGCGAAGCCGTGGTGCTGGCCGAAGGCGGTGAGCGCGGCCAGATCGCGCTCGCTGAGCGGCTGCAGGTGACGGAACACCAGCGCCATCAGGTCGTCGCCGGCGGCGAACTCGATCTGCGCAATGGTGTCGACGGCGTCCATCGTGCCCAGCAGTTCGGCCAGCAGACCCACCTTGGGGCCCAGCGACGGGTGCATCACTTCGCAGCGCTGGATCGGGGTGACGAAGCGCGGGTTCTGCTCTTCGCGGAAGCCGACCAGCACGCTGCCCTTCTTGGCCACGTTGCGCACCGACAACCGGCCCTTGCGCCGGTAGCCCCAGGGCTCGGCGGTCAGCGGGGGCAACCACGACTGCGGCGTGACCTTGCCGATGCGCTCGAAATTCTCGGCCAGCACGCGCTGCTTGGCGGCGATCTGCGAGGACGCATCGAGGTGCTGCAGCGAACAGCCGCTGCACAGCGCGAAGTGCTGGCAGCGCGGCTCGACCCGGTGCGGCGAGGCGGTGATCACCTCGACCACTTCGGCTTCGTCGAAATGCCGATGACGCTCGCGCAGCTTCGCGATCACCGTTTCGCCAAGCAGGCCGCCGCTGACGAAGACCGTCTTGCCGTCGATCCGCGCCACGCCCCGGCCGTCATGTCCGAGGTCGGTGATCATGGCTTCAAAGGGTTTGGGCGAAACGGAGTTGGATCGGGACATGGGATCGCATGGCTGATGGCTGACCGGCGATTATCCCAGATCGGCCCGCCTCACGCCCCGCGACACCCCGCCCGGCTCATTTTTTCTGCCAGGCGCCGCCAGCGTCCTGGTAATACCAGCCGGCGCGCGCCTTCTCGATCCAGCTTTTGGCGAAGGTGGCGCGGATCTGCGACTCCCACTCCGGGTGGTTGTTGGCGTGGGCGATTTCGCGGTACAGCGCGGCGCGGTCGCGGTTCTCGTCGGCCACCGTGGCGTTGGCTTGGGCGCGGGCGCTCAGCGGCACCTTGGCGGCATCGCGCATGGCGACCATGCCGTCGCGGGTGAAACCCACCGCGCCGCTGTCGAGCAGCGAACCCAGGGTGCCCTGGAAGCGCGCATGCATGCGGGCGCGGATCGCCTCGGTGGCGCTGGTCTGGATGCGGATGTCGGGCACGTCGGCGGCCTGCGCGGCCGGGATCAGCAGGTCCAGCAGCATCGCCGACGGCTGGGCACCATCGGCTGCCGGCTTGGGCGTCTTCGGCGCGGGCGCGGCGGGGGTCGCCTGGTCCAGCACGTTGCCGATGAACTGGTCGGCGGCCTTCTGCGCGGCCGCTTCGGGAAAGTAGACGTTGATCGTGACGCAGCCGACCAGCGTCACGGCCAGGGCGGTCAGGATGACGTAGAGGCGCTTGCGCATGAGGAACTCCAGCAGTGAGATGGATGGATGAGGCGGCGGGGCATGTCGCTCAGCGGATTTGCGGGGTTTCCCCGTGGATCGCGTCGTGCAGCCGCTGCACCAGGGTCGGCCAGTCGACCTGGGTCTGGTGGCCGATCACCTGCAGCCGCGGCAGGCCGCTGCCTTCGACGATAGTGTAGCCGCCGTCGTTGGCCTCCAGCCCGCTCATCCGGCAGACCGTGCCCTGCAGCGTGCAGTTGAGGCCGATGCGCTTGTAGCCGAAGGTCTTGAACAGTTTCAGCACGGCACCCTGCAGGCCGGCCGCGATGCCACCGCCGCCGACCGAGGTGAGGTTGTTCACCGCGCGCTGGCTGATCCGCCCGCCTTCGCCGGCCAGCAGGCTGGCGTTGAACGCCACCGGACTCCAGTTGACCAGGCGCAGGTCGTTGATCGCGCCATCCAGCGGGCCGGTGATGCTGCCGAAGTCGAACACGCTGGTGATCGCCGCCAGATCCAGCTGTTTCAGCGAGATGTCGCCAGTCAGCACCGGCGTGGTGCCGAACGGCTGCTGCAATGACAGCCGGGTGATGTCGACGAAGCCGCCAAACAGGTTTGCCGACAGGCCGCCTTCCAGTTCGAAACGGTCGTCGACCCAGCGCAGCGAGGGAATCGCGCCGGCCAGCGTGCCGGGGAACGCCGGCCAGCCCATCGCCTGGCTGAAGGCGGCCATGTCGACGCCGGTCACCGTCATCGATGCGGCCAGGCGCTGGCCCTGCGCCGCAGCCGGGCGCCAGTCCAGCTGGCTGATCTGCCACTGCCCGTGGAACACCGGGATCTGCAGCGGTTGCTGCAGGGCGAGCGTGCCGCCATTGCTCTGCCAGCGCGAACGGGCGGCACCGTTGACCACCTGGTAGAACTGCAGGCTGCGCCAGGCCAGCGTGGTGGCGGGGCGCTCGCCGTCGCGCGCCCAGTCCAGCCCGCCCTGCAGGCCGTCGACCGCCAGGTGGCTGTCCGCATCGGCGAGGCTGATGCCGTCGGTGCTGAAGGCAAAGGCGTGCGGGCCGTCCGCCCGCAGATCGAGACTGGCATTCAGCTGCCCATTGACGCGCATGTCACGCAGGCCCAGCGTGCTGAGCCAAGCCTGGCCATAACGCTGGTAGGCGGCCGGGAAATTCGCGTGCAGGCGATCCAGCCGCAAGCTCTTCAACTCGCCCCTGGCGTCGAAGGACAGAGCGCCGTCGAGCTGCAGCGCATCGGCATCGTTCACCCGCAAGCGGCTCATGTCGAACCCGCCGTGCTGGGCGTCCGCATGCAGGCCCAGTTGCACCGGATGGTCCGGCAGCCTTGCGTAGAGCGGCCCCAGCAGCAGCTCGCCGCCACGCAGGCTGGCATCCAGATCGATGCTGGCCGGGCCGTTCGTGGTGTCCAGGCTGAAGCGGCCGCTGCCACCGAGCCCCTGCCCGGCCAGCGTGCCGGCGGGCGTGTCGAAACCCGTGTCGGTGAGGGTGAACTCGCCGGACGACTGCAGGCCCTGGTCGCGCAGGTCCAGCGCCAGTTCCGCTTTCAGGCGACCGGCGGTGGGCCGCCCCGACCACACCGTGCCGAGCAGACCCTGCAGCCAGCCGGTGGGCAGGTTGTCCACGCTGATCTGGGCATGCGTGGGCTGGTCCAGCGGCAGCCATGCGCTGGCATTGGCCTTGCCCTGCTGGATATCGACCAGCAAGGTGTTGGCCGCCTCGCTGAGCTGCACGTTGAACTGCGCGTCGCCGAGCGCGCCGCCCGGGGCGCCGGCCAGACGCAGCTTGCCGTCCAGCGTCCAGCGCAGGCGGACGTCGCGTTGCAGGTTGCCGTCGACGCTCAGGCCCAGCCGCCGCCAGCCCATCGCGGGAATATCGGCCTGGGCCGCGTCCAGCTGCAGATGCAGGCCGCCGGCGACGTCTTCGCCGATGCGCAGCGTCACCGCCTGCAGATGGATGCCCGGGGCGGTGATCGACTTCGCGCTCAGCAGCACGTCGGCCTGCGCGGGCAAGGCCCAGGCGAGTCCCAGCAGCAGGCAGCAACAGATCAGGAAATGGCTTGAAGTCGGACGCATGTCGGGCCATTCTGCCAAATCAAGATGAACGATATGGAATTCGTCATGCCCAGCCGCCTTGCCGACCCCGTCTGCGAACCCGTCAATCCGCCCCGCCCGCTGCCCCGCCCGCGCGTGCTGGTGGCCGACGACGATCCTGGCAGTTGCCGTTTCCTGTGCGATGGACTGGCCTCGATGGGCGCCGATGCGGAGGCCTGCATGGATGGCCAGGCCGCGCTGGCACGTGCCACGGCCGAATCGTACGACCTGCTGTTGCTGGATTGCCGCATGCCCGGCGCCGGCGCGCTGCAGATCCTGCAGACGCTGCGCGACGACGTGCAGGCCCGCTCGGCCGACAGCATCGCGGTGGCGACCAGCGCCGAGCTGGCGCCCGGTGATCGCCAGTCGCTGCTGGACGCCGGTTTCAGCGAGGTGCTGCTGAAGCCTTGCGGGCTGAGCCAGCTGCGCCAGATGCTGGCGCTGATGCCGATGGACGAGCGCAGCGCCAGCGTGCTGGACGACCAGGCAGCGCTGAACACCACCGGCGACGCCACCACCATGCACGCCTTGCGCCTGCTGCTGCGCGACGAACTGGTGCTGCTGTCGCGGGAACTGGACACGCTGAGCCTCGACCGCGACAGCTTCAGCGATCGCCTGCATCGTCTGCGCTCATCGTGCGGATTCTGCGGCGCCAGTGCCTTGTCCCGGCAGACCATGCTGCTGCAGCAGCAACTGCCGCGCCGCGGAGTCGGCGCCCCCGCGCTGACCCGCTTCCGCCGCACCTTGCTGGCGACCCTGCAGGCGCTCGGCTAGTCGAGCCTTTCCGCAGGTGGCGGCGCGGCACCCGCCTGGTTTTTCGACACCGCCATCGCCAGCACCCGCCAGGCGCGCAATTCGGCGCCACCCAGGTGGAAGCGGATCACCCGGCGGATCATGTCGCGCAGCGCCTTGAGGCCGGCGGCGTCGGGCATGCGATCCTGTTCCAGCGCCAGCAGGTCGCGGCCCAGGATGGCGTGCGGACTGCTGGCCGCGCACCGCACGGCGCCCTGCTCGACTTCGTAGCGATAGCTCGCCTGCGGCTCCAGACATTCACCGGAATCCGCATCGTGCGCCAGCTGCAGGCCGTAGCCGGTCGCCTCCAGCAGGTCGCGCTCGAACCGGCGCAATGTCCACGCCAGCGACGGCTCGACTGCCAGTCGCTGCAAGGTGAGCGCATAGGCATCGAACAACGGCGGCGAAGGGTCCTGCCGCCCGGTGAGGCGCACCACCAGTTCGTTGAGATACAGCCCGGCCAGCCCGGCATCGCCACCCAGCCGGGTCGGCGTGCCCACCGTCTCGACCGCCGTCAGCGTGGCCATCTCGCCTCGCAGCAGCAGATCCATGCGCAGCGCCTGGAACGGTTCCAGTTGGGCCCGGCGCAACCGTGCACGCTCGCCGCGCACTCCGCGCGCCACCACGCCCAGCCGGCCATGCTCGCGACTCAGGCACTCCAGCAGCAGCGACGTCTCGCGATAGGGCCGCGCGTGCAGGACGTAAGCCGGTTGCTGTTCGATGCGCATGAGCCGGGAATGGGGAATGGGGAATGGGAAGAGCGGGAACCTGCTTCAACGATTCCCTATTCCCCATACTCCATTCCCACGTCAGTCGGTATACCCGAATTTCTTCAGCATGTTCTCGTCGTCGACCCAGCCCTCGCGCACCTTCACCCACAGCTTGAGGAAGACCTTGCGCTCGAACATGCGCTCCATGTGACGGCGGGCCGCGCTGCCGATCGCCTTGAGCTGGACGCCGCCGTTGCCGATCACGATCGCCTTCTGGCCATCGCGCTCGACCCAGATGATGGCGTGGATCTCGGCGATGCCGTCGGGGCGGTCCTCGAACCGCTCGATCTCCACCGTGGTGGCGTACGGCAATTCCTGGTCCAGCCGCAGCATCAGCTGCTCGCGAACCATCTCGGCGGCCAGGAAGCGCTCGCTGCGGTCGGTGACCTCGTCTTCGCCGAACACCGGTGGCTGCACCGGCAGGCGCTTGAGGATCGCCTGCTCCAGCTCCTTCAGCCCCTGCTTCTTCAGCGCACTGATGTAGTGGATCTCGTCATAGCTGTGGGTGGCCACCAGCCCGGACACGAACGGCAGCATCACCGTCTTGTCCTTGTTGAGGTCGACCTTGTTGATCACCAGCAGGCGCGGCGAGGACTGCTCGACCAGGGCGGCGTAGAGTGCCTCGTCCTCGTCGGTGAAGCGGCCGGCCTCGATCACCTGGACCACCAGGTCGACGTCGCTGATCGCCGAGCGCGCCGCGCGGTTGAGGCTGCGGTTCATCGCCCGCTTGGCGCCGCGGTGCAGGCCCGGCGTGTCGACATACATGATCTGCCCGGCCTCGCTGGTGTTGATGCCCAGGATGCGATGGCGGGTGGTCTGCGGGCGCGGGCTGATGATCGACAGGCGAAACCCGATCAGCGCATTGAGCAGGGTCGACTTGCCCACGTTGGGACGCCCGGCCAGCGCCACCGTGCCGCAGCGGAAGTCGTCGTGCGGCAGGCTGCCGTCGGTGGGGTCCAGTGGGAGTTTCATGACTGAGGTACTCGGCAAGTCGGATGGCAAGTGTAGTGCTTCGCCGCCAGCGGCACCTGGCGACTGGCGCGGGCCGGGGCGGTCGCTCTGGCAGCGCCCGGCACCGCGGAAGCGTCGGATTCAGGAGGAGCGCTGCTGCTCCAGCAACTGGCTCAGCACGAGTTCGGCCGCGTCCTGTTCGGCGGCGCGGCGATTGCCGCCATGCGCCTCGGCGACGAAGGCCATCGGCTCGGTGATCGCGCAGCTGACGTCGAAGGTCTTGGCGTGGTCTTCGCCGTGGCTGGCGAGCAACTCGTACTGCGGCAGCGGCAGGCCCTTGGCCTGCAGCCATTCCTGCAGCCGCGTCTTGGCGTCTTTCGACGAACGGCGCAGCGCGGCGATGCGCTCGGCGAACAGGCCGCGCACGGTGTCGCGGCAGGCGTCGAAACCGCCGTCGAGGTAGACCGCGGCGATGGTGGCCTCGAAGGCATCGGCGAGGATCGATTCGCGGCGGAAGCCACCACTCTTCAGCTCGCCCGGGCCCAGTTGCAGGCCTTCGCCCAGTTCCAGCTCGCGGGCCACCACGGCCAGTGCCTGGCCGTTGACCAGTTGCGCGCGCAGACGCGACAACTCGCCTTCGCTGGCCTTGGGGTGCGCCTCGTAGAGCATCTCGGCAATGATCGCGCCGAGCAGCGCATCGCCGAGAAATTCCAGCCGCTCGTTGTTCGGTTTGCCGATGCTGCGGTGGGTCAGCGCCAGCCGGGCCAGCGCGGGATCACGGAAACGGTAGTTCAGGTCCAAAAGTTACTCGCCCACATTGCCCTGCAGCGCAATGCTCTTGTCGAAGTGCAGCAGGAAGGAGATGTTGTACATGAACGGAATTTCCTTGTCGTAGGCCACCTGCAGCTGGCTGGCACCACCGGCGTCCTTCTTGATGGTGATGTCTTCCGGGCGCACCACGGCATCGTCGACGTACTGGAAATCCATCTTGCGCAGCAGGTCGCGACGGATCTCGTCCAGCGACTTGCCGTTGGTTCCTTCACTGGCGACCTGCTCCATCGCCTTGACCACGCCGCCGTACTCGGAATACGACGGCACCAGCTTCATCGCCATGTAGGCCAGGAAACCGAACACGGCCAGAATGAACAGGAATCCGATCAGGGTGACGCCGGTCTGCTTCGATTTCATAGTCCCCTCGCTACGCCGCGTCGAACGGCTTGCCTTGCAATGGATGGTGATGAGCTGAATGGATGTCCGGCCGCCCCGCGCCGGCGTGCCGATTATGCCTGCAGATTCGCGCGCCGGTGGCGATGGCGTGCGCAGGGCTTCGACCCGGTCACGCTTTGGCCGGCCGGACTGCGCCGGCCGCTCGCATCAATGGATGACCGTGCCGATCCGCGAGAAATCCACGCCGCCGGTGCCCCAGCCCTTCCAGCTCATCCAGATCAGGAAGGCCTTGCCGGCCAGGTTCTGCTCCGGCATGCAGCCCCACCAGCGGCTGTCCAGGCTGTCGTTGCGGTTGTCGCCCATCACCAGGTAGCAGCCGGCCGGCACCTTGGACGGCACGCGGTCGTTGGGGATGGAATTGGGCGTGTTGTAGGCGGGCATGCGCGCGATCATGTGGTTGAGCTTGCCCAGGTGTTCGGTCCATACCGTGGCGCCCATGTTCAGCATGGTCTCGTCGACGCTGCGCTGGGGATTGCCCACGTAGGGGCCGATCTCGTCCGCCGTGACGCGCTGGCCGTTCACCAGCAGCTCGTCGCCATGCACCTCGATGCTGTCGCCGGGCAGGCCGATGACGCGCTTGATCCAGTTCTGCGACGGCACCTTGGCATGCGGATCGTTGCAGCTCATGTCACCGCTGCGCACCAGCTTGCCGTCATCCCGGCACAGGTAGCCCGGAAAGCGGAATACCACCACGTCGCCCCGCTTCGGCTCGCCCAGGCTGACGAACTTGTCGTTGAACGCCGGCATGCGCAGGCCGTAGGCGAACTTGTTGACCAGGATGAAGTCGCCCACGTCCAAGGTCGGCATCATCGAGCCGGACGGAATCCGGAACGGCTCGGCCACGAACGAGCGCAGCACCAGCACCACCAGCACCACCGGGAACAGCGAGCGCGACCAGTCCACCACCGCCGGCTCGTGGTACTCCTCGCCCGCCGCGTCCAGCCGCGCCTTGCGCTTCCTGTACAGGAACAGGCGGTCCAGCCCCCAGACCACGCCGAACAGCACGGTCAGGCCAAGCAGAATCGCCGAAAAATCAAAATCCATGTGGGGCTCCTATGGAGCCGGGAGTGGAGAATCGGGAATCGGGAATCGCAAGAGCCCGAGGCTCCGATTCCCGATTCCCGATTCCCGATTCCCGGCCGAAATCATTTATCCACTCTGAGTACGGCGAGGAAGGCTTCCTGGGGAATTTCCACCCGGCCCACCTGCTTCATGCGCTTCTTGCCTTCCTTCTGCTTCTCCAGCAACTTCTTCTTGCGGCTGACGTCGCCACCGTAGCACTTGGCCAGGACGTTCTTGCGCAACGCCTTGACGGTGGAACGGGCGATGATCTGCGCGCCGATCGCGGCCTGGATGGCCACGTCGAACTGCTGGCGCGGGATCAGGTCCTTCATCCGCTCGACCAGGTCGCGGCCGCGGCGGTCGGCATGGCTGCGATGCACGATCAGGCTCAGCGCGTCGACGCGGTCGCCGTTGATCAGCACGTCGGTGCGCACGAACGGGCCGGCCTCGAAGCGGTCGAAGTGGTAGTCCATCGAGGCGTAGCCGCGCGAGACGGATTTCAGGCGATCAAAGAAGTCCATCACCACCTCGGCCAGCGGCATTTCGTAGCTGATCTGCACCTGGCTGGCCAGGTACTGGATCGAGCGCTGCACGCCGCGCTTTTCCTCGCACAGGGTGATCACGTTGCCGATGTAGTCCGGCGGCGTGAGGATGTTGGCGACGATGATCGGCTCGCGGATCTCCGCCACCAGGCTGGTGTTGGTCGGCAGCTTGGCCGGGTTGTCCAGCAACATGGTGGTGCCGTCGCTTTTCAGGATCTCGTAGACCACGGTGGGCGCGGTGGTGATCAGGTCCAGGTCGTATTCGCGCTCCAGCCGCTCCTGCACGATTTCCATGTGCAGCATGCCGAGGAAACCGCAGCGGAAGCCGAAGCCCATCGCCTCGGACGATTCCGGCTCGAAGAACAGCGCGGCGTCGTTGAGGCGCAGCTTGTCCAGCGCCTCGCGCATGGCCGGGTAATCGTCCGACGACACCGGGAACAGGCCGGCGAACACCCGCGGCTGCATGTGCTGGAAACCGGGCAGCGCCTTGTCGGCCGGCTTGCCGGCATGGGTCAGCGTGTCGCCGACCGGCGCGCCGTGCACGTCCTTGATCGAGGCGTTGATCCAGCCCACCTCGCCCGCGCCGAGCTTGTCCAGCTTCTTGCGCTTGGGGGTGAACACGCCGACGTCGCCCACTTCGTGGGTGCGCCCGGTGGACATCACCAGCAGCTTGTCGCCGGACTTGATCTCGCCCTGCATCACGCGCACCAGCGACACCACGCCCAGGTAGTTGTCGAACCAGGAGTCGATGATCAGCGCCTGCAGCCTGTCGGTGTCGCGCGGCTGCGGCGGCGGGATGCGGGCGACGATCGCCTCCAGCACCTCGACCACGTTCAGGCCGGTCTTGGCGCTGATCGCCACCGCGTCGGTGGCGTCCACGCCGATCACCGCCTCGATTTCGAGTTTCACTTTTTCGACGTCGGCGGTCGGCAGGTCGATCTTGTTCAGCACCGGCACCACTTCCAGGCCCATTTCCACCGCGGTGTAGCAGTTGGCCACCGACTGCGCCTCGACACCCTGGGCGGCGTCCACCACCAGCAGCGCGCCCTCGCACGCCGCCAGCGAACGGCTGACCTCGTAGGAGAAGTCCACGTGCCCGGGGGTGTCGATGAAATTCAGCTGATAGGTCTTGCCGTCGCGCGCCTTGTACGGCAGCGACACCGACTGCGCCTTGATCGTGATGCCGCGCTCGCGCTCGATCGGATTGTTGTCCAGCACCTGCGCTTCCATCTCGCGGTCGGCCAGGCCGCCACAGATCTGGATGATGCGATCGGCCAGGGTGGACTTGCCGTGATCGATATGGGCAATGATGGAGAAGTTGCGGATCAATTCCATGGAGCGCTGGCGGCCTGTGGTCGAGCTGGGGCTGGGCACCACGCGACGGCGTGGCGGCGCTGCCGCGAGGCAACGCTAACCCGGCATTATCGCATGGGATCGCCGCCATCAGGCGATCGGGCAAGCGGCGCCATCCCGCCACGGGATGGCGCCGCTCGATGCTGGCCGGCCCGTGCGCCGCGGGCCGGCCAGCGGCACATCAGCGATCCGCCGGCACCGTGAGCCCCACGAAGTTGCTCTGCTCGCCCCGGCGCACCAGCAACAGCACCGTGCTGCCCGCCTTCACGCTCTTCGTGGCCGCCTCGAACTCGGCCACGCTGCCGACCTTCTGCTGGTTGACCATGGTGATCACGTCGCCGGCACGCAGGCCGGCCTGCGCCGCCACGGGGCCGGTGATGTCGTCGATCACCACGCCCTGCCCCGCCTTCAGGCCCAGCTGGCTGCGCGTGTCGCTGTCGATCGACTGCACGGTCAGACCCAGCGCGGCCGAACCGGCCTGGCTGGACGACGGCGCCGAAGCCAGGTTGTTGACCGCGTTGCGATCACGCTTGGCCTCGCTGATGGTCACGTCGAGCGTCTGCTTCTTGCCGTTGCGCAGGATTTCCACCGGCACCTTGCTGCCCGGCTTGGTCATGCCGACCAGCGGCGGCAGGTCCGACGCCTGCTGCAGTGGCTGGCCGTTGTAGCTCAGGATGATGTCGCCAGGCTGGATGCCGGCCTTGGCCGCACCGCTGTCCGGGCTGACGTCGACCACCGCGGCACCCGCGCCATTGTCGAGCTTGAACGCCTTGATGATGTCGTCATTGACCGGCTGCATGGTCACGCCCAGCATGCCGCGCGAAACGTAGCCCTTGGACTTGAGCTGCTGCACGGCGCTCATCGCCACATCGATGGGAATCGAGAAGGACACGCCCAGGTAGTCGCCGGTGTTGGAGTAGATCTGCGAGTTGACGCCCACCACGCGGCCCTGCAGGTCGAACAGCGGACCACCGGAATTGCCCCGGTTGATCGGCACGTCGGTCTGGATGAACGAGGTGTACGGCTGGTCGCGCTGGCCCAGGTTGCGCCCCACGGCGCTGACGATGCCCTGGGTCACGGTGTAGTCGAAGCCGAACGGCGAACCGATCGCCAGCACCCACTGGCCCGGCTTCAGGCTGCGCGAATCGCCCAGATCCACTGCCGGCAGGTTGCCGCCGGCATCGACCTTGAGCAGGGCGATGTCGTAGGTCGGGTCGGTACCGATCACTTTCGCGGTGAGCGTGCGCCGGTCCTGCAGGCGCACGGTGACCTTGTCCGCGTGATCGACCACGTGGTTGTTGGTGAGGATGTAGCCGTCATGGGAAATGATGAAGCCCGAACCCAGCGAGGTGTGCTTCTGCTGCTGCGGCGAAGGCATCATCGGCATGCCGAAGAAGCGGCGCAGGATCTCGGCCTGCGGATCATCGGGCCCGCCCTGGCCGGGCATCATCTGCGGACCGCGCCCGCCATAACTGTCGGGTTGTTCGCCGGTGTACTTCGCTTCCACGTGGACGACGGCCGGTGCGTTCTTCTGCACGATGCCGGTGAAATCCGGCAGGGCCGCCGCGCTGCCCGGTGCCTGCGCCTGCACCACGCCGACACTGGCGACGCCCAGCAAGGCGCAACACGCCAGGCTGCGCAGGATGGAATGATTCATGGCTCCTCCTCAGGTTGACTCAAGCCGCACCGGCCTGAAATGGACTGGATGGTTCCGATGTGGGGGTTCCCGGCAGTGCCGGGGCCCGCGCATTTCGCAGGTCATCCCGCGCACGGCAGCGGCCGGCCCTTGCGGTACCCGGTTGGTGGCGTGCATCGAAAACGGGCCGCGGGAACGACACGCGGACCCGGGCTATTGCGCGACGGCGGATGCCCTGCGCGACGCGTCGTCCGGCGCGGAGATCCGCTGCTGCTCCGGATCGAGCAGCAACAGGTAGCTGCCATCGTTGTTTTCCAGCGTGCGGTAACGCGGCATCGACGGGTAGCCCGACAGTCGCCGCGCATAGTTCGACGGGCTCTGCCCGAACGGCGAACCCAGCGTGGCCGAGGCCTGCTGGCTGAGCAGTCCAGCCGAATTGCCGCTGAGCCACGGTGGCACGGCCGCCGGCGCGCTCGGCTTGGCGGCCGTGGCCAGGCTGGGGACGGTGCTGGTCTGCGGGGTGTTGGCCGAGGCGGTGACCTGTTCCAGCTCACTGCCCGAGCGCGGCTGGCCCACCATCAACGCGGCGGCGGCCACGCTGGCGGCGATCGCGCCACCCGCGGACCAGCGCAGCCAGTGATGGCGCCTTGAGGGAGGCGCGGTGACCGCAGCCGCTTCCTGCTCGATCGCGCGCATCACGCGGTCGGCAAAGTCGACGCTGGCCACGGCCGGGAATTCCCGGCGCAGGCTGTCGCGCGCCACGTGGTAGGGAGACCAGGCGGCCTGCAGGGAGGCATCGTGGTCGAGACGGCGCAGCAGGAACCGCAGCTGCTCCTTCGACAATTCGCCATCGATGCCCGCGGAAAGACTTTCCCGGGTGTCCTGATTCATGCCTGCCTGATTCATGTCTGATCCTCGCGGTCCGACAAAAGTGGCCGCAGTTTTTCGTCGATCGCCTCGCGTGCCCGAAAGATGCGCGAACGCACCGTACCGATCGGGCAGCCCATCGCTTCGGCGATTTCATCGTAGCTGAGACCATCCACTTCACGCAGCGTGATGGCGGTCCGCAGTTCTTCGGGCAACGCTTGGACAGTGGAAAACACCGATTGTTCAATTTCCTGGCGCATCAGCTCGCGCTCGGGCGTGGCGCTGTCGTGCATGCGCTCGGCGCCGGCCATGAACTCGGCGTCATCGGCGTCGATGTCGCCCGAGGGCGGGCGCCGCCCCATCGCCACCAGGTGGTTCTTGGCGGTGTTCACCGCGATCTTGTACAGCCAGGTGTAGAAGGCGCTGTCGCCCCGGAACGAGCCGATCGCCCGCCAGGCGCGGATGAAGGACTCCTGGGCGATGTCCTCGCACTCGGCATGGCTGCGCACATAGCGCGAGACCAGCCCGATCACCTTGTGCTGGTACTTGCGCACCAGCAGGTCGAAGGCCCGCCTGTCTCCCTGCTGGACACGCTCGACCAGCGCGCGATCCAGTTCGTTTTCGCCCATCCGGGCCGTATCCGTCGTCAATGCCGTCATCCGCTGCGGGAGCTTGTTTTGAACTGAACGCGGCGCTCAGACCGCGCCCAGGCGCCCTAGTTCACCTGGAACATGAAGTAGCGGGCCCCACCTTAACGCACAGCCCGTTGGCTGGTTGTCATGCCGGACCTGCCACCCGACCCGTGACGGGTATCGGCCAGTTATGGGGGCGCCGACGTTCCGCTCAAGCCAGCTCGGCCGCCCGCCCCTCCAGCAGGCGCTGCCGTTCGGCCAGCAGCTTGTCGAAACTGACCGGCGGCAGCGGGCGGCAGAACAGGTAGCCCTGCAACTCGTCGCAGCCGTTCGTGCGCAGGAACTGCAGGTGCTGCTCGATCTCCACACCCTCGGCAACCACGGCCCGGTTCAGCCGGTGAGCCATCTCGATGGTGGCACGCACGATCGCCTCGTCATCCGGGTCCACCCCGATGTTGCGCACGAAGCTCTGGTCGATCTTGATGCGGTCGGCCGGCAGCCGGCGCAGGTAATCCAGCGACGCGGCGCCGGTGCCGAAATCGTCGATCGCGATGTGGCAGCCCAGCCGGTGCAGTGCGTTGAGGTTCTCGACCAGGTTGGGCGCTTCCTTGATGCTGATGCTTTCGGTGACCTCCATTTCCAGCAGGGTCGGGTCCAGCCCGGTATCGCGCAGCACCGCGGCCACCGTGTCCAGCAGCTGCGGCTCCATCAGCTGCACCGCCGACAGGTTCACCCCCAGGCGCAGGCGCAGGCCGTAACGCTGCTCCCATTCCTTCGCCTGGCGGCAGGCCGTGCGCATCACCCATTCGCCGATCGAGACGATCAGGCCGGTCTCCTCGGCCAGCGGGATGAACACCGCCGGGCTGATCATGCCCAGCTCGGGATGTTCCCAGCGCACCAGCGCCTCCATCCCCACGATGTCCTCGGTCTCGGTGTTGACCTGCGGCTGGTAGACCACGCGCAGCTCGCCATTGCCCTCGGCGTGGCGCAGGCGGGTCTTCAGCGCCATGCCATGCTGCTGGGCATATTCCGGGCTGATCTCGTAGATCTGGAAGGTGTTGCGGCCCTGGTGCTTGGCCGCGTACATCGCCTCGTCCGCATGCTTGAGCAGGGTTGCCGCGTCGCCGGCGTCGTCCGGGAAGAAGCTCAGCCCCATCGAGGCGGTCACCTGCAGCTCGGTGCCGTCCTCCAGGTACAGCGGCGTCTCCATCACCTGGACGATCTTCTCGGCCACGCGCATCACGTCGTCGTTCTTGACGATGTGCCGCAGCACGATGGTGAACTCGTCACCGGCGTACCGCGCCACCGTGTCGGAGGCGCGGATGCTGCCGCACAGGCGCTGGGTGACCGTGCGCAATACCTGGTCGCCGGCCGCGTGGCCGTAGGTGTCGTTGATCGCCTTGAAGCGGTCGAGGTCGACGAACAGCACGGCGAAGCATTCGCCGTTGCGGGTGGCCTCGCGGATGATCGTTTCCAGGCGATCGTTGAACAGCAGGCGGTTCGGCAGCCCGGTCAGGGCGTCGACCAGGCCCTCGGCGCGGCCCTGTTCGCGGGTGCGGCCCAGCTCCAGCATCTGGGCGAAGCGCGCGACCGCGCAGCGCAACACCGGTTCGATGATGCTCATCTCGCCGAAGCCGCGGCGCGTGCCGGCGAGCATCGCGCCCAGCACGGTATGTCTTTCGTCGTACAGCGGCAGACCGGCGAAGCCGGCCAGTTCGAGCTGTTGCAGCAACGGGTCGATCGGCGCCAGGCGCTTGGCATCGGTGCGGTACAGGATCGACTTGCCGGCCAGCACCAGTTGCAGCGAACTCTGCAATTGCGCGGGCGGCCAGGCCACGTCCTCGCCACTCCACAACTGCAGCATCTGGTTGGGCGCTTCCGCCCCTTCGTGCCGCGCCGACCAGACGGCCAGGTAGTCCAGCCCCAGTTCGTCGAACAGCAGGCGGCCAGCGGCGGTCTGGGCGTCGACGCCGCTGGTCGAGGCAAAGATGCGCGACAGCAATGACAGCGCCGCCTCGGCCCGGAGGTCGGCGCGATCGCTGCGGAACATCAGCGCCAGCGCGTCACGCCCGGCATGCCGGATGCGCCGGACGCTGGCCTGGCCGGTGTCCGCGCCTTGCGCCGACTTGCGCTGGCACGGGTACCAGTTGCGGTTGGCCTCGGCCAGCACCTGGCTGATCGCGATGCCTTCGAAGCGCAGCACCTGCGCCAGCGGCAGGCCCTGCCACTGGTCGACGTGGATGCGGCTGTGCCTGCCCACGGTGGGACTGACTTCGAGCAGGCGGCCGCTCTGCGCGTCGGCAATCAGCCATTCGCCGTCGCCTTCCTCGAAG
Source organism: Rhodanobacter spathiphylli B39 (assembly GCF_000264295.1). Lineage (GTDB taxonomy): Bacteria > Pseudomonadota > Gammaproteobacteria > Xanthomonadales > Rhodanobacteraceae > Rhodanobacter > Rhodanobacter spathiphylli. The sequence continues at coordinate 557,527 of NZ_AJXT01000004.1, read as the reverse complement.
GTGAAGCGGTAGCCATCGGGCTCGGCCATCGCTTCGGGCACGGGCGGCAGCACACGGGCACGCGTGCCTTCCGGCGCCAGCGAACGCCGCCAGCGGGGAATGAGCTCGTCGGAGATGTTCCAGGCGGAAAGCCAGTCAGCGATCCCGGGCGGAAGATCCGCCGGCCCGAAGGTCGCCTCGTCCGCCAGCACCACGATCAGCGGCGTTTCGGCAGCCCCCGGAAGGTGACGCAATTGCTCGCAGGCGTGGCGTGCCTGCTGCGCGTCGCCGGCCAGCACGATCACCAGCAGCTGCAGGGGCGGCAACGGCGGCCGCCCTTCGAGCAGGATGGCCGCGTGCGGGACGTCGCGCGCGCTGTAGATCTGCGGGTAACCCGCCTGGTCGAGTGCGTCGAACAGGTTGCGCCGCAGTTCGCGCTGCGCTGCGACCACCAGGATGCCGGAGTTCATCGTGTCCTCGCCTCAGACCAGCCAGCGGCCGTCGCGCAGGCGCAGGCGCCGGGGCTGGCTGTCATGGCTGCCGATGTGCGTCGCCAGGTCGCCCAGGTGCTCGGTCAGCGCGGCGGGCGCATCGATCAGGACCACCCGGCGCAGATGTCCCTTGGGCGCGCGCGCCAGCTGGCGCAGCAGGGTGCCGTCCATCGCCGACAGCGGCAGCTCGAGTCCGAGCAGGAAGTACACGCCGAAATGCATGCTCTGCTGCATGTAGCGCAGCGCGTTGCCCAGCCGTTGACAGTCCGGCACGCGCACGTGGGCGTCGCGCAGGCTGCCCAGCCCGGTATCGGGTTGCCAGAGGTAGACGGCCTGGCCGGTATGCCGCGCGATCGCGCGAAACTGATCGATCAGGGCATGCACGTCCTGGCAGTCCAGCACCACCAGTCCGCTGGGTGCGGCCAGGATGCGTTCGAAGATCTCGTTGCCGGCTTGCACGGGAACGGAGGCGATTGTCGAATTCATTGCGTCCCCGTGCGGCGGCGATGAAGCCATGGAGTCAGCCAGCCCGCGACTGCCTGGATAAATGACGGGAAGGAGCCCGCTGGTTGCCACGTTGACCGATGCGCGCCGGAGCATCCCTGTTCCTGCCCGTCAGCCCGTCGTCCCGTGCCCTGCACGTCGCGCCCGCTGCAACCTCGGTGCCAACGGATGATGACCGATTTCACACCGGCACCGGCGCAGGGTCAAGCAGATGTGTCACATCTCGCAATCATGGCGTCGGGACGGTATGGTTCAGGCCTCCTCCACCACACCGTATCGACCCATGTTCGAAGGACTGCGCTTCAACCACTGGAAGACCAGCGAAAGCGAGGATGGCATCGTCACGCTGACCCTGGATCGCGCCAACAGCAGCGTCAACGCGATTTCCCGCGCGGTGCTGGACGAACTGGAGCAGATCGTCGAGCGCCTGGCCATCGAGAAGCCGGCCGGCGTGGTGATCCACTCGGCCAAGGCCTCGGGCTTCGCCGTGGGCGCCGACATCAAGGAATTCGTCGAGTACGCGAAACACGACACGGTGCTGGAGAACATCGAGCACGGCCAGCGCGTCTACGAGGCGTTGGCTCGCCTGCCCTGCCCCACCGTGGCCGCCGTGCACGGCGCCTGCATGGGCGGCGGCACCGAGCTGATCCTGGCCTGCCGCCAGCGCATCGCCGTCGACGACGAGAAAACGCGGATCGCCCTGCCCGAAGTGATGCTGGGCATCCATCCCGGCTGGGGCGGCACCGCGCGCCTGCCGCGCCTGATCGGCGCCACCGAGGCGCTGCCGGTGATGCTGACCGGCAAGGCCCTGTCGGCAAAGCGCGCCCTGGGCCTGGGCGTGGTCGACCGGCTGGCACGCCCGGACGAGCTGCTGAGCGAGGCGCGCCTGTTGCTGCGTCGCCCCGCGACGCGACCGTTCGCCCGCCGCGCCAGGGCCTGGGCCACCAATACCTGGCTGGCCCGGCAGATCCTGGCGCCGATCGTGCTGAAGCAGACCGCGGCCAAGGTGCGCAAGGAGCACTACCCCGCGCCATTCGCGATGATCGAGGTGTGGAAGCGTGGCGGTTCCGGCATCAGCCAGCGACTGAAGCTCGAGGCACGCTCGGTGGCGAAGCTGGCGACCACGCCGACGGCGCAGAACCTGATCCGGATCTTCTTCCTGCAGGAACGCCTGAAGGGCCAGGGCGCCGGCGTCGACGCGCAAATCAGCCACGTGCACGTGGTCGGTGCCGGCGTGATGGGCGGCGACATCGCCGCCTGGGCCGCGTTCAAGGGTTTCAACGTGACCCTGCAGGATCGCGAGATGAAGTTCATCCAGCCGGCGCTGGATCGTGCCCGCACCCTGTACGAGAAGAAGCTGAAGTCCGCCGACAAGGTCGAGGCGGCGATGCAGCGCCTGCGCGCCGATGTCGACGGCAGCGGCGTGGCGGCGGCCGACCTGGCCATCGAGGCGATCTACGAGAACGCCGGGGCCAAGGAGGCGTTGTACGCCACCATCGAGCCCCAGTTCCAGGCCGACGAGATCCTGGCCAGCAACACCTCCAGCATCCCGCTGGACGAGCTGCGCAAGAACCTGGCCGCGCCGCAGCGCTTCCTGGGCCTGCACTTCTTCAATCCGGTGGCGCAGATGCCGCTGGTGGAAGTGGTGCGGCATGACCGACTCGATCCGCTGATCGAGAAGCGCGCACTGGCATTCTGCAAGGCCATCGGCAAGTTGCCGGTGGCGGTCAAGGGCACGCCGGGGTTCCTAGTCAACCGCATCCTGATGCCCTACCTGCTGGAAGCGCTGCGCCTGTACAGCGAAGGCGTGCCCGGCCCGGTGCTGGACCGCGCGGCGAAGAAGTTCGGCATGCCGATGGGGCCGATCGAGCTGGCCGACACTGTCGGCCTGGACGTGTGCGCATCGGTCGGCCGCGAACTGGCGCCCTTCTTGGGACTGGAGTTGCCGCCGGGGCTGGACGACAAGCTGGAGGCCGGCAAGCGCGGCAAGAAGGATGGCCAGGGCCTGTATGTCTGGCAGGACGGCAGGCCGCAGAAACCCGAAGTACCCCAGGAGTACGTGACGCCACCGGATCTGGCCGACCGGATGATCCTGCCGATGGTCAACGAGGCGATCGCCTGCCTTGCCGATGGCGTGGTGGATGATGCCGACCTGCTGGATGCCGGCGTGATCTTCGGCACCGGCTTCGCGCCGTTCCGGGGTGGCCCGATCCAGTACACGCGCAGCGAAGGCGCCGACAAGCTCAAGGCAAGGCTCGAGGAACTGGCGCAACGCCATGGCGAGCGATTCAAGCCGAAGAATGGCTGGGACAATCCGACGCTGGCGCAGGGTGGCTTCGAACTGCCGACTTCCCCCAGCCACTGAGCCCTGGATGACGCGTCACCCCCACCAGAGAGCCCGGCACGCCGGGCTCTTTTTCATGGACTCATGTCGCCATCACCACATCAGGTCGTCCGGCACGCCATCGTCACCGACGCCCGATGCCGTCGGGTCGACCAGCAAGGCCAGCAGGTGCGGATCGATGGCACGGACCTGTTCGGCAATCTCGCGCGCCACCAGCAGGTAGCGACCACCGTGCTGGACCACGCCCAGCTCGCCGGCATTGAGCGCGGCAAGCTGCGGGGCGTCCACATGCACCCGGCGGATCTTGCCGCCGTACTCGAAATTGCGCGGCTGGTCCGCATCGGTCTTGTTCAGCGCCTTGCCATCAAGCAATTGCTGGATCTTCTGCTTGCGCTCGCGGCGCAGCCGGGCCTGTTCGGCCACTTCCTGCTCGATCTGCTTGCGCTCCCGCGTCTCGGTCTGCGCGCGCAACGCATAAGCCCTGGCCAGGTCGATGTCCTGCTGGCTGCGGCCGGCCACAGGTGGTTGCGGCTTGCTGCCAGGCCTGGCAGCAGACTTGCCACCGGTATTGGCACCAGGCTTGCCGCCATGACGCGCCGGCTTGCCGGGCGACGGCGGCCGCTTCGGCTCGCGGGGGCGCTCGAGTTGAACCTGTTTGACGATGCCGCTCTTGAGCAGCTGATCGCGCAGGGAATCGGCCATGCGGGTATTCCGTGATCGTTGGATACAAATTTCAGTAATGCGGCGGCGGCGGTTCGTCGTGTGCGTCACTGCCCTGGGCGACCCGCATCGATGCCATTTCGCCGCGCAGATCGCGCAACGCGCGCTCCAGCGCAGCGATTCGCTGCGACTGGTCGGCGTCCGCCGTGGTCAACGCCTGGACAGCCTCGTCGATGAAGGTCAGCTTGACCTCCATCTCGTCCAGCCGCTGCTCGAACATGGCGCGCTGGTCGTTCACGGCGATGACTGCAGGCTGCGCCCGCGCCCGATGCCGTAATAGGCCAGACCCGCCTCCTCCACCACCGCCGGGTCGTACAGGTTGCGTCCGTCGAAGATCGCCGGTTCGGCCAGCGTCCCGCGGATGGCGGCGAAGTCCGGGCTGCGGAACGCCTTCCACTCGGTGACCACGGCCAGCACGTCGGCACCGCGAACGGCTTCCATGGCGTCGCCGCACAGCACCAGGTCCGCGCGATCGCCGTACAGGCGCTGCGTTTCCGCGCGCGCTTCCGGATCGAACGCACGCACGCTGGCGCCGGCTTCCCACAGCAACTCCATCAGTCGCCGGCTGGACGCCTCGCGCATGTCGTCGGTGTTGGGCTTGAACGCCAGCCCCCACAGCGCGATCGTGCGGCCCGCCAGCTGGCCGTCGAAGTGGCGCGAGACCAGCTCGAACAGCTTGCCCTTCTGCTGGCGATTGACCGCCTCGACCGCGCCCAGCAGACGGGCGTCATAACCGTACGCGTGCGCGGTGCGTTCCAGCGCCTGCACGTCCTTGGGAAAACACGAACCGCCGTAGCCAGCGCCCGGGTAGATGAAGCTGTAGCCGATGCGCGGGTCCGAACCGATGCCCTGGCGCACCAGTTCCACGTCGGCCCCCACCCGCTCGGCGATATTCGCGATCTCGTTCATGAAACTGATCTTGGTGGCCAGCATCGCGTTGGCCGCGTACTTGGTCAGCTCGGCCGAACGCTCGTCCATCACCACCATGCGATCGTGGTTGCGGTTGAACGGTGCGTACAGCTTGCGCAGCACCGCCACCGCGCGCGCGCTGGAGGAACCGACCACGATGCGGTCCGGGCGCAGGCAGTCTTCCACCGCGGCGCCTTCCTTGAGGAACTCCGGATTGGAGACCACGTCGAATTCCACCGTCGCGTTGCGCGCCTTCAATTCGCCAGCCACCGCCTCGCGCACCCGATCGGCGGTGCCCACCGGCACGGTCGACTTGTTCACCACCACGGCGTAGTGATCCAGGTGGCGGCCGATGGTGCGGGCCACCGCCTGCACGTACTGCAGGTCGGCGCTGCCATCCTCGTCCGGTGGCGTGCCGACGGCGATGAAGATCAATTCGGCATGCGCGATCGCCGGCGCCGCGTCGGTGGTGAAATCGAGCCGACCGCCGGCGTGGTTGCGTTGCACGATTGCCTCGAGCCCGGGCTCGAAGATCGGGATCTCGCCGCGCTTCAGGCGCTCGACCTTGCCCGCATCGATATCCACGCAAACCACCTTGTTGCCCATTTCCGCCAGGCAGGCACCGGTGACCAGGCCGACATAGCCGGTACCGAAGATAGTGACATTCATCATCGTCGTGACGATTCCCGCAAAAGTTGGACGTCCATTCTAACCGCCGCCGCGACCGCTTCGATCCGGCCATCGCGATTTCCGCAAACACGAAGGGGCGCGAATCGCTTCGCGCCCCTTCGTGGAACTCGCGCCGGAGTCGCCTCCGGCAACTGCTACGTAATGCTTACTTGCCGCCCGCAGCGGCGCCAGCCGGCGTCGGACCCGTCTTGACCAGGGTCACGTCGAAAATCAGCGTGGCGTTCGGCGGCATCGGCGGCTGCGGCTCGGCACCGTAAGCCAGCGCGGACGGAATGAACAGCTTGTAGTGACCACCGACCTGCATCAGCTGCAGACCTTCACGGAAGCCCGGGATCACGCCGGCCAGCGGGATCTTCGCGGCGCCCGGCGGGTTGTGCTTGGCCGAGGCATCGAACACCTGGCCGTTGATGAAGGTACCGGTGTAGTTGATCTCGACCGTGTCGTTCGGACCCGGGCGGGCGCCCGTGCCCTGGCTGATCACCTGGTACTGCAGGCCCGACGCGGTCGTCTTCACGCCCGGCGCGCTCTTGTTCTTGGCCAGGAACGCATCGCCTTCGGCCTTGTTCTTGGCCGCCAGCTTGGTCATCTCGGCCTGGTACTTGGCCTGGATCTTGGCCATGAAGGCATCGTGCACCTGCTTGGCTTCGGTGTCGCTCATGGTCGGCTTCTGGCCGGACAGCGCCGCCTTCACCGCGTTGGCCACGGCGGTCGGATCCAGTTCGTCGCGCATGATCGGCGGAACCTGGGAAGCAATTTCCCAACCCACAACGTAGCTTGCCTTGGCCTTGTCGACGGTGCCCGCAGCGCCAGTCGTCTGGGCGGCAACGGAGGCCGTCATGCCCAGCGCAACAGCCATCGCGGCCGCCGTCAGCGTGGGACGCAGAAAGTGCTTCATTCGTAACTCCCTCATGTATGGATGTGCCGACACTGCCGGCCGGGCCCCCCCGATGGAGGCAGGCCTCGCATTGTGCGGTGCTTGTCAGATCTTGGCAACGATCGGGCGATCAGACCGTCATTCCCGATAAAGGTTCATTCCGGCACCCCGTGCCGGCCCCCTCCCCGCCCCCCCGCAGGGGACCGTCGCGATCTCACGGATCAGGTTTTTCGAGGGTCTCCTTCAGGGCGGCCTGCAGCCGCGCATGCATCCTGACCAGGCCCCGCCACAGCACCACCGCCACCACCACCACCAGCACCACCAGCGACAGGGCGATCCCGCGCGGTGGCAGGATCGCCGAACTGAGTCCGCTGACCAGCAGCGCCAGCGCCAGCAGCGTGGCCAGCGGGATGACCCGCGCCAGCACGTTGCGGATTGCCTGCGTGTAGGAGCCCGCAAACCGCTCGCGGATGCCGAGCTCCGCCAGAACCATGCCCAGCGCCTCGGCCTTGCGGTACACGGCGATCAGCATGGGCAGCGACAGGAACAGCGCGCAGGCCCATATCAGCGTGTGGCGCAGCTCCCGATCGATGCCGAGCTTCGAGAACCAGCTCCAGTTGTGCGCATTGACGTAGGCACCGACGATGAACAGCGCCACCACCAGCAACACGTTGATGCCGATGTGCCAGAGCAGGCGGCGGAAGATGGCCGCGATGGCCGCGTTCTCGTTGACCGGCTTGAGGTTCTCCAGCCAGCCGTTGTAACTGTTCGCCAGCAGGATCAGCGAGCGCGGCGTCACCCGGCGCAAGCCATTAGCCAGGCTCTCGGCGGACCGGTTCAGGTACGGCGACGCGGCCATGCACAGCACGGAAACGGCCACCGCGATCGGGTAGATGAAATCACTGACCACGCCCAGCGAAAGTCCAAGCGTGGCAATGACGAACGAGAATTCGCCGATCTGCGCCATGCCCAGGCCCGAGCGCAGCGCCGTGCGCGGATCGTGGCCCACGATGAAGATGCCCAGGCTGCAGGCCAGGGTCTTGCCGACGATCACCACGGTCGCGATGAGCAGGGCCGGCAAGGCGTACTGCAACAGCATCGCGGGATCGATCTTCAGCCCGATCGCCACGAAGAACAGCGCCGCGAACATGTCACGCAACGGCTCCACCAGATGCAGCACCCGCCCCACGCTGCGCGATTCGGCCACCACCGCGCCGGCCAGAAAGGCACCCAGCGCGACACTGAAACCCATCCACACCGCGAACAGGCTGGCGCCGAAGCAGATGCCGAGCACGCTGACCAGCAAGGTCTCGTCGCGATCGAAGCTCGCCACGTAATCGACCAGGCGGGGCAGCAGCAGCAGGCCCAGGATCATTCCCACGATCACGAACAGGCCCAGGTGCCCGACCAGGGCCAGCGCCGTGTCGGCCTGCACCGAGCCACCGATCGCCACCGCCGTGAGCAGGGTCAGCATCACGATGGTGAGCATGTCCTCGGCCACCAGCAGGCCCGTCACCAGTTGCGCGAACTTCTGCTGGCGCTGCCCGGACTCGGCCAGCGTGCGCGTGGCCACCATCGTCGAGGACAACGAAATGATCGCGCCAAGAAACAGCGCGTCCGTGCCGGACCAGCCGAACAGACCGCCGATGCCATAGCCGATCCACAACATCAGCCCCACTTCCGCGACCGCCACGGCCAGCACGCCGATGCCGACTTGGCGCAACTTGCGCACGCTGAATTCCAGGCCCAGGGTGAACATCAGCAGGACCACGCCGAGATTGGAAATGTCGTCGATGGCGCGCGCATCGCCCACCAGCACGCCCGGCGTATGCGGCCCGATCAGCACGCCCGCCAGGATGTAGCCCAGCAGCACCGGCTGCCGCATCCGCTGGAACACGATCGTGGTGGCGCCCGCCACGATCATCACGATGGCAAGATCACGAATGAAGCCGATTTCGTGCATTCATCAACTCTCTGGAACCCGAGGTATCGTTCCAGCTTAAACGAAGGAAAGGCGGCACTCGCCTGCGCGCAGGAGGGCATCGTCGACAAGCCGGCGCCCCGTGATCGAAAAGTGTGAAAAAAAGCTTGACGGAATTCCGGAGCGCACCTATTCTTCTCGGCTTCCAGCGGCGGGGCCATAGCTCAGCTGGGAGAGCGCCTGCATGGCATGCAGGAGGTCGGCGGTTCGATCCCGCCTGGCTCCACCAACTTGAATTGTCCCCATCGTCTAGAGGCCTAGGACACCACCCTTTCACGGTGGACACCGGGGTTCGAATCCCCGTGGGGACGCCAAGTTGGCTCGCACAGCTGGAAGAAGCAACACAATGCGGAGTGGTAGTTCAGTTGGTTAGAATGCTGGCCTGTCACGCCGGAGGTCGCGGGTTCGAGTCCCGTCCACTCCGCCACTATTCAAGCAAAAAGCCCGCCTAGTGCGGGCTTTTTGCTGCGTGGTGATTTTGCGCGCTGCTGCGTGTGCGCAGGAACCAGGAAGGCGGCCCCATGATCGAGGCCACTACTTCCGAGCGCCCTCGCTCGACTGCGGCTGCGGCTGCGGCTGCGGCACCAGCGTGCCGACGGAATGGCCCTGCTCGACGAGGTATTCCAGCCAGCGCGACAGGAATCCGTTCATCCGCAAGCGGTGCTGAAACACCGAATGCGCCGGCGGAAACGGACCCAGCACCTGCCACAGGTGCCGCCCGGGGTGGCAATGCAGCGCCTCGGCCACATGCGCGTCGGTATACATGCGCAACTGTGCCGACGGCGCACGCCTGCCAGTATCGATGTCGACGAAATCGTAGGTGAGTTCCAGTTCCAGCGTGTACGGATGACGCTCCTGCACGGAAAGGTGGACGTCGAGACCGTCGTCCACGTTCGACACATAACGCCCCGGCGCCAGCTGCTGTGGCTGAAACAGTCGGGTCAGGCGATGGTAATTCTCGGCGTACAGCCCCATCAGGAACTCGAATCGTCCCGGTAGCAGGCTGCGGCGGTTGTCCAGTACGGCACTCATCGGGGATGCACGAACTCCAGTGGGCGGGCCAGGGTTTTCAGAACATGGTTCGTTCGATGCCGAAGCGATCGAAGATCTTGCTGGCGATCTCCTCGATCGACACATGGGTGGTGTTGAGGCTGGGAATGCCGGCCTGGCGCATCAGGCGATCGGCCTGCTCCAGCTCCCAGCGGCATTGCTGCAAGGTGGCGTAGCGGCTGCCGGCGCGGCGCTGTTCGCGGATCTGCGCCAGGCGCACCGGATCGATGGTGAGGCCATACAGCCGATCCTTGTACGGACGCAGACGCGCCGGCAATTCGAGCTTCTCGAGGTCGTCGTCGGTCAGCGGATAGTTGGCGGCGCTGACTCCGTAATGCAAGGCCATGTAGAGACAGGTCGGCGTCTTGCCCGAGCGCGACACGCCGACCAGGATCAGGTCCGCCTCGGCATAGTTCACGTCGATGCCGTCGTCATGCGACAACGCGTAGTTGGTCGCGTTGATGCGCGCCTCGTACTTGTCGAAATCGACCATGCCATGCGACCGGTTGACCGCACCCGAGCGCTTGGTGGACAGCTCCTCCTCGAGCGGGCCGATGAAGGGCGCAAACACGTCCAGCATCAGCGCGCCGCTGGCGGCGACGATCTCGCACAGGGCGCGTTCGGCCATGGTGTTGACCACGATCGGACGCTGGCCGGTCTGCGCATAGTTGGTCTTGATGCGCAGCGCGGCAGCCTCCGCCTTGTGCGCGTTGTCGGTGAAGGGCAAGCGGTGCTTGTCGAACTGCACGCCTTCGAACTGCGCCAGGATGCTGTTGCCGATGGTCTCCGCCGTGATCCCGGTGGAGTCCGAAATGAAGAATACGGTTCGATGCATGCGTGGCCCTGATGGCGGATGGCGGATGGCGTCTGGCCGCACCTTAGCAGGTTGCGGCATGCATTCTGACGCGTCCACAACCCGGTGAACCGGCACGACATCGGCTCGATCGCCACCGCCAACCCGGCTGCCAGAAATTTACCGCCAGCTGACTGGTATCGGGTTGGAATGGCATCTGCCTGCAATGGTCTTCTTGTGCTGCGCACCATCCGCAGCGGACAATACCAGTTCTTTGCAACCCGCTCCGGGCCTGCATGTCGCGTCCATTCCACTCTTCGCAACGCTTCCTCAGAAGGAGACACCCTTGAACGATCTGGTGCTTTGGCTCGACCAACTGCGCATGACTGACCTGGGCAAGGTTGGCGGCAAGAACGCCTCGCTGGGCGAGATGATCGGCAACCTGGCCAAACTGGGTGTCTCCGTGCCGGGTGGTTTCGCCACCACCGCCGACGCGTTCCAGCAGTACCTGGAAAAGAGCGGCCTGGCCAAACGCATCCAGGAACGGCTCGCGTCGCTCGATGTCGACGACGTCGACACCCTGGTCGCTGCCGGCAAGGAAATCCGTGGCTGGATCGTCGACACCGCCCTGCCCGCCGAACTCGAACAGGCGATCCGCGCGGCCTACATCAAGCTTTGCAAGGACGCCGGCGCCGACGACATCGCGGTCGCGGTGCGCTCCTCGGCCACCGCCGAAGACCTGCCCGACGCCTCGTTCGCCGGACAGCAGGAAACTTTCCTCAACGTGGTCGGCATCGACGACGTACTGCACAAGGTCAAGGAAGTCTTCGCGTCGCTGTACAACGATCGCGCGATCGCCTATCGCGTGCACCAGGGCTTCAAGCACGAGGACGTGTTCCTGTCCGCCGGCGTGCAGCTGATGGTGCGCTCGGACGTGGGCGCCTCCGGCGTGCTGTTCACGCTGGATACCGAGTCGGGTTTCCGCGACGTGGTATTCGTCACCGGTTCGTATGGCCTCGGCGAGATGGTCGTGCAGGGCGCGGTCAATCCCGATGAGTTCTACGTGTTCAAGCCCACCCTGCGCGAAGGCAAGCCGGCGGTGCTGCGCCGCAACCTCGGTGCGAAGCAGTTGCGCATGGTCTACTCCAGCGCCCCGGGCGAACGGGTCAAGACCGAAGACACGCCGACCGACCTGCGCAACAAGTTCTGCATCAGCGACGAGGACGTGCAGGAGCTGGCCCGCCAGTCGCTGATCATCGAGAAGCATTACGACCGGCCGATGGACATCGAGTGGGCGAAGGACGGCCACACCGGCAAGATCTACATCGTGCAGGCACGCCCGGAGACGGTGAAGTCCCGTTCGCACGCCACCCAGCTCGAGCGCTTCCATCTCAGCGAGAAGGGCAAGGTGCTGGCCGAAGGACGCTCGATCGGCCAGAAGATCGGCGCGGGCAAGGCACGGGTGATCCGTTCGCTGTCCGACATGAACAAGGTGCAGGCCGGAGACGTGCTGATCGCCGACATGACCGATCCCGACTGGGAGCCGGTGATGAAGCGCGCCTCGGCCATCGTCACCAATCGCGGTGGCCGCACCTGCCACGCGGCGATCATCGCCCGCGAACTGGGCGTGCCCGCCGTGGTCGGCACCGGCAATGCGCTGGAGCTGGTCCCCGATGGCGCTGACGTCACCGTGTCGTGCGCCGAAGGCGACACCGGCACGATCTACGAGGGCATCCTGAAGTTCGAGCGGATCACCGCCGATCTGGGCGACATGCCCGAGGCGCCGCTGAAGATCATGATGAACGTGGCCAACCCCGAGCGCGCGTTCGACTTCGGCCAGTTGCCCAATGCCGGCATCGGCCTGGCCCGCCTGGAAATGATCATCGCCAGCCACATCGGCGTGCATCCGAAGGCGCTGCTGGAATACGCCAGGCAGGACGCCGAGACCAAGGCGAAGATCGACGAGCGCATCGCCGGCTATGCCGGTCCGGTCGAGTTCTACGTCGATCGCCTGGCCGAAGGCATCGCCACCATCGCCGCCTCGGTCTATCCGAAGCCGGTGATCGTGCGCCTGTCGGACTTCAAGTCGAACGAGTACGCCGGCCTGCTCGGCGGCTCGCGTTACGAGCCGCACGAAGAGAATCCGATGATCGGCTTCCGTGGCGCCAGCCGCTACGTCGACCCGAGCTTCTCCGAGGCGTTCGGACTGGAGTGCAAGGCGGTCAAGCGCGTGCGCGAAGTGATGGGCCTCTCCAACGTGTGGGTGATGATCCCGTTCGTGCGCACGCTCGGCGAAGGCCGCAAGGTCATCGATGTGCTGGCGAAGAATGGCCTCAAGCAGGGCGAGCACGATCTGAAAGTGATCATGATGTGCGAAGTGCCGTCCAACGCCCTGCTCGCCGACGAGTTCCTCGACATCTTCGATGGCTTCTCGATCGGCTCCAACGACCTCACCCAGCTCACCCTGGGTCTGGACCGCGATTCGTCCATCGTCGCCAGCCTGTTCGACGAACGCGACCCGGCGGTGAAGAAGCTGCTGGCGATGGCGATCAAGACCGCGCGCGCCAAGGGCAAGTACATCGGCATCTGCGGTCAGGGCCCGTCCGACCATCCGGACCTGGCCGAGTGGCTGATGGAACAGGGCATCGAATCGTTGTCGCTGAATCCGGACACGGTCGTCGATACCTGGCTGCGCTTGGCCAAGAAGAAGGCCGACTGAGGACAATGTCGGCCATCCGCTGACGCGATTTGCCATGCAGTGCAGCAAAAGGGCCGGATTCATCCGGCCCTTTTGCTGTTTGGCGCTCCCGACTTGATACGCCGGATCAAGCCCGTGCACGGCCCGCAAGGATCGCCGGCTTCAACGCCCCCTTCCCGCAGTCATCTCTTCGGCATCTTGCACTGCAGCTTGCCCGCCCTGCGGCCCACCGGTAGCTTCCATACACGTGTTTCAATCCTTGATTTGAAGCAGGCGTCAGCTACCTGGCTGGGCCATCACGGGGCAAGCTTCTTGAGTCCGACGCAGCGAACCAATCCCAGTGACACCCGCAAGCGGCTGCTCGACGCCACCGAGTGGCTGTTCATCGAGGGTGGCTACGAAGCGATGTCGCTGCGCCACATCACCGCCAGGGCTGGCGCGAACCTGGCCGCGGTGAACTACCACTTCGGCAGCAAGGAGGCGCTGGTCCAGGAGCTGTTGTCGCAACGACTGGATCGCCTCAACCGCGAGCGGCTGCAATTGCTGAGTGCGTGCGAGCGCCAGCGACCGGAAGGTCTGGATGCCCGCGCCGTGCTGGCCATGCTGTTCGTGCCGGCTTTCCGGCTCAGCCATGGCAGCGCCTCGGGACCGGCCTTCATGCGCTTGCTGGGCCGGGTCTACAGCGACCCCTCGCCGTTCATCCAGGATTTTCTGCAGCAGCATTACCGATCGATTTCCGGGCGCTTTTTCGAGGCGTTCGCGCGCGCCCTGCCCACGCTTCCCCGGGGCGAACTCGGACTGCGCCTGCATTTCGCCCTGAAGGCGCTGTCCGGCATGCTGGCCGGGGAAGACATGCAGCAACTGATCGCCAGCATCAGCAAGGGCGAGGCCATCAACGACACCGAACTGCTGGCGCGCCTGATCTCGCTGGTGTCCCCCATCCTCACCGCCCCGTCTGGAAACACGGAGCAGATCAAAGTGATCGAGCAGGTGTTGCAACAGGATCAGGTGACAGCCGAAGCCACCCGCACGACACCACCGGCCGCCGATACGGATTCACGGCGCCAGGGCATTCCGCCATCCACCCTCTGGATCCAGGACGGGAGGCCTGCGTCCTGACCAAGCGACACCGTGCCACCTTCCCGATACGTGCTGCCCCATCATCACCACACAAAACCAGAAACCATCGCCGCGGATGCGTCCCATCCCGGACCTTTTTGTCACAGGAGAACCCACGTGGACCGTCAAACCTTGCAAAACCTCTCCCGTCTCGGCACCAAGGCCAGCCTCGCCCTGGCCGTTGCCGGCGCACTCGCCATGCCGCTGGGCGCGCAGGCCGGTTCCTTCCAGCTGCCCACCGACAACGCCGCTGGCTGGGCGCGCGCCAATGCGGGCGGCTCGCTGTTCGCGAACGATCCGACGGCGGTCTACAACAATCCGGCGGCGATGGCGTTCTTCGACGGCACCCTGGTCCAGTTGACCGGCACCGGCATTCGCCCCAGCGCCAAGTTCGAAGGTTCGTTCCAGGACCAGCAGGGCAACCCGACCACCGGCAACAACCCGGATGGTTTCGGCAAGTTCATTCCGTTCCCGAACATGGCATTTGCCACCAAGGTCAATGACCGTCTGGCACTCGGTGCCAGCGTCACCGTGCCCTACGGCCTGGTCAGCGAGTACAACCCGACCTGGCAGGGCCGCTACTTCGGTACCAAGACCAGTGTGCAGTCGATCGCGCTGAGCTTCTCGGCCGGCTTCAAGGTCAACGACCAGTTCTCGATCGGTGCGGGCATCGTCGGTCAGCGCACCAAGGCGCAGCTCAACACCATGCTCGATCCCTACGGTTCGGCTGCCGGCCTGCTGGGCGCGCCCATCCTGGGTGCCCCGCAGAGCGGCGACGTGCAGCTCAACGTTGACGTGAAGAAGAAGTTCGCCTTCGGCTACTTCGCGGGTTTCGAATTCAAGCCGACCGCGCGTGACAGCATCGGCTTCAGCTATCACTCCGAGATCAAGCAGACCCTGAGCGGCAACTACGCCATGTACGGCAGCCAGGCCTCCAAGGATCTGATCGCGCTGGCTCCGGTGGTTTTCCCCAACGCCGGCCTGCCCGCGCTCAACGGCGATGGCGACAAGGCCAGCGCCGAATTCAACATGCCGGCATTCGCCAGCCTGGACTGGCTGCATGCATTCAATGACAACTTCAGCGTTGCCGCTGGCGTGAAGTGGACCGACTGGTCCAACTTCAAGCAGCTGACACTGACGTCCAACGGACAGACTCTGGTCAGCCTGCCGCAGGCATACAAGAACGTCTGGGTCTACTCGATCGGTGGCGACTACAAGTTGAACTCGCAGTGGACGCTGCGCGCCGGCATCGGCTACGACGAAAGCCCGTCCAACATCATCAGCCGCGACCCGCGCATCCCCGACGGCTCCCGTCGCCTGCTGGGCTTCGGCCTCGGTTATCAGGCCTCTGACAAGTTCGCGGTGGACTTCGGCTATCAGCACCAGTTCGTCAGCGATGCCCGGGTCAAGCAGACCAACCAGGCTGCCTTGGGCTACGGCACCATGGACGGCAAGTTCAAGGACCACGGTGACGTCGTCAGCCTCACCGGCACGTATCGTTTCTGATCACGTTGCCCAACAGGAAAAAGGGGCCGCGAAAGCGGCCCCGTTTTTTTGTGCCATCACCGGTCCGCGCTTCAGCGCGAACGCACGATCAGGATCGTGACGTTGTCGTCGCCGCCGCTGTCCAGCGCACACAGCAGCAGCTGGTCGACGCACTCCTGTGCCGAGAGGTCGGCGCGGGCCATCTTCTGCGCGATGGTGGTGTCGCTGACGCCTTCGGTCAGCCCGTCGCTGCACAGCAGGAAGCTCATGCCGGGCTCGAGCTTGCCCCGCGCCATGCCGATGTGCAGTTGCTCGATGGCGGTGACACCCAGCGCCTGAGTGAGCACATTGCGTTGCGGATGTTCCGCCGCCTGCGCCGGGTCCAGCTGTCCCGCCTCGACCAGCGCCTGAACCAGGGAATGATCGTGGCTGACCTGCCGCAGGCCCTGCTTCCACTGGTAGATCCGGCTGTCGCCGACCCAGGCCACTTCGTGGCTGTCACCCTCCACCCGAAGTGCGGCAATGGTGGTCCCCATGGGCAGGATGTCGAAGCTGTCGCGGGCGCACTCGAGCAGGCTCCCGGCCGCGCCACGCACGGCCTCCAGCAGGCTGCTCCCCTCCCTGACCTGCTGCACGACCTGATCGCGCACCAGCGCCGAAGCGACTTCGCCATGCTGGTGGCCACCCATGCCGTCGGCCACCAGGAACAGGCCCAGTGAAGCATCGGCATAATAAGTGTCTTCATTGCGCGTACGACGCAGGCCGACGTGCGTTCCGTGTCCGAATTCGATCATGGGTATTCAATGGAGGCGAGCCGTAGCAGCATGCCGGAAGACAAGGTTGTTGTCACGGCAAGTTCGCTCGCGTATGATTCCCGGCTCGCATGAGCCACCATGCAACGCACCGGAGAGGTGGCAGAGTGGTCGAATGTACCTGACTCGAAATCAGGCGTACGTGTAAGCGTACCGTGGGTTCGAATCCCACCCTCTCCGCCAGAAAAGCAAAACGCCCCCTCGTGGGGCGTTTTGCTTTTCTGGCGGTGACGGCTAGGTGAGAGCCCACCGGGGTTACTCGGCGCATCCTGCGCCTCGCCCTGCGGGCCATCGGCTATGCCGATGTTCGACTACGGCATCCTGCCTTCGTCGTCGACAAATTTGCCAGGAGCTTGTTGGACAGCCGCAGGCTGGCCCCGTAGCGCGCAGCGCGAAGGGGTTCGGCCCAAGGATGGGCCGAACAATCCCACCCGCGCGGCGCCGCATCGTCCTTCGCACGCGCCTTGCTTTTCCGGTAGTAACACGGCAGTGGGAAATCGACCAGGGTTAACCGCTACACCCCTTACCCCGCCAACCAATCAAGCTCCCCGCCAAACACTCACCCCACCCGCACTCTTGTCCAGCGCATCCAGCCTCTGCTCGTGCAGGACCAGTTCTTCCGGCGATGCGTGCAGGACCCGTGGCCGCGCATGCAGCACCACCGGCGCCACAACCATCACGTCATGCTGCTCGGCGGCGCCTTCGAAACCCAGGTCGAACGCCACCTGCCCGGATGTCATCGCCAGATAGACGTCGGCCAGCAACTGGGCATCGATCAGGCCGCCGTGGAGGTCGCGGCGGGAGTTGTCGACGCCCAGGCGCTTGCACAACGCATCGAGGCTGTTGCGCTGGCCGGGATAGCGCTCGCGGGCCATCGCCAGCGTATCCAGCACCGTGCAGCGGTCGCCGATCCTGCCGGCGCCGTTGCCCAGCCGCGCAAGCTCGGCATCGAGAAAGCCGATGTCGAAACTGGCGTTGTGGATGATCAGCTCGGCGCCATCGATGAAGGCCAGGAACTCCTCCACCACCTCGGGGAAACGCGGCTTGTCGAGCAGGAACTCGTCCTCGATGCCGGTGACCAGGCGGGCGCCTTCGTCGATGGCCCGGTCCGGATTGAGGTAGGTCTGGTAGTGCCGGCCGGTAAGCCGGCGCTCGACCATTTCCACACAGGCGATTTCCACCAGCCGGTGTCCCTGGCGGACTTCTAGGCCGGTCGTTTCGGTGTCGAGGACGATCTGCCTCATGCCCGGCCCTTCATCGATTCGGCCTGCTCGCGCGCGGCCTGGTCGACCCGTTCGTTCTCGGCGTGGCCGTTGTGGCCCTTCACCCATTTCCAGCGCACCTGATGGGCGCCTACGGCATCGAACAGGCGTTGCCACAGGTCCTGGTTCTTCACCGGCTTCCTGTCTGCGGTGCGCCAGCCATTGGCACGCCACTTCGGCATCCATTGTTCGATGCCCTGCATCACGTAACGGGAATCGGTAGTCAGGATGACCCGGCAGGGCCGGGTCAGGGTCTCCAGCGCACCAATCGCCGCCATCAACTCCATCCGGTTGTTGGTGGTGGCCGGCTCGCCGCCGGCAACCATGCGCTCGCTGCCCCTGGCGCGCAGCAGGGCGGCCCAGCCACCGGGTCCGGGGTTGCCCAGACATGCGCCATCGGTAAAGGCTTCCACTTCACTCATCGTCTTTTGCAATTCCTGAAAAAATCTGGAGCGACGCGCCACGGCGCGCCGCCGGAGAAAGCTGGCCGTTTGCCGGCACCCGCACCTGTTGCGGGAGCAAGCGCAGCAGCGTCACGGATCGCCGGTGCTTCCGCGCCACCAGCAGGTAACCTCCACCGAACACTCCGGCAGGGCTGCGCCGCGGCGCGGCAGCGCCCGGCCAGATGCTGCCGATCCGCAGCACCCGCTCGACCAGCAGGCCGTCGCGCTCAAGGCGGTGGCGCAGCCGCCACGGCATCTGCAACGCCGGCGACCTGCCGCGGGCGTGCCAGCGCAACCACGCCGACCAGCAACCCAGCGGATGCACGCCGGTCAACGCCAGCGTGCCACCGGGCGCCAGCACCCGAACGAGTTCATCGAGCAACGCGGCGGGATGCGATGCCAGTTCCAGCGCCTGCCGCACCAGCACAAGTTCGAATGCATCGTCGACGAAAGGCAGCGGTTCGTCTGCCCTGGCACGCAGGTCGCCATCGTAGCCGCCGTCGCTCACCGCCAGCGAGGTCCAGCAACCCAGCAACGGCAAGGCCGGCCGGGGATACCGGGGGGATGCATCCAGCAGCAGCCCATGCGTGCCGACACAACGCTGCAGCCCCGGCTTCAATGCCTGGCTCTGCTCTTCCAGCAAACGAAGCATGGGTGGGCTGGAGTAGACCTCGTCATCGCGATGCTGCATGCAAACCGGTCCGGCATCTGTTGCTTTACACAGTGTAACGGTTGCGGCCATGACTCAGCAGGTTGCTCGTCGAGCGGAACTGCCGCACACAGCTGAACGGTCGACCGGGTACTTAACGACTGCCTAACGAGTCCGCCGTAGCGTCAATTTATAGTCGACCGCTTAAAGCGCGCCCGGGATGGCCGCGTCTGTCGTTCCACAACAAGTTCCCACGCCCTGGGGACTTTCCCAACGCAGCGGATCCCTCGTGCACCTCCTTCCGTTACCGGCCCTGGCCGACAACTACATCTGGCTGTTGCATGACGACGACGGAAACGCCGTCGTGGTCGACCCGGGCGATGCAGCCGTTGTGGAACAGGCGCTGACGGCGCGAGGGCTGCGGCTGCGCGCGATCTTGCTCACCCATCATCACCCCGACCACGTCGGCGGGATGTCCGCCCTGCGTGCACGTCACGGGGTCCCTGTCCACGCACCGGTTCACCCGGATATCGGGCAGCCTTTCCAGCCGGCGATCGATGGCGATCGCATCGAGCTGGGCGCGCCATCCATCCAATTCGACGTCATCGCGGTTCCGGGGCACACCCTCAGCCATATCGCCTTCGTGGGAGCCGGCCTGCTGTTCTGCGGCGACACCCTGTTCAGCATGGGCTGCGGCCGCCTGTTCGAAGGCACGCCGGCGCAGATGCTTCGCTCGCTGGATCGCCTGGCGCAACTGCCCGCCGACACGCTGGTCTGTGCCGGACACGAATACACCGAGGTGAACGGACGATTCGCGTTGGCCGTCGAACCGGCCAACGCCGAACTGGCAAGACGAATGCTGGACGTGGCCAGCCTGCGCGAAAGCTCCCGTCCCACCCTGCCGGTTCGGCTTGGCAACGAACTGGCCTGCAACCCCTTCCTGCGCGTCGACACCAACGGTGTCGTTGACTGGGCGCAGCGGCAAGGCTGCGGCGGAGATCGCGTGGCGCGATTCGCCGCCCTGCGCCATGCCAAGGACGATTTTCGCGCATGAAGCTGGCCATCCGAATCCTGCCGGCGGCCCTCTGCGCACTGTTGGCGGCATGTGCCAACGCACCGTTGCAGCCGGCTGCCGGTCCCGTCGAAATCCCCTCTTCCGCACCTGCACCGCTGCCACCGGTGCCGGACATCGAATCACCCGCAGCACAGCCAGCAGGCGCCGATGTCTGGACACGACTGCGTGGAAGCTTCGCGATGCCGGGCTGCGATGCCGACCCGGCCGTGCTGGGATGGGCCAGGCAATACACGCGCCATCCGAAACAATTCGAGAGCCAGCTGCAAGCGGTGTTGCCACGCCTGGTCTACGTGCAGAAAGTGGCCGAAGACTACGACGTGGCCGGCGAGTTCGTGTTGCTGCCATGGGTGGAAAGCCACTTTCGTCCGATTGCCGCGCGCAAGCATCGTCCCGCCGGCATGTGGCAGCTGATGCCGGTCACCGCCGGGTCGCTGGGACTGCGCGTGGACCGCCACTACGACGGCCGCCTCGACGTACCGGCCTCGGCCAATGCCGTGATGAAACTGCTGGAGCAATATCACAAGCAGTTTGTCGACTGGCGGGTGGTCGACTATGCCTACAACGCGGGGGAGTTCGCCATCCGCAAGGCCATCAGGACGCATGGCACGCCACCCGAACAGCCGGCGATTCCCCGGCTGCCGGTGCGCAAGGTGACCCGCGAACACCTGACCAAGTTGCTGGCGATCGCCTGCGTCGTGCGCGAGCCGGCCCGCTTCAACGTCAGCTTGCCGACCTTGCCCGGCGAGCAGCGTCTGGTCCAGGCCGATGTGCCGCACGCGATGTCGATGGCGCAGGCTGCCGATCGCGCCGGCATGACGCTGGACGCACTGAAGCGGCTTAACGGGGCGTTCGGCAGCAACATGGTCGATACCGCGGCCGCTTCGTATCTCATGATGCCCGCGGCACATGCGCGCCGTTTCAATGACGTTCCGCTCGAGCTTGCCGACAGCAACAACGGCGGCGACCTGCTGCGTGCGCCTCCTGCCGATACTCCGGCGCCCAGCTCCACGGGCGACGCAAGCCTGCTTCGGAAGCACACCGTCAAGCGCGGCGACAGCCTGTGGCAGATCGCGCACACCTACGCGGTCAGCGTGGACCAGCTCAAGCGCTGGAACCATCTCGGCAACCACTCGCTGAAGCCCGGTCAGACGCTGCAGATCAGCGCTCCGAACTGACGCCATCGCGGACCGGCCTTCCCGGGCACGGGGCCGCGTTGTCCGGAACAGGAAAAGGACGACCGAGGTCATCCTTTTCCTTCAAGCGATGCAGAAGCGCCGGTGCCTACAGCCTCTGCTTGTTGATCTTGATCTCGGTTTTCGCCTTGAGGTGGTCGATCAGTTCGCGGGCTGCCTCGTAACCGTAAGCCTGCGCCATCTGCTGGCGCAACGACTCGCGCTGCTCCGGCAGCAGCTTGGTCAGATCGCCGTCCTGCACCTTGTCCACCGCCAGCAGGGCATAGTTGCCATCCAGCATGTCCACCGCGGCAAACTGCGGCTTGTTGTCCGCCGGATGCGGCATCAGGAAGGCCCGGGTCAGCAGGGGCGCGGGCACCTGGGCATGCCGAACCACCTCGCTCACCGTCGTGACGGCCACGCCAAGCGACTTGGCCACCGCATCCATCGCTTCGCCCTTGTGCAGGCGCGCGAGGGCTTCGTCAGCCTGCTTCTTTTCGACGGCAGCCATGCGCTCATCGAGAATCTTCTGCTGCACATCGGCACGCACTTCGGCCAGCGGCATGGCCGCAGCCGGAACGTGCTGGTCGACATGCAACACCAGCGAATGGTTGTTGCCCAGATCGATCAGGGCCGAATTGTTTCCCTGCACCAGCACGTCGTCACTGAAGGCCGCGGCGATCACCTTCGGATTCGCCGCCACGCCTTCGCCACCCTGGCGCGAAAACAGCGCCGTGGTCTTGATCGGCAGTTTCAGCGCCACCGAGGCAGGCTCCAGCGAAGTGGGGTTCTGATAGGTGTTGTCGGACATCTTGCCCGCGATGTCGTTGTAGTTGCGGTCGCGATCGGCCGCCGTCGCTTCCTTGACCAGCTGG
Organism: Rhodanobacter spathiphylli B39; assembly: GCF_000264295.1. Taxonomy (GTDB): domain Bacteria; phylum Pseudomonadota; class Gammaproteobacteria; order Xanthomonadales; family Rhodanobacteraceae; genus Rhodanobacter; species Rhodanobacter spathiphylli. The sequence continues at coordinate 535,602 of NZ_AJXT01000004.1, read as the reverse complement.
TCGCGCACTTCCTCGAACGGCTTCGACTGGCCGCTGCGAACATCGCGCAACCAGATGATGTGGTAACCGTCGGTCGACAGCACCGGCTTGGAGATCTGTCCCTTCTGCAGCGCGAACAACGCCGAATCGAACGCTTCGTTGGTGACGCCCTTCTCGAGCCAGCCGAGATCACCGCCCAGACGGCGCGAACCCAAGTCCTGCGAATCCTGCTGGGCCAGCTTGGCAAAATCGGCGGGGGTCGCTTCCGCGGCGATCTTGTCGGCCTTGGCCAGCGCCTCCTTCTGCTGTTCCGGCGTGGCGTTCGTCGGCACGTTGATCAGGATGTGGGAAACGAGGCGCTGCTCCGGCTGCACGAAACGCTGCTTCTCGCTGGCATAGCGCTTGCGCAGATCCTCGTCGCTGGGCTGCGCGACCAGAGGCAGGTCTGCACCGACCACTTCGATGTACTTCACCGAGACCATCTCGGGCTTCATGTAGTCGGCCTGGTGCGACTTGTAGTACGCCTCGATCTCGGCATCGCTCACCGTGCCGTTCTCCAGCGTCGGGCGCTGCAACACGAAGTAGCGCAGGTCACGGCGCTGGTTCTGCAGCTTCAGGAACTGGTCGAGACGGGCGTCGCTGACGATGGTGCTGGCGTTGATCGCCGAGGGCAGCAACTGGATCGCCAGTGACGAACGAATTTCCCGCTCGAACATTTCCGGCGTCTTGTACTGGCTGGTCAGCCACGCCTGGTAGCTGGTGCCGTCGAACTTGCCGTTGACCTGGAACGCGGGAATGGCAGCGATGTAGTCGCGCACCGCCAGGTCGGGCACGCGCAGCCCCCAGTCCTCGTTGGCCTGCTGCAGCAGTTGCTCGTCGACCATGCCGTCGAGAATGCGCAACTTGGTCTCGGGCTTCTCGAAGGAGCTTGAATCGAACTGCTCGCCCTGCTGGGCGACCTGCTGCTGACGCACCTGGTTCACGCGGTCCTGGAACGCACGCTGGTCGATCTCGTGCTTGCCGACCTTGGCCACGTAGGCTTCGTCGTGCGACATGAAGTAACTCTCCATGCCGAACAGCGACATCGCAAAGACGCAAACCCCCAGAAGGATGATGGACGGCCATCCATGCATCTTGTTACGCATTGCCTGCAGCATCGAAATCTTCCCGCAAGATGGTGAAAGCGCATGACGCGCGTGGCTCAAGTCGGCAAACCGGCCCGTGCCGTCCGGTGTCGCAGGACGCGGACGAACCGCTCAAATGACAAGGGCGCCACACGGGCGCCCTTGCGAACTGTGGCGGAGTGGACGGGACTCGAACCCGCGACCTCCGGCGTGACAGGCCAGCATTCTAACCAACTGAACTACCACTCCGCATTTTTTCTGGTGGGTGCTGTAGGGATCGAACCTACGACCACCGCCTTGTAAGGGCGACGCTCTACCGCTGAGCTAAGCACCCGAAACCAAGCGTCAGCCGCTTAGTTTAGGGCATCCTTCAACGTCTTGCCAGCCTTGAACGCAGGCACTTTCGACGCCTTGATCTTGATCGCTTCGTTGGTGCGCGGGTTGCGACCGGTGCGGGCAGCACGCTTGCGCACGGTGAACGTGCCAAAGCCGACAACCGAAACGTCCTCGCCCTTCTTCAACGACTTCTGCACGGTCTCGAAAAAGGCTTCCAGAGCGCGGCCAGCGTCGGCCTTGGTCAACTCGGCCTTCTCGGCAATGGCATTGATCAGATCGGTTTTATTCATTGAGAAAACTCCCTCGTTCGGATTTCGTCGGCGCGGTCGTTCCGGAGAACCCGACAGCGCCGGCATGGATGGTTGGCTCGCAGGATGCCATGACGCAACCCCGCATCGCTGCGCTGACGAACAACGCCGGGACTGCGGTAGCGCCTTTATACCAGTGCGTTGCAGGAAGGCGCAACACAAGCCACAGCAACGTTTTCGCAAGATCTGGACGTTGTCGATCCGCTTGCAAAACAAGTACCGAACGACTAGGGCGAACTTCGCCGAACGGTGACGAACACGCAAAAGAACGCCACGCGCGAGCGTGGCGTTCCTGGAGTACTCGGGCCTGGCTGACGCTGAACCTAGTGGGTCAGCGAATGGGCTTCCGTCGAATCGCCGGAAACGGCGGCGGGAGTGTCGGCCTTCGCCGTGCTTGGCTGCAGCGGGCGCTCCAGGGCGATGTCCAGCACTTCGTCGATCCAGCGCACCGGATGGATCTGCATGGACGAGGTGATGTTGGCCGGCATGTCGGCAAGGTCCTTCTTGTTGTCCTCGGGGATGATCACCGTGGTGATGCCCCCACGGTGCGCCGCGAGCAGCTTCTCCTTCAGTCCGCCGATCGGCAGCACCCGACCACGCAAGGTGATCTCTCCGGTCATCGCGACCTCGGACCGCACCGGCACCCTGGTCAATACCGACACCAGTGCCGTGCACATCGCGATGCCCGCGCTGGGTCCGTCCTTCGGCGTGGCGCCCTCCGGCACGTGGATGTGCACGTCGAGTTTCTGGTGGAACTCCGGGTCGATGCCGAGCTGGTCGGCACGGGCGCGCACCACCGACAAGGCCGCCTGGATCGATTCCTTCATGACGTCGCCGAGCTGGCCGGTATGCACCAGCCGTCCCTTGCCCGCCACCACCGACGCTTCGATGCTGAGCAACTCGCCGCCAACCTGGGTCCAGGCCAGGCCGGTGACCAGCCCCACCTCGTTCTGCAGTTCCTTGCGACCGAAATCGAACCGCCGCACGCCGAGGTAGTGGTCGAGGTTGGCCGACGTCACTTTGACCTTGTCCGGAGCAGCCTTCGCCTTGCCCTTGGCGGTCTTGGCCGCAGGCTTGCCCTTGGCTTTCCTGACCTGCCCCAGGGTCAGTTCCTTGACCACCTTGCGGCAGATCTTGGAAACCTCGCGCTCCAGGTTGCGCACACCCGACTCGCGGGTGTAGTAGCGCACGATGTCACGCAGCGCTTCCTCGGTGACGCTGAGTTCCTCGGGCTTCAGGCCGTTGGCCTTCAACTGCTTGGCCAGCAGGTACTTCTGCGCGATGCCGAGCTTCTCGTCCTCGGTATAGCCGGGGATGCGAATGACCTCCATGCGATCGAGCAATGGGCCGGGAATGTTCAGCGAATTGGCGGTGGCGATCCACATCACCTCGGACAGGTCCAGGTCCACTTCGAGATAGTGGTCGTTGAACGCGTGGTTCTGTTCCGGGTCGAGCACCTCGAGCAGCGCCGAGGACGGATCGCCACGGAAATCCATCGACATCTTGTCGATCTCGTCCAGCACGAACAGCGGGTTCTTCGCGCCGACCTTGTTGATGTTTTGCACGATGCGGCCGGGCATCGAGCCGATATAGGTGCGCCGGTGCCCGCGGATCTCGGCCTCGTCACGCACGCCGCCCAGGCTCATGCGGACGAACTTCCGGTTGGTGGCCTTGGCGATCGACTGGCCCAGCGACGTCTTGCCCACGCCCGGCGGTCCGACCAGGCACAGGATCGGCCCCTTCATGACCGACACGCGCTGCTGCACGGCGAGATATTCGAGGATCCGCTCCTTGACCTTCTCCAGGCCGAAGTGATCGGCATCCAGCACCTCCTGGGCCAGCTGCAGGTCCTTGCGCACCTTGCTGCGCTTCTTCCACGGCACGCCGACCAGCCAGTCGAGGTAGTTGCGCACCACGGTGGCCTCGGCCGACATCGGCGACATCTGCTTGAGCTTGCTGAACTCCTGCCGCGCCTTGGCCAGCACCGGCTTGGGCATGCCCGAGCCCTCGATCTTCTTCTGCAGCTCCTCGACTTCGTTGGGGCCGTCCTCGCTGTCGCCCAGCTCCTTCTGGATCGCCTTCATCTGCTCGTTGAGGTAATACTCACGCTGGCTCTTCTCCATCTGCGACTTCACGCGGCCGCGGATGCGCTTTTCCACCTGCTGCAGGTCCATCTCGCCGTCGACCAGGCCGATCAGCAGTTCCAGCCGCTGGCCGACGTCAGCAGTCTCCAGCACCTTCTGCTTGTCCGCCATGCGCACGGACAGGTGCGCGGCGATCGAATCGGCGACCCGCGACGGATCTTCGACACCGGACAGGCTGGCCAGCACTTCCGGCGGCAGCTTGCGGCTTTGCTTGACCAGTTGCTCGAACAGCGAGATCAGCGTGCGCGAAACCACGTCGAGCTCGCGCTCCTTGGCGTTGTAGACCGGCTCGATCACGCGCGAACGCGCGGTCAGCATGCCGTCCCGTTCCCTGAAGTCCTCGACTGACACGCGCGACTGGCCCTCGACCAGCACCTTCACCGTGCCATCGGGCAGCTTCAACAGTTGCAGCACCCCGGCCAGCGTGCCGATCTGGTGCAGGTCGGAAATCTCCGGATCGTCGATATCCGGACTCTTTTGCGCAACCAGCAGGATCTGCCGCTCGCCCTCCATGGCGCGCTCCAGCGCACGCATGGATTTGTCGCGACCGACAAACAGCGGAATCACCATGTGCGGGTAAACCACGACATCACGCAACGGCAATACCGGCAGAGCGTCCAGCGCAGCAGGAAGGGGGGCGTTCTTGGCCATGAAAGAGGGGTCCCTCGGTCGATTGTGCGTTCAACCCGACACTGCGCCGGGCATCCCAACTCGTCAAGTGGAGGCGACGGCCAACCTAGTCAAGGTTCGCGGTCAGCCGAAAAAGAAACGGCCCCGGGAAGATCCACCGGAGCCGTCGTCGATGCAGTGGCGCGAAAAGTCAGGCGGCGTCGCCACCCTCGCCCGCCACGCGTTGCTGCAGGTTGCCGCGGTAGATCAGGTAGGGCTCGGCCTGCCCCTCGATCACGGCGTCGTCCACCACCACCTTGCTGACGTGCTCCAGCGAGGGCAGCTCGTACATCGTGTCCAGCAACACCTGTTCCAGGATGGTGCGCAAGCCGCGGGCGCCGGTCTTGCGCTTGAGCGCCTTGCGGGCAATCGCCTGCAGTGCCTCGGGGCGGAACTCGAGCTCCACCTCTTCCATCTCGAACAGCTTCCTGAACTGCTTGGTCACCGCGTTCTTCGGCTCGGTGAGGATCTTCACCAGCGCCGCCTCGTCCAGCTCGTCCAGCGTGGCCACCACGGGCAGGCGTCCGACGAACTCCGGGATCAGGCCGAAGCGCACCAGATCGGCCGGTTCGACTTCGGCCAGCACCTTGCCGAGGTTCTCGGTGCGCTCCTTGGAGCGCACTTCGGCGGAAAAACCGATGCCGGTGGTCTCGGAGCGCTGCTGGATGACCTTGTCCAGGCCGGAGAACGCGCCACCGCAGATGAACAGGATGTTCTTGGTGTCGACCTGCAGGAATTCCTGCTGCGGATGCTTGCGGCCACCCTGCGGCGGCACCGAGGCGAGAGTGCCCTCGATCAGCTTCAGCAACGCCTGCTGCACGCCTTCGCCCGACACGTCACGAGTGATCGACGGGTTCTCGCTCTTGCGCGAAATCTTGTCGATCTCGTCGATGTAGACAATGCCCGACTGCGCCTTCTCGACGTCGTAGTCGCACTTCTGCAGCAGCTTCTGGATGATGTTCTCGACATCCTCGCCCACGTAGCCGGCTTCGGTCAGCGTGGTGGCGTCGGCGATCGTGAACGGCACGTTGAGCAGGCGCGCCAGCGTTTCGGCAAGCAGCGTCTTGCCCGAGCCGGTCGGACCGATCAGCAGGATGTTGGACTTGCCCAGCTCGATGTCGTCGCTCTTCTGGCGCGATTCGATCCGCTTGTAATGGTTGTACACCGCAACGGCCAGCGCCTTCTTGGCGCGGCTCTGGCCGACCACGTACTGATCCAGCGATTCGCGGATCTCGCGCGGCTTCGGCAACTGGGTCCGGCCCGAAGCGGCCTTCTCTTCCAGTTCCTCGCGGATGATGTCGTTGCAGAGCTCGACGCATTCGTCGCAGATGAACACGGACGGGCCCGCGATCAGCTTGCGCACTTCATGCTGGCTCTTGCCACAGAAAGAGCAATAGAGAATCTTGCCGCTGTCGCTGGATCGCCCCTGACGGTCGTCACTCATACTCTCGGTCCCGCTGGTAAATCTGGATGCGCCGCGAGAATAACACAGGGCTCCGCGTCTGCCTGCAGACGCGGAGCCCCTCTCGTGACCGTGGTGTGGAAACCGGAACTCAGGCCGATTTCACCGTTTCGCCAGCGCGCTTGTCGAGCACCTCGTCGATCAGGCCATACGCCTTCGCATCCACCGCGTTCATGAAGCGGTCGCGCTCCATGTCCAGCTCGATCTTCTCGAGCGGCTGGCCGGTGTGTTCGACGTACAGCTTGTTCAGACGCTCGCGGATGTAAAGGATCTCGCGGGCCTGGATCTCGATGTCGGTGGCCTGACCCTGCGCGCCGCCGGAAGGCTGGTGGATCATGATGCGCGAATTCGGCAGCGCGAAACGCTTGCCCTTGGCGCCGGCCATCAGCAGGAACGAGCCCATGCTGCAGGCCTGGCCGATGCACATAGTGCTGACGTTCGGCTTGATGAACTGCATCGTGTCGTAGATCGCCAGACCGGCGGTGACGGCACCGCCCGGGCTGTTGATGTAGAAGTTGATGTCCTTGTCCGGATTTTCCGATTCCAGGAACAGCATCTGCGCCACGATCAGGTTCGCGACCTGGTCGTTGACCTCGCCCACCAGGAAGATCACGCGCTCTTTCAGCAGGCGCGAATAGATGTCGTAGGAGCGCTCGCCACGAGCGGTCTGCTCGACGACCATCGGGACCAAATTGAGGTTCTGGATTGTATCCATGGCCATGTCTGCAGCTCTCCGTTGATGAGCCCGGGGGTTGCCCGGGCCGGTTTTCCAGCCTGGTTGCTCAGGCGCTGACTGGACGCATCACCTCGTCGAACGTGAGATCCAGCTGGGTGGTCGTGGCGTGTTCCGCCACCCACTCCGCCACCTGGTCTTCCATCACGCGATTCTGCAGCCCGGACATCAACTGGGGGTCGCCGTTGTACAGTTCAATGACCTTTTCCGGTTCTTCATAGGTCGAGGCAATCGCAGCCAGCTGCTCGGCCACGCGCTTGCGATCGATCCTGATCTCCTGCTTGCGGGCGATTTCGCCCATCAGCAGACCGGCAATCACCCGCTGGCGAGCCACCGGCATGGCGGCCTCGATCAGCTGCGGCGGCGGCTGCTGGCCCTGTGGCACGCTGCCGGCGGCCATGTTGCGCGCCTCGGACTGCACCATCAGCTTCGGCACGTCCAGATCGGCGTGGGTCACCGCCAGCTTCTCGGCCACTTCCGACTTCAGACGGCCCATCAGCGCGGCCTTCAGTTCGCGCTCCAGGTTCGCCCGCACTTCCTTGCGGAAGGTCTCCAGATCGCCGTCGGCAATGCCGAACAGCTTGGCGAATTCGGCGTCGATCTCGGGCAGCTTCGGTTCCTGCACCTTGATGATGCTGAAGCTGACCTTGGCATTCTTCCCGGCCAGCTGCTCGTTGCGGAAGTCTTCCGGGAACAGCACGTCGGTCTCGAAGCTTTCACCGCTCTTGCGGCCGGTCAGCGCTTCGTCCAGCGCCTTGAACAGGGTGCCCGAGCCGAGCACGCTGCCGGCGCGTTCCTGGCCTTCGGCGGGGAAACGGTAGTCGTCCACGCTGGCGGAATACTCGAACATCACGAAGTCGCCATCGGCCGAGGCGCGATCGACTTCATCGAAGCTGCGACGCTGCTGGCGCAGGGTCTCCAGCATCTTGTCGATGTCCGCGTCGCTGACCTCGGCCACGGGGCGCTTGATCTCGAGCGCGGCCACGTCGACCTGGGGGAACTCCGGCATGATCTCGAAGGTGGCGGTGTAGGCGATCTCGCCGTTTTCCGGCTTGCCCGTGGTGTCGATCGACGGGTTCGCGATCGGCTGCAGCTTTTCCTGCTGCACGGCTTCACGCAGCGTGCTGCCGATCAGGTCGGACAGAACCTCGCCACGAACCTGGTCGCCGAAGCGCTGCTTGATCACCGTGGTGGGCACCTTGCCCGGACGGAAGCCCTTCAGGCGAACCGTGCGACCCATTTCCGCGATGCGTGCGCTGACCTGCGTCTCAAACCGCTCCGCCGGAAATTTCACCGTGAGCTTGCGCTCGAGCGAGCCGATGTTCTCAACCGAAACCTGCATGACGTCTCCTGGTACTACCTGAATGTTGTGGGCCCGCACCGGCGCCATGGCGGCTGTGTCGCCCGGAAATCAAGGGAAATCAACGGGGCATGGTGCGAAAGGGGGGACTCGAACCCCCACGGGGTTAACCGCCAGAACCTAAATCTGGTGCGTCTACCAATTCCGCCACTCTCGCCTTGCCACCCTTGTCAAACGACCCTAACCAACTGATATGCAAAGCCAATGCGAGCCGCCTTCGCGGCCCGCCGTCGCCCCCAGATCAACCGGCGTGATCGCCTAAGTCGATGATTACCTTATACGAAAGCGGACCATTTTACGGTTGCGTCGTGCGGTAGCACAAGCCATCGCCGGCAATTGGCGCCACCCGTCGGCAAGCGCCCGATGATCGCCGGATTCGCCGCGCATGGACCGCTGCCCCTGCATGCGTGCTGCGGGAGTCCGGCCGGACGATGCCGCATGCAAAAGGCCGGCACCTCGCGGTGCCGGCCCTTGCGGACGTTGCCCGGTTACGCCGACTTCCTGAGCAGACCCTCGGCCTCCATCGCCGCCTGTACCATCGGCCGCGCCGCTACCCGTTGCTGGAACGCGGTCAGCGACTCGAACTCCGACAGATCCAGATCCACATGCCTGGCCCAGTTGGTCACGGTGAACAGATAGGCGTCGGCGGCGGTGAATTGCCCGCCAAGCAGCCACTCCTGCTTCGCCAGCACGGCATCGAGCGTTGCGTAACGCTTGCGCAGGTACTCCTTGCGTTCCTGCCGTACTGGCTCGGGCGTGGCCGGGCTGAACAGCGGGCTGTAGGTCTTGTGCAGCTCGGAGTTGATGTAACCGAGCATCTCCTGCAGGTGGTAGCGGGGCAGCGTACCGTTGGCCGGCGCCAGTCCGCTGGCCGGGTTCCGGTCGGCCAGATACTGCACGATCGCCGGACCTTCGGTCAGCACTTCGCCGTCGTCCAGCTGCAGCGTCGGCACATAGCCTTTCGGGTTGACCTGCAGGAAGTCGTCGCCGCTCTCGGTGCGCTTGGTCTTGCCGTCGACCCTGACCAGTTGCAGTGGCAGGCCGGCTTCCAGTGCCACGATGTGCGGCGAGAGCGAGCAGGCGCCAGGCATGTAATACAGCTTCATCCGGTTTCTCCATGGGGGACACGAGGGCGTCGCGCAGCCCGGGGAGCGACCGCGCGACGGACCTTCATGTTAGTCGCCATGATCACTGCTGGATACGACGTCACCACCGGCCTGTCCCGCACGCGGCAGCACCGCACCAAGGAACCTGCGATCCCGTATGACCGGGCGGGCGATCACTCGACCTCGTCCGAACCCTCGTTGACACCCTCGAACAGGAAGGTCGACAGGTAGCGCTCGCCGGTATCGGGCAGCATCGCCAGCAGCACCGAACCTTCCGGCGCATCCTTCGCCACTTCCAGCGCAGCGGCCAGCGTGGCGCCCGAGGAAATGCCGGCAAAGATGCCTTCGCGCCGGGCCAGTTCGCGGGAGGTGTCGCGTGCCAGCACGTCGTCGATCAGCACGATGCGATCCACCACCTGCGGATTCAGCACCCCCGGCACGAAGTCCGGGGTCCAGCCCTGGATCTTGTGCGGCTGCCATTCCTTGCCCGACAGCAGGGCAGCCACGGTCGGCTCGGTGGCGACCACCTGCACGTCCGGGCGCGCCACCTTCAGCACTTCGCCCACACCGGTCAGCGTGCCGCCGGTTCCCCAGCCGCTGACGAAGTAGTCCAGCCGGCGCCCGGCGAAGTCACGCAGGATTTCCGGAGCCGTGGTCTGCCGGTGGTAGGCCGGATTGGCGGGGTTCTCGAACTGGTTGGTGAAGAACCAGCCGTGCTTCTGCGCCAGCTCCAGCGCCTTTTCGACCATGCCGGTGCCCCGTGCAGCCGCGGGCGTCAGCACCACCTTGCCGCCGTAGGCGCGGATCAGCTTGCGCCGCTCGATCGAGAACGTCTCGGCCATCACCGCCACGAACGGATAGCCACGGGCCGCGCAGATCGCGGCTAGCGCCACGCCGGTATTGCCCGAAGTGGCCTCGACCACCGTCTGCCCCGGCTTCAGCACGCCGCGCTGTTCGGCGTCCAGGATGATCGCCAGCGCCAGTCGATCCTTGACCGACCCGGCCGGATTGAAGGCCTCCACCTTCACATGGAGTTCGACGTGTTTTGGCGCCAGCCGATGGAGACGGACGATTGGCGTATTGCCGATGGTGTCGAGAATGCTGTTGTGGATCATGGGAAGACTCCTGAAGACACGAAAGTCGACCGGCATCATGCGCCCGTCGCGACAAAAATGTTCATCCGGCGCGATGCAGCGCGGCCAGCACGTCGGGCGTCGGCGGCGGGCGCTCCTGTGCGCGGAAGGCATGCACCGTGGCTCCCAGCGGCGGCTGGCCGAACCAGGCCAGCGAAGGCGCCAGCGCCGCCACCTCGCCCAAGAGCAGCAAGGCCGGCGAACGTACCGCATGGAACGCGGCGCGCTCGACCAGGTTGCCCAGGGTGCCGGTGACCACGCGCTGCTCCGGGCGCGAGCCATTCTCGATCAGCGCGAAAGGCGTGGCAGACGCCCGGCCGTGGGCGAGCAGGCCCGCCTGCAGCGCGCCCAGTTCGGCCACGCCCATGTACACCGCCAGGGTCTGTCGTTCCTGGGCCAGCAGCGCCCAGTCCGGGGACTGGTCCGGCGACTGGCCATGCGCGGTGACCAGGCACACCGACTGCGCGTGATGGCGGTGGGTCAGCGGCACGCCCGCGTAGGCCGCGCAGGCCACGGCGGCGGTGATGCCGGGCACGACTTCATAGGGAACGGCGTGAGCGCGCAGGAACTCCAGCTCCTCGCCGCCGCGACCGAACACGAAGGGGTCGCCGCCCTTCAGCCGCACCACCCGCCGCCCCGCCCGCGCATGCTGCAGCAGCAGGTCGTGGATGGCGTCCTGGCTGGTGTGATGATGGCCTGCCTGCTTGCCGACCTCGATCCGCTCGGCGTCGCGCCGGGCCAGTTCCAGCACCTCGGCGCTGACCAGCCGGTCGTGCAGGATCACGTCCGCCTCGTTCAGCGCCCGCAGCGCCCGCAAGGTCAACAGGCCCGGATCACCGGGACCGGCGCCCACCAGCACCACCGAACCGGTCGGGGCCTCGGGCGGCGCCAGCAGCGTGACTTCCACCGCCTGGCGGGCGGCTTCCGGCCGGCCCTGCCGCAGCAGGCCCGCCACCGGACCGGTGAACAGGTTCTCGTAGAAGCGTCGGCGCGCAGCCATGTCCGGGTGCCGTGCCCGGATGCGCTTGCGCAAGCCGGCCGCCAGCGTGGCCAGCGCGCCCAGCGAGTGATCCAGCAAGCCCTCCAGCCGCTCGCGCACCAGTCGGGCCAGCATCGGTGCCTCGCCGCCGCTGGAGATGGCGATGGTCAGCGGCGACCGGTCGACCACGGCCGGCACGTGAAAACTCGACAGGGCTGCGTCGTCCACCACGTTGACGAAGATCCGACGCAGCTCGGCAAAGGTCGCGATCAGGCGGTTCAGCTCGACATCCGGGGTCGCCGCCACCACCAGCCAGACCCGATCCAGCCAGCTCTCGCGGAACGATTCATGGCGATGGGCCACGCGGCCATCGGCCACCCACCGCCGCAGCTGCGGCGTCAGCGTGGGCGCGTTCACCGTGACCTGCGCCTGCGCACCGAGCAGGGCGGCCACCTTGCGTTCGGCCACCGGGCCACCACCGACCACCAGCACGGCGCGGCGGGACAGATCGGCGAACAGGGGATACAACTTCATGCGATGCGCCCGGTGCAGGTATGACGATGCGACCACGCTATCCGGGCGCCCGCGGCGACCACAAATGATTTGCGCCACCGCGCATATGCCGCCACGGCATGTTGCCGAAAACTTGACCAATCCACCAAATGGACGTATAGACGTCTGATCATGAAATCACGTCACGGCCACGCATCCACTGTAGCCCCGTCCCCGGTGGCGGCCCGCGGCCTCGTGCCCACCCTGACCAAGCCGGCTGTCACGCGATGTATCCGTGTTTCGTTCGCGCCTCGCCTCCACGATCCCGACCGTACACGAGAACTTCGCCATGACCCTGACCCAACTGCGCTACCTGGTAGCCATCGCCGACTCCGGCCTCAACATCACCCTGGCCGCGGAACGCGTGCACGCCACCCAGCCCGGCCTGAGCAAGCAGCTGCGGCAGCTTGAGGACGAGCTGGGTTTCCAGCTGTTCGTGCGCAAGGGCAAGAGCCTGGACACGGTGACCCATGCCGGCCGGCAGGTGCTGGAGCGGGCGCGCACGATCCTGGCCGAAGCGGCCAACATCCGCTCGATCGCCGCCAACCTGCGCAACGAGTCGCACGGCGAGCTGCGCATCGCCACCACCCACACCCAGGCCCGCTTCGCCCTGCCCGCCGCGATCGGCACGCTCAGCCAGAGCTATCCGCGGGTCAGCGTGCACCTGCAGCCGGGCCGCGACAGCGAGGTACTGGCGCAACTGGAAGCCGGCCGGGTCGATCTGGCGGTGATCAGTACGGCCGGTGCGCCACCCGGCAGCGGCATCGCGCTGCCGGCCTATCGCTGGCATCGGGTGATCCTTGCACCGCGGGAGCATCCGCTGGCCACCAGCGGCCAGCCGCCTTCGCTGGACGCCCTGGCGAAACTCCCGCTGGTCAGCTACGACTCTTCCGTCAAGGCCGACTCCTCGCTGCGCCGAGCCTTCGAGGCGCACCAACTGCAGCCGCATGTCGCGATGACCGCCGGCGATGCCGACCTGATCAAGACCTACGTGCGCACCGGGCTAGGCATCGGCGTGCTGGCCGAGATGGCGATGCTGCCGGCCGACACCGACCTGGCCGTGCTGCCGGCCGATCACCTGTTTCCGCAATGCACGACCTGGATCGTGCTGCGTCGCGAGAGCGTGCTGCGCGAGTACGTGCTGGAGTTCGTCACGCAGTTCGCGCCGCATCTCGACCGCCGCGACGTGGCGCGGGTGCTGGCCGGCGACGCCGCCGCCTGCGAATGGACCGGGGTGCCGCACTGGCGGGAGCGCCGGCAGGCCGCGCTCGCCGCCTGAGCCTGGCCGGCGGGCAGCGCCCGCCGCGCAGGATAGCAACCTCCAGCGCGGTGGCGAGTTGCATCTCGATGAAGTCGCCATGCGCCTCGGCGAGGGTCGACCGGCCCGCGCCGGACGGACCGGTGCAAGGCGACGTCGGCTGGCTTAGCCGAGGCCGTGCAGTCCGCACTCGCGCTTGAGTCCGAAGAAGCGGGTGTCCTCGGCGTCCATGCCGGGCTCCCAGCGCTGGCTGGTGTGGGTATCGCCGATGGAGACGTAGCCGCGTTGCCACAGCGGGTGGTAGGGCAGCTGGTGGCGCGCCAGGTACTGGCCGATGTCGCGGTCGCTCCAGTCCGCCAAAGGGTGGAACTTCCAGCGGCCCTGGCGATGCTCGACGAAGTCGATCGCCTGGCGGCTGCGCGACTGCCCCCGGCGCAGGCCGGCAAACCAGCCGGTCGCGCCCAGTTCGGCCAGCGCCCGCTGCATCGGCTCGACCTTGCGCAAGCGGTTGTACTGGTCCAGTCCGGGCACGCCCTGCTCCCACAGCCGCCCGTGGCGCGCCTCCATCCAGGCCGGACTGAGCGGCGCGCGATAGACCTTGAGGTTCAGCGCGAGCCGTTCGGTCAACTCGTCGACGAAGCGGTAGGTCTCGGGAAACAGGTAGCCGGTATCGATCAGCACCACCGGCAGGCGGGCGCGCTGGCGGGTCAGCAGATGCAGCGACACCGCTGCCTGTGCGCCGAAGCTGGACGACAGCACGTGTTCGCCCGGAATGTTTTCGAACACCCAGGCCACGCGCTGCTCGGCGTCGAGCGTGGCGAACCGCGCATTCAGTTCTGCCAATGCCTGCGGCTCGGGCGAGACGACTGCGGCGAGCACCGCACTCATGCCAGCACCGCCAGCGGAATATGCCGTGGCTTTGCCGTAGCCACGATACCGACGCGCAGCAGGAAATCGCCGAAACCCTCGCCCTCGCCGCGTTCATCCGCGTAGCGCGCAAACAGCGGATCGAGCGCATCGAGGATCGTCGCCTCGTCGATGTTCTCCCGATACACCTGGTTCAGGCGCTGTCCGCTGAAGTCGGCACCCAGCCGCAGGTCGTAGCGACCCGGCCCGCGCCCGACCAGGGCGATCTCGCCCAGGTAAGGGCGCGAACAACCGTTGGGGCAGCCGGACAGACGCAGCAGGATCGGCGCGTCAGCAAGGCCGTGGCGGGCCAGCAGCGACTCCAGCTTCGGCAGCAGCGCCGGCAGGTAGCGTTCGCTCTCGGCCATCGCCAGGCCGCAGGTGGGCAAGGCCACGCAGGCGATCGCGTGGCGGCGGATGCCGCTCTGCGCACGGTACTCGCCGAGGCCGTGCGCGTGCACGATCGCATCGATGCGCGCGCGCTCGGCGGCCGGCACGCTGGCGACGATCACGTTCTGGTTGCAGGTCAGGCGGAAATCGCCCGCGTGTACCTTCGCCAGTTCGCGCAGGCCGCTGAGCCAGCGCCGATCGCCGGTATCGGCGAGGCGGCCGGACTCGATGTGCAAGGTGAGATGCCAGCGGCCATCGTGCCCCTCGACCCAGCCGTAGCGGTCGCCGTTGTGCTCGAAGCGATGCTCGCGTGGCGGAGCCAGCGCATAACCCAGCCGCGATGCCAGTTCCGCCGTGAACGTGTCCAGGCCTCGCCGGTCCAGCGTGTATTTCAGTCGTGCATGCTTGCGCTCGGCGCGGTCGCCCCAGTCACGCTGCACGCCGATCACCGCCTCGGCCACCTCGAACAACTGCTCCGGCGCGACGAAGCCGATCACGCTGGCCAGCCGCGGATAGGTGCTGGCGTCGCCGTGGGTGGCGCCCATGCCGCCGCCGATGGCGATGTTGAAGCCGCGCAACACGCCGTGCTCGATGATCGCGATCAGGCCCAGGTCCTGGGCAAACACGTCGATGTCGTTGAGCGGCGGGATCGCCAGGCCGATCTTGAACTTGCGCGGCAGATAGGTCGCGCCGTACAGCGGCTCGACCTCCGCCGCGCCGGCCAGCTGCTCGCCGTCCAGCCAGATCTCGTGATACGCCCGCGTCTTCGGGGCCAGCTCGGCAGACAGCCGCGTAGCCCAGGCGTACGCCTCGGCGTGTGCGGCGGACTCGACCGGGTTGGCCGTGCTGACCACGTTGCGCACCACGTCGCCGCAGGCGGCGATGGTGCTGGCCAGCGTGTCATGAATCGCGGCGATGGTCGGCTTCAGCTGGCGCTTGATGATGCCGTGCCACTGGAAGGTCTGCCGCGTGGTGATGCGCAGTGAGCCACTGGCGTAGTCACGGGCGATGCGATCGAACACCAGCCACTGCGCCGGCGTCACCACGCCGCCGGGAAGGCGCGCGCGCAACATGAAGGCGTAGGCCGGCTCCAGCTTCTGCCGCCGACGCTCCTCGCGCAGATCGCGGTCATCCTGCTGGTAGCTGCCGTGGAATTTCAGCAGCTTGGTGTCGTCATCGCTGATCGCGCCGGTGACCGGATCGGCCAGACCCTCGGCGATGCCGCCGCGCAAGAGGCGGCTGTCAGCCTTGATTTTTTCGAGATGGGAGAGCATCGGAGCGTTCTTTATCTGAAGTGCGGCCATGGCCGGCCGTGTCCTGACTCAAGCTTCCAGGGACGGGCGCATCAACTAGTAGACGTCGCGGGCGTAGCGACCCTGCTGCAGCAGTTCGCCGAGCCAGGCCTCGGCGGAATCGGTGGAATGACCGCCGTGGGCCACGGCCACGTCGATCAGGGCGGCGTGCACGTCGCGCGCCATGTGTTTCGCGTCGCCGCAGACGTAGAGGTGTGCACCGCCATCGAGCCAGGCGTACAGGTCGGCGCCGCGTTGGCGCAGACGATCCTGCACATAGGTTTTTGTCTGCCGCGAGTTCCTCGCAACGCCCCGCGCATCCCCGTGCGGACTTTCAGAAAGGGCGCCATCCCGCGAGAACGCCAGGTCGAGCCGGTGCAGCGAGCCGTCCTTCAGCGCCTGCTGCCACTCCACCTGGTAGAGGAAATCGCTGGCAAAATGGCGGTTGCCGAAGAACAGCCAGTTGCGGCCACTGCCGGCACGCTCGCGGCGTTCCTGCAAGAAGGCGCGGAACGGGGCCACGCCGGTACCGGGGCCGATCATGATGATGTCGCGCGCGTCGTCGGCCGGCAGCCGGAAGCGCTCGTTCGGTTCGACGAAGACCTCCAGCCGGGCATCCTCCCCGCTGGCGGCCAGCAGGCTGGAGGCTGCGCCCCAGTGGGCATGACCATCGGCTTCGTATTCCACCACCGCCACGGTCAGGTGCACCTCCTCGCCCACGGCCGCCGGGCTGGAGGCGATCGAGTACAGCCGCGGCGCCAGCGGACGCAATGCCGCCAGCAGGGCTTCGGGTTGCCAGGTCGCGGGATGGCGACGCAGCAGGTCGATCGGCTGGTGGTCGGCCAGCACCGCGGCCAACCGGGCCGCGTTTTCCGGCTGCAGCAGCCCGGCCAGTTCGGCGTGCCCGCCGGCAGCGGCCAGTGCCGCAATGAAGCCGCGATGCAGGCGGGTGAGTTCGCAATCGCGCTCCAGCCATTGCCGCAACGGCTGACGGCGATGCTTCCAGCTCACTTCGCCTGCGCCATCGAGCTGCAGGAGGTCGAGCCATTGCGCGACCAGCGCCGGCGGATTGCGCGGCCACACGCCCAGTGCATCACCGGGCTGGTAGCGCAGGCCGGAACCTTCCAGCGACAACTCCAGGTGGCGGATGTCGCGGGTGCTGTCCCGGCTGACGATGCGCTGGTTGGCCAGCACCACCGCGCTGAACGGTTGTTCGCGGGAATGCGCGCCGGCTGGCGCCACCACATGCAGCGGCGTCACCCGCCCGGGCGCGGCGACCTGCCTGAGCAGGTCCCGGGCGCGCTCCACCACCAGCTCCGACCAGGGTTCGGCGACCAGCTCGAACTCCAGGTCGGCTTCGCCGAAGGGATGCAGACGACTGGCGCCCAGCGCTGCCAGCCGCTCGTCCAGCTGGCGCCCGATCGTGCAGAACTGCGGATAGCTGGAGTCGCCCAGCCCCAGCACCGCGAACTGCAGCGCCGGCAATTTCGGCGCCCGCTTGCCGGTGATGAACTCGAACAGGCCACGCGTATCATCCGGCGGCTCGCCGTCGCCCTGGGTGCTGACCACCACCAGCAAATGACGCTCCTGCGCCAGTTCGCGTTGCGGGTAGGCGTCGGCGCGCAGCAGCCGCACCGGCAGGCCCAGCGCCTCGCTGCGACTGGCCAGCGCGGTGGCGATGCGGCGGGCGTTGCCGGTCTGGCTGCCGTAGAGGATGGTCAGCCGCTCGCCCGCCTGCGCCGCCGGGACGGGCGCCGCCGCGCCATGGCGCTGGAGCTGCCCTGCCTGCGCAGCGGCCCAGGCGGCCACCCAGTACAGCTGGGCCGCGCCCAGTCCATCCAGGCCCCTGGCCAGCAGGGCAAGCCTGTCCGCAGGCGGCTCGGCGTTGGCAATATTTCTCGCGGCGACTGAGTTCACGACAATCCTGTTTGGACGTCCATACGTCTGGACATCCAAAGTATCGACTCAACGCATGGCCGTGAAAGGATGCCTTGCCATGTGCATATGCCGACGCCTTATTTCCGCGTCTGACGGCCGCCGCCAATACTTCGCCGACCCGCCAGGCGCCACGGACACATGCCAGCATTCTCCGAATTCATCACCTTTGCCGCGGTGGGCGCGCTGGCCCAGCTGATCGACGGCGCCCTGGGCATGGCCTACGGCATCACGGCGGCAAGCATGCTGCTGGGCCTCGGCCTGCCACCCGTGGCGGCCAGCGCCAGCGTGCATTACGCGGAGACCTTCACCTGCGGCGCCTCCGGCCTCAGTCATCTGGTCGCTGGCAACGTGCGGCGAAGGCTGTTCTGGGCCCTGGCGATGCCGGGCGTGGCTGGCGCGGTGATCGGCGCGCTGGTGCTGAGCCACGTGCCCGCGGCATGGATGCGGATGGCGCTGACGCCGTACCTGCTCGGCATGGGCCTGTGCCTGCTGCTGCGCGGCAGGCGAGCACCCGGCGAGCACGATGACCGCGTTCCGTCGGCGACGCGACCGCTCGGCCTGGTCGCGGGCTTTGCCGACGCCGTCGCCGGCGGCGGCTGGAGCGCGATCACGGTGACCGCGCTGGTTGCCCGGGGCGCCACCCCGCGCATGGTGATCGGCACCGTGCACCTGGCCAAGTGCGCGGTCAGCGCCGCCGCCAGCGTCAGCTTCCTGCTGCATGTCGGCGCCAGCCATGGCGTCGCCGTGCTCGGGCTGATCGTGGGCGGCGTCGTCGCCGCGCCGCTGGGCGCCGCCCTCACCCGGCGACTGCCGCCGCGGGCGGCGACCCTGCTGGCGGCCACCGCCGTGCTGGGACTGGGACTGCATGGGGTGGCTCAGGCCCTGCGCTGATCCGCCCCCGGCCGCGGCTACAATGGCGGCATGACCAAACTCCATGCTTTCCCCATCGAAGTCCGCGGCTCGGCCCGGCAGCCACTGGGCATGTCCCCCGCCCGCTTCCTGCGCGATTACTGGCAGAAGCGCCCGCTGCTGATCCGCCAGGCGTTCCCCGATTTCCAGCCGCCGCTGCAGCCGGACGATCTGGCCGGCCTGGCCTGCGAGCCTGCCGCCCTGGCCCGGTTGATCGTGCATGACGAAAAGCGCGATCAATGGCACGTCCATCCCGGCCCGCTCGGCGAAGCGGATTTCGCGAACACTCCCGACAGCAACTGGACGTTGCTGGTGCAGGATGTCGACAAGTGGGACGCCGACGTGGCCGGCCTGCTGCAGCACTTCAGCTTCCTGCCCAGTTGGCGGATGGACGACGTGATGGTGTCCTACGCCGAGCCGGGCGGCGGCGTCGGCGCGCATGTCGACCAGTACGACGTGTTCCTGATCCAGGGGCTGGGCCAACGCCACTGGGCGATCAGCGATGATCCGCTGGCACCGAAGGCCTTTCGTCCGGACGTGGAACTGAAACAGCTGGCGCAGTTCGAACCGACCCACGAATGGCTGCTCGATGCCGGCGACATCCTGTATCTGCCGCCGGGCGTGCCGCACGACGGCGTGGCGTTCGGCGGTCCATGCATGACTTTCTCGGTGGGCATGCGCGCGCCGTCGCAGGCGGAGCTGACCGGCGACTTGGCCGACTACATCGCCGAACAGTTGCCGGACGAGCTGCGCTATGCCGACCCGGACCTGAAACCGGCCAGGGCCACCGGCGAGATCGACCGCGCCGCGCTGGAGCGCCTGAAGAGCACGCTGCCGTTCGCCGCGGCCCTGCGCGACGACCTGCTGCACGACTGGTTCGGCCGTTTCATCACGCGCTACCGCAACGCGCAGGTGCCGGCGCCATTGGACAAGCCGTTGAGCGTCGAGGCCTTCCGCAAACAGCTCGACGGCGGTGCGCAACTACTGCGTCACCCGTGGTCGCGGCTGGCCTGGCATCGCGACAAGTCGAGCTGCACGCTGTATGTCAGCGGCGCCGCCTATCCGGCCACGCTGGCGCTGGCGCTGGCATTGTGCGAGCAGCGCAGCTACACCCCCGCCAGGAAGATCGGCGCCGCCGAACGCCAGCTGTTGCTGGCGCTGGTCAACGATGGTCACCTGATCCTGCGCAAATCCCGCCAACGCCGCTGAGCACGCACCGATGAAACTGCAGGACTTCCACATCGAGATCGCCGACTGGTCGAACCCCGAACAGCAAGCCGCCCTGCTCGACCTGCGCGAAACCGTGTTCATCCACGAACAGGGCGTGCCCGAGCAGCGCGAGCGCGACGGACTCGATGGGGATTGCTGGCACCTGCTGGCGCGCGACGAGCATGGCCAGCCGATCGGCTGCGGCCGACTCACCCCGCAGCACAAGATCGGTCGCATGGCCGTGCTGCGTGACTGGCGCGGGCGCGGCGTCGGCCAGGCGCTGCTGCGCGAGATGATTTCCCGGGCGCGCAGCCAGGGCTGGCCGGAAGTGAAGCTCGACGCCCAGGTCAGCGCCCGGGGTTTCTACGAGCGCGAAGGCTTCGTTGCTTTCGGCCAGACGTTCGATGACGCCGGCCTGCCCCATCAGGCGATGCAGCTGGCCCTGCCCGCGGCGGAACAGGTGTCCACGCCACTGGCTGACAGCGGCGCGCTCGCAGCCGGCACGCGGGGCGACACGGCGGCGACGCGCCTGCAGTTGCTGGCCGATGCCCGCCATCGGCTGGACATCCATCTGCCACTGCTGGACAGCGATGCCTACGCCAGCCCGGACGAACTGGCCGAGTTGCGACGCATCGCGATCTCCGGCCGTGGCGCGCAGATCCGCATCCTGCTGCACGACCCGGCCGCCGCGCTGCGCGGTGACCATCGATTGATCGCCCTGGCGCAACGCCTGCCCAGCGCGATCCAGATCCGCAAGCCGGTCGATGACGTCGACCTGGCCTATCTCGCGGCCTATCTGCTCAACGATGCCGGCGGCTACCTGTTCCTGCCCGAGGCCGCGCGCCCCCAGGGCCGCGCGGCCCGCCACGACCGCGCCAGCCAGGCGCCGCTGCAGCAGCACTTCGACGAGGTGTGGGAGCGCTCGGTACGGGCCAGCGAGCTGCAGTCGCTGAATATCTGAGCGAACTGACGCGGGCGGACTGAACCGCAGCTGGCCGGGGAGGCGCCCTGGGCCACCAGCCGAAATGCGGTGCAAACCGCATGAAACAGCTGACCACGCCGAGACCGGGCTACGACCTTGGTCGGACAGGCGCCTGCGCGGGCCGTTCGAGGCCGCCTGCAGCTTGCCGCGTCGCAGCACCCAAAGGCTATAATCATGGGGATTCTCCCCAGTCATCCGTATCAGCGGCCTGTCGGGCTTGAAAACCGACCGGTAACCGCGACTTCAACGTGACACGGATGAGCTCAAGCATCCCTTCCTGCCGGTGGTGACGTGACTACAAACCTGATCAGCGAGTTCTTCGAATCTTCCCAACTCGCAGGCGGCAACGCCGA
Source organism: Rhodanobacter spathiphylli B39 (assembly GCF_000264295.1). Taxonomy (GTDB): domain Bacteria; phylum Pseudomonadota; class Gammaproteobacteria; order Xanthomonadales; family Rhodanobacteraceae; genus Rhodanobacter; species Rhodanobacter spathiphylli. The sequence goes on along the minus strand of NZ_AJXT01000004.1, from coordinate 514,480 downwards.
TTACGTCGAATCGCTGTATGACGCCTGGCTGGCCGACGCCTCGTCGGTCCCCGCCGAATGGGCCACGTATTTCTCCTCGTTCAAGGGTCGCGAGTCCGGCGACGTCTCCCACACGGCGGCCATCGCCCGCATCGAAGCGGCGCAGAAGCAGCACCACAACGGCGCCACGGCCGCGCCGGTCAGCGATGAACACGCGCGCAAGCAGGCCGGCGTGCTGCGCCTGCTCACCGCCTACCGTTCACGCGGCCATCTTGCCGCCGACCTCGATCCGCTCGGCCTGACCGAGAAGATGACGGCCCCCGACCTGGGCCTGGCCTTCCACGGGCTGTCCGATGCCGACCTCGACACCGAATTCGACACCGGCAACTACGCCGGCGGCGGCCTGCGCCTGAAGCTGCGCGACCTGCTGGCCCGCCTGCAGAAGACCTACGCCAGCACGATCGGCGCCGAGTTCATGCACATCAGCAACCACGAGCAGCGCAACTGGATCTACAGCCGGCTGGAGCAGGCTGCCGGCCAGAGCGGCCTGGACAAGGCCGGCCAGCAGCGCGTGCTGGACGGCCTCACCGCCGCCGAGGGCCTGGAGCGTTACCTCCACACGAAATACGTGGGTCAGAAACGCTTCTCGCTGGAAGGCGGCGACAGCCTGATCCCGATGCTCGACGACGTGGTACGCGAAGCCGGCGACAACGGCATCAAGGAACTGGTCATCGGCATGGCCCATCGCGGCCGCCTCAACGTGCTGGTCAACATCCTCGGCAAGCCGCCAAAGACCCTGTTCGACGAGTTCGAGGGCAAGTTCGACCACCCCGACGACCCGGCCCACTCGGGCGACGTGAAGTACCACATGGGCTTCTCCGCCGACGTCAAGACGCCCAAGGGCGGCGTGCACGTGGCGCTGGCGTTCAACCCGTCGCACCTGGAGATCGTCAACCCGGTGGTGACCGGTTCGGTGCACGCGCGCCAGACCCGTCGTCGCGACACCGCGCACACCCAGTCGATGGCCGTGCTGATCCACGGCGACGCCGCGTTCGCCGGCCAGGGCGTGAACATGGAACTGCTGAACATGTCGCAGGCCCGTGGTTTCCGCATCGGCGGCAGCCTGCACATCGTGATCAACAACCAGGTCGGCTTCACCACCTCCAATCCGCAGGACGCGCGCTCCACCATGTACTGCACCGACCTGGCCAAGATGGTCAACGCACCGGTGCTGCACGTGAACGGCGACGACCCGGAAGCGGTGATCCTGGTGACCCGCCTCGCCTACGATTTCCGCAAGCAGTTCCGCCGCGACGTGGTGATCGACCTGGTCTGCTACCGTCGCCACGGCCACAACGAGGCCGACGAACCGGCCGCGACGCAGCCGGTGATGTACCAGATCATCCGCAAGCGCCCGACCACGCGCGACCTCTACCAGCAGCAGCTGGTCAAGCAGGGCGTGCTGGCCGACGGCGAGGCGCAGAAGCAGTTCGAAGCCTATCGCGCACGACTGGAAGCGGGCGCGCCGATGACCGACCTCGACCCGTCGCCCGTCCGCGACGGCCACGTCGACTGGGCGAAGTTCATCGGTGGCAAGCTGTCGACCCCGGTCGACACCGGCGTGCCCCGGCAGAAGCTGCAGGAACTCTCCAGCAAGATCCTCACCCTGCCCGCCGACCTCACCCTGCAGGCGCGCGTGGCGAAGATCTACGACGACCGCCGCAAGATGGCCGCCGGCGAGCAGCCGGCCGACTGGGGCTTCGCCGAAAATCTCGCCTACGCCACCCTGGTCGATGCCGGCTACGACATGCGCCTGGTCGGCCAGGATTCCGGCCGCGGCACGTTCTTCCACCGCCATGCGGTGCTGCATGACCAGAAGGACGGCCATACCTACATGCCGCTGGCCAACGTGCGCGCCAGCGCCGACGTCGAGGTGATCGACTCGCTGCTCAGCGAAGAAGCGGTGATGGCGTTCGAGTACGGCCACTCCACCACCGACCCGGACACGCTGAACATCTGGGAAGGCCAGTTCGGCGATTTCGCCAACGGCGCCCAGGTGGTGATCGACCAGTTCATCAGCTCCGGCGAAGCGAAGTGGAACCGCCTGTGCGGCCTGGCACTGTTCCTGCCGCACGGCTATGAGGGCCAGGGCCCGGAACACTCCTCCGCGCGTCTGGAGCGCTTCCTGCAGCTTTGCGCGTTCGACAACATGCAGGTCTGCGTGCCGACCACGCCGGCGCAGGATTTCCACATGATCCGCCGGCAGATGCTGCGCCCGGTGCGCAAGCCGCTGATCGTGATGACCCCGAAATCGCTGCTGCGCCACAAGCTGGCGGTGTCCACCTTGGACGAGCTGGCCAACGGCAGCTTCCAGCTGGTGATCGGCGAGCATCGCGAGCTGGCCGCGAAGAAGGTCAAGCGCGTGGTGCTGTGCTCGGGCAAGGTCTACTACGACCTGCTGGAAGAAGCCGAGAAGCGCGAACTGAAGGACGTGGCGATCGTGCGCGTCGAGCAGCTGTATCCGTTCCCGCGTGTCGAGGTCACCGCCGAACTGGACAAGTATCCTTCCGCCAAGGAAGTGATCTGGTGCCAGGAAGAGCCGATGAACCAGGGCGCGTGGTTCCAGATCCGCCATCACCTGCAGGCCTGCACCGGCGTCAAGCACAGCCTGTCGTACGCCGGTCGCGCCCGTTCGCCGGCACCGGCGGCTGGCCACCACAACACCCACGTCGCCGAACAGTCCGCCCTGGTCGAACAGGCGCTGGTCGCGCCGGTCGGCACCGACCACTCCGCGGAATAAGCAGTCTTCCCGAACAGTGCGGCCAGGATGGCCGCTTCTTGATCTTCGCGATCTTGGACGAGCGCACCAACTCAAGGATTCACATGTCCATCGAACTCAAAGTCCCCGTCCTGCCCGAGTCCGTCTCCGACGCCACCATTGCCACCTGGCACAAGAAGGCCGGCGACGCGGTGAAGCGCGACGAGAACCTGGTCGACCTCGAAACCGACAAGGTGGTGCTGGAAGTGCCCTCGCCGGTTGACGGCGTGCTGAAGGAAATCCGTCACGACGTCGGCGACACGGTGAACAGCGAGCAGGTCATTGCGATCATCGAGGAAGGCGCCGCAGCCGCCGCGCCGGCCCCGGCTGCCGCGACTCCTGCTGCTGCTCCGGCGCCCGCTGCCGCGGCGCCTGCCCCCGCCGCGTCGAAGGCCGCCGCCGAGCTTTCGCCCGCCGCGCAGCGCGTCGCCACCGAGAACAAGGTCGACACCTCCGCCATTCCGGGCACCGGCCGCGACGGCCGCATCATCAAGGAAGACGTGGTCAACGCCGGCTCGCGTCCTGCCGCGGCTCCCGCCGTGCCGGCGGCGAAGCCGACCCCGGGCTCGCGTCCGGAAGAGCGCGTGCCGATGACCCGCATGCGCGCACGCATCGCCGAGCGCCTGATGCAGTCGAAGAACTCGATCGCCATGCTGACCTCGTTCAACGAGGTGAACCTGAGCGAAGTGTCGAAGATGCGCAAGACGCTGGGCGAGGCGTTCCAGAAGGAACACGGCATCAAGCTCGGCTTCATGAGCTTCTTCGTCAAGGCGGCCGCCGAAGCGCTGAAGCGCTACCCGTTCGTCAACGCCTCGGTCGACGGCAACGACGTGATCTACCACGGCTACCAGGACATCTCGATCGCCGTGTCCACCGACAAGGGCCTGGTGACGCCGGTGCTGCGCGACGTGCAGGACATGAGCTTCGCCGACGTCGAAAAGGGCATCGCCGACTACGCAGTCAAGGCGCGCGCCAACAAGCTGTCGCTGGACGACCTGCAGGGCGGCACGTTCACCATCACCAATGGCGGCACCTTCGGCTCGCTGCTGTCCACCCCGATCGTCAATCCGCCGCAGAGCGCGATCCTCGGCATGCACACGATCAAGGAACGCGCCATCGTCGAGAACGGCCAGATCATTGCCGCCCCGATGATGTACATCGCGCTCAGCTACGACCACCGCATCATCGACGGCAAGGACGCGGTGCTGTTCCTGGTCGACATCAAGAACCAGCTGGAGAATCCGCAAAGGATGTTGCTGGGCCTTTGATCGCGATGCGATCAAAGGCCGGGAATGGAGAATCGGGAATCGTCAAAGCGAAGCCCGCCCTGCTCCAACGATTCCCGATTCCCGATTCCCTATTCCCCTGAGTGAATAAAATGAGCGAAAAATTCGATGTCATCGTCATCGGCGCCGGCCCGGCCGGTTACCACGCCGCAATCCGCGCCGCGCAGCTGGGCCTGAAGACGGCCTGCATCGATGCCTTTGTCGGCAAGGATGGCAAGCAGGCGCTGGGCGGCACCTGCCTCAACGTGGGCTGCATCCCGTCGAAGGCACTGCTCGATTCCTCCAAGCAGTTCTACAACCTCGCGCACAATCTTCCCGTGCACGGCATCACCGTCGAGAATGCCAAGGTCGACCTCAAGACCTTCATCGGACGCAAGGAAAAGATCGTCAAGCAGTTCACCGGCGGCGTGGCCCAGTTGTTCAAGGCCAACAAGATCACCAGCTACTTCGGCACCGGCAAGCTGCTGAAGGGCAACCAGGTCGAGATCACCGGCAACGACGGCAGCAAGCAGACCATCGCCGCCACCAACGTGATCCTGGCTTCCGGTTCGGTGCCGATCGAGTTGCCGTTCGCGAAATTCGACGGCAAGAACATCATCGACAACGCCGGTGCGCTGGAGCTCGACGCCGTGCCGAAGCGCCTTGGCGTGATCGGCGCCGGCGTGATCGGCCTGGAGCTGGGCAGCGTATGGCGCCGGCTCGGTGCCGAAGTCACCGTGATCGAGGCGCTGCCGGAGTTCCTCTCCGTCGCCGACGCGGACGTCGCCAAGGTCGCGGCGAAAGAATTCGCCAAGCAGGGCCTGGACATCAGGCTCAACGCCAAGCTCGGCAAGGCCGAGGTGAAGAAGGACGGCGTGCACCTGGTCTACACCGACAAGGACGGTGAGCAGCAGCTCGTCGTCGACAAGCTGCTGGTCGCCGTGGGCCGCCGCGCCTATACCGCCGGGCTGCTGGCCGACGACACCGGCGTGAAGCTGGACGAGCGCGGCCGCATCATTGTCGACGAGCATTGCCACACCGGCGTCGACGGCGTGTGGGCCGTGGGTGACGCGGTACGCGGCCCGATGCTCGCGCACAAGGGTTTCGAGGAAGGCATGGCGGTCGCCGAGTGGATCGCCGGCAAGGCCGGGCACGTCAGTTACGACACGATCCCGTGGGTGATCTACACCGAGCCGGAAATCGCCTGGGCCGGCAAGACCGAGAAGCAGCTGAAGGACGAGGGCGTGCCGTACAAGGTCGGCAGTTTCCCGTTCGCCGCCATCGGCCGCGCCGTCGCGATGAACGAGGCGGTGGGCCAGGTGAAGATGATTGCCCACGCCGAGACCGACCGCATCCTGGGCGTGCACATGGTCGGCCCGGGCGTCTCCGAGCTGATCGCCGAGTGCGTGGTGGCGATGGAGTTCAAGGGCTCCTCCGAGGACCTGGCGCGCATCGTCCACGCGCATCCGACCCTGTCCGAAGCCGTGCACGAGGCCGCCCTGTCGGTCGACAAGCGCGCCATCCACAAGGGCAATTGATCGCCCGGCACGACGATAACGCGGCCCGCTCGTGGCGACATGGGCGGGCCGCGTCTTTTGAACTTCCGGAACCTTCAGCGCCGGAATGACGAGAAAGAAGACGAGTCCCTCTACATGTCCCAACCCACCGCCCTCTGCGTCTACTGCGGCTCCAGCTCCGGCAGACATCCCGAATACGCCGAACAGGCCCATGCCTTCGGCACCGAAATGGCGCGGCGCGGCATCGCCCTGGTCTACGGTGGCGGCAACGTCGGCCTGATGGGCGTGGTGGCCGACGCCGTGCTCGCCGGCGGCGGCAAGGTGATCGGGGTGATTCCGCGCCAGCTGGTGGAGCTGGAAGTGGCGCACCCGGGCCTGAGCGAGCTGGTGGTCGTCGAGACCATGCACCAGCGCAAGACGCGCATGTACGAGTTGTCCGATGCCTTCGTCGCCCTGCCCGGCGGCTTCGGCACCATGGACGAGATGTTCGAGATGCTGACCTGGGCCCAGCTCGGCCTGCACCGCTACCCGTGCGCCTTCCTCGACGTGCGCGGCTACTATCGCGACCTGCGCCAGATGATGCAGCACATGGTCGAGGAAAACTTCGTGCGGGCCGAACAGCGTGACGGCATCTGGTTCGGCGACAGCATGGCGGAGCTGTTCGACTGGATGGCCGCTTACCAGGGCAGCTACGTGCCGAAATGGATCGATACGCGCAGCGTCGACGCCTGACCGGGGACCCCGCCATGAACAGCTTCCGCGCTTTCCGCATCCACCACGACGACGCCGGCCATCGCGCCGGCATCGAGAACATGACACCCGACGCGCTGTCGCCGGGTGAAGTCCTGATCAAGGTCGCCTACTCGTCGGTGAACTACAAGGACGCCCTGGCCGGCACCGGCAAGGGACGCATCCTGCGCAGTTATCCGCTGAACGGCGGGATCGACGTGGCCGGTCGGGTGGTAGCCTCCACCGACCCGGCGTTCAGGGAGGGCGACGCCGTGTTGTGCACCGGCAGCGGCCTGTCCGAGACACGCGACGGCGGTTACGGCGAATATGCCCGGCTCGACGCGCGCTGGACGATTCCGCTGCCTGCCGCGCTGAGCCTGCGCGAAAGCATGATCATCGGCACCGCCGGCTTCACCGCGGCGCTCGCGCTGTTGCGCATGCAGGACAACCGGCAGACGCCGGCTCTGGGCCCGATCGCGGTGACCGGCGCCAGCGGCGGCGTGGGCCAGCTGGCGATCGATATCTTCAGCCGTGCCGGCTATGAAGTGCACGCGATCAGCGGCAAGGCGGAACACTTCGATGCGCTGCGCGCGCTCGGTGCCCGCGAATGCGTCGATCGCCACCAGCTCGCCTTCAGCGGCAAGCCGATGGACTCCGCCCGCTTCGGCGGCGCACTGGACAACGTCGGCGGCGCGATGCTGGGCGGCCTGCTGCCCCTGATCAGCCCGTACGGCAACGTGGCGATCTGCGGCAATGCCGGCGGCATCGCCTTCGACAGCACCGTCATGCCGTTCATCATCCGCGGCGCCAGCCTGCTCGGAATCGCCTCGGCGGGTACCGCCCGCGACCTGCGCGACAGCGTCTGGCAGCATCTGGCCAGCGACTGGAAACCGCGGCACCTGGAACGCATCGTCACCCTCGAAGCAGGATTGGATGAGCTGCCGGGCGTGTTTGCGCGTATGCTCGCAGGCGAATCCTTCGGACGTACCCTGGTGCGCATCGACAGCACGGTTTGAAGAAACTGCGCTTGGAAGTACCATCACCACGGCTTAGAATCAACGAAACTCGCAGGGGATTATTTTTCTATGGCACGCATCCTGATCGTCGACGACTCCCCTTCACAGCTGCTTGGCATCAAGCGCATCGTCGAAAAACTCGGGCATGAAACCCTTTCCGCCGAAGACGGTGCCGCCGGCGTGGAAGTGGCCAAGGCCGAGAAGCCCGACCTGATCCTGATGGACGTGGTCATGCCCAACCTCAACGGTTTCCAGGCGACCCGCACGATCAGCAAGAACGCCGACACGGCCCATATTCCGATCATCCTGGTCACCACAAAGGATCAGGAAACCGACAAGGTCTGGGGCATGCGCCAGGGTGCCAAGGCCTACGTGACCAAGCCGATCCGCGAGGAAGAGCTGATCAAGGCCCTGGAAGAATTCCTGCCGGGCTGAGCAATCACCGAAAGCAACAACAGGAAACGGCGCCTCAGGGCGCCGTTTCCTTGTCTGCCAACCCGGTAGCCGCTACCGCGGATTGAAGTCGCCGAAGGCTGCCTGCAGCGCATCGTAGGCGGCACGCTGCTCCTCGGTGTCCGCTGGGGGCGTGCGGATGGACAGCTCCACCAGCTGGTCGCCGGGATGGGAGCCGGGCATGCCGCGGCCCTTCAGCCGCAGCTTGCGCCCCGATTGCGAACCCGCCGGGATGCGCAGGTCGACCGTTCCGGCCAGGGTCGGCACCGGCACGGCAGCGCCCAATGCGGCCTCCCACGGCGTGATCGGCAGCACATGCACCACGTTGCGGCCGTCCAGACGGAAACGGGCGTCGTCACGGATGCCCACCTCCAGCAACAGGTCGCCGTTCGGTCCACCGGCCATGCCGGGCTGGCCCTGGCCGGACAGGCGGATCACCTGGCCGGGCTGGATGCCCGCCGGGATCTTCACTTCCAGCACGCGCTCGCCGCCGGCCGGATCGTGCATCGCCAGCCGCGTGCGGCCACCGTCGAACGCCGTCTGCAGGTCGATCTGCACCGAGGCCTGTACGTCCTGGCCGCGACGCGGGCGCGGCTGGCCGCGATGGCCACCACCTGCGGCACCGCCGCGCCCGAACAGGCTCTCGAAGAAGTCGCTGAAGTCACTGTCGTCGCCGCCACCAAAGCCGTGTTGGCCCTGCCAGCCGGGCGGTGGCCTGAACTGCTCGCCCTGCCGGTAACCACCGGCGCGCAACTGATCGTAGGAACGCCGCTTTTCGGCATCCTTGAGCACCTCGTTGGCCTCGTTGACCGCCTTGAATTTCTCCTCGGCGCCGGCCTCCTTGTTCTTGTCCGGGTGGTACTTGCGCGCGAGCTTGCGATACGCCGACTTGATCTCGGCCTCGCTGGCATCGGGCTTCACACCCAGGATCTCGTAATAGTCTTTGAATTCCACTCACCGCTCCCCGACTCACGCGAAACCCGCGGCGCGTCGACCACGCCGCGGGGTCAGCCACCCGATCCTCAGTGGTTCACGTTGATGGTAATGCGCCGCGGCGTCGCCTGCGCCTTCTTCGGTATCACGATCTCCAGCACGCCGAACTTGCCCGTCGCCGTGACACCCTCGGCATCGGCACTGTCCGGCAGGGCGAAGCGGCGATGGAAGGCTCCGCGCGCCCGTTCGACCCGGGTGAACTTGCCGTCCTTTTCCGCGGCAACGACATCACGCTCGCCCTTGATGGTGAGGATGCCCTTGTCCATGCTCACCTCGATCTGCGCCGGGTCCACGCCGGGGATGTCGGCCAGGATCACGAAGCGCTGCTCGTCCTCGCGAATGTCGACGCGCGGCGCCCACTGGCTGGTGACCACGTTGGAGGCGTCGCCGTCTTCCGGTTGCAGGAAGCGGTCGAAGGCCTGACGGATCTCTTCGGGCAGGCCGGTGCCCGCGTTCCAGATGCCATGACGACCCAGATTCATTGTTTGTCTCCTTGCACGAGTTGCGGTCAATTACCGCCTGAGACAGAAAATAGGTGCGGCCGCGGACGATTCAAGGCGACAGCCTGCCGCGGCGCGATTAGCATGAGATGCCCCCTTCCCGACCCGAGACCCGCATGAGCATTCAGCCCGGCGACACGATTCCCGACACAGCCGTCCAGTGCATCGACGGTGACATCCAGCCGGCCCAGACCGCGGCCCTGTTCGCCGGACGCAAGGTGCTGCTGTTCGGCGTGCCGGGCGCGTTCACCCCGACCTGCTCGAACCGGCACCTGCCCGGCTACTCGGCGCATTTCGCCGAGTTCCGGCAGCGGGGCATCGACGTGATGTGCCTGGCGGTGAACGACGGCTACGTGATGCAGGCCTGGGCCGCCTCGCAACAGGTTCCGGCCGGCTTGCTGATGCTGGCCGACGGCAACGCCAGTTTCACCCGTGCCCTGGGGCTGGAGCTGGATGGCAGCGCTTTCGGCATGGGCCTGCGCACGCGCCGCTTTGCGCTGTATGCGGAGGATGGCGTGGCGCGCCTGGTGCAGGTGGAGGCACCCGGTGAACTGCGTGTTTCCAGCGCCGAGGCGATGCTGGTGGCGGTCGACAGCCTCGGCTGAATCCGCCACGGACTCAAAAAAAACCCCGGCGATGCCGGGGTTTCTCGTGTCGCCAGGAGGGTGGCCTACTCTTCGCCGGCCGCCGGCTCGGTTGCCGCCTCGTCGCCACCACCGGGCACGTCGGCGCCGACGGCTTCGGCATCCTCGCCGTTGTCCTCTTCCGCATCCAGCCGCATCACGCTGACCAGGGTTTCGTCGGCCGGCAGCTTGATCAGGGTGACGCCCTGGGTATTGCGACCGAGCTGCGAAACTTCCGCCACACGGGTACGCACCAGCGTGCCCTGGTCGGAGATCAGCATCAGTTCGTGCGCCTCGGTGACCTGCACCGCGCCCACCAGCGCACCGTTGCGCTCGGAACACTGGATGCCGATCACGCCCTGGGTGCCACGGCCCTTCTTGGTGAACTCGGCCAGTTCGGTGCGCTTGCCGTAGCCGCGCGCGGTAGCGGTGAGGATGTCGCCCTCGGCCGCCACGATCAGCGACACCACCTCGGCGCCGCCGACCAGCTTCATGCCGCGCACGCCGGAGGCGGTGCGGCCCATCGAGCGCACGGTGTTCTCGTCGAAACGATTGACCTTGCCGTTGGAGGCGAACAGCAGGATGTCGCTGTTGCCGTCGGTCAGTTCCACGTTGACCAGGGCGTCGTCGTCATGCAGCTTGATCGCCAACTTGCCCTTCTGCAGCTGGAAGGCGAACTCGGACAGCGGGGTCTTCTTTACCGTGCCGTGCCGGGTGGCGAAGAACACGAAACGGTCTTCCGCATACTCGCGGATCGGCAGCACTGCCTGCACCTTCTCGCCCTCGCCCAGCGGCAGCAGGTTGATGATCGGCTTGCCGCGGGCACCCGGGCCCGACTCGGGAATCTGGTAGACCTTCTGCCAGTAGACCCGACCGGTGCTGGTGAAGGCCAGCAAGGTGTCGTGGGTGTTGACCACCCACAGCTGCTCGACGAAATCCTCGTCCTTCAGCGCGGAGGCCGAACGCCCCTTGCCGCCGCGTTTCTGCGCGCGGTAGGTGCTGGCCGGCTGGCGCTTGATGTAGCCGGTATGCGACAGCGTGACCACGACGTCTTCCGGCGCGATCAGGTCGAGCACGTTGAGATCTTCCTGCGAATGCTGGATCTCGGTGCGACGGGCATCGCCGAACTCGGCCTTGATCGCCTCGAGTTCCTCGCGGATCACTTCGAGCAGGCGATCGGGGTTTTCCAGGATCTCGATCAGGGCGCGGATCGCCTCGAGGATCTGGCGGTATTCGTCGGAGAGCTTTTCCTGCTCCAGCCCGGTCAGGCGATGCAGGCGCATCGCCAGGATTTCCTGGGCCTGGATCTCGGACAGCTGGTAACCGTCGGCCTTCAGGCCTTCGCGCGGGTCCATGTCCTCCGGTCGCGACGCATCGGCGCCGGCGGCGGAGAGCAAGGCGCCGACCATGCCCGGCTGCCACTTGCGTGCCAGCATGCGCTCGCGCGCCTCGGCCGGCGACGACGAGGTCTTGATCAGTTCGATCATCTCGTCGATGTTGGCCAGCGCCACGGTGAGGCCTTCGAGGATGTGCGCGCGGGCGCGTGCCTTGCGCAGCTCGAAAATGGTGCGGCGGGTGACCACTTCGCGACGGTGGCGGATGAACGCCTCGAGGATGTCCTTGAGGTTCAGCAGTTTCGGCTGGCCGTCCAGCAGGGCCACCATGTTGATGCCGAAGGTGACCTGCAGCTGGGTCTGCTGGAACAGGTTGTTCAGCACCACGTCGCCCATCGCGTCCTTGCGGATCTCGATGACGACGCGCATGCCGTCCTTGTCGGACTCGTCGCGCAGCTCGCTGATGCCTTCGAGCTTCTTTTCCTTGACCAGCTCGGCGATCTTCTCGATCAGCCGCGCCTTGTTCACCTGGTAGGGCAGCTCGTGGATGATGATCGTCTCGCGGCCGTTGGCCTCGGTCTCGATCTCCGCCCTGGCCCGCACCAGGATGCGGCCGCGGCCGGTGCGGTAGGCCTCGATGATGCCTGACGAGCCGTTGATGATGCCGCTGGTCGGAAAGTCCGGACCCGGCACGTAATGCATCAGCTGGTCGATCGACAGCGCGGGCTCATCGATCAGCGCGATCGTCGCGGCAATGACTTCGTTGAGGTTGTGCGGCGGGATGTTGGTGGCCATGCCCACCGCGATGCCGGCCGAACCATTCACCAGCAGGGTTGGCACGCGCGACGGCAGCACCAGCGGCTCGTGCTCGCTCTCGTCGTAGTTCGGCCCGAAGTCGACGGTGTCCTTGTCGATGTCGGCCAGCAGCTCGTGGGTGAGCCGCGACATGCGCACTTCGGTGTATCGCATCGCCGCGGCGTTGTCGCCGTCGACCGAGCCGAAGTTACCCTGGCCGTCGACCAGCATGTAGCGCAGCGAGAACGGTTGCGCCATGCGCACGATCGCGTCGTAGACCGACTGGTCGCCGTGCGGATGGTATTTACCGATCACGTCACCGACCACGCGCGCCGATTTCTTGTACGGCTTGTTCCACACGTTGCCCAGCTCGCTCATCGCGAACAGCACGCGGCGATGCACGGGTTTCAGACCATCGCGCACATCGGGAAGAGCGCGCCCCACGATCACGCTCATGGCGTAATCGAGGTAGCTCTGGCGCATCTCGTCTTCGATGTTGACGCGAATGATTTCTTTGGCGAGTTCTGCCATGAATCGGCTTCCTTGATGACAAAAAAAGGACGCTGGTGCCGCGCCTCCGGCGCATGCGCAAGCGACCCGAAATCAACCCGTCGATTTTAGCACAAGCGGCCTCAAAACGACAGGATTTAGTCTTTCAAAATCAATAACTTGCAGCCAGGCTTCATGATTTGTGCCAAGCGCTCTTCCGACTGCTTACATATTGATCAGCAGCAAGGCCGCTGAAGCCGCTGCGACAGGTGCGCGCAAGCGGCCACGCGGGTCCTGCAGAAGGTGACCAGGGGCCTCCCGGAAAGTACCCAGCCAGGCACTTTTCAGCCGAACATCGCCTGCATGGCGAGGCTGTTCGGCCGCTCGATCACGCCGCGCTCGGTGACGATCGCATCGATGAGTTCGGCGGGCGCCACATCGAATACCGGGTTCCACGCCTGTGCGCCCTCGACCACCGTGCGGCTGCCGGCCGTGCTCAGCAACTCGGCCGCATCACGCAGCTCGATCTCGATTTCCTCGCCCGTACCCGTGGCCATGTCGACCGTGGAGGACGGAGCCACCACCATGAACTTCACGCCGTGGTACTTCGCGGCGATGGCCAGCTGGTAGGTGCCGATCTTGTTCGCGGTGTCGCCGTTGGCGGCGATCCGGTCGGCGCCCACGATCACCCATTGCACCGCACCGGATTTCATCAGGTGGGCGGCGGCGGAATCGGCGATCAGCTGGGCCGGGATGCCGTCGCGCACCAGTTCCCACATCGTCAGTCGCGCACCCTGCTGCCATGGTCGTGTTTCACCGGCGTATACCCGAGCGATGCGTCCAGCCGCCACGCCGGCACGAATCACGCCCAGCGCCGTGCCGTAGCCGGCGGTGGCCAGCGAACCGGTATTGCAGTGGGTCAGCACCCCCGATCCGGGGGCGATCAGTGCCGCACCCAGCTCACCCATTTTCCGATTGGCGGCCAGATCCTCGTCCTGGATCGCCTGGGCCTCGCGCAGCAATGCATCGCCATCGGCACCCGCAACGATGCGCCGCTTCATGCGGTCCAGCGCCCACATCAGGTTCACCGCCGTGGGGCGCGCCGCGCGCAAGTCCGCCAGCACCGGCTCCAGCGTCACACCCTGCTGTGCCGCCATCGCCACGCCCCACGCCGCGGCGATGCCGATCGCCGGCGCGCCGCGCACGGCGAGGTCGCGAATCGCCGTAGTCACCTGCGCCGCGTTGCGACATTCGATCCAGCGCTCTTCGCCCGGCAGCAGTCGCTGGTCGAGCAGGCACAGGTGGTCGCCACGCCACTGCACGGCGCGGATGGAATCATGGGTGGGGTCGAATGCGGTCATCCATCCATTATCGCCTGCCGCGCGACGATTTCGCACGGCAGGCGGCCGGGATCAGCGGCGCTGGTGCAGCCACTGGTGGATCGCCGGCGGGACCTCGCGCTGGGCACGGCCGGAGACGTAAATGCCGATGTGGCCGCCCCTGAACGCGACCTGGGTGTAGTCGGTGGTGCCCACGTGCTTGCCCAGAGCACGCGACGCATCCGGCGGCACCAGGTGATCCTGCTCGGCGAAGATGTTCAGCACCGGCTGGGTGATCATGCCCAGGTCCACGCTCCGGCCGCCGATTTCCAGCGTGCCCTTGACCAGCTTGTTGCCCTGGTAGAAATCCTTGATGAACTGGCGAAACGCCTCGCCGGCCTGGTCGGGCGAATCGAAGATCCAGCGCTCCATGCGCAGGAAGTTTTCCAGCTCGACGGGATCGTCGAGGATGTCGACCATGCCGATGTATTTCTGCTGGTTCAGCCGCACCGGTTTCAGGGTGAGGTAGACGTAGTTCATCAGTCCCGCGGGAATGTTGCCCATGGTGTCGACGAACAGATCCACGTCCATGCTGCGGCACCAGCTGGACAGCATGTTGTCCGGCGTGTGGAAGTCCACCGGCGTGACCATGGTGATCAGGTTCTTCACCTTGTCCGGGTGCAGCGCGGTGTAGCACAGCGAGAACGCGCCGCCCTGGCAAATGCCGAGCAGGTTGATCGCGTCCAGATCGTGGCGCGCGCGCACGGCATCGACGCAGCGATCGAGGTAGCCGTTGATGTAGTCGTCCAGGGTCAGCCAGCGGTCGGCGCCGTCGGGATAGCCCCAGTCGATCAGGTAGACGTCCTCGCCCTGCTCCAGCAGGTTGCGCACCATCGAGCGGTCAGCCTGCAGGTCGGTCATCCACACCGTGTTGACCAGCGCGTAGACGATCAGCAACGGCGTCTTCGAGGTGGCCTTGCCGTGGCCGGTGAAGTGCCAGACCTTGAGCTTGTCTTCGCTGTAGACCAGCTCGCGGGGTGTGTTCGCGTACTCGGGTTCGCGCATGTTGCGCAGGTTGGCCATGCCGGCGGCCAGCTTGCGCTGGAAGGCCGACATGTCGGCCAGGGCCTTCGTCGGATCGATGTGCAACGGGCTCTGCATGACGACGCTCCCTTACTTGCGCTTGCGCGCGCTGGCCGAGGATGTGGGGACAGGCTTGCGCGTGCTCTTTGCGGCCGGCTTCTTCGTTGCCGCAGACTTCTTCGCGGCGGACGACGGTTTCGCGGCAGCCTTCGCCTGCGCGGGCTTCGCGGCCGGGCGATCGCCCAGCTGACGCTTCAACGCAGCCACCTCGCGACGCAAGGCGACGAGTTCGTCGGCATGACCGCCGGAAGCACCTGCCTGGCTGGCGCGGAACTCGCGGCGCAAGGCCTGCAATCGCTGGCCCAGGCTCGACACCTCGCTGCGAGTCGGCACGC
Source organism: Rhodanobacter spathiphylli B39 (assembly GCF_000264295.1). GTDB lineage: Bacteria > Pseudomonadota > Gammaproteobacteria > Xanthomonadales > Rhodanobacteraceae > Rhodanobacter > Rhodanobacter spathiphylli. The sequence continues at coordinate 499,172 of NZ_AJXT01000004.1, read as the reverse complement.
CGAGCTGCTGGCACATCTGCTCGGTCTGTCGTTGCTGCAGCTGGCGCACGCGCATCTGCGTGTTGACCATCTCGCCATAGGCTTCGCGGAATTCCGCGGAAAGTGCGATGTCGGCGTAGGCCTCCTCGGAAGCGTCCACCCACAGGTCGTACAGGCCCTTCAGCGAATCAACCTGGCGTCCTGGCGCGGCGTGCGCGGACAACTTTTCCTGCAGGCGCTGCATGCCTTGCGTGTTGGCCTTCTGGATCAGCTCCTGGTATCTGGCGGAAGCCTGCAGGGACGCCAGCAGGGCCATGCCCAGTTCCTGCTGCTGCATCTGCTGTTCGCGATTGAGGCCGAATGCCGGCGTCGGACCATGCGCACCCGGCATGTCGCCCAGGCCCATGCGCTGGGCCGCCTGCGACCAGGACTGCCACTGCCGCGCAAAACTCTCCGCCCCCGCACTGTCGATGCCACCGAAGGCCTGCGCAAAGGGCGGGTTGCCGGTACCGAACATCTGTTGCAACTGCTGCTGCCAGTCACTGGACGGCCGATGGGTCACGCCTCCGCTGGCGGCGTTCTGCATCCAGTCGAAATAGCCCTTCAGGCCGGACAGGGTGCGTTCCAGCGTATCGGTGCCCGTCGCCTGCGACGGTGGGGGCGCAAACGGGTTGGCCGCGGTTGGCTGCTGGAATTGCCGTGTCCAGGCATCCCATGACTGCTGCGCCAGCGCCTGATAGTCCTTCATGAAATCACTCGCCGGATCAGCCATCGTTGCGTCCTCGTCTGCGGTTCCCGCCATCCTAGCAAAAGGTCATGACAGCGGATCACCGCCCGCAACGAAGAAGGCCCGGCATGAGCCGGGCCTTCTTCATGTTGCTGCAGATGAAGCGAAAAACTCAGACGCTTGCCGCGTGCTCGTCTTCCGTCACGGCCTTCATCGACAGGCGGATGCGGCCCTGCTTGTCGACTTCCAGCACCTTGACCTTGACGATGTCGCCTTCCTTCAGCTTGTCGGAGACCTTCTCGACGCGCTCGTCGGAGATCTGCGACACGTGGACCAGACCATCCTTGCCCGGCATGATCGTCACGAACGCACCGAAGTCCATCAGCTTGGCGACCTTGCCCTCGTAGATGCGGCCCGGCTCGACGTCGGAGGTGATCTGCTCGATGCGCTTCTTCGCCGCTTCACCCGCCTCGCGATTGACCGAGCCGATGATGATGGTGCCGTCGTCGCTGATGTCGATCGTGGTGCCGGTCTCTTCGGTGATCGAGCGGATCGTGGCGCCGCCCTTGCCGATCACTTCGCGGATCTTGTCCGGGTGGATCTTGATGGTGATCAGGCGCGGGGCAAACTCGCTCATCTCGGTGCGGGCGGTGGTCAGCGCCTTGCCCATTTCGCCGAGGATGTGCAGGCGACCCTGCTTGGCCTGGGCCAGCGCCACCTTCATGATCTCTTCGGTGATGCCGTCGATCTTGATGTCCATCTGCAGCGCGGAGATGCCTTCGGCACTGCCGGCCACCTTGAAGTCCATGTCGCCGAGGTGATCCTCGTCGCCCAGGATGTCGGACAGCACGACGAAGTCGTTGCCTTCCTTGACCAGGCCCATGGCGATACCGGCGACCGGCGCCTTCAGCGGCACGCCGGCATCCATCATCGCCAGCGAGGAACCGCACACCGAGGCCATCGACGAGGAACCGTTGGACTCGGTGATTTCCGAGACCACGCGCACCACGTACGGGAATTCCTCGATGCTCGGCTTGACCGCCTGCACGCCACGCTTGGCGAGGCGGCCATGACCGATCTCGCGACGCTTCGGCGCGCCGAAACGACCCGCTTCACCCACCGAGAACGGAGGGAAGTTGTAGTGGAACAGGAACGGGTCCTTCGACTCGCCGCCGGGGGCGTCGATGATCTGCGCGTCACGCGTGGTGCCCAGCGTGATGACGACCAGCGCCTGGGTCTCGCCGCGGGTGAACAGCGCCGAACCATGGGTGCGGGGCAGCACGCCGACACGGGCGGTGATCGCGCGTACGTCGTCCAGCTGGCGTCCGTCGATGCGCACCTTGGTCTTCAGCACGCTGTCGCGCATGGTGTGGTATTCGAGTTCCTCGAATTCCTTGGCCATCGCGGCGGTGGACCAGCCGTTCTCTTCGGCCTGCGCCTTGAGGCCGGCCAGCACGTCGGACTTGATCGCGGAGATCGCGTCGCGACGCTCCAGCTTGTCGCGCACCTGGAACGCGGCAGTCAGCTGGTCGCCGACGGCGCCCTTGACGGCGGCCACCAGCGACTCGTTGCGGGCCGGAGCCTTCCAGTCCCACGACCGCTTGCCGGCCTCGGTGGCCAGTTCGGCGATCGCGCGGATCGCGGTCTGCATCTGCTGGTGGCCGAACATCACCGCGCCGAGCATCACGTCCTCGGACAGCAGCTGCGCTTCGGATTCCACCATCAGCACGGCGCCGGCGGTACCGGCGACGACCAGATCCAGCTCGGACGTCTTCAGTTCGGTCTGCGACGGGTTCAGCAGGTACTTGCCGTTGGCGTAACCGACGCGGGCAGCGCCGATCGGGCCCTTGAACGGGATGCCGGCCAGGCTCAGCGCGGCAGAGGCGCCGAGCAGGGCCACGATGTCACCGTCGACTTCCGGGTTCAGCGAGACGACCTGGGCGATGACCTGCACTTCGTTCTTGAAGTCTTCCGGGAACAGCGGACGCACCGGGCGATCGATCAGGCGCGAGGTCAGCGTCTCCTTCTCGGTCGGACGGCCTTCGCGCTTGAAGAAGCCGCCGGGGATGCGGCCGGCGGAATAGAACTTCTCGACGTAGTCGACGGTGAGCGGGAAGAAATCCTGGCCTTCCTTCTGCTTGGTCGCGGCGACAGCGGTGACCAGCACCACGGTGCCGCCCATGCTGGCCATGACCGCACCGGACGCCTGGCGGGCAATTTCGCCCGTCTCCAGTGTGACTTCGTGATTACCGTACTGGAATGACTTGGTTACTTTTGCCACGTGCTTAATTCCTGATCTGATTGAGAAGTGCGCCCACGAATGGGCGCCTCTTGATCTTTGCGTTCACGGATGAACGCACGAAATTACCGGCGAAGGCCGAGGCGTTCGATCAGGGTCTGATAGCGCGCAAGGTCGCGATCCTTCAGATAGCTGAGCAGGCGCTTGCGCTGATTGACCAGCTTCAGCAGGCCACGGCGGGAGTGGTGATCCTGCTTGTGTTCCTTGAAGTGGCCGGTGAGGTGGTCGATGCGGGCGGACAACAGCGCCACCTGGACTTCGGTCGAACCGGTGTCGTTCGGCACGCGGCCGAAATCAGCGATGATCTTGCCGGTCTGTTCTGCGGTAAGGGACATGGAGTACGTTTCCTTGATAAGGCGATGCGAAGCTTGCGCTTGCATCATCGGCGATGACGCAAGCGCAAGCTTCGCCTAGTTGAGTGAAAGCGTTGAAATAACTTGTCTATTCTACTGATGGGAGTGCTGTTACAACAAGTGCGCAAGGCGTTTTGCGGGCAAATCGGTCAGTCCGGCGGCAGGTTGAAGCCGCGAATGACTCGGGCACGTCCTTCCGCATCGCTCTCCAGCAGCGCCAGCAGCGCACCGTCGCTGGCGTAGGCCGCGCAGCGACCGGCTTCCGGCAACCCCGGCAGGCTGATCTGCTGACCACGTGAAATCGCCATGCTCTGCGCTTCGTCCAGGTGCAGGACCGGCAGATCCGACAGGCCCGCCGATACCGGCAACAGCCATGCCAGCAGTGCGTCGTCACCCTGCTCCGCGGCCTGCTCGAGCTGCGCCAGGGTCACCATCTGCGGCTCGCGGAACGGCTCGACCCAGATCCGCCGCAATGCGGTCAGGTGGGCGCCGCAGCCGAGGTCCTCGCCAAGGTCGACCGCCAGCGAGCGGACATAGGTGCCCGAACCGCATTCCACCAGCAGTCGCAGGGTTTCCCCGTCGCGCTCGAGCAGTTCCAGGCGGTGCACGTCCACTTCGCGCGCGGGCACGTCGACCACCTCGCCCCGGCGCGCCTTGGCGTAAAGGCGCTCGCCGTCGTGCTTCAGCGCCGAATACATCGGCGGCACCTGCAGGATGTGGCCGCGAAGCCTGGCCAGCGCCGTCTCGATCGCCGCCGCGTCGAGCGGCGGCACCGGCAACCGGCGAACGATCTCGCCTTCGCTGTCAGCCGTATCGGTGCTGATGCCCAGCCGGCATTCGGCCAGATACGCCTTGCGCGCGCCGAGCAGGCTGCCGGCCAGCTTGGTGGCCTCGCCGAAACACAGCGGCAACAGCCCGGTGGCCAGCGGATCAAGCGCGCCGGTGTGGCCGCCCTTGGACGCACGCAGCAGGCGACGCACGGCCTGCAGCGCCTGGTTGGAACTCAGGCCCAGCGGCTTGTCGAGCAGGACGATGCCGTGCAGGTCACGGAACTGGATGCGGGACTGGCGACTCATGGATTCAGCGACGATCCTTGCAACCGCTCAGTCCTCGGCGTCGCCGTCCGGCGGCGCGATGGTGCGGGCCTGCTCGCGCAGCAGCGACTCGATCCGCTCGCCCTTGTCGACCGAATCGTCGTACTTGAACTTCAGTTCCGGCACCCGGCGCATGCGCATGCCGCTGTGTGCCAGCGAATGACGAATCTCATGGCTGATGGCATTGAGCGCCTTCACCGCGGGGAGCCCTTGCTCGGGCAGCATCGCGGTGACCCACACGGTGGCCCAGTCCAGGTCGCGGGTGATCTCCACGTCCGACACGCTGACCGACGGCAAGCCGTGATCGCGCACCGCCGCGTGCACCAGCAAGCCCAGCTCGCGCCGCAATTCGGCGCCGATGCGGTCAGTACGTTTGAAGTCGCGGGAAGGCATAGAAAACTCCGAAGGACGATATACCTTCTCCCCTTGGAAGAAGGTGCCCCGCGAGGGGCGGATGAGGGTTCACGACCCTGTATGAAACTTCACGCAGGTCGTGGACCCTCACCCCAACCCCTCTCCCAAGGGGAGAGGGGTTCAAGGTCAAAGCGTGCGTGCGACCTCGGTGCGCTCGAAGCACTCGATCTGGTCGCCCGGCTTGACGTCGTTGTACTGCTTGACGGCGATGCCGCACTCCATGCCGTTGCGCACTTCGTCGACGAGGTCCTTGAAGCGGCGCAGCGATTCCAGCTCGCCCTCGAAGATCACCACGTTGTCACGCAGCACGCGGATCGGCTTGCTGCGCTTGACCGTGCCTTCGGTGACCATGCAGCCGGCCACCGCACCGAACTTGGAGCTGCGGAACACGTCGCGAACCTCGGCGATGCCGATGATGTCCTCGCGCACTTCCATGCCGAGCAGGCCGGTGGCCGCCTGGGTCACCTGGTCGATCACGTCGTAGATGATCGAGAAGTAGCGCACGTCCAGGCCGCCAGTCTCGATCACCTTGCGTGCCGACGCGTCGGCACGCACGTTGAAGCCGATGATCAGTGCCTTGGACGCCGCCGCCAGGGTGGCGTCGGACTCGGTGATGCCGCCGACGCCGGAGGCCACCACGTTGACCCGCACCCGATCGTTGCCGATCTGGGTCAGCGACTCGCGCAAGGCTTCGACCGAGCCCTGCACGTCGCCCTTGACCAGGATGTTGAGCGTCTGCTGCTCCACGCCCTGGCCCATCTTGGCGATGATGTCCTCGAGCCGGTTGCTCTTGCTGACCATGCGCGTCTCGCGGCGCTTCTGCTGACGCTCCTCGGCGACCTCGCGGGCCAGACGCTCGTCCTCGACGGCGACGAAGTCGTCACCGGTCTCCGGCACGCCGGACAGACCCAGCACCTGCACCGGAATCGATGGACCGGCTTCGGTCACCTGCTTGCCGGTTTCATCGATCAGTGCGCGCATGCGGCCGTATTCGACGCCGCAGACCACGAAATCGCCCTTGCGCAGCGTGCCCTGCTGCACCAGCACGGTGGCCACAGGGCCACGACCGCGGTCCAGGCTGGACTCGATCACCACGCCGGAAGCGCGGCCATCGGCAACGGCCTTCAACTCCATCACTTCGGCCTGCACCGAGATCGCATCGAGCAGATCCTCGACGCCGGCACCGGTCTTGGCCGACACCGGGATGAACTGGACGTCGCCGCCCCAGTCTTCCGGCACCACTTCGTACTGCACCAGGCCCTGCTTGACGTTGTCGGGATTGGCGCCGTCCTTGTCCATCTTGTTGACCGCGACGATCAGCGGCACCTTGGCGGCGCGCGCATGCTTCACCGCTTCCACGGTCTGCGGCATCACGCCGTCATCGGCCGCCACCACCAGGATCACGATGTCGGTCGACTGCGCGCCACGGGCGCGCATCGAGGTGAACGCCGCATGGCCGGGGGTGTCCAGGAAGGTGATCACGCCCTTCGACGTTTCCACGTGATACGCACCGATGTGCTGGGTGATGCCGCCGGCTTCGCCGGAGGCCACCTTGGTGCGGCGGATGTAGTCGAGCAGCGAGGTCTTGCCGTGATCGACGTGACCCATGATCGTGACCACCGGCGGACGCGTGATCTTCTCGCCTTCCAGTTCGACGTTCTGGGTGTGCGCCGCCAGCGTTTCCTCGGCGTTGTTCTGGTTGTCGGCGACCGGCGTGTGGCCGAGCTCCTCGACCACCAGCACGGCGGTGTCGTGGTCGACGGTCTGGTTGATGGTCGCCATCACGCCCATCTTGAACAGCGCCTTGACCACCTCGGAACCCTTGACCGCCATCTTCTGGGCCAGGTCGGCGACGACGTTGCTGTCACTGATGACCACTTCGCGCACCACCGGTGCGGTGGGACGCGAGAACCCGTGCGGGCCACTCGGCGCGCTGCTGCGCGACATCTCGCGCCCGCCGCTGCGACCAGGCTTGCCGCGCTTGCCGCTGGAGGAGGAACGGCGGGCACGGTCGGCTTCACTCAGATGCATCTGGCCACCGGCAAAACGCTTGCCTGCCTCGCGGTCTTCCTTGTTGCCCGGCAGTTCGGCGCGCTCGCGCGAATGCTTGGGCTTGCCGCGGGCGGCATCGGTGCCCGCCGTCGCCGGCGTTGCTGCCGTCGCGGCACGGGCGGGCGTTGCCGCGACAGCGGTCGGCGCGGCAGGCGCCGCGGCGGGCTTGACCAGCTTTTCGCGTTTGCGCGGCTCGTGGATGCGCGGCAGGATCATGCCCAGCTCGCGCTGATCGATGCGCTGCACGGTCGACGCATCGTCGGCCGCAGCCACCGCGGGCGGCGCCTCGGGGGCGACTTCCGGCTCGGCTGCCGCCTCGACCTTCCCGGATGTGACAGGCTCGACCTCGGGAGCAGCGGCTTCCACCTCGCGCTGCTCCTGTTCGGCCTTGCGCTGCTGGTCGTCCAAGGCGCGCTGCTGGGCTTCCGCCTGGCGACGCTGTTCGGCCTCGACGCGCTCGCGCTCTTCCTGCTCGCGCTGCTGCTGCGATTCCTGCAGCTTGCGCACGGCATCCTCGCGCTCGGGCTCGGCGCTGGCTTCCTCGGCGATCACGCTGCGCTTGACGTAGGTGCGCTTGGCGCGCACTTCGACGTTGACCGTCTTGGCCGTGGCGGCGGCGCCGCGCCCGCCGGGCGTGGCGACCTTGAGTTCGCCTACCGTACGTCGCTTGAGGGTGATCTGGCGCGGAGCGCTGTCGTCGACCTCGGCCACCGCCTCGCTCTTGCCATGCGTGCGGCGCAGGAAGCCAAGCAGCTTCACCTTCTCGGTGCTGCTGATGACCTGCTCCTGGTCGGAGAATTTCATGCCCGCCTCGCCAAGCTGCGTCAGCAGCTTGTCGACCGGCATGCCCAGTACCTGGGCGAGTTGTTTGATCGTGACGTCCGACATCGTGTTCTTTGCTCCGCCGTTCCCGCGCTTATCGTCTGTGCGGCATTGTCGCCACCGCCACCTCCATCCGTGGTGAAAGGCTTGCGAGAAGCCTTTCGCGGCACACCCATCCGGGGTGTTGCCGTCCGCGGTTAGCCGCCTTTCTCCAGTCGCGCAATCATGGGCGCCCGGGCAGCCATGATCAGCGCTGCCGCGCGATCCTCGTCCATGCCTTCGATATCGATCAGGTCATCCACCGCCAGGTCGGCCAGGTCGTCGACCGTGGCCACTTCACGCGCGGCCAGCGCATAAGCGGTGGCCTCGTCCATGCCGTCGAGCGCCAGCAGCTCGTCGGAAGGCTGATGCTCTTCCACGCCCTCCTCCACCGCCAGTGCCTCGGTCAGCAGCGCATCGCGGGCGCGGGCGCGCAGTTCCTCGACGATGTCCTCGTCGAAGCCCTCGACCGCCAGCAGCTCGGCGCTGGGCACGTAGGCGATTTCCTCGATGCTGGAAAAACCTTCCTGCACCAGGATGACCGCGATTTCCTGGTCGACTTCGAGCTTGTCCATGAACAGGGTGCGTGCAGCCTCCTGCTCGGATTCGCTCTTGGCGGTGACCTGGTCCTGGGTCATCACGTTGAGCTGCCAGCCGGTCAGCTTGCTGGCCAGGCGCACGTTCTGGCCGCCACGGCCGATGGCCTGGGACAGCTTGTCCTCGGCCACCGCGATGTCCATCGAGTGCTTTTCCTCGTCCATGATGATGGACTGCACTTCGGCCGGCGCCATCGCGTTGATGACGAACTGCGCCTGGTTCTCGTGCCACAGGATGATGTCGACGCGCTCGCCGTTGAGGTCGTTCGACACCGCCTGCACGCGCGAACCGCGCATGCCGATGCAGGCGCCGATCGGATCGGTGCGGCTGTCGTGGGCCAGCACGGCGATCTTGGCGCGGTCACCCGGGTCGCGGGCGCAGCCCTTGATCTCGACCAGGCCCTGGCCGACTTCCGGCACTTCCAGCTTGAACAGCTCGATCATGAATTCCGGTGCCGCGCGCGACACGAACAGCTGCGGGCCGCGGGCTTCGGACTTCACTTCGTAGAGGTAGCCGCGCACGCGATCGCCGACGCGGGCCGATTCGCGGGGTATCGTCTTGTCGCGCGGGATGAACGCCTCGGCATTGCTGCCCAGGTCGAGGTAGATGTTGCCGCGCTCGACGCGCTTGACGATGCCGGTGACCAGCTCGCCGACGCGATCGGCGAAGGCATCGACCACTTGCTGGCGCTCGGCTTCGCGCACGCGCTGCACGATCACCTGCTTGGCCGCCTGCGCCGCGATGCGGCCGAATTCGGCATTCTCGACCTGCTGCTCGATGTATTCACCCACCTGGGCATCGGCGCGCTCGTCCAGCGCGTCCATCAGGCGCAGCTGGTAGGACGGCGATTCCATCTCGCCATCGTCGGCAATCACTTCCCAGCGACGAAAGGTCTCGTACTCGCCGGTGTCGTGATTGATCGACACCCGAACATCAGGCTCCTCGTCGGGATAGCGCTTCTTCGCGGCCGAGGCCAGCGCGGCCTCCATCGCCTCGAAAATCACTTCTTCCGGCACGCCTTTTTCATTGGCGACCGCGTCGACGACCAGCAAAAGTTCTTTGCTCATTGCAGCTGCTCCATAGATGCCGACGGCACCCGAAGGTTAACTTTTGCGTTCATCCCTGAACGCCAGGATCAAAAAGCGGCCATCCATGACCGCACTCTCAATTTGTTTCCGACTGGCCTCAACCGGCCGGCTTCTTGCCGCCGCGCTTGGGCTGCGGCGCGTAACCCAGCGCCACCCAGTCCGGCACCACGCGCGCACTTTCCACCAGCGCGTGATCGAATTCGAATGTCTTGCCTTCGGCTTCCAGCACGATGTGCTCGCCTTCCACCGAAACCAGCTTGCCGCGCAAGCGGCGACGCCCTTCCAGCGGCGCCTTCAGCAGCAACTTCACTTCCTGTCCGTCGACCCGCGCAAACTGTTCGGCGGTGAACAGCGGACGATCCAGACCCGGCGAGGACACTTCCAGCACGTAGTGGCCCGGAATCGGATCTTCCACGTCGAGCATGGCGGACAATTCACGGCTGGCGGATTCGCAATCCTCGATACCCACCTCGCGGCGTTCGCCATCGCCGGTCGTCTTGTCCAGCAGGTCCAGGTAGACGCGAAGGGTACTCTGCCCATGCGACGGATTGAACTCCACGCCAAGGCATTCCAGGCCCAAATCGGCCAGTACCCCGGTGAAGCGTTGTGCCAGTGCCTGTGTATCCATGATCGTCTTCCCGACTCGCTCCGTCAGAACGGCAGAAACAAAAAATGGGCTCCAACGGCCCATTTCCTTATCACGCCGATGTTCCTCCTCGTGCAGCTCTTTCCGGTGCGCTTGGCGGCAGAAGCCGCCAGGCACGACGCATCCGTGCGCCCAACAAAAAAGCCTCACGAGGAGGCTTTCTTGCATCAAGAAAGATCTGGTAGCGGGGGCAGGATTCGAACCTGCGACCTTCGGGTTATGAGCCCGACGAGCTGCCAGACTGCTCCACCCCGCATCAGAGTCCGAAGAGTTTACCGGGGTGGCCGGTTTCTTGCAAGCCTCAATCGTTCATCAATGGTATCCGTCGACGATTCAAAGACCGAACGCGCGACGGCACCATCCCAGCAGCGGGCCCCAGTACAGGCCCAGCGCCAGCAGCGACAGCGCATTGATCGACAGCACCACGCGCAGCGGCTTGTCCGCCTGTGCCTGCAACTGACTGCCTTCGGCCGGCTTGTCGAAGTACATCACCTTGACCACGTGCAGGTAGTAGTAGAGGCCGATGATCGCGAACACGACGCCGACGATCGCCAGCCACAGCATGTCCGCGTGGATCGCCGCTTCCAGCACCAGCACCTTGGCCCAGAAGCCGAACAGCGGCGGCACGCCGGCCAGCGAGAACATCGCCAGCAGCATCAGGAAGGCCATCCACGGCGACTTCTGGTTGAGGCCCTTCAGGTCGGCGATTTCCTCGCACTCGAACCCTGCCCGGCTCATCGCCAGCATCACGCCGAATGCGGCCACGCCCATCAGCGCATAGCAGATCGCGTAGAACATCGCCGCCGCATAGCCTTCCGGGCCGGCAGCCGCCAGGCCGAGCAGCAGGTAGCCCATGTGCGAGATGGTCGAGTACGCCAGCATGCGCTTGAGGTTGGTCTGCACGATGGCGACCAGGTTGCCGATCGCCAGCGACAGCACCGCCAGCACCGCCAGCATCAGCTGCCAGTGCTGCGACAGGTCGCCCATGCCGCCATCGAGCAGGCGCCAGGCCATGCCGAATGCGGCCAGCTTCGAACCCGAGGCGATGAAGGTGGTGACCGGCGTGGGAGCGCCCTGGTAGACGTCCGGAATCCACATGTGGAACGGCGCCGCACCCAGCTTGAAGCCGATGCCGACGATCATGAAGATCAGGCCGAACAGCAGCAGCGTCGGCGCCGTGGTGTAGCTCATCACGTTATGCAGCTGCGCCAGGTCCAGCGTCGGCGTACCGCCCATGCCGGAAGCGCCGTAGACCATCGACATGCCGTACAGCAGCATGCCCGAGGCCAGTGCACCCAGCACGAAATACTTGATCGCCGCTTCCGGTGGCAGCTTCGCGTCGCGGTTCAGCGCCACCAGCGCGTAGGACGACAACGACAGCAGCTCCAGTCCCAGGTAGATCGTGACCAGGTTGCCGGCCGAGACCAGCAGCATGATGCCGATCACCGCGAACAGCATCAGCGTGTAGAACTCGCCACCCAGCAGCTTGCGATCGATCAGGTACGGACGGGCGTAGACGAAAACCAGCGCCGTGGTGGCCAGCGCGAACACCTTGAGGGTCTCGGCCACGCCGTCGCGCAGGAACATGCCGCCGAAGGCGCTCCTCGCCTCCGTGGGCTGACCGGCGATCACCAGGTAGATCGCAACCAGCACCACGGCGATCGACAACCAGTGCAGCAGCGGGCGCTGCGCGGGCTTCATGAAGGCGTCCAGCAGCAACAGCAGGCACGCCGCTGCGACCAGGTAGAACTCCGGCAGCAGGATCAGGATGTCATTCAGTGTTGGCATGTTCGGTCCCGATCAAATCTTGTGAATGGCGAGTTGCTGCACCAGCTGCGCCACCGAGCCATCCATCAGGTGGACCAGCGGCTGCGGCCAGATGCCCAGCGCCAGCACGGCGGCGGCGAAGGACGCCAGCACGAAGGTTTCGCGGCCGCTGATTTCCTCCATCTCGGCCACGTGGGGGTTGGTGATCTCGCCCCACAGCACGCGCTTGACCAGCCACAGCGTGTAGCCCGCGCCGATGATCAGGGTGAAGGCGGCAAACAGCGCGATCCACGGATTGGCGCTGAAGCTGGCCAGGATCACCATGAACTCGCCGACGAAACCGCTGGTGCCAGGCAGGCCGCAGTTGGCCATGGCAAAGAGCACGTAGAAGAAGCCGAACCACGGCATCACGTTGATCACGCCGCCGTAATCCTTGATCGCCCGGGTATGCAGGCGGTCGTACATCACGCCGATGCAGGTGAACATCGCGCCGGAGACGAAGCCGTGCGAAATCATCTGGATCATCGCGCCCTGCATGCCGACCAGCGCCATGTCGGTGTTGCCCTGCTCGCGCACCAGCGCGAACGCGATGAAGATGCCCAGCGTGACGAAGCCCATGTGCGCCACGGACGAATACGCCACCAGCTTCTTCATGTCTTCCTGCACCAGCGCGACATAGCCGATGTAGACCACCGCGACCAGGCTCAGCACGATGATGATCCACGCGAAATGCGCGCCCGCATCCGGCACGATCGGCAGGATGAAGCGCAGCATGCCGTACGTGCCGACCTTCAGCATCACCGCCGCCAGCACCACCGAGCCGCCGGTCGGCGCCTCGACGTGGGCGTCCGGCAGCCAGGTGTGCACCGGCACCATCGGCACCTTGATCGCGAACGCGATCAGGAACGCGAAGAAGATCCAGGCCTGTTCCCTGAACGTCAGCGGCAGCGCCGCCAGCGTGGCCAGGTCGAACGTGTGCGCCTTCTGGTACAGGTACAGCAGCGCGATCAGCATGAAGACCGAGCCGAAGAACGTGTAGATGAAGAACTTCAGCGTGGCATACACCCGGCGCGGACCGCCCCAGATGCCGATCAGGATGAACATCGGGATCAGGATGGCCTCGAACAGCGCATAGAACAGCAGCGCGTCGGTGGCGCAGAACACGCCGATCAGCAGGCCTTCCAGCATCAGCATCGCGGCCATGTACTGGTGCGGCTTGTCCTGGATGACTTCCCAGGCGCCCACGATCACCAGGATGCCGACGAAGGTCGTCATCACGATCAGCGCCACCGAGATGCCATCGACCGCCAGTCCGTAATGGACGCCCCACGAGGCGATCCACAGATGGCTTTCGACCAGCTGCATGGCATTGCCGGCGGGGTCGTACTGCACCAGCAGGAACAGGCTGACCACGAAGGTCAGCACCGCCACCAGCAGCGACAGCCAGCGGGCCAGGTTCGGACGGGCCGAGCCGGCAAGCAGCACCGGGATGGCGCCGATGACGGGAAGCCAGATCAACAGGCTGAGCAAATGATTGAACATGGATCTGTTTCCCTTATTGCCCGACCGGCACGGAGCCGATGAACCAGTACCCGCCAAGCAGCAGGATCAGGCCGAGAATCATCGCGAACGCGTAGTGATAGAGGTAACCCGACTGCAGCCGGCGCGTCGTGGCGGCTATGCGGTGCACCAGACCCACCGAGCCATTGACCATCGCGCCATCGATCACCGTCGTCTCGCCGGCCTTCCAGAACACCCGGCCCAGCATCACGCCACCGCGGGCGAACAGCGCGAAGTACACGTTGTCGACCCAGTACTTGCGGTCGAGCACCGTCCACAGCGGCTTCAGCGCGGACTTGATCCGACCGGCCAGCGCGGGATTGAACAGGTAGATGTAGGTGCAGGTCACGAACGCGATCACCACCAGCAGGAACGGCAGCTGGGTGAAGCCATGCAGGGCCATCGCCGTGGCGCCGTGGAACTCGTGGCCGAGTTCGGCCAGCACGTCGTTGGCCTCTTCCACGTGGATCGCGTTGCCGAACCAGTTGCCGAACAGCATGGGGCCGACCGTGAAGAAGCCCACCAGCAGCGACGGAATCGCCAGCAGCACCAGTGGCAGGGTCACCACCCACGGCGACTCCTTCGGCGCATGCGCCAGCACGCCCGGCTCGTGATGGCCATGATCGTCATGCCCGTCGTGGCCGTGGCCATGATGGTCGGCCACGGTGAAGCGCTCCTTGCCGTGGAAGGTCAGGTACATCTGGCGGAACGTGTACAGCCCCGTCACCAGTGCACCGGCCATCACGCAGAAGTAGGCGTAATGCGCGCCCCAGCGATGCGACTCGCCGACCGCCTCGATAATCGCGTCCTTGGAGTAGAAGCCCGAGGTGAACGGAATCGCCACCAGCGCCAGCGAACCGATCCACATGGTGATCCAGGTGATCGGCATGTACTTGCGCAGGCCGCCCATGTAGCGCATGTCCTGCTCGTGGTGCATCGCGATGATCACCGAGCCGGCGCCGAGGAACAGCAACGCCTTGAAGAACGCGTGGGTCATCAGGTGGAACACCGCGCCCGAATACATCGACACGCCCAGCGCCACCGTCATGTAGCCCAGCTGCGACAGCGTGGAGTACGCGATCACCCGCTTGATGTCGTTCTGCACGATGCCGATCAAGCCGGTGAACAGCGCCGTGGTCGCACCCATCACCAGCACGAAGCTCAACGCGGTCGAGGACAGCTCGAACAGCGGCGACATGCGCGCCACCATGAAGATGCCGGCGGTGACCATGGTCGCCGCGTGGATCAGCGCGGAGATCGGCGTCGGGCCTTCCATCGAATCGGGCAGCCACACGTGCAGCGGCACCTGGGCCGACTTGCCCATCGCGCCGACGAACAGGCAGATGCAGATCACCGTGGCGGCGTCCCACTGCGTGTGCGCGGTGATCTGCAGGGTCTTGCCGACCAGCCCCGGCGCCGCGTTGAACGCGGTGGCGTAATCCAGCGTGCCCAGGAAATAGAGCACCGCGGCGATGCCCAGCAGGAAGCCGAAGTCGCCCACGCGGTTGACCAGGAACGCCTTGAGGTTGGCGAAGATCGCGGTCGGCCGCTTGTACCAGAAGCCGATCAGCAGGTACGACACCAGGCCCACCGCTTCCCAGCCGAAGAACAGCTGCATGAAGTTGTTGCTCATGACCAGCATGAACATCGAGAAGGTGAACAGCGAGATGTAGCTGAAGAAGCGGGTGTAGCCCGGATCATCGCGCATGTAGCCGATGGTGTAGACATGCACCAGCAGCGACACGAAGCTCACCACCACCAGCATCATCGCGGTCAGGCGGTCGACCATGAAGCCGACACTGGCGTTGAACGGACCGATCTGGAACCAGGTGTAGAGGTTCTGGTTGTACTCGGCCGCGCCGCCCAGGGTGAGCTGGTACAGGACGTAGAACGACAGCGCGCAGGACACCAGCAGACCCAGGATCGTCACGCTGTGCGAGCCGGCGCGGCCGATGAAGCGGGCGAAGAACCCGGCCAGCAGGCAGCCCACCAGCGGCGCCAGCGCAATCGTCAGCAGGATGGATGTTGAAAGCTGCATCGGATCAACCCTTCATGCTGTCGATATCGGCGATATTGATCGTGCTGCGCGTACGGAACAGCAGCACCAGGATCGCCAGGCCGATGGCAGCTTCTGCCGCGGCCACGGTGAGGATGAAGAACACGAACACCTGCCCCGACACGTCGCCGAGGAAGCGCGAGAACGCCACGAAGTTCATGTTCACGGCAAGCAGCATCAACTCGATCGACATCAGCAGCACGATCACGTTCTTGCGGTTGATGAACAGGCCGGCGACGGCGATGCAGAACAGCACCGCGCCCAGCACGATGTAGTGCGCAAGCGTGATCATGGCTGCGGCTCCTGTGTTTCGGTCGATTCGTCGGGACGGACAGCGGCCATCTTCACGATGCGCACGCGACGGTTCGGGTCCGCCTTGACCTGCTGGCTGGCCGACTCGTAGCGGGCGTCGCGACGCTCGCGCAGGGTCAGCGCCACGGCGGCCACGATACCCACGGTGAGGATCAGCGCCGCAATCTCGAACGGCAACAGGAAGCTCGTGTACAGCGCGCGGCCCAGCCAGGCGGTGTTGGACACGCCGGCAGCCACCGCCGGATCGGCGCCCATCACGTGCGCCTGCATCGCGCGCACGCCGATCAGGCCCAGCATTTCCGCCAGCATGATCGCGGCCACGAACAGGCCGATCGGCAGGAACTTCACGAAGCCCTCGCGCATTTTTTCCTGGTCGATGTCGAGCATCATCACCACGAACAGGAACAGCACCATCACGGCGCCGACGTAGACCACGATCAGCGCCAGGGCGAGGAACTCGGCCTCCAGCAGCAGCCACAGGCAGGCGGCGCTGAAGAAGGTCAGCACCAGCGCCAGCACCGCGTGCACCGAATTCTTCAGCGTGATCACCGACAGCGCGGCAGCCACGGTGACGAAGCCGAAGGCGTAGAAGCAGATGACTTGAAGCAGTTGGGGATTCATCGTGGGCCTCAGCGGTACGCCGCGTCTTGTGCGCGGTCGGCGGCGATCTGCTGTTCGAAGCGGTCGCCGATGGCAAGCAGCTTCTGCTTGTCCACCACGTTCTCGCCGCGGTTCTCGAAGTGGTACTCGTGGATCGAAGTCTCGACGATCGAGTCCACCGGACAGCTTTCCTCGCAGAAGCCGCAGAAGATGCACTTGAACAGGTCGATCTCGTAGCGGGTGGTGCGACGCTGGCCGTCGCTCTCGCGGGGCGCCGAGTCGATCGTGATCGCCAGCGCCGGGCACACCGCCTCGCACAGCTTGCAGGCAATGCAGCGCTCCTCGCCGTTCGCGTAACGGCGCAGCGCGTGCAGGCCGCGGAAGCGGTTCGACTTGGGGATGTGCTCCATCGGGTAGCGCATCGTGTACTTGGGCTTGAACATGTAGCGCATGGTCAGCGCCATGCCCTGCAGCAGCTCGATCAGCAGCAGGCTCTTGAAATAGGCGGAAATGCGATTCATTGGATCCTCAGGCCCCCGTGCCGATGCTGACCAGGCCGTAGTACTTCATCAGGCCCGCCACGAAAACCCACGCGATGGCGATGGGAATGAAAACCTTCCAGCCCAGCCGCATGATCTGGTCATAGCGATAGCGCGGGAAGGTGGCGCGGAACCACAGGAACATGAAGGAGAACAGGAAGGCCTTGAGCAGCAGCCACGGGAAACCGCCCTGCCCGATGAAACCCCACGAGGCCGGGAACGGCGACAGCCAGCCGCCCATGAACAGGATCGCGGCGAGGAAGCTGACCAGGATCATGCTGGCGTATTCGGCCAGGAAGAACAGCGCGAACGCCGAGCCGGAGTACTCCACGTGGAAGCCAGCCACGATCTCCGACTCGCCCTCGGCCACGTCGAACGGGGCGCGGTTGGTCTCGGCCACGCCGGAGATGAAATAGATCACGAACACCGGCAGCAGCGGCAGCCAGAACCAGTCGAGGATGCCCTTGCTGCCGGCCTGCGCATTGACGATCTCGGTGAGGTTCAGCGAACCGGCCAGCACCAGCACGCAGACCAGGCACAGGCCCATCGCCAGCTCATAGGAGATCACCTGCGCGGCCGAACGCATCGCGCCGAGCAACGCATAGCGTGAGTTGGACGCCCAGCCGGCGATGATGATGCCGTACACGCCCATCGAGGTCATCGCCAGCAGGTACAGCACGCCGGCGTTCGCGTTGGACAGCACCATCGAGCTGCTGAACGGCACCACCGCCCACACCGCCAGCGCGGGCACCAGCGCGATCATCGGCGCCATGTAGTAGAGGAAGCGATTCGCCTTGGTCGGCAGGATCACTTCCTTGATCAGCAGTTTCACCACGTCGGCGAAGGCCTGCAGCACGCCGAACGGGCCGATCTTGTTCGGTCCCATGCGCACGTGCATCCAGCCGAGAACCTTGCGCTCCCAGTAGACGAACATCGCCACCGCGAGCACCAGCGGCAACACGATCGCCAGGATGTACAGGATCGGCACGACGAGCTGATGGATGAGTTGATCAAGCATCTGCTTAAGCCTTGCTCAGGGTGATGGACGCGCCATACGGCGGCAGCGTGGCGGTGAGGTCATGCGCAGCCTCGATCCAGACCGCGCCATCGGGCACGGCGGCATCGATCACCAGCGGCAACAAGGCCTCGACCACACGTACGGTGTCGCCAGCGGCAAGACCTTGGCGGGTCGCCTCGGCGGCATTCATGCGCGCCGCCGGGGCACGATTGAGCGGATGCGCATTCAGCGCCGTGGCACGACGCAGCACGGCATCCATGCGATAGATCGGCCAGGTCGCCAGACGGCTCAGGCCGCCCGTCGTGACGCGCGCCGCCAGACCCTGGCGTTCGGAGACCGCCCGCCCGGCGATACCTTCGCGCAGACCGGCAAGATCGTCGAACTCGAAACCGGCCAGTTGCAGCGCGCCGCCCAGCGCACGCAGCACCTTCCAGCCCGGCCGGGCCTCCCCCGGTGCCTTCGCGCCGGCAGCCACGCCCTGGGCCAGGCCGTCGACGTTGACCAGGGTGGCCTCGCTTTCCGGCAGCAAGGCGATCGGCAGGATCACGTCGGCCACCTCGCGCAGCGCCGGGCTGGCGTAGGCGCTGAACGCCACCACCTGCTCGGCCGCGCGCAAGGCGTTCAGGGCCGCCGCGCCATCGGCGAAATCGTGCGGCGGCTCGACGCCGTACAACACATAGCTCTTCCGCGGCTGCGCCAGCATCGCCTGCGCGTCCAGCCCGCCATTGCCCGGCACCACGCGGAGCCGGGCCAGGCCCACCGCATTGGCGCCCACCGGCAACTCGTCGTAGCCGGCGCCCGTGGCGTCGGCAATGAAACGGGCGATGGCACGCAACCAGGACGCCTGCGGATGGGTTACCGCGGCCTCGCCCAGGATCACCACCGCCGGACCCGACTTCAGCGCCGCGATCGTGTCGTTGCCGGCGTCATCGCCCGCTGCCGCAGCAATGGCGTCGGCCAGCGCCGCCGGCGCCGGGGCGCCCGCGGCGACTGCCGCCCTGGCCAGCGTCAGCAGGGCGTCGACCAGGGCCGACGGGGCAACGATCGCCTCACCAGCCAGCTTGTAATTGAAATCGAAACGCGCCGGATTGATCGCGTAGATCCTGGCGCCCTTCTTGCTCGCCTGGTGCACGCGGTGGTTCAGCAGCGGCATCTCGTGGCGCAGGTCCGAACCGACCAGCAACGCTGCGCGGATCTGGCCGACTTCCGCCACCGGCAAGCCGAACGGGCGCGCCACGGCGTTGTCGGCGAAATCGAGCTGACGCAGGCGATGATCGACGTGGGCGCTGCCCAGGCCGCGGGCCAGCCGCATCAGCAGATCGCCTTCCTCGTTCGAGCTGGCCGGATGAACCAGCATGCCCAGCTCGCTGCCCGGCGCCTTCTTCAGTGCCTCGCCGGCAAATTCCAGCGCCTCTTCCCAGCCAACCACCTGCCACTGGCCGTTGCGCTTGATCTCCGGCTTGCCGATGCGGTCGCCGGCATACATGCCCTGGTGGCTGTAGCGATCACGATCAGACAACCAGCACTCGTTGACTGCCTCGTTGTCGCGCGGCACGGTGCGCATGACTTCGCCGCGGCGCACGTGCAGCCACAGGTTGGAGCCGAGCGCGTCGTGATAGCCGATCGACGGCTTGGCGATCAGTTCCCAGGCACGCGCCTTGAACTGGAACGGCTTGTTGGTCAGCGCGCCAACCGGGCAGACATCGATGATGTTGCCGGAAAGTTCGGTCTCGATCGTCTTGCCGATATAGGTGCCGATCTGCAGGTCTTCGCTGCGATTCATGCCGCCCAGCTCGTACGTACCGGCAATCTCGCTGGTGAAACGCACGCAGCGGGTGCAGTGAATGCAGCGGGTCATCTCGGTGGCGACCAGCGGCCCGATGTTTTCATCGGCAACGGCGCGCTTGCGCTCGGTGAAGCGCGACACGCTGCGGCCATAGCCCAGCGCCACGTCCTGCAATTCGCACTCGCCACCCTGGTCGCAGACCGGGCAGTCCAGCGGATGGTTGATCAGCAGGAATTCCATCACGTCTTTCTGGAACTTCAGCGCCTTGTCCGAGCGCGTCATCACCTTCATGCCTTCGGCCACCGGGGTGGCGCACGCCGGCTGCGGCTTGGGCATCAGCTTGCCGCCCATCTCCACGTCGACCAGGCACATGCGGCAGTTGGCGGCGATCGGCAGCTTGCGGTGATAGCAGAAACGCGGGATCGAAACGCCGATCGCGTCGGCAGCCTCGATGATCATCGCGCCCTTGCGGATCTGCGTCGGCTTGCCGTCGACCTCGATGTTGATCAGGTCCGGCGCGGTGCCGGTCGGCTGCGCACTCATGCAGCAACTCCAGGGTTGGCTTGTGCAAGCTTGTCCTCGACCATCGAGCGACCGTGCTGCACGAAGTATTCGAATTCATTCCAGAAGCGGGCCAGGAAGCCCTGCACCGGCCACGCGGCGGCTTCGCCGAACGCGCAGATGGTGTGGCCCTCGATCTGGCCGGCGATCGCCTTCAGCCGATGGAGGTCTTCCTCGGTGCCCCTGCCCTCGACGATGCGGGTCAGCACCCGGTGCATCCAGCCGGTGCCCTCGCGGCACGGCGTGCACTGGCCGCACGACTCGGCCTTGTAGAAACGCGAGATGCGGTGGCAGACCCTGACCATGCAGGTGGTCTCGTCCATCACGATCACCGCGCCGGAGCCCAGGCCCGAACCGGCCTTCTGCAGGCAGTCGTAGTCCATCGTGCTGTCGAGCATGATCTCGGCCGGCAGCACCTTCATCGAGGAGCCGCCGGGGATCACCGCCTTGAGCTTGTGGCCGTTGCGCACGCCGCCGGCCATCGCCAGCAGCTCGGAGAACGGCGTGCCCAGGCGGATCTCGAAGTTGCCGGGGTTGTTGACGTGGCCGGAGACGGAAAAGATCTTCGGGCCGCCGTTGTTCGGCTTGCCGATATTGAGGAACCAGTCGGCGCCGTTGCGCAGGATCGCCGGCACCGAGGCGTAGGTCTCGGTGTTGTTGATCGTGGTCGGCTTGCCATACAGGCCGAAACCGGCCGGGAACGGCGGCTTGAAGCGCGGCTGGCCCTTCTTGCCTTCCAGCGATTCCATCAGCGCGGTTTCTTCACCGCAGATGTAGGCGCCCGCGCCGAGCGCGTTGTAGATGTCCACGTCGATGCCACTGCCCTGCACGTTCTTGCCGAGCAGGCCGGCAGCATAGGCTTCCTTCAGCGCCTCCTCGATGTGCTCGTAGGGCTCGTGATGGAATTCGCCGCGCAGGTAGTTGTAGGCCACGGTGGAACCGGTGCAATAGCAGGCGATGGCCAGGCCCTCGATCACCGCATGCGGGTTGTAGCGCAGGATGTCGCGGTCCTTCGCCGTGCCCGGCTCGGATTCGTCCGAGTTGCACAGGATGTACTTCTGCATGTCGCCCTTGGGCATGAAGGACCACTTCAGGCCGGTCGGGAAGCCCGCGCCGCCACGGCCGCGCAGGCTGCTCTTCTTGATCTCGTCGACCAGCGAGGCCGGATCGGGCTTCTCGGCGAGGATCTTCTTCCACGCCTTGTAGCCATCGACCTTCTCGTAGCTTTCCATCGACCACGGCTTGTCGAAATGCAGCGTGGTGTAGACGACCTGGTGGTCCTGGGGTGCGGGTCCGACAGCCATCAGTGGTTCCCCTCGGCGTCGTGGCCGTGCGCAGGGCCATCCATGCTCAGGCCATCGAGGATCGCGTCGATCTTCTCGACGGTCAGGCGCTCATGGTAATGACCGTTCACCGTCATCGCCGGTGCGTAGACGCACGCCGCAATGCACTCTTCTTCCAGTTTCAGATAGATCCGGCCATCGGGCGTGCTTTCCCCCGCCTTGATGCCGAGCTTGGTCTCGCAGTGGCGCAGCAGGTCTTCCGCGCCGTTGAGCCAGCACGAGATGTTGGTGCAGATCGCCACGTTGTTGCGGCCGACCGGCCTGGTTTCCAGCATCGAGTAGAAGCTGGCCACCTCGTACGCCCAGATCGCCGGCAGCTCGAGATACTTGGCCACCGCGGTGATCAGCTCGTCGGTAAGGTAGCCATGGTTCTGCTCCTGCGCGCCAAACAGCGCCTGGATCAGCGCCGAGCGCTTGCGGTCGGGCGGGAACTTGGCCGCCCAGGCATCGATGTGCCGGCGGGTGTGTTCGGTGAGTACGGCGAACGGGTCGACGTTCCTGACCTGCTCGAAATGTCCGGTGGCTTTCATGGGTTTCTCCGTCGTGCCGGCTCAGCGATCCACTTCGCCGAACACGAGGTCATAGGTACCGATCATGGCCACCACGTCGGCGAGCATGTGGCCGCGCACGATGGTGTCCATGGATGACAGGTGGGCGAAGCCCGGTGCGCGCAGGTGCACGCGGAACGGCTTGTTGGCGCCGTCGGAAACCAGGTAGCAGCCGAACTCGCCCTTGGGCGCCTCGACCGCGCAGTAGGTTTCGCCGGCCGGCACGCAATACCCTTCGGTGAACAGCTTGAAGTGATGGATCATGGCTTCCATGTCCTCCTTCATCTCGACCCGCGACGGCGGGGCGACCTTGAAGTTCTTCACCATCACCGGCCCGGGATTGGCCTTCAGCCACTGCACGCACTGCCGGATGATCCGGTTGGACTGGCGCATCTCTTCCACGCGCACCAGGTAACGGTCGTAGCAGTCGCCGTTGACGCCGACCGGGATGTCGAAGTCCATCTCGGCGTACTTCGCGTACGGCTGCTTCTTACGCAGGTCCCACTCGACGCCCGAGCCGCGCAGCATCGCGCCGGTCATGCCCCATTGCTGGGCCAGCTCCGGACTGATCACCCCGATGCCGACGGTGCGCTGCTTCCAGATGCGGTTGGTGGTCAGCAGTTCCTCGTACTCGTCCACCTTGGACGGGAAGTCGGCGGTGAACGCCTCGAGGTAGTCGAGCATCGAACCTTCGCGCCAGCTGTTGATGCGCTTCAGGTCGGCGCCCTTGTGCCACGGCGACTCGCGGTACTTCGACATCTGTTCGGGCAGGTCGCGGTAGACGCCGCCCGGGCGATAGTACGTGGCATGCATGCGCGCGCCCGACACCGCCTCGTACACGTCCATCAGTTCCTCGCGTTCGCGGAACGCGTACAGGATCACTGCCATCGCACCCAGGTCGAGCGCGTTCGAACCGATCCACATCAGGTGGTTCAGGATGCGGGTGATCTCGTCGAACATGGTGCGGATGTACTGCGCGCGCTCCGGCGCCTCGATCCCCAGCAGGGTTTCGATCGAGCGCACGTAGGCATGCTCGTTGCACATCATCGACACGTAGTCGAGCCGGTCCATGTAGCCGATCGACTGGTTGAACGGCTTGGACTCGGCCAGCTTCTCGGTACCGCGATGCAGCAGGCCCACGTGCGGATCGGCGCGGACGATGGTCTCGCCGTCCATCTCCATGATCAGGCGCAGCACGCCGTGGGCGGCCGGATGCTGCGGGCCGAAATTCATCGTGTAGTTGCGGATCTCTTGCATGCTCAATTCTCCCGCCAGTGATCGGCGGCTTCGGCCTTGGCCTGCATCAGGTCGGCATCGTCGCGAATGGTGCGTGGAACCAGCACGCGGGGCTCGATCGACACCGGCTCGTAGATCACCCGCTTCTGCAGCGGGTCGTAGCGCACTTCGACGTTGCCGATCAGCGGGAAGTCCTTGCGGAACGGATGGCCGACGAAGCCATAGTCGGTGAGGATGCGGCGCAGGTCGGGATGGCCGTCGAAGATGATGCCGTACAGGTCGAACGCCTCGCGCTCGAACCAGTTCACGCCCGGCCACACCAGGGTCAGCGACGGCACCATCGGCAGGCTGTCGTCCGCGCAGAACACGCGCAGGCGCAGGCGCCGGTTGTGTTCGAGCGAGAGCAACTGGATCACCGCGGCGAACCGGCGCGGCCGGTTTCCGCCACGGGGACGACCGGCCCAGTCGAAGCGCCCCTGGGCCTCGCCTTCCACGCCGCGCGAGAAGCCGGTGCCGGAGACGGTCTCGGTATCCCACTCGGTCTGGCCGTAGCCGAGATAGTCGATGCCGCACAGGTCGATCAGTTCGCTGAAGCGGAACGCCGGCTCGTCGCGCAGCGCGGTGGCCACGGCGATCAGGTCGGCCGCTGCGAGTTCCGCGACGGTTTCATTGCGGACCGTGCTGATGCTCAGCGTGTCGCCGAATCGCGCGATCAGCTGGGTGGCCAGCGAGGTCTTGGGGGTATCGGTCATGGCTGCGCCTTCGGAGTGTGCCATTCAGGAGCGCGCGATGGTGCTGGTGCGGCGGATCTTCTTCTGCAACTGCAGGATGCCGTGAATCAGCGCCTCGGCCGTGGGCGGGCAGCCCGGCACGTAGATGTCCACCGGCACGATGCGGTCGCAACCACGCACCACGGAATAGGAGTAGTGGTAATAGCCGCCGCCGTTCGCGCAGCTGCCCATCGAGATCACCCACTTCGGCTCGGGCATCTGGTCGTAGACCTTGCGCAGCGCCGGGGCCATCTTGTTGACCAGGGTGCCGGCCACGATCATCACGTCGGACTGGCGCGGGCTGGGGCGGAAGATCACGCCGTAGCGGTCCAGGTCCAGTCGCGACATGCCGGCGTGCATCATCTCCACCGCGCAGCAGGCCAGGCCGAAGGTCATCGGCCACATCGAGCCGGTACGCGCCCAGTTCATCAGCGCATCGATGCTGGTGGTGGCGAAACCGCGCTGCACCACCGGGTTGTCACCGGCCGGCAGCAGGATGTCGTCGACCAGGTTCAACGGCTCCGGGTTGTGCATCACCCGGCTGACGGAATCCATCACTCCCATTCGAGTGCTCCCTTCTTCCACACGTAGGCGAAACCGATGACCAGCAACAGCAGGAACAGGCCCATCTCGATCAGCGCGATCACGCCGAGCTGCTGGAAGACCACCGCCCATGGAAACAGGAAGGCGATTTCCAGATCGAAGATGATGAACAGGATGGCGAGCAGGTAGTAGCGCACGTCGAAGCGCATGCGGGCATCCTCGAACGCCTCGAAGCCGCACTCGTACGGCGCCAGCTTCTCCGCCTCGGGACGACGCGGGCCTGCCAGCAGGCCAATGGCCAGCAGCACCACGCCAAGGCCGGCAGCGACGCCGATGAACAACAGGACAGGCCAGTATTCGGCAAGCACGATGCAACTTACCTCCGCGCCGCTGGGCGCATCAGTGACCGTGGGTGTGATCGGGCAACTCACGGTCCGGCGATTTCGATTCGGCAGGCCGCTGAGGCCATGGGCTTTCGGCCCCGTCCGCAGGCGTTGCTGCCACGGACGTCCGACGTCTCGCGAAAAGAATTCGCGAATCCGGCCATTGTATCAGTGCGAAGGGGTACAACAAGCCTTGACGGGCAATCGCGTGCCGACTAACCGCACGACGGATGCCCGTCACAAGGCGCAGACGCGACGACGCGCACGCATCACATCGTGTGCGTGGGGCGCTCGGAGTTGAGCGTGCCAGCCAGGATGTTCTCGATCCGGCTGCGGGCGGCTTCCGCATCGCCCGACTCGTTGAAGTGGATGCCGATGCCGGCGGTGCGATTGCCCTGGGCGCCGACCGGACTGACCCAGACCACCTTGCCGACCACCGAGATGCGCTCGGTTTCCTCCGCCAGGGTCACCAGCAGCACCACCTCGTCGCCCAGCGAATAGGACTGCGCGGTGGCGGCGAACAGGCCGCCGTGCTTGAGGAAGGGCATGTACGCGTTGTACAGCGACGCCGCATCCTTGATTTTCAGCGAGATGATGCCCTGCCGGGCGCCCATGGGTTTCATGCTTGGCTCCTGCCGGACATGTGACACGCCCGGTCGATGGGACGGATCTTAGAGGCTGTCAGCGACGCATACCACCGGGCGTCGTCACGCAATGCCCTGCTGGCTCGCCAGCAGCGACTGGCGCTCGTTCACCAGGCTGCCCCAGGAACCCGGCGGAACCCAGCCGGCGACCCAGCCCGGCACCTGCGCGGCCGGCATCGGCCGGGATATCCAGAAGCCCTGCAACTGATGGCAGCCGAGCGAGGCCAGCAGGTCGCCCTGATCGGACGTTTCGACGCCCTCGGCGATCACCGCCTTGGCCAGCATGCGCGCCGTGGTGATCACCCCCGCGGCGATCGCCATGTTCCGGTCGTCGCTGATGATGTCGCGCACGAAGCTCTGGTCCAGCTTGATGTGTTCGATGTCGAGCTTCTGGATGTGGCTCAGCGAGGCGCTGCCGGTGCCGAAGTCGTCCAGGCCCACGCGGATGCCGCGGCGGCGGCACTCCTCGATCACTTCCTTGGCACGGGTGTGGTCCATGCTCGGCCCGGTCTCGGTCACCTCGATGCCGAAGCCCACGTCCATCACGTCGGGGTAGTTCTCCAGCACGGCGTCGATGTCGGTGAAGAAGGCCGGGTGCAGCAGGTGACGGGTGCTGATGTTGACCGACACCGGGATCGAAACGCCCGCGCGGATCCACGACTGGCAGCAGCGCAGCGCCTCTTCCAGCACGTAGCGGCCGATCGGGCGGGCCAGTTGCGGGTCGTCCAGCACGTGCATGAAATTGCCCGGCTCGACCAGCGGATCGCTGTCGCTCAGTCGCAGCAGGGCTTCCATGCCGGCCACGCCATGCAGGCCCGGCAGGCCGTCGATGTAGACGATCGGCTGGAACAGCAGCAGCAGCTGATCCTGCTGCAGGGCCTGCGCGATCCGCTCGCGCATCGCCTGCAGGCGGACCTGCTCGAGCTCCATCGCCGGCTCGTACAACATGCCGCGATCCTTGCCCTCGTCCTTGGCCTGGTACATCGCCAGGTCGGCATGCCGCACCAGTCCCTCGGCATCCGATTCGTCCAGCGGAAACAGGGTCCAGCCGATGCTGGCCGACAGGTACAGCTGCTCGCCCATCAGGTTGAACGGCGCGCGCAGCGCCTGGAGAATGCAGCGGCTGATCACGTCGAGCTGCTCCCGGCTGTCCAGCCCCGGGATGACCAGGGCGAACTCGTCGCCGCCGAAGCGGGCCAGCACGTCCGCCTCGCGCAACATGCCCACGACCCGCGCCGAGGCCTCTGCCAGCACATGGTCACCGCCACCATGGCCGATCGTGTCGTTGACGCTCTTGAAGCGATCCAGGTCCAGCACGCCCACGGCCAGCAGGCTGCCTTGCGTGCTGGCGCGGGTACGAGCCTGTTCCAGCAACTCGAACAGCAGGCGACGGTTGGGCAAACCGGTCACCACGTCGTAGAAGGCCAGCCGCTCGACGCGTGCCTCGTGCATCTTCTGCCGGGTGATGTCGCGGTGATGCCAGAGGCGTCCACTGGCAACCTCGCCGACCCGCACCGGGGTGAAGTCGCGCAGGAAGATGCGCCCGTCGCCCATGGTCACTTCATCGCCCTTGACGGGCAGGTCCTGCTGCAGGACCTGGCTGATTCGCCGCTCGGCGGATGGCGGATCGGCATACGTTGAAAGCAGTCGTGCGTAGAGCCAGTCCGCCGCCCTGCCCTCCAGCTCGGCGGGTGATTCGGACAGGCCGAACAGGGTGCAGAAGGCCTCGTTGGCAAAGCCCACGCGATCGTCCTCGGACACCACCAGGATGCCGGCGTGCTGGTTGGACAGCACCGTGCGGAAATACTGCAGGCTGAAGCGCAGTTCCTGCTCCGCCGCCAGTCGCGCCGCCTGGGCGCGCTGCACCTGGATACCGAGCCCCAGCTCCACCGCCATCTCGGCGAAGGCCTGGATCTCGATGTCGCCGAAGGCATCCGCCGTGGCCGCGCCGACGACCAGGCAACCGGCGATCGCCCCGGCCACACGCAGCGGCAGGGCCAGCAGCGACTGCACGTCTGCACATCCGGACTGCGCCGTGCCCGGATGGCTCGACTGGGGCTGACCCAGTGCAAGCGCCCTGGCCACCATGGCGCCCGCAGGGGTCTGGTCGAGCGGGCTCGACTGGAGGTCCTGCAGCAGGCCGGCGTCCAGCCCTTCGTGCGCCTGCTGCACCAGGCGACCCGGATCACCGGTGTCGAGCAGGCCGATCCAGGCAGCGCTGTAGCCACCGATGGCACGCAGCACGCGACAGGCGCCGGACAACAGCGACGGTTCGCTTTCGCTGTGGGTGACCAGCTTGATCATCTCGCTGAGCAGGCGCAGCGCACGCCGCTGGCGCGCCTCGTCCTGCACCGAAAGCAGCAGGCGCGCGCGCTGCTCGTGCGCTTCGAGACCGAATCCGATGCTGATCGCCACCTGCTGCAACAGCTCGATCATCCGCGGCGAGAAATAATCGGCGTGCGCGGCGCGTATCACCAGCGCCGCGCAGACTTCGCCAAACTTCAGCACCGGCACGGCCAGCGCGGCACCCACCTCGTGCCTTGCGTAGGCAGGCCGGAACATCTGCAGGGGTTCGCTGTGGCGGACCTCGGCTTCCAGTTGCGGCTCGCCGCGCCAGAAGGCCGGTTGTGCCGCCGAAAACGGGATGCGCTCGGGATAGATGTCGGCCATCCCGGCAGCTACATCGGCAGGTGCGATGCGCTGCAGCCAGCCGCTGCGATGGTCCAGCTCGCCCACCATCACCAGCCGCGCGCCGATCCGGCGCTGCAGAACCTCGATCACCGCCTCGTACAGGACTGCCGGCTCCAGCGCACGCACCAGCAACTGCCCGATCTCGGACAACGCGGCGTGGAAACTCTCGCCCGAGGCGGCATCGGCTGCCACCTGCGTCAAGCCCTGCTCCGATATGTGCATTCGGATGTCCGCCGGATGGACCGGCTGCGATGACGTCTGCCCTTCCAGGCAGCTGCTGGAACCACTGGAATTGCCGTCACCGGATTGCGTGACCGGACGTGATGACGGGCCAGGCCACCGTCATCTTCCCCCTGCCTCAAGCTAGCCCGGTCAACCGGGGCGCGCAAGAGCCGTCCTGCACGGGCAGCCGGTCAGGAAAGTTCGCACCAGCCCCAGTGATCGAAAATCCACGGCGTGGGCAAGGCCAGGGTCAGGCGCGCGAAAACCGGCGCCTCGCGTGCCACGGCGGAGGGCAACAGGCGCCAGCTTCCGGCATCGTCGCGTTGCAGCGGGGCCCGTGCCCAGTGCCAGCGTTCCACCCCCGCGGCACTGACCACGCTGAGCCGCAGCCACGGGTTCAGCCAGGCCGGCGGCCGCCAGGGCAAGGCCGCCAGCGGCGGGGCCGGCCAGGCCCAGCATTCCGGTCGGCCGGCCAGGTGCCGCATGCGCGTGCCGCTGAGTGCCATCTGGCTGCAGTGTGCCTCCAGCGCAGCAAGCTTGCGGGCCACCTGCAAGGTGCTGCCGGCCACTTCGAAAGAGTCGTCACCACGATCCCCATGCACCAGGTAGCCCAGCAGGGGCGGCGGGGCGGACCGTCCGGCCAGGGCCAGGCGCACCAGCACGTGCGCCGAGCCGTGATCGGGATGATGGTCGGACAGCGCCGGCGCCAGCACCAGGCTGGGGCCAAACGCATCGATGGCCGCCGCCAGCGTCGCCACGGCAGCTCGGGGCGACTGCAACAGCAGCTCGGTCAGCCCCATGTCGGGCCAGTCCAGCGGCTGCAGGCTCGAATCATCCAGGCCAAGCTGCTGCAACGCCTGCAACATCTCGCCGCGACGGCGCTGGCCCCAGCGCCTGCGATCGTCGGCGCCGATGCGGATGCGTCGCTCCAGCCAGCGCTGCGGCCAGGGATTGTTGTCGCCGGCCGTCAGCAGCAGGATGCGCACCTCGCCACCCGCCGCACGTACCCGCTGGATCAGCAGGCCGGTGGCGATGGTTTCGTCATCCGGATGCGGCGCGACCACCAGCAACCGGGTTCGTGCGGACAACTCCGGCAAGCCATCCATCGCCGCCGACGTCAGCGAGATGCCGCCAGCCGGGGTCATCGCCACTGCGCGAGCAGTTCGAGCAGCAACAGGTCGCCACGCAGCGGCCCGCGCAAGGCCTCACGAGTACGATTGACCGCGTCATACCAGTGCGCCAGCGCCTCGACATCCATGGCGCTGGCCAACGGCGCGGCGCTGACTGATGAACGCGCACGGATCTCGTCCGCGGTGGCCTGGGCGGCGAACCACAGCCGCTGTGCCGGCTCGTTGTCCAGCCAGCGCTTGACGACCTCGATCGGCTGTCCCCGACCGGCGGCCAGCGCCGCCAGGTCCTTGCGCACTTCCTGCCGGCGCTCCAGTGCGCCCTCGCCGGCCCAGGCCCGGGCCAGGCCGGGATTGCCCGCAGCCGCCGCCAGCGCCTCCGCGGGATGGCGCACGCCTTGGTCCTGCAGCCAGGCCAGCGCGTCGGCTTCAGCCGGAAGCTGGAACTCGACCCGCTGGCAACGGCTGCGAATGGTCTGCGGCAGGCGCCAGGGCGCATCGGCCAGCAGGATCAGCATGGTCTGCGCGGCCGGCTCCTCCAGCGTCTTCAGCAGCGCATTGGCGGCAGCCGCGTTCATCGCGTCGGCAGGGTCGATGATCGCCACCTGCCAGCCGCCGAACTGGCTGTTCATCGCCAGCCGCGCGGACAGTTCGCGGATCTGGTCGACCACGATCTCGCTGCGCTGCACGCCATCCTTGCGCAGCCCGAAACTCAAGGTGACCAGGTCCGGATGGGAACCGGCGGCGATCAGCAGGCAGCTGCGGCAATGACCGCAGGGCTCGCCGTCCACCGGCTCGCTGCACAGCAGCCCCTGCATGAAATGCCGGACGAACGCGCGCTTGCCCAGCCCGGCAGCACCACAGACCAGCAGCGCATGCGCCAGTGCCCCGCGCTGGCGACTTGCCTGCAGCCGCGCCCAGTGCGGAAGCTGCCAGGGCAGCACGCTCATGGCCGCGCCCCGGCCAGCAGGTCTTCCAGTGCCATCGTGGCGGCAGCCAGCACCTGGGCCGGCGACTGGCCGGCGTCGAGCGTCCGGAAACGTTCCGGCTCGGCGGCAGCACGCTCGCGATAACGGGCACGCACGCGTTCGAAGAACGCATCGGCCTCGACCTCGATGCGGTCGGCGTCGCCGCGACCGGCAGCGCGGGCCCGCCCGGTAGCCACCGGCAGGTCGAGCAGCAGGGTCAGGTCAGGCTGCACGCCCATGCAGGCCCAGCGTTCCAGCTCTGCGATGCGTTCGGTCGGCTGGCCGCGACCGCCACCCTGGTAGGCATGGCTGGCATCGGCGTAGCGGTCACACAGCACCCAGCGCCCCGCCGCCAGGGCCGGCTCGATCACCTCGCGCACCAGTTGCGCACGCGCGGCGAACATCAGCAGCAGTTCGGTTTCCGCGGCCATGCCGCGCTGGACCGGATCGAGCACGATCGCGCGCACGGCCTCGCCCACGGTGGTTCCGCCGGGTTCGCGCGTCTGCACCAGCGACACGCCGTTTCGTTCGATGTGTTCGCGCAGGCCGGCCAGCAAGGTGCTCTTGCCCGCACCCTCGCCGCCTTCGAGGCTGATGAACTTTCCTCGCGCGGTCATCGGCAACGCTTCCGCTGGTAGCAGTCGACATGGCGATTGTGTTCTTCCAGGGTGCGCGCAAACACGTGGCCGCCATCGCCACGCGCCACGAAATACAGCGCATCGCCGGCGGCCGGATGCAGCGCCGCGACCAGCGCGGGCCTGCCGGGCAAGGCGATCGGTGTCGGCGGCAGGCCGGCCCGGGTATAGGTGTTGAACGGCGTGTCGGTGGTCAGGTCGCTCTTGCGGATATTGCCGGCATAGTTCGCACCCATGCCGTAGATCACGCTGGGGTCGGTCTGCAGCAGCATGTGGTTCTGCAGCCGTCGCACGAACACCCCGGCGATCTGCGCCCGCTCGACGGGAAGGCCGGTTTCCTTCTCCACGATCGAGGCCAGGATCAGCGCCTCGTACGGCGTGGCCAGCGGCAGGTCCGGCGCGCGGCCCGGCCACAGCTCATCCAGCGTCTTCACCATCGCAGCGTGCGCACGGCGCAGGATGTCCAGGTCGCTGTCACCCTTCACATAGGCGTAGGTCTCGGGCAGGAAACGCCCTTCCGGCGCCTCGCCGCCCGCACCGATCTTCTGCATCACGGCGGCGTCATCCAGGTTGGCGCTGTCGTGCTGCAGCTTCTCCGCCCTGGCCAGCGCCTGGCGCAGTTCGGCGAAGGTCCAGCCGTCGACGATGGTGAAATTGCGCTGCAGCACTCGGCCTGCCGCCATGTTGGCCAGCAGCTGGCGCGGCGTGATGCCCGGCTCGAGGGCGTACTCGCCGGCATGCAGCTTGCCGGCCACCCGCATCTGCGCCGCCAGTGCCCGCCAGTACAGCGGGTTGGCCGTGCTCAGGCCCTGCCGGCGCAGGTCGGCGACGATGTCCCTGAAGCTGCTGCCTCGGGCCACGTCGATACTGCCACCGCCGGCTGCCACGTTCAGCGGTGTCGAATTGAACCGCGTATAGGCATTGCCGAGATAGAACACGGCAACGGCTGCGGCCAGCAGCAGGAGCACCAGCAACTTGAGCCATGCGCGGCCGTGCACCCGTTTGTCACTCATCCAGCCTGCTCCATCGTGAAACCCAGATCCTGCCAATGCTGCTGCAACCGGCGCGTGAGTGCACCGGGCCGATGGTCGCGCCCATCGAGCGAACGCACCGGCACGATGCCGCGCACGCTCGAACTGAGGAACAACTCGTCCGCCGCGTGCAGCATCGCCAGCGTCATCTCACCCACTCGCGCCTCCGAGCAGCACGCCAGCACCTCGGCTCGCGCCACCCCGGCCACGCCGCAGCGGTCCAGCGATGGCGTCAGCAACTGACCATCGATCACCGCAAACAGATTGGCCATGGTCGCCGAAATCACCCGCTCGTGGCTATCCAGCAGGACGCCCTCGGCGATCGCCGGATCATCCCACTCGGCCCGCGCCATGACCTGCTCCAGCCGGTTCAGATGCTTGATGCCGGCCAACAGAGGCTGTTCCGCCAGGCGGATCGTGCAGACGCGCATGCACACGCCTTCCGAATACACGTTCGGGTCCACTTGCGGTGGTGCGAATGCAGCCACCACGCGGGTGGGTCGCACGTGGACCGGCAGCGCGTAACCGCGCTCACCCTGGCCGCGGCTGAGCGTGATGCGGACCACCGACTGCGGCATGCCGGCGCTGACCTGCAACGCCTCGCGCCAAAGTTGCTGCGGGTCGGCCGCGGGAATCCGCAGGCGCGCGCAGCCATCGGCCAGTCGTTGCATGTGACGCGACCACAGGGGCGCGACGCCGCCGACCAGGCGAATGCTTTCGAACAGGCCGTCACCGTAGGCTAGGCCACGATCCAGCACCGAAACCTGCTGCGCCGCTTCGCCGTCGACCAGGACGCGCGCGGGCATCAGTCCGGCACCCCCAGTGCGCGCAGCAGCCCGCGCGCCTTGGCGCGGGTTTCCGCCAGCTCGCTGGCCGCCACCGAATCGGCCACGATGCCGGCGCCGGCGCGCAGGCTCACTTCGTTGCCCAGCAGGGTCAGCGTGCGGATCAGGATGTTCAAGTCGAGGTCACCGTTGCGATCGAGATATCCCAGCGCGCCGGTATAGGCGCCGCGTGGCGCGTCTTCCAGCGCCGCGATGATTTCCATGCAGCGCACCTTGGGACAACCGGTGATGGTGCCGCCCGGGAAAGTGGCAGCGATCACCTCGCCGGGCGTCACCTCGCTGCGCAGTCGCCCGCGTACATTGGAGACGATGTGGTGAACGTGGGCGTAACTCTCCACCACCATCAGCTCGTCGACCGCGACCGTGCCCGGCACGCAGACCCGACCCAGGTCGTTGCGCTCCAGGTCGATCAGCATCACGTGTTCTGCGCGCTCCTTCGGATGCGCGCTGAGCTCGCGGATGCGCGCCGCATCGTCGTCACCGGCCACGCGCGGGCGGGTGCCTGCGATCGGCCGGGTCTGCGCCACGCCGCCGCGCACTTCGACCAGCCGCTCCGGCGACGAGCTGACCACCGCCCAGCCCGGTTGCTGCAGCAGGCCGGCGAACGGCGCCGGGTTGGCACGGCGCAACACCGCGTAGAGCGAGGCCGCGGTGGGCGGCGGCGCGTAACGGGCACGCCATGCCCGCGACAGGTTCACCTGGAAGATGTCACCGGCCTGGAGATGCTCGTGGATGCGCGCCACGCCGTCGAGGAAGTGTTCCGGCGCGTCTTCTTCCCAGCCGCACGGCGCGGCCAGCGGCGGGACCGCGGGTTCCGCGCCAAGATCCGCTTCGAGCCGGTCGAGAAGATCCTCCTGCCCCGCCTCGGCGACCAGGATCGTGCAGTCACGTGCATGGTCGACGATCACCGCCGCCGGGCAGCGCAGCGCCAGCGCCAGGGGCAGTTCGGCGGGCGGGCGCAGGCGCAGTCCCGGCTCGATCTCGCCGGCCAGCTCATAGGCCAGCAGCAGCACCCAGCCGCCGTGGAACGGCAGGTCGTCGCCTGCGGGCGGCAGGCGGGCCGCGCGCCACGCCTCATCCAGCGCGTCGAGGAAGCGCCCTTCCCGCGGCTGTCCGTCGTGGTCGCGCAGGCTCCCGTCCGCGTGCAGGCTCAGCGAGTCTTCGGGAAACCCGAACAGGATGTCGTAGCGCGACTGCGCGGTGCCATGCACCACGCTTTCCAGCAGGCAGGGATAGCGCGCGGGAAATGAAGCGGCCGGCGCGAGCAGGTCGCGCCGGCCGGGCAGGATGCGGCGATGGCAGGTCACGCGTGGCGCGTCAGACGCGACGGAAGGCCAGCGTGCCGTTGGTGCCGCCAAAGCCGAACGAGTTGGAGATCGCCACGTCGAACTTCGCCTCGCGTGCGGTGTTCGGCACGAAGTCGAGATCGCAACCTTCGCCGGGATTGTCCAGGTTGATCGTGGGCGGCAGCACCTGGTCGCGCAGCGCCAGGATGGTGAAGATCGCCTCGACGCCGCCGGCCGCACCCAGCAGGTGGCCGGTGGTCGACTTGGTCGAGCTCATCGCCAGCTTGTAGGCATGGTCGCCGAACACCTTCTTCGCCGCCATCACCTCGCCCAGGTCGCCCAGCGGCGTGGAGGTGCCATGCGCATTGACGTACTGCACCTCGGCGGGGTTCAGGCGTGCATCGTCCAGCGCCGTCTGCATGCAGCGCGCCGCGCCTTCGCCGCCCTCGCTGGGCGCCGTCATGTGGTACGCGTCGCCGCTCATGCCGAAGCCGACCAGCTCGGCGTAGATGCGGGCGCCGCGGGCCTTGGCGTGCTCGTACTCTTCCAGCATCAGCACGCCGGAACCGTCGGACAGCACGAAGCCGTCGCGGTCCTTGTCCCACGGACGGCTGGCCCTGGTCGGTTCGTCGTTGCGGGTGGACATGGCCTTGGCCGAGCAGAAGCCGGCCATCGCGGTACCGGTGGTGGCGAACTCGGCGCCGCCGGCGATCATCGCGTCGGCATCGCCGTACTGGATCATCCGCGCGGCCAGGCCGATGTTGTGGGTGCCCGTGGTGCAGGCCGTCACGCAGGCGATGTTCGGTCCCTTCAGGCCGAACATGATCGACAGCTGGCCGGAGACCATGTTGATGATCGAGCTGGGCACGTAGAACGGCGAGACGCGGCGCGGCCCCTTGGCGGCCAGTTCCAGCGCGGTCGCCTCGATCGTGTACAGGCCGCCGATGCCGGCGCCCACGGCCACGCCGATGCGGGGCGCATTCGCCTCGGTCACCTCCAGCCCGGAATCGCGCAGGGCCTGGGTGCCGGCGGCCACGCCATAGTGGATGAACGGGTCCATCTTCTTGACGTCTTTCGCCGCCATCCAGTCAGCCGGATCGAAGCCGCTGACCTGGCCGGCAATGCGCGTGGAATAAGCGGAGGTGTCGAAATGCGTGACCGGGCCGATCCCGCTGACGCCCTGGACGACGCGATCCCAGGCGCTGGCGATGTCGTTGCCGACCGGCGAGATGATGCCCATGCCGGTCACTACCACACGTCGCTTGCTCATGCTGATTTCCTTACGTGATTGCGCGGGCCCGCCGCTGCCGACAGCCCAGGCAAAGCCATGACCCGTCCGATCCGCGATTCACCCGGGTCGCCGGATTCCCCGGCGACCATACGGGATCGGACGTTACAAATTGCAGAAACGAAAACTGCGCCAAGATGGCGCAGCCTTCGGTACCGCCGTGTGAACGAACCGGCCCGCGCCAGGCGAGCCCATCCGCGCAACGGCGGTCAATTCCCTGCCGATCAATCCTTGGAGTGGGCCTTGATGTAATCGACGGCCTGCTGCACGGTGGTGATCTTCTCGGCATCTTCATCCGGGATCTCGGTCTCGAACTCTTCTTCGAGTGCCATCACCAGTTCCACCGTGTCCAGCGAATCTGCGCCCAGGTCGTCAACGAACGAAGCGTTCGCCGTGACTTCATCTTCCTTCACGCCCAACTGCTCGATGACGATTTTCTTGACGCGCTCTTCGATGGTGCTCATGTTGCCCATACCTCTCAAGGAGTAATTGATTTGTCTGTGCCGGCTCAAAGCCTGCAAAAGGCCGGCGCATTGTAGTGGCTAAACCGCAAGGCTGCCACGATGGGCCGGCATCACGGGGAAGAGACCCCCGCTGACCGGCACGAAAGCGCAATTGTCGCCTAAAACGAAGCTGCTGGCGACAACTGCGTCAACCCACGCTACGGCATGTACATGCCGCCGTTGACGTGCAGTGTTTCTCCGGTGATGTAGGCGGCCGCCGGCGAGGCCAGGAAGCCCACCGCGCTGGCGATGTCCTTCGCCTCGCCCAGCCGCCCCAGTGCGATCTGCCCCAGCATCGCCTGCTTCGCATCTTCGGGCAGGGCGCGGGTCATGTCGGTATCGATGAAGCCGGGCGCCACCACGTTGACGGTGATGCCGCGGCTGCCGATCTCGCGGGCCAGCGACTTGGAAAACGCGATGATGCCCGCCTTGGCCGCTGCGTAATTGGCCTGCCCCGGGTTGCCGGTAAGGCCGATCACCGAGGCGATCGAGATGATGCGACCCTTCTTCGCCTTCATCATGCCGCGCATCACCGCCTTCGAGGTGCGATAGACCGAGGTGAGGTTGGTGTCGATGATCGCCTGCCAGTCGTCTTCCTTCATGCGCATCAACAACTGGTCGCGGGTGATGCCCGCGTTGTTGACCAGGATCGAGACCATGCCGAACTCCTTCGTGATCGCCTCGACCAGGCCCTCGACGGCCGCGCCGTCGGTGACGTCCAGCTTGCGACCGTGGCCGCCGTGGGCGGCCATGCGCTCGCCGATGGCGACGGCACCGCCGTCGCTGGTGGCCGTGCCGATGACGGTGGCGCCCATCGCCGCCAGCTCGTCGGCGATCGCCGCGCCGATGCCGCGACTGGCGCCGGTGACCAGCGCGATTTCACCTTGCAGTGGTTTGCTCATGAACAACGTTCCTTCGGAAATTCGATGATCGAGGGGCGGTCAGGCCCACTCGGCGAGTGCGGCATCGAGATCCGCCGGGGCGCCGATCGCGCGCGCCTCGATGCTCTTGTCGATGCGCTTGATCAGGCCGGCCAGCACCTTGCCCGGGCCGCACTCGGCGACGCGCGTGGCGCCGCCGGCAGCCAGCGCCTGCACGCATTCGGTCCAGCGCACGGGCATGTACAGCTGGCGCTGCAGTGCGCCGCGGATCTCCTCGATGCTGCCGTAGCTGCACGCTTCGGCGTTCTGGATGACCGGCACGGACGGCAGCTTCCAGTCGACCGTCGCCATCCGCTCGCCCAGCTTGTCGGCCGCTTCGCACATCAGTGCGCAATGCGACGGCACCGACACGGCCAGTTTGATCGCCTTCTTCACGCCCAGCTCGGCAAGCCGGGCCAGCGCGCGATCGACCGCCTCGGCATTGCCGGCAATCACCAGCTGGCCGGGCGAATTGAAATTCGCCGGCGCCACCACCTGGCCCTGTGCCACCTCGTCGCACACCGCGGCGATCTGTGCATCGTCGCCACCGAGGATCGCCGCCATCGCGCCGACGCCCGCCGGCACCGCGGCCTGCATCAGCCGGCCGCGTTCGGCCACCAGCGCCGCCGCGTCGTGCAGGGAGATCGCTCCGGCGCAGACCAGCGCGCTGTACTCACCCAGGCTGTGACCGGACAGGCGGGCCGGCTGCGCGCCGCGCAGCTTCTGCCACACCCGCCACACCGCGACGCTGGCCGCGAGCAGCGCGGGCTGGGTGTTCTCGGTACGGTTGAGCTGATCTTCCGGACCCTGGGCGCTCAGGCTCCACAGATCGACACCGGCGCCTTGCGAAGCTTCGTCGAAGGCGGCCCGGACTTCACTGTGTACAGCGGCCAGTTCGGCCAGCATGCCGACCGACTGCGAACCCTGGCCGGGAAAGACGAAAGCGAGCGAGGAAGCGGTTGAACTCATGGATGGGCGAATCCCGTCGACGAAAGCGAACATGGTGCCATGCATGGCCCGCCATACGCAGCTGTATTTCGCGAATCCGCCGACCCGAAAAAGGCGATGCCGCCCGAGGGCGGCATCGTGACCGGCATGGAAACGCTTGCCGGATCAGTAGCGCAGCAGTGCGGACGCCCAGGTGAAACCGCCGCCGAAGGCTTCCAGCAGCAGGTTCTGGCCACGCTGCACCTTGCCCGAACGCACCGCGTAATCCAGCGCCAGCGGCACCGAACCGGACGACGTGTTCGCGTGCTTGTCGACGGTGACGATGACGCGCTCCATCGACATGTTGAGCCGCTTGGCGGTCGCCTCGATGATGCGCAGGTTGGCCTGGTGCGGAATCAGCCAGTCGATCTGCGACTCGTTCATGCCGGCAGCGGCGAGGGTTTCCTCGACCAGCGAATCCAGCGTCTTCACCGCGACCTTGAACACTTCGCGACCCGCCATGCGGATGCGCACGCCGTGGTTGGGCTCGTCCCTGAAACCGACGGAGACGCCCACCGGGTTGTACAGCAGTTCCTTGTGACCACCATCGGCATGCAGGCAGGTGGCATGGATGCCCGGTTCGTCCGAGGCCTCCAGCACCACCGCGCCGGCGCCGTCGCCGAACAGCACGCAGGTCTCGCGCTCGGTCCAGTCGACCATGCGGGTCAGCGTTTCCGCGCCGATCACCAGCACCTTCTTCGACTGTCCGCTCTTGATGAACTTGTCGGCGATGCCCAGCGCGTAGACGAAGCCCGAGCACGCGGCGTTGACGTCGAACGCGGCACAGCCGTTGGCGCCCAGGCGATGCTGCACCAGGCAGGCGGTGGACGGGAAGATGATGTCCGGCGTGGTGGTGCCCAGGATGATCAGGTCCAGCTCGGACGCCTTGACGCCAGCTGCCTCCAGTGCCTGCTGCGCGGCACGGAAGGCCAGGTCGCCGGTGGTTTCGCCGTCGGCCGCGATATGACGCTGGCGGATGCCGGTGCGGCTGCGGATCCACTCGTCACTCGTCTCGACGATCTTTTCCAGGTCGGCGTTGGTTACCACGCGCTCCGGCAGCGCGCTGCCGGTGGCAATGATGCGGGAGTAGATCTGGGCCATTCAGCTGTCCATCAACGTAAACTGGGGATTGAACGCCTTGGGCGGCACCAGTGCAACCGCCGCGCCCGGCATCCGGCTGTCCAACAACGCAAAACGGCGCGTCACCGCGCCGTTTTGCCGACCAAGTCCGGAAACCCCGAAGGGCTCCCGAAGCAGATCAATCCTCGACTGACACCGCACCCTTGGTCTCGATCACCTTCTTGCCGCGGTAGTAACCGTCCTTGGTGACGTGATGGCGCAGATGCACCTCGCCACTGGTCGGATCGGTCGACAGCTGCACGGTCTTCAGCGAATCGTGCGAGCGGCGCATGCCGCGGGTGGACGGGGTACGGCGGCTCTTGGCAACTGCCATGGTAGTTCTCCAACGGAAACTTGATGATCTGTGACTTGATGACCCGATGACTCGGGTCGGCGTTTACTTCTTCAGTTCGCGCAACACCGCGAACGGATTTTCCGACTGCCCTTCGCCGGAGGTCTCCGGTTCCTGGCTGATCGCTTCGTCGGGCAGGCTGCTGTCCGGATTGATCGGAATCAGCGGCAGCGCCAACAACAATTCGTCTTCTATCACATCCACCGGATTCAACCGGCCATCCTCGGCCACCAGCAGCGGCTCGCAATCGGGCGGCAATCCCGCCTCTTCGCGCTCCTGTCTGATCAGGCCGAGCCGCGTGTCCACCGTCACCGGCAAGTCGAACGGCTCCAGCGTGCGCTGGCATGTCACGCTCAGCGATCCGGTGGCACGGACGTCGACATAGCTGATGCCCAGCTCGTCGCGCCCGAAATCCAGCTCGAAATGCACCGATCCATCGGTATCGGCCAACGCCCCGCACAGGCGTGGCATGGACGCCACAGGAAGCGTTCCCTCGAACGAACGCCGCGCCGAGACCATGCGCCAGGCGTCCACGGACTCTGGCAGTGTCACGGACATAATCGCGAAATGTTAGGTTCCAGGCCGCCTGAAGTCAACTGGTGCGGCGCCCGAACCCGCGAAATGGCCGGCCGGCGGCGCATTTTGCCTGATTTGCCCCTGATGCGGCAGACTTGCTCTCCCTGTCGCCCGAGCCGCTGCCCTTGAACTCCTACCTCACCCTGGGCCTCGTCGCGCTGCTGGTGCTGCTGGTCGGCCTTGCCGCCAGCGCGCTGCTGCTGCGACGGCGCCAGAACCTGCGCGGCAGCAGCCTGACCAACCTGCTCGACTTGGCCGATCGCCTGGAAGCCGACCTGAAGACCTGCCGCGCCGGCCTGCAACAGGCGCATGCGGTGATGTCGCTGAACCCGGACCTGCCCGCCGCCAGCGAGCAGGAGGCCCGACATGCGGTCGACGCCGGCCTGCGCGCCCTGCTGCAGCAGCGCCTGTGGATCAGGGATCGCTCGCCGCAGGCCAGCCAGCAGGAACTGGATGAAGCCGCCAGCTCGATGCGCGATACGCGCAGCCGCCTGCAACCCCTGCTGAAGGCCCTCGACCAGGCGCAGACCGATCTCGACAGCGCCATGCGCGAGCATATCCGGCGCGAATCGGACCCATGATCCAGGCCGGCCCCTCACCCCGCATCGTATTGGCCTCGACCTCGCGCTACCGTGCCGAACTGCTGCGCCGGCTGCTGCTGCAGCAGTTCGAACAGGCCGCGCCGGGAACCGACGAGGCGACATGGCCTGGCGAAGCGCCCGGCGCACGCGCCTTGCGCCTGGCCATCGCCAAGGCCGAGGCCGTGGCTGCGCTCCATCCGGACTCGCTGGTGATCGGTTCGGACCAGGTCGCCGCGCTGGATGACCGGCTGCTGGACAAGCCGGGCAACCCGCAGAATGCCTGCGCGCAGCTTGCCGCCAGCTCGGGGCGCGAGGTGCTGTTCCATACCGCGCTGTGCGTGATCGACACCCGCCAGCATCGGCAGCACACCCATGTCGACCTGACCCGTGTGCGCTTCCGCCCGCTGCAGGCCGACGAAATCCTTCGTTACGTGGAACGCGAACAACCCCTGGATTGTGCCGGCAGCTTCAAGTGCGAAGGCCTCGGCATCAGCCTGTTCGAAACCATCGACAACCACGACCCCAGCGCGCTGATCGGCCTGCCCCTGATCGCACTGGCGCGCCTGCTGCGCGAAGCCGGCGTCGCCCTGCCCTGAGGCCGTCCCGGAACATCCCTGCGGGGCGGCTACACTGGCACCCGTCACGCCAGCGAAGAACCCTGCCACGATGTCCGCCATGACCCAGCCTCACGAAGAATCCCTGCAGCAGCGACTGGATGCCGCGATGGCCCAGGTCAACCTGGTGCTGCTCGGCAAGCCGCGGCAGGTGAAACTGGCCTTCGCCTGCCTGATCGCCGGCGGCCACCTGCTGCTGGAAGACGTGCCCGGCGTGGGCAAGACCACCCTGGCGCACGCCCTGGCCGCCACCTTCGCGCTGGACTTCCAGCGCGTGCAGTTCACCAGCGACCTGCTGCCTTCGGACATCCTCGGGGTCAGCGTCTACGAACGCGAGACGGCGCAGTTCCGCTTCCACCCCGGCCCGATTTTCACCGGCCTGCTGCTGGCCGACGAGATCAACCGCGCCAGTCCGAAAACGCAAAGCGCCCTGCTGGAGGCGATGGCCGAAGGCCAGGTCACCGTGGACGGCCAGACCCACCCGCTGGCGCAGCCGTTCTTCGTGGTTGCCACGCAGAACCCGCTGGATCTGAACGGCACCTTCCCGTTGCCCGATTCCCAGCTCGACCGCTTCATGCTGCGCTTGTCGCTGGACTACCCCGACGCCGCCGCCGAACGTGCCCTGCTCGGCGGCAGCGACCGGCGCGACCTGCTGGCGCAGTTGCGCCCGAAGCTGGATGCGGCGGCGCTGATCGAGCTGCATCGGCAGTCGCAGTCGATCACCGCCAGCAACGCCCTGCTCGACTATCTGCAGGCCCTGCTGAGCGCCAGCCGCCGCCATGCCGACATCCGGGTGGGACTGTCGCCACGCGCCGGCCTCGCCCTGCTGGGCGCGGCACGAGCATGGGCCCTGCTCCACCATCGCAACCATGTGCTGCCGGAAGACCTGCAGGCGCTGTTCGTCCCGCTGGCCGCCCATCGCCTGCTGCCGGCACGTGGCGCCCATGGCGACACGCTGGCGCGGCAGTTGCTGACCGAGGTCGCGGTGGATTGATGCGCAGCGTGATGCAACGCCTGCAACGCTGGGCCGAAGGCCGGCTGCCCGCACTCACCCGCTATCGCCGCCCGGAAAGCCTGCCGATCGAACTGCACCGGCGCCGCATCTACATCGTGCCGACCGGTTTCGGCCTGGGCTTCTCCGTGCTGCTGCTGGTGATGCTCGCCGGCGCGCTGAACTACAGCAACAACGCCGCCCTGCTGCTGACCTGCCTGCTCGGCGCCGCCAGCGCGGCGAGCATGCTGGTGGCATTCCGCAACCTCGACGGCCTGCGCCTGGCGCATGTCCGCGCCGGACATGCGGTGGCCGGCGACCCGCTCATGCTCACCCTGGAATTCGACTCCGCCCGTCCGCGCCAATCGATTCGCGTGGAACTTGCCGACGGCACCATCGCCTTCGCGCTCGATGGTCGCAGCGGCACCGCAGTGCAACTTTCCCTGGCCACCGAAAAGCGCGGCTGGCAGGCGATGCCGCGCATGCGGGTATGGAGCAGCTGGCCGCTCGGGATGTTCCGCGCATGGAGCTGGCTGCGACCGGAGCAGGCCGTGCTGGTGTGGCCGCGCGCGGAGGACGCCGGTCCGCCGCCCCGCGCGCCGGCGGGTGATGCCCGCCACATGCGGCTGTACCGTGGCGACGAACTGGCCGCCTTGCGCGACTACCGGGTCGGCGACCCGCGCCGCCACATCGCCTGGAAAAGCAGCGCGCGCCACGAAAATCTGCTGGTCAAGGATTTCGAGCAGCCGCAAAGCCGCCCGCAATGGCAGCTCGACTGGCGCCAGCTTGGCGGCATGGAGAACGAGGCGCGCATCGCCCGTCTCGCCCGCTGGGTGGACGAGGCGGAGGCCCAGCGCTGCAGCTACAGCCTGTGGCTGCCCGGCGACGAGATCACCAGCAGCAACGGGCCGCTGCACTACGCGCGCTGCATGAACGCCCTGGCGCGATTGCCATGAGCCGCCTGCGCGCCGCCACGCCCGTCCATCCCGTCGACGCCCGTGCCTTCGACCTTCTCAGCCTGACCCTGGCAATGGTGCTCGGCCTGCATGCCCTGCACATGCCATGGTGGCTCGTGGCGGTGCTGGCCGTGGTGCTCGGCTGGCGCTGGTGGCAGCGGCGACAGCGCGCCGGCCGCGTGCCGCGTTGGCTGAAGCTGCCGATGCTGGCCTTGCTGACACTGGCGGTGATCCTGCAGTACGGCAATGTTTTCGGCCGGGAACCGGGCACCGCGCTGGCGGTGGGCCTGCTGGTGCTGAAGCTGCTGGAGACCGAAACCGTCCGCGACGCCAGGGTCGGCATCAGCTTCGCCTGCTTCGCCCTGATGGCGGCGCTGCTGTCCGGCCAGGGCATGGTCGCCACCGTTGCCGTCGCCCTGGGCCTGCTGCCGGCGCTGGCCACCTTGCGTGCACTGGAACCCGCCCAGGTGACGGACAGCCTGCCGCGCTCGCTGCTGCCCGGCCTGGGGCTGATCGGCGCGGCATTGCCGCTGGCGCTGCTGGCCTTCCTGCTGGTTCCGCGACTCGACTCGCCGCTGTGGGGCGCGCCCACGCCCGACCAGGCCAGCACCGGCCTGGCCGACAGCATGTCGCCTGGCAAGTTTGCCGAGCTGATGATGGACGACAGCCCCGCCATGCGGGTGACTTTCGACGGCACTCCGCCGGTCCGCGCCCAGCGCTATTTCCGCGCCTACGTCATGGCCCGTTACGACGGCTTCACCTGGACGTTCCGCGACCTGGC
Source organism: Rhodanobacter spathiphylli B39 (assembly GCF_000264295.1). GTDB lineage: Bacteria > Pseudomonadota > Gammaproteobacteria > Xanthomonadales > Rhodanobacteraceae > Rhodanobacter > Rhodanobacter spathiphylli. Next base: position 454,923 of record NZ_AJXT01000004.1, on the reverse strand, counting down.
CACGCTGGCGCCGTCGAAGCTGGAAGTCGCCGGCTCCACGAGCTATCACGTCAGCCTCGTCGCCAGCCAGCAGAACGTGCTGCCCACCCTCGATGTGCCGATCGACGCACCAGCCGGTGCCCGCATGCGTTCCGACCGGGTGGTCGTCGCCGACAAGCCGGTCAACGACACGCTCCGCTACAGCCTGAGTTCGGCCACGCGCTATCGATTGGAGCCTGAGCTGGGCCCGCATCGGCGTCGCTGGCTGCAATTGCCCGACGGATTCAACCCGCGGACGCTGGCGCTGGGGCGGGAGTGGCGCCAGAGTCACGGCGGCGACGACGGCGCCATCGTGCGTGCCGCGCTCGCGCTGTTCCACGACGGCGGCTTTCGCTACACGCTGGCCCCGGCACCGCTGGGGCGCAACGCCATGGACGACTTCCTGTTCGGCACCCGCGAGGGTTTCTGCGAACACTACGCCTCGTCCTTCACCGTGCTGATGCGTGCCGCCGGCATTCCCGCCCGGGTGGTCACCGGCTATCAGGGCGGATACTGGAACAAGGCCGCCAATTACCTGCTGGTGCGCAACTCCGACGCCCACGCCTGGAGCGAAGTGTGGCTGCCCGGTCGTGGCTGGGTGCGCGTTGACCCCACCGGCGCGGTGCGCCCGGAACGCGTGTCGCAAGGTGCAGCCGCCGCGGCCGGCGACCAGCTGGCCTGGTACCGCACCGACTGGCTGCAGGGACTGCGCAACCGCTGGGACATTGTCAACCGCTGGTGGGACCAGGGCGTTATCGGGTTCGACGCCTTGCGTCAGCGCGGCCTGTTGCAGCCGTTCGGCATTCGCGACGTGGATACCGCGACACTGGGCTGGCTGCTGGCGATCAGCAGCACGCTGTTTGTCGCGATCGGCCTGGTCTGGGCACTGCGCCGACGACAGCCGCGTGACCCGTTGCGCGGGGCCATGCGCGAGCTGGAACGCAAGCTGGCGCGCAAGGGCATCGCGCGCCGGCGCGGCGAAGGCCCGCAGGATTACCTGCGCCGCGCTGCCGATGCATTGCCTGGTCGACGCGAGGAACTGGCCGAGCTGACGAGGAGTTATCTTGAGTTGCGCTACGCCCATGCCGAACCGCCAACTGAACCATTGCGCCGCTTCATCCGGTCGGTACGGGATTTCCGTATCGCCCGCGTGGTCAAATAGCCGTCGAATCGACGGCCGTCATCGCTGCCCCCGTTTGGAGATATCCCCATGTCCCTGTACCGCCCACTGACGCTCGCCGCAGCCCTGGCCTTGCTGGCAGGCTGCGCGACGATTCCGAAACCGCTGGAAGGCACCTACGCCGACGTGTCCACCGCAAGCGCACAGCAAGGCGGCGCCGGCGGCACGCACGTGCGCTGGGGCGGCGAAATCATCAAGACCGAGCCGGGTCCGCAGCAGACCTGCTTCTACCTGCTGTCCCGCCCGCTCGACAGCCAGGCGCGCCCCACGGCCGGCAGCAACGGCGAGAATCTCGGCCGCTTCGTGGCCTGCCGCGATGGCTTCTACGATCCGGAAGTGTTCGTTCGCGGCCGCGAGCTGACCGTCACCGGCACCCTGCACGGCACGGTGTCGCAGAAGGTCGGCGAGTTCGACTACGCCTACCCGCGGGTGGAGGCCGACGTGGTCTACCTGTGGCCGAAGCGGCCGGTGGTGGTGAACTATCCGCCAGGCTTCTATGACCCGTTCTGGGGCCCGGGCTTTGGTCCGTACTGGGGTGGTTACCCCTATGGCGGCTTCTATCCGCGCCGGGTGATCGTGGTGCGCCCGCCCCCGCCGCCGAAGAAATGAGGAAGAAATAAGCATCCAGAAAAACGCCGGCTCACAGCCGGCGTTTTTCTGGCTCCACTCTCAGCCCGGCGGCCAGTGCAGCCGGCGGCCGGCGAGCAGATGCACGTGCAGGTGGAACACGGTCTGGCCGCCATCCTCGTTGCAGTTGATCACGGTGCGATAGCCCTGCTCGGCAAAGCCCTCCGACTTGGCGTAGCTCGCCGCCGCCAGCAGCAGCTTGCCGAGCAGTTCCGCATCGCCCGCCACCGCGTCGTTGAGCGTGGCCAGCGGCCGCTTGGGAATGAACAGCACGTGCACCGGCGCCTGCGGGTTGAGGTCGCGGAAAGCCAGCACCTCGTCATCTTCGTAGACGATGTCCGCCGGTATCTCGCGCCGGATGATCTTGCTGAAAATCGTGTCGCTCATGTCGGGCTCCCTCGGGATCAAGGCTTCAGTCCAGCAGCTGGCGACCGCCGAAGGCGTGTGCCAGCGTGCTGCGGTCGACGTATTCCAGTTCGCCGCCCAGCGGCACGCCATGCGCCAGCCGGGTCGGCCGCACGCCGCCGGCGCGGGCCAGCTGGGCCAGGTAATGCGCCGTGGCTTCGCCTTCCACGGTGGGGTTGGTGGCGATGATCAGCTCCTCGACCTCGCCCTCGCCCAGGCGCTGGCTCAGCTGCAGCAGGCCCAGCTCTTCCGGCCCCAGGCCATCGAGCGGCGACAGGCGACCCATCAGCACGAAATACTGGCCGCGAAAACCGGTGGCCTGCTCGATCGCCGCCAGATCGGTCGGCGACTCCACCACGCAAAGTACCTGGCGGTCACGCGTGGCGCTGGCGCACAGCGCGCACAGGGGTTCTTCGCTGAAATTGCGGCAGCGCTCGCAATGACCGATGCGCTGCATCGCCTGTTCCATCACCGCCGCGAGTTTCAGACCGCGATCGCGCTCACGCTCCAGCAGATGGAAGGCCATCCGTTGCGCGCTCTTGCCGCCTACCCCGGGCAGGCAGCGCAGCGCTTCGATCAGTTCGGCAAGAAGTGGGGAGCCGCTCATGCAATATCCGGGAATGGGGCATCGGGAATCGGGAATGGCAGAAGCGGAGCGAGGCGTTTCATGCTCTTGACGTTCCGATTCCCCATTCCCAGCCTCAAAACGGCATCTTGAAGCCGGCCGGCAGGTTCATGCCGGCGGTGACGCCGCCGAGGCGATCCTTGCTGACCTGGGCCACCTTGTTCACCGCGTCGTTGATCGCGGCGGCGACCAGGTCTTCGGCCATTTCGGGATCGTCGGCGAAGGTCTGCCGGTCGATCTGCACGCGGCGGACTTCGTGGGCGCCGGTCATCACCACGCTGACCAGGCCGCCGCCGGCGCTGCCGGTGACTTCCAGTTTGGCGATTTCCTCCTGCGCGCGCTTCATGTCTTCCTGCATGCGCTGGGCCTGCTGCATCAGCTGACCGATCTGTCCTCTCATCACCTGGCTCCGGATTCGTTGTCAAAGGGCTTGATGGATTGCGGCACCACGCGTGCGCCGAAATCGCGCTTCAGCGTCTGCACCAGCGGATCGTCCTCGATCGCCTGCTCGGCAGCGGCCTGTGCGCTGTTGCGTGCCTGCGCGGCGCGAGCCGCGGGGGTCTGCGCGGCGGCGGCCTGGTTCTGGCTCACGAAACGCAGCTTGATGCGCTCGCCCAGCGCGTTGCCGATGCGCTCCTCCATCTGGCTGACCATCGGCTCGACCGCCATGCTCATGTGTGCCGGTTGCAGGGCCAGCACCAGGGTCTGGCCGTCGCGTTCACGCAGGATGGCGTTCTGCGCCAGCACGCTGAACGGGCCGCGCAGGCCGGCGCGCTCGATCAGCGATTCCCAATCGGGCAGGCCATCGGCGTCGCGTGTCACGGGAACGGCTGCCGCGGGCGCGGGCGCAGCGGCTACCGGTGGAGCAGAAACTTCCACTGCACGTGCCGGCGTCGCGGAAGCACGCGCAGGCGCGGGCGGGCGCGGCGCGGCGGCTTGACTGCTCGCCGGTCGCTCGACGCGCGCCGACGGCGCGCCGTCGCCGGGACGGAACGCCAGCATGCGCAGCAGGGCCATCTCGAAACCGGTGCGCGCATCCGGTGCCAGCGCGAGATCACGCCGGCCCGAGGTGGCGATCTGGTAGTACAGCTGCACGTCTTCGGGCGCGATGCGTTCGGCCAGCGACGCCAGCTCGCCGTCGTCCTCGCTGGCTTCGTCGGGGCGATAGCCGGGGATCAGCTGAATCAGTTGCAGGCGGTGCAGCACGCTGGCGATGTCGTCCAGCACGCCGCCGAAATCCGGCGAATACGACGCGATCTGCCGGCACTCGACCAGCAGCCGCTCGCCATCGCCGGCGGCCAGCGCATCGAGCACGCCCAGCACCTGTCCGCGCGCCACGCTGCCCAGCATGGTGCGCACGTCGTCGGCATGCAACGCACCGCCGCCGTAGGCAATCGCCTGATCCAACAAGGACAGGCCATCGCGCAGCGAACCGTCGGCGGCGCGCGCCAGCTCACCGATCGCGCTGTCGTCGTAGCTGATGTTCTCGGCGCCCAGGATGTGCCGCATCTGGCCGGAGATCTGCTCCGGCAGCAGCCGCTTCAGGTTGAACTTCAGGCAGCGCGACAGCACCGTGACCGGCAGCTTCTGCGGGTCGGTGGTGGCAAGCAGGAACTTCACGTGCGGCGGCGGTTCTTCCAGCGTCTTCAGCAACGCGTTGAACGCGTTCTTCGACAGCATGTGCACCTCGTCGACCAGGTACACCTTGAAGCGGCCGCGCGACGGCGCGTACTGCGCGTTCTCGATCACCTCGCGCACGTCGTCCACGCCGGTATTGCTGGCCGCATCGATCTCCAGCAGGTCGACGAAGCGCCCCTCGTCCACCGCCACGCAGACCGAGCACTCGCCGCATGGATCGGCCGACTGGCCGCGCTCGCAGTTCAGCGACTTGGCGAAGATGCGCGCGATGGTGGTCTTGCCGACGCCGCGGGTGCCGGTGAACAGGTACGCGTGGTGCATGCGGCCGGTATCAAGCGCGTTGGTCAGCGCACGCACCACGTGTTCCTGCCCGACCAGTTCGGCGAACTTGCGCGGACGCCACTTGCGGGCGAGTACTTGATAGGACATGGCTACCAACGTTGGGGCAAAGACCGATTGTGCCAAGTCGGGGCGGCCAAGTCAGTAACGGCACGCCCGAAATGGCGGCGGCCCCGCCAGCCACACCCCGGCACCCGAATCATTCGCTACCGTTGCTTCCTTCCGGACCTGGCGGAGTTTGCGAACTATCGTCGCGGGGGGACCGACGGGGCCACCATGGACGTCAACCGATATCGCTTGGTTGTCTTGCTGTTGCGCCAGCCCGTCAAGGCTGTCGCACTACTCGAATTCTGGCGGAGAGAGCGGGATTGCTCGGCCCATCCTGGACCTCACCCCTAGCTCCGCGAGGGGCCAGCCTGCGGCTGTCCAAATTCGTTCCAGACGAATTTGTCGAACCTCAGCCTGCGTCGTACGGTTTCACTCACTGGCGGAGAGAGCGGGATTCGAACCCGCGATAGGTTTTACCCTATACACACTTTCCAGGCGTGCTCCTTCAACCACTCGGACACCTCTCCGCATGGGTGAAACCGCCTCTGCCAGGCATGCGTTGCCCGACAAAGAAGCGGAAGGATAGCCGCAGGCTCGGATACAGGCAAGCGACCAGGTCGCTCAGCCAGCATCAGCGCGAGACGCAGAAGGTGGCGCCAGCGCAACACGCTCGCCCGTGGCAGCCACACGATAACCACGGGCGGCCAGCGCTTCACCATCGGCAGCGCTGCCGTAGTGGTAGAGAATCATCTGCCGGCGCAGTGCCCGGGGGTATTCGCGTTCGATGTCGTCGATGCCGGTGTGCGAGGGGTTGCCGACCAGGCTGCAGTCATGGGCGATCAGTGCCGCACCACCGGCATGGCGCGTCAGCACTTCGGGGATCGGCCGGGTGTCGCCGGTATAGGCGAAGCAGTCATCCAGGGCGAGTCCGTACGAGGTTCCCGGCACGTGGTGGCGGGTGGCGAACACGTCGAACCACAAACCGTCCAGCCAGAATCCGCGCGTGCACGGGATCAGCCGGAAGGCTTCCCAGAAGTTCACGCCGCCCTCGGCCAGCACCCCGGGATAATCGGCCACCCGCGCCTGCAACCAGGGCATCAGGCCGGCATGCAGGAAGAGGCGGGTGTTGCCGCGCAGGTGTTCGTCGAACCACAACTTGATGAACAGTCGCTCGAGCCCGGCGACGTGATCCATGTGGGTGTGCGTGATGAAGATGGCCGACGGCAGCGCGTCGTAGGTCGCCATGTAGCGGTCCAGCGTGTCGGGGCCGCAATCGATCAGCAGCAGGGGCACACCATCGCGCTCGAGCACCGCCGCGGAGGAGCCGAGCTCCGCCGCGTGCGCCGCGCCCACGCCGAGAAAATTCAGATGCCAGTTCATGGATTGAGCGTACGCCCGTAGCGATACAGCAGGGGTTGCCAGAGGGTTTCCTCGAACGCCGCTTCGCCCGCGGCAGCAGCGCCCAGCTTGAGCAGCGAACGGCGCAGGCGTTGCAGATTGGCCTGTTGCCAGCTTTCGGCGGGAATGCGCATGCGTCCGCGATCGAAGTCGATCAGGTACAGCTGCTCCGGCGTCACCAGCACATTGTGCGCATTGAGATCGGCGTGGCAGACGCCGGCGCGGTGAAAGCGTGCCACCAGCGCGCCGACTTCTTCGGCCAGTTCGCCGTCCATCCGCCCGCTTGCCAGGCATTCGGCCAGGGTCTGCGCGTCGGCGATGCGGCGGGTGATCAGGTCGGCGCTGTAGAACAGACCATGCCGGCGATAGCGCGCGGCCACCACGGCCGGGCCTGGCAACTCCAGTCGGGCGATCTCGGCCAGCAGGCGGAATTCCGCAAACGGACGGCTGCGCGCGGCGCCCGTCCACAGGTAGCGATCACCCATCAGTGCCGCCACCAGGCCACCGCGGCGATAATGCCGCAGCACGCACTCGCCGATCGGCGTGGTGATGATCGCGACACCACCGCGGCCACCCGACTGCGTCCGCAACGCACCGCGCTCGCCCCAGTAATCCGCGGCGAACCATTCTTGCCCGACTTGTGACGACACCGTCGCGTCGAACAGAATCGCGCCTTCGGCATCGTTGTGGGTTCGTTCCTGCATCATCATGCCCGGTGAATGCCCACGATTCTAACCCAGGCCCCATGACCCCGAACCCGACACCCGCCTCGATCTGCCTGCTGCGCACCTCCGCCATCGGCGATGTCACCCACGTGGTGCCGCTGCTGCGCACCCTGCAGCAGGCATGGCCGGACACGTCGCTGACGTGGATCGTGGGCAAGCTCGAACGCAAGCTGGTCGGCGACCTGCCCGGCGTGGAGTTCGTCACCTTCGACAAGGCCGCCGGCTGGGCCGGCATGCGCGCGGTGCACGCGGCGCTGCGCGGACGGCGCTTCGATGCCCTGCTGCAGATGCAGGTGGCGATGCGCTCGAACCTGCTGAGCCTGGGCATCAGCGCCGATCGCCGCGTCGGCTATGACCGCGCGCGTTCGAAGGATCTGCACGGGCTGGTCATCAACGAGCGCATCCCTGCGCGCAGTGGCGAACACGTGCTCGATGCGATCGGCAGTTTCTGCGAGCCGCTCGGCCTGAAGCAGACCCGGGTGCGCTGGGACATACCGATCCCGGACGAGGCGCATGCGTGGGCCGCCGAACAGCTGCCCGGTGACGTGCCCACCCTGCTGGTCAGTCCCACCTCCAGTCACGCGCTGCGCAACTGGCGGCCGGAGCGCTACGCGGCGGTCATGGATCATGCCGCCACCCGTGGCTGGCGCGTGGCGCTGATCGGCGGGCCCTCCGCCGGCGAACGGGCGATGGCCGATGGGGTGCTGGCGGCCTGCCAGCGCCCGCCGCTCGACCTCACCGGCAAGGACACGCTGAAGAAGCTGCTGGCGATGCTGGGCCGGGCGCAGCTGCTGCTGACTCCCGACTCCGGCCCGATGCACATGGCCAACGCGGTGGGCACGAAGGTGCTGGGCCTGCACGCCGCGAGCAATCCGGATCGCTCCGGACCGTACTCCGACCGCCGCTGGTGCGTGAACAAATACGACGAGGCGGCGCACAAGTATCTGGGCAAGCCGGCCAGCGAGCTTCCCTGGGGCAGCAAGATCGAGAAGCCCGGCGTGATGGACCTGATCAGCGTCGACGACGTGGTCGAACGCTACGAGGCTGCGGCGCGCGATACGGGGCTTCTGTAGGCATTACACCGCGCGGTAATCCTGGTACGACTTTTCCTCGACCAGTTGCGAGCCGAGCTTGAGATTGATCTCGCGCTTGAACGCGGCCCGTTCGTCGTTGCGGAAATACACCGCGCGCGCCAGCTCGATGAACTCCTGGTCGAACGCCTGGGCGCGCTCCTTCAGGCGGATCCTGTCCTCGATGTCCCACAGCAGCTCGTTCACCGCCAGCAGGCGGGCGCGCTCGTCCGAGATATCGGTTTGCGAGGCGGCATCGTTGGCCCAGGTGGCATTGAGCAGGTCCAGCTCGTTGCGCACGTTGGCCAGTTTCGCCTCGTCGGCGATGCGGCGCGACTTGATTTCGAGGATGGTGATCTTGTCGATCAGTTCGCCGTAGGACACCGGGGTCTGGATCAGGCTCATGAGATGTATTTCCTGGAAAGTCGAATCAGTGGCCGGCGCGGAACGCGCCATCCCGCACGAGTGCGCAGACCGCACGAATGTCGCCGTCCATCGCGCGGTCGCGATGCATGAAGCCGATCTGCCCGCGCAACGTCGCATGGGCTTCGCGCACGCTGGCGCCGGCGTGGAAATCGCCCGCACCGGCCAGTGCCGCGGCCAGTTGCTGCACCTCGGCGACGAACTGCGGATGATGCGGCTGGTCTTCGCGTGGCGCGTTGGCGATTTTCGCCGCCAGCGCCTGCCAGCCCCCGCGCGTGGCCAGCCGGCGCGCCGCGTTGAGCATCTCCTGGCGGTAGTCCAGCGCCTGTGCCGCGGTGTACAGCTCCAGCGCCAGCACGTGGCCGAGGTCTTCCATCATCTCCAGCACGTGGCGCGCCTCGTTGGCGCCCATCGAGACGTGGTCCTCGGCATTCGCGCTGGTCGGCACCGAGTACACGCTGGCCGGATGCGCCCGGGTGGCCAGGTCGTTGACCAGCGCCGCCGCGGTGTACTGCACGATCATGAAACCGGAATCGGTGCCATCCTCGTTGCCGGTGAGGAAGGCCGGCAAGCCATCATTCGTGGCCGGGTCGACCAGCTTGTTGAGCCGGCGCTCGGAGATCGACGCCAGCACCGGGATCGCCGCCTTCACGTAGCTCATCGCCAGCGCCAGCGGCATGCCGTGGAAGTGGCCGGCCGAGATCACCTGCTCCTCGATGAACTGCGCATCGTCGTTGTCGGGGAAGATCAGCGGATTGTCGGTGACCGAGTTCAGTTCGATGTCGAACACCCGGCACGCCTGCGCCCACGCATCGCGCACCGCGCCATGCACCTGCGGCATGCAGCGCAGGCTGTAGGCATCCTGTGGCTGGTGTTTCTTGCCGCCCTTGAACGGCAGGAAGCGGCTGTAGAACGCCTCGCGACCGTGGCGCTGGTTGGCCGGCACCCAGTCCCAGCCGATGTCGAAGCTGAGCGCCTGGTCGTCCGGTTCGCTCCACGCCTCGGCAGTCCACGACTTGAAGCGCGGCACCAGGTGATACGGAATGTCGAGCAGGGTCGAGCCGGCCAGCCGCTCGCGCACGCGCGCCGCCACGTCCACCTGCCCCGGATGCGGGCGCAGGGCGTGCACTTCGGGGCGCAGCGCGCCGCTGCGGCCGGCGAACGCGTCGAGTGTCATCGCCGCCGCCACGTCGGCCGTATCCAGCAAGGCCTCCAGCGTGTCCAGCGCCAGCGCGCCGGTGGCCAGCATCTGCGCGGTGCCGTTGTTCAGCGCCAGGCCTTCCTTGAACGACAGGCGGATCGGCTGGAGTCCGGCGCGCTTCAGCGCCTCGCCACCGCTCATCCGCTCGCCGCGATGGAACGCCTCGCCGCCGCCCAGCAGCACGATCGCCAGATGCGACAGCGGCGCCAGGTCGCCGCTGGCGCCCACCGAACCCTTCTCCGGCACCACCGGCACCACGCCGGCATTGAGCATCGCGGTCAACGCTTCGAGCGTGCTGACGCGGATGCCCGAGTGCCCGCGCATCAAGGTGTTGATGCGGATCAGCAACATCGCCCGCACCACGTCCTCGCCAAAGGGCTTACCCACGCAAACCGCGTGGGTGATGATCAGGTTGTGCTGCAGTTCCTCCATCAGCGTGCCCTCCGGCGCGCCGGCGTGGCTGACCGGCAGCTCGTCGCGCACGCGGTGCGCGCCCAGCAGCTTGTCGGCGTTGCTGCCGAAGCCGGTGGTGACGCCGTAGGTCGGCTCCCCGCAGCTGACCTTTTCGGCGAGGAAATCCGCGGCGCGCTGCACGCGTGCGAGTTGCGCCTGATCCAGCGCCACCGACGCCCCCTGCCGCGCCACCGCCACCAGCTGCGCACGCGTCAGGCTGCTGCCGTCGAGAAGAATCGTCTTGCTCACTGAAAAATGCTCCGCATTTGTTGCGCCATTCCCGCGAAGGCGGAAATCCATTGTGAATTTGCCGCGACGTGAAGTCGGACTGCCAGCTTCGCTGTCGTGAAGCGCCTCCCGTCTTCGTGGCAATGAGGGAGGTGAGAGGCGACGCCCTGCCTCAGACCATCCGCGCCATCAGCCCATCGCCGCGGCCTGCTCCAGCTCCACGCGCAGCGTCTTGATCAGCTCGCTGCGCGCCACTTCAAACTGGTCCTCGCGGCGCAGGTCCTTGACCGTGACCACGCCCTTGGCGATTTCGTCTTCGCCCAGCACGATCACGAAGCGGATGCCGGCGCGGTCGGCGTACTTGAACTGCTTGCCCAGCTTGCCTCCTTCCAGCACCACCTCGGTGGCGATGCCGGCGCCGCGCAGTTCGCCGGCCAGCGCCAGGTAGGCGGGCAGCTGCGCTTCGTCCATCTGGGTCACCAGCACGTCGACCGTGCTCTTGGCCGTGTCGATCAGGCCGGCGTCGCGCAGCTGCCAGTACAACCGGGTCAGGCCGATCGAGATGCCCACGCCGGGCAGGTGCGACTTGGTGTACTGGCCGGCCAGGTTCTCGTAGCGACCGCCGGAACAGATCGAGCCGATCTGCGGGTGATCGTTCAATGTCGTTTCGTAGACCGTGCCGGTGTAGTAGTCGAGGCCGCGGGCGATCGACAGGTTCAGCGCGTACGCGCTTTCGGGCACGCCGAACGCATGGATCAGGTTCAGCACCTCCTTCAGCTCGGCGCGGCCCTGCTCCATCGCCTCCGGGCCGGGGCCCAGCGCATCGAGCTTGTCCAGCGCGTCCTGCAGCGAGGTGGAGCGCACCTGCACGAAGGCGAGGATCTTCGCCGTCACCTCGGCGTCGAGGCCGAAGGCGGCGCCGGTCAGCGTGTCGCGCACGTAGTCGGCGCCGCGCTTGTCCAGCTTGTCCACCTCGCGCAGCACCAACATCTGCTGCTCGGCGTCGAGCACGCCCAGGCTTTCGAAGTAGCCGCGCATCAGCTTGCGGTTGTTCATGTGGATGGTGAACGGGCCGATGTCCAGCTCGCGGAACACGCTGTGGATCACCGCTGGAATCTCGGCGTCATAGCGCACCGACAGCGCGTCCTTGCCGATCACGTCGATGTCGCACTGGTAGAACTCGCGGAAGCGCCCGCGCTGGGCCCGCTCGCCGCGGTACACCTTCTGCATCTGGTAGCGACGGAACGGGAAGCTCAGGTCGCGCTCGTGCTCGGCCACGTAACGCGCCAACGGCACGGTGAGGTCGAAGCGCAGCGCCAGCTCCGGCATGCCTTCGTCGACCTTGCCGGCCGCGTTGAGCGCGCCGGTGGACTGCACGAAATAGACCTGGCGCTCGGTCTCGCCGCCGGTCTTGGTCAGCAGCACGTCGGAGAACTCGATGACCGGGGTTTCGATGGCCAGGAAGCCGAAACGCTCGTAATTGCGGCGGATCACGTCGAGCATGCGCTGGAATGCGATCTGGTCGAGCGGCAGCAGCTCGAGCACGCCGGGCATGGTGCGGGCCGGGGTAAGCGCCATGGAATCCTCTACTGACAGGGTGGACATTCCGTCGCGCGGGGCCGCGCGACGGCAGCCGTCAAGATTAACAGAACGCCAGCAGCCTTCCCCAGCGTCGTGGCCAGGCCGATCGCGCAAACCTGTTGCCAAGCTCCCGATCCGCGATTAAGATACGCGGCTTCCCACGGGGTGTAGCTCAGCCTGGTAGAGCGCTACGTTCGGGACGTAGAAGTCGCAGGTTCGAATCCTGTCACCCCGACCAAAATTCGATGAAAAAGCCGGCCTCAGGCCGGCTTTTTTATTTGGCCTCGCCGCCGGCCTCAGGCCGGCTTTTTTATTTGGCCTCGCCGCCGGCCCCAGGCCGGTTTTTTTATTTGCCTCTCCGCCGGCCCGGTCAGCCCGGCACCGGCGACAGCGCCGCCAGGCGATCCAGTTCCTCTTCCAGGAAGCCCGCCTCCAGCCGAGCCGGCCGGTTGAACGGGCCGCGCAGGGTCGCACCCATGTAGTCGCGCAGCAGGACGAAAAAGGTGTCGATCGGATCGACGCCGTCGCGCTCGCAGCAGTGCCGGTACCAGCGGGTGCCGGCGGCGACGTGGGCCACTTCCTCGCGCAGGATCACTTCCAGAATCGCCGCGGTGCGCTCGTCGCCCAGCTTGCGCAGGCGCTCGATCATGCCGGGCGTGACGTCCAGTCCGCGCGCCTCCAGTACGCGGGGCACCAGCGCCATCCGGGCGGTATCGTGCGCGGCGGTCTTCTCGGCCATCGCCCACAGGCCGTCGTGCGCGTCGAAGTCGCCGTAGGCATGGCCCAGCTCGGCCAGCCGTGCCGCAAGCATGGCGAAGTGCCGGGCCTCGTCATGGGCGCAACTGGCCCAGTCGCGGTAATAGTCGGCGGGCTTGCCGCGATAGCGGTAGACCGCGTCCCAAGCCAGGTTGATCGCGTTGAACTCGATGTGCGCCACCGCATGCACCAGCGCGGCCCGCCCTTCGGCGCTGCCCAGCCCGCGCTGCGGCACCTGGCGTGCATTGACCAGTTGCGGCTTCGCCGGGCGGCCGGGCGCGCCGATCGGCTCCGGTGGCGGCGAGTCGGGATCGGCACGCAACTCGCCGGCGAGAAAGGCTTGCCAGGTCTCGTGGGTCAGGCGCAGCTTCTCGGCCGGGTCGGTGGCGTCGAGGCAGCGCCTGGCAGCAGCGTGGAGATCAGTCACGAGGCACGGATTCAGACGACGCGCCGTGCCGCCTTGGCGTCGTCCGAGCGCAGCATCTCGATCTGCTCCAGGTAACGCTGGTCGAGGCCGGTGACGTACTCGCCAGAGAAGCAGGAGGTGTCGAACTGCTGCAGGTTCTCGTTGCCGTCCTGCACCGCCCAGATCAGGTCCTTCAGGTCCTGGTAGATCAGCCAGTCGGCGCCCAGCACCCGCTCCACTTCCTGCTCCGTGTGTCCGGCGGCGACCAGCTCCGAGGTGGACGGCATGTCGATGCCGTAGACGTTCGGGTAACGCACCGGCGGCGCGGCGGAGGCGAAATAGACGTTCTTGGCGCCGGCGTCGCGGGCCATCTGGATGATCTGCTTCGAGGTCGTGCCACGCACGATCGAGTCATCCACCAGCAGCACGTTCTTCTTGCGGAACTCCAGGTCGATCGCGTTGAGCTTGCGGCGCACCGATTTCACCCGCTCGCCCTGCCCCGGCATGATGAAGGTGCGGCCGATGTAGCGGTTCTTGACGAAGCCCTCGCGGAACGGCACGCCGAGCGCGCCGGCCAGCGCGCTGGCCGCGGTGCGCGCGGTGTCGGGAATCGGGATCACCGCGTCGATGCCGTGATCCGGGCGCAGGCGCAGGATCTTCTCGGCCAGCTTCTCGCCCATGCGCAGGCGCGCCTTGTACACCGAGACGTCCTCGATCATCGAGTCGGGCCGCGCCAGGTACACGTATTCGAAGATGCACGGCGTATGCGTCGCGCCCTCGGCGCAGCGGCGACTGTGCAACTGGCCGTCGTCGGTGATGATCACCGCCTCGCCCGGCGCCACGTCGCGAATGCGCCTGAAGCCCAGGATGTCCAGGGCCACCGACTCCGAGGCCACCGCGTACTCACGGCCTTCCCCGGTGACCCGCTCGCCCAGCACCAGCGGGCGGATGCCGTTGGGGTCGCGGAACGCGATCAGGCCGTAGCCCAGCAGCAGCGCGATGCAGGCATAACCGCCGCGGGCCCGCGCATGCACGCCGGCCACCGCCTTGAAGATGTGGTCCGGCGTCAACGCCATGCGATCCTGGATCTGCAGCTCGTGCGCCAGCACGTTCAGCAGCACCTCGGAGTCGGATTCGGTGTTGATGTGGCGGCGATCGCCCTCGAACATCTCGCGGCGCAGCGCGTCGGTGTTGACCAGGTTGCCGTTGTGGGCAAACGCGATGCCGTAGGGCGAATTCACGTAGAACGGCTGCGCCTCGGACGAACCTTCCGAGCCGGCAGTGGGGTAACGGCAGTGACCGATGCCGATGCGCCCGCGCAGGCCCGCCATCGCGCTCTGCCCGAACACGTCGCGGACCAGGCCGTTGCCCTTGTGCAGGCGCAGCCGCGAGCCATCCACGGTGGCGATGCCGGCAGCGTCCTGGCCGCGGTGCTGCAGTACCGTCAGTCCGTCATAAAGTGCCGATGCCACTTCGGTGGTACCGACAATGCCGATGATTCCGCACATGGTTGTTGCCTGCTTCGGGAGATGTGTTCAGAAATTCCGGGGCGGCGCGGCCGAGCTGGCTGCGGCCGGCGATGCCGGATGGATGGAGGTCGCCGCCGGGGCGGGTGACGCGCCGGATATGGAGGCTGGCAGGGTCGCGGGCAAGCCGGACAGGCGATCGAGCACGGTTGGCGGATGGATGTAGTCGCGCACGCCGGGCGGCACCTGCTGGCCCAGCCATGCGGCCACGTGCTGGAACTGCGGCAGCAGCACGGACTGCTGCCACCACGGGTCGCGGGTGAATGCGGTGAAGCCGATCAGGAACACCAGCAGGGTCACCAGCAGCACGCCACGCACCAGGCCGAACAGCATGCCGAGCAGGCGGTCGGTACCGGACAGTCCGGTGCTTTCGACCAGCCGGCTGATCACGAAGCGCAGCAGCGCACCCAGAATCAGCACGGCGACGAAGCACAGGCCGTAACCCACGATGATCCGCGCCGAAGGCAGCTCGATCACGTGCTCGAAATGTCGGGCCACCGCCGGGCCGAAACTCCACGCCACCCAGAACGCGGCGATCCAGATCACCAGCGCCAGCACCTCGGAAACCAGCCCGCGCCAAAGACCGACCAGAACGGACAGGGCCAGCACGCCAAGGATGATGTAGTCGGTCCAGTTCATGGGTTCGCCAGCTTGCCGCTGAACTCAGGGCACCGGGACGACGTTGCCGTCGATGCCCAGCTTCGCCTTGATCTGGTCGTGCAGGCGCTGCGCGTCGGCGCGCTGGGTCTGCGGACCGGCACGCACGCGCCACAACTGCTTGCCGCTGGCCTGCACCGAATCGACGAAGCTGTCGAAACCGTTCGCACGCAGCTTGTCGCGCAGTGCGATCGCGTCGGCCTGGGCGCTGACCGCCGCCAGCTGGACCGCCCAGCCGCCGGCCCTGGCGGACTCGCGGGCCACGGGTGCGCTGGCCGGAGCGCTGTCGCGACTGGCGTCCTGTTCCAGCCGCGCCGGCACGCCGGGGATCGACTGGGTGATCTTCAGCCGGGCCGCCTCGGCCGCGGCACGCGTCTCGAACGGTCCGGCGGTGACCAGGGTGCGCGGCTTGCCGGCCTGGGTGATCGCCTGGCCGCTGACCGGATAGCCCAAGGCGCGCACGCGGCGTTCGAGGCTGGCCGCGCCGGCGGCGCTGGCGTAGGCGCTGAGGTTGAGCGTGTAGTTGCCACGACCGACCGCGGCAGGTGTCGGCGCGGGCTTCGGGGTGGCCGCCACCGGCTTGGCCGGTTCGACGGAGGCGGGCGGCTTGCTCGCCGCCGGCGGGGTCGTCGTCACCGGATTGTTACGCTGCGGAATCACCGGCTGGCTGGGCGACGCGCCCGAACCGATCGTCACCGTGGTCGGCGGCGGCGCCTGGCCGGCCTGCGGATCGGTCTCCACATCGCGCGGACGACTGGAGCCGATATTCACCGTGGCCAGCCGGTCGCCCGATCCGGGCGTCACCGTTTCGGCGGGTGGCGCGACCGTGCCCGAGGCACTGGCGGCGTCAGGCGCAAGGCTCATGGTGCGGGTCTGCAGGTCGCGATCGGGTGCCGGTGGAATCGCCAAGCTGACGGCCTGGTCGCCACCGGGGGCTGGCGGCGTACTGGAAAAGAACATCGGCACGAACAGAACCGCCAAGGCAATCAGGACGGCGGCTCCCAGCAGGCGTGTTTTCAAGTTATCGCTCCAGGACGGCAAAGGCAGTGCACAACGCGGCGATTATACCTGCCGCGGGCAACGGTCATCCGGCGTCGACGATGCCCGCCATGGCCGCGTGTTCAGCCAGCACCGCCGTGGCCACGAAAAACGAGCCGAACGCGAGGATGCAGTCGCCCGCTTTCGCGGCGGCACGCGCCGCCTGCAACGCCGCCGCCACGTTGGGGTGCGTCGTGCACGAGGCCTGCGGCAGGGTCTGTCGCAGGATGGTGCCCAGCGCGTCGACGCTCATGCCGCGCGGACTGTCCTGGTCCAGTCCGGCCAGGTGCCAGTGATCGACACGGTCGCCGAGCGCCGCGATCACCCCCGCGGCATCCTTGTCGGCGAGCGCGCCGTAGACGGCACGCACTGTGCTCGACGGTCGCGCGTCCAGCCATTCGGCCAGGGCGCGGGCGGCCTGCGGGTTGTGCCCGACATCCACCATGATCGGAACCTCGCCGCTGATCAGCTGCAGTCGCGCCGGCACACGCACCTCGTGCAGGCCCACGCTGATCGCGGCGAAGAACGCGCTGGGCGTCAGCCTCTCGTCGCCCAGCGCGTGCAGCGCGGCAATCGCCGCCGCCGCGTTCGCGTACTGCACCGGTGCGGACAGGGCCGGATCGGGCAGTTCCATCGCACTGCCGTCGCGGTGGCGCCAGCGCCAGCCGTCCGCATGGCGCTCGACGCTGAAATCGATGCCGGCCCGCTCGACCCGGGCGCCGCAGGCTTCCAGTGCGGCGAGCAGACCCGCTGGCGGGTCCAGCTCGCCCACGATCGCCGGGCGCCCGGCCCGCGCGATGCCGGCCTTCTCGCGGCCGATGCTGTCGCGATCCGGGCCGAGCCAGTCCATGTGGTCCAGGTCGATCGTGGTGATGATCGCCGCGTCGGCGTCGATGATGTTGACCGCATCCAGCCGTCCGCCCAGCCCCACTTCCAGCACGGCCACGTCGAGCCCGGCCCGCGCGAACAGGTCCAGCGCGGCCAGCGTGCCGAACTCGAAATAGGTCAGCGGGATGCTGCCCCGCGCGGCCTCGATGCGCTCGAACGAGGCGATCAGCACCGCATCATCGGCATCCGCCCCGTCGATGCGCACGCGCTCGTTGTAGGCCAGCAGGTGTGGCGAGGTGAATGCCCCCACGCGGCGGCCCGCAGCGCGCAGCATCGCCTCCAGCAAGGCCACCGTGGAACCCTTGCCATTGGTGCCGGCGACGGTGATCACCTGTCGCGCCGGCGCCGGTGCGCCCATCCGCTGCCACACCTCGCGGACCCGTTCGAGGCCCAGCTCGATGCTGTGGACGTTGACGCGTTCCTGGTACGCCAGCCATTCGGCGAGTGTGCGGCTCATGCGGTGACTTTGTGCTGGGGAGTGGCAGCGTTCGCGCCGGTGCGCGAACGGTAGGCACGAAGTCTAGGGCAACGCTCAGCCAAACGGACGAATGCCGCTGTAGTGCAAGGCCATGTACAGGGCGAACGCGCTCCACAGGGTCTTCCTCAGCGCCCTGCCCACAAACAGCGCAGCCATCAGGCCGAGCAGCAGGGGCAGGTATCTGTCGAGCGTGCCGCGGGTTTCGGGAATGACGTTCATGGATGCTCTCCGGCACCACCGTGGTGCGGGAGCATGATCGAACGGGCACCGCCACCGGCCACAGTCGCCACCGTCAAGCATCGCCGGTGACAATCGTCACGACGCAGGCCTCACAGCGGTGCGCGCCGCAGCCGCAAGGCATTGCTGACCACCGACACCGAGCTGAGGCTCATCGCCAGCGCCGCGATCATCGGCGACAGCGTGATGCCGAACCACGGATACAGCACGCCGGCTGCCAGCGGCACGCCGACGGCGTTGTAGACGAAGGCGAAGAACAGGTTCTGGTGGATGTTGCCCACGGTGGCCTGCGACAGCTTGCGCGCACGCACGATCGCGCCCAGCTCACCCCTGACCAGGGTCACCGAGGCGCTCTCCATCGCCACGTCGGTGCCGCCGCCCATCGCGATGCCGACGTCGGACGCGGCCAGCGCCGGCGCGTCGTTGATGCCGTCGCCGGCCATCGCCACGCGGCGGCCTTCGGCCTTGAGCCGGTTCACCACGGCGGCCTTGTCGGCCGGCGAGACGTCCGCATGCACCTCGTCGATGCCCAGCGTGCGCGCCACCGACTGCGCGGTGGTGGCGTTGTCGCCGGTGAGCATCACGATGCGCAGGCCGGCCGCGTGCAGTGCCTGGATGGCCGCGGGCGTGTCGGGCTTGATGCGGTCGGCCACCGCCAGCAGCGCGGCGAGGGTGCCGTCGACGGCGAGGAACATCACCGTGGCGCCGTGTTGACGCAGTTGTTCCGCGCGAGCGTTGGCATCGTCGCTGATGGCGGCAAGCGACTCGGCCATCAGCCTGGCATTGCCCAGCGCCACCGTGCTGCCATCCACCGTCGCGCTGACGCCGCTGCCGGTCAGCGAGCGGAATTCCGTGGCCGCCAGTAACGGCACGCCTTCGGCATCGGCGGCAGTGACGATCGCGCGGGCCAGCGGATGCTCGCTCGGCCGCTCCAGCGCGGCGGCCAACGCCAGCAAGTGTTCGCGTGGCTGGTTGCCGAGGACCACCAGTTCGGTCAGTGCCGGCTTGCCCTCGGTCAGCGTGCCGGTCTTGTCCACCACCAGGGTGTCGATGTCACGCAGGGATTCGATCGCGCCGGCGTCCTTGAACAGCACGCCGTGCTGCGCGCCGCGCCCGCTGGCGACCATGATCGAGATCGGCGTGGCCAGGCCCAGCGCGCAGGGACAGGCGATGATCAGCACCGACACGGCCGCGATCAGTGCATGCGCCAGGCGCGGTTCCGGCCCCGTCATCGCCCACACGGCGAAGGCCAGCACGGCCGCCACGACCACCGCCGGCACGAACCACGCGGCGACCTTGTCGGCCACGCGCTGCAACGGCGCGCGGCTGCGCTGCGCGGCCGCCACCAGCGCCACGATCTGCGCCAGCAGGGTTTCGCCGCCGACTTTCTGCGCGCGCATGGTCAGCGCGCCATCCTGGTTCACGGTGCCGCCGGTGACCGCATCATCCTTCGCCTTGACCACCGGCATCGGTTCGCCGGTGAGCATCGACTCGTCGACGTGGCTCTGGCCGTCGATCACCACGCCATCGACCGGCACCTTCTCGCCGGGACGCACGCGCAGCACGTCGCCGGCCTGCACTTGCTCCAGCGGCACGTCGGCCTCGCTGCCATCGGCGGCGATCCGCCGCGCGGTCTTCGGCGCCAGCCCCAGCAACGCCTTGAGCGCCGCCCCGGTGCGCCGCCGCGCGCGCAGTTCCAGGAAATCGCCCAGCGTGACCAGGGTGACGATCACCGCCGCCGATTCGAAGTACACCGCGACGCGGCCATGCATGTCGCGGAAACCGTCCGGAAAAATGCCCGGCAGCAGGAACGCCACCGCGCTGTACAGCCACGCCACGCCGGTGCCCAGCGCGATCAACGTATACATGTTCGGCGACCATGGCCTGCGGACTCTCCCTTCCGTCACTGCCGAACCGCGTTGCTTTGCAACCCTGTGGGCCGGGACGGCTTGACCGTGGCGCTGCGTCATCGCTCGGTCGCGTATCGACATACGCTCCCTCGTTCTTCCTTGCGCCTCGGCCAAGCCGCCTCCGGCGCGATCCGGCAGTGACGGAAGGGAGAGTCCGAGCGAGCGCCAGCCACGCCCGAAGAACGGCGCGCCGCCCCACAGCACCACGACGCTGGCCAGCACCGCCTCGACCCAGCCAGCCACGCCATCCCACGGCGCGGGCAGATGCCAGCCGAACAGATGCGGCCCCATCGCCAGCGCAAACACCGGCAAAGTCAGCGCCACCAGCCACCAGAAACGCCGCGTCATCGCCCGCAGTTCGCCGCCATCATCCTCGTCCAGCGAGGGCATCATCGGCTCCAGCGCCATGCCGCACTTCGGGCAATGGCCGGGGCCGACCTGCTGCACTTCCGGATGCATCGGGCAGGTGTAGACCGTGCCGGCTGGCGCGGCCGGCGCGGGCTGGCGTTCGCCCAGGTACGCGGCCGGATCAGCCATGAACTTCTCGCGGCAGCGTGCGGAGCAGAAGTGGTACGGGCGACCGTCGTGTTCGGCGCGGTGCTGCGCGGTGTGCGGGTCCACACTCATGTCGCAGACCGGGTCCTTCACCAGGTGTGCGCCATGCGCATCACCGTGCGCGGCGTGGTCATGCTCGTGCGTGGCAGTCGCGACCAGATAGCGCGCCGGCTCCGCCTCGAACTTCGCCTTGCAGCCGCCGCAGCAGAAATGGAAGGTCTGCCCGTCGTGCACGGACTGATGCCTCGACGTGGCCGGATCAACCGTCATGCCGCAGACCGGGTCGGTCGCCGTCGAAGGCGTGTTGTCGCTGCCGTGGCAGCACGCCTGCGCGTTCATGCTGCCACCTCGTCGTCGCTCAGCGCGCGCAGGATCGGACACTGTTCCGGCTTGCCGTGTCCGGGGCACGAGGCCACCAGTTGCGCCAGTCCATCGCGCACGCGCTGCAGTTCGACGATGCGCTGCTCGATGGCCGCCAGCCGCTTTTCCGCCCGCCGCTTCACCGCCTTCACCCCGCGCTGGCGATCCACCGAGAGCGCCAGCAATTCGCGGATCTCCTCCAGCGTGAAGCCGAGATCCTTGGCGCGGCGGATGAAGCGCAGCTGCGTCACCGCGCCCTCGCCGTAACTGCGATAGCCGGAAGCGCGCCGTTCGGGTTCGGGCAGCAGGCCTTCGCGCTCGTAATAACGGATCGTGTCGATCGCCACGCCGACGCGCCTGGCGACAGCACCGATGGTCAGGGAGGGAGCTTTGGTATTCATGCGGACAAGTCTAGACCATGGATCAAGGTCGAGAGTCAAGCAGCCGATGCGCGCCCCTCTCCAACGCGCGCCCACCCGTGCAACAACGCGCCATCAAGATGAACGCAAGCCACGGGTCTGAACAAAGCCGTGGCGCTTCCGTCACCTGCCCTCCCGTGTACTTGTCCACGGCGATTCCCCTGCCACCACGGTCCACATCGGAATCCGCAAGGAGAACTCATGAACAACGAACACGACATCAAGACCCTCAACAGCCTGATCGAAACCACCCTGGACAGCGCCGACGGTTACGCCGAAGCGGCCAAGGATGCGAAAAGCGAACCGCTGGTCTCGCTGTTCCGCGCGCGCTCCGGCGAGCGCCGCACCGCGGCGTCGGCCCTGCAGAACTGCGTGCGTTCGCTGGGCGGCAAGCCCGAGGATGACGGCACCGTGCTGGCCTCGGCCCACCGGATGTTCGTCAACCTGCGCACCAGCCTCACCAAGGCCGACAACAAGGCAGTGGTCGACGAGGTCGAACGCGGCGAGGATCACATCAAGGCGAAATTCGAGGACGCGATGAAGGACGACGAGATCTCGCCCCATACGCTGTCCGTGATCGCCGACGTCTATACCTCCGTCCGCAGCGGCCATGACCAGATGCGGGACATCAAGCAGGCGTTCCACGCCAGCTGATCACGCCAGTTGGACGACTCGCCATCCGGCGACGAACGAAGGGCACCTCACGGTGCCCTTCTTCTTTGCGCATGTGCCATCCGCAGCCGCCAGCCGACATTTCTTCCACATCGAAGGCGGCAAGCTGACCACCATGCTTGGCGATTTCCTCTCGACCTGGACGGCTGGTCCGTGGGCGCGGCTTGGACTGGCGCTGGCGGCCGGCCTGGTGCTTGCCCTGCTCGTTCGCGTCGCGGCCTACGCCGCGCTGGATCGCGTGGCGACACGGCAACCGGTGCTGTCGGACATCCTGCGCCGCGCCAGCGGCCCGATGGAGTGGGTGTTGCCCCTGCTGGCCTTCGCGATCTGCCTGCGCAGCTGGCCGGCCAGCGCCTCGCCGCTGTTCGCCCTGCTGCAGCATCTTTCGCTGATCGCCCTGCTGGGCGCATGTACCTGGCTGGTGGTGCGTTGCATCGGCGCGTTCGAGGATGCCGCGATACGCAATCATCCGATGGACGTGGCCGACAACCTGCAGGCGCGCCGCGTGGTGACCCAGGTACGCGTGCTCGGGCGCACCGCCGACGTCATCGTGATCATCCTTGGCGCCGCGATCATCCTGATGACCATTCCCGGCGTGCGCCAGCTCGGCACCAGCCTGCTCGCCTCGGCCGGCGTGGCGGGCCTGGCGATCGGCCTGGCCGCCAAACCGGTGCTGAGCAACCTGATCGCCGGCCTGCAGATCGCCCTGACCCAGCCGATCCGGCTCGACGACGTGGTGATCATCGAAGGCGAATGGGGCCGCATCGAGGAGATCACCGGCACCTACGTGGTGGTGCGCATCTGGGACGAGCGGCGGCTGGTGGTGCCGCTGAACTGGTTCATCGAGAACCCGTTCCAGAACTGGACCCGGCAGAGCGCGCAGCTGATCGGCACGGTGTATCTCAAGCTCGACTACCGCACGCCGCTGGCGCCGCTGCGCGAGGAACTGGCGCGGCTGTGCGACCAGTCGGAACTGTGGGATCGCCGCGTCTGCATCCTGCAGGTGACCGACACCGACGAACACGCCATGCAGCTGCGCGCCCTGGTCAGCACCTCGGATTCCGGTCGTGGCTGGGACTTGCGCTGCCTGGTGCGCGAAGGCCTGATCGCCTTCATCCAGGCCCATTATCCCGACGCGTTGCCGCGCTGGCGCGGCGAACTCAGTCGCGGCGGGCAGGCTCCGGACCTTCCCGCTCCGGGCGTGACCGCGTGACGCCCTAGAGCTTTCGCAACGACCGGCGCAGGCCGGCCAGCGCCGCAGAAATGTCCGCCGCGTCGATCACGCCGTAGCCGAAGGTCACCGCCGGCTCGATGTTGCGTGTCATCGCGTACTCGGCGGTGGCTTCCGCCCCGGCGGCGGCACGCAACACCACCGGCATGAGCTTCGACGCCTGCGCCGGGTCGCGCAGACGCGCGGCCAGATGCAGACCCGCTTCGGAGGGGATCGGCTGCAGCCATTCACCGAGCCCGCGCTGCAGGCCGTCGAGCAAAGCCTCGCGCCGCGCGGCGTAGATCGGCCGCATGTGGCGCACGTGCCGCGCCAGGTGGCCGTCACGGATGAAGGCGGCCAGCGCGGCCTGGGTGATGCCGTCGCAATGCGAGTCGACGCAGTGCTTGACCGTGACCAGCCCGCTGCGCGCCCACGCCGGCGCCACCACAAAGCCCTTGCGCAGCGAGGGGAACATGCTCTTGGAGAAGGTGCCGACGTAGAACACCTGCGCGTCGCGATCCAGCGTCTGCAGGGCATCCAGCGGGCGGCCGCCGAAACGGAACTCGCCGTCGTAATCGTCTTCGACGATGACGGCGTGATGGCGGCGCGCGAAGTCGAGCAAGGCCGCGCGGCGACGCAGCGACATCGCCACGCCGGTGGGCGACTGGTGCGACGGGGTGACGCTGATGATGCGCACGTCCTCGGGCAGGCGCTCGACGCACAGGCCTTCGTCATCCACCGGCAACGGCACCAGCCGCGCGCCGGCCGCGGCGAACGCGGCGCGCACCGGCGGGTAGCCCGGCTCCTCCACCGCCACCTTCGTCTGTCCCGGCGTGACCAGCAGGCGGGCGATCAGGTCGAACGCCTGCTGCGCGCCGGAGGTGACGATCACGTCGTCGGCGCTGCAGGCCACCGCGCGGGCAAACGCCACGTGCTGCGCGATCGCCTCGCGCAAGGCGGGGATGCCTTGCGACGGCGCATAGGCGAACGATTCGCGCGCGCTCCTGCGCAGCGTCTGCGCCATCAGCCGGCGCCAGACCTCGTGCGGGAAATGGCGATGATCGGGAATGCCGAGACGGAAATTGCGCTCGGGCAGGCTGCGCGCCGGCGACGGCTGCAGGAACGGCGTGCGCCACGCCGGCGCAAAACGTGATGCGTCCACGCCCGCGCGCGCCGGCTTCGACCGGCGCCGCGCGAATTCGGCGACCTGCGGCCGGGCGCCCTGGCGCGGCACCACATAGCCCTCGGCAATCAGCAGGTCGTAGGCGGCGACCACCGTATTGCGCGCCACGCCCAGCGCCTCGGCCACTTTGCGCGTGGCGGGCAGCGCAGCGTGTGGCGGCAGGCGGCCATCGAGGATCGCCGCGCGCAACTGCTGGTGCAGCGCCTGTGTAAGCGAGCCGACGCCGCGCGGCAGCAGCACCGGGAACGAGAAAACTGGTTCCATCGAATCTCTCCCGAATGGATCAACCAAGGGTCCAGATTATGCCTAGAGTCTGCACCGTACGGGCACCGCCCGCCCCAAGCGAGACCAGACCATGACGAAAGCCATCTGCGAAACCTGCGGCACCCAGTACCCGAACACTCCTGGGCATTGCGCCGTCTGCGAGGACGAGCGCCAGTACGTCGGCGCGCACGGCCAGACGTGGACGACCCACCAGGCGCTGAAAGCCACCCACACACTGCGCATGCAGGACGAAGCCGGCGTGCTCGGCATCGGCCTGGCTCCGGATTTCGCGATCAACCTGCGCGCGCTGTACCTGCCCACCGACGCGGGCAACATCCTGTGGGAGTGCCTGAGCCTGGTCACCGACGAGGCGGTTGCCGCGCTGCAGGCGCGCGGCGGCGTGGACCTGATCGCGATCTCGCATCCGCATTTCTACGCCTCGATGCTGGAGTGGAGCGAGGCGCTCGGCAACGTGCCGATCCTGCTGCACGAGGCGGATCGCGACTGGGTACGCCGGCCCTCGCCCAACGTGCAGTTCTGGCGCGGCGAGGTCTACCGCCTGTCCGACGCGGTGACCCTGATCAACAGCGGCGGCCACTTCCCCGGCAGCACCGTGCTGCACTGGAAGAACGGGCCGCGACCCGGCGGCGCGCTGTTCTCCGGCGACGCGCCGCACGTCGCCAGCGACCGCCGCCACGTCTCGTTCATGCACAGCTACCCCAACTTCATGCCGATGCCGGCGGCCGACGTGCACCGCATGCGCTCGCGCCTGGCCGGCTGCGACTTCGTGGACGTCTACGGCTTCACCTGGGGCCGCAACATCATCGGCGGCGGCCGCGCGGCGGTCGATGCCTCGTTCGCACGCTATCTCGCCGCCATCGCCGCCTGAGGACACGCCATGAATCGTTCCGCCCACCTGCACGACTATTTGCCCGCCCGCTTCAGCACCGCCGCCTCGCGGCACTGGGTGCCTTCGTCCATGCCCGGCAAATCGTCCAGCCCGCTGCGCTTCTTCGCCGACGACCGCGGTTTCGTCGAGCTGCTGCGCATGGAACCGGGCACGGTGATGCCGCTGCATCGGCATACCGGCGAGATCCACGCGTACAACCTCAGCGGCACGCGCAAGCTGTGCACCGGCGAGCTGATCGGCCCCGGCGATTACGTCTACGAACCGCCGGGCAACACCGACTGGTGGAAGATCGTCGGCGACGAGCCGATGCTGGCGCTGGTGATCGTGATGGGCACGGTCGAATTCCTCGGCCCCGGCGGCGTGGTGACCGGACGTGCATCGGCCAGCAGCCAATGGGCGGAGTACGAAGGCCATTGCCGTTCACTGGGCGTGGCGACGCCGGACCTCCGCGATCGTTGAACGCAGCCCCGCGGTGGCTCAGCCACGGGGGCGACAGCAGGCTGCCCCGCCGTGTCGAAATCGCCGCCCGCCGATCGTCGCTCCGATGACGAGCACCGTCGCTCCTCGCCTCCACCACCGGAAAACCCCGCATGCCCAAGATGATCTTCGTGAACCTGCCGGTCGCCGACCTCAAGAAGTCGATGGCCTTCTACGCCGCCATCGGCTTCGTCAACAACCCCCACTTCACCGACGACACCGCCGCATGCATGGTGTGGAGCGAGACCATCCACGTCATGCTGCTCACCCACGCCAAGTGGCGCACATTCACCGCGCGGCCGATACCGGATGCCGGCGCCAGCGAGGTAATGCTGGCGCTCTCCCTCGATGACCGTGCTGCAGTCGACGCCATGAACGATACGGCCGCGGCGAACGGCGGCACGGCCGACATCAATCCCGTGCAGGAACACGGCTTCATGTATGGCCGCGACCTGACCGATCCCGACGGCCACGTGTGGGAAGCGTTCTGGATGGACCCGGCGGTCATTCCGGCGGATTGATGACGTCCGCTGTCAGGGTGGCCGCTGACGCCGCCGGCCGGCAGCGTCAGCGGTTGCTGTAGCGGCCGTCCTGTTCGCGGGCGCGGCCCAGCGCCACCAGCATGTCGAGCAGCTGCGGCAGGCGTTTCTTCCACGGGCCGCGGGCGGTGAAGCGGGTCGCGAGCGCGTCCGCATCGAGTGCGACCGGGCTGGCGGCGAGGGCGTCGGCCACGGCGCGCACCTGGGCCACCGCGTCCTTCGGCCACGGCAGCGGCTTGGCCGCGGCGACGGGCGCGGCGGCTTCGTCGCCGGCCTGGCCGGCGGCAAGTTCGGCCTGCTCCGGTGCGGCCTGCGCGGTCGGGTGCTGGAACGCGGGGCGCAGCCAACGGACCAGGCCACGCGCTTCCTCCGCCGCGCGCTCGGCATTGAGCGCCACCAGCCGTTCGAGGATCGCCTCGTCGAAGGCACGTTTCGCGTCGTCACGGCTGGCGCCATCGGCAGGTGCGTCGTTACCGTGTGCCACGCGCAGCAGCGGCAGCAGGTCGCCCCAGCCGTAGGCATCGAGCACCGCCGCGTCGATCTCGTCATGCAGCTGGCGCAGCACCGAGACCAGGCCATGCTCGTGGATCACCCGCTCCTTCGCCGTCAGCGGCTCGCCGCTGCGCAGCTTGTCCAGCACGTTGTACATGCCGGTGAGGGTGAGCTCAGAGTGCGCGGCTTGCTGGCGTTTGCGGTGGGCGTCGAGTTGTTCGGCGAGGGTGCGGAAGTGGGTTTGTTGTTCGTCGGTGGTGCAGGGAAACGGAAATGGAAGGAAGGATCGTGAATTCACGTAGACCGGGCGATCTTCCAATGTGCTCCCATTCGCCTTTGCCCATGCAACGTGGGGTTCCGAGGAACAGACAGCCAAGTGCAGTGCATCGTCAGACGCGATGACCCTCAGTTTTTGATCGGGCAAAATTTCGGCCGACAGAAACTGGAACACGCGATGTTTCGCGGTTTCAACCGTGGCGATGTATCTGGTCAAACCGGCCAACGCCTTCCGCATCTCACTTCTAGGCTCGGCGAAGATCCACCAGTTTCGTTTGTACGTTTCGCGCTTGTTTTGATCGCGTTCCGGCTTCACGTGGTTCAGGACGCGCTGATAGACGGCGGGAAATTGCCGACGAACGGCGTCGTGCTCGACGCCGTAGAGGTCGATCACGAGCGCGTTTCTCGATTTGTCCGTGAGGTCGCGTCCGTTGCGGTAAGGGACGATATGCCGCCTCAGTTCGGGAATCGCATCGAGACCGAGTTCCTCGGCTTCCATTTGCGTCACAACAAACCCCATTCCATGAAGCTTCACGCCCATGTGGATCATCCCGGTGTTTGCCATGAGCGGCTTTGCCCGGGTTTTATCAACACCGAGCGTCAAGTCGGAAGCAAGGACGCCGTGTTTTTCGACAACCGAAACATTCGCTGATTCGTCATCAGTGCCACGTTCGCTCGTGACGGTCGACAGAGTGCCAAGCGCATCTTCGCCACTGCCAACCGTCATCGCGATACGTACGGACGCTCCGTCGGCTGCGTCGACCCACGGGTGATCGGGAATCGCGAACACCAGCGACAGCGGCCGCGCTTTTGCTCCCTCCCCTGCTCGCAGGGGAGGGTTGGGGTGGGGTGCTTTTGACTTGGCGGCGACCGGGGGCAACCCCCTCCCAGCCTCCCCCTGCGAGCAGGGGGAGGAGCCGAGTGCGGCTTCAAGGACGCGGCGGTTGAAGGTCTGGCGGATCGAGTTGGTGGTGATGAAGCCGAAGCGCTGCAGTGCGCCGCGCTGGGTCAGCACGGCGGCGTGGTGCCACCAGTACATGACGAAATCCGCGGAGTCAGGAACATCTGGCCAAGCACTGCGTAACGCTTCGGTGTAGCCATCGCCCAACGAAGTTCTCATAAGGCGGGCGCCAATAAACGGCGGATTCCCCACCACGAAATCCGCTTCGGGCCACGCCGCCTTGCGCGGATTCACATATCTTTCCAGCGGCAACCGCTTGCTGTCGTCAGGCACGTCCTCGCCGGTGACGGCGGACTTCTTCATGCTCACGCCGTCCCAGCGACTGACCGGCACGCCGCGTTCGTCGAGCACGTACTCCATGCGGTCGTAGGCCAGCACCGCATCGCGGTTCTCGATGTTGCGGAAGTCGCGGATCACCGGCTGCGGCGGGTTGATGTCGCCGCGGGTGCGGTAGTGCCATTGCAGGTAGCCGATCCACAGCACCACTTCGGCGATGGCAGCGGCGCGCGGGTTCAGCTCGATGCCGAGCAGCTGGTGCGGGTCGACGGTTTCGCCGCCCATCGCGTCGGCGCGTTCGCCGCCGAGCGCCAGGCCGGTCTGGCGGTAGCCGAGTTCGTCCAGCGCGTTGAGCACTTCGCCTTCGAGGCGCTTCAAGTGTTCCAGCGTGACATAGAGGAAGTTGCCGCTGCCGCAGGCGGGGTCGAGCACATTGACCGTGCACAGACGATGGTGGAACGCGCGCAGGGTCTCCACCGCCTCGTCGGCCTTGCCTTCGGCGGCGAGGGTGAGCGCGGCGGCGTGGGCGTCGCTCCATTCGCCGCGCAGCGGTTCGATCACGGTGGGCAGCACCAGCCGCTCGACGTAGGCGCGCGGGGTGTAGTGCGCGCCGAGCTTATGCCGCTCGCCGGGGTCGAGCGCGCGTTCGAGCAGGGTGCCGAAGATGGCCGGCTCAACGTGCTCCCACTTGGCCTTGGCCGCCTCGATCAGTAGCGCGACCTGCTCGCGGGTGAGCGGCAAGGTGTCGGGCTGCTTGAACAACTTGCCGTTGAAGCGCAGTACCTCGCTGGCGATGGCGCCGCTGAAGCCGCCGGTGTCCATGACGTGCCAGAGCAGGCCGAGCATGCGCATGGCGATGTCGGGCTGGTCGGCATGTTTCAGCAGCAGGTCGCGGAAGCTGTCGCTCGGCAGCAGCTTCACGTCTTCGGCGAACATGGTGAACAGGCAGCGCATCAGGAACTGCGCGACCGCCTCGGCGCGGTGTCCGGCCGCTTCCAGGCTGCGGGCGAGGGTGGCGAGCCGCGCGGCGATCTCGCGAGTGACGCGGGCGGATTCGCGGCTGGGGTCGAGCGCGAGCGGGTCGGTCCAGATCGTGCGCAGGCGCGCGCGGATCTTTTCCTCGCGCAGCTCGTCGAGCGCGATGCGGTGGCTGCGCGGGTCGGGGAACGGCGTGTAGGTGGCGCCGGAGCGGCTGAACTCCGCATACAGCTCGATGCGGTTGCCTACGTCCACCACCAGCAGGAACGGCGGGCGGCCCTCGCTGGCTGGCAGCGCGCGGGCGTACTGCTCGGCCTGGCTGCGTGCACGCAGCATCGCGTCGTCGAAGCCCTTGGTGTGGGTGGGCGCCTTGAGCTTCTTCGCTTCGAGCACGAAGCAGCCGCGCTTGTACAGGTCGATGCGCCCGGCCGAGTTGCTGCCGTCGCCGTGGCTGAAGGTGACCGGCCGCTCGAACATGTATTGCTGCTCGGCATCCGGATGTGGCGCCTCCACGCCGAGCAGCCGGCACAGGTCCAGTGCAAAGCTCTGCGCGGTGGACAGCTCCGAGGCGGTGACGCCGCGCCACTTGGCGATGAAGGCGTCGGCGGCGTCCATGCTGGTGGTCGTCATGAGTGCTTCACCGTGACGGCGAGGAGGTGCTTCACGATCATTCCTTTCGATAGCTGCGCCGCCGAGGATATCCGGTTCTGCGCCCTGCCCTCACTTCGCCGCCTGCGCTGCCCAGCGCCGAAGCTCAGGCCGAACCCGACCGCCGCTTGCCGGTCGCAGCCACGCCCTTGGCCGGCGCGCTCTTGCGCGTGGCCGGGGCGCAGCTGCCGCCGGACTGGCTGCAGCAGTGGTCGGTCAGGTAGCCGATCAGGTCGTTCATCACCTCGATCACCGGCGCGTAATAAATGAAGCGCCCGCTCTGCCGGCTGCTCACCAGGCCGGCGTGCGACAGCTCCTTCAGGTGGAAGGACAGCGTGGCGTTGGGCAGGCCCAGCTGCTCCGCGATCGCGCTGGCGGCGAGTCCTTCCGGCGCATGCTCAATCAGCAGCCGGTAGACCGCCAGCCGCGACTCCTGCGCGAGCGCGGCGAGAATGGTGATGGCTTGCTTGTTCTGCATGACGCTACTCCCGGGCTGCTTCATACCAGCGCTTGCTGCGGTTGACGATGCGCACCACCGACAGCATCACCGGCACCTCGATCAGCACGCCCACCACGGTCGCCAGCGCCGCGCCGGAATGCACACCGAACAGGCCCACCGCGGTGGCCACCGCCAGCTCGAAGAAGTTGCTGGCGCCGATCAGCGCCGAGGGACCGGCCACGCAGTGCGGCACGCCGAAGCGGCGATTGAGCCAGTACGCCAGGCCGGCGTTGAAATACACCTGGATCAGGATCGGCACCGCCAGCAGCGCGATGATCGCCGGCTGCGCGATGATCTGCCGGCCCTGGAAACCGAACAGCAGCACGAGGGTGGCCAGCAGCGCGAACAGGGACACCGGCCCCAGCCGCTGCAGCAGTTGCTGCAACCGCGCCTCGCCGCCATGCGCCAGCACCCGGCGCCGCAGCAGCACGCTGAGCACCACCGGCACCACGATGTACAGCAGCACCGACAACAGCAACGTGTTCCACGGCACCGTGATCGAGGAGATGCCCAGCAGCAGCGCCACGATGGGCGCGAACGCCACCACCATGATGGCGTCGTTCAGTGCGACCTGGCTCAGCGTGAACGTCGGCTCGCCGTTGCACAGGTTGCTCCACACGAACACCATCGCCGTGCACGGCGCGGCGGCCAGCAGGATCAGGCCGGCGATGTAGGAGTCGAGCTGTGCGGCCGGCAGTTGGCCGGCGAACAGGTGGCGGATGAAGATCCAGCCCAGCAGCGCCATCGAGAAGGGCTTTACCGCCCAGTTGACGAACAGCGTGACGCCGATGCCCTTCCACTGGCGGCGCACGCCGCCGAGCGCACCGAAGTCGATCTTCAGCAGCATCGGGATGATCATCAGCCAGATCAGCACGGCCACCGGCAGGTTCACCTGGGCCACCTGCATGCCGCCCAGCGCCGCGAAGCTGCCGGGCAGCAGGTGGCCCAGCAGCGTGCCGGCGACGATGCACAGCAGCACCCAGAGCGTGAGCCAGCGCTCGAAGAAGCCGATGCGGGCGCCGTCCGGAGCAACCGCGTCGGCGGCGAGTGCGGCGGATGGCTGGTTCATGCGTCGGCTTCCTCGCCGGTGAGGCTGCCGATGCGGTGGAGCGCCTGTTTCAGCGCGTCGCGGCCCATCGTTTCCACCGGCAGCTGCAGCAGCGCGGTGATCCGCCGCACGATCAGCGCGTACGCACGCCGGAATGCCGCGGCAGCGTCCGCGTCCCGGGCGGCAGCCGGATCAGGCAGGCCCCAATGGCTTTTCACGAAATCGCCGAACAGCACCGGGCAGGCCTCGCTGGCGGCGTTGTCGCAAACCGTGATCACGATATCCAGCGACGGCGCGCCCGCTTCGGTGAAGCGGTCCCACGACTTGCTGGCGAGTCCCTCGGTGGCGATGCCGTGGGCCTGAAGTTGCTCGATCGCGTGGGGGTTGACGCGCCCGGTCGGCTGTCTGCCGGCGCTGAACGCCGCGAAGCGCCCCGCGCCCAGGTGATTGAGGGTGGCCTCAGACAGGATGCTGCGGGCCGAATTGCCGGTACAGATGAACAGGACACGACACGGGTGCATGGGCGGCGGTTCCGGATTGGCTTCCATATTTCCATGATTATAGAATCATCAAACCAACGCAACAGGAATCGCCGTGATCCCGGACCTGCCCCATGTCGCCGCCGACGTGCTGGACACCCCCAGCCTGGCCAAGCTGGCCCTGCCGGCCGACGCCGGCCACCCGCCGCGCATCCTGATCCTGTACGGCTCGCTGCGCCCGCAGTCGTTCAGCCGCAAGCTGGCGCTGGAAGCCGAGCGCATCCTGCGCCACTTCGGCGCCGAGACGCGGGTGTTCGACCCGCACGAACTACCCATCCTGGACAGCGTGCCGGCCAGCCACCCCAAGGTGCAGGAACTGCGCGCATTGTCGTTGTGGTCCGAGGGCCAGGTGTGGGTCAGCCCCGAGCGGCACGGCACGATCACCGGCGTGTTCAAGAACCAGATCGACTGGCTGCCGCTGGAGGACGGCAGCGTGCGGCCCACCCAAGGGCGCGCGCTCGCGGTGATGCAGGTCAGCGGCGGCTCGCAGTCGTTCAACGTGGTGAATGCGCTGCGCGTGCTGGGCCGCTGGATGCGCATGCTGACCATCCCGAACCAGTCCTCGGTGGCCAAGGCCTGGCAGGAGTTCGACGACGACGGCCGGATGAAACCCTCGCCGTTCTACGACCGCGTGGTGGACGTGATGGAGGAGCTGTTCAAGTTCACCCTGCTGGTGCGCGGGCGCAGCGACTATCTGGTCAGCCGCTACAGCGAACGCAAGGGCGCCGCCGCGGCGAAGGCGCTGACGGCCGCGGCCAACGTGCTGGAAAGCGCGGCGACGGCAGGCAAACCGGCCTGCTGCAGCAGCGGAGCGTGTTGAGCCCGCGACGGACGTCCGCCGAAACCGCCGGCTAGACCGGCGCATCCTCCGCCGCCACGAAGCCACCGGTCTGTCGCCGCCACAGTCGCGCGTAGAGGCCTTCGTGCGCGATCAGCTCGGCGTGGGTGCCGGTCTCGACGACCTGCCCCTTGTCCAGCACCACCAGCCGATCCATCCGCGCGATGGTGGACAGGCGATGGGCGATCGCGATCACCGTCTTGCCCTGCATCAGCAGGTCGAGACTTTCCTGGATCGCCGCTTCCGCCTCGGAGTCCAGTGCGCTGGTGGCCTCGTCCAGCACCAGGATCGGCGCATCCTTCAGCAGCACGCGGGCGATCGCGATGCGCTGGCGCTGGCCGCCCGAAAGCTTCACGCCGCGCTCGCCGACCAGCGCGTCGTAGCCGCGGCGGCCTTCGCCGTCGCTGAGGTTCGGAATGAACTCGTCGGCGCGGGCCTTGCGCACCGCTTCGGCAACCTGCGCCTCGCTGGCGTCCGGACGTCCATACAGCAGGTTGTCGCGGATCGAGCGATGCAGCAGCGAGGTGTCCTGGGTGACCACGCCGATCTGCGAGCGCAAGCTTTCCTGGGTGACATGGGCGATGTCCTGGCCGTCGATCAGGATGCGCCCGGCCTCGAGGTCGTACAGCCGCAGCAGCACGTTGACCAGGGTGGACTTGCCCGCACCGGACGGCCCGACCACGCCGATCTTCTCGCCCGCGCGCACGGCCAGGTCGAGCCCGGCGATCACCCCGCCCTGCTTGCCGTAGTGGAAATGGATCTGCTCGAAGCGCACCGCGCCGTTGGTCACCGCCAGCGGCACGGCGTCGTCGCGGTCCTGCACCGCGCGCGGCTGGGCGATGGTGGTGATGCCGTCCTGCACCGTGCCCACGTCCTCGAAGATGCCGTTGACCACCCACATGATCCAGCCGGACATGTTGTTGATGCGGATCACCAGCCCGGTCGACAGCGCGATCGCGCCCACCGTCACCCGCCCCTCGCTCCACAGCCACAGCGCCAGCGCCGAAGTGCCCACGATCAGAAAGCCGTTGAGGGTGGTGATGCTGGCGTCCAGTGCGGTGGTGATGCGGGTCATCCGGCGCAGCTTGTCGGTCTGATCCATCATCGCCTCGGCCACGTAGGCTTCCTCGCGGCGCGTATGGGCGAACAGCTTCAGCGTGAGCACGTTGCTGTAGCCGTCCACGATCCGGCCCATCAGTTTCGAGCGCGCCTCCGAGGCCTTCCAGGAGCGCTGCTTCAGCCGCGGCACGAAGAACGCCAGCAGGCCCACATAGGCGAACACCCAGGCAAACAGCGGCGCGGCCAGCCAGAAATCCGCCTGGGCAAACAGCACGATGGCGCTGCCGGTATAGATGGTGACGTACCAGATCGCATCGACGATCTGCACCGCCGATTCGCGCAGCGCACCGCCGGTCTGCATGATGCGGTTGGCGATGCGCCCGGCGAAGTCGTTCTGGAAGAAGCCCAGGCTCTGGCGGATCACGTAGCGATGGTTCTGCCAGCGGATGCGATTGGTCAGGCTGGGCACGATGGCCTGGTTCACCAGCAGGTCGTGCGCACCGATCGCCAGCGGTCGCGCGATCAGCGCCACGAAGCCCATCCACAGCAGTTCGTTGCCGTGCTGCCGGAAGAAATCTGCCGGCGGCGCGCCCCGGGCCATGTCCACGATGCTGCCGATGAAGCCGAACAGCGACACCTCGATGATCGCCACCACGAAACCCAGCACGATCGCCACGGCGAACACCGGCCACGCCTGGCGCAGGTAGAACGCATAGAAGCGCCACACCGACTGCGGCGGCATGCCGTCGACCGGTTCCTTGAAGGCGTCGATGAGGGATTCGAACCAGCGGAAGATCATGAAGCACCGGGGTATTGGCGGGCATGTATTGTGCGGCAAGTCGGCGGCGCGCTTACGAGCAGCGACTATCGAAGCCCGGGGCAGCCCAATCTGAACGCCAGCCGCGCCAGCGAGCGCCGGCCGGCTCGCCGTGATTGACCACCCGCGGACGCGCTCCGATCATGCGCGGATGCCCGCCTTCCCTCGCCTGCTCCTGACCCTGTTGCTGATCTTCGGCGCCGCCACGCTGCACGCCCAGGACAGCAACCCGCCAGGTGCCTCGGCTGCGTCGCCGGCGCAGACCATGGACCAGCTCAGCAATCAGCTCGACGACATCAAGGCCGCCCTGAGAAAAGGTGACGAGGCCGACCAGTCACTGGCCGACCTGCGCAGCACCGCGCTGGCCGTGCAGGATCAGTCGCGCCAGCTCACCGCCAGCCTCGCGCCGCAGATGACTGCCCTGCAGGCCCAACTGGCCGTGCTGGGTCCGACGCCGGCGAAGGGCGCGCCAGCCGAAGCGCCGGAAGTGGCCGCACAACGCCGGAAGCTGGACAAGGCGCAGGCCGACCTCGACGCACAGATCAAGCAGTCGCAGCTGCTCAACCAGAACGCGATGCAGCTGGCCGCGCAGATCACCGGCCTGCGCAACGACCAGTTCCAGGCGCGGCTGGCCTCGCGCACGCCCACGCCGTTCAGCCGTGCGTTCTGGGCCGGCCCCGCGCGCACCTTTCCCGATGACCTGGTGCGCCTGAAGCGCCTGGGCACGCGCTTCACCGGGGCGGTCAGCGAGGCCTGGCAACCGCCAAACCGGCAACCGCTGCTGTGGTGCCTGGCCGCAGCCGTGCTGCTGCTCGCCGGGGGCCGCTGGCTGCTGGAGCGCCTGTTGCTGGCGCTGGCCGCCCGCCATGTGCCGGACGGACACCTGCGGCGCAGCGCGATGGCCACTGCGGTGGCGCTGACAGCCGTGCTGACGACCGGGCTCGCCGCCCAGCTCGCGTACACGGGACTGAACTGGAACGACGTTCTCGACGACGACACGCAGAACCTGATGACCGCCATGGTGCGGCTGGTCTGCCTGGCCGCCTTCATCACCGGACTCGGTCGCGCCCTGCTGTCGGTACGGCGTCCGTCCTGGCGCCTGCCTGCGCTGTCGGACCTCACCGCGCAGTGGCTGCGCCCGTTTCCGTGGCTGCTTGCCGCCGCAGCGCTGCTGGCCGGCATGGTCGAGCGCACCACCCGCACGATCGGCACCAGCCTGCCCGCCACCGTGGCCACGCGCGGGCTGTTCGCCCTGCTCATCAGCGGACTGATCGGCGCCGCGCTGTGGCGCCTGCGCCGCAGCCGCAGCGAACCGGATCGGGACGCCGGCGAAGCCGTGCCACGGCCCGTATGGGTCAGCCTGCTGGTCGTGGCGGCCTCGCTCGGCGTGGTGGTCAGCGGGTTGTGCGTGGCCACCGGCTACATCGCGATGGCCTTCTTCCTGGCCCGGCAGATGCTCTGGGTCGGCCTGATTTTCGCCACCACCTACCTGCTGGTCCACCTGCTGACCGACCTGATCAACACCTTGCTGTCGCCACGCGGCCGGGGCGGCCAGCGGCTGCAGGCCAGCCTGGCCCTGCCGTCGCACAAGCTGGAACAAGCCAACGTGCTGCTGGTGGGCATCGTGCGCGTGGGCCTGGTGCTGGTGGCGCTGGCCACCGTGCTGACCCCGTTCGGTGCCGGCCCGGGCGACCTGCTGGTGAGCGCCCGGCAAACCCTTGGCAACCTGAAGTTGGGCGAGCTGGCGATCAACCCGGCCAGCATCATCACCGCCGTACTGGTGCTGCTGGCTGGCGTGCTGGTGCTGCGCGTGCTCAAGCGCTGGCTGCGCGAGCAGTTGCTGCCCAAGTCGGCGATGGATCGGGGCATGCAGGAATCCATCACCACCCTGCTCGGCTATCTCGGCGGGCTGCTGGTGGTGGTGCTGACCCTGGCCGCACTGCAGGTGGATCTCAAGAGCATCGCCTGGATCGTCAGCGCGCTGTCGGTGGGCATCGGCTTCGGCCTGCAGGCGATCGTGCAGAACTTCATCTCCGGCCTGATCCTGCTGGTCGAGCGGCCGGTGAAGGTGGGCGACTGGGTCAGCCTGTCCAGCGACGTCGAGGGCGACATCCGCCGCATCAACGTGCGCGCCACCGAGATCCAGATGTGGGACCGCTCCACCGTGATCGTGCCGAACTCGCAGCTGATCACCCAGAACGTGCGCAACGTCACCCAGGCCAACGCCCTGGGCCGCGTGCAGATCAAGCTGCCGATGCCGCTGGACACCAATGCGGGCAAGGTGCGCGAACTGGTGCTGGGCATCCTGCGCGCCCACCAGGGCACGCTGGCCACGCCGGCGCCGTACGTGCAGCTGGAAAACGTCACCGCCGGCGCGATGACCTTCAACTGCGTGGCCTACGTGGGCAGCCCGCGCGAGGTCGGCGGCGTGAAAAGCGATCTGCTGTTCGAGATCCTCGAACGCCTGCGCAGCGAGAAACTGCCGATGAGCAGCCCGCAAAGCATGCTGGTCCGCACGTTGCCGCCGCTGGACGAGAGCATCGACGGCCAGGGGTGAGCGGCGGCGGGCTTCTCGGCCTTCGACTTCGCGCCTGCGGCGCTACGCCCGGTCCGAACGGAACGGGGAACGACAGCCGACGGAAGCGCGGACCGTTCGATCGCGCTAGCCTGAGCGCACTCTTCGCAACGGAGTCAGCAGCATGATCTCGACCCCTGTTTCGGGCAGCACCATCATTCCGTGCCTGCGCTATCGCGACGCGCACGCGGCCATCGACTGGCTGTGCAAGGCGTTCGGCTTCACGAAAAACGCCGTGTACGAAAACGACCAGGGCGGCGTGGAGCACGCCCAGCTCACTCACGGCAATGGCATGGTCATGCTCGGCGAGGTACGCGACAACGCGTTCGGCCGGCACATCGCCCAACCGGACGAGATCGGCGGGCGCGAGACCCAGTGCGCCTGCGTGATCGTGACCGACTGCAAGGCGCACTATCTGCAGGCCAGGGCCGCCGGCGCGGTAATCGTCGACGACTATTCCGAAATGGACTACGGCGGCGCCGGCTACAGCTGCCACGATCCGGAAGGTCATCTGTGGTATTTCGGCAGCTACGATCCGTGGCAGCCCGCACCGGGTTGACGCCCGGCGCCTGGTAGCCGCAGGCCGGCGCTTGGCCGGCCTTCGCTCAATGCTGCAACGGCACCGGTCAGGGTGCGGCGACGGGTTTCAGTTTCGAATCCGGTCGTGCGATCGCATACATTTCCCAGCTGATCTGCTTGAGCAGTCCCATGCGGTCCTTGCCCACGACGTACAGGTCGAAGTGGGTGCGCTCAGGCAGGAAATGGAAATCCGAGCTGGCGTGCAAACCGTCCAGCGCCGCCTTCAGGCGGTGCGCGGCGCCGTCGAGGTAGAACGTGTCGGCGGTGCCCACATAGAGGTGGATCTTGCCGTCGAGATCGGCCTTCAGCTGCGGCCAGTTGAGCTGGACAAGGTGGGCGATGTCGTAATGGTCGCGCCAGTAGGCGACCACCGCCGGATCGACCGCGCCGGTGTCGCGATCGAACATCGGCATCGGCCGGCCATCCGCTCCGCGCGGGGAGAACACCCAGTCGAACGAGGCCATCTGGCCGCCGTATTCGCCCAGCACGCGTTCGAGCCTGGCGAAGTCCTCGAAGCTGGCCAGCACCTTGCCCTTGTCGCGCACCAGCGGATACGCGGTGCCGTCGGCGCGGCGATAGACGTTGGCATGGGGCGCGTACAGATCCACGCCGGTGAAGTCATGGAAGTCGCTGGAATCCGGCGAGGTCGACCAGGTGCCGCCGAAGACCTTCGGGTAGCGGATCTGCAGCCACAAGGTGGCCCAGCCGCCGGAGGAGTGGCCGTTGAGGAAACGGCCGTTCGCCTTGCCGTCCATCCGGTAGCGGGATTCCAGCTGCGGAATCAGCTCGGTGGTCAGCGCCTGCCCCCACGGACCGTTGTTGACCGAGTCGGCAAACTCGTGAGTGCCGGTGGCGCTGGACTCGTCCAGGAACACCCAGATCATCGGCGGCATCTGTCCGCTGCTCATGCCCTGCCACACGCGGGCGATGCTGCCGGTGAAACGGTCGGCATTGCCGCCGAAGCCATGCGTGCTGTAGACCACCGGATAACGCGACGCCGTGTTCGTGTCGTAACCGGGCGGCAACACGACCCAGCCGCGCATGTGGATCGGCCGCCCCCAGAACGCGCTCAACGAAGGACTGACGAAATCGATCGGGCGGGAGTGGCTGCGCGCGTCGGGCAGCGCCTTGCGTACTTCTTCGGGCGTGGACGGCGACAGCGTCCACGCCGCATCCGCCGGCAACACGCGGGCCAGTTGCAGGGTCGGCGTGGTGCTGGCCGGAAGATGCATGCGCACCACGTCGCTGACCAGGTCGCCCGCGCCACGTCCGCCGTAGTTGTAGTCGTGGTTCACGTCCAGCACGGCCTGGACCAGGTAGTCGCCCGGCGGCAGCTTTGACCAGCCGGCGGGGAAGGCCAGGGCGTCCGCGTCGATGTCCACGCCCTGCCCCGGCACCAGCCGGTCAACCTCGCGCGCGGCCACCGAGGCCTGGGTGGCGCCGAACGGGCTGGCATCGATCTGCTCGACCTTGCCGTCCCTGGCCGCCGCCACAGCCGCCTTCGCATCCACGGCGAACAGCAGCAGGCGCCCCGAGGTGGGCCGGGTCAGTGTGCCGCCCAACTGGATATGGAACTGGCTGTGCGCCACTGGCGCCTCGGTACGCGCCACCGCCACGCTGGCGAACAGCCCGCAGCCCAACACGATCGCCGCAACGCCACGCAAATCACGCATTTCGATGTCCCCCGGGTTGCCAAGCATCAGCCGGGGCGCGATTGCCCCGGCCGCAGATCATCATCAGTCGGCGTCCGACTTCCCGTCGACCGGCACCATGCGCAGGTCCTGGAAGTCGAAGCTGAAATCGGTCAGCGGCGAAATCGGCTGCATGCGCATTTCGGTGACATGACCGTCCACATCGAGGTCGAAATTGACGAAGGCGTCGGCGTTCAGCGTGCGGTCGTCCCAGCGCACGGTGAAGGTGTCGTGCTGCCACGGCGTCATGGTGCCGACCAGTTGGGCGGTCTTGGAGAAGCGCAGTCGCAG
The DNA here is from genome assembly GCF_000264295.1 of Rhodanobacter spathiphylli B39. Lineage (GTDB taxonomy): Bacteria > Pseudomonadota > Gammaproteobacteria > Xanthomonadales > Rhodanobacteraceae > Rhodanobacter > Rhodanobacter spathiphylli. Next base: position 414,912 of record NZ_AJXT01000004.1, on the reverse strand, counting down.
CTTGCCGTTCTCGTGGCTGACGACGACGTCGCCATACCACGGGTCGCGATAGGTGCCCGCGTACCTGGCCAGCGCCAGTGACGGCTTGCTGTGCTTGTCGCGCGACGCCTCGTGCTTCGCCAGACTGTCGTCGGCCTTCGCCTCGGACTTCTTCACCGCGCTGTCGTACACGGCCACCCAGTCGGTCTTCTGGTCCGGATTCAGATATGCATCCAGCACGCGATAGGTCACCGCGTTGAACGCGGCGCCGGACTCGGCATTGGTCAGGACCACCACGCCAAGGTTCTGCCCCGGCACCAGGGTCACCCGCGACACCATGCCCGGCCAGCCGCCGGTGTGCCACACCAGTTTCTGGCCCCGGTAGTCGGACAGGAACCAGCTTTCACCGTAGCCGGAGAAGTTTGGCGTCAGCGCCGCCAGTGCGGGCACCGAGGGCTTGCCGACCCGGATCGGCGTGAGCATGCTCCACATCTCCTGGTGCGCCTTGTCGGAGAACAGGCGTTGCGGCTCGCCGTCGTTGCCCGTGCCCGGCAACACGCCGCCGGCCAGCTGCACATTCATCCACTTGGCCAGGTCGTGCACGCTGGAATAGATGCCGCCGGCGCCCGGATCGTTCAGCCACGCCATCGGCGGCACCGGCTGCAGATCCTTGAAGTCGGCCTTGGCGTGGCCCATCGCCACGTCCATGCCCGGCTTCAGGTAGGTCATGTCGACCAGCGACTCGTCCATGCCCACCGGCTGGAACAGGTGCTCGCGCACGTAGTCGGCGTAGCTCTGGCCGGAGGCCTGCTCGATCACCAGGGTCGCCACCGCGAACAGGATGTTGTCGTAGGCGTAGCCGCTGCGGAAGCCGTTCTTGATCGGCACGTTCGCCAACCGCTGCACCACCTCCTTCGTGCTGTACGAAGTCGGCGGCCAGTACAGCAGGTCGCCGGCACCCAGGCTCAACCCGCTGCGATGCGCCAGCAGGTCGCGGATGCGCATCTCGTGCGTCACGTAGGCATCGGACATGCGGAACCACGGCAGGTGATCGATCACCCGGTCGTCCATCTTCAGCTTGCCCGCGTCGGCCAGCTGCTGCAGCGCTGCCGCGGTGAACGCCTTGGTATTGGAGGCGATCGCGAACAGCGTGCGGGCATCGACCTGGTCCGGCTTGCCGATCTGGCGCAGGCCGAAGCCCTGCTCCATCACCACCTTGCCGTCCTTGACGATGGCCACCGCGATGCCGGGCACGTCGAAGGTCTTGCGCGCGCTGTCGACGTAGGCGCCGAAATCCTGCAGCTGGGCTGGCAGCATCGGCCGCACGCGGTCGCCGGTGGACACCGGCGGCGGCGACTGCGCGGCGGGCGACTGCGCCGAGGCCGCGGTGGCGGAAACAAGCAGCGCGCAGCAAAGCGCCAGACGCAGGGAAAGGGGTCGCTGGGACATCGAAGACTCCGCCGGTGGTGATCGTCCAACTATCGCGGCAAATCCGGCGCAAGGCCAGCACTGGAAGTCATGTCGGGTCCGCCCGGCTCGACGCCACGCCGGCGAGCGTCGATCATGGGCGCTCGAAAGCGGACACGGAAACGCACATACGATGGACGCCATGCCGGAATGGATCGCGGCGCACGCGCTGCTGCTGTGGGCGCTGCTGTTGCTGCTGGCCCTGCTGGCCGGCGACCTGGCCTGGCAGCACAACGCGCGCTGGCAGCACCGCGCACGCCATCGGGGCGAGCCGGCGGTGGTGCTGCGCCGGCACGTCGGCCTGCTGCTGGCGCTGGTGCTGGCCCTGGCCTTCACCGCCATTGCCTTCGCGGTCAACGCGCAGCAAGGCGGCAGGCTGCCGGGTTTCGACACCGGGCTGGCCGAACAACTGCGCGCGCAGTTGCCGACGCCGGTACTGCGCGCGATCGCCATGCTCACCCACCTGGGCGACCTGCTGTGGGTGGCGCCGCTGTCCGCCGTGATCGCCGTGTTCTTGCTGTGGCGCAGACATCGGCGACTGGCTGGCGCGTGGATCATCGCGCTGTTCGGCATCCTGCCGATCAACGGCGGGCTCAAGGCGCTGTTCCAGCGGGTGCGGCCGCTGCATGACCACGGCTTCATCATCGAGCCGGGCTGGAGCTTCCCCAGCGGCCACGCGTTCGGCGCGATGGTGTTCTACGGCATGCTGGCCTATGTGCTGTTGCGGCTGACGCCGCGTTTCCACCGCGCCATCATCGCCGCCGCCGTGCTGCTGATCGGGATGATCGGGATCAGCCGCATCCTGTTGCAGGTGCATTACTTCAGCGACGTGATGGCCGGTTATGCCGCGGGCGCGGCGTGGCTGGTGGTGTGCATCGTGGTCGCCGAAACCCTGCGCCAACCGCCGCCGGAGACATCACCATGAACGACCTGTTTGCCACCAGGACTCATCACGGCCCGACCGTCCGCGTGGGCATCGGCGGCTGGACCTACGCGCCGTGGCGCGACAACTTCTATCCGCCGAAGCTGGTGCAGCGGCGCGAGCTGGAATACGCCAGCCGCCAGCTGCGCGCGATCGAGATCAACGGCACCTTCTACGGCGCGCAGAAGCCCGCCACCTACGGGAAGTGGGCGAAGGAAACGCCGGAAGGTTTCGTGTTCTCGCTGAAGGCGCCGCGCTACGTGGTGGAAAGCCGGCGCCTGGCCGACGCGACCAGGGGCGCCAACGGCTTCATCCACGGCGGCCTAGCCGAGATGGGCGACCGGCTGGGGCCGATCCTGTGGCAGTTGTCGCCGTCGCGGCCGTTCGACGCCGACGACCTGGCCGCCTTCCTCGACACCCTGCCCCGCGAACTCGACGGCCGGCCGCTGCGCCACGTGCTGGAAGTGCGCCACCCCAGCTTCCTCGACGCCGCGTACGTGGAACTGGCGCGCAGCCACCGCATCCCCACCGTGTTCACCGATTCGCCGAAGTACCCGTCGCTGGCCGACCTCACCGGTGATTTCAGCTACGCCCGGCTGATGCGCAGCGAAGACGACCACCCTGCCGGCTACGCGCCTGCCGAGCTGGATCGCTGGGCCGGGCATGCGCGCGACTGGGCCGTCGGCCACGACATCGCCGAACTGCCGCACGTCGGGGCGCTGCAGAAAAAGGCCTCGCCGCGCGACGTGTTCGTGTTCTTCATCAGCGCCGCCAAGCACCGCAACCCGGCCGCCGCGATGGCGCTGCAAAAGCGCGTCGATGCCACGGCGCAATCCGCAGGTCAGGCCGGCCGGTAGTAATCCACCTCGCGATAACGCCGCGCATACAGGCCGAACGCCAGCGCGGCGAGCAGCGCGAACGCGGCGAAGAAGAACATCTGGAAGGCGGTGATGCTGAGCCCGCTGCTGGCGATCGACCCGGTTACCGTGTCGTTGCGCACCGCCGCGTTGGCCAGCAGCACCCACAGGTTGCCGACCGTGGTGGTGAGGTTCCAGAAGCTCATCACCACACCCTTCATCGAGGCCGGCGCCTGGCTGTAGGCAAACTCCAGCCCGGTCGCCGACACCAGTACCTCGCCGAAGGTCAGCAGCGCATACGGCAGCACCTGCCACACGATGGACAGCGGATCGCCGCCATCGATCACCACCTGCAGTCCGCCCACCGCGATCCACGCCAGCCCGCTGAAGGCGATGCCCGTGGTCATCCGGCGCAGCGCGGTGGGCTCGTAGCCGAGCCGGCGCAACATCGGATACAGCACGAAGTTGTTGAACGGGATCAGCAGCATCACCAGCAGCGGATTCAGCGCCTGCATCTGCGCGGGTACGAACCATGAAGGCATGGTCATCTCGCCACCCTGCACCACCCAGGTCGAGGCTTTCTGGTCGAACAGCGAGAAGAACGGCGTGGTCAGCGCGAAGATCACCAGCACCCGCAGCACGTTGCGCGCGCCATCGACGGCGTGATCCGGATGCAGGCCGCGTGCGCGATCCATCTGCAGCCACGCGCCGCCGCCCACGCCGCCGATCAGCAGCACCAGCGCGATGCAGGCGCAGATCACGAAGCCCAGCGACGGCACCAGCACGAACGAAGCCAGCGCCAGCGCCACGGCCGCCGCCGCGACCCACAAACCGGGCCGCGCCTGGCCGGGCCGCTGCGTCAGCAAGGCGGTGCGGACCACCCGCGAGAACGCATCCCGGTCGGGCGGCCCCGGCGGCACCATCACGTATTGCCGGCGGCCCAGCCAGAACACCACGGTGGCGATGAACATCAGGCCACCGGGAATGCCGAACGCCACCGCCGCGCCGTAGTGGCGCAGGAACAGCGGCATCAGCAGCGAGGCGAAGAACGAGCCGAAGTTGATGATCCAGTAGAACGCGTCGAACACCATCTTCGCCAGGTGCTTGTTCGACTGGTCGAACTGGTCGCCAACGAACGACGCCACCAGCGGCTTGATGCCGCCCGCGCCCAGCGCGATCAGCGCCAGTCCGGTGAAGAAGCCCAGCCGGTTGTGCTCGAAGATCGCCAGGCAGGCGTGGCCGGCGCAGTAGATCAGGCTCATCCACAGCACGGTGTTGTACTTGCCGAAAAAGCGGTCGCTGAGCCAGCCGCCCAGCAACGGGAAGAAGTACACGCCGATCACGAAGGTGTGGAAGATGTCCTTCGCCGCCAGGATGCGCTGCCCCTCGGGCATGTACAGCAGCAAGGTGGTGATCAGGAACGGCGTGAGGATGTTGCGCATCCCGTAGAACGAGAAGCGCTCGCAGCCTTCGTTGCCGATGATGTAGCCAATCTGCCGCGGCAGACGGCCCGTGGCGTGGTCGGGGGTAGTGCTCATCCAGACTCCAGGATTCGGGCGGACAGCGCAGGGCTGCGTCCAGGGAAGCCCGAGTGTGCGTAATTTCCTGCGATGAAGGAAGCCGACGCGTCCGGCGGCGTCCCTGCCCCTGCTAAGCTCGCGGCGCCTTCTGCCGCTCGTCGAGCCCATGCGCCAACTCAAACCACTGATCCTGCTGGCGATCGTCATCCTTGCGGTGGCGATGTGGAACCGCCACGCCGACACGCCACGCACGATCGCGCCGACCCCGACCCATGCGGGCGGCGAACTTGCCACGCGCGCGCCGCAGGGCGCCGAGGCGGGCGACACCTCGGGCGACGCCTCGCTGCCGATGCAGGCGCGCGAGATGGTGCAGCGGATCAACCGGGGCGGCCCGTTCGAGCACAGCCAGGACGGCGCCGTGTTCGGCAACTACGAAGGCCTGCTGCCGAAACAGCCGCGCGGCTACTACCACGAATACACGGTGGAGACACCGGGCGCACGCACCCGCGGTGCGCGCCGCATCGTCACCGGCGGCACGCCGCCGGCGGAGTGGTACTACACCGACGACCACTACCGCAGCTTCCGCCGCTTCGAGGTGGCGCGATGAGTGCGCAGCGTTTCGACCTGGACCTGACCCGGCCCAGCCAGAGCGGGGTGTACTTCGTCGGCGCCGACGACATCGACCGGCTCGATCGCGCCGCCACCCGCGACGACCTGTGCGTGTGCCGCACCGACCTGGCCGGCTGTCGCGACAAGGACGAACTGCTGCGCCGCCTGGTCGTGTCGCTGCAGCTGCCCGCCAGCTTCGGCTACAACTGGGACGCACTGGCCGATTGCCTGCGCGACCTGGGCTGGATGCCGTCGTGGGGCTACGTGCTGCTGTTCGAGCACGTCGACGAATTGCGCGAAGCGGCCGGCGCCGACTACGACATCCTGCTGGGCATGCTCGACGATGCCGCCACCTTCGGCGAAGAACACGATCGTCCCTGGTTCGCGTTCCTGGCGCTGCCCGACAGCGCGTTCGAGCCCGCCCACCCTCCCGCCTGAGCGCGGACCATCCATCCACGGCAAACCCATGCAAACCATCGAATTCGAACTGGAAGGCGACTACGTCGAGCTCAACATGCTGTTGAAGCTGGTCGGCCTGTGCGACAGCGGCGGCGCCGGCAAGGCGATGGTGGCCACCGGCGCGGTATCGGTGGACGGCAAGGTCGAGCTGCGCAAGACCTGCAAGATCCACGCAGGCCAGGTGGCCACCATCGACGACGTGGAGATCCACGTGCTGGCAGATCCGGAAGGCTTCGATGACGGCCGTCCGCAGGCCCGTCGCCCCGGCTGAATCAGCTTGGCTGAATCAGGCTCGCGGCAGTCCTTCCAGCCGGCGGTCGAAGTCCGCGTCGACGGGAAGCCGCAGCAGGAATTCGCCTTCCATCACCGCACGCAACTCGGCCAGGTCATGCAGGCGGCGGCGCACCGGCTCTTGGCCGTTGCGACGCTCGGTGTAGTCGTAATTGAGCAGGCCCAGCCGCCGCTCCGCCGTGGTGCGCCCCAGCAACAGGTTGCCCACGAAGCGCGAAGCGGAATGCGTTGACACGTAGTGGTTGGCCACCACGTAATCGACCATCGGCACCGGGTGCAGATCGAAGCGGTACAACGTTCGCCACTCGCCATGGGACAGCGACTGCATGCGCCACTCGGCGTCGTGCTGCAGCAGGCGGAACGGCTCGTGGCCGGTGGCCTGCTCGACATCAGGAAGCAGGCGCAGCGCGCCGGTGAGCACGTGGCCACCGAAGCCCACGTCGACCAGCCAGCTCTCGCCAGCCAGCACGACGTGCAGCAGCATGTGGGTCTGCGGGGTTTCCAGGTCTTCCGGATGCCCCCACAGCACGCGGGCGATCAGGCCGCTGACCTCGAAGCCGATCTCGCGCAGCACGGCCTCGAACAGCAGGTTCTGCTCGAAGCAGTAGCCGCCGCGGCCTTCGTCCACCAGCTTGCGCTGCAGTGCCGCCAGGCCCAGCTCCACCGGGCGGCCCATCAGCGGGTCGAGGTTGGCGAACGGGATCGAGGCCACGTGCGCGATGGCCAGCCCGCCCAGCGTGGCCAGGTCGACGGCAATCGGGCCGGTCCAGCCCACGCGGTGCAGATAGGCGTTCAGGTCGATGGCTTCAGGCACGCCGCGCTCCGGTCAGGTCGACGCCCATGGTAGCCAGCGCGTCGCCTGCCTGCATGTAACCGCGGGTGAGCGGTTGGCGAATCATCAGGTGAGCGCGCAGAAACGGCAGGCATCCGTTGCCGTCCGTTGTGCGTACCCCTCCATGCATGCCGTGCCTGTGCATGCCTTTCCTCCGCGAGGTTGCCCATGTTCCGCCATCGTGCGTTTCGCCTGTTCCCGCTTCTCGGCGCCATCCTGCTTACCGGCCTCGCCGCCTGCCAGCCCACGGCGGTTGCCGGCGAGCTGGCACGCCTGCCCGCTCCCGCCGTCGATGCCGCCCATTCGACCGCGCACAACGAAGTCGCCGTGTTCGCCGGCGGCTGCTTCTGGGGCATCGAGGCGGTGTTCGAACGCATCAAGGGCGTGCAGCGGGTCACCGCCGGCTATTCCGGTGGCGACGCCAATACCGCGCACTACGAAGAGGTCGGCAACGGCGACACCGGCCACGCCGAGTCGGTGAAGGTGGAATTCGATCCATCCCGGGTCAGCTACGGCCAGTTGCTGCAGGTGTTCTTCTCCGTCGCGCTCAACCCCACCGAGCTCAATCGGCAAGGCCCCGACAGCGGCACGCAGTATCGCTCGGTGGTGTTCTACGCCAACGACGAGCAGCGGAAGATCGCCACCGGCTACATCGCCCAGCTGACCTCCATCAACGCGTTCGGCGCACCGATCGTCACCCGGGTGGTGCCGCTCAAGGCCTTCTATCCGGCCGAGGCTTACCACCAGCACTATTACGACCTGCATCCGAACAACCCGTACATCGTGTTCAACGATGCGCCCAAGGTCGCCCACCTGCGGCAGCTGTTTCCCGAGCTCTACCAGGCTCCGCAACATCTGGTGGAAGTCCAGCTGCACTGAAGCGATCTGGCGCTGCATTGCCGATGTCTTCCCGCCTCGGGTTGCATGAGGCGGCACGGCCCCCATCTCGGAAGCTTCGCGCGTCATCGCGCGCTTCCGATATCCTCCCCACGTGCCGCCTCATGCCGCCCCTCCTGCTCCACCGAAGGAACTCGCCCGCAGCTTCCTGGGCGTGTTCCGCTACAGCGGTCGCGCGCTGGAGCTGGTGTGGAGCACCAGCCACGCGCTGACCGTCGCGCTGGCCGCGCTCACCCTGATCGCCGGCCTGCTGCCGGCCGGCATCGCCTGGGTCGGTGCGCACATCGTCGATGCGGTGGTGACCGCCAGTCGCCTCTGGACCGCAGACGGCCACGCGCCGCTGCGCCCGGTCTTCGAATGGGTGGCGCTGGAAGGCCTGCTGGTGGCGGCGCTGGCCGGCGCGCAGCGCGGTTTGTCGCTGTGCCAGTCGCTGCTGCGGGCGCAGCTGGGCCAGCGCGTCAACGTGATGATCCTGGAGAAGGCGCTGACCCTGGAGTTGGCGCACTTCGAGGACTCGGAGTTCTACGACAAGCTCACCCGCGCCCGGCGCGAGGCATCGAGCCGACCGCTGTCGCTGGTGACGCGCACGTTCGGGCTGGGCCAGAACGCGATCTCGCTGCTCAGCTACGGCAGCCTGCTGTTCCAGTTCTCGCCGTGGGCGGTGGCGGTGCTGCTGCTGGCCGGCCTGCCCTCGTTTTTCGCCGAGACCAAGTTCTCCGGCGACGCGTTCCGGCTGTTCCGCTGGCGCTCGCCCGAAACGCGCATGCAGCTGTATCTGGAAACCGTGCTGGCGCGCGAGGACCACGCCAAGGAAGTGAAGCTGTTCGGCCTGGGCCCGCTGCTGCTGCAACGCTATCGCGACATCTTCCACACCCTGTACCGCGCCGATCGCGACCTCGCCGTGCGCCGCGACAGCTGGGGTTTCGTGCTGGGCCTGCTGGGCACGCTGGCGCTGTACGGCGCCTATGCGTGGATCGCCGCCAGCACCGTGATGGCACGCATCACCCTGGGCCAGATGACGATGTACCTGGCGCTGTTCCGCCAGGGCCAGTCGGCTGTATCGGCGATGCTGTCGGCGATCGGCGGCATGTACGAGGACAACCTCTACCTCTCCACGCTGTACGAGTACCTGGAAACCCCGGTGCCGCCGGCGACCGGCATGGCGCAGCACGGGGCGAAGCCCGAGGACGGCATCCGCTTCGAGCAGGTCAGCTTCACCTACCCCGGCGCCAGCGAGTCGGCGCTGCGCGACATCGACCTGCACATCCGCCCCGGCGAATCGCTGGCTCTGGTCGGCCAGAACGGCTCGGGCAAGACCACCCTGATCAAGCTGCTCACGCGCCTGTACACGCCCGACCGCGGCCGCATCCTGCTCGACGGCACCGACCTGCGCGAGTGGGACGAGGGCGTGCTGCTGCAGCGCATCGGGGTGATCTTCCAGGACTTCGCGCGCTACCAGATGCGCGTGGGCGAGAACGTGGGCGCCGGCGACGTCACCCACTTCGACGACGAGGTGCGCTGGCGCGAGGCCAGCGACAAGGGCATGGCCAGCGATTTCATCGACAGCCTGCCGGCCGGTTTCGATACGCAGCTCGGCAAGTGGTTCAACGACGGGCGGGAACTCTCCGGCGGCCAGTGGCAGAAGATCGCCCTGGCCCGCGCCTTCATGCGCTCGCGCGCCGACATCCTGGTGCTGGACGAACCCACCGCCGCGATGGACGCGCAAGCGGAAGCCACCATCTTCGAACACTTCCGCGAACTGTCCGGCGGCCGCATCGCGATCCTGATCTCGCACCGCTTCTCCACCGTGCGCATGGCCGACCAGATCATCGTGATCCAGGACGGCCGCATCATCGAGCGCGGCAACCACGTGCAGCTGATGGCCGAGGACGGCCATTACGCGCATCTGTTCTCGCTGCAGGCGCAGGGGTATCGATGAGGTCGTGAGGACCGCGGGACGACTCAGTCGTAATAGCCGGGCGCAAACACGAGCACGCTTTCCGCCGGGGCTTTCGGGTCGTCTTTCGCATACGGAACGTAAAGGCTTAGCCCCAGCGCCAGGGAGATCGCGCCGTCGACCTCACGCTGCAGCTGAGGGTCCCTGGACTTCAGGTATTTCACGGCCTCGTCGAAACCCATGCCCAACAAGTTGATGCCGTAGAGTCCAGCCGCTGCCGGCGAGGCAAGCTCGATCGCCTCGAGTTGTCCGGCCCTGTCGTAATTGGCGAACAACCCCGCTTCGACGAAGTGGTCAGTGGGATGCGCGGCATCCGGGCTGCGCTTGAATGCGTTGAACCTGGCATGCAGCAGCGCCCTGACTTGCGAGGCGGACATTCCGAAAAGAAGACGATCCACACCCTTGTGCGAAGCGATCACGCATTCCATCGAATGCTCGCCTCCCGCAACGCCAGGTCGGCATCCGGCATCACTCGAACAACAATTTTCGCAAACGATCCTGGGTTGGCCCGCTGCTTTCGTCATTGAAAGGCATTTCCGCGGCAACCATACGCAGTACGCCATGACGCATCTCGCTGGTTCGAAAATCGGAGCATGCGAGCAAGTTGTCCCGTCGAAACGTACCCCTGAGTGCCCAGAAACGGGGACCAAACCACATGACATGACCGACCATTTCGACGTAACCGGGTTTGAGGCTTCTTCGTCCAGGGTTGCCGGACGTATCGACGACCAGCTTTTGCAGCGGCGCCGGCAATCCGTTCGAAATCATCGGCAAGCCCGCCATGCTCCTGCCTGCGGCCTGATACTGCAGCGGATCTGCCGCGTTCTGCCAGAACGAATAGTCACTGTTTACGAGACACGCCTGAACAAACCCTTCGCAACCAAGCAAGGCGCCCACGACTTCTTGCCAGGCGGCAAGCGGGCAAGGTTCACCCATGCTGACCGTCACTGACTGCAGTTGAAACGCACGCATGGTCGAAAAGTGAATCGATAGAGCGCCCGCCCCGATCTTGAAGGACGGCTTTCCATCCATCGCAATCCTGCCGATGGCAGCCTGGGCCGGCATCGGCTCTTCGTAGAGCGTGACCGACTTGTCTCGCAGATGCAGGGCACCGATGAGTCGGTTGGCTGCATCGTCGGCAGCGAGCGAATCCATCGCAAAGATCAGCTCGATTTGCTCAGCATTTTTGTTCATCAATGGAATTCCTTGACTATGACGGTGACGCCTTGGCGCTGACCGTAATCGATAAGTCCCGATGCCGCTTGCGCACCGCCGGGCTGAACCCGCAGATCGAGCACCATGTTCGCCGGTTGGCCGTCAACCGTGGCACCATTGGTGGCAAGATCATCGATGTGGCTTTCCAGCCGTCCCAGCCATGAGGCGCCTGTGGTGTCCACCGTTTTCAGGCTGACCAGCGTATCTCCTTGCTGAAAGTCCACCAGCGGAAAATAGCCTCCCCGCTCAGCGCCCACGCGATACCAGCCATTGGCAGGACTGTATTCGGATTTCGCCAATCGGGATTCAATCGCGATTCCGCGGTCCCGGGGAGGCATCTCCCATACGCTTTTCTCCGTCCTTGTTTCCGGCTTTGGCGTCTCTCTTGTATTCCTTGGTGGAGCGTTTCGCCGAACGCGCGCGAAATCATCGGGCGATTGCTCTCTCCCAGGCCCTCCTGCCGTCGACTCCTGACGGGCAGGCCGCAACCGCGGGTCTGCCCTGAGCTTCGACTCATTTCGCAACAACCATTCGCCGAACTTGCGCCCCAGACGACCATGGCTGGCCTTTTCGGCGAGTTCCCGCATGCTGCCGCGACCCTTGCTGACGTAGGCGACAATCGCCATCAGCAAGAGGACGAACATGGCCACGTGACCACGGGCAAGCAGGCTGGCCGCGTGCCGGATGGCGAAGGCATTGATGTGCGGTTGCCCCTGAGGCAACGATGGCGGAGCGGCGGCAAGCCACGCCTCGCGAATCCCGCTCCAATAGGTACGTCCGATAGCTGGCAGGCCTTCGACGACGAATTCGGCCAACGCCTTCAGACCCAGCGCGGCGAGTATCCATTCGCCGGCTTCCGCTCCCAGCGCTGCGCCCGCCACCGCACCCGGTGCGGCGCCCGCCCCGAAACCGCCGAAGAATCCCGCGACGCCACCAAGCAGCGCGCCGATGCCAGTGGTTGCGACCATGATCACCAGGCATTCGGCCAGCAAGCGGGCGATCTCCCGGGCGATCGCGGCGACGTCCAAGTCATGGAAGTCGTGCTCGATCTGTTCGGCAGCCTGCTGGGCCGATTGTGTCAATGCCTCCCTGAGGCAGAAGCTGCGCGCCGCGATCAGGGCGGCATCACCCCTTACCGCGGAAACTCCGCGCGCAGCCCAGCGTTCCAGCTCGATCCATGCACCTTGCAGTCCCGTCATCGTCCCTGATCCCCGGTCGACAAAATCTCATCGAGGCCAGAGGATAACGTGCATCCATGCCTCGTCGGCGTGACATGCGTCATCCTTGTGTGATGCTGCGCACGGCGGACCAGGGCGTCGCAGGCAGGCTCCGCGCCACGACGCATCACGACACACGGGTATCCCGCCGATGGACACGCGCAACATGGACGATACCGACGAACGGCTCATGCGACGCCCGCGCTACGCCGGCGTGGAGATTCGAAAATCCGCGGGTGCCACCTATACGCCGGCCGCCCTCGCCGACTTCGTCGCGCAACAGATGCTGCGCGTCGCCACCCTGCCCCGGCGCGGAAGCATCCGCGTGCTTGATCCGGCAGCCGGCGATGGCGCCCTGCTCGATGCCTTGATCACGGCACTGCCGGCCACGCTGCGCAAACGCCTGCAGGTGCGCGGCTACGACATCGACCAGCCAGCGCTGGCGCAGGCTAACGAGCGCCTTCGTCGCGATCACCCCGACGTGGATATCCTGCTTGAGCAAGCCGACTTTCTCGACGTGGTCAGTCGCCCGCCGAACGGCACGCCGACACGGCGTTTCGACCTGGTCATCGCCAACCCGCCCTACGTGCGCACGCAGATCATGGGCGCGCAGCAGGCGCAAGAACTGGCGCGACAGTTCGGCCTGACCGGCCGGGTGGATCTGTATTACCCCTTTCTGCTGGGCATCTCGCGTGTACTCGGCGAGGACGGCGTGGCGGGCGTGATCACCTCCAACCGCTTCATGAGCACCCGCTCTGGCCAGGCGGTGCGGCGCGAACTGCTGTCGCGTTTCCGGGTGACGCAGGTATGGGACATGGGCGACAGCAAGCCGTTCGGCGCCGCGGTCTTGCCGGCCGTCCTGCTGGCGCGCGGCGCGAAGCCGGACGGTACTGCCGATGCTGCGATCGGCTTTTCCTCGCTTTACGAAACGCGCGAGCCCGCCACGGCCGAAGCCGCGGATGCGCTGTCCGCGCTGGCGGCCGGCGATGACGAGGTGGCGGGCCTCGCCGACGGTCGCCGCTTCCGCGTCCGGCATGGCGTGCTCGATCATGGCGATACGACGGAGGGTGTCTGGCGCCTGGCCAGCGTGGCTGGCGAGCACTGGCTGGCCACGGTCGCCGCACACACCTGGGCCACGTTCCGCCATATCGGCAAGATCCGCGTGGGCGTAAAATCCACCGCCGACAAGGTCTTCATCCGCGATGACTGGGATGGCCTGCCCGATGGGCGGCCGGAACTGCTGCGCCCCCTGATCACGCGCCACGCCGCGCGCCGCTTCAAGGCCGACATGTCGCCGGCACCATCGCGGCGCCGGGAAATCCTGTATCCCCATGTGGTCGTGAACGGCCGGCGCGAAGCTGCCGACCTTGGTCTTTGCCCGAACGCGCGCGCCTATCTGGAACGTCATCGCGACACGCTGGAGGCACGCAGCTACCTCATTGCAGCCGGGCGTCGCTGGTACGAACTGTGGGTTCCGCAGGACCCGGCCGCATGGAGCGCCCCGAAACTGGTCTTTCCGGACATCTCGGAAAAGCCCGTGTTCTGGATGGATACGGAAGGCGGCGTGGTCAACGGCGAGTGCTACTGGCTGCAGTGCCAACGCGAACACGAGGAGGATCTGCTGTGGCTTGCGCTGGCCGTGGCCAACTCGAGCTTCATCGAGGCGTTCTACGATCACCGCTTCAACAACAAGCTCTACGCCGGCCGGCGACGCTTCATCACCCAGTACGTGGAGCAGTTTCCGCTGCCCGATCCGGCCCGCCGTGAGTCCGCCGAGGCGGCGGCGCTGGCGCGGCAGATTCACGAGCGGCTGCCCGGCGACGACGCCGAACGGCTGGCTCGCGAACTCGATGCGCGGATCTGGACATTGTTCGGCCTGGCACCGCCAGCGGGGCGGTCCTGATGCCTTCCATGCCGCCGGGCCGAGTCTGCGCGGCTTGACCGTCGCCACCTGCGCACCCCATGCTTTGCCGTCTTTTCTCCATCGAAACACACGCATGAGCAGTCGCTACAACGCCGCCGACATCGAAGTCCTGTCCGGCCTGGACCCGGTGAAACGCCGACCGGGCATGTATACCGACACGACCCGGCCAAACCACCTGGTGCAGGAGGTGGTGGACAACTCGGTGGACGAGGCACTGGCCGGCCACGCCAGTGCGATCGAGGTGGTGCTGCACGCCGATGGCTCGGTATCGGTGAGCGACGACGGCCGCGGCATGCCGGTGGACATCCATCCCGAGGAGGGCGTGTCGGGCGTCGAGCTGATCATGACCCGGCTGCACGCGGGCGGTAAGTTCAGCGGCAAGAACTACAGCTTTTCCGGCGGCCTGCACGGCGTGGGCGTGTCGGTGGTCAACGCGCTGTCCGATCGGGTGGAAGTCACCATCCGCCGCGACGGTTCCGAGTACGCGATGGCGTTCGAGCACGGCGACAAGGTCAGCCCGCTGGAAGTGATCGGCACGGTCGGCAAGAAGCGCACCGGCACCACCCTGCACTTCTGGCCCGAGGCGAAATACTTCGACTCGCCCAAGGTGTCGCTGGGCAAGCTCAAGCACCTGTTGCGGGCCAAGGCCGTGCTGTGCGCCGGCCTCAACATGAAGCTCACCGACGAAGCCAGCGGCGAGGTCATCGAGTGGCATTACGAGGACGGCCTGCGCGACTACCTGCGCGGCGAGCTCGAAGGCAACGAAGCCCTGCCCAACGACTTGTTCGTGCACCAGATGGCGCGCGATGCCGAAGGCATGGAGGTCGCCCTGGCCTGGCTGCCCGAAGGCGAGCTGGTGCAGGAAAGCTACGTCAACCTGATTCCCACCGCCCAGGGCGGCACCCACGTCAACGGCCTGCGCACCGGCCTGACCACCGCGATCCGCGAGTTCTGCGACATCCGCAACCTGCTGCCGCGCGGCGTGAAGCTGGCGCCGGAAGACGTGTGGGAGCGCATCGCGTTCGTGCTGTCCGCACGGCTGCAGGACCCGCAGTTCGCCGGCCAGACCAAGGAGCGGCTGTCCTCGCGCCAGGCCGCCGGCATGATCGAGAACGTCATCCACGACGCCTTCAGCCTGTGGCTGAACCAGAACGTGGGCACCGGCGAGCGCATCGCCCAGCTGGCGATCGAGCGCGCCAGTGCGCGACTGAAAGCCGCCAAGCAGATCGTGCGCAAGAAGATCACCCAGGGCCCGCAGCTGCCCGGCAAGCTGGCCGACTGCACCGCCACCGACCTCACCCGTACCGAACTGTTCCTGGTCGAGGGCGACTCGGCCGGCGGCAGCGCCAAGCAGGCGCGCGACAAGGAGTTCCAGGCGATCCTGCCGCTGCGCGGCAAGATCCTCAACACCTGGGAAGTCGAATCGACGTCGGTGCTGGCGTCCGAGGAAGTGCACAACCTGGCGGTGGCGATCGGCTGCGATCCGGGCAAGGACGACCTGTCCGGCCTGCGCTACGGCAAGGTGGTGATCCTGGCCGATGCGGACTCCGACGGCCTGCACATCGCCACCTTGCTGTCGGCGCTGTTCCTGCGACATTTCCCCAGGCTGGTCAGCGAAGGCCACGTGTTCGTGGCGATGCCGCCGCTGTTCCGCGTCGACGTGGGCAAGCAGGTGTTCTACTGCCTCGACGAAGGCGAGAAGGATGCGATGCTGCAGCGGATCGAGCGCGAGAAGATGAAGGGCGCGGTCAGCACCACCCGCTTCAAGGGCCTGGGCGAGATGAACCCGCCGCAGTTGCGCGAATCGACCATCCACCCGGATACGCGCCGGCTGGTGCAGCTGACCATCGGCGACGACGACGGCACGTCGAAACTGATGGACATGCTGCTGGCCAAGAAGCGTGCCGGTGACCGCAAGGCGTGGCTGGAAGAAAAAGGCGACCTGGCCACACTCGAGGTCTGAACCGAGCGTCGCTGGCCTGACTTCCCTGCACTGGGTGCCAGGCGGCTCCCGTGCATCCGTTCCGATGCAAGCTGCGTATCTCCAGTTGCTTCCAATCCGCGAAGCGGAAAACCTGGAGAACATTCATGAAGACCCTTTCCCGCATGCGTGCCCTGGCCATCGGCCTTTCCATGGCTCTGGCCACCGCTGTCGTGGTGCCGATGGCGATGGCCGGCCAGATGGAGTCGATGAGCATGCAGAAGACCGTGATGGTTGGCGGCGCTGCCATGTATCCCACGAAGAACATCATCGAGAACGCGGTGAACTCGAAGGATCACACCACCCTGGTCGCCGCGGTGAAGGCCGCCGGCCTGGTCGAGACGCTCGAAGGCACGGGTCCGTTCACCGTGTTCGCGCCCACCAACGAGGCGTTCGCTGCCCTGCCCGCCGGTACCGTGGACAATCTGCTGAAGCCGGAAAACAAGGCCACGCTGACCAATATCCTCACCTACCACGTGGTGCCGGGCAAATACACCGCGCACGACCTGGCCAAGCTGGCCAAGGCCCACGCCGGCAAGGCGATGCTGAAGACGGTCGAGGGCGACTCGATCACCGTCGCCGGCAAGAACGGCAAGTGGACCGTCACCGATGCCAAGGGCAATGTCGCGAATATCACGATCGCCGACGTCGCCCAGTCCAACGGCGAGATCTTCGTGATCGACAAGGTGCTGATGCCGTAACAGCGAAGTTGCGATCGCCACAAAAAGAAGCCGCCCGGGTCGCCCGGGCGGCTTCTTTTGTGACGATGGCGGCGCTATGGTGCGAGCTGGTTCCCCGCGAGCATTGCGCATGGCCCTGTTGCCGCCCCTCGACCTGCAGCGCTGGATCGACGAACACCGCCACCTGCTGAAACCGCCGGTGGGCAACAAGTGCATCGTCGACGGCGACTTCATCATCATGATCGTGGGCGGCCCGAATGCGCGCACCGACTACCACTACGACGAAGGTCCCGAATTCTTCTATCAGCTTGAAGGCGAGATCACGCTGAAAGTTCAGGACGACGGCGTGGCCCGCGACATCCCCCTGCGCGCCGGAGAGATCTTCTACCTGCCCCCGCGCGTGCCGCATTCACCGAACCGCGCCGCCGGCTCGATCGGGCTGGTGATCGAGCGTCGCCGCATGACCGGCGAGAAGGATGGCCTGATGTGGTTCTGCGAGCAGTGCAACCACAAGCTGTACGAGGAGTACTTCACCCTCGACAGCATCGAGAGTGATTTCCCGCCGGTGTTCGAACGCTTCTACCGCTCAATCGATGCGCGCACCTGCAGCGAATGCGGCCAGGTCCATCCGGCGCCGGAAAAATACGCGTAGGGCGGGCTACCGCTCCAGCCACTTGCGCGCCATCCGTCGCAGCGACGCATCGAGTGTCTCGTCAGCGGCCACCTCGCCCACCGGCCGCCATGCCAGCGCATGCGATTCGGCATTGACCACAAACGATTCGTCGGTTCCCGCGCGCACCACGTAGCGCACGTCGTAATGCCAGTGTTCCGGCTCGTTCGCACGGGCGGGGATGCGGTGTCGATCAAGGTCGAAGATGTCGCCTTCGACGCGAAGACCGGTCAGGCCGGTTTCCTCTTCCGCCTCGCGCAGGGCGACCCGGGCAAGATCCGTGTCGCCATCGGCATGACCACCCGGCTGCAGCCAGCGGTCGAGCTTGCGGTGATGCATCAGCAGCACGCGCCTGCCATCGCCGCTGACCAGCCAGGCCGAGCCGGTGAAGTGGCCCACGGCGTTGCTGCGCTCGAATCCATCCGCCTGCGCATGCAGAAAACTTTCGAACTGCGCGACGACCGCGGACTCCCCCTGCCATTGGTCACGGTAGCGCTGGAAAGCTTCGAACATGATGATGATCGGCTGCTGCATGGATGTCCCGCGATGAGTCGAACGACTGCCTGAAAACCGGTCGCGGCATGTTTCGCCGCAACATGAGTGAAGCTTGTACAACCTTTGCCGCATGGGCTATGTTGGCCCGCCATTGCCCAGCCGTTTCATCCATCCGCCGCAGAGCGGACGCGGGCAAATCACCTGAGGGGAAGTTGATGATAAAAGGTCTATTTGCCACTCACACGATCGAGGCAATGCCTCATGTGGACGCTGGCGAACCCGTCGAAGGCGGCGCCGAGGGCGAAGTCACTCTCAAGCGCGTGCTGACGGCTCGGCATCTGGTGATGCTCGGCATCGGTGCGGTGATCGGCGCCGGCATCTTCGCCATCACCGGCACGGCGGCGGCCCAGTTCGCCGGCCCCGCACTCATTTTCAGCTTTCTGATCGCAGCGTTTGCCTGCGGCCTGGCCGGCATGTGCTACGCGGAATTCGCCGCGATGCTGCCGGTATCCGGCAGCGCCTATTCCTACTCCTACGCGACCCTGGGCGAAGTGGTGGCCTGGTTCATCGGCTGGGCGCTGGTGCTCGAATACCTGTTCGCCGCATCGACCGTGGCGGTCGCCTGGTCGGGTTATTTCGGCGAGATGCTGCGAATGCTCAGCTCGATGACGGGCGTGAACTTCACCCTGCCCGCAGCGCTCTCGTCGGCTCCGCTGACCTTCGCCGAAGGCGGTCACAAGCTGGTGTTCACCGGCGCGCTGATCAATCTTCCGGCGATCCTCATCGTCGGCGCGATCAGCTGGCTGTGCTACATGGGCATCACCCAGTCGGCCACGGTCAACGCGATCATCGTCGCGATCAAGGTCACCGTGATCGTGCTGTTCCTGATCGTGATGTTCAACTACATCAATGCCGACCTGTGGCATCCCTTCATCCCGGCGAACGAGGGCGGTTCGAAATTCGGCTGGAGCGGCATCTATCGCGGCGCCACCCTGGTGTTCTTTGCCTACATCGGCTTCGATGCGGTTTCCACGGCCGCCGGCGAAGCGAAGAATCCCCAGCGCGACATGCCGATCGGCATCCTCGGCTCGCTGCTGATCTGCACCGTGCTGTACATCGCGATGGCTGCGGTCATGACCGGCACCACGCCGTTCCGCATGCTCAACACGCCCGAGCCGGTCGCCACCGCGATCAACTACGTGCTCGGCAATGTCGCCCCCGGCTCCGCCTCCAGCTACCTGCTGGGCTCGCTGAAGGTGCTGGTGGTGTTCGCTGCACTCGCCGGCCTGAGCTCGGTGATCCTGGTGATGCTGATGGGCCAGCCGCGCATCTTCTATTCGATGTCGCGCGATGGCCTGTTGCCCCAGGCGCTGGGCAAGCTGCATTCGAAGCACCGCACCCCGTACATCGGCACCATCCTGGTGGGCGTGATCGCCTGTCTCCTGGCCGGTCTGTTCCCGGTGGACGTGCTCGGCGACCTGGTCTCGATGGGCACCCTGCTCGCCTTCGCCACCGTGTGCATCGGCGTGCTGGTGCTGCGTCGTACCCGTCCGGAACTGCCGCGCGCCTTCCGCGTGCCGCTGCCGTGGGTGGTCTGCCCGCTGGGCGCCTTCGCCTGCCTGTTCCTGTTCTGGCAGGCCTTCAAGGTGCGCTGGCCGCTGCTGGTGGGCTGGATCGTCATCGGCTTCCTGGTCTACGCCTTCTACGGCTACCGCAACAGCAAATTGCGCCAGAGCGCGCAGTGACACCCGGCGGCCGGCGCCCACCACGCCGGCCGCCGCGTTTGAGGGGTTCCGTCGACGGAGCCTGATGTCCGCCTTCGAAGACGAATCCCATGCTCAAGCAGTTGCTCGCCCGCAAGACCGATTTCAGCAATGACGACCACGGTCACGGCCCGGGACTGCGCCGCACCCTGGGGCCGTGGGGCATCACCGCGCTGGGCATCGGCGCCGTGATCGGGACCGGCATCTTCGTGGTCACCGGCACGGCGGCGGCGGAACATGCCGGCCCGGCCGTGCTGATCTCCTTCATCATCGCGGCGATCTGCAGCGGCTTCAGCGCGCTGTGCTACGCCGAATTCGCCACGGTGATCCCGATCTCCGGCAGCTCCTATTCGTATGCCTACGCTTCGCTTGGCGAGCTGGCTGCGTGGTTCATCGGCTGGAACATGGTGGCCGAGTACGGCATCTCCGCCTCGGCCGTGGCGGCCAGCTGGACCGGCTATTTCACCAGCCTGCTCGACCACATGGGCCTGCACCTGCCGGTGGCGCTCACCGAGGCGCCGCTGGCGTTCACCGACGGGCGCCTGGTGGTCACCGGCCACCTGTTCAACCTGCCAGCGGTCGCCATCGTGATGGCGCTCACCTGGCTGTGCTACATCGGCATTCGCGAGTCGTCGGGCCTCAACGCGCTGATGGTGCTGGTCAAGGTGGGCCTGATCGTCATCGTGGTGGTCGCCGGCTACCGCTACGTGAACCCGGAGAACTGGCATCCGTTCATTCCGGAACCGCAGGGCGACGGCAAGTACGGCTGGTCCGGCATCATGCGCGGCGCAGCCATGGTGTTCTTCGCCTATATCGGTTTCGAGGCAACCTCGACTGCGGCCCAGGAGTGCAAGAATCCGCAACGTGACCTGCCCTTCGGCATCCTGGTCTCGCTGGTGATCTGCACCGTGCTGTACCTGGCCATGGCCGCGGTGCTGACCGGACTGGTGCCGTATTCCCTGCTCGATACCTCCGAGCCGGTGGTCACCGCAGTGGCGGCCATCCCGCAACTGGGCTGGCTGCGCCTGGTGGTGGAGATCGGCGCAATGATCGGCCTGTCCTCGGTGATCCTGGTGATGATCATCGCGCAGCCGCGCATCTTCATGATCATGGCCCGCGACGGCATGTTGCCGAAGGTGTTCGCCAAGGTTCATCCGCGCTATCGCACGCCGCACATCAACACCCTGATCACCGGCGCCATGATCGCCCTGCTCGCCGCGGTGTTCCCGCTGGACCTGCTGGCCAACCTCACCTCGATGGGCACGCTGATCGCCTTCTCCGCGGTGTGCGCGGGCGTGCTGATCCTGCGTCACACCTTGCCCGATCTGCCACGCACGTTCCGCGTGCCGTGGGTCTGGTTCACCTGCCTGGCCGGCGTGGCCAGCTGCTTCGCCTTGCTGTTCAGCCTGGACTGGTTCAACTGGGCCATCCTGGGGATCTGGACCCTGCTCGGCTTCGCCATCTACTTCCTGTACAGCCGCCAGCACAGCGCCTTGCGGCTGGCCGCAGCAGCAGCCGGCGCTGAACGCTGAAATCGTCGATTGGCGGTGAATGTCGTCAAAAGGTGCTCAAAGTCGTCGAAATGACGGTTTCGCGAAAAATGGTTCGCGCGAGGCCTGGTTCACAATTTTTCTGAGAAGTTGATCTGTAACTCATTGTTTAAAATGAGTTTAACGATAACTTTTCAAGAGAAATCGAGAGGTTGACCGCCCATTCGGCGAAGTCGGGAGTATCATCGCCAGTCCGCGGGTTGATCACTTGGCAGTGGGCCCCGGATCGCGGCTCGGCTTGTCAGGTGGGTAGCTCCTCAGCCTGACGTGTCCGAGCCGCACTTTTGTCCGGAATCTGCGTCGTGCTTTCGCCCCATGCGAGGGCTCATGAAAAAAGCCGGCGAGAGCCGGCTTTTTTCATGAGCGATGACGCGACCGCTGATGCGCGCGATCAGGCCTTCTTCGGCGTGTGCGACACGCACCAGCCCTTGGCATTCACCGACTTGCCCGGGAACAGCTGGCACGGACCACGGCCGGTCGCGCCACCGGTATAGAACTGGCAGTTGGTGCAGTCGTCACCGGCCTTGTACTTCGCGTTCGTCGACTTGGTGGCATCCTCGACATAGCCAAGCGCCTTGGCGGTTGGATCCGCTTCGGTCACCGGCGGCAGGTCGGCTGCACGCGCAAGGCGCGGCAGGCCACCGACGACCACGGCCGCAGCGGCGGTCCCGGCGGCAACCTTGAGGAATCGGCGACGCGATTCGATATCTTGTTCTTTCGACATGGGCAAGCCTCCGTCGTAACTATCCGGCGCACCCTGCCCCGGACTCGCGCCGATGTTACGCGTCGCGGGCAAATCTTTCCTGACTTGCGAGAATGGCTCTCATTACAGCCAGGGCGGCGATGGCCGCGTGGTATAGTCGACCCCCATTTGGACGTCCAAAACGCATGACCCAGACACTTCCGGCCACGATACCTGCCAGCCTGTTCGAACAGCGCGCCGATGCCATCGTCGAAGCCGCGCGCGAACTGTCGGATCTCGGCTGGACGCCTGCGACCAGCAGCAATTTCTCGATGCGCGTCGATGACGCACACGCTGCCATCACGGTGTCGGGCAAGCACAAGGGCCGGCTCGGTCGCGACGACATCATGCTGATCGACCTGGCGGGCAACGCCGTGGGCACCGATGCGCGTCCCAGCGCGGAAACGGCGCTGCATACCCAGATCTACCGGCGCTGGCCCGCGATGCAGGCAGTGCTGCACACGCATTCGCGCACGCAGAGCGTCGCCTCGCGCCTGTACGCCGGCGAGGGCGTGATCCGCCTGCAGGGCTGGGAGCTGCAGAAGGCCATCAGCGGCTATCACAGCCACGACAGCGTGCTGGAAATCCCGGTATTCCCCAACACCCAGCACATGCCGGAACTGGTCGCCCGGGTCGATGCCTGGCTGGAGGCGGGCAAGCCCCTGCATGCCTACCTGATCGACGGCCACGGCATCTACACCTGGGGCCGCGACATGGCCGAAACCCGGCGCCACCTGGAAGCGCTGGAGTTCCTGCTGGCCTGCGAACTGGACCTGAAACGACTGAGGGCATCATGAGCCGACTGCGCATCTTCGACGAAAGCCGCCCGCAATCCCCGCTGGCCGTGCTGGACGACCACGCCGCCATCGCCGCCGAGCTCGGCGGGATCGGCGTGCGCTTCGAGCAGTGGGCCGCCACCCAGCCGATCGTGCCCGGCGCCAGCCAGGACGAGGTGATCGCCGCCTACCGCAGCGACATCGACCGCCTGATGGGCGAGAAGGGCTACCAGGCAGTCGACGTGATCAGCCTCACCCCCGACCACCCCGACCGCGCCGTGCTGCGCCAGAAATTCCTCAGCGAGCACACCCACAGCGAGGACGAGGTGCGTTTCTTCGTCGCCGGCTCCGGCCAGTTCACCCTTCACGTCGACGGCAAGGTCTACGACATCCTGTGCGAACAGGGTGACCTGATCGGCGTGCCCGACGGCACCCGCCACTGGTTCGACATGAGCGAGTCGCCGTACTTCGTGGCGATCCGGCTGTTCACCAACAAGGAAGGCTGGGTGGCGAACTTCACCGGCGACGACATCGCCGCCGGCTTTCCCCGCATGCAGGCGAAGCAGTAACCGGCTCGCACCCGGACGACGCCCCGCTCCCGCGTATCCCGAAACCCGAATCCATGACCGAAATCCGCGCCATCGTCACCGACATCGAGGGCACCACCAGCTCGATCGACTTCGTCCGCGACGTGCTGTTCCCGTACGCGCGCAAACGCCTGCCGGCCTTCGTCGAAACCCACGGCGACCGGCCCGAAGTGCAGCACTGGCTGCATGAGGCGGCCCGCGAAGCGGGGCTGATCGAGGCCAGTCGCCAGGACATCATCGAACTGCTGCTGGGCTGGATCGACCAGGACCGCAAGTCCACCGCGCTGAAGGCGCTGCAGGGCATGATCTGGAAGGATGGCTACGAGGCCGGCGACTACCGCGCCCACCTGTACCCGGAAGTCGCGGCACGACTGCGCCAATGGCGCGCCGACGGCCTGCGCCTGTACGTCTACTCCTCCGGCTCGGTGCCCGCGCAACAGCTGTTCTTCAGGTACAGCGAGGCAGGTGACCTGGGCCCGCTGTTCGCCGGCTACTTCGATACCGAAACCGGAGCGAAGCGCGAAGCCGGGTCGTACCGGCGCATCGCCGAGGCGGTCGGCGAACAGCCGCAACACCTGCTGTTCCTGTCCGACATCGTCGAGGAACTCGACGCCGCCCGCGAGGCAGGTTTCCAGACCGCATGGCTGGTGCGCGAACCGCAGGCGCTGCCGGCCACGCCGCGCCACCCGGTCCATCGCGATTTCGACGCGATCAGCTTCTGACAGATCACGCACGCCGTCATGCGCAACGCCCTGACCGTCCTGCTCGCACTCGCCGCCGGCGTGCTGC
This sequence comes from Rhodanobacter spathiphylli B39, assembly GCF_000264295.1. Classification (GTDB taxonomy): domain Bacteria; phylum Pseudomonadota; class Gammaproteobacteria; order Xanthomonadales; family Rhodanobacteraceae; genus Rhodanobacter; species Rhodanobacter spathiphylli. The sequence goes on along the minus strand of NZ_AJXT01000004.1, from coordinate 390,733 downwards.
TGAATGCATGGTGGTCGGGCCGCTCCGCCGTCCCGCCGCAGGCCTCGCCCGCAGTCGCCGCGTCGGCCATCCTGCCGCAGGACCTGGCTGACCCGGACACGACGGTTGCCGATGTCGAGCGCTGGCCCGACCAGGCGCCGACCCCGGAACAGGTCCTCTACGCGCAGCCACGTATGATGCGCCAGGCGCTGGCCGAACTCGGCCCGCGCGCGCCCGGCAGGCCAAACCTGTACCTGCTGACCTTCGCCGGCGATGGCGGCGAGGACGTGTTCCGCAACGAAGCCGAATACGCCGCCCGGCTGTTCACCCGTCGCTTCGGGCCCGGCACGCACAGCCTGGTGCTGGAGAACAACCCGGCCACCCTGTCCACCCGTCCGCTGGCCAGCTGGAGCAATCTGGAAACGGCGCTCGACGGACTGGGCAAGGCGATGCAGCCCGACGACATCCTGCTGCTCTACGTGACCAGCCACGGCAGCGAGGATCACCAGTTGCTGGTCGACATGGACCCGTTGCCGCTGGATCCGATCGGCGCCAGCGACCTCGCCGGCATCCTCGCCCTGCATCCGTTCAAGTGGAAGGTCGTGGTGATCAACGCCTGCTATTCCGGTGGCTTCCTGCCGCCACTGCGCGGCCCCGGCACTATGGTGCTCACCGCCGCCCGCAGCGATCGCAGCTCGTTCGGCTGCGGCAGCGATGCGGACATCACCTATTTCGGCAAGGCCTGGCTGGTCGATGCGCTGAACCACAGCGACAACTTCGCCGATGCATTCACCCGGGCCCGCAACGACATCGCCGCGTGGGAAAGACAGGACAGGCTCACCCCGTCCGAGCCGCAGATCGATATCGGCAGCGGCATCCGCGACCAGCTGGGGCGATGGCGCAAGGGCCTCAAGCCCGGGCCGACGGTACCGTTCGAGCCGCGGGCGCCGGCCGCGACAGCCGCCAGGGTGCAGTAACCCGCCACGCCGACTGGCTTCGGCAGATGCAGCCTGGCCAAGCCTCAGCCCGCGGCGATCCTGCCCGCCGCCAGCAGCAGGAAACCGCCCGACACGCCTTCGATCCAGCGACGGCGTCGGTCGCTGAAGTTGCCGGTCGCCCCGGTCGAAGCGATCACGCTGCTCAGCACCAGGTAAACGACACCACACAGGCCGATGAAAATGGCCGACAGGATCAGTGCCTGCGATGTCGTCGATCCGTTGCCGTGCATGAACTGCGGCAGGATCGCGAAATAGATCAGCATGCCCTTGGGGTTCAACACGGCCGTCAGGAAACCACGCTTGAATGGCGCCCCGCCCACCCCCGGCTGCAGGGCCAAGTTGCCCGCCGACAGCGCGGACCGGATCAGCCTGGATGCCAGATAAACCAGATACGCCACGCCGATCCAGCGCATCGCTTCGAACAACAGCGGCGATGTCGCGATGATCGCCGCCAGGCCCAGCGCCACCAGCAGCGAATGCACCACGTAGCCGGCGCAGACCCCGGCGGTGGCACGACGTCCGGCGGACGCATCGCCGGAAATCGCCTGCGAGGCAATGAACAGCATGTCGGGGCCCGGCGTACAAATCAGCGGAAGTACGGTGGCAGCAAACAGCAGGATCGAAGTCGGATTCATGGCAGGCATGCTAAGCCGCGGCGCTCGCAATCGGGTGCCAAATATTCCATGATCAAGTTATCTATTGGCACATGATGCCAAGACGGCAGAAAGACCGATGCCCATCAAGCTCGACAACATCGACAGACGGATACTGCGCGCCCTGCAGCGCAATGGTCGCTTGCAGAACAACGAACTGGCTCGGGAAGTCGGCTTGTCGCCCTCCCCATGCCTGCGCCGCGTGCGTTTGCTCGAAGAGGCCGGCGTGATCGAGCGCTATGTCGCCGTGCTCAACCCGGCGATGGTCGGCATCGGCATGACCATGTTCACCCGCGTCTGGCTGACCGCCCAGGATGCCGACACGATCGAGCACTTCATCGACGCGATGAAGCAGCTTCCCCAGGTCGTGGAGTGCTACATCATGCTGGGGGAAAGCGACGCGATGCTGCGCGTGGTCGTCGCGAACCTGGACGACTACCGCCGCTTCCAGACCACCCATCTCACCCGCGCCAACGGCATCCAGAACATCAAGACCGACCTGCCCAGCCAGATCGTGAAGCAGTCCCATGCGCTGCCGCTGTGAGCGCCTCGATGCGGGGGATCAAGCCCTGGGCCAACGCCATGCATAAGCCACGATCAGCAGTGACAACGCCACTTCGATCACGCCCAGCGCGACATAGAACCACCATGCGCCGGGCATGGTCAGCAGCATGACCGCGGCATAGAACACACCCAGTCCGATGTTCAGCCAGCGGCACAGCCGGGGCGGCAGCAGCAGCGACAGGAACACCATCAGCCCCGGTACGGCCAGCAGCAAGGCGGTACCGACCAGGGTCGCCTCGCTCACCGGGCCGACCGGTCCATCCCCGTCCAGCATGCCCTGCAACTTGCCCGGCACGTAGAGACCGAAATAGTCACCGTAGATGTAGCAGAACATCAACGCCGTCCACAGCGCCGACAGCTTGAAGCGCACGTGCAACTTGATGTCGACCAGCGATGCGGGGCTCATGTCGCAATCCCAGGATGAGTTTGCCCGCCACCTGTCCGCACGCCCATCAGCAGCAGCCACAGGCAGGTGCCGATCTCGCCCAGGGCTGCGGGCAGGTGGACGTAGTTGGAAAACGCCATGTCTGCATATCCCGGCAGCAACAAGTCGGCAAACACGTCCACCAGGTAGCCGATGCCGCCCAGCATCAGCAGCAAGCCAGCCACGCGCGGCAGCATCCTGCTGGTGAACACGAGATAGCCGAACGGCAACAGCCACAGTCCCCAGAACAGGCTGGCCACGAAAATGGCATGGCCATACGACTTCAGCGCAAGCGATGCCAGCGCCGTCGCCGTCGCCACCGGCAAGCCGTGGCTGTCGGTCAGCAGCCACAGTGCATCGAGTCGATGCATCACCCCGATCAGCGCCACCGGCACGGCCGTGACCGCCAGCGCCACCATCGCGACAGCCACGCGCTGGTGGACGCGATGAAGCAGGCGGAACAGCAACAACGGCAGCAGCAGGAAGGCCACCTGCTCGATCATGAAAGAGACGATGCCCGCGCGGAACAAGGCTTCGTGCGCCACGACATTGGCCAGCATGGCTGGCGGATCGCCCGGCGCGGCAAGCCTGCCCGGCACATAGCCCAGGCTGAAGAAGCCGGTCACGACCACCACCAGATAGACCAGCCCCGCGCAGCGGGCCAGCCGGTTTTCGTGCGTCATGTGAAACCCCCGCGATCCATCACCTCGCCCTGCGGCGTCCTCCCGGCAGTGTCGATGCTGCGAGATCGTCCCTTGAGTGCCGGAAGTAACGCGGTGATCGCCGGGCTCTGACAAGAGCTTCGCGATCCGGGTGCTAACGTCGTCGACCGTCTTCCAGCGAACCCGGCAATGAAAAGACCAGCCGCCAGCAGGATGCCTTCCGGAGCAGGCCCTCATCTGCCGGGTGCTGCCTCGGGCCGGAGGCTGCTGCGCACCTCCCTGGCCGCCGCCCTGGCGCTGGCACTGATGGCCTGTACTTCGCAGTCGCCGCAGACCGACGCCACCCGGGCCGACGCGGCCCCGCCAGGCACGACCAGGGCGCGAATCAGCGCCTGCGCACCGTCGCAGCTCGCCTTCGCCCTCGATCCCGACGGCGGGCGTTTCAACGGCATGTCGCATTCGGGCACGATGCTGGTCCTGCGCAACACCGGCGCGGCCGCCTGCACGATCCCTGCGCGCCCGCTGCCGAGCTTCGCGGATTCACGCGGGCAGACGCTGAACATCGTGGCGCAGGCTTCGACCGGAACGGATGCCGCCTCGCGTTCCCCGATCACGCTCGCGCCGGGCGCGGTCGTCACCAGCGACATGCACTGGGTGTCGGGCGACGTCTACGACAACGGCCATTGCGAAGCACCGACCCGGCTCACGCTCGTGCTCGGCCGGCAGCAGATTTCCACCGCATTCACCGGCCGCCTGTGCGGTGCCGGCGGCCAACCATCCACCTATGCGTTGAGCCCGTTCACGCCCGCCGCGGCGTCTGTGTCCACTGCGCCCAAGCCGATGGCTTGTACCTGCGATGACGGACGCACCGTGCCAGCCGTCTATTCCGACACCGAAGGCGCATCTGCGACCCTGCGCGGAGGAAACGGCTACCGCCCGCGTTTCGGGTCTCCACGGATGTCGGCAGCCCGGCTGGATTGCCGTGCCAGCTCGGCGCACTCGACGGCGTGACGTCGCACTGGCTCAGGTTCCTGCGTTCCACTCGCCGCATTCGGCCAGCCAGTCCATGAACACGCGCACGCGCCGGGGCAAGTGCCGGCGACTGGCATACAGCAGGCTCACCGGCATCGGCTCGGCGCGATGATCCAGCAGTATTTCCTTCACCAGACCGGCGTCGACCAGATGCCGCATGCCCGCCACCGGAGCCTGGATCAGGCCCAGGCCAGCCACGCACGCGGCCTGGTAGCTGTCGGTGTTGTTGACGGTAAGCGCGCCGGCGAGCGGGAGCACGTGCACGCCCGCTGCATCGACGTATTCGAAGCCGTCGGGCGTGCCGCCGAAGTTCTGCGCGTAATGCACCATGCGATGGCCGTCCAGTTCGGCCGGAGTGCGCGGCTCGCCACGCGCCGCCAGATAGGCAGGGCTGGCGAACGTGCCGATGTCGTAACGGCCCAGCGGCCGCGCCACCAGATTGTCGACATCCTCCAGAACGCCGACCCGCAGCACGCAATCGAAACCCTCGCGAACCAGGTCGACGCGTCGGTCCGCGCAGCTCAGCTCCAGCTCGATGCCGGGATGCGCAGCCAGAAACTCCGGCAGATGTGGCAGCACGAAGGCGCGAGCCGCGGTGGTCGGCATGTCCACGCGCAGCCGCCCACGCAGCTGCCGTTCGTCGTCGCGGAACATCGACTGCAGTTCATCGAACGCATCCAGCGTGTCGCGGCAGCGCTCCAGGAAGGCCAGGCCGTCCTGACTCGGCTCGACCCGGCGCGTGGTTCGATGCAGCAGGCGTGTTCCCAGCAGCGCCTCCAGCCGCTGCACGGCATTCGATGCGCTGGCCTTGGGCAAACCCAGGTCGGCCGCGGCCTGGGTGAAGCTGCCGCGCTCGGCCACGCGGACGAAGATTTTCATGGCCTCGATGTCGTGCATGTGCATTGTTATCCATAAATGAACATTCAAATCATAACCTGAACATTTATGGCAATCGTGACCACCAATAGTCTGGCACCCAACCAATCACGCCGGACCGTTCCGGCCAACACCAAGGATCTGCCATGACTTTCCCGACCCCCATCGCCCTGATCACCGGCGGCAGCCGAGGCCTCGGTCGCAACGCCGCCATCGCCCTGGCCCGCCAGGGCACGGACGTGATCATTACCTTCCGCAGCGGCTTCGACGACGCCCGCTCGGTCGTGGCCGAGATCGAGGCGCTCGGCCGCCGCGCCGCCTGCCTGCAGCTGGATGTGTCTGACGCAAGCGGATTTCCCGGGTTCGCCGGCGCGGTACGCAAGCTCCTCGCCGACCACTGGCAACGCGAGCACTTCGACTTCCTGCTCAACAACGCCGGCATGGGCCTGGTCGCACCCATCGCCGACACCACGCCGGAGCAGTTCGACACGATGATGGCCGTCCATCTGAAAGGCCCGTTCTTCCTGACCCAGGCCTTGCTGCCGTTGATCGCCGATGGCGGCCGCATCATCAACGTCTCCTCCGGCCTGACCCGCTTCGCGCTGCCCGGCTATGCGGCCTACGCCAGCATGAAAGGCGGGGTGGAGGTGCTCACCCGTTACCTGGCCAAGGAACTGGGTGTGCACGGCATCCGGGTCAATACGCTGGCTCCCGGCGCGATCGAAACCGATTTCGGTGGCGGTGCGGTACGCGACAACGCGGCACTCAACGCCTTGATCGCCGGCAACACGGCGCTGGGCCGCGCCGGCTTGCCCGACGACATCGGCGGCGCCGTGGCGGCGCTGCTCGCGCCGGGCAGCGGCTGGATCAACGCGCAGCGCGTGGAGGCTTCGGGCGGCATGTTTCTCTGACGATCGCGGGGATGCCCCCGTCCCGCATCGATGACATCTGCGCTTCACGATCTCGTCGAAACAACTGACAAGCACTGAGAGGTTGTGAGTTTTTCAACCTCGAAGCCCGGCCACGGATGGCCGGACGGAAATCGGTCACGTAAGTGACTGATTCACGTGAGCACGTCCGGGCATGTACCGGACGTGCGATGGAAGAAAACCACAGGAAGTGGTTTTCTTCACGGGCTTTGAGGCGACGGGTGGCCAGGCGTTCCGGCATGGCCATCCGTCGCGATGCTTCATCCCCGGATGCTGACCACCACCTTGCCGCGCGCCTGTCGCTGCTCGATCAAGGCATGGGCTTCGCCGACCGTGGCCAGCTCGAACTGGCGCGCGTCCAGCAGCGGCCTGATCATCCCTGCCTCGGCCAGTCGCGTGGCTTCGCGCAGGATCTCGCCGTGATGCGGCTTGCCTTCGCCGGTCAGCAGGGGCAGCAAGGTGAACACGCCGGAATAGGTGGCGGCCCTGAACGAGAGGGGCGCCAGCGCGTGCGTACCCCAACCCAGCGAGCTGACCACGTGGCCGAAACGCGCCACGGCCCTGAACGACGCATCCAGGCTCGCGCCGCCGGCGGTGTCATACACCACGTCGAAACCGCGACCGGCCGTATGGACGGCTATCTGTTCTTCGACCGGCATCTGCTCGTGGTCGATCGGTGTCGCGCCCAGTTGCTGGCTGATGCTGCCGCGCGCCGCGGTGTCCGTGGCGAAAACGGTCGCGCCGAAAGCACGGGCAATCTGGATCGCCATGCTGCCCACGCCGCCCGCGCCGCCTTGCACCAGCACGTTCTGGCCAGCGCCTACGTGAGCGCGGTCCACCAGGCCTTCCCACGCGGTGATGAAGACCAGCGGCAGCGAGGCCGTCTCGCGCATGCTGAAGTGCGCGGGCTTGAGCGCCAGCAGGCTGGCATCCACGGCCGCATATTCGGCCAGCGAACCCTGCACGCCACCGACACCGCCAGTCATGCCATAGACCTCGTCACCCACCCGAAAGCCGGTGACGCCCGCACCCAGCGCGACGACGACGCCGGCCATGTCGATGCCCAGGATCGCCGGCAGCGGATGACGGGCGTGTTCGGCGGCACCGCTGCGGATCTTCAGGTCCAGCGGATTGACGCCACTGGCCATGATGCGCACCAGCACCTGGCCCGCCTGCGGCACGGGCCGGGCGATGCTGGTCAGGCGGAACGGAGCACCGTGGTTTTCAAGAACGGCGGCTTGCATGGAGGAAGCGATGGTCATGGCGTACTCGGCGTGGGAGGAAGTGATCGCCAAGTTACGCCCGCCAATTGCGTCTGAAAATCCAAGATTCTGCACGTCCTCCATGCATAATTGCATGAGTCCCAACCGGGCTTCCCAACGAGGTGCCGCGATGGAATGGAGCGATCTGCGTGTCTTCCTGGCCATCGCACGCGAGGGCACGCTCGGTGCCGCCGCGCGCAAGCTGGGACAAACCCAGCCCACCATGGGCCGCCGGTTGCAGGCGCTGGAAAACGCCGTGGGACACAAGCTGTTCCAGCGCACCTCGGAAGGTTTCGTGCTCACCGACGAGGGGGCGGCGGTACTCAACCACGCCGAACGCATCGAGGACGAAGCACTCGCGTTCCAGCGTCAGCTGGCCGGCCAGGAACGGCAACTTGACGGCCTGCTGCGGATTACCGCCTCGGACTGGTTCGCCGAACACCTGCTGACACCGGTCATCGCGGAATTCGCTCGGGCCTATCCGCGCGTCACCGTCGAACTGCTGACCGACACGCGCTTCCTCAGCCTGTCACGCCGCGAAGCCGACCTGGCGTTTCGCATCAGGCCGTTCGACGAACCCGACATCGTGTCGCGCAAGCTGCTGCACATGCCGTACGGCGCCTATACGGCCGCCGACTATCCCCCGCCCCGCGCCGGCGATGGCGAAGGTGCCTTGCTGATCACCATGGACAGCGCCTTCGGCAACATGCCCGACGTCGCGTGGTTGCAGCGCGTGCTCCCGAATGCCCGCGTGGCGTTTCGCAGCAACGCGCGCGCCGTGCAGGCAAGAATGTGCATGCAGGGTGCCGGCGTCGCGGTCCTGCCGCTCCCGCTTGGCGACGCGCTCGCCGGCTTGCGGCGCATCGACCTGGGCGAAGACCCGCCGGCGCGCGAGACCTGGATTGGCTATCACCGCGACATGCGACGACTGGCGCGGCTGAGGGCGTTGCTGGATCTGGTGGTGGCGCGGCTGGCCGATTGAGATCGGCAACACGACGATGCGCCCGCATCCCTACCCGTCACGATGCCGGTCAGCCAGCACGTTCACCGCATCCCCAAGCGACAGTCCGCGTGCCCGCAACGCCACGGTGAGATGGAACAGCAGGTCCGCCGCTTCGCCAAGCAACTCGTCATCTCCCTGCGCCACCGCCGCCAGCGCCGTCTCGACGCCCTCCTCGCCCACCTTCTGCGCGATGCGGCGAATGCCGCCGTCGAACAGCCTGGTGGTGTAGCTGCCCTCGGGGCGTTCGGCGTGCCGCTGCGCCACCAGCGCATCGAGTTCGGCGAGAAAGCCCAGCGGCGGGCGCATGTCGGCGCCGTCGCCGAAGCAGCTGGAGGTGCCGGTGTGGCAGGTGGGGCCGCGCGGGTCGGCCCGGATCAGCAAGGTGTCGGCGTCGCAGTCGATGCGGAGCGATTTCAGCACGAGCACGTGACCCGAGCTTTCGCCCTTGGTCCACAGCCGCTGCTTGCTGCGGCTGTAAAAAGTGACGTGGCCGCTGCGCTGCGTTTCGGCCAGCGCCGCGGCCGTCATGTAGCCCAGCATCAGCACTTCGCCGCTGAGCCAATGCTGCACGATCGCCGGCAGCAGGCCATCGCCCTTGGCCCAGTCGAGGCGGCTGGTATCGGTGTTGTCGCTCATCGTTGCTTCCTCGTGGCTCACCGGCGCACCGCTACGCCACATTCGTGCAGGTAATGCTTGAGTGCGGGGATGGCGATGGCACCGGAGTGGAACACGCTGGCGGCCAGCGCGCCGTCGACGTCGGCGTCGACGAAGGCATCGCGGAAATGTTCCGGCGCGCCGGCGCCGCCGGAAGCGATCAGCGGCACCTGGCAGATCACCCGGGCGGCGGAAAGTTGTTCGAGGTCATAGCCCGCGCGCACGCCGTCGCTGCCCATGCAGTTCAGCACGATCTCGCCGGCGCCCCGCCGCTGCGCCTCGACCATCCAGTCCAGCGTGCGGCGTGCCAGTGCCCGGGTTTTCGTGGGGTCACCGGTGTACTGGCGCACGCGCCATTCGCCGTCGGCGTCGCGCAGCGAGTCGATGCCGACCACCACGCACTGCACGCCGAACGCGGCAGCCAGTTCGTCGATCAGCGCGGGGCGTTCCAGCGCGGGCGAGTTCACCGAGATCTTGTCGGCGCCGGCGTGCAGCACGGCGCGGGCCTCGTCGACCGAGCGGATGCCGCCGGCGACGCAGAACGGAATGTCGATCACGCGTGCGACCTTCTCGACCCAGCCACGATCCACTCCGCGTCCCTCGGGACTGGCGGTGATGTCGTAGAACACCAGTTCGTCGGCGCCCTCGTCGCGATAACGCAGCGCGAGATCGACGATCTCGCCCATCACCACGTGATCGCGAAAACGGACGCCCTTGACCACCTGGCCGTCGCGCACGTCGAGACAGGGAATGATGCGGCGGCTCAGCATGTGAGTGCGTCTTCCAGCGAGAAGCGTGCTTCGAGCAGCGCGCGTCCAAGGATCACCGCCTTCGCGCCGGCTTCGCGCGCGGCGCGAATGTCGGCCAGCGAGCGCACGCCGCCCGACGCTTGCAGATCAAGCTCGGGAACGCGATCGGTGAGGTGCCGATACAACTCGAGATTGAAACCGGCGAGCATGCCGTCGCGCTCGATGTCGGTGCACAACAGATGGCGTGCGCCATGTTCGGCGTACCAGGGCGCCAACTCGTCCAGTGTGGCTGCCTCGACCTCGGTCCAGCCGGCGCTTGGCAGCAGCCAGTCATTGCCGACACGGCGGGTGTCCAGCGCCAGGACGATGCGTTCGCTGCCGAATGCCTCGAGCCAGCCAGCGACGCGTTCCCGATCGCGAATGGCCACGCTGCCCAGCACCACGCGCCGAACCCCCACGTCGAACAATCGCCGCAAGTCGGCCTCGTCACGCACGCCACCACCGGCCTGAACATCGATGCCGTGATCGGCAATCGCCTTGATCACGGCCAGGTTGTCCAGGTTGCCCGAACGCGCACCGTCGAGATCGACGACATGCAGCCAGTGCGCGCCGGCATGCAGGTAACGCAGCGCCAGCTCCCGCGGATCGAGCGCATATGTGGTCTGCTGGGCGTAGTCGCCCTGGCGCAGGCGCACCACGCGTCCTTCGCGCAGGTCGATGGCGGGAATGATGTGGAAGCTCATAGGCTGAGGAAATTCCGCAGGAGCCTCGCGCCGACAGCGGCGGAGCGCTCGGGGTGGAACTGCATGCCGTGGAAATTCCCACGGGCCACGATGGCCGAAAACTCATCGGCGTGTCCGCTGCTGGCGAGGGTGTAGTCCCCCGTCGGCACCGCGTAGCTGTGCACGAAGTAGGCCTGCTCGCCGTCATCGAGCCCGGCCAGCAACGGATGTTTCTGCCGGATCGACAACGTGTTCCAGCCCATGTGCGGCACGCGCAGGCCGGGGGCATCGACGAAGCGGCGCACCGGCGCGGGAATCACGCCGAGGCATGCCGTGTCGCCCTCCTCCGAATGCGCGCACAGCAACTGCATGCCCAGGCACACGCCGAGCACCGGCTGGGTCAACCCGCGCAAAACCTCGACCAGGCCCAGCTCGCGCAACCGCGCCATGCCGGGGCCGGCCGCGCCGACCCCGGGCAGGATCACCTTGTCGGCACGGCGGATCGTCGTTGCGTCGGAAGTCAGCGCCGCATCCACGCCGAGCCGCTGCAGCGCATAGCGCACCGAACCGATATTGGTACCGCCCGCGTCGACCAGCACCACGCTCATTACAGCGCACCCTTGGTGCTGGGCAGCTCGCTGCCTTCGCGGCGCAACGCCTGGCGCAAGCTGCGCGCCACCACCTTGAAGCAGGCCTCGACCATGTGATGCGCGTTGTCGCCGCGTACGCTCAGGTGCAGGTTTGCACCCAGCGTTTCGCACAGCGAGCGGAAGAAATGCGGCACCAGTTCGGTCGGCACCTCGCCCACGCGCTCGCGGGGAAAGCTGCCTTCGAACACGAAGCAGGGACGGCCGGACAAATCGAGCGCCGCGCTGGCTTGCGCCTCGTCCATCGGCAAGGTGAAGCCGTAACGGCCGATGCCGCGCTTGTCGCCCAGCGCCTGCTTCAGCGCCTGGCCCAGCGCCAGTGCACAGTCCTCGATGGTGTGGTGTTCATCGATGTGGGTGTCGCCAGCGCAGGCCAGCTCCAGCGCGAAGCCGCCGTGCTTGCCGATCTGCTCCAGCATGTGGTCGAAGAAGCCCAGGCCGGTATGTGCCTTCGGTTCGGCCACGCGATCGAGATCCACGCTGACGGTGATGCGGGTTTCCTTCGTGTTGCGCACCACCGTGGCGGTACGCGGCGCGTCGAGCAGTTCGTGGGCGAGCGCCTCCCAGCTCACCCCGTGCGGACCGACGCGACAGCCGCGCACGCCGAGGTTGGCGGCGAACTGCAGGTCGGTCTCGCGATCGCCGACCATCGCCGAGGCGGCCCGGCTCCAGCCGTCATCGGCCAGGTAATGGCGCGCCAGGCCGATGCCGGGCTTGCGCGTGTCCAGGCCTTCATGCGGGAAACTGCGGTCGATCAGCACCTCGCGGAAGCGGATGCCTTGCGAGGCGAGGATGTTCAGCAGCAATTCGTGCGGCCCGCTGAAGTCGGCCTCCGGGAAGCTGTCCGTGCCCAGGCCATCCTGATTGGTGACCATCACCAGTTCATAGCCGGCCGCCATGAAGCGCTGCAGCGCGGCGATCACGCCCGGCAGCAAGACCAGCTTCGCGTAGCTGTCGACCTGCTCGTCGGCCGGTTCCTCGATCAGGCAGCCGTCGCGGTCGACGAAGAGAAGTTTTGTCTGCTTCATGCCGATCCTCCGGAGAAACCCCGATCCTGCGCAGCCCCCTCCAGAACGGCGAGCATCCGGTCATTCTCGGCCGGCGCGCCGATGGTGATGCGCAGGGCGTCACCCAGCTTCGGATAGCGCCGCACGTCGCGCACCACCACACCGGCGGCCAGCAGGCGCTGGTAGGTCGCGCCGGCATCGGCGAAGCGCACGGCGAGGAAATTCGCCTGCGAGGGCAGCACGGCGCGGACGCAGGCCAGCGCAGCCAACGCGCCGCGCACCCGTTCGTGCTCGTTGCGCAGCACCGCCAGGTGTTCGCGCGCCTGCGCCTGCCCCGCTTCCGAAAGCGCAGCCATCGCAACGGCCACGCACGGCAGCGGCACGGGATAGGGCGGCATGATCCGCCGCAGCAGCGAGATAACCGCGGGATTGGCCAGCAGGCAGCCGATGCGGGCGCCGGCCAGCGCCCAGGCCTTGGACAGCGTGCGCAGCACGGCGAGGCCTTCGTAGCGATCGATGAGATCGGCCACGCTGCGCTCGAAGGCAAACTCGATGTACGCCTCGTCCACCACCAGCAGGGCGCGCCCGTCGAGCTGCTGCAGCAGACGCTCGACATCTTCGCGTGGCACGCACTGGCCGCTGGGATTGTTCGGCGTGCAGACGAAAATCAGCTTCACCGCGGGCGTGACCGCGGCGAGCACCGCATCCACGTCCAGCGTGAAGTCATCCGCCAGCGGCACTTCGACCACTGCCGCGTTCTGGATACGGGCGCAGACGCCGTACATGCCGAAGGTCGGTGGCTGGATCAGCACCGCGTCCTCGCCCGCTCGACAGAACGCGCGAATCAGCAGATCGATGGCCTCGTCACTGCCGCGGCCGACCAGCAGTTGCTCGTGGCGCACGCCGTACAGCGCGGCCAGGGTTGCCACCAGGGCCGCCGGTTGCGGTTCCGGGTAACGATTGCAGCCCAGGCCATCGTCGCCCGGCGGCGGCCAGGCCGATTCATTCGCGTTGAGGAAAACCTGGCCGCCACTGGCCTCCATGCGCGCCGAGGAATACGGCTGCATCGCGCGGATCTCCGGCCGGGCCAGCTCGAGCACGCTCATGCCAGGGCCTCCAGTCGCAGGGTCACGGCGCGGCGGTGCGCCTCCAGTTGCTCGGCCGCCGCCAGCGTCGCGGTGCACGGGCCGATCTGGCGCAGGCCGTCGGCAGAGACTTCCTGCACGCTGATCTGCTTCTGGAAACTGGCCACCGACACGCCGCTGTAGCTGCGCGCGTGACCGTACGTGGGCAGCACGTGGTTGCTGCCGCTGCAGTAGTCGCCGACGGATTCCGGGGTCCACTGGCCGAGGAAGATCGAGCCGGCGCTGTCGATGCGATCGAGCAGCGCGCGCGGCTCGGCAACCTGGAGGATCAGGTGTTCGGGTGCGTAGCGGTTGCTCACCTCGACCGCCTGCGCCAGCGATTCGACCAGGATCAGCCGGCTCTGCGCCAAGGCCTGCCGCGCCACGTCGGCGCGCGGCAAGGCAGCGCACTGCCGCTCGACTTCCGCCGCCACCCTGGCCAGCAGATCGGCCGACGGACTGAGCAGGATCACCTGGGAATCCGGCCCGTGCTCGGCCTGCGACAGCAGATCGGCGGCGACGAACACGGGGTTCGCATCGGCATCGGCGATCACCAGCACTTCGGACGGCCCGGCCGGCATGTCGATCGCGGCGCCATCCGGGTCGGACGACACCTGCAGCTTCGCCTCGGTGACCCAGGCGTTGCCGGGGCCAAACAGCTTGTCGCACTTCGGCACGCTGGCCGTGCCATAGGCCATCGCGGCAATCGCCTGCGCACCGCCGAGCTTGAACACCTTGTGCACGCCGGTGAGGCGCGCGGCATACAAGACGGCCTCGTCGCACCGGCCATCGGCGCGCGCTGGCGAGCACAGCACCACGTCGTGGCAACCGGCGATCCGCGCCGGCACACCCAGCATCAGCGCCGTCGACGGCAACGGCGCACTGCCGGCCGGCACGTAGAGGCCGACGCGGCTGATCGGCCGCAATATCCGCTCCACCCTCACGCCGATGGCAGTGTCCACCGCGACCGGCTGCGGTGCGGCCGCACGGTGGAACAAATCGATGCGCGCGGCCGCTTCGCGAATCGCGGCCTTCAGTACCGAATCCAGCGCCGCTTCGGCCGCGGCGAACTCGGACTCGTCGACTTCGATCGCCTCCAGCGCGCAGCGGTCGTACTTCGCACTGAGTTCACGCAACGCGGTGTCGCCACCTTCGCGCACGATGGCGATGATCCGTTCGACACCGCCACGCAGTTCGTCGGCACGCGCCTGCGCCGGGCGCGCCAGTGCCTCGCGGCGGGAGGCTTCGTCCATTCGGTTCCAGGCCAGGCTTTTCATGCAAGCATCTTCTCCACCGGCAGCACGAACATCTCGCGCGCGCCGGCCTTCTTGATCTCTTCCAGTTGCCGCCAGCTGACCTCGCCGGCGCACAGCGCCTGCAGCATCAGCTGGTCCGGCTGGCCGGCCACCGGCAGCAGGGTCGGCTGCGGTCCGCCGGGCAACAGCCGGGTCACCGCGTCCAGCGTGTGGCGCGAGGTCTGCAGCAGCAGCAACCGCGATTCACGCACCTGGATCACGCCATCCAGCCGCTTCAGCAGCAGCTCCAGCATGTCGCCGCGTTCGTCCACCGGCAGGGTCAGCGGACCGGCCAGCACCGCTTCGCTTTCCAGCAGCACGTCGGTTTCGCGCAACTGGTTCGCCACCAGGGTGCCGCCGCTCTGGACCAGGTCGCAGATCGCGTCGGCGGTGCCCAGCTTCGGCGCAATCTCGACCGAACCGGCCAGGGTCACCACGCCCGCATCGATGCCGCGGCTGCGCAGCCACTCGCCGAGCAGGCCGGGATACGAGGTGGCGATGCGGGTGCCGGCCAGATCCTTCGGCGCTTCGTACGCCATGTCCTGGGGCACCGCGATCGACAGGCGGCAGCGGCCGAAACCGAGTGGCCGCAACTCGTCCAGCGGCTCGCCGTCACGCCCGGCGGTGAGCTGGAACTCGCCCAGCACGTTGCGCCCGACGATGCCGAGATCGCACACGCCCTGGGCGATCAGCCCGGGAATGTCGTCGTCGCGCACCAGCAGCAGATCGACCGGCTCGCCTTCGCCGAAGCAGAACAGCTTGTCGCGGCTTTGCCGGAAAGTCAGTCCGCAACGGGTCAGCAGGTCCAGCGCCGGCTCGGTCAGTCGGCCGGATTTCTGCATCGCGATGCGCAGGCGGTCACGCGGCTTCATGCCTTTCTCCTTGCCAGATGGGCCTGCTTCCTGGCCGCCCGGGCTGCCGCGGCCAGATAGCCACCGCTGCCCTGGTTGAGGTAGCGCGCGACCCGCCCAATGGTGGTGATGCTGACCGCAGTGCGCTCGTGGATCTCGCGGTACGGCACGCCTTCGAGCAGGTATGGCACCACCCGCCAGCGATCGACCAGCACTTCAAGTTCGGCGGGCGTACAAAGGTCGCTGAGAAAGGCGCCCATCTCCTCGCTGTTGCGCAGGGACAGCAAGGCCTCGCAGAGACTCTGCTCGGCGGAGCCGGGCGGGGATTCGGGATCGAGCGATCGTCGCTTCATAATGTACTAACGCGTTAACACAATGGATCGCATCATACATGGCAGACGACCACGCGGCAAACCCCCGTCGAACCCCTGCCCTGACGGTTCAGCCAGCAGCCGGTCTCTTCCCGATTCCCGGATCTCCAAAAGCAAAAACCCCCGCCGAGGCGGGGGTTTTCTTGCAGCAATGCCGGGCGAAGCTGGCTCAGGCCGACTTCTTCTTCGGCGCCGCCTTCTTGGCCGCGGCCGGCTTGGTCACGGTCGGCTTGGCACCAACCACGGCCGGCAGCGCGCCGTGTGCACGGGTATTGCCGTAGCTGCCGCGGTAGGTCTTGCCGCGACGGGTCTTGCGATCGCCCTTACCCATGGGAACTCCTTGATTTATTGGATGAACGGCCTGCCATCATAGCAGTGTCCCGGTACGGCGGGATAGTCAGCGATGGCCATGTCCGGCACAGTCCGCGGACGGGTCGGCACATGCCCCGGGATCGATCTGCACGGTCACGTGGCGGATCTCGAAACGCTCCAGCAACAGGCGCTTGATCGACTGCAGCACCAGGGCGCCGTCCGCCTGCTCGTCCAGCTCGGCATGCACGGTCGCCATGCGCGACCCCGAGGCGAGCTGCCACACGTGCAGGTGGTGTATGTCGCGGATGCCCGGCGCCGCCGTGCGCAGCGAGCGCTCCATCTCGGTCGTGTCCAGGCCGTCGGGCACGCCTTCCAGCAGGATGTGCGCGGACTTCCGCAGCAAGCGCCACGCACTGTTCAGGATCAGCAGCGAGACCAGCAGCGACAGCAGCGGATCGGCCCACAACCAGTCCAACCAGCGGATCGCCAGCGCCGCCAGCACCGCCGCCAGCGAACCCAGCAGGTCGCCAAGCACGTGCAGGCTGGCGCCGGCGAGATTGACGTCGTCATGCGCATGTCCGTGCAGGGTGCGCAGCACCAGCGCATTGACCAGCAGACCGGCGACGGCGACCACCAGCATCACGCCGGAAAGGATCTGGCCCGGATGGCGCAGGCGCATCACCGCCTCCCATGCGATCCACGCCACCAGCACGAACTGGCTCAGTGCGTTGACGAAACCGGCCAGCACTTCCATCCGGCCATAACCGTAGCTGCGCCTGGCATCGGCGGGTCGGGTGGCCATCCACGCACCAACCACGGCCAGCAACAGGGCCAGCGTGTCGACCATCATGTGCGCTGCATCGGCCAGCAGGGCCAGCGAGCCGGACCACAGCCCCCCGATCACCTCGACGATCATCATGATGCCGGTCAACACCAGCGCCAGCAGGAGTTTGCGACTGTTTCCGGCGCCTGCGGCGCCGTGGTCGTGGTCGTGGGCGCCGCCCCCGGCATGCTTCGCCTGATGCGCGTGATCATGGCGACGGCCGTGGGAATGGTCGTGAGAATGGTCGTGGTGCGGCATGTTCATCCCCGCATGCTAGGAACGGGCTTCGCCGTTACACAATCACCCGTGATCAATGCGCGCACTGCGGACCGTGCTCGTGAACGCTGTCGCCGAGGCTGTCCAGCCGCAGGTTGGCGAAGTGCGCCGCCGCCAGCAGCATGCCGCCGCAAGTCACCAGCACGCTGTGCAGGATCGGCGAACCCAGGTCGATGAAGGCGATGCCGAGCAGCAGCAGCGACAGTCCCGGCACCGCCAGGCGCAGCGGCAGGCTGCGCCGGTGCCGACGAAAACCGCGCACCAGCACCAGCGATGCCAGCACGCAGGCGCACAGCACGAAGATGCGCTCGAAGCGGTGGTCGGCCAGGAATTCCAGGCCGATCAGCGGCAGCAGGGCCAGCACGAACGGCAGCAAGGCGCAGTGGATCGCGCACAGGAACGAGGCCATCGCGCCAACGCGATCGGCCAGGTGCCACCAGCGGGATTTGTTCGACTGCTCGGGATTCATCGATTGACCCGGCGCCGCCCGACGGGGCGACTCCATGTCCGGTGACCACATGTTACTTTATAACACTTCGCTTCGCCAGCCCCGAAGAAGCACCTCAGCCCTTGCGGCAGTTCCGGCAGGTGCCGTGCACTTCCAGGGTCTGCGCCTGCGGCCGAAACCCCAGCGCCTTCGCCTGCGCCTCGATCAGGTCCGCCACCCGCTCGTCGCAAACTTCCTGCGCGCTGGAGCAGACGTCGCAGATCAGGAACGGCACTTGGTGCGCCTCGGCCGGGTGATGGCAGGAAACAAAGGCGTTGATCGATTCCAGCTTGTGGATGAAGCCGTTCTCGAGCAGGAAGTCGAGCGCGCGGTAGACGGTGGGCGGCGCCGCATTGCCGTGCTTCTCGCGCAACTGGTCGAGCAGGTCATAGGCCTTCACCGGCTTGTGCGCGGCGGCGATCAGTTCCAGCACTTCCTTGCGCAGCGGGGTGAGGCGCAGACCGCGCTCCTCGCTGGCATGCTCCACGGCACGCACGAAGCCCTTCGCGTCGTCGTGGTGGTGCGCGTGGCGCGGATGGTTGTTGGCGGCGTCGTGGCTCAAGATGTCACCTCATGGGGATCATACACCGCTACCTGCGTGGTACCGGGCGGCGGCCCTGTGGCAGCGGCGGTGGCTTCGCCAGTGGCGGCCGGCGGGACTTGCGCAGGATCACGATCCAGCCGATCGGCCCCAGCACCCAGGCCCAGACGATGCTTTCCAGCAGGCGTCCGCGCCACCAGCCCAGCAAGGCTCCCACCGCGACAAACAGCAGGTTCCACCAGAACATGGCTGCCCACGGCAGCATATTCAACAGGTTGAAGAAGACGTGCCAGAACGCGCCCGGTGCGTCGGGATCGACGCCGTGGGTGGCCCTGGCCAGCCATTCGTCCATGCCGCGCTCAGTGCGCCATCGACCGAAGCCGCATCAGCCGCGGGCCATCGCGATGGCGGCGTCGATGCGCCTGAGCGCCTCGGCGCGACCGGCCAGATAGAGGGTCTGATCGATCGACGGCGATACCTGGGTGCCGGTGATCGCCACCCGCAACGGCTGGGCGATCTTGCCCATGCCCAGTTCCAGCTTCGCCGCCACCTGCTCGATCACCTGGTGGATCGGCCCGGGCTGCCATTCGCATTCGGCCAGCAGCAACTTCGCCGCTTCCAGCACGGTCGGCGCACTGTCGTTCTTCAGGTGCTTGGCGACGGCCTTGTCGTCCCACTCGGTGATCGGGCCGTACCAGATCGCCGCGCGCTCGGTCATTTCCTTCAGCGTGTGCACCCGGTCGCGCAAGGCCACGATGACGTCGACCGGCGCGGGGCCCTGGCTGAAATCGATGCCGGCGCGCTGCAGGTGCCATTCGAACTCGGCCGCCAGCGACTGCGGCTCGTCGGTCTTCAGATAATGCTGGTTGAGCCAGGCCAGCTTCTCGGTGTCGAAACGCGAGGCGGCCTTGTTGCAGTGGCCGATGTCGAACAGCGCAATCATCTCCTCGCGCGAGAAGATTTCCTGGTCGCCATGCGACCAGCCCAGCCGCACCAGGTAGTTGAGGATCGCGTGAGGCAGGAAGCCGTCGGCGCGATAGTCCATCACGCTGACCGCGCTGGTGCGCTTGGACAGCTTCTTGCCTTCCTTGTCCAGGATCATCGGCAGATGCGCGAACTCCGGCACCGGCGCGCCCAACGCCTTGTAGATGTTGATCTGGCGTGGCGTGTTGTTGACGTGGTCGTCGCCACGGATCACCTCGGTGATGCCCATGTCGATGTCGTCGACCACCACGGCGAAGTTGTAGGTCGGCCAGCCGTCGGAGCGGAAGATCACCAGATCGTCCAGCTCGGTGTTGGCCCACTCGATGCGGCCCTTCACCTTGTCCTCGAACACCACCGAACCCTCGTGCGGGTTGCGGAAGCGGATCACCCGGTTGGGGTCTTCGCGGAAAGGCTCGTTGCGGTCGCGGTAGTGACCGTTGTAGCGGGGCTTCTCGCCCGCCGCCATCGCGGCCTCGCGCATCGCCTCGATTTCGGCCTTGCTCTCGTAGGCGTAGTAGGCGTGGCCGGCGGCGAGCAGCTGGTCGGCAACCTCCTTGTAACGCTGCAGTCGCTGGGTCTGGTAGAACGGACCCTCGTCGGCGTCCAGACCCAGCCAGTGCATGGCGTCGAGAATCGCCTGCACGGCCTCGTCGGTGGAACGCTCGCGATCGGTGTCCTCGATGCGCAGGATGAATTCACCGCCGCGACGGCGCGATTCGAGCCAGCAATAAAGCGCAGTGCGCGCACCGCCGATGTGCAGGAAACCGGTGGGGCTGGGGGCGAAGCGGGTGCGTACGGTCATCGGGATATCGGCAGCGAAGGCGAAGCTGCCGATTTTAACCGATCTGCGACACCCGTCCGCGCCTGATCACTTGACGTGGATGGTGATCCTCTTCGACACCAGCGCCGGCTTGAACGGCACGTGATGCTGGTCGCCCAGTTCCAGTTGCAGCGTATGCGTTCCCGGCGCGAGCTTCAGCGTGGCCTGGGTCTGGCCACCGCCGAAGTGGATGTGGTTGGCATCGGCGGGAATCGGCTGGCCCGCGGCGGGCAGATCCTTCACGTCGACCAGCAGGTGGTGGTGGCCGGTGTGCTCCTTGCCGATGCCGGCCGGCGCCACGCCCATGCCCTTCAGGCCGAATCGCACGGTGACTTCCTGACCCACGGTGGCGCCATCGACGGGCGAGATGATGTAGACCTCCGCACCGGCCGGCGCGGCCGTGGCGGGCAGGACGGGAGCATCGGCGGCGACCGCGGTGGCGGTCAGGCCCGTCAGCGCCAGGGCAAGCAGGATGCGTTTCATCGTCGGTCTCCAGCGGAAGAAAACAGGCTTCAGTGTAAGCACCACGTCATGCCTCCGCCATGCCGTCGCAACGCCGGGCGGCGATGCTGCGGCAAACCGGCACGGACATGGTCATGCGCATCGGGATTGTCAGCGAAACCTATCCACCCGAGATCAACGGGGTCGCGCTGACCGTGCATGGCTTCGCCACTGGTCTTGCCGCGCGCGGACATGAGATCCAGCTGGTGCGGCCGCATCAGCCGCAACCATCCCGCGCCGAACCGGGCATCGATGTGATCGAGTTGCGCGGCGCCGCCCTGCCCCGCTATCCCGGCTTGCGCTTCGGCTGGCCAGCCGGACGTGCGTTGCAGCGGCAATGGATGCAGCAGCGGCCCGACGTGGTCTATGTCGCCACGGAAGGCCCGCTCGGCTGGTCGGCGGCACGCGCCGCCAGGCAACTGGATATCCCGCTGTGCAGTGGCTTCCACACCCGCTTCGATCACTACGCCAGCCACTACGGCGCGGGCCTTCTCGCACCGCTGCTGCGCGGCTACCTGCGCCGCTTTCACCAGCGCACCGCCGCCACGCTGGTGCCGACCGACACGCTCGCACGGGAGTTGCACGCCATGGGTATCGCCAACGCGCGCGTGCTGCGTCGCGCCGTGGACACGCAGCTCTTCCATCCGGGTCGGCGCGACGACGCCCTGCGCGCCAGCTGGGGCGTCGACGCCGCCACACCCGTGGTGCTTTACGTGGGACGCATCGCGGCGGAAAAGAATCTCGAACTGGCGATCGAGGCCTTTGACGCGATCCGCCATCGACAGCCGCAGGCGCGCTACCTCTGGGTAGGAGATGGTCCGGCGCGGGCCGCACTGCAGGCGGCGCACCCGGACTTCATCTTCGCCGGGATGCAGCGCGGCGAAGCGCTGGCGCGCCACGTCGCCAGCGCCGACCTGTTTCCGTTCCCCAGCCTCAGCGAAACCTTCGGCAACGTGATCATCGAGGCTCTCGCCGCCGGCCTGCCGGTGGTCGCGTATGCGCAAGGCGCGGCACGCGAACATCTCGACCACGGCGTCAACGGTTATGGCATCGAATCCGGCGACGCGCAGGGCTTCATCGATGCGGCAGTGCGGCTGGCCGGCAACCCGGCCCTGATCCGTCACATGGGCCGCGCCGCCCGCGCCAGCGTGGCCGGGCTTTCACCGGAATCGGTGATCCGCGATTTCGAAACCCTGCTGCGCGAGATGGCCGAGGAGAACCTGCATGAGCACGCCGCCGTCACTGCCCACTTCTGATCTCCTGCCCGGGCCGCGTTTCGCCCTGGATCGCCGCGTCTGCGTGTTCGCCAATCACTGGGGCGGGCGACGCGTGGTAGGCATGCTCTTCGGCATCGTCAGCCGGCTCGGCGACGGCGTGTTCTGGTACACACTGATGCTTGCACTGGCCATGCTCGGTGGTCAGCGCGGCCTGGCAGCGGCCTTGCACATGGCACTCACCGGCCTGGCGGCCCTGCTGCTGTACCGCGTGCTCAAGCGCTGGACCCGGCGACCGCGCCCCTACCGCGCCTGCCCCGGCGTGATCGCCCGCATGCCGCCGCTGGACGAATTCAGTTTCCCTTCCGGGCATACCTTGCAGGCCGTGGGGTTCACCGTGGTGGCACTGGCCTGGTATCCGCAGCTGGCACCCTTGCTGCTGGGTTTCACCACGCTGGTGGGAGTTTCGCGCGTGGTCCTGGGGCTGCACTATCCCAGCGACGTGCTCGCCGCCATCGTGCTTGGCGGCGGCGTGGGTGGCGCGTCGATCTGGCTGTGGCCGATGACGATCTGAGCCGCCTCACCGAGCCGGTTCGCTGTGCAGGCTTTGCGCACGCCGTAGCGAGTTCCTTTGCGCTCAGGCAGATAGCCTACTTGTCCACAGGCTTTACCCGGCGCGCTCCACAATCGCTGTGGAGAACTTCGCGCGACCGCTCAAGAAATCGACAAAGTGAGCCAAGTGTCTGCCGGCAAAAGGCGAACGACGGTTGTCCACAGGCTTGTACAGAAGGCACCCACACCAACTGTGGACAACTTGCGCCGCACGCATGCGGGGAACGCGCGAAACCGCTCACCACGAGTTGGACAATTGGTGACCAGCGCGTAGCAAGTCACTGATCGGCAAGTGGGCAATCGTGCTTGTCCACAGGGTTTGCCGCAACACTTCCACAGCCGCTGTGGAAAACCCTGCGGCGGATACGACGATGCCGCCCGCAGGCGGCATCGCTCATGACCAATCGAATGCCTCGACTCAGGCCGCGCGATCGGCCCGGGTCAGGATGCCGAGCAGGTCGGCCAGCTTGTCGCGCATCTCGCGGCGGTCGACGATCATGTCGATCGCGCCGTGGTCGAGCAGGAACTCCGAACGCTGGAAACCCTCCGGCAAGGTCTCGCGCACGGTCTGCTCGATCACCCGCGGACCGGCAAAACCGATCAGCGCCTTCGGCTCGCCGATGTTGATGTCGCCCAGCATCGCCAGGCTGGCGGAGACGCCGCCGGTGGTGGGGTTGGTCAGCACGCTGATGTAGGGCACGCCGGCATCGCGCAGGCGCGCCAGCGCCGCCGAGGTCTTGGCCATCTGCATCAGCGAGAACAGCGCCTCCTGCATGCGCGCGCCGCCGGTGGCGGAGAAGCACACCAGGGCGCTCCTGTCGGCCAGCGCGCGCTCGGCGGCGCGGGCGAATTTCTCGCCGACCACCGAACCCATCGAGCCCCCCATGTAGGCGAACTCGAAGGCCACCGCCATCAACGGCCGGCCCTTGAGCTTGCCGCTCATGGCGACCATCGCGTCCTTCTCGCCGACCTTCTTCTGGGTCGAGGTGATGCGGTCGCGGTACTTCTTGGAGTCGCGGAATTTCAGCGGATCGGTGGGCTCGAGGCCGGCCCACAGTTCCTGCGCCGAGCCATCGTCGAGCAGTGCATCGAGCCGCATCCGCGCGCTGATGTAATGGTGATGGCCGCACTTGGGGCACACCATCAGGTTGCGCTCCAGCTCCGGCTTGTACAGCACGGTGCCGCAACCACCGCACTTCTCCCACACACCCTCGGGCACCGAACCCTTGCCGCCGTTGGTTCCCTGCGGACGGGTCCGCGGGTTCATGATCTTCTGCAGCCAATTCATCGCAACACCTCAAACGTTCCTGACCCGAAACGGCCAGGCGACCGTTTCAGTGTGCATCCAGCGCCGCACGGATCGGCTGCAGGAAACCTTGCGCACGGGCGGTGATTTCCGCCGCGTCGGTGGCACCCGACAACCGCTCGACCAGCGCACTGCCGATCACCACCGCATCGGCGAAACCGGCAATCGCCTTCGCGCTTGCCGCATCGCGGATGCCGAAGCCCACCGCCACCGGCGCCTTCGCCCGGGTGCGGATGTCCGCCACGCGTGCGGCGATATCGCCGGTACTCAAGTGTGCCGCACCGGTGATGCCGGCGAACGAGACATAGTACAGGAAACCCTCGGCCGAACCGCACAGCTGCGCCATACGCGAGGGTGCGGTGGTGGGTGCGGCCAGCAGGATCTGCTGCAATCCGGCAACGCGCAGCGGCTGCAGCACGGCCGATTCCTCCAGCGGGCAATCCACCAGCAGCACGCCATCGACGCCGGCCGCCACGGCCTCCTGCGCGAAGCGCGCGTAGCCATGGATCTCGACCGGATTCAGATAGCCCATCAGCACGATCGGCGTGTCTGCATCGCGCCCGCGAAACTCGCCGACCCAGTCCAGCACCTCCTTCAGTCCGACCCCTTGGGCGATCGCCCGCTCGCTGGCGTGCTGGATCACCGGACCGTCGGCCATCGGATCGGAGAACGGCACGCCCAGTTCGATCAGGTCGGCGCCGGCATCGACCAGCGCATGCATCAGGGCGACCATGTGCGCGGGCGCGGGATCACCGGCGGTGACGAAGGGGATCAGCCCGGTGCGGCCGGCGGCCTTGAGTTTGGCGAAGCGGCGATCGATGCGGCTCATACCTCGACTCCTTCGCGCGCGGCGATCGTGTGCACGTCCTTGTCGCCGCGACCGGAGAGGTTGCACAGCACGATGCCGTCCTTCGGCAGCTCGCGCGCCAGCTTCATCGCCTGGGCGACCGCATGGCTGGACTCCAGCGCGGCCAGGATGCCTTCGGTGCGGGCCAGCAGGTGGAATGCCTCCATCGCCTCGTCATCCGTCACGCCGACATACTCGGCGCGCCCGGCGTCCTTCAGGAACGCGTGCTCGGGGCCGACGCCGGGATAGTCGAGTCCGGCCGAAATCGAATGCGTCTCGGTGATCTGGCCGTTGTCGTCGCACAGCACATAGGTGCGGTTGCCATGCAGCACGCCGGGGCGACCCGCAGCCAGCGAAGCGGCGTGGTGACCGGTGGCGATGCCCTCGCCTGCCGCCTCGGCGCCGACGATGCGCACATCGGCATCATTGAGGAAGGCGTGGAACAGGCCGATCGCATTCGAGCCGCCGCCCACGCAGGCGGTGAGCACGTCGGGCAGGCGGCCGTATTGCGCCAGCACCTGGGCCCGCGCCTCGCGCCCCACGATGGCGTTGAAGTCGCGCACCATCTTCGGGTATGGATGCGGGCCGGCCACCGTGCCGATGATGTAGAAAGTGTCGGCCACGTTGGTGACCCAGTCGCGCATCGCCTCGTTCAGCGCATCCTTCAGCGTCTTCGAACCGGACGTCACCGGCACCACCTCGGCGCCCAGCAGCTTCATCCGGTAGACGTTGATCTTCTGCCGCTCGATGTCCACCGCGCCCATGTAGACCACGCACTGCATGCCCAGGCGGGCGGCCACGGTGGCGCTGGCCACGCCATGCTGGCCGGCACCGGTCTCGGCGATGATCCGCCGCTTGCCCATGTGCCGGGCCACCAGCGCCTGGCCGACGGTGTTGTTGATCTTGTGCGCGCCGGTGTGGTTGAGGTCCTCGCGCTTGAGCAGGATGCGCGCGCCCCCGACATGCTGCGACAGCCGCTCGGCGTGATAGACCGGACTGGGCCGCCCCACGTAGTGCTGCAGGTCGCGGTCGAGTTCGGCGAGGAAGCCTGCATCCTGGCGCAGGCGCTCGTAGGCCTCGCCCAGCTCGGCCAGCGGCGCCATCAGCGTCTCGGCGACATAACTGCCACCGTAGTTGCCGAAGCGGCCGTGCTCGTCGGGCCAGCGGTGGTAGTCCTGGATCGTGGGCATGGCGGGATTCCTGTGCGAAAAACTGAAGATCCCGATCATCGGATCGGGAATGCCCTGAAGGTTATCGCAGTGTTGACCGTGCGGAAAAGCGATAAGATCGCCTCCATACCTCAGGAAAACTCAATCATGTCAGGGCGCGAACTGCCACCGTTGAATGCCTTGCGCGCCTTCGAGGCGGTGGCGCGACTGCACAGCGTGGGCCGGGCCGCGACGGAACTGCACGTCACCCATGGCGCGGTCAGCCGGCAACTGCGCCTGCTCGACGAAGCGCTGGGCCGACCACTTTTCTCGCGCCAGGGCCGCGGACTGGCACTGACCGAGGCGGGCGAACAGCTGCACGCGGGCGCCGGCCTCGCCTTCGAGCAATTGCGCGACAGCTGGGCTGCCCTGCGTCATCACCACGAGCACTCACCGTTCGTGCTCGGTTGCGCCAGCAGCCTGCTGGCGCGCTGGCTGATCCCGCGGCTGGACCGGCTGGCGCACGACCTGCCCGGGCTGCGCCTGCATCTGTCGGCACAGGAGTCATCGCCCGTTGCGGAACTGGGCACGCTGGACGCCCTGTTGCTGTTGTCGGCGCCGCCGTGGCCCGCGGGCTGGCAGGTCGACACCTTGGCGCCGGAACGGATCGGCCCGGTGGTCAGCCCGCGCTACAGCGGCTGGCCGCAGCTGCAGGGACAGCCGCCCGCCCGCCTCCTCGACGAGCCGGTCCTGCACACCACCTCGCGCCCGCAGGCCTGGCCGGACTGGCTGCGTGGCATGGATCTGCCGCCCTCGCGCCCACCTGGCGGCGCGGGCTTTCCGCACCTCTACCATCTGCTGGAAGCGGCCATCGCCGGGCTGGGCGTGGCGATCGCGCCGGCGCCGCTGGTGGCCGACGACCTGGCGACCGGGCGACTGCTGGCGCCGTGGGGATTCCAGCCCACCACGGGCCACTGGATCCTGGCCAAGCCGCAGCGCTCCGGCGACCGTCGCGCCGACGCACTGGCCCAGTGGCTGCGCCAGGAACTGGCCGGCGGCTGAGCCGCGGCGACGCGTTACAGATAGCGACGGACCATCTCTTTCAGCTGCTCGGCCCGCGCTGGCGTCAGCGGCCCCAGCACGCCGCGCGCCGATGCGGGAATGTGTGCCGCGGGGTCTTCTTCGCCGAATACGTAGTGCTCCAGCAGCGTGCGCCAGGCCGCGCGATCGGCCGGGTCCAGCGACTTGAAACTGAGGATGGCGTGAAGCAGGCCATCCAGCGCCGTCGGCATGGCGCGGCCACGGCCGCTGCCGGGAATCCACCAGTAATTCACCAGCGCGTTGAGCGGCTGCAACGACTCCACGTGATGCCACCACAGCGGCGGGATGTAGATCGCGTCGCCCGGCTGCAGTTCGGCCACCTGTGCATGGGTCAGCGCCTCGCGCAAGCGCGGGAAACGCGGATCATCGACATGGTCCAGCCGGGCCAGGCTGATCGCCGCCCCGGTGGGAGCGAAATCCAGCGGCCCGATGTAGAGATTGCGCACCTGATCGGTGGGAAACAGGGTAAAGCGCCGGCTGCCACCGACCACGCAGGCCATGTTGGCGTATTCGTCGAAATGCACCGGGGTGGTGACGCGATTGCCGATCCACAGGCGCGGCTGGACCTGCGGATCGAGGAAAGCCAGTGCATGGTGTTCGAGAAAACCCGGCAAGCACTCGGCGATCAAGGCACTCTGCAAGGCCAGACCGGGCGGGTCGGGCAGTCGGCTGCAGGCGGCCAGCCGCTGCAGCACCTGGGTGACCGAGACCCGGTGATGCTGATAGTTGAAACCGTCGAAGGCGCTGTTGTAGCCGATCACGCCGCCCTCTGCCGGCGCCATCAGCAAGGCATCGACGTCGCTGCCGTTGTCCCACGCGGCCAGGCCTTGCGCCAGCGCCGTATCCGATTGCCGCGCCCAGCCCACCAGCGGCCAGTCGCGGCACAGCCCGCGGATGACCCGAGGCCGCTCACCGCCGACCAGGTCGTCCAGTTCGAGTGGCTGGCCACGCTGGCCATATTCCTCGATCGCAGCCGGCATGCGGTCTACTCCGCGTCAACCGCGCGCACCGCGCGAACGAAGGCTTCCAGCCGTGCCGGATCCTTGATGCCGGGCGCGGATTCCACGCCACTGGCCACGTCCACCGCCCATGGCCGGGCCATGCGCACGGCTTCCGCCACGTTGCCCGGCCCCAGCCCGCCAGCAACGATCAGCGGCTTTTCGCGCACTGGCGGCAGCAGCGACCAGTCGAACGCCTTGCCGCTGCCGCCGGCCTCGCCACGGGCATGGCCATCCAGCAGCAGGCCGACGGCATGCGGATAGTCGTGCCGGCGCGACAGACCGGCGGCGCCCTCGCCCATCGCCAGCGCCTTCAGGAATGGATGGCCAAACTGCGCGCACCAGGGGTCGGTTTCCTCGCCGTGGAACTGCAGCAGCGATGGCCGCACCTGCTCCAGCACCCGCTCCACCAGGCTCGCCTCGTCGTCCATGAACAAGGCCACGGTCGCCACGAAAGGCGGCAACGACTCGACGATGTCGCGGGCCTGCGCCAGGCCGACCTGCCGTCGACTGCGCGCGGTGAACACCAGCCCGATCGCATCGACACCCAGCCGTGCGGCGAGCACGGCGTCGTCGACCCGGGTCATGCCGCAGCACTTGATCCGGGTCATGGCTGGCTGACCTCGTCCGGCAGATGCCAGTGGCGCTCATAGCGTGGACCGATGAAGGTCAAGCCGGAAGCCGGCGCGGTGGGGCCGGCCACCTGGCGGTCACGGCCGGCCAGCAGTTCGCCCATCCATTCGACCGGCTGTTCGCCGCGGCCGATCGGCAGCAGCGAACCGACGATATTGCGCACCATGTGATGCAGGAAGGCATTCGCCTCGATCTCCACGAACAGCTGCTCGCCCTCACGTCGCACGCTCACCGCCAGCACGCTTCGCCGCGGGTGCGCCGCCTGGCAGGACAAGGCGCGGAATGCGCTGAAATCATGCTCGCCCAGCAGGGACTGGGCGGCGACATGCATGCGCTCGGCGTCCAGCGGCAGGCGCTCCCAGGTGACGTAGCGCGCATCCAGCGCCGCGCGCACCGGCCGGTTCAGCAGGTGATAGCGGTAGCGCCGGCTGCGCGCGGCGTAACGCGCATGGAAACTGTCCGGTACCGGCTGCGCCCACAGCACGGCCACGCTGTTCGGCAGGTTGGAGCAGCTGCCCAGTATCCAGCCACGCATGTCGCGGTTGGCGTCGGTATCGAAATGCACGACCTGGCAGCGGCCATGCACGCCCGCGTCGGTGCGCCCGGCGCAGCTGACCTCGACCGGATGCGCGGCCACCATCGACAGCGCCCGCTCCAGCGCACCCTGCACGCTGACATCCTGCTTCAGCCGCTGCCAGCCGCAGAAGTCGGTGCCGTCGTACTCGATGCCCAGAGCGATACGCATGGATCGTGCAGAACCTGAGGGGGAAACGTCGAAGATTAGCAGGCCAAAACGGCATCGGGCCGGCTAGGCCGGCCCGATGCCACACAAGCAAAGCAGGAAACTCAGTGCAGGCTGTCCAGCAGCCGCTTGGCCACGTCACGCTGCATCTGGCTGCCTTCCTTCATCACCTCGCCCAGCATGGCGCGGGCGCCCTCGGCGTCGCCCATGTCGACGTAGGCACGTGCCAGGTCGAGCTTGGTGTCCACCGGATCGTCGTTGAAGTCACCGAGATCCCGGTCATCGTCGTGGCTCGCCGGGGCACGCTCGGCCTCCTCGAAATTCCAGTCCGAAGCCGGCTCCGCCGGTGCTGTGGGAGCGCGGGGCGCCACCACCGTGACATCTTCCGGCGCCGCTTCCGGACGCGCCGGCGGCGTCGCGGCGGGATGGGTCAGGTCGAAGTTGAAGTTGTACTCGCTGACCTTCTTCGGGCCGGCGCCGGGCAGCGGCGGCATCGAGGAGACCACGGTGGGCGCGTCGCTCGCATCGGCGTAGTCGTCGATGTTGAACTCGCCATGGGCGTCGGCCTCGTCGTGCGTGGTGGACGCCTCGTGGTGGTCGAACAGCGGGTGACCGGGCACCAGGTCCTCGCCCATGTGCAGCACGTCCTGCCACTCGTCCTGCTGCGGGTCAGTGATGTGGGCATGCATTGCCTCGGCAGCCGCCTCGAAGTGGTCGACGTCGCGGCGCGAGTAATACAGCGTGACCAGTTCCAGGTGCAGGCCGATGTCATCCGGATGCTCGGCCAGCTGGTCGAGCAGCTCTTCCTGGTCGACATCGTCGCCCAGCAGATCCTGCTCGGCAGCGCCGGGGACGGCTCCGAAACGGTCGGCCAGCGAGGTGGACGACTTGGCTGCCGCGGCGGCAGCCGGCTTGCGCCGACGGCCCAGCATCGCCAGCAGGACCAGCAGCGCGACCGCGGCAGCACCGGCAGCCCATGCCCAGGTCTGCATGTACCACGGCTGTTCCTCGACCGGCGCGGGAGTCGGCGCGGGACGCGGCGCGACCGGCCTGGTCACTGGCGGCTTGACCGGCTCGACCGGCTTGACGGCCGCCGAGTCCGCCAGCGGCGTGGTCACCGTGGTGGCGGAGGAAACCGGCGCACTGGCCGCAGTGGATGCCAACGCCGGCGTGGCGGTCGCAGGCGGCGTCATGGTCGTGCCGGCATGGGTCGCTTCAAGCTCGGTCCTGGCAGCCGGCGCGGCCGCGGCAGGTGCGGGAGCAGCTGCCACCTTGGCCGCACTGGCGGCAACCGCCGGCATGCCGGCGCTTTTCCTTGCTGCGGCCAGCTTGGCCTGCAGTTCGGCGATCTCGTTGTCCTTCAGCGACAGCAGTCGTTCGTTCTTGCTGTTGATGTCGCTGAGGTCCTTCAGCCGGGTCTTCAGGTCCGAACTCTGCTGCTGCAGGCTGGCCAGGCTTTCCTGGCTCCGCAGCAGATCCTGGCGCAGGCTGGCAGAGGACTTGTCGCCAGCCCCCGTGCCCTGGGTTCCGGCGCCACTGCCCTGCCTGGCAGGCACCAGCGCGAGCCGGTCGCCGTTGCCGACAGCGGCGGTGGAAGCATCGGAGCTCGACGCACGGGTAGCGGCATCGGCCACGATCGTGGGCTTGCCGGGCACGCCGGCGCGCCAGTCGCTGTTCTGGCGACGGACTTCGGCGGCAGCGGCAGCGATGGTCATCGCCTGCGCCTCGGCCGAGGTCGGCACGCGCAGCACCGCGCCGCTCTTCAATGCATTGATGTTGTCGCGGTAGAACGCATCAGGGTTGGCCTGCTTGAGCGCCAGCATCATCTGCTGCACGTCGACGCCGGACGGAGCCACCTCGCGCGCGATGCCGGACAGGGTCTGGCCGCGCTCGACCGGACCGAGCTGGCCGTTGCCGGCCACGGGCGCGGCCGGCCTTGCCGCAGGCGCAGTCGCCTTCGGCGCCATGGCGACGGGAGCCTTCGGGTGGGGCGCGGACCGGACGGGGGCGGGAGTCGCCGCCACCGGGGCCTTCGCGGCGGCATTCGGCGGGTCGAGCAGGATCGCGTACTCGCGCACGCTCTTGCCGGCCTTGCCGTTCACCTCAAGCAACAGGTCGAGGAAGGGATCGTCCACCGGCGTGCTGCTGGTGATGCGGATCACCGGATGGGTGCCGCCGGCGTTGGCCACGCTGAAATGCAGCGGGATCGAGGTGCGCCCGCCCACGATGCCGGCGCGCGCGAATTCCTCGGTGGAAGCCAGCTGGACGCTGAGATTCTGCAGCTCCGCCGGATTGTCCGAATGCAGCGGGATCTCGGCCAGCAGCGGTTGGCCCAGCGCCGACTTGACCTGGATCTGGCCCAGATCCATGGCCATCGCCTGGCTGGTGCCCAGCGCCAGCGCGATCAGCACCGACAATTTCAACGAACGATTCATGCGTGTTCCCCCGAACGATCCTGACGCAACTCTCTAGGTTGGCGTTGCCGCGATTGACGACCACGACCCCAATCGAGGTGCCACTTTAGTTACATGAA
Organism: Rhodanobacter spathiphylli B39; assembly: GCF_000264295.1. Classification (GTDB taxonomy): domain Bacteria; phylum Pseudomonadota; class Gammaproteobacteria; order Xanthomonadales; family Rhodanobacteraceae; genus Rhodanobacter; species Rhodanobacter spathiphylli. Next base: position 359,053 of record NZ_AJXT01000004.1, on the reverse strand, counting down.
GGCCAATCAACAATAGGCGCGACGAATACTTGCGATGCATTGCTGCGGTGTGTTCTCACCCCGGCAACGCCTTTCAATGCTGCCCGCCGGACTGGCCGGATTGCAATTCCTGCAGCTGCTTCTGCAGCTCGGCGATCGTCTTGTCCTGCTCCTGCAGGCGTTCGCCGGCCCGTTTGCTGTCCGATTCCCGCCGTTGCACGTCGCGTTCCAGCCGTTTGACCTCGGCCTCGCTGCGCGCCACCTTGCGCTGCACCCCGCCCCCGTCCCGGGCGGCAGCAGCGGCTCCCGGCTGCGCGTGCGCCGAGGCCGGGGCCGGAGCTTGGGCCGTCGCCCAGGCGGCACCGGCCGACACAAGGCATGCAAATACAAATACCTGGATCAAACGCATTTCAGAGATAGTCCTCGATCAACAACTCGGCGATCTGAACCGCATTGAGCGCCGCGCCCTTGCGGATATTGTCCGACACGATCCACAGGTCCAGCCCGCGATCGTGCGAGATGTCTTCGCGCACCCGCCCCACGAAGACCCCGTCCGCCCCGGCAGCCTCGCCCACCGGGGTCGGATAGCCACCCGGCTTGCGCTCATCCACCAGCACCACGCCCGGCGCCTGGCGCAGCAGTTCGCGGGCCTGCTCGGCGGTGATCTTTTCGCTGGTCTCGATGTGCACGGCCTCGGAATGGCCATAGAACACCGGTACCCGCACCGCGGTCGGATTCACCTGGATCGACTCGTCCTCCAGGATCTTGCGGGTCTCCCACACCAGCTTCATTTCCTCCTTGGTGTAGCCGTTGGGCTGGAAGTCGTCGATCTGCGGGATGACATTGAACGCGATCTGCGCCGGGAATTTCTTGCCCGGCTCCACGCTTTGGAAGTTCAGCAGGGCCGCGGTTTCCCGCCCCAGCTCCTCCATGCCGCTGCGGCCCGCGCCGGAAACGGACTGGTAGGTGGCCACGTTGATCCGCTCGATCTGCACCGCACGATGGATCGGCGCCAGCGCCACCAGCATCTGCATGGTCGAGCAGTTCGGGTTGGCGATGATGCCGCGGCTGGTGTACTGGGCGATCGCGTGCGGGTTGACCTCGCTGATCACCAGCGGAATGTCGTCCTGGTAGCGGAACTCGGAAGTGTTGTCGATCACCACCGCGCCGGCTGCCGCTGCCCGCGGCGCGTATTCGCGGCTGACCGAACCGCCCGCGGAGAAGAACGCGATGTCGACGCCTTCGAAATCGTAGGTGTCCAGCAACTGCACGGTGATGTCCCGGCCCGCGAAGCTGACCTTGCCGCCGGCCGAACGCTCGCTGGCCAGCGGCACCAGCTCGCTGACCGGGAAATCGCGCTCGGCGAGGATCGCCAGCACGGTCTCGCCGACCGCACCGGTGGCGCCGACCATGGCGACCTTGTAACTGCTCTTCTGACTCATGGGGTGGCTTGCTCTCGGAATAGGAAGACCGTGCCGCTCACAGCACGTTCGGGTTGAGGATATTGGGCGGACGCCCGGCCTGCGGACCGTGGCCGAACATGGCCAGCACATTGTCCACCGCCACCGAGGTCATCGCGCGGCGGGTTTCGGTGGTGGCGCTGGCGATATGCGGGCTGAGCACCACGTTGTCGAGCGCTAGCAGCGCCGGATGAACCTTCGGCTCGCCCTCGAAAACATCCAGCGCCGCACCGGCCAGGCGGCGTTCGCGCAACGCCGTGGCCAGCGCCGCGTCGTCGACGATGCCGCCGCGGGCAATGTTGATCAGCATCGCGGTCGGCTTCATCTGCGCCAGTTCAACGGCGCCCACGGCATGGCGGGTCTGCGTGGTCAGCGGCAGCGCCAGCACCAGGAAGTCGGATTCGCGCAGCAGTTGCTGCTTGTCGACATGACGCGCGTTGCAGCCCCGCTCGTCCGCCTCGGGCAGCGGCGTGCGGTTGTGGTAGATCACCGGCATGCCGAACCCGAGTGCGCGCCGCGCGATCGCCTGCCCGATGCGACCCATGCCCAGGATGCCGAGCGTGCGCCCGCGCACGTCGGTGCCAAGCCAGGCCTTGAATTCGGTGGCCTGCCAGTGTCCGGCGCGCAACCAGCGCTCGGCGGCGCTCATCCGGCGCGCGGCACCGAGCAACAGGGCCCAGGTGTAGTCGGCCACGCTCTCGTTGAGCACGTCGGCGGTGTTCGACACCGCGATGCCGGCGGCGCTCATGGCGTCCAGGTCGATGTTGTCGTAGCCCACGCCCAGGTTGGCCACGATGCGCAGGCGCTCCGCCGCGCCGATCTCGGCTGCTCCGATGCGATCCTTGAGCCCGACGATCACCGCGTCCTGGCCGGCCAGACGAGCCGCCAGTTCCGACTGGCTGAACTTGCGCTCCTCCGCCTCGACGGTCACCTGGAAATGCGGCTCCAGCCGGGCAATGACCCCCGGAAAGGTGGGCCGGGAAACCCAGACGCGCGGCTTGTCGGTCATCGGCGTGATTCCGGTTGCTGCGGTTGAAGTCAGGCGATGCGCGGCGCGACCGCACCCACGTCGCCGCATTGCGCCCGGTGGCGCAACGCGTGGTCCATCAGCACCAGCGCCATCATCGCTTCGGCGATGGGCGTGGCGCGGATGCCGACGCAGGGATCGTGTCGCCCCTTGGTGACCACGTCCACCGGCTCGCCGGCCAGGTTCAGGCTGTGGCCGGGAATCAGGATGCTGGAGGTGGGTTTCAGCACGATCGAGGCGGTGACCGGCTGACCGCTGCTGATGCCACCGAGAATACCGCCGGCATGATTGGACGTAAAGCCGTCCAAATGCATCTCGTCGCGATGCTCGCTGCCGCGCTGGGCCACGGCGGCGAAACCGTCGCCGATCTCCACGCCCTTGACCGCGTTGATCGACATCAATGCACTGGCCAGCTCGCTGTCGAGCTTGCCGTAGATCGGTTCGCCCCAGCCCGGCGGCACGCCCTCGGCGACCACGTCGACGCGGGCGCCCACCGAATCGCCGGACTTGCGCAGCGCGTTGATGTAGTCCTCCAGCGCCGGCACCTGGGCCGCATCCGGCCAGAAGAACGGGTTCTGCTCCACCGCATCCCAGTCGAAGGCGGCGGGCCGGATCTCGCCGATCTGCGCCAGGTGGCCGCGCACGCGCACGCCATGACGCTCGGCCAGCCATTTCTTGGCGATCACCGCGGCGGCGACGCGCATGGTGGTTTCGCGCGCAGACGAACGCCCTCCGCCGCGGGGGTCGCGGATGCCGTATTTCTGCCAGTAGGTGTAGTCGGCATGGCCGGGGCGGAAGGTCTGTTCGATCTCGCCGTAGTCCTTGCTGCGCTGGTCGGTGTTGCGGATCAGCAGCGCGATCGGCGTGCCGGTGGTCTTGCCCTGGTACACGCCGGAAAGAATCTCCACCTCGTCCGCCTCGTGCCGCTGCGAGGTGTAGCGGCTGCGGCCGGTGGCGCGACGATCGAGGTCGGCGCGGAATTCATCGGCGCCGATCGCCAGCCCCGGCGGGCAGCCGTCGATCACGCAGCCGATCGCCGGCCCGTGGCTCTCGCCGAAGGTGGTGACGGTTAACAGTTTGCCGAACGCGTTGCTGGACACGGGGTTTGGACGTCCACAGGGAAACCGGCACAGCTTAACCGTGATGGGCCTCGCCTGCCTGCCGTGCGCGCCACTCGTGGTCGAGCATGGCGAAAATCACGTCATCGACCCATTCGCCCTTGAACCAGAGGCTTTCGCGATGATGCGCCTCCTGGCGCATGCCCAGCGCCCGCAGCATGGCCATGCTGGCCAGATTGCGGGGATCGACCGAGGCGTGGACGCGATGGCGGCCAAGTTCGCCGAAGACGAAGCCCAGCAGCGCCCGCACGGCCTCGCTGGCGTAGCCCAGCCCCTGGCGGGCCGGGGCAAGGCTGACGCCGAACTCGACCGAATCCCGCGGATCCTCGGGCAGGCACACACCCAGGTCGCCGACCAGGGCGCCGTCTTCGCGCAAGCGGATCGCGCGCTGGAACCAGCCCTGCACAGGCGACGCCGGCTGCGCCGCGATGAACTCGTCGGCCGCGGCGAGATCGGCCGGGCACCAGCCCTGATAAAGCGCCACCCGCGGATCGGCGCGGCAGGCAAACAGGGCTTGCGCGTCGGCTGGTCGCAGCGCGTCGATCCGCAGTCGCGCGGTGACCAGCTCCATCGTTCAGCCCGGGCGGCGCGCGGCAGCCGCGGCCTTGATGGCGGCGGCATGCTCGACGAGATCGCGCCGCTCCAGCGCGAACACGCCCATCTGGCCGACCTTGAACTCGACCCAGATGAACGGCACTTCGGGCAGCAGCGCGGCCAGCGCGTGCTCGCTCTCGCCCACCTCGACGATCAGCAGGCCGTCCTCGGTGAGGTAGTCGGCCGCCTCGTCCAGCATGCGCAGGCACAGGTCCAGGCCGTCGATGCCGGAGGTGAGGCCGAGCTTCGGCTCGTGTGCGTATTCGCCCGGCAGCGCGGCGTACTCATCCTCGGTGACATAAGGCGGATTGGACACGATCAGGTCGTACTGGCGCCCCGCCACGCCGGCGAACAGGTCGGAGCGGATCGCCTCGACCCGGCCCTCGACGTGCTGGAACACGATGTTCTCGCGCGCCAGCGACAGCGCCTCGTCGCTGATGTCGACGATGTCGACCTGCCACTCCGGGTTGTACTCGGCCATCGCGATGCCGATGCAGCCCGAGCCGGTGCACAGGTCCAGCGCCCGTTCGACGTGGCGCTCGTCCAGCCATGGCGCGAAGCCCGACTCGATCAGTTCGGCGATCGGCGAACGCGGCACCAGGGCGCGGCGGTCGCTCTTGAACTTCAGCCCGGCGAACCAGGTTTCGCCGACCAAATAGGCCACCGGCAGGCGCTCGTTGACACGCCGATCGATCAACGCCAGCACGTTCGCCCGCTCCTCGGCCGTGAGCCGACCCGCGCCGTAGGCAGGCGGGATATCCGGCGGCAGGTTCAGGCTGGCCAGCACCAGGTGGGTGGCCTCGTCGATCGGGTTGTCATGGCTGTGGCCGAAGGTCAGCCCGGCGGCCGAAAAGCGACTGGCGCCATAACGGATGAAGTCGATGATGGTGGCAAGTTCGGCAGTCACGGCGATCCATGGGTGCGGCGAGGGGCCGGGCATTATACGGCCAGGAGCGGGACCGGCTGGCCTTCGGGCCAGCAGCAACCTCAATCGTTCGCCCCGAGCGCAGCGGGGCCGAGGGGCTCCACCACGAGTGGCCGATCCTTCCGTACGCAAGCCTGTGCCCGGGGTGAACAGCGCCGGTATCCCTCTATACTGGGCGGATGACTTTCAAAGTATTCCTCCAGTACGCCCTGCCCCACCGCTTCCTGTCGCGCCTGGTCTACTGGGCCACGCGCTGGACCTTCGTGCCGTGGAAGAACTGGCTGATCACCACCATCGTGCGCAATTACCAGGTGAACATGGCCGAGGCGGCGCAGCCCGATCCGCTGGCCTACCAGCACTTCAATGCCTTCTTCACCCGCAAGCTGCGTCCGGACGCACGCCGTGCCGACGCCGATCCGGCCGCCCTGGTCTCGCCTGCCGATGGCCGCATCAGCCAGTCGGGCGCCATCGTCGAAGGGCGCATCTTTCAGGCCAAGGGGCAGGAGTACACCGCCGCCGAACTGCTCGGCGGCGACGAAGCCGCGGCCGCGCCCTTCCGCAACGGCCGTTTCGTCACCGTCTACCTGTCGCCCCGCGACTACCACCGGGTGCACATGCCGCTGCAGGGCACCCTGCGCGAAACCGTGCATGTGCCAGGCCGGATCTTCAGCGTGGCGCCGTTCGCGGTGGCCGCGATCCCCCGCCTGTTCGCCCGCAACGAGCGGCTGGTCTGCCACTTCGATGGCGAACACGGGCCGTTCGTGGTGGTCATGGTGGGCGCGATCCTGGTCTCGTCGGTGGCTACCGTGTGGGACGGCCTGGTGATTCCGCCCTACGCCTCGTCGATCAGGCGCAAGTCGTTCGCCGGCCAGAACATCACCCTGGAGCGCTTCGCCGAGATGGCGCGCTTCAACATGGGTTCCACCGTGATCATGCTGTTGCCCGAAGGCACGGCCGAGCTGGATCCGCTCGCGCCGCAGCAGGCGGTGCAGGTCGGTCAGCGGCTGGGCCACCGCCCGGGCTGAAGCAGCACCGTTGGCGGAGGGTCGACCCGCCGAAAAGTCGCCGGCACGGCCCGCCAACCTGACGCGAAACGTCAGTATGTGACGCCCTGCGCGCAATTGACCGCCTTGACCCGCTACACTCCGCGTCGGAATCGTGCGCAGGGGGCACGGTTGAATTCAAGCGCCGAGGGGATCTCATGCAAATATTGACGCCATTCCTTGTGATGATGCGCGCGCGCCAGCTTGGCCGCCAATTCCGCGACATCGAACGCATCGTCCGGGCGCTGCCCAAACGCAGCCATGAGCGCCTCAGCACCCTCACCCTGCGCGAAATCGGCCAGGCCTCACGCAGCGACTTCCCGCACCTGCACGGCACCGCCCCCGAAGCGCGCTACCTGCCCTGGGGCCAGGGCACCGAAGCCGGCTACGAGCGCGCCCGTTCCGGCAATGCCGAAGTGGCGATGCGCGGCATCGCGCTGTGGCTGGCGGTGGCCTACCACGAGACCAAGAACTCGCCCCACGCAAGCCTGCAGCCGCAGTACCGCCAGCTGATGCAGCTGCTGCGCGAACTGAAGGAAGCGCAGAGCCAGGGCAGCACGGTCGACAGCTGGATGCAGCAGACCGCCGTCGCCTGAACGGCCGCCGGTCGCGCCGCTCAACGCCTGTGAAGAAAACCACGATCCTGTGGTTTTCTTCTATCGCGAGTCCGGTACACGCCCGGACTCGCTCACGCGAATCAGGCACTTGCGTGCCCGATCCGCGTCCGGCCATCCCTTGCCGGGCTTCGAGGTTGAAAAAATCACAACCCCTCAGCGACAGACCGGCAATTTCAGCTGCTGACCGATGCGCAGGTGCTGGTGGCGAATGCCATTCATCTCGGCAATCTCCTGCACGCTCGAACACTGCAGCTTGCGCACGATGCTGATCAGCGTATCGCCGCGGCGCACACGATAATTCTTCGTGCCCCGGCTCCGGGCCGGTGCCTTGGCCACCGGTGCGGCGACCACCGGGATGACCGCCTTGTGCAGGTCGCTGGCCAGGATCGGCCACGGACCGTCGACGCAACGCGAGGCGTAGGCCTGCTCCAGGACTTTCGGCAACTGCAACATGGTGCCGGCCGGCTGGCTCACCTGCGGATCGAGCCGGGGGTTGAGATTGCGCAGGGTGCGGAACCAGCCGTCGCTCATGCCGCCCGCCGAACCGAGGCAGACGGTCAGCTCCGACAGCGACGCGGGCCGCTTCAGGGTGATCGTGCCAGGCACGCTGTCGAGTCGGGGGAAGCGCAGGTTGTAGCTGTCCGGATGCTGGAACAGCCAGGCCGCGGCCAGCACCGCGGGCACGTAGTCGCGGGTCTCCTGCGACAGGTCGTTGTAGATCCGCGGATCGTAGAAACTCACCGAGGTGTCGTCGCCGACCAGCCGCCGGATGCGGCCCTCGCCGCCGTTGTAGGCGGCGATGGTCAGTTCGAGGTTGTCGTTGAAGATCCGCAGCTGCTCGTTCATGTACTCGGCATTCGCACGCGCCGAAGCCGCCGGATCGAAGCGGGTGTCGAAGCCGTCGTCGCTGACCAGGCCGAAGCGCATGCCGGTGGCGTACATGAACTGCAGCGGACCTGCCGCACCCGAACGCGAAACCGCGTGGACCTTGCCGCCGGATTCCTTGGCCATGATGCCGAACAGCAGCGCCTCGGGCAGGTCGGCCTTCTCGTAGGCCGGCCACATCTGGTAGCGCATGTACTGATAGTTGACGTACGCGTCCATCAATTGCGGCCGCCACTGGGTCAGCCACATCTCCAGCGCGGCCTTGACCGGGCCGTTCATCGCGATCAGTTGCGAAAGCTTCTGGCCATGCAGCAGGGTCACGCTGCGCTGGGCCTGCGGCAGGCTGGCCGCGCCGGTCTTGCCGGCGATGGCCTGCGCCGCCTGCGCGGGATCGACATCGCTGTCCAGGTCCTGCGCGCCGCCGAAATCGCCGTCTTTCAGGCGCAGCAGGTGATCAAAGGTCGAGAAGAAGCGCTGCGGATCACAGCCTGCGGTATTCCCGCAACGTGCCGATGCATCCTTCAGGCGATCCAGCGACCGGGTCAGGCTCGCCTGCGAAGCCTGCAGGTCACCCTCGCGGGATTGCTGCAAGGCGGTTTCGTAACCCTTGCCGGCGACGTCGAGTTCGCCATACAGCGCACCGACCTGGGCCGAAGGTTTGGCCGGGCCGCTGGCACAGGCACCGAGAAGACTGGCCGCCACGGCGATCGACGCCAGGCGGATGGAACGCATCACCGAACACGACAACATCAGAAACACCACCCCCGGAAAACGCCCACCATAGCGGGCGCAGGGGTTCGACTCAACGCACGCGACCACGCGACGCTCTGGCTACAATCACGCAAACACCACCGGATGGAACGCCATGACCGAGATCCTGATCGGCCGCAACGACAGCACCAGCGTCAGTCTTGACCCGCACTACGGCAACCGCCACGGCATGATCGCCGGCGCCACCGGCACCGGCAAATCGGTCTCGCTGATGGTGCTGGCCGAAGGGTTCTCGCGGCTCGGCGTGCCATGCTTCCTGGCCGATGCCAAGGGTGACCTGGCCGGCCTGGCGATGGCCGCCGGCGAGCCGGGTGACAAGCTCAAGGCGCGGCTGGCCAGGCTCAAGCTCACCGACTGGAAGGCGCAGGCCAACCCGGTGGTGTTCTGGGACATCTACGGCAAGCTCGGCCACCCGGTGCGCGCCACCGTCAGCGAGATGGGCCCGACCCTGCTCGGCCGCGTGCTGGAATTGAACGACACCCAGGAAGGCGTGCTCGAAGTGGTGTTCAAGGCCGCCGACGACCAGGGCTGGCTGCTGCTGGACCTGGCCGACCTGCGCGCCCTGCTCACCTACGCCGCCGAAAATGCCAAGGCGCTGTCCACCCAGTACGGCCTGATCAGCACGCAGAGCATCGCGGCAATCCAGCGCGCGCTGCTGAAACTCGAAAGTGACGGCGCCGACCAGTTCTTCGGCGAGCCGGCGCTGGAACTGGCCGACCTGATGCGCCAGGACATGAGCGGCCGCGGCATCATCAACGTGCTGGCCGCCGACCAGCTGATCATGAAGCCGCGGCTGTACTCCACCTTCCTGCTGTGGCTGCTGTCCGAGCTGTTCGAGCAGCTGCCCGAAGTCGGCGACCTCGACCAGCCCAAGATGGTGTTCTTCTTCGACGAGGCGCACCTGCTGTTCGACGACGCCTCGCCTGCCCTGCTGCAGCGGGTGGAACAGGTGGTGCGGCTGATCCGCTCCAAGGGCGTGGGCGTGTACTTCTGCTCGCAGAACCCCGACGACGTGCCCGGCGTGATCCTCGGCCAGCTCGGCAACCGCATCCAGCACGCCCTTCGCGCGTTCACCCCGCGTGACCAGAAGGCGGTCAAGGCGGCGGCGGAAACCTTCGTCGTCAACCCGAAGCTCGACGTCACCGAGGCCATCACCAAGCTGGCCGTGGGCGAGGCACTGGCCTCCACTCTGGCCAATGGCGGCGTGCCCACGCCGGTGGAACAGGTGCTGGTGACCACGCCGTGCTGCCGCATCGGCGCGATCACCGACGCGGAGCGCGGCACCATCCGCCAGCGCTCGCCGGTGGGCGCGAAATACGACACTGCCGTCAATCGCGAATCGGCCGCCGAGATGCTGGCCAGGCGCGCCGGGGAAAAGGCCGCCGATGCCGCCACCGTGGCGGCCGATGCGCCGGCCAAGGGCGCCGCGAAGGAAGCGGAAAGCGGCTGGGGCGGCGCGGTGCACGACGCCCTGTTCGGCACCAAGCGCCGCCAGGGCATGATCGAGACCATGGGCAAGCAGATGGTGCGCACCGCGGGCAGTCAGCTCGGCCGGCAGATCCTGCGCGGCGTGCTGGGCGGCATCTTCGGCGGCAAGCGTTGAGGCGCGTTGCTGCGTGAGCCGCTGGCGACCACCCTCACCCGGCTCCACCGCGATCATCACCCGCGAGGGCTTCGAACGGCTCAAGGCCGAACTCGATCATCTGTGGCACGTGCGCCGGCCGGAGGTGGTCAAGGCGCTGGCCGCGGCAGCGGCCGAGGGTGACCGCTCGGAGAATGCCGAGTACACCTATCGCAAGAAGCAGCTCGGCGAAATCGATCGCCGGGCGCGCTATCTCAGCAAGCGCATCCCTGCGCTGAAGGTGGCCGAAGGCGCACCGGCCGATCGCCGCGCGGTGTTCTTTGGCGCGCACATCGAGCTGGAGAACACCGACACCGGCGAGCTCGTCCGCTACCGCATCGTCGGCCCGGACGAGACCGATGCACGGCGTGGCTTCATCAGCATCGATTCGCCGCTGGCGCGGGCGGTGCTGAAACGGCGCGTCGAGGACGAATTCGTGGCGGAGCTTCCCGGTGGCCCCACGGAGTTCGCGATCGTCACCGTGAGTTACGCCGACGACGGGGTCTGAACGGCAATCCGGATGGCCCGCCAGCCTATTGGCCGTCTGCATCCCCATGCGGCGACAGCAACCGCAAGGCCTGCCGATGTTCCTGCTCGATCTTCGCCAGTCGATTCTGCAGGGCTTGCGGGCTGATCCATTGACCGTGGCTGGCCTGTTGCCGCAACAGCGTGTACTGCATGTCGACAAACGGCGTCAGCACGCGACTGTCCACCGCCACGAAGCCGCCGAGATCCGGAATGCGCGCCAGCGCGGCGCGCTCCCGCTCGCCCGCGTCGCCGCGCGACTTGCCGTAGCCGAGCAGGATCGCGGTGAGTTTCTGGCGCAACCGCCGGGACATGCCGTCGCGGATCACCAGCACGCCGGAGGGAATCAGCTGCGAACGCCAGATCACCCGGAGCTGGGCCGCTTCGCGGGGAAAGTTGCGACGGAACAGATCCATGTCGGGGTTGTTGCTGCTGGTCACGTCCGCCTCTCGATTGACCACGGCCAGCAGGTTGCTCTGGTGATCGCCCACCCGAACGCTGGCGAAAAAGGTGTCCGAGTTGAGTCCCTTCGGCGCGAAGACATAGGCCTCGGGCGCGATGTAGCCGGTCACCGACAGGTGCTCGCTGCGGGCGTAACGCCAGCCCTGGCCGGGCGTGGCGAGCAGGTCGTCGAGGTTGCGGATCGGGCTGTCGTCGCGCACCACCAGGGTGGCCACGTTGCCTCGCGCACCGTCGCTGCGCTGGAACTGCGCGAACACCTGCATGTTCTGCCGGGTCACCGCCTCGACGGCCAGCCGGCCGGACAGGAATGCGACGTCGACCCGCTGGCCGCCGATCGCGCTGGACAGGCTGGCATAACTGCCCACCGAGACCGTGACCACCTCGCGGTGCAGTCGCCGGCTGACGTCATCCAGCAGGGGACGCCATTGCTCGAGGGACTCGGCGGCGCTGCCGATCGGCAGGATGCCGAAACGGATCGGTGTCTCCGCGGGAGCAGGCACCTTCGCCGCCGCTGCAGGGCCAATGCCGACCAGCGCCATGCACAGCGCCACGACCAGTGACATCAACCAGCGTCTGCCCCGCCGATGGCACCACCAAGCGCTTGCGATGGCCAATGCCGTGCACTCCCCGAGCCGCGTCCCGATGCACTGTATATAGTCGTGATCGGCCGGCGGGGCAAGGCGTGGGCTCAGGCCTGGCCCGCCACGAAGGGCGGCGGATAATGGCGCCCCGCGCGACGCGGCTGATAGCAGGGCGTGCTCAGATGGAAGGCTTCATCGGCGCTGTGCTCGCCCCAGCCCGGCAGTCCGGACAGCGGCAGCGGTCGCAGTTCGAGCGGATCATTCAACAGCTGGCCGGCGCGGATGGCCGTGGCGCACGCCGCCGCCAGATCGCTCCCGGCGTCGGCATGAAACACCAGTGCCTTGGCCACCAGCAGCTTGCCCGGATTCAACGCCAGCTCCAGCAGGGCGTGACCGAACAGCTCCAGCCTGATCGTTCCGTCCAGCCAGGCCTGCCGCCTGCGCCAGAACAGGCCGTGCCAGTCATGGGCATCCCACAGCTCCAGCAGCGAGGGATCGCGGGTGCCCACCATGACGCCGCCCTCGTCGAAGTGGGTCAATGCATATTGGGCGCGCGAACGACGCTTGGGACCCATCCGTGCGATCTCGACAACCTGGCGATCGTTGAGCGCCTGTTTCAGGCCGGCATGGCGCAGCCAGACCAGCGCGTTGAGAAGGTCGTGCCAGTTGCCTTCACGGGTGGCGATCTGGCCACGCTCGGCGATGCGCTGTTCGTAATGCAGGCCGTCGCCCAGCAAGGAGGCGGTTTGCGCCACGAATCGCGGGCGGCTTTCGTCAGGCCAGTGTCGGTTCAACGCGTCGATCGGTGGCCAGCGCGCGCCTTCGAGCAGATCGGCCCATTCGCGCCAGGCCGCCAGTGGCATCCGCGCGAACACCGCCGGATCGACGCAGTCGCGAGCCGGCGCGACGTAGCGCATGGCGGGTGCTAGACGACCTTGAGCTGCGGATGGGCCAGCCGTGCGTGCAGGTCGTGCTCGCTGGCCGACTCCACCACCACCTCGACGAACTGGCCCGGACGCAGCGCCTGGCCGTCGGCGATCAGCACGCTGCCGTCGATCTCCGGCGCATCGGCGGCCGAACGCGCGACCGCACCATCGGCGCCGGCCTCGTCAACCAGCACCTTGATCGTGCGGCCGATCTTGCGCTGCAGTTTCGCCGCGGAGATTTCCGCCTGCACCGCCATGAACTGTTCCAGCCGGTCTTCCTTCAGCTCCTCGGAGACCGGGTCGGGCAGCTCGTTCGCCTTCGCGCCATCGACCGGCGAATAGGCGAACGCCCCCACGCGATCGAGCTCTGCCTCGCGCAGGAAGTCCAGCAGCTCCTCGAACTCCGCCTCGGTCTCGCCGGGGAAGCCGACGATGAAGGTGCTGCGGATGGTCAGGTCCGGCACCTGCCTGCGCCAGTTCTGGATGCGCTCCATCGTCCGGTCGATGTTGCCCGGGCGCTTCATCAGTTTCAGGATGCGCGGGCTGGCGTGCTGGAACGGGATGTCCAGGTACGGCAGCAGCTTGCCGGCTGCCATCAGCGGCATCACCTCGTCCACGTGCGGATACGGATAGACGTAGTGCAGGCGTGCCCACACGCCAAGTTCCGACAGGCCTTCGCACAGCTCGGTCATGCGCGTGCGATACGCCTTGCCACGCCACTCGCGCTCGGCGTATTTCAGGTCCACGCCGTAGGCGCTGGTGTCCTGCGAGATCACCAGCAATTCCTTCACGCCGCCCTTGACCAGGCGCTCGGCCTCCAGCAGCACCTCGTCGACCGGGCGGGAGACCAGGTTGCCGCGCATCGAGGGGATGATGCAGAAGCTGCAGCGGTGATTGCAGCCTTCGGAAATCTTCAGGTAGGCATAGTGCTTCGGAGTCAGCTTCACGCCGGTATCCGGCACGATGTCGATGAACTTGTTGCGCACCGGCGGCAGCGCCTTGTGCACCGCCGTCATCACGCTGGCGTAGTCCTGCGGGCCGCTGACCGACAGCACGTCCGGATATGCCTCGCGGATCAGCGCCTCGCGCTTGCCCAGGCAACCGGTGACGATGACCTTGCCGTTTTCGTTGAGCGCCGTGCCGATCGAATCCAGCGACTCCTGCACCGCCGCGTCGATGAAGCCGCAGGTATTCACCACCACCGCGTCGGCCTCGTTGTAGCTGGGCACGATCTGGTAACCCTCGACCTTCAGCTGGGTAAGGATGCGCTCGGAATCGACCAGCGCCTTGGGGCAGCCGAGGCTGACGAAACCGATCTTGTGCGAAGCCTGGGACATGGCCGGGTTACCGTGAAAAGCTGCGGGGCAACAGGCGATTATACGGGAACGGGGAATGGGGAATGGGGAATGGGGAACGGCCGGAGCATCGCCGCCTTCGCGTTCGCCGTTGTTCCCTGTTCCCTGCTCGCCACAATGCCTAGAATCGACTTCCCCCACAGGAGCCGCACCATGGGCCAGTCCATCAACATCCCCACCTCCGGCACGCAGTGCATCGGGGCCTACCTGGCCCAGCCGCCAGGCAAGCCGAAGGGCGGCATCGTGGTGATCCAGGAAATCTTCGGCGTCACCCCACACATCCGTGACCTGGTCGACCGCTTCGCCGGCTACGGCTATACCGCAATCGCGCCCGCGTTCTTCGACCGGCTGGAGAGCGGCGTCGAATTGCCCTGTGACATGGTCGGCGCGAATCGCGGCAAACAGCTGGTGGCGGAACTGGGGCTCGAGCGCGCGCTCGAGGACGTGGCCAGCGCCGCCGAATCGATCAGCTCGGCCGGCAGGATCGGCACGGTCGGCTATTGCTGGGGCGGCACCGTCGCCCTGCTCGCCGCACTGCGCCTGGGGCTGCCGTCAGTGAGCTATTACGGCGCGCGCAACCTGCCGTTCCTGCGCGAAACACCGAAGGCGCCGGTGATGTTCCACTTCGGCGAAAAAGACCAGAGCATCACGGCCGAAGCGGTGGCGAAGCATCGCGAGGCGTTGCCGCAAATGGACACCTTCACCTATCCGGCCGACCACGCGTTCAACCGCGATGGCAGCCCGAACTACCACGAGGCCAGCGCCCGGCTCGCACTGCAGCGCACGCTGGCCTTCTTCGACCAGCACCTGGCCGGCGCATGAGCGCCGCAGACTTCATCCTCGACCCGCGGCTGGCGGCCGACACGCATCCGGTCACCTCGCTGCCGCTGTGTGACATCCTGCTGATGGATGATGCGCGCTACCCGTGGCTGATCCTGGTGCCACGCCGAGCCGGTCTGGTCGAGGTCGGCGACCTCGGCAGCCACGAGCAGGCCCTGCTGTGGCAGGAGGTGGCCCGCGCGGGCGCTGCGCTTCGTGCCGTGGCACCATTCGACAAGCTCAACCTGGGCGCCCTGGGCAACATCGTGCGACAACTGCATGTGCACGTGGTCGGGCGCCGCGATGGTGACGCCGCCTGGCCCGGACCGGTATGGGGAAACGGCAAGGCTGAAGCTTACGAGGCGGCCACGCGCACGGCGCTGATCAATGACCTGCGCCCGGCACTGACCCGGACAGAGTAGTCCGGGCAGCTCCAGCGTTACTGTTGCTGCTGCTGTCGTTGCTGCTGCTGTTCCACCGCGCTGCTGCCCGCCGCATCTTTGCCTTCCAGGCGATCAGGCATGGTCACCGGCCCGCGATAGTCTTCAAGGTTGCGAGCCTTCACCACAACCGGGTTGATTTTCGTCAGCGTGCCGTCATCGTCGTAGTAAACGGTGAAGCCATAATCCAGTTGCATCCGCGCCATGTACTGCAAGTGTTGCTTGCGGACTTTCGAGTCGTCGCTGCGCTCGAGCAGAATCGTCTTCGGCAGCTTGCCCTGATCCTTCAGATAAGCGAAGTGGCTGCCCGTATCCAGTGCCGACAACACCGCGCCATCGACCAGGAACTGCCCGCTCTTGTAGGCCTTGATGGTGGTATCGAACTGGCCCTGCATCGAAGCCGTACCCGCCGCGTCCCTGGTATCACCTCGATGGCAGCCCGCGAGCACGAGCAAACCGCCCAACATGAGCACAGCCGCGGCACGTCTCAGCAGTATGGAAAAACGGATCATGCGGGTCTCCTTGCAATCAAACGACTGAATCGGTGGGAGTGTAGCGCGGCTTGATGCGACGGCACGACTCGCGTATCCGCTGGCCAGCCTCCGCATTCAGGTACGCGGCAAGGTCACGCCCTGCTGGCCCTGGTACTTGCCGCCGCGGTCCCTGTAACTGGTTTCGCATTCCTCGTCGGATTCGAGGAACAGCATCTGCGCCACGCCTTCGTTGGCGTAGATCTTTGCGGGCAGCGGCGTGGTGTTGGAGAACTCCAGCGTCACGTGGCCCTCCCACTCCGGCTCCAGCGGCGTCACGTTGACGATGATGCCGCAGCGCGCGTACGTACTCTTGCCCAGGCAGATCGTCAGCACCTTGCGCGGGATGCGGAAGTATTCGACCGTGCGCGCCAGCGCGAACGAATTGGGCGGGATGATGCACACGTCCGCCTCCACGTCGACGAAGCTGGTCGGATCGAACGACTTCGGATCGACGATGGTGGAGTTGATGTTGGTGAAGATCTTGAACTCGCGGGCGCAGCGCACGTCATAGCCGTAGCTCGACGTGCCGTAGGAAATCAGCTTGCTGCCGTCGCGCAGCTTCACCTGGCCCGGCTCGAACGGCTCGATCATGCCGTGGCTCTCGGCCATGCGGCGGATCCACTTGTCGGGTTTGATGCTCACGCTGTCTCCGCTGGTTGGCTCGGCGGCCCGGAACGGCCCGCGCAGTCGGCAAAAATACACGGTCAGGGCATCGCGGCGCCAGCCGAAGCCCGTCAATGCATCGCCAGCGCTTCCACCAGCAACCGCAGCGCCGCCTGCAATTCGGCGCAGCGATCGGCATTTTCCAGCACCTGCGTCACCGAGCAGCCGACGCCAGGCAAGGCCACCATCACCGGCTGGGCCGCCAGCAGCTGCGCGGACATGGTGGTGAGGATTTCGGCCAGCGCCTCCTGCGCGTGATACGAGCCACGCGCCGCCGTGTTCAGCAGCAACACCGGCTTGCCGGGGAAGTCCGGGCTGCCGACCAGCCAGTCCAGCAGGTTCTTGAACGCGCCGGGCACGCCGTGGGCGTACTCGGGACAGGCGATCAGCAAGGCGTCCGCCGAGTCCACTGCTTCGCGCAATTCGGCAACCGCGGGCGGCAGCGGATCGGTCTCCGCATCGGGATTGAACAACGGCAGGTCGCCGAGCCCCCTGTAGAGCAACAGCTCCAGCGTCGATGGCGCCAGCCGGTACGCCGCCTCAAGCGCCGCCGAATTGGACGACACGCGGCGCAGGCTGCCGGACAGGCACAACACCTGCGCCGCCACCCTCATGCCGCGGGCACGCCCTGCACCACGATCTTGCCCAGGCCCAGCGACTTGTTGCGCGGTTGCCGCGACAACCGTCCCGCCGCATTGCGGGCAATCTCGCGATAGCGCATGGCGAGCTCGGATTCGGGCATTGCCGCCACCGTGGGATTGCCGCTGTCGGCCTGCTCGCGGATGCGGATGTCCAGCGGCAGCGAACCGAGATAGGCCGCGCCGTACTGGCTGGCCATGCGCTCGCCGCCACCTTCGCCGAAGATGTTCTCCTCGTGGCCGCAGTTGGAGCAGACGTGGGTGGCCATGTTTTCCACCACGCCCAGCACCGGCACCTCGACCTTCTCGAACATCTTGAGCGCCTTGCGCGCGTCGAGCAGGGCGATGTCCTGCGGCGTGGTGACGATCACCGCGCCAGCCACCGGCACCTTCTGCGACAGCGTGAGCTGGATGTCGCCGGTGCCCGGCGGCAGATCGACGATCAGATAGTCGAGCTGCTCCCAGCGGGTGTCGGTAAGCAGTTGCATCATCGCCTGGGTGACCATCGGGCCGCGCCAGATCATCGGCGTGTCTTCTTCCACCAGGAAGCCGATCGACATCACCGGCATGCCGTGCGCCTGCATCGGCAGGATGCTCTTGCCGTCAGGCGAGGCCGGCTTGCCGTGCACGCCGAGCATGGTCGGCTGGCTGGGGCCGTAGATGTCCGCGTCCATCACGCCGACCTTCGCACCCTCGGCCTGCAGCGCCAGCGCCAGGTTGGCCGACACCGTGGACTTGCCCACGCCCCCCTTGCCTGACGCCACCACGATGATGTTCTTCACGTTCGGCAGCGGCCCCAGCGTGCCTTGCACCTTGTGCACGTGGACGCGGCTGGTGACCGACACGGAGGCCGATTCGATCGCCGGATCGGCCTCCAGTGCCAGGCGCACCCGGCCGACGATGGCGTCGATGGCGCCGGCCGCCGGATAGCCCAGTTGCAGGTCCACCGACACCTTGCCGCCGTCCACGCCGACGGCGCGCACGGCTTCGCCCAGCGACGCGCCGGTGTGGGTATCGATGAGGCCGCCAAGGATCTGGCGGACCAGGGCTTCGTTCGCCTGTGTCATGTCTGCTCGGGGATTTGCGGGGCCGCCATTATGCCAGCCCGCCGGCCACGGTCGGCTGACCCAGATCAGCGCGAACCGGCCGTGGCCGGCGCGCCGCGGGGCGCCGCAAGCATTTGCGCAATGCAGCTTGACGGCTTTCCCCATCCTCGCCAGTCTCCCATCCATACGCTTTCGTACGGGAGGAACACCATGAAGCACGCATTTCGTTGGGTCATCGCCGCCAGCCTGCTGTTTGGCGCCGGTACCGTAATGGCAGCCAATGACACCCCGGTCGGCACCTGGAAGACCATCGACGACGAGTCCGGCCAGGCCAAGTCGATCGTCGAGATCACCGACAACAACGGCGAATTGCAGGCGCACATCGTCAAGCTGCTCAATCGCAGCCCGGAAGACATCGCCCGCGACGGCGCCGTGGCGATGTGCCGCAAATGCGACGGCGAACGCAAGGACAAGCCGGTCGAAGGCATGAACATCATGTGGGGCGTGCACCGCGACGACGACGTCTGGGATGGCGGCAGGATCCTCGACCCGAAGTCCGGCAAGATCTACAAGGTGAAACTGTCGATGCTCGACGGCGGCCAGAAGCTCAATGTGCGCGGTTACATCGGCTTCTCGTGGGTCGGCCGCAGTCAGACCTGGGAACGCCAACCCTGAGCCCCATCGGCAAGTGCTCCACGAAAGCGCGCTCCGGCGCGCTTTTTCTTTGCGGCAGGCCCGCTACCAACGCATGGCGATTTGGACGGCCATGCCATAATGCCCAGTCATCCCGGAGTGCACGCCCACCATGAGTCGCCGCCTGCTCGTCACCAACGCCCTGCCCTACGCCAATGGCCCGCTGCACATGGGCCACCTGCTGGGCTACATCCAGGCCGACATCTGGGTGCGCGCGCAGCGGATGAGCGGCAACGAAGTGGCCTATGTCTGCGCCGACGATGCCCACGGCACGCCGATCATGCTGGCGGCCGAAAAGGCCGGCATGACCCCGGAGAACTACATCGAAGGCATCCGCCAGGGCCACGAGGCGGACTTCGCCGCCTTCGGCGTGGCGTTCGACCACTACCACACCACCCATTCCGACGAGAACCGCGAGCTGGCCACGCTGATCTACACGCGCCTGCGCGATGCCGGCAGCATCGCCCGGCGCAGCATCCAGCAGCTGTTCGATCCGGAAAAGCAGATGTTCCTGCCGGACCGCTACATCAAGGGCACCTGCCCGGTCTGCAAGACACCAGACCAGTACGGCGACAACTGCGAGAACTGCGGCGCCACCTACGCGCCGACCGACCTGATCAATCCCTATTCGGTGATGTCCGGCGCCACCCCGGTGCTGCGCGACTCGGAGCACTACTTCTTCGAGCTGGGCAAGTTCGAGGGCCTGCTGCGCGACTGGTTCGCCGGCGCGTTCACCGGCGGCAAGCCGGTGGCCAACAGCGGCGTGGCCGCGAAACTGCGCGAATGGCTGGACGGCGGCCTGAAGGACTGGGACATCTCGCGCGACGCGCCTTATTTCGGCTTTCCGATCCCCGATGCGCCGGGCAAGTTCTTCTACGTGTGGCTGGATGCGCCGGTCGGTTACCTGGCCAGCTTCAAGGCGCTGTGCGACCGGACCGAGCTGCAGTTCGACGACTTCCTCGCCGCCGACAGCAACGCCGAGATGCATCACTTCATCGGCAAGGACATCATCAACTTCCACGGCCTGTTCTGGCCCGCGATGCTGCACGGCGCCGGTTTCCGTACGCCCACCGCGCTGCACGTCAACGGCTACCTGACGGTGAACGGCGCGAAGATGTCGAAGTCGCGCGGCACCTTCATCCAGGCGCGCACCTATCTCGATTCGGGCCTGCATCCGGAGTTCCTGCGCTACTACTTCGCCAGCATGCTCAACGAGACGCCGGTCGACGTGGATCTCGACCTCAAGGCCTTCGAAGAGCGGGTCAACTCGCACCTGGTCGGCAAGTGGGTGAACATCGCCAGCCGCACCGCCGGCTTCGTGCACAAGTTCTTCGACGGCCGCCTGGCCGCGCAGTTCGGCGCCGAGGAAGCGGACCTGTGGAACAGCCTGCTGGAGCACTACGACGGCGTCGCCGAACTCTACGACAGCGGCGAATTCGCCGAGGTGACCCGCCGCTTCGTGCTGATGGCCGACATCGTCAACGGCCACATCGCCGCCAAGGCACCATGGACGATGGCCAGGGACGAGGCCCAGCGCGAGGCACTGCACGAGGTCTGTTCGTTTGCACTGGGCGCGTTCCGGCTGCTGGCCGGCATGCTGAAGCCGATCCTGCCGGCCACGGTCGGCGCTGCCGAGAAATTCCTGGCCGCACCCATCGTCGACTTCGACGACGCCCGCAGCAGCCTGCACAATCACACCATCGAGCCATTCGAGGCGCTGATGGGCCGCATCGATCCCAGGCTCATCGAGGCGATGATCGAATCGTCGAAGGATTCACTCGGCGCCCCTGCCGAAGCCCCCAAAACCCCGAAGAAGAAACCCATGACCGAAGACACCAAGCCTGCCGCATCGAATCCGGCGCCGCAGAACGCCGACGCCGGCATCATCGGCATCGACGACTTCGCCAGGCTTGACCTGCGCATCGGCAAGGTCAGCGCGTGCGAATTCGTCGAGGGTTCGGACAAGCTGCTGCGCTTCGAACTCGACGCCGGCCCGCTGGGCACGCGGCAGATCTTCTCCGGCATCCGCGCGGCCTACGCCGAGCCGGAAAAGCTGGTCGGCCGCAACGTGGTGTTCATCGCCAACCTGGCGCCGCGCAAGATGCGCTTCGGCCTGTCCGAGGGGATGATCCTGTCCGCCGGCGACGGCGGCAGCGACCTGTTCCTGCTCGACGCCGACCAGGGCGCGAAGCCCGGCGCCACCGTCCGCTGAATCGGTCTGGCGAAGCCGCACGCCCGCCAGCTTTCGCCGTGCGCCATGCCCGCCCGCTACTGCTTCGTGTAAGTCACGAAGAATCCGACCAGGTCGCCGTTCTCGTTGTACGGCGCCATGTCCACGTAGCGGTAGCCACGCGCGGCGTAGTCGGCGTGCGACTTGGTCAGCTGGTTCGCCATGTGCTTCTTGCGGAAACCCAGGGTGGCATCGACGAACACGGTCACCGTGTCGCCCGCGACTTCGGACGACGCCGCCTGCGCGGGGGCGGCATGGGTCAGCACGATCGCGCCACCGGCGCCCAGCACGGCGGCAAGCAACAACGAAGCGGGAAACGACGATTTCATGGCGACACTCCAGGCGGCGGCAATTGCGTGACAATGGGCGCCGATTATCGCCCGCCCCACCATCGCGCATGAGTGATCCCGTCACCCTTCTCGCTGACCGCATCGACGCCGTGCTGCCGCAGACCCAATGCGAGCAATGCGGCTACCACGGTTGCCGGCCGTATGCGGAAGCGATCGCCCGCGACGAGGCGCCGATCAACCGGTGCCCGCCAGGCGGCGCCGCCGGCATCGAAAAGCTGGCCACCCTGCTCGATCGCCCCGCCCTGCCACTCGATCCCGACTGCGGCATCGAGCATCCGCGCATGCTGGCGCGCATCGTCGAAGCGGACTGCATCGGCTGCACCAAGTGCATCCAGGCTTGCCCGGTCGACGCCATCATCGGCGCCTCGAAGCTGATGCACACCGTGGTGGCGGACGACTGCACCGGTTGCGAACTGTGCGTGCCGGCCTGCCCGGTCGACTGCATCGTGCTCGAACCGATGCCGCCGGCGCAGATCGATGTCGCCCATGCCGATGCGGCGCGCGAACACTTCCGGCGCCGTGAATCGCGCCTCGAACGCCAGCGCGCCGAACGCGAGACCGAACTGGCGGCGCGCAAGCTTGCCGTGGAAGCGGCGGCCGGACCGGTGAACCCGGTGCAGGCCGCGCTGGCCCGCGCCAGGGCGAAGCAGCAGGAGCCGAAACCGTGAAGCGCGCCGAGGTGATCGAGCTGTTCTCGCGCCTGCGCGAACTGGACCCGCACCCCACCACCGAACTGGCGTACACCACGCCGTTCGAACTGTTGGTGGCGGTGGTGCTGTCGGCGCAGGCCACCGACGTCGGCGTCAACAAGGCCACCCGCAAACTCTATCCGGTGGCGAACACGCCGCAGGCCATCCTGGCCCTGGGCGAGGAAGGACTGAAGCGCTACATCAGCACCATCGGCCTGTTCAACGCCAAGGCGAAGAACGTGATTGCGCTGTGTCGGCTGCTGATCGAGCAGCATGACGGCGAGGTGCCGCGCACCCGCGAGGCGCTGGAAGCGCTGCCCGGCGTGGGCCGCAAGACCGCCAACGTGGTGCTCAACACCGCCTTCGGCGTACCGACCATCGCGGTGGACACGCACATCTTCCGCGTCTCCAACCGCACCGGCCTGGCCCCGGGCAAGGACGTGCGTGCGGTCGAGGACAAGCTGGAGAAAGTGGTGCCGGCCGAATTCAAGCAGGATGCCCATCACTGGCTGATCCTGCACGGCCGCTACGTGTGCAAGGCGCGCAAGCCCGATTGCCCGCACTGCGTGATCCGCGACTTGTGCCGGTACAGGGACAAGACGGCGGAGTGAGGAAGGAGCCGCGTTCCTCGCTCGTCACCCCGCCAACTGCGCCCGCTCCAGCGCCGCGATGTGCCGTTCCAGCCGCGGCCCCAGGTAGCAGTGCGAGCCGCATGGCAGCAGGCCGACTTCGCCGAACTCGCGCAAGTACCAGGCCGGCGCGCGCGAGACGAAACCCTGGTGGTCGCCGGCCACGTCGTCGCGACTGGTGAACACTTCGAGGAAGGCCACGCCTTCGAGCATTTCGCCGATGCCGTGCAGGCCGGCGCGGATTTCCGCCGGTTTCAGGTAGTGCAGCACGTCGGTGCACACGATCAGGTCGAAACGCTCGTCGAAGCGCAGGTATTCCAGCTGGCCGAAGCGCGCCAGTCCGATGTTGCGGCTGCGGCCGTAGCGCGCCACCACGTACTCGCTGGCGTCCAGGCCGCGGTAGGTGATCCCCGGCCGCAAGGCGCGCAGCGGCGCGCGCCAGGTCGCCTCGCCACAGCCCACGTCGAGCACGTTGCGGATCGGACGCCCCAGGTAATACTCGGCCTGCGCCACCACCATCGCCACCTTGCGCCGCAGTTCGGCCGCCGATGCCACGGAATGTCGCGGGTCGCGGTACCACTTGTCGAAATAGGCGCGGTCGTAGGTCTTGGTCATGCGGAGGTCCGGGCAAGCGTGGGCAGCGTCCATGGTATCCCGCCCGACCCGCCGATCCGGATGCGGCATCACTTTCTGCATGCGCTGCCGATGCCAGCATCCCCCCAGCTTTCGTCCCCGCCCCGAGGAGAACCCCATGCCCATGGTCCGCTTCCGCCTGATCGGCAGCCGCGCCGACGCCGATGCCGTCATCGCGACCCTGCACGGCCTCGATCGCATCGAGCACGTCGAGGAGATCGACGACCTGATCTCCGGGATGCGCGACGACTCCAGCTCCAGCGACTCGGTCAGCGACAGCGAAGGCCACGTCTACCGCATCGAAGTGGACACGCCCGATGACGGGGTCGCGGACGACGTGCGCGCCCGCGCCGAGGAGGCAGCCGGGGAAGCGGCCGCCGGCATCGAGTTCGTGGACGAGTTCTGAACGGCGGGAACCACGCCTGTGTCATCCGTTGGGCGGGCACGGCGTTGAAACCTTCTGTGGTGCCGTGACGCGCAGCGCCTCCCAGCCAAGGTTCCGCCATGCAACCCTCTTCTGCCCGATCTGAAGCTCGGCACCGCAGGTTCCATCGCCGCCTGCTTCCATTCACCGCGACCCTGCTGCTGTCGCTCGCCGCCTCGGCGCACGCGCCGGACTCCGCGGGCCGAGCACTGGCTCCTTCCGACGTGCGCTGGCTGCAGCGGGCGACCTTCGGCATCGACTCGGCCAGCTTGGCCAGCTACCGCAAACTCGGCCGCCAGCGCTGGCTCGATGTCCAGCTGGCCGATCACGACGACACGCTGCCGCCAGCCATCGCCCGCCTGATCGCCAGCTACCCGGCGATCAGCACGCCGCCGCAGGAACTGCTGGCCCAGGCCGCCGAAGCGCGGCGCCAGCTGAAGTCGATGCCTGAGGGCGACGCCAGGGTCGCCGCGAAGAAGAACCTGCAAAAACAGGCCCGTGCACTGGCCCAGCAGGCCCAACAGGCCGAACTGCTGCATGCGATCTACGGCAGCAACCCGCTGAAGGAGCAGGTCGTATGGTTCTGGCTCAACCACTTCAGCGTGTACGCGGCCAAGGGCCGCGTGCGCCTGGTTGCCGCCGACTATGAGGAACACGCGATCCGGCCGCATGCACTGGGCAAGTTCCGCGACCTGCTGCTGGCCACGCTGAAAAGCCCGGCGATGCTGGAATACCTCGACAACGCGAAGAACGTGAAGGGCAAGACCAACGAGAACTACGCCCGCGAGCTGATGGAGCTGCACGCGCTGGGCGTCGGCTCCGGCTACACCCAGCATGACGTGCAGCAACTGGCGCTGATCCTTACCGGCGCCGGCATCGCGCCGGCGGCACCACGCCGAGCCGGCCGCTTCGGCCGCACACGGCCGGGCTTCGTGCGCGACGGCCTGTTCGTGTTCAATCCGGACCGGCACGACTTCAGCGACAAGACCCTGCTCGGCCAGCGCATCCGCGGCAGCGGCTATCGCGAGATCGAGCAGGCGGTGGACCTGATCACCCGGCAACCGGCCTGCGCCCGTTTCGTCTCGCGCCAGCTGGCCGAATACTTCGTGGCCGACCAGCCACCGCCGGCCCTGATCGAAGCGATGGCGAAAACCTTCCAGCGCAGCGACGGCGACATCGCCGCGGTCTTGCGCACGATGTTCGATTCGCCGGAGCTGACCGGCGGCGAGGCGGGCAAGTTCAAGGACCCCACCCGTTTCCTGGTTTCCGCGATGAAGCTCGCCTACGACGGCCAGCCGATCAGCAACGCGCAGCCGCTGGTCAACTGGCTCAACCAGATGGGCGAGCCGGTGTTCGGCCGGGTCACGCCCGACGGCTGGCCACTGGACAGCGCCAGCTGGTCGGGTTCGGGCCAGATGGCGACCCGATTCGACGTGGCCCGCGCGATCGGCAGTGGCCGCAACAAGCTGTTCATGACCGACACCGACGAGCCGAACCCGGCCACGCCGCGGCCACGCCCGGCCGTGCCCGCGCTGGACTCGCCGCTCTACCGCGCCGTGGTGGAACCGCGCCTGTCGCAAGCCACCCGGGTGGCATTGGGCAAGGCCACTTCGGCAGCGGAATGGAATACCTACCTGTTGTCGTCGCCGGATTTCAATTACCGCTGAGGTTCCCGCACAGCCATGATGAACCGTCGCCAATTCCTGCTCGCCGCCGCCTCCGCGGCAACCCTGCCCGCCCTGTCCTTCAGCGGCAACCTGTTCGCCGCGCCAGCCAGCTCGCCGCGCTTCCTGCTGGTGTTCCTGCGCGGCGGCTACGACTGCAACAACCTGCTGGTGCCCTGCGCCAGCGACTTCTATTACGAGTCACGACCTAGCCTGGCGATCGCCAGGCCCGACCCCGCCAATCCCGACAGCGCGATCGCGCTGGACGCGCAGTGGGGACTGAACCCGGTATTGCGCGAATCGCTGCTGCCGCTGTGGCAGCGCAAGCAGCTCGCCTTCGTGCCGTTCGCCGGCACCGATGACCTGTCGCGCAGCCACTTCGAGACCCAGAACAACATCGAATCGGGCCAGCCCACCGCAAACCGTGGCAGCTTCCGTTCGGGCTTCCTGGCGCGATTGTCCAGCCAGCTCAGCGGCGTGCCCGCGATCGCCTTCACCAAAAACCTGCCACTGAGTTTCCAGGGTGCCGGCAAGGACATCCCCAACATCTCGATGAAGGCCGATCCGAAGGCCCGCTTCAACGCGCGGCAGTCAACGATCCTCGGCGACATGTACAAGGGCACGCCGCTGGCCGCCGCCACCGCCGACGGGCTCGCGCTGCCGGCGTCGATCTCCGAGGACCTGCGCAACGAGATGGTCAAGGCCAGCGGCGGCGCGCCCAGCGCCCGCAGCTTCGCCACCGAGACGCGACGCATCGCCACCCTGATGCGCGACCAGTACCGCCTGGGTTTCGTCGATGTCGGCGGCTGGGACACCCACGTCAACCAGGGCAGCGTCAGCGGCGGCCTGGCCAACAACCTGCGCAACCTGGGCGAAGGCCTGGCCGCCTATGCCGACGCCCTGGGCGACGAATGGAACAACACCGTCGTGGTGGTGCTGTCCGAGTTCGGCCGCACCTTCCGCGAGAATGGCGACAGGGGCACCGACCACGGCCACGGCACCGTGCACTGGGTGCTGGGCGGCAAGGTCAATGGCGGGCGCATCGCCGGCGAACAGGTGGCGGTGAACGCCGCCTGCCTGCTGCAGAACCGCGACTACCCGGTGCTCAACAACTACCGCGACGTCCTGGGCGGCTTGCTGGCGCGAACCTGGGAGCTGTCGAACAGGCAGTTGCAGAACGTCTTCCCGCAGGCACGGCCGCGTGACCTGCAACTGGTCTGAGCGAAGTTCGCGTGTTCAGTCGGCCGTGCGCGGCACCAGCATGTGCTTGGCGATGTAGCCGTGCAGCCGGCCCAAGCCGCGCGCCAGATGCAGGGTGGCGAACAGCAGCACGATGCCGATCACGCACATCGCGATCGCGTCGCCCCAACCCGGCGCGTGCGCGCCGAAGCCCCAGTCCACGAGAACCTGGTGGTTCACGTACAGCCCGGTCATCCAGTCGTTGTGGAACATCATCGCCAATGGCGCGCCGATGAAGGCGACGGATACGCTGAGCAAAGTCACCGCGAGCGTGAAATACACGATGCCCAGCGGCAGCATCAGCCACATGTAGCAGAGCGTGGTCCAGGTGTGCACGTCGGTGAACATGCGACCGATGCGCCGCATCAGGCTCACGCCCTGGGTGGGATACACCGGCCGCCGCGGCATGCGCATGCCCAGCATCGCCTCCACGATGCGCCCCTCGACCAGCGACAGTACGCGCACGCTGCCGAAGAACAGCACGATGAATGGCAGGCCGATGATCAGCACCGACAGACCTGCCGACAGCGACAGTCCGGTGACGGCCCAGGTGAAGTAGAAGATGCCCGTGGCCAGCGACAGCAGCATGTAGAACAGCGCGCCGTAGGTGCGTGGATCGGCCGCCACGCCGAAGAAGCGCCCCGCCAGCGAACGCCGCTTCGGCAGCGGCGGCGGGCGCAACGCGCGCTGGATGCGGATTTCCTGATCACGATAGATCTCGGCCACCTCGTCCGGCGCGCCGTAGCTGCCCACCACGTGCTCCAGCATCGCCGCTTCGCCGCGTTCGGGCTGCTCGGCCAGTTCCGAGCGCAGGTGTTCCTCGGCGTCGTACAACGCATCCTGGATCAGGGCGGGGTCCGCGCCACGCAGGGCGGCGCGCAGTTGTTCAAGATACTCGGCGATGCTGCGTGGCGCGTTCATGACACCCCTCCTTGCAAGACGTTATCGACGGAATCGCGGGTGGCGTTCCACGCGGCGGTCCACTCGCGCAGGACTTCGCGCCCCGGCTTGGTGATGCGGTAATAGCGGCGTGGCGGACCGCTGACGGACGGCTCGACTTCGCTGCCCAGCAGGCCGGCGGCTTCGAGATTGCGCAGCACCGGGTACAGCGCACTCTGCTTGCCGGCAAGCACCCCTTCGCCCACCTCTTCCAGCCGCTTGGCGATCTGGTAGCCGTACATCGGCTGGCGCGACTGCCCCAACACCGCCAGCAGCACCAGCGACACGGTGCCGCTGGAAAGCTCCTTCTGGAACTTCTTCAACTGGCTGACGCTGTCGTCCATCCCGCTCACCCGCACTGCCGCTTAGACTGATGTGAATCATAGTATTAAGTTGACACTAGTACATGGGCCTGAAGTCATGCCTGCGATCAACTGGTGGTGGCACTCTGCTAAGTTGCAGCCCTCGCCTATCGGTCACTCAAGGGGAATGCCATGCGTCGTCGCCATCTCATCGCCGGTCTCGCGCTGGCCAGCAGCCTGACCGCGTTGTCTGCCCTCGCTGCCGAGCAGGGCAAGCCCACGCCGACGACCAAGGAAATCCTGGCGAAATCCGCGCCGGCCGAATGGCGCAGGCCCGATCCGCAGAACCTGCTGGTGATGCAGCTACCGACGGGTCGCGTGGTGATCGAGCTGGCCCAGGATTTCACCCCGCTGCATGCAGCGAACATTCGCACCCTGGTGCGCCAGCACTACTTCGACGGGCTGGCGATCATCCGCGTGCAGGACAACTTCGTCACCCAGTGGGGCGATCCGAACGACGACGAGAACGGCGACAAGGACAAGATCCGTTCACTGGGCAAGGCCAGCAAGACCCTGACGCCGGAGTTCAGCCGCGCGATCGCTGCGAAGCAGCCGTGGACGCCATTGCCGGATGGCGATGTCTACGCACCCGAAGTCGGTTTCAGCGGGGGCTTCCCGGTGGGCCGCGATCCGGCCAGCGGCCAGGAGTGGGTGGCGCACTGCTATGGCACGGTCGGCGTGGCGCGCGACGTGGCGCCGGACAGCGGCAGCGGCAGTTCGCTGTACGCGGTGATCGGCCAGGCGCGGAAACTGGATCACAACCTCGCCGTCGCCGGCCGCGTGCTGGAAGGCATGCCCCTGCTGTCCGGCCTGCCGCGCGGGCCCGAGCCGATGGGTTTCTATGCCGATCCCGCCCGCCGCACCCGCATCGAGTCGGTGCGCCTGGCCGCCGACATGCCGGCGCCGGAGCGACCGGCGATCGAGGTGCTGCGCACCGACAGCGCCAGCTTCGCGGCCCTGATCGATGCCAGTCGCCATGGCCACAATGCGTTCTACCCCGAGCC
Organism: Rhodanobacter spathiphylli B39; assembly: GCF_000264295.1. Taxonomy (GTDB): domain Bacteria; phylum Pseudomonadota; class Gammaproteobacteria; order Xanthomonadales; family Rhodanobacteraceae; genus Rhodanobacter; species Rhodanobacter spathiphylli. The sequence continues at coordinate 330,169 of NZ_AJXT01000004.1, read as the reverse complement.
GGTGGGCAAGGTCGGCCTGTGCAGCCTCAGCGTGCCGGTGCGCGACGCCAAACCGGTGCACTGAAGCCAGGGCGGGCGCACTCAAGGCCGCTGCCCGGATGAATCCCCGCTGACGCCGGCGGGGACTTCACCACGAAATCTTGTCACGCGGGGGGCTATGGATGGACTTCGCGACCCCGTGACAGGAGATCAGCATGAAGCGCAGCCGCAAAGTCCTCGCATGGATCGTGGGAGTCGTGCTGGCTGTCGTGCTGATCCTGGTCGTGGTGATCGCGACCTTCGACTGGAACCGGATGCGCCCGTTCATCAGCGACAAGGTGAGCAAGGCGATCGGACGCCCATTCGCGATCAACGGCGACCTCACCGTCGACTGGCGGCGCGACCGCAACGGCAGCGGGCTGGCCTCGCTGCTGCCATGGCCCGAGTTCACCGCACGCGACATCAGCATCGCCAATCCCCCGTGGGCGCAGCAGCCGCAGTTCGCCCGACTGCAGGCGCTGCGTTTCCGGCTTTCGCCGCTGCCGCTGATCGCCCATCGCATCGAGGTGCCGTCGCTGCAACTGGTGCAGCCCAGCGTGGACCTGGAGCGCGACAAGCAGGGCCGCGCCAGCTGGGACTTCAGTTTTCCCCGGAACCAGCCACCGTCGAGCTGGACGCTGGACGTGGGCACGGTCGGCTTCGACCGGGGCCAGCTGAGCCTGGACGACGCGCCGAGCCGCACCCGGCTCGAGGCCACCATCGAACCGCTGCAGGGGGCGATCCCCTATGACCAGATCGTGGCGCAGCAGACCGCCGACGCCCGCGAGCAGGCCAGCAAGGCCGTGGGCAAGGCCTTGCCCGAGAGCACGTCCAAGGCTGCGCCGGACGGCGCAAACAACCAGGCCGCCGACCGCCAGCACCGCCCGGACAGCGCGATCACCTACCAGTTCGGCTGGACCGCCGAGGGCAGCTACCAGGGCAATCCGCTGAAGGGCCACGGCAAGACCGGCGCCGTGCTCGCCCTGCAGGACACCCGTCGGCCATTCCCCGTGCAGGCCGACGTGAACCTGGGCGACACGCATATCGCGCTGGTCGGCACCCTGACCGATCCGTTGCACCTGGGCGCGCTGGACGTGCAGCTGTGGTTCTCCGGCTCCAGCATGGCCAAGCTGTATCCGCTCACCGGCGTCACCCTGCCGGACACCCCGCCGTACGCGACCGAGGGCCATCTTGGCGCCGAGCTGCGCCGCAACGGCAGCCGCTATCACTATCAGGATTTCCGCGGCCGGGTCGGCGGCAGCGACCTGTCCGGCGACCTGCTGTTCGTCACCGGCGGCAAGCGCCCCAAACTCACCGGCACGCTGCATTCGAAGCTGCTGCAGTTCGCCGACCTCGCGCCGCTGATCGGCGGCAGTTCGAAGGCCGCGCCCGCCGATGATCGCCCCGCCCAGCCGGCCGACAAACTGTTGCCGGTCGCACCGTTCCGCACCGAACGCTGGCAGGCGATGGACGCCGACGTGAACTTCAGCAGCGAGCGCATCGTGCATGGCGAGGCGCTGCCGATCGACTCGCTGGCCACCCACCTGGTGATGAACAACGGCGCGCTGTACCTGGACCCGCTCAGCTTCGGCGTGGCCGGCGGCAAGGTGCGCAGCAACATCACCCTGGACGGCAGCCGCACGCCGATGCGCGGCCTGCTGAAACTCGACGCGCGCCACCTCAAGCTCAAGCAGTTGTTCCCCGCCTTCGAGCCGATGCACACCAGCTTCGGCGAGATCAACGGCGACGCCGACCTCAGCGCCCAGGGCAATTCCATCGCCGCCCTGCTCGGCAGCGCGGACGGCGAGTTGAAGCTGCTGATGAACGACGGCGCGATCAGCAAGACCCTGCTGGAAACCGCCGGCCTCAACGTCGGCAACATCATCATCGGCAAGCTGTTCGGCGACAAGACCGTGGAGATCAATTGCGCCGCCGCCGACATGGCTGCGAGCAACGGCCTGTTCGACATGCGCCTGTTCGTGTTCGACACCGACGACGCGGTGGTCAACGTGACCGGCACGGTGAACCTGGCCAGCGAGAAGCTCGACCTGGACGTGACGCCCCATACCAAGGGCTTCCGCGTGTTCTCGCTGCGCTCGCCGCTGTACGTCAACGGCACGCTGAAGAACCCCAACGTCGGCGTGCATCCCGGCCCGCTGATCGCCCGCGGCGCCGGCGCGGTGGCGTTGAGCGTGGTCGCGGCGCCGGCTGCCGCCCTGCTCGCCCTGGTCGCGCCCAGCCATGACGACAACGGCGAGAACACCTGCCGCACGGTGCTGCAGCAGTTGCGCAGCTCGGGCAAGATGATGCCGGCGGGCAAGCCGGGGTCGAAGAAGTAAGCGCTGCGTCGGCCCGGCGCCAATGGCCAGGCGACGCCTCGTCAACGCTCCTGCGTTGATCCGCGGCGGGTAAACCGCCGCCACAACCGACGCCACAGCAGCGCCAGCGGGAAGGCCAGCAGCAGGAATGGCAGGCCATAGCCCAGCAAACCCAGGGCATCGGTCACGCCCTCGGTGGCTTCGTCGAGCAGGCTGGAAAAACCATCGCCGATACGCCCGCTGCGCGAGTAGGTGCCGGCATCGCGGAAATGCAGTTCGAGCCGATTGGTATCCAGCCGGCGTTGCTGGTTGGCGGCCACGGCCTGCAGCGATTGCAGCAGGCTCTCCACCGAAGCCTGCTCGTGGCTGAGCGCAATCAGATCGGCAACGGCGATGTCCTTGCGTGCCGCCAGTTCCGCCAGGTGCCGTCCATGCTTCTCGAGCAATTCGCGCTGACGCTGGTTGTCGTTGACGGCATCAGCGAGATCCTCCGCCGTGGTCTGCCGGAATCCGATGCTGCCGCCCTGCGCGGCCAGCTTCGCCATCGGTTCGACGCCTTCCGGAACGATCCGCACGACAAGTTCGGCATCGTGTTCGGCCTGCTCGATGCGCAACACATTGCAGGCGCCGAAGCGGGCCGTCTCACAGGCCTGCCGGGCCGCCGCCAGGCGACCGGCGATCTCGGCGCCGGGCAACCTGATCCGCAGCACATGCTCGTAGGCCAGCATCGCGCCGGCCTTCGAGCTTTCACCGCTGATCGGGGCCGGCGAGACTTCCTGCTTCTTCGAGCATCCGGCGAGAACCTGCAGCACTCCCAGCAGCAACAGCGCCATCAAGGCAGAACGGTTACGTGACATGCGATTCCCCCGGCGCAAGGCAAGTGGGGGCAATCTGCCACAGCCGCAGGCAAACTCAAACCGCGCCGCAACGACAGGCCTGGCCAAACCGGCCATTGCACGCGCCTTGTAAGAATCCGCCTGCCCCGATGCGGACGCTAGAATGTCGCACCGCCCTTCCCTGCGAATACCCATGCAACCCGTCAGCCAGGCCCGTCTGCAGATTCACTTCTGCGTGTTGCTGTGGGGCTTCACCGCGATCCTGGGCAAGCTGATCACCTTGCCGGCCCTGCCCCTGGTGTTGTGGCGGATGGCCCTGGTCACGCTGGCGCTGCTGCTGGTGCCCCGGGTCTGGCGCGGCTTGCGCGCGATGCCGGCGCGGCTGATCTGGGCGTATGCCGGCATCGGCGTGCTGGTGTCGCTGCACTGGCTGAGTTTCTACGCGGCGATCAAGCTTTCGAACGCCTCGGTGGGCGCCACCTGCATCGCGCTGGGCCCGGTGTTCCTGGCCTTCATCGAGCCATGGATCGCCCGGCGCAGGTTCGACCCGCGCGAACTGCTGATCGGCGTGGCGGTGGTGCCGGGCGTGGTGATGGTGGTGGGCGGCGTGCCGCACGACATGCGCGCTGGAATTGCGGTGGGCGTGCTGTCGGCGCTGTTCGTGGCGTTCTTCGGTTCGCTCAACAAGCGCCTGGTCGAACACGGCGATCCGCTCACGGTGACCTTCATCGAGCTGGGCACCGGCACCGTGTTCCTCGCCCTGCTGGCGCCGCTGCTGCCGCACGTCGGGCCGGCCTTCGTGCTGCCGGGCCTGCACGACGCGCTGCTGTTGCTGGCGCTGTCGTTCGGCTGCACCCTGCTGCCGTTCGCGCTGGCGCTGGTGGCGCTGCGCCACATGAGCGCGTTCGGCACGCAGATGGTGACCAACCTGGAACCGGTCTACGCGATCGTGCTGGCGATCGTGCTGCTGGGCGAGCAGCACGAGCTGGATCACTGGTTCTACGCCGGCGTGGCGGTGATCCTGGCCGCGGTGTTCATGCACCCGCTGCTGCATCGGCGCCGGCGCATGCCGGAACAGGCCGAGCTGCTGGGTACCGCCGAAAGCCACAACATCATCGACTGACCGTCAGTCGGCGCCAGCTGCCTCGACCACGACGCGATCGCGACCGCCGCTCTTGGCCTGGTACAGCGCCGCATCGGCGCGCCGGATCAGGTCCTCGACCGAAGTCGCGTCGGCGCCGATCCAGACCATGCCGATGCTGAGCGTCACCGCAAACGCGTGCCCGTTCCAGTGGTGCGGCACCGCGCTCACCGCGGTCTGGATGTCGCGCATGCGCTGCTCGGCATGCGGGCGATCGATGCCGGGCAACAGCAGCAGGATCTCCTCGCCACCGTAGCGTCCCAGCCGGTCGTCACCGCGCACGTGCAACTGCAGGTGACGGGCGATCGCCAGCAACGCGGCGTCGCCGGCCTGGTGGCCCAGGGTGTCGTTGATGCGCTTGAAGTGATCCGCATCGATCAGCCCCACGGCGAGCCCGGGCAGCGGACGCTGGCCCGGTTCCAGCAGCGCCGCCAGCTGGTCGAGGATCGCCCGCCGATTGTGCATGCCGGTGAGGCTGTCATGGGTGGCCTGGTGGTACAGCTCGGCCCGGGCCCGTTCCAGCTCGCGCTTCTCCTCGGTGAGTTCGACGGTGCGATCGGCGACCATCGCTTCCAGCCGGCGGTTGTGCCGCCGCAGGCGGCGCGAACGCCAGCGCCAGCTGAGCGCCATCAGCAAGGCCAGCAGCGAGACCGCCAGCAGGCCGACCCACCAGCTCAGCCACCACGGCGGCGGCACGCCGAAATCGAATTGGGCGGGCGGCGAGACGGTCCGGTGGTCGTCGTCGATCGCCTCGATCTCGAGGCGGTAGTCGCCGGACGGCAGGCCGGCGAGATTGATCACGTTCGCGCCGGTTTCGATCCACTCCGAATCCTGCAGCCGATACCGATAGCGCGGCTGGCCGCCCGAGGATTTCCCCAGCAGCGCGTAGTGCACGGTCAACGCGGCGTGCCGGCCGCCGAGACGGATGCTGTCGCCGGGTTTCACCGGCGCCGATCCCTGCATCACCGAGGTGATCAGGACCTTGCCGGGCTGATAGGCCAGCATGGCTTGCGGCTGCAGGATGTGGCTGGCGCCGATCGCCGTGGCGATCCAGATCGAGCCATCGCGATCCTCGAAGAATCCGTTCTGGCTGGTCTCGTCCCACAGCAGGCCATCGGCTTGCGACAAGTGCGTCCAGCGCGCGCCGTCGTACACATCCACGCCGCCGCTGCCGCCCACCCAGATCCAGCCCCGATGGTCGCGGCGCACGAAGTACACCAGCGTGTTGTCCAGCCAGGTATCGACGATGCGCGTGAGCGACAGCCGGCTGCCGCTCACCGCGGCGTGGAACAACCCGGGCTCGTTCGCGCCCAGCCACAGGCTGCCATCGGTGCCCACTGCCACCGCGCTGAAGCCCGAGGCGATGCTCGTGCTGCCGGTGTCCATGCGTGTCCACTGCCCGCCGGCAAAGCGCAGCAGTCCGGCGTTGCAGGCAAACCACAAGGTTCCGTCGGCGGTCTCGGTGATATCCGAGCACTGCTGGTCGGTGGTCTGCGTCGCCGGTATGCGCACGGCCGGCGCGTCGACGTGATCGATGCGGTAGATGCCGTTGACGGTGGCGATCCACAGCCGGCCCTGCCGATCGAAATGCAGGAACTTCACGAACGCGGGCAATTCGGCCGCCAGCGTGGTGCGCTGGCTGGCCGGGTCGTAGCGCAGCACGCGGCGGTCGTACAGGCCGGCCCAGATCGCGCCGTCGTTGGCGCGGGCAAGGCTGAGGATCTGTCGCGGCGCCGGATCGAAGCGGATCGGCCACGGCTGCAGACGGGTCTGGCCGTCGGACAGCACGCTGCCGCCGAGTTCGTTGGCGAACCAGATGTGCTGCGCATCGAAGCGCAGGATCGACCAGTTCGGCACGCTCTCGAAACCCTGCCCGCGGCCCCAGCCCTCGACCAGTCCATAGCCGTTCCAGCGCGAGATGCCGCGACCGTAGGTGCCCAGCCACAGGGTGCCGTGGCTGTCGAACAACAGGGCGGTGATCTCGATGTCGGGCAGGCCGTTGGCGCTGTCCATCAGGGTCCAGGCCGTTCCTTCCCAGCGTGCCAGGCCGCGATTGGTCGGCGTCAGCACGCGGCCCCGTGCATCTTCCACCAGGATCTCGTTGTCGCTCACCACGCCCATGTCGGCCGCCGGCAGGTCGCGCGGAAGGAAGCGGGTGGCGCCGGCCGGCAGCTCGCGCAGGTGGTGCACGCCGCGCAGCCACAGGCTGCCGTGGCTGTCCAGCAGCAGGCCGGTCCAGCTGTCGCGGGGCACGCCCTCGGCCTCTCCGTGCACCGTCACCTTGCCCGCGTCATCGACACTGCACAGCGAACCGTCGCAGCCGATCCACAGGCGGCCAGGCGTGGCGTGGATCACGGTGATCCGGCGCAGCTGCGGCACGGCGGCGAGTTGCGCCTCGTCGAACATCGGCCGCAGCTGCCAGCCCTGCCCGCCGCCGGAAAGCACCATCAGCCGGTCGTTCTTCACCAGCAGCAGCCGTCCGTCATCCAGCGCGACCATCTGCCGGCCCACGTCGACCACCAGCGGTTGTCCCGCCGGCTCCACCTTGCGGAAGTGCAGGCCGTCACCGACGCGCAGACCGGACTGGGTGGCCACCCACAGCTGGCCGATGCGCGGGTTCTGCACCATCGCGGTGACGTACTCGCCCCGGGCAAAGCCCTGCGCCGCACCCATGCGCTCGAAGCTGCCGCCGTCGAACCGGTACAGGCCCATCTCGGTGCCGGCCCAGACGAAGCCGCGCCGGTCCTGCAACAACACGTTGATCGCCTGGCTTTCCAGACCCGACTTGCGGTCGTAGGTGGTCAGCGAATACTGCTGGGCCGACGCGGACAGGCTGAACAGCGAGAGCAGCGCGGCCATCAGCAGCACGCAGCGTTGGCTCCACCCCGGTGAGGTCCGTCTCCGTCGCATCAGTTGCAAGCTCGCCTGCCGTTGGGTTCATCGAGGGCACGCCACGCGTGCCATGTCGTTATACGTCAACCGGACCACAAGGGTCGACTCACCCTGACGATACGCGATCTCGGAACCTGGGAAGAAAACCACTTCCTGTGGTTTTCTTCCATCGCACGTCCGGTACATGCCCGGACGTGCTCACGTGAATCAGTCACTTGCGTGACCGATTCCCGTCCGGCCATCCGTGGCCGGGCTTCGAGGTTGAAAACTCACAACCTCTCAGAACCAGAACCGTACCCCGGCCAGCCATTGCCACTCCCGCACCGCCCGCTGGTCGTGCCGCGCATAGTCGGCGGTCGCGCCGACCCGACGTGTCCAGTTCACTCCGAGATAGGGCGCAAACTCCCGCCGGATCTCGTAGCGCAAACGCAGGCCGAACTGGATGTCGGACACGCCCTCACCCAACCGGCGCTGCGGATCGCGCCGGCCGTACAGGTTCACCTCCAGCTCCGGCTGCAGCACCAGCCGCTGGGTCAACAGCAACTCGTAGTCCACGCGCAGGCGCGCGGCCGTCCGCCCGCCGGCCCCTGCGTAACCGCTGGCCTCCAGCTCGAACCAGTACGGCGCGAGCCCCTGCACGCCAACGGCGATCCAGCTGCGTGCCGGGCCCTTGCCGATGTCGTGGCGGACGCCCAGCTGGCGGCTCCAGTAGCTGCTGGTGGCGTGGTTCCAGAGCAGCTCCAGTTCGCCGTCCTCGAGCTTGCCGCCGCTGCGCACGCCTTCGCTGCGCAGCCACAGCTTGTCGCTGTCGTTGCCGTACCAGCCCCGGATCTCCCAGCGCTGGCCGTTGCCTTCGTCGCCGTGGAAGGCCTCCAGCTGATCGATCCGCAGCAGGCCAGACGATGTGCGTCCGTGCGCGTGCATCGGGCTGGCGGCGATGCCGTCGGAGTAATCGCCGCTGCGTGCGTCCGCAGGCGGGCGGCCGCCCTGCATCGGCGCCATGGGCATGCCCGGCGTCGGCGGCGGCTCCATCGCCGGCATGTCGGGCGCCGTCGGAGCGATGGGCGCCGCTGGGTGATCCATCCCCGGCATCTCGCCGTGATCCATCCCGGGCATCGCCGGCATGGCCATGGGCGCCGTGCTGCTCGACGCGGCGGGTGCGCTCTGCGCCTCGACCGCTGGCGGCAGCGCCAGCAACAGCAACAGCGCGAGCAGCCATGCCGAGCGCGATGGAATGAGCCAGTGTTCGCGACGATGGATGGTCATGACACCACCACCTCGCGCATCATCCCCGCCTCCATGTGGTACAGCAGATGGCAGTGCCAGGCCCAGCGGCCCGGCGCGTCGGCGGTCACCGCGTAGCTGATCCGCTGCGCCGGCTGCACGTTGACCGTGTGCTTGCGCACCTGGAACCGGCCATCCGGGTTTTCCAGCTCGCTCCACATGCCGTGCAGGTGGATCGGGTGGTTCATCATGGTGTCGTTGACCAGCACGATGCGCAGGCGCTCGCCGGTGTTGAAATGGATGGGCGTGGCGTCGGGGTACCGGATGCCGTCGAACGACCACATGAAGCGCTCCATGTTGCCGGTCAGGTGCAACTCGATCTCGCGACCGGGCTCGCGCGCGTCGAGCGGACCGCCCACGGTGTGCAGGTCGGCGTAGGTCAGCACCCGGCGGCCGTTGTCGCGCAGGCCGATGCCCGGATCGTCGAGGTTGCTGCGCGGCGTGTCGACGCGCATGTCCACGCCCGGGCCGTATTCGCTGCGGGCGTGGTGCACGGCAGGTGCGGCGGCCATGCTGCCGTGATCCATCCCGGCGTGATCCATGCTGCCATGGCCCATACCGCCGTGGCCCATGCCGGGCCTCGCGGCATGGCCACCGCCATTCCCGGCGTGCGGCATCGCGCCCATCATGTCGCGCATGTCCAGCCACACGCGCTGGTCCAGCGGCGGCACTTCCGCCGTCATTCCTACACGCGGCGCCAGCGTGCCGCGCGCGTAACCGCCGCGATCGATCGACTGGGCAAACACCGTGTATGCGCGCTCCTCCTGGGGCTCGACGATCACGTCATAGGTTTCGGCCACCGCGATGCGGAACTCGTCGACCGGCACGGGCTCGACATCCTGCCCGTCGGCGGCGATCACGGTCATCTTCAGTCCGGGTATGCGCACGTCGAAGAACGTGGATGCCGAGCCGTTGATGAAGCGCAGCCGCAGCTTCTCGCCTGGCCGGAACAGTCCGGTCCAGTTCTGCGCGGGGGCCGCACCGTTCATCAGGTAGGTGTAGGTGTAACTGGAGACGTCGCCCAGGTCGGTCGGGTTCATGCGCATCTCGTTCCACATCCGGCGCATCGACAGCGCGCGGGACAATCCCTTCTCGCGCACGTCGCGGAAAAAATCCGCCGCGGTCGGCTGGGCGAAGTTGTAGTAGTCGCTCTGCTTCCTGAGCCTGGCGTAGATGCGCGCGGGGTCCTCGTCGGTCCAGTCGTTGAGCATCACCACGTAGTCGCGATCGGTCGGATGGCGCTCGGGGCCGGCCGGCTCGATCACCAGCGGGCCGTACAGCGCGTTCTGTTCCTGGAAACCCGAGTGCGAGTGATACCAGTAGGTCCCGCTCTGGCGCAGCTGGAACCGGTAGAGAAAACTTTCGCCCGGCGCGATGCCGTCGAAGCTGAGGCCGGGCACGCCATCCATCCGGAACGGCAGCACGATGCCGTGCCAGTGGATCGAGGTGGGCACGCGCAGGCGGTTGCTCACGCGCAGGCTCACCGTGCTGCCTTCGCGCATGCGCAGCAGCGGGCCGGGTACGCCGCCGTTGACGGTGATCGCCGGCCGCGCCGCACCGGTGAAGTTGACGCTGCGCTCGACGATGTCCAGCGTGAAGTCGGTGCCGCTCAACACCACCGGTTGGCCGGGACTGTTCAGCGCCCAGGCGCCGGTAGGCCGCAGCAGTCCCGCACCGGCAGCCACGCTGCCCAGCGCGACGCCCTGCACGAAACGCCGCCGCGACAGATCGGGGCGGGAAGAAAGAGGTTTCATGGAGCTCTCCAGCACGGCGTCGACGCGCGACGCCGGTCACGGTTGCCCGACACGCTTGCCTCGACCGCTCAAGTCGTCACGGGAGTTGGGACACGCAGGAAAGTCAGGCGGCGGGTGGCCGCAGCAACGGCGGATGCACGCCGTGCGGCATGAGTGGGCTTCGCGGCGTCGCCCGCGGCGTCTGCATGGCGACGCGATCGGGCATCGGCAGCGCCCATGCCGGCAAGGCGCTGCCGCACCATGTGGCGCAGTGACAGGCGTGTGGTGCGACGTCACCCGCCGGAAGCGGTTGTTCCGTACAGCAGTCGTGCGTGATCCCGGCATCGGCGGCAAGCTCGCCATGCTGCGCCATCGCCGCATGGCCACCATGCGCAACACCGGCAGCCATGGCCATCGGTGCAGCCTGCAGCGGACTGACCAGCAGGAGCAGCCAGGCCAGCCAGGCCAGCGCAAGGCAGGGGCGGGAATGCGACAGCTGGCGCCGGGAAAGACTCATCGCGGCAGCTTACGGACTGCCGTGGACGGGCTCAACTCTGGAGCAGGCTCCGCCCGGGCTGCCCGGTCGATCACGGGGAACATCGGGCCGGGCGCTCTATACTCGGCCACCCCGCCCGCCGTGACCGCCATGAATTATCGCCACGCCTATCACGCCGGCAATTTCGCCGATGTCCTGAAGCACGCCGTGCTGTTCGCCCTGATTGAGGCGATGCAGGCCAAGCCCGCGCCGTTCTGCTACATCGACACCCACGCCGGCAGCGGCAACTATCCGCTGGACGGTTTCGAGGCGAAGAAGACCGGCGAACACAAGGACGGCATCTCCCGCCTGCATCCGGCCGAGAAGGTGCCAGCGCTGCTGCAGCGTTGGCGCGCCAGCATCCTGGGTGGCGAGGGCAACGAGCAGGGACTGAAGCAGTACCCCGGTTCGCCGCTGCAGGTCGCCCGCCTGCTGCGCCCGGACGACAGCGCCCAGTTGTGCGAACTGCACACCGAGGAAGCATCCAGGCTGCGCGACCTGTTCCGCGGCAATCCCCAGGTGCACGTGCACCAGCGCGACGGCTACGAGGCGCTGAAGGCGCTGCTGCCGCCGAAGGAGAAGCGCGGCCTGGTGCTGATCGATCCGCCCTACGAGGCGCAGGAGGCCGAGTACAAGCTGATCGAGCAGGCGTTGAAGACCGCCCTGCTGCGCTGGCCCACCGGCATCTATGCCGTGTGGTATCCGATCAAGCTGCGCAGCCAGGTGCAGCCGTTCCTGCGCAAGCTGCAGCACAGCGGCGTCAAGCGCATCCTGCGCGCCGAGCTGCTGGTGCACCCGGACGATTCGCCGCTGCGCCTCAACGGCTCGGGCATGGTCATCCTCAACGCGCCGTGGAATCTCGACGACAGCTTGCGCGAACCGCTGCGCGTGCTGGCCAGCCTGCTGTCACAGGAGCGTCCGGCCGAAGTGAAACTCGACTGGCTGCTGGACGAAGCCGGCAGCCAGCTGAACGTGCCCAGCCCGCTGCCCGCCTCGCGACTACCGCGGCCGCCGGGCCGCCGCTAAGCTCGGTGCATCCACCCATCCGGCTTCCTCCAGGAGCACGTCCATGCGCATCCGTCCTGCTTCCCTGCTGACCCGCCTCGCCATGCCCGCCGCCCTGCTGATGCTGGCCGCCTGCGCACCCGCGCCGATCTACAAGACCAGCACCGGCACCGTCACTGCCGCGCCATTCGAAGTGGCCCAGACGCCCGAGAAGTTCAGCGGCAACGAGGTCGTGTGGGGTGGCCGCATCGTGCAGGTCAAGGTGTTCGCTGACCACAGCGAGATCGAGCTGCTGGCCTACCCGCTCGACTCCTCGCAGCGGCCGAAGGCGAACGACAGCGGCAGTGGCCGCTTCGTCGCGGTGATGCCGGGCTACGTGGAGCCGCTGGACTATCCCGCCGGCGCGATGATGACGGTCGACGGCAAGCTCGACGGCAGTCGTGCCGGCAAGGTCGGCGAAGCGGATTACGTGTTCCCGCTGGTCAGCGTGATGCACTCGCACGTGTGGACCGCCGAGGAAATGAACAAGGGCCGCAACAACATCCGCTTCGGCCTGGGCGTGGGCGTGGGCATCCACTGATCGTCCGTCATCGCCCAACCCCCGCAAAATTCTGCGCCACCGGTAAACTGGGCAGCCTCATTCCATGGATTGAAGCTGCATGTCTTCCGGCCACGCCAACCCGATCAAGGCCATCCTGCTCGCGCTGGGTGCCAACTTCGCCATCTTCGTGGCCAAACTCGTCGCCGCCATGGTGACCGGCTCCGGCGCGATGATGGCCGAGGCCGTGCACTCGCTGGCCGACTGCGGCAACCAGGGCCTGCTGCTGCTCGGCATCCGCCAGACCAAACGGCCGCCGTCGGACGAATTTCCGCTGGGCTGGGGCCGCGCCCTGTATTTCTGGTCGTTCCTGGTCGCGATCCTGCTGTTCAGCGTGGGCGGCATGTTCTCGATCTACGAGGGCGTGCACAAGCTCACCCATCCGGAACCGCTGAAATGGCCGTGGCTGGCGCTGGGCGTGCTGGTGTTCGGCATCGTCGTCGAAGGCATCTCGATGCGCGGCTGTCTGCAGGAAGTCAACAAGGCGCGCGGCGAGCAGAACCTATGGACCTGGTTCCGCGAAACCCGCTCCAGCGAATTGCTGGTGATCTTCGGCGAAGACCTGGCCGCCCTGATCGGCCTGTGCCTGGCCGCCGTTGCCATCGGCGCCACCATGCTCACCGGCAACCTGATGTTCGACGCCGCCGGCACCATCGCCATCGGCGCACTGCTGATCGTCGTCGCCGTGCTGGTGGCGATCGAAGTGAAAGCCCTGCTGATCGGCCAGGGCATGGAACCCCGTCGTCGCGACGAGCTGATGGGCTTCCTGAAAAGCCGCCCCGAAGTCGCCGACGTGCTGAACCTGATCACCCTGCAGATGGGCCCCGACGTGATGGTCGCGGTGAAGGCACGGATGCAGCCCACCGCCGGCAACCCCGAACTGATCGCCGCGATCAACACCGTCGAGGCCGCGATGAAGGCGGAATTCACCGACATACGCTGGAGCTTCTTCGAGCCGGACAACGCGGATTGAGCGGTTGCGCCAGGGCGGCGGCGACGCCGGTCAGGCCCCCGCGGCCGATCCCGCCACCGGCATTCGGGTACCGAGCAGTCGGCCGACCACGGTCTTGCGCACCAGCAGGTGGTAGCTGAGCAGACAGACCGCGAAGGTTGCGACGACGGAGACCGTGAACTTCGCGCCCCACCCCCACGCCATGTCCATCAGCCGGTACTGGATCACGAACAGGATCGGCAGATGGACGATGTAGACCCAGTACGACGCGTCGGACAGGTAACGCAACAGGCGGTTGCTGCGGTTCAGCAGTAAGCGGCCGGCAACCAGGCACACGCAGGTCATCCAGACGCTGATGCACGCCTCGATCAGCGCGATGGGCACGCTGGCGGCGGTGGGCACGTGGCGCCGGAGCAGGTACAGGAATGCACCGTAAAGCGCGACGCTGGCCAGCAGCAGCCACGGCGCGAAACCACGGAACCGGTCGATCAACGCTTCGTGGCCAGACAGCAGGTAGCCGAAGACGAAGAACGGCCCGTAGAAGCCGAATGCCCAGAACTGGGGAAACAGGCTTTCCGGGGCCGGATGCGGCGCGCTCACCGAGGCCAGCGCCGGCGCCAGCAGCATCGGGAACAGCAGCAGTTGCCACCCCGGCTTCAGGCCGCGCATGAAGTTGCCCGGCTTGCCCGGCACCAGGCTTCTGGCCACCCAGGTCAGCACGTAGAAGAACAGCAGGTAGTAAAGGAACCACAGATGACCGGTGCCCGGTGGCGGCGCTGGCGGGTTCGCCATCTGCGAGAACTGCCGGATCATCAGCAACACCGGCGAAGGGTTCCGCACGTACGCCGCGGCATGCAGCGTGCTGTAGCTCATCGCGGCGATCACCAGCGGGCAGAAAATCACCAGCGGCAACCCGATGCGCCTGAGCCGGTTGAGGAACAGGCCAGCCATGCCGCGCTTGTTCAGCAGCATCGCGGCGAAGAAGCCGGCGACCACGAAGAACAGCGGCATGCGGAACAGGTGCAGCCACCAGATGACCAGGTCGATGGCCGGCGACTGCGCGCGGTCGGCCGTGGGGAAATAAGGGTGCAGCAGCGGGCTGTAGGCCAGCGCGGCGTGGAAGACCACCCCGGCCAGCATCGCCAGCGCGCGCAGGTTGTCCATGTAGTGAAAACGCACGGTGTCGTGCATGGCGAAACCTCCGAACGGATCTGTCGGACTCACGAGAGGGTTCTTGCCTTGCGCCCCGCCTTTCCCTGGCCGGATTCCAGCACGGCCAGAGACGCGAAGGCGCTTCGACTCCGCCCGCTGCGCGGACTGCGCTCAGCGGGAACGGTGGATCAGCTCAGTAGAAGGACTTCTTCCGGCAGTGCACCCAGCCGGTGGCCGCCAGCACCACCACGCTCAGCGTCGCCTGGGCCAGCAGGATCGCCACCGCGACGGGAGCGAAATAAATCGTGTCGGCCTTGACGTGATCATTGATCGCCGGGATCTGCCCCAGCAGCATGATCAGGGGATTGATCAGCAGCATGCTGGCGATCATCGCGAAAATGTTCCAGCCCTCGGACTCCACCGCCATGGCCACGCTCAGGGACACGGCATAAGCCAGCAACACGTGTCCGAAGATCAGCAAGGACAGCACGACCAACCCGTCCGGCAGCGGCGTGTACAGGATCACCAGCACGGTTCCGGCCAGCATCGCCAGGAACGGCACGAGGAAGGTCACCAGGTTGCCGATCAGCTTCGACAGGTAGTAATCCAGCGGCGTCACCGGCAGGCTCATCACGAAGGCCAGCGTGTGCTCCTTGCGTTCGACCAGCAGCGAGTTGGAAATCGAGAAGCACGAGGTGCACACCAGCATGACGATCAGCAGCAGCGAGCCCAGGTAGAAACTCCAGCCGGTGGCCATGCCGATCAGGCACAACGCCACGATGCCGCCGAACACGCATGCCGCCAGCTGCTGCTGGAACAGTTGCCAGTCCTTGGCCACCAGCAGCCTGATCACCGGCCAGTTGAGTGGGGAACGATTCATGCCGCACCTCCAGCGCGTACGGTGGTGACGAAGATGTCTTCGAGGTTCATCGGATCGGCGCTGCGGATCTCCGCGCCTTGCGTCTGCATGCGCTCAAGCAGACCAGCGCTGAACTGGCGCACCTTCAGTTCCACGATCGAGCCGTTCTGGCGCACCGCGGCGATCTCCGGCCAGGCGGCCTTGTCCGGCACCCACGACCCGTGGCAGATGACACGGCGCCAGTCGTCGAGGAAGGATTCCTTGTCCCGCGAGGCGAGCAGCGTGCCGTTGTGGACGAAGGTGATGGTGTCGGCCATCTGCTCGATGTCCTTGGTGTTGTGCGAGGAGAACAGCACGCTGCGCGCCTCGTCGCGCAAGACGTCGGCAAGCGCCTCCAGCACCTCGTCGCGGGCGACCGGGTCCAGCCCCGTGGTGGGCTCGTCGAGCAGCAGCAGTTTTGGCCGGCGGGCGAAATTGAGCATCAGCAGCGCCTTGACCCGTTGCCCGTGCGAGAAGCCGGCCAGCCTCTGCTCCGCGCGCAGGTCGAAACGGCGAAGCAGATCGGCCGCGTAGACCTCATCCCAGCCCGGATAGATCGAACGCACGAAATCCATGTGCCAGCGCAGCGTGCGGGTCTTGAACAGGCGCATGTCTTCCGTGGCGAATCCCAGATCGGACTTCGCGGCCACCTGCTGCGCCGGCATGTCGTGGCCAAGCACTTCGACCGTGCCCGTGTCGGCCAGCGCAAGGCCGCCAAGGATGCGCAGCAAGGTGGTCTTGCCGGCGCCATTGACGCCCACCAGACCCATCACCTGCCCCTCGGGCATGCTGAGGTCGATGTCCCGCAGCGCAAAGTTCTCGTAGCGTTTGGTCACCCCGGACAGGGCGAAGGCGGTGCTCATGGTGTTGATCCCCTGGTGGGTTCGGCAGCCCCGTGGGCCTGTTCGTCGTCAAGCAACTGGCGGATGTCATCGACAGACAGGCCCAGCCGTCGCGCACAGGCCAGCATGGCGTCGAAGTGCTGGGTGAATTCGGCCTGCAACAGGCTGTCGGAAAGGTTTGGCGAATCGGCCACGAACGAGCCCATGCCGTGCCGCGTCACGATCACCCCGGCCTGGCCCAGCTCCGCATACGCTCGCTTGACCGTGATCACGCTGACCCGGCTGGCACTGGCCAGCTCGCGGATCGACGGCAACGGCTGGCCCGCCGGCCAGTCGCCGGCCATCACCTTGGTGGTGATCTGGTTGACGATCTGCTGGTACATCGGGGTGCTGTCGCTGGTCGACAGGAACAGCTCGGGGTCGATCTGTGCATACTTCATATACACAGTATGCACAGCACCTTTCGTGCTGTAAAGCCCCCTTCCGGAGTGCAGGAACAGGCACCCGTCCGCGTTCCGCCGCAGGCACGATCCGTGGCGGCGACCACCGCAGCCGGCAACCGTGAAGACCGCGTGCACACAGAGTCGGCTTCGTTCATCTAGCATGAAAGGCTCGCCCACTCAGAGCACCCCATGGAGCACCCCGTTACTACCCGAGATTCCCTGCTGATCGGCCTGGTCGGGGTGCTGGTCCTGCTGACTCTTGTCGCCGACCTGTTCACGCCGCTGGGCTACGCCGTCTGGTGCTTCTACTTCGTCTGTGTCGGCCTGACCCTGTTCCAGCGGCGACTGGCCGCGCCCTTCGTCGTGGCCTTCGCGGCGGCGTTGCTGATGGTCGTGGGCGCCAGGTATTCGCCGGACGGCATGCGCTCGGGCGTGGCTCTGGTCAACCGGGCCATCGGCGCGGCATCGACCTGGGCCGTGGCCATCGTGGTGTGGCAGGCCTTGCACGCACGGCGCAACGCCAGGCGACTGCTGTGGCTGCAGGAAGCCGAGAACGAGCTGGGCACGACCTTGCGCGGCGAGCAGACGCCGGCCGAGCTGGCGGTCAACGCCACCCGCTGCCTGGCCCGGCAACTGGGTGCCCAGGTCGGCGCGCTCTACCACCTGCGCGGCAGTGAGCTGGTGTTGCTGGGCGGCATCGCGCTCGACGGTGACCAGCCGGCACGACTGCCGGCCGACGCCGGACTGCTGGGCGAGACCCTGCAACTGGGTGAAGCCCGCCGACTGGCAAACCTTTCCGTCGACCACCTGGCGCTCTCCTCGACGCTGGGCCGCAGCCCCTCCAGCGAGCTGCTGATGACCCCGGTCACCGCCGACGGCGAGTTGATCGGCGCGCTGGAATTGGGCCGCATCCCGCGCGAGGATACGCTGGACGTCGAACGAGCCTTGTTGCAGCAAAGTGCCGAGATCATCGGCGTGGCCATGCGTACCGCGGCGTTCCGCCAGCGACAGGGCGAACTGCTGGAGGAGACCCAGCGACAGAGCGAGGAACTGCAGGCACAGCAGGAGGAACTGCGCGTGTCGAACGAGGAGCTGGAGGAACAGGCCCGCGTGCTGCAGCAATCGCAGGCGGAGCTGGAGACCCAGCAAGCCGAACTGGAACAGACCAACGTGCACCTGGAAGAGCGTACCCACGAGCTGGAAGCCCAGCGCAAGGGTTTGCTGCTGGCGCAGGCCGAACTGAAGAAGAACGCCGCCTCGCTGGAAGCCACCAGCCGGTACAAGTCCGAATTCCTCGCCAACATGTCGCACGAGCTGCGCACGCCGCTGAACAGCTCGCTGATCCTGGCCAAGCTGTTGTCCGACAACAAGGACGAAACGCTGACACCGGAACAGGTGAAGTACGCGCAGGCAATCCACGCCTCCAACAACGACCTGCTGGCGCTGATCAACGACATCCTCGACCTTTCCAAGATCGAGGCCGGCCACATCGAAATCGTGGCAGAGCCGATGGCCTTGTCCACGGTGACGCAGCGCCTGCACGACACCTTCGATCCGTTGATCCGGCAAAAGGGATTGTCCTTCGTGATCGAGGCCCTGCCCGGCACGCCCGACCAGATCACCGGCGACGCCCAGCGCCTGCAGCAGGTGCTGAACAACCTGCTGGCCAACGCGGTGAAATTCACCGATGCCGGCCAGGTCTCGCTGCGCATCGAACCGGCGCGGGGCCAACGCCTGCGCTTCGTGGTCTGCGACACCGGCATCGGCATCCCGCACGACCAGCAACAGGTGGTCTTCGAGGCATTCCGCCAGGCCGACGGCAGCACCAGTCGCCGCTTCGGCGGCACCGGACTGGGCCTGTCGATCTCGCGCGAACTGGCCCAGCGCATGGGCGGCGACATCACCGTCGACAGCGAACCGGGACGCGGCAGCTGCTTCACCCTGGAGCTGCCGGTGGAAGGCCACGCCAGCATGCCGCCAACGCCTGCGGCAGCTGTCCCCGTTCCGGCAGCCGCTGCAGCGAAGGCCGTGACGCCGGCTTCCCCGGCGGCAGACAACGTCGGCGTGGCGGTGAAGGACGACCGCGCCGAACGCCATCGTCCCAGCCGCCTGATCATGGCGGTGGAAGACGACCCGGCGTTTGCCGAGGCACTGGTCAACCTTGCCCACGAGATGGATTTCGACTGCGTGGTGGCCCGCTCCGCCCAGGAGGCGCTGCAGACCGCCCACGAACTGTCGCCCAGCGGCATCCTGCTCGACATCGGCCTGCCCGACATTTCCGGACTCAGCGTGCTGGAACGGCTCAAGCGTGACCCGGTGACGCGGCACATTCCGGTGCACGTGGTATCGGCGCTGGAGCGCACGCAGGTGGCGATGGAACTGGGCGCCGTCGGCTTCGTGCTGAAGCCGGCCACGCGCGACGTGCTGATCGGCGCCATCCGGCAACTGGAAGATCGCCACCAGCGCGAGGTGCGCCACCTGCTGATCGTCGAGGACGACACCCGGTTGCGCGACAGCCTCAAGCTGCTGCTGGCACGCGACCAGCTGGAGATCGTCGCGGTGGGTACGGTCGGCGAGGCGCTGCAGCAACTGTCCGCCAGCACCTTCGACTGCATGGTCACCGACCTTTCGCTGCCCGACGGCACCGGCTACGACCTGTTCGAGCACATGGCCGCCAGCGAGGCATACGCGTTCCCGCCGGTGATCGTCTACACCGGCCGTTCGCTGACCCGCGACGAGGAACAGCGGCTGCGGCGCTATTCGAAGACCATCATCATCAAGGGCGCGCGCTCGCCCGAGCGGCTGCTCGACGAAGTCACCCTGTTCCTGCACAGCGTCGAGGCGTCGCTGCCGGCTGACCAGCAGCGCCTGCTGCGTCGCGCGCGCCAGCGCGATTCAATGCTCGACGGCCGCACCTTCCTGCTGGCCGAGGACGACGTGCGCAACATCTTCGCGCTGTCCAGCGTGCTGGAGCCGCTGGGCGTGAAACTGGAAATCGCCCGCAACGGCCGCGAGGCGCTGGAGTATCTGGCGAAGAGCGAGGTCGACCTGGTGCTGATGGACATCATGATGCCGGAGATGGACGGGCTCACCGCGATGCGCAGGATCCGCGAGCAGCCGAAGCTGGCCAGCCTGCCGATCATCGCGCTCACCGCCAAGGCAATGGCCGACGACCGCGAACACTGCATCGAGGCGGGCGCCAACGACTACATCGCCAAGCCGATCGACGTCGACAAGCTGGTTTCGCTGTGCCGTGTGTGGTGCCCGAAATAATGAAGGACCAGGAAGTCGAGCTGTTCGACATGGAGGTGCGGCTGCTGATCGAGGCGGTGTACCTGCGCTACCACTACGACTTTCGCAACTACGCGGTGAGCTCGCTGCGCCGGCGCATGCGCCACGCGATGATGCGCTTCGGCTGCGAGCGGCCCAGCGACCTGCAGCATCGCCTGCTGCACGAGCCGGACGTGTTCGCCCAGGCGCTGCAATATTTCACCGTGCAGGTCTCGGAAATGTTCCGCGACCCGGGCTATTTCCTGGCGCTGCGCCAGCAGGTGCTGCCGGTGCTTGGCACCTATCCGTCGATCAAGCTGTGGGTGGCCGGCTGCAGCACCGGCGAGGAAGTGTGGTCGCTGGCGATCCTGCTGGCCGAGGAAGGCCTGCTGGAGCGTTCGCTGATCTACGCCACCGACATCAACCCCGAATCACTGAAACTCGCCGAGGCCGGTGCGTTTGCGCTGGACCGTATCGCCGGGTTCAGCCGCAACTACGTTGCCGCCGGCGGCAAGCGCTCGCTGTCGGACTACTACACCGGCGCCTACCAGGGCGTGGTATTCGACCGCGGCCTGAAGAAGCGCATCGTGTTCGCCGACCACAGCCTGGCCACCGACAGCGTGTTCTCGGAAGTGAACCTGGTGTCCTGCCGCAATGTGCTGATCTACTTCAACCGCGGCCTGCAGGACCGTGCCGTCGGCCTGTTCCGCGATGCCCTGGTGCCGCGCGGTTTCCTGGGCCTGGGCAGCAAGGAGTCGCTGCAGTTCGGCATGCATGCACACGACTTCGAGCTGTGCGTGCCGGCGCAGCGGCTGTACCGCAAGGTGGTCGCGTGAACGGCCACCTCGACTTGCGCCACGACGTCGACGCCATCGTGATCGGCGGCTCGGCCGGCGGTGTGCAGGCGCTGCACGCACTGCTGGCGCAACTTCCCGCCGACTTCCCGGTGCCGGTGCTGGTGGTGCTGCACCTGCCCCGCGACCGGCCCAGCCAGATCGCGGACCTGCTGGCCACGCATTGCGCGCTGCCGGTACGCGAGGCGATCGACAAGATGCCACTGGAACAAGGCGTCGTCTTCGCGCCGCCGGACTACCACCTGCTGGTGGAGGACGAGTCCAGCCTGGCGCTGTCGATGGACGAGCCGGTGCTGTTTTCGCGCCCCGCGATCGATCCGCTGTTCGTCTCCGCCGCCGCCGTGTTCTCGCGCCGGCTGCTGGCGATCCTGCTCACCGGCGCCAGCGCCGACGGCAGCGAAGGGGTGGCCGCGGTCCGGCGTGCCGGCGGCACCGTGTGGATACAGCAACCGGACGATGCGGTTGCCAGCTTCATGCCGGCCGCCGCGCTGGCGCACGCCGGCGCCGAGGCGGTACTGACCCTGAAAGACCTGTGCGAACGGATGGCCGCTGCCTAGCATGAAAGAACACTTCTCCGACGAACTTGCCACCGGCGCGACGCCGACCACCAACATCCTGATCGTGGACGACGTTCCGCAGAATCTGGTGGCGATGGAAGCGCTGCTGCAGAGCGAGACCATGCACATCCTCAAGGCCGCCTCCGGCGCCGAGGCACTGGAACTGCTGCTGGTCCACGACGTGGCGCTGGCCCTGCTGGACGTGCAGATGCCGGAAATGGACGGCTTCACGCTGGCCGAGCTGATGCGCGGCTCGCAGCGCACCTGCAACGTGCCGATCATCTTCCTTACCGCCTCGCCCAACGACCCCACGCGTTCGTTCAAGGGCTACGAGAGCGGCGCGGTGGATTTCCTGTACAAGCCGATCGACCCGCACGTGATCCAGAGCAAGGTCAACGTCTTCATCGAGCTGCACCGGAACCGGGTGCTGCTGCGCGCCCGCAACGAGATGCTCGAGCGCTCGCTCACGCTCAACGAAACCATGATCGCCGTGCTCACCCACGACCTGCGCAGCCCGCTCACCGTGATCATGCTGGGTGCCGACAGCCTGCGTTCCCACGTCAAGGACGGCCCGCTGGCCAGGACCGTGGCGGCGATGGAGGCCAGCATCATGCGGATGGGCCGGATGATCGGCCAGCTGCTCGATTTTTCGCGCATCCGTTCGGACATCCTGCACCTCGAATGGCGCGAGGGCGACCTCGGCACCATCGCCGGCAACGCCGTCAGCGAAGCGCAGCAGGCCCATCCGGATCGGGTCATCGAGCTGACGACGCACGGCGCGCTGCAGGGGTGCTTCGATACCGACCGGCTCGGCCAGGTGTTCTCCAACCTGATCGGCAACGCGCTGCAGCACGGCGCCGTCGACGCACCGGTCGAAGTGACCGTCGATGGCAGCGAGGCCGAACAGCTGCGCATCGTCGTGCGCAACGCCGGCCAGGTGCCGGACGCCCTGCTGCCGCGCATCTTCGAACCCTTCAAGGGTGCCGGCAGCCGCAGCGAGGGCCTGGGCCTGGGCCTGTACATCGTCGATCAGTTCGCCCGTGCGCATGGTGGCGAAGCCAGCGCACGGAACATCGACGGACACGCCGAGTTCGAGGTGCGCATCCGTCGCCGCGGCCCGGCCACGCCCGTGGCCGGTGGCTGAAGCGGGTCGCGGCCCGGTCTACAATGGCCGGCCCAGCACAACCGGGACCTCCCGAACATGCGCAATCCGCTGCAGGAACAACTGCTCAAGGCCGGCCTGGTCAACAAGGCCAAGGCCGCCCAGGTCGTGCGCGAACAGGCAAAGAAGCACAAGGGCAAGGCGCCCGCAGCCGCCAGCGCCGAACAGCTCGAGGCGCAGCGCCTGCAGGCGGAAAAGGCCGAGCGCGATCGGGCCATCGCCGCCGAACGCAATGCGCAGCTGCGCCTCAACGAGGCACGCGCGCAGGTGCGCCAGATCGTCGAGGCGCACAAGATCAAACGCGAAGGCGAGATCGCCTACCGCTTCACCGACGGCAACCGGATCAGGGACGTGCTGGTGAACGAACCGCTGCGCGCGCAGCTGGCCGCCGGCACGCTGGTGATCGTGCGCCACGGCGAGGGCTACGAATTGCTGCCCCGCGTGGCCGCCGACAAGGTGCGCGAACGTGACGCGGCGATGATCGTGCTCGACCACGGCCACGCGGAAGCCACGGCCGGCAACGAGGCCGACGACGAGTATTACAAGCAGTTCGAAGTGCCGGACGACCTGATCTGGTAGCGCATCAGCGCTTCAATTCCAGCAAATCCCAGCCGTTCCCGTACAGATCCTCGAACACTGCCACCGTGCCGTAGCTCTCGTGCCGCGGCTCCTCGCGGAAATGCACGCCTTGGGCGCGCATGCGCTGCCAGTCGCGCTGGAAGTCGTCGGTGTGCAGCAGCAGGAAGACGCGGCCACCGGTCTGGTTGCCGATGCGCGAGGCCTGTTCGTCGCCGCTCGCTTTCGCCAGCAGCAGGCGCGTTTCGTGCGAGCCCGGCGGCGCCAGCAAGACCCAGCGCTTGCCGCCGCCCATGTCGGTGTCCTCGATCAGCTCGAAGCCCAGCGCCCGGGTGTACCAGGCAATCGCTTCGTCGTAATCGGCGACCAGCAGCGCCAGCGCGCCCAGATGCTGTTTCATGCCCTTTCCGCCTTGAGTGTCGGCAGCGGCCCCAGCTCCGCCTGCAATTTTTTGGTGAGTTTCGCGCGGACCAGGGTGTACGCGTCGAGGATGTACGCGGCCAGTTCGGCGGTGGCGAAGCGCTGCGGTTCGGTGATCGATATCCAGTGCGCCCGCGCCAGATACGGCGCCGGAATGATGCCGGGTTGATCGGTGAGCGCGAGGAAACGGTCGTCGTCCACCTTGAACGACAGCCGCCCGCCCTCGCTGCCATCGGACGGCATCACCGCAAACATCTTGCCGCCCACGCTGAATACCATGTCGACACCCCATTTGGTGTCACGGGTGACTCCCGGCCAGTGGCCGCAGAGCGCCTGCAGCTGGGCCGCCGTTAGGCCGCGAACGGGTTTGCGGGCCATGCCATCGCTCCGGTGGGGATTTCGGCCCGCATTGTGGAGGGCCAAGGCATTTCTGTCTGTATCTCCCGTGCTGCACCATCCGCGAACCGGTCGATGCCATGGCGCGCAACCATGTGACAGCCCACCGCAGCTTCCGTCATTGCAAATTCATGCTGCGGTGCACACAATACGCAAAAGTATGGAGCTGCCATGATCCCTGCCATCGACTTCGCCGCCCCCACCCGCTACGCCGCACTGCCGCCGCGCAGCAGCGAACGCTTCGCCCGTCCCCGCGTGGCGCCGTCCCCGCAGGGTGAGCAGGTGCGCACCCAGGACGGGCGGGAACTGGTGCTGCGACCGATCCAGGCCAGCGACGTGGCCGCGATGCAGCGCTGCTTCACCCGGCTGTCGCCGGAGGACATCCGCCGCCGTTTCCTGCACGCGATGTCCGAGCTGCCTGCGCCGATGGCCCAACGCCTGTGCCGCATCAACCCCGCGCTCGAGACCGCTTGCGTGCTGATGGACGAGTCCGAGCAACCGGCCGAGATGCGTGGCGTGGGCCGGATCTATGTCGACGAGGCCACCGACAGTGCCGAGTTCTCGGTGCTGGTGGAGCAGGACTGGTCCCGTCGTGGCCTGGGCGCCCTGCTGATGCAGCGCCTGGTCGACGATTGCCGCCGCCGCGGCCTCGCCGAACTCTGGGGCTACGTGCTGCTGGAAAACCGGCCGATGCTGCAGCTGTGCCGGGAGCTGGGCTTCACCCAGCGGATGATGCCGGACGAACCGGGCACGGCGCAGATCACGCTGAAGCTCTGAAAGGCTCTACCCCACCCGGCCCTCCCCTGCTTGCAGGGGAGGGAGCAACGCCGTCAGATTTTTCGCCCGCTCGGCAGGCGCTCCGGCACATCGCGTTACACTTGCCCGCTTTCCCCGGCGCGGCACTTCTGGCGGCGCCCTGCACACGCGTCCCCATGACCAGCCCGATCAAGCATCCGCCCCTGCCGACCACCCCGAAGCAACGCCGCTACTGGACGCCGCCCCATGGCTCCGGCCGGGCCTTGCTGATTGCCGAGGCGGCGCGTTCGCACGAAGGCCTGCTGGTGGCGGTAACCCGCGATACCCAGCGCGCCCAGGCGCTCGAATCGGAGCTGAAGATCTTCGCCGGCGGTCTGCCGGTGCTGCATTTCCCGGACTGGGAAACGCTGCCCTACGACGTGTTCAGCCCGCATCCGGAGATCGTCTCGCAGCGCATCGCCACCTTGTACCAGTTGCCCGGCGTGAAACGCGGCGTGCTGGTGGTGCCGATCGCCACGCTGATGCAGCGGATCGCGCCGCGCGCGCACATCACCGGTTCCGGACTGGTGCTGTCCAGGGGCCAGAAGTTCGACCTGGCCGCCGAACAGCGCCGGCTTGAGGCCTCCGGTTACCGTCACGTGCCCCAAGTGGCCGAGCCCGGTGACTTCGCCGTGCGCGGCGCCCTGCTCGACGTTTTCCCGATGGGCACGGCCGAGCCGTATCGCATCGAGCTGTTCGACGATGAGGTGGATTCGATCCGCAGCTTCGATCCGGAAACCCAGCGCTCGCAGCAGCAGGTGGACAAGGTCGAGCTGCTGCCGGCACGCGAGTTTCCGCTGACCGACGAAGCGGCGAAGGAATTCCGGGGCAACCTGCGCGAACGCTTCCCGATCGACGTGCGCCGCTGCCCGCTGTACCAGGACATGAAGGAAGGCGTCACGCCCGGCGGCATCGAGTACTACCTGCCACTCTTTTTCAAACAAACCGCCACGCTGTTCGACTACCTCGCCGACGACGCGCTGTTCGTGCTGGGCGAAGGCGCCGGCGAAGCGGCCGAGCAGTTCTGGACGCAGACCGCCGAACGCTACGACCAGCGCGCGCACGACATCGAGCGCCCGGTGCTGCCGCCGGCCGAGCTCTACCTGCCGCCGGAGAAACTGCGCGAACAGCTCAACAGGCGGCTGCGGGTGGAAGTGGTCGAAGCCGGCCACGAGCACGCGATCGACACCGGCACCCAGCCGGCGCCGGAGCTGCCGCTCAATCGCAAGGGCGAGGAACCCGGCACGTCGCTGCGGCATTTCCTGTCCAGCTATCCCGGCCGCGTGCTGATCGCGGCGGATTCGGCGGGGCGGCGCGAGGCGCTGATCGAGACGCTGGCCGCGGCGGGGTTGAAACCCGAAGTCATCGAGGACTGGAGCGCTTTCCTCCTCCCCCTGCGTGCAGGGGGAGGCCGGGAGGGGGTTGCTCCGGCTGGCGAAGAAGCACAAGCCAGAGCACCCCTCCCCAACCCTCCCTTGCAAGCAGGGGAGGGAGTCAAGTTCGCGATCACCATCGCTCCGCTGGAACAGGGTTTTGCGCTGACCAAACCCGCGCTCGCCGTGCTCACCGAGCGCGAACTCTACGGCGAGCGGGTGCGCAGCGAGCGCGACCGCAAGCGCCGCCGCGGCACCGCGCGCGATCCGGAAAGCATCATCCGCGACCTCACCGAGCTCACCATCGGCGCGCCGATCGTGCACGTGGATCACGGCGTGGGCCGCTACCAGGGCCTCGCCTCGATGGATGTGGGCGGCATGGATGGCGAGTTCCTCACCATCGAATACGCCAAGGGCGACAAGCTCTATGTGCCCGTCGCACAGCTGGGCCTGGTCAGCCGCTACTCCGGCACCGCGCCGGAACTGGCGCCGCTGCATTCGCTGGGCGGCGATGCGTGGGAACGCGCGCGCCGGAAGGCCGCGGAAAAAGTGCGCGACGTGGCCGCCGAACTGCTGGCGATCTATGCCCAGCGCCAGGCACGCGGCGGCGAGTCGATGCCGATCGACCGGCAGATGGTCGAACAGTTCGGCAGCACCTTTCCGTTCGAGGAAACCCCCGATCAGGAAACCGCGATCGAGGCCGTGCTGGAGGATCTGGCCGCGCCCCGCGCGATGGACCGGGTGATCTGCGGCGACGTGGGTTTCGGCAAGACCGAGGTGGCGCTGCGCGCCGCCTTTGCCACCGCCACCGCGGGCAAGCAGGTTGCCGTGCTGGTGCCGACCACCCTGCTCGCCCAGCAGCACTACCGCAACTTTGCCGACCGCTTCGCCGACTGGCCGGTACGGGTCGACGTGCTGTCGCGCTTCAAGTCGACCAAGGAAGTGAACGAGGCGCTGAAGCGTCTTGCCGACGGCCAGATCGACGTGATCGTGGGCACCCACAAGCTGCTGCAGCCGGACATCCGGTTCAAGAACCTGGGCCTGGTCATCGTCGACGAGGAACAGCGTTTCGGCGTGCGCCAGAAGGAGCAGCTGAAGAAGCTGCGTGCCGAGGTCGACCTGCTGACGATGACCGCCACGCCGATCCCGCGCACCTTGAACATGGCGATGGCCGGCCTGCGCGACCTTTCATTGATCGCCACGCCGCCGGCGCATCGCAGCGCCGTGCGGACCTTCATCTCGGCCTGGGACCCGGCCACGATCCGCGAGGCGTTGCAGCGCGAGCTGTCGCGCGGCGGCCAGGTGTACTTCCTGCACAACGAGGTGCAGAGCATCGAGCGGATCGTGCGCGAACTGGAGGAGCTGGTGCCCGAGGCGCGCATCCGCATCGCCCACGGCCAGATGCCCGAGCGCGAACTGGAAGGCGTGATGGCGGATTTCCACCGCCAGCGCTTCAACGTGCTGGTGTGCACCACGATCATCGAAACCGGCATCGACATCCCCAGCGCCAACACCATCATCATCAATCGCGCCGACCACTTCGGCCTGGCCCAGCTGCACCAGCTGCGCGGTCGCGTGGGCCGTTCGCATCACCGCGCGTATGCATACCTGGTGGTGCCCGACCGCAAGTCGATCACCGCCGACGCGCAGAAGCGGCTGGAAGCACTCGCCTCGCTGGAGGAACTCGGCGCCGGCTTCACCCTGGCCACCCACGACCTGGAAATCCGCGGTGCCGGCGAACTGCTCGGGGACGAGCAGTCCGGCCAGATCCAGGAGATCGGCTTTGGCCTGTACACGGAGCTGCTCGATCGGGCGGTACGCGCGCTGAAGTCCGGCAAGGTGCCGGATTTCGACCTGAGCTCCGAGCACGAGACCGAAGTCGAGCTGCACCTGCCCGCCTTGATCCCCGACGATTACCTGGGCGACGTGCATCACCGCCTGACCCTGTACAAGCGCATCGCCAGCGCCCGCAGCGAGGACGACCTGCGCGACCTGCAGGTCGAGATGATCGATCGCTTCGGCCTGCTGCCCGATGCCACCAAGCAATTGTTCGCGGTGGCCAGCCTGAAACTGATGGCCACCCCGCTGGGCATCCGCAAGCTGGACTTCGGCCCCAACGGCGGCCGCATCACCTTCCGCGAGAAACCCGAGATCGACCCGATGGCCATCATCAGGCTGATCCAGCAACTGCCCCGCGTTTACAAGCTGGACGGCCAGGACAAACTGAAGGTGATCCTCGACCTGCCCGGCGCCAGCGAGCGCATCCGCAGTGCCCAGGAAGTGCTGGTGCTGCTGGGCGCGCGCCGACCGGGCTGACGGCGCCACATCGCTGACGCCCAGGGTCCGGACTGGACCCGTCCCGGCGCCCGCGTCGCGACGGGGGCCACCGGGACGGGGCGCCGCAGCGCGCTCGCGCCGAGGTTTGCGAGCGCCGCCGGAGCACTGGCACGGGGCGTGCTTGACACTGGCCGCAAAGGTCGGCAGGTTGGATAGTCGACCCGTCGGGAGCATGCTGCGCGGTGGGTCCGTGGCCCGTCGGCCGGCGCAGGGGATGCGCCGGTGCCACCTTACCCATGTTTTCCGGCAACACGATCCAGCGCGTGCGATCCCGCAGGAATTCGGCAGGGCGGAGAAAGGCAGATGGAGAGGCTGCTCACACTTCTGACACCACGGCATCCGCCACTTGCATGGCGCGCCCTGCTGTCGACCTTGCTCTGGCTCGCCCTGGGAGTGGCCCATGCTGCCACGCCGCTGAATGGAGCCTGGCGCCAGGTGCGCAGCGGAGACACGCCGGCGGCGGTGATCGCGGAATACCGCGAGGGCGCACTGAAGAGTTTCGACCCTTCGCTGCTGCAGCGCTTTCCCCACGACGGCGGCGGCAGCTGGGTGGTCATCGCGCCGCAACCGCCCTGGGACAACAGCGAGCGCGTATTGACGATCTACCCGCCCACCCTGGCCAACGTCGCCGTGTTCGCCGGGAGCACGTCGACCGCCCTGGCGCTGGACGACTTCAGCGCATCCTTCCACGGTCACGGCCGGCTGGCATGGCAGGTTCCCGCCGGCATGGCCGCGTCCGCACCGATCCTGCTGCGTTTCGAGCCCTCGGCAACCCTGGTGGCGCCGGTGCGCTTCGAGATCCAGCCCATGCGCGACTACCTGCAGCAGGACGCGCAATGGCTGGTGTTCGCCAGTGCCTGCTTCGCGGTGATGCTGGCGATGGTGCTGATGGCCCTGTGTTTTGCCGGCATGCTGCGGGACGTCACCTATGCCTGGTACGCGGGCTACATCCTTTGCTACTGCCTGATCCAGGGCATCCAGACCGGCTTCGTGTTCCATCCGCTCGAATGGGAATGGCTGTCAGGCATGGCCGTGATGGTCGGCCCCGCCGCGGTCGCACTGTCGGTGGCGTTTGCCTCGCTGTTCATGACCCGCTTCTGCGAACTGCAGCGTTATGCGCCCTTGCTGCGGGTGCCGATCACCGCGCTGGCGGTGGGCATGATCCAGCTGGTGCTGATGCGCAGCAGCCAGATCCCGCTGCTGGTGCACGTGGCGCAGATCCTGCTGAACCCCCTGCTGATGATCGGCGCGGCGCTGTTGCTGATAGCCGCCATCGTGGCGGCCGCCCGCGGTTCGCGGCAGGCCTGGTTCTTCCTGGTCGGGTGGACACCGCTGCTGCTGCTCACCGCGTTGAGCAGCGCCCAGGTCAACGGCGCCCTGCCGCAACTGGACTGGCTCAATGACGCCAGCGTGGCCGGCGGCGCCTTCGAGGCGGTGGTCCTGTCGCTGGGACTGGCCGACCGTGCGCTGCGCCTGCGCCACGACCGCGACGTGGTGCGCGTGCTGGCCGACCGCGACGCGCTGACCAACGTGCTCAACCGCCGCGGCTGGACCGAACGGGTCAACACCCTGCTATCGGCCGGCACGGCGCAACCGATGGCCCTGCTGTTCCTGGACCTCGATCACTTCAAGCTGCTGAACGACCGCCAGGGCCACAACACCGGCGACCGCGCCCTGGTCGCGGTCGCCAATGCGCTGACCGCCGAGCTCCGGCCCGGCGACCTGTTCGGCCGCTACGGCGGCGAGGAGTTCGTCGCCCTGCTCGACAACACGCGGCCGGAACAGGCCATGCACGTGGCCACCCGCCTGTGTCGCCGCATTCACCGTCTGGAGATTCCGGTGAGTGCCGAGGCGCTGCTCAGCATCAGCATCGGCATCACCATCCGCCAGCATGACGACGACGTGGAATCGCTGGTCGAGCGCGCCGACCAGGCGATGTACGACGCCAAGCTCAAGGGGCGCAACCGGGTCTGCATGTATCGCCAGGACGATGGCGAGCTGCGCGGCGCCGCCCCGTCTCCGGGCCGGCGCCTGCACATCGTGGAGCGGCGCGAATCGGACAAGTAGGCCATCGCGCCGCGCCGTCCGTCAGGACCTCGCCGCCAGCTCCTTCGCCGCGGCCACCACGTCGGCCTCGCCAGGCAGCACCAGCAGCGCCGCACCGGCCAGTGGCGTGAACGTGTCGGCACCGACCACGCGATGCAGCGGCGTGGCGCCGCAGCCGCCCTCGACGATCGCGGTGATCACGCCCTCGCCCACGCCCGCGCTCTTGCGACCCTCGTCCAGCACCAGGATGCGTTTGGCCGTCCGTGCCTGTGCCGCGATGAAGGCATCGTTGAGCGGCGCCAGCCAGCGCAGGTCGACCACGCGCACCTGCCACTTCAACTCCGCTTCGATCGTGCGCGCGGCGCGCAACGCCATCGGCACGCCGTTGCCGAAGGTGAATATCACCAGGTCATTCGCCGCCTCGTCGTAGACGCGGCCCTCGCCCAGCGTCATTGCCTGGTCCGGTGCCGGATACTCGAACTGCCACTGGCCGTCGCCGGCCTCGTACAGATCCTTGGTCATGTACAGCGCGATCGGTTCAAGGAACGCGCACACGCGGCCGTCCACCTTGGCCAGCGCCATCAGCGTGCGCAGCATCATCGCCGCGTCGTCGCCGCGACTGGGGCAGCCGACCACCAGGCCGGGAATGTCGCGCAGCGCAGTGATCGAGTTGTCGTTGTGGAAGTGGCCGCCGAAACCCTTCTGGTAGCCCAGCGAGGCCACCCGCATCACCATCGGGTTGCGGTACTGGTTGTTGGAGAAGAACTGCAGCGAGGCCGCCTCGCCGCGGATCTGGTCGCAGGCGTTGTGGAAGTACGCCAGGTACTGGATCTCCGGCATGGGCAGCATGCCCATGTTGGCGTAGCCCTGGGCCAGGCCCAGGATCATCGTTTCGTCCAGCAGCGTGTTGAACACGCGGCTGCCCTTGAAGGTCTTGTTGAGGCCCTTGGTGACGGTATACACGCCGCCCTTCTGCGCCACGTCCTCGCCGAACAGCAGCGCCTCGGGATACTTCGCCAGCAGGTCGTGCAGGGCCTGGCCGATCTGGATGGCCAAATGCCGCGGCGGCAGCTTCTCGGGCAGCTTCGCCTC
This sequence comes from Rhodanobacter spathiphylli B39, assembly GCF_000264295.1. Taxonomy (GTDB): domain Bacteria; phylum Pseudomonadota; class Gammaproteobacteria; order Xanthomonadales; family Rhodanobacteraceae; genus Rhodanobacter; species Rhodanobacter spathiphylli. The sequence continues at coordinate 298,644 of NZ_AJXT01000004.1, read as the reverse complement.
GCCGCCGAACACCGCCAGGCGCTTCTCGGCGTAGTCGGCGCGCGTGGCCTCGGCCTTCACCGCGGCCGGCGTGTACGGCGCCAGCGGGGCCATCACGTCGTCCAGCGAGGTCAGCCGATGGCGCGAATCCGCATCCTCGGCGGCAGCGAAGCAACGCTTGCGGGTGGCTTCGTACAGGTTCAGCAGTTCGTCCTTCGAATACAGGCCGGACTCCAGCGCGATGCCGGCCGAACGCAGCAGCGGGTCGGAGCATTCGACCGCGAACAGCTCCTCGATGCTGCGCCACTCGATCTCGAAGTCGGTGCCGGCGTGGCCCATCACGCGGGTGGTCTTCAGGTGCAGGAAGGTCGGCCGGCGCGTCGTGCGGCAATGCTCCACCGCGCGCTGCACCTGGGCGTAGCCTTCGGCCATGTCGAGACCGTCGGCGAAGAAATAGTCGAGGTTTGCGCGATGCTGGTAGTTGTTCGCGACCCAACCCGACGGCGTCTTCACCGAGATGCCGATGCCGTTGTCCTCGCACACGAACAACACCGGCGCGGGCAGCTTCTGGTAGGCCGTCCACGCCGCGGTGTTGAACGCGGTCTGCGCAGTGGCGTGGTTGCTGGAGGCGTCGCCGAACGAACAGATCGTGATGCTGTCATCGGGAATCGGCAGCTGATGGCCGATGCGGCGCGCCTGCTCGATCGCCACTGCGGTGCCCAGCGCCTTGGGCAGGTGCGAGGCGATCGTCGAGGTCTGCGGCAGCACCCACAACGGCTTGGACCCCCAGACCTTGTGGCGACCGCCGGAAGCCGGGTCGTCCTTGCTGGCGGCGAAGGACAGCGCCGAATCCATCACCGGGTCCATGCCGGGAATCTTGCGGAAGCGCTCGGCCATGAAGCCGCCGGAGCGGTAATGCAGGAAGGCCGGATCGGTGTGGCGGGTCAGCCGCGCCACCATCGCGTTGCCCTCGTGGCCGGACGAGCCGATGGTGTAGAACACCTTGTTCTGCACGCGCAGCACGCGCGCCATCAGGTCGAGGTGACGCGAGATCAGCTGCGACTCGAGAAGCTCGCGGAAACCGCGGGCATCCAGCGCGCTGCCCGGCAGCACCGCAGCGTCATCGCGCGGCGCGGCGCGCACCTCGCCATTCCACAACTGCACGAACTCGATGAAGTTCTGGTCGACGACCTCGGCACGGTTGAAACCCTTGTGGCGAGCGCTGATGGCAAACGGAATGGCGGTCATGGCGAATTCGTGTGGGTGGACAGGCAGCCGCAAGGCGGCATCAATGGAGGGATACGACGGGCACGCTGAAGAGCGGAGCGGCCAGTGCGCGCAAGGCGGCAATGCGGGGCGCGTCCTTTTCGCGACCGAAGCTTGCAAGCAGACGGATCTGGTCGTCGACCGAAGGCACCGGCACGGCGAGGCCGTTCACGCCGGCCAGCACCAGCTTTCCCGGCAGCACGGGCTGCCAGCGATCATCGACATGGAGTTCAAGCGCGCCCATCACCTCGACCGGCGCACCGGGAAAACGGAAACGGGCGAAATGCGAGCGGAAGCGATCGTCGTCGGCTGGCGCAAACGCGGACTCGCGGCGCGCTGCCCAGTGCGCCATCAGGCGTTCCGCGTCCGCCCGCGAGGTCAGCACATCCACATCGGCCGCGCCGGTCTGCGCACCCAGCAGCAGCGCCGCGGTGCTGCCGATCAGGCACCACGGATCGACGCACTGCACGTGCAGGTCAGGCACGATCTCGGCCAGGGTGGCGTAAAGCGCAGGCGACAGGTGGCTCATGCGCGACGCCGGCGCCACTGCTCGCGGGTCTGTGCCCAGACTTCGTTGGGCGAATCCTCATACGGCGCCGGCAACCTGCCGGGGCCGCGGCAGGTCGAACCCAGCCGCTGTGCCAACGCCTGCGAGGCGCGATTGTCCGGATGGATGGAATGGATCATCTCGTCCCAGCCAAGCCGGTCGAAGGTCCAGTCGATCGCGGCTATGCAGCCTTCCAGCGCATAGCCCTTGCCCCAGGCGCTGCGGGCCAGGCCCCAGCCCACCTCGGTGCCGGGCCAGCCTTCCGGATGCCAGGGGCCGAGCCGGCCGATCCACTGGCCGCTGCTTTTCTCGATCACCGAAAACATCGAGAAGCCCTGGATCATCCACGCCCCGCTCGATGCCAGAAATCCACGCCACGCCACGGCGCGCACCTGCTGCCCGCCGATGAAGCGGGCCGCTTCGGCGTCGGCCATGTTGGCGGCATAGGCGTCGAAATCCTCTGCCCGCGGCGGCCGCAGGATCAGGCGTTCGGTGTCGATGCGCAGCGAATCGAAATCCATGCGCGGCAAACCCCTGTCAGAACGCGTTGATGCCGGTCAGTTCGCGGCCGACCACCAGCTCGTGCACGGTCTCGGTGCCTTCATAGGTGATCACAGATTCCAGGTTCAGCGCGTGGCGGATCGCGCCGTGCTCGGTGGTGATGCCGGCGCCGCCGAGGATGTCGCGGCACTGGCGCGCGATGTCGATGGCCATGCGGCAGTTGTTCCACTTGGCCAGCGAAACCTGGGTCGGCTGCATCTTGCCGGCATCCTTCAGGCGACCGAGCTGCAGCGACAGCAGCTGGGCGGTGGTGATGCGCCTGGCCATGTCGGCCATCTTCAACTGCACCGCCTGGTTCGACGCCAGCGGACGGCCAAACAGGATGCGCTCGGCCGTGTAGTCCAGCACTTCCTTCAGGCAGGCCTGCGCCGCGCCGATCGGGCCCCAGGTGATGCCGTAGCGCGCCTGGGTCAGGCAGCCCAGCGGGCCCTTCAGGCCCTTCACGTTGGGCAGGCGCGCGCTGTCCGGCACGCGCACGTTGTCGAAGAACAGCGCGCTGGTGACCGAGGCGCGCAGGCTCATCTTCTTGTGGATCTCCTGCGCCTTGAAGCCGGCCGTGTCGGTCGGCACCACGAAGCCCTGGATGCCGTCCTCGGTCTGCGCCCACACGATCGCGATGTGCGCCAGGTTGCCGTTGGTGATCCACATCTTGGCGCCGTTGATGACCCAGTCGCCGCCATCCTTCCTGGCGTTGGTCTTCATGTTGGCCGGGTCGGAGCCGCCGTGCGGTTCGGTCAGGCCGAAGCAGCCGATCACCTCGCCGGCCGACATCTGCGGCAGGTAGTGCTTCTTCTGCTCCTCGCTGCCGTAGGCATAGATCGGGTACATGCACAGCGAGCTCTGCACCGAGGCGAAGCTGCGCAGGCCCGAATCGCCGCGCTCCAGCTCCTGGCAGATCAGGCCGTAGCTGACGCCGTTCATGCCGGCGCCGCCGTATTCCTCGGGGATGGTGGCGCCGAGCAGGCCCAGTCCGGCGATCTCCGGGATCAGCTCCTTCGGGAAGCGGCCCTGGTCGAAGCAATCGCCGATGATCGGCAACACGCGCTCGTCGACGAAACGGCCGACGGAGTCCTGCACCATGCGCTCCTCGTCGGTGAGCAGCGAGCGGACATCGTACAGATCGAGCGGATTCAGACTGACAGCCATGGAAGCTCCGGCAAGGGCACGTAAAGCGGGCATTGTAGCGCGGGCTGACCTGCCCCGCAGGCCGAAAGCGGGCTTGCGACGCGTACAATTCCCGCCGGTCACCCCGCCGCTCCGGAATCCCATGTTCAAAGGCGTCTTGCTAGGCTTCATGGCCTTCGCCGCGTTCGCCCTCAGCGATGCCTTCGTGAAGCTGCTGCGGGGCTCGCTGCCACCCTACGAGGCGGTGTTCTTCGGCGCGATGCTGGGGCTGACCGCCCTGCCCTTCATCAAGGGCCCCGGCGACCGCTGGCGCGACGTGGTGCAGGCGCAGCGCCAGGGCCTGTGGCTGGTGCGCGCGGTGGCCAGCGCGATCGGCAGCATTTCCGCCGTGGTCGCGTTCACCGCGCTGCCGATGGCCGAGGCGTTCGCGCTGATCTTCCTGCTGCCGATCTTCGTCACCATCCTGTCGGTGCTGGTGCTGAAGGAGCACGTGGGCTGGCGCCGCTGGTCGGCGGTGGTGGCCGGTTTCATCGGCGTGCTGGTGGTGTTGCGACCGGGATTCCGGGTGCTGGGCATCGGCCATCTTGCAGCGATCCTCTGCGGACTTTCGGGTGCGATCTCGATGATCGCGCTGCGCCTGGCCGGCCCCCACGAGAAACGCCTCACCCTGTACGGCGCCGGCATGATCGGTTCGCTGCTGTTCGCCGGGCTGATGATGCTGGCCGACTTCCGCTGGCCCGGACTGGCGCAGTGGCTGTTCCTGCTCGGCTACGGCCTGCTCGCCGCGCTGGCCTCGGTGCTGCTGATGCTGGCCACCCAGCGCGCGCCGGCCAACCACGTCGCGCCGACCCAGTACAGCCAGATGCTGTGGGCGGTGCTGCTGGGCTACGTGCTGTTCCACGACGCGCTGGACTGGCCGATGGCGATCGGCATCGCGATCATCTTGGGCGCCGGCCTGTTCACCTTCGTGCGCGAGGACAGGGTCACGCGCTGGTGGAGGCGCGCGCGGGTGGTGTGAGGGCCGCCAAGGCTCAGCCGGCGGCCGTCGCGGCCAGGCGCTGCAGCCTTGCTGCGCAACGGGCCAGTTCGACGCGAAGCTTCGCAGGCCTGCGGATCTCGAAGTCGAACGCCAGCCCGGCCAGCTGGCGGGCGAACCAGTCGAGATCATCGGCGCTGCTGCGCAGGAGCACGCCGCCTTCGACCGGCTCAAGCACGCCGAAGGCAAGCGAGAACACCCGGCGCGCCGTCTGCAGGTCCGTGTGCAGCAGCACCTCGATCGGGTGGGCATGGGCGATCGCGCCGATGGATTGCAGCAGCTGACCCAGCGCATCGAAACCCAGCGGTCGCCGGAACGACGGTTCGAGCAGGCTCACCTCGCCCACGCGATCGAGCCGGAACGAACGCAGGCCATGACGCAGGTGGCACATGCCCAGCGCGTACCAGGCACCGGCCCGCCAGGCCAGGCCGTAGGGATCGAACTCGCGCTCGGTGCGCACGCCCGCGGCCGATTCGTAATGCATCCGCACCCGCCGCTGCGCCTGCGCGGCACCCGCCAACGCGATCAGTGCCGCGTTGCTGCCCGGCGTGCCCGAGGCCGGCAACAGGTCCACCTTCACCGTGTCGGCAATCGCATTCGCGTGGCGCTTCAACTTGTCGGGCATCACCCGCGCCAGCTTGGCCTGCACGCTTTCCACCGCCGGTGACGCTTCGGCCAGGCCCAGCCCCCGCGCCGCCACCAGGCCGACCGACAGCGCCACCGCCTCGTCGTTGGTGAACATCATCGGCGGCAACTTGAAGCCGGCGACCAGCATGTAGGCACCGGCGCGGCCGCGCTCGGTGGTGAGCGGGATGCCGAGGTCCTCCAGCGCCACGATGTAGCGCCGCAGCGTGCGCACGTCGACGCCGACCCGGCGCGCCAGTTCCGGCCCGCTCATGCGGCCGTGGCTCTGCAACAGGTCGAGCACCGCCAGCACGCGGGTGGTGGGTTTGGCCATGGTCGCCATGGTAACGGCGAATCAGGGCGATTATTGCCCTGTATGTGCCTTAGCGTAGGTCTCGCGCGACTCGGCGCTCAGCCAGGAATCCCCATGAACCACGTCCAACGACTGTTGTCCGGCACCGTCGCGGCCATCGCGCTCGGTCCCGCCCTGTCGGCACACGCCACCAACGAGGCCCCCACGATGGAAAGCGTGCAGCATCTGCAGGATTACCAGGTCGTCGAGTTCCGTCGTTACGTCACCAGCGACGGCGAGCTGGCGCACTTCGTCAAATATTTCGACGCGTACTTCCCGGAGGCCTTCGAGCAGCTCGGCGCGATGGTGTTCGGTCAGTTCGCCGAGCGCGGGCATCCGGACCGCTTCACCTGGCTGCGCGGCTTCCACGACATCAACGCGCGAGCGATCGTCAACGCGGCGTTCTACTACGGGCCGCTGTGGAAGGAACACCGGGCCAAGGTCAACGCGATCCTGCCCGACAGCGACAACGTGATGCTGTTGCGCCCGCTGCACGCGGATCAGGGCGTCAGCGTGCTGCCTGCGGTGGACCCGGTCACCGAAGAAAGCGGCGCACGGGGTGTCGTGGTCGCGCAGATCTTCGCGGTGAAGAAGGGCAGCGAGGAAGCCTTCGCGAAACAGGCCGAGGCGGCGTTCGACGCCTATCGCGTCGAAGGCGTGCACCCGGCCGGCGTGCTGGTGTCGCTGGACGTGCCGAACAACTTCCCGCAGCTGCCGATACGCAACGACGGGCCGTTCCTGGTGTGGCTGGGCGTGGTCCGCGACAACGCCACGCTGGACAAGCAACTGATGCCACGGCTGGCGGCCGCCGAACAGTCGCTCGCCGCCAGCGGCCTGCTGCGCGGCACGCCGGAGCGCGTGGTGATGGACCCGACCCCGCGCTCGCGCCTGCGCTGGTTGTCCGATCCGAATGCGGAGGGCGCGCCATGAGCCACTACGAACAGCTGTGGCTGTTCTTCGCCTTGGTCTTTGGCATCGTGGTGCTGCCCGGGCTGGACATGGCCTTCGTGCTGGGCAGCGCGCTGGCCGGCGGACGCCGCCGCGGCTTCGCCGCCGTGGCCGGCATCGTCGCCGGCGGGATCTGCCATGTGCTGATGACGGCGCTGGGCATCAGCGTGCTGATCAAGCTGGTGCCCGGCGCGTTCAACGCCCTGCTGCTGGCCGGCGCGCTGTACATCGCGTGGATCGGCGTCTCGCTGATGCGCAGCGGCGTCTCGTTCGGCTTGCAGCCGGATACCCAGCCACGCTCGCGTGTCGCGACGTTTCGCCAGGGCATGCTGACCAGCCTGCTCAACCCCAAGGCCTACCTGTTCATGCTGGCGATCTTCCCCCAGTTCCTGCACCCGGAAGATGGATTGATCTGGCTGCAGGCACTGGTGATGTGGCTGATCATCGCGCTCAACCAGTTGTGCGTTTACGGCGGCGTGACCTTGCTGGCCGATCGGGCGCGGCAATGGCTGCACGGCAAGCCTGCCGCCGGGACCATGGCGACGCGCTGCGTGGGCGCGCTGCTGGTCGCGGCCGCGATGTTCACGGGCGTCGAGGGGTGGAGGGGCATGCAGCCCTGAACCGGGCCTCAGTGATTGCTTACGCCGTGCGGCACGTGGCCGGTCGCCACGTGCTTGCGCGCGGACTCCACGTTGGCCGGGGAATCGTCGAAGAAGATGTCGGCGCCGAACGCATCGAGGAACGGACCCTTGTCGCGGCCGCCGAGGAACAGCGCCTCGTCGATGCGCACACCCCAGCGCCGCAGGGTAAGGATGACCCGCTTGTGCGCGGGCGCGGAGCGCGCCGTGACCAGAGCGGTGCGGATCGGCGAGTTCTCGGCCGGAAACGCCGCCTGCAGCCGGTGCAGCGCGGTGAGGAAGCCGCGGAACGGACCGACCGACAACGGCTCGGCGGCGTGCTCGGTCTCGCTGCGATGGAAGGCTTCCAGCCCTTCCTCGCGTGACACCCGTTCGCCCTCGTCGCCGAACAGCACGGCGTCACCATCGAACGCGATGCGCAGTTGTTCGCTGGCACGCGGCGGCGCGGTGCTGGGCAGGATGGTGGCCGCAGCCACGCCGGCGGCCAGCGCGCGACCGACATCCTCGGCATTGGCGGAGAGGAACAGATCCGCCTTGAACGGTGCGATGTAATCGGACGTAGGCGCCCCGCTGGTGAATGCCGCGCGGCTGATCTCCAGTCCGTGGTGCTGGATCGCGTTGAAGATGCGCAAACCGGTGTCGCCGGAGTTGCGCGACAGCAGGATCACCTCGACCGGCGGCACGTCGCCGGCAAGCTTGTTGAGGCCGAGCAGTTTCTGCACCAGCGGAAAGGCCACGCCGGGCTGCAGGATCTCGTTCTCGTGATCGATCTGGAATGCGCGATAGGCGTCCAGGCCATCGCGCTCGAACAAGGCGTGGCTGTCGCCGAGGTCGAACAGCGCGCGCGAGGAAATGGCCACGACGAGTCGGTTGTCGCCAACGGCGGCCGGATCGTGCGCATCGGCGGTGGGAGTGGTCATGCGTTCCGCATCGGGTCAGGGGACGGCATTGAATCTAGCAAAGCCGGGGTGGTTGCGGGGGAGCAAACGCCTTTCACTCCGCCGCAAACTGCTCATCGAGGATGCGTTGTTCCAGGTTGTGTTCCGGATCGAACAGCAGCCGTACGCCCTGGTCACCCGACTGGCGGATGGACACGGTGCGTACGTCGCGCACTTCGTGGAAGTCCGCGGTGGCGCTGACGGGTCGCTTGCCCGGATCGAGCACGCGCAGAACGACCGCGGTGCGATGGGGCAGGATCGCGCCGCGCCAGCGACGCGGGCGGAACGGACTGATCGGGGTAAGCGCCAGCACGTTGGCATCCAGCGGCAGGATCGGGCCGTGCGCCGAGAGGTTGTAGGCGGTGGAGCCGGCCGGCGTGGCCACCATGATGCCGTCGCAGATCAGGTTGGGCAGCTTGACGATGTCGTTGAGCTGCACTTCCAGGTGTGCCGCCTGGTTGCTCTGGCGCAGCAGCGAGACTTCATTGAAAGCCAGCGCCGCGTGTTCGTTGCCGGCGCCATCGGTGACCTGCATCTGCAGCGGGAACAGCGACGCCGTGTGGGCACGGGCGATCCGCTCGGGCAGGCCATCGAGCTTGTGCTTGTTCATCAGGAAACCGACCCGACCCAGCTTCATGCCGTACACCGGCACTTCCAGTTCGCGCCAGTCATGCAGCGTGCGCAGCATGAAACCGTCGCCACCCAGCGCCACGATCAGCTCGGCCTGCTCCGGCGGCACGTCGCCATAACGCTCCACCAGCTTGCGCCGCGCCTGCTGCGCGACGCCCGCATCACTGGCAACGAAAGCTAGGCGCATGGCAACCCCGAGGTGGCGGAAAGAGCCCAAGAGTACGACAGAGCGGCTAGTTCGTGACTCCCCGCAAAGAGCACCCCCTCCCAACCTCCCCCTGCAAGCAGGGGGAGGGGCAAAGCCAAACAGAGGCGAAGCTGGATCGTGCCGGGATACCCTCCCCTGCTGGCAGGGGAGGGAAGGGGTGGGGTCCACGCCGCGCCGAAGCCTCAGTTCACACCGGCACCTGCGCCAGCTGCGCCAACCGCCGCACCGCCACCGAGGCGATCGGGTAGTCCGCGTTCTGGGTGAGGATTTCCGCCAACATGCTGCGGGTGTACTTCAGGGTGGCGTCGTCGCGCTGCAGCCATGCCTGCGCCGGCGAAACGTCCTTGCTGGCGCCGCTGAGGTTCAACACCTGCAGGGCCAGCGCCCGGTGCTGGTGGTTGAGTTCATCCAGCAGCGAGCCGCGTGCCTGCGCATGCCAGTGACCTTCCACCGGCAAGGCCTCGATCTGGTCGCGCAACCATTCCAGGTCCAGCGCCTGGCCCAGCTCGTAGAACACGCCAGCCACCTTGTCCACCGGCTGGCCGCTCTGCTGGGCCACCTCGACCATGTCCAGTGCGGCACGCAGCACCGGCATGCGCGCCAGGCGCAGCGCCAGGTCGGCGGGCAGGCCCAGGCCCTCCCACTTTTCGCGGTTGCAGGCGAAGTCGCCCTGGCCAGTCGGCGTCAGCACCTGCGGCAAGGCATTGCGCAGGTTCGACACCACCGCCTGGTAGCGCTCCACGTTGGCCGCGATGTCCAGCGAACCACCGGGGCGATTGAGCAGCCAGCGCGTCATGTGCCGCAGCAGCGACCAGATCTGCTTGATCGCGTCGATCTGGGTGTCCTCGGCGACCTTGGTGTCGAGCGCCTCGATCTGCGACCAGAGCGCGCGCGCGTCGAGAATCTCGCGCGCCGCGGTATACGCCTTGGCGATCGCCGCCGGACCCTGGCCGGTGTCTTCCTGCATGCGCATCATGAAGGTGGCGCCCATGCGGTTGATCGTCGAGTTGGTCACCGAGGTGGCGATGATCTCGCGCTTCAGGCGATGGCGCTGCATGTGCTCGGCATACTTGTCGTGCAGCGGCAGCGGGAAGTAGCGCACCAGTTCCTTCGACAGGTAGGGATCTTCAGGCACGTCGGAGTCGAGCAGCTGCTGGAACAGGCGCAGCTTGTCGTACGACAGCAACACCGCCAGTTCCGGCCGGGTCATGCCGATGCCGCGGCTCTTGCGCTCGGTCAGCTCGGCTTCGGACGGCAGGTTCTCGACCTGGCGATCCAGCGTGCCTTCGGCTTCCAGCGTGCGGATGAAGTGCGCCATCGAGCCGATGCGACCCACCGACTGGTGTTCCATCAGGGTGATCGCCTGGTTCTGCCGGTAGTTGTCCCACAGCACCAGCTGGCCCACTTCGTCGGTCATCGCGGCCAGCTGCACGTTGCGCGCATCGAAGCTCAGTTCGCCACGCTGCACCGCATCGTTCAGCAGGATCTTGATGTTCACTTCGTGGTCGGAGGTATCCACGCCGGCGGAGTTGTCGATGAAATCGGTGTTCAGCAGCACGCCCTTCTGCGCCGCTTCGATGCGGCCCTTCTGGGTGAAGCCGAGGTTGCCGCCCTCGCCCACGATCTTGCAGCGCAGCTCGCCGCCGTTGACGCGCAGCGCGTTGTTGGCGCGGTCGCCCACGTCGGCATGCGTCTCGGCGGACGACTTCACGTAGGTGCCGATGCCGCCGTTCCACAGCAGGTCGACCGGCGCCTTCAGGATTGCGCTGAGCAGGTCGCTGGGCGCCATCTGCTCGACGTCGGGCTTCAGGCCCAGCGCCGTGCGCACTTCGGGCGAGATCGGGATCGACTTGGCGCTGCGCGGATACACGCCGCCACCGGCCGAGATCAGCGACTTGTCGTAGTCGTCCCAGCTCGATCGCGGCACGGCGAACAGGCGCTGGCGTTCGACGAAGGTGCGCGCCGCATCCGGGTTCGGATCGAGGAACACGTGGCGATGGTCGAACGCGGCCAGCAGGCGGATGTGCTCGGACAGCAGCATGCCGTTGCCGAACACGTCGCCGGACATGTCGCCGATGCCGACGCAGGTGAAGTCCTGGCTCTGGCTGTCGCGGCCGAGCGCGCGGAAGTGGCGCTTGACCGATTCCCACGCGCCCTTGGCGGTGATGCCCATGCCCTTGTGGTCGTAACCGTGCGAACCGCCGGAGGCGAACGCGTCGCCCAACCAGTAGTTGTGCTCGATCGAGATCGCGTTGGCGATGTCGGAGAAGGTCGCGGTGCCCTTGTCGGCAGCCACCACCAGGTAGGGGTCGTCCGCGTCGTGGCGCACCACGTCATGCGGATTGACCACCTTGCCCTCGATCAGGTTGTCGGTGATGTCGAGCAGGCCGTTGATGAACAGCTTGTAGCAGGCGATGCCCTCGGCCAGCTGCGCGTCGCGGTCGCCGCCCACCGGCGCCTTCTTGACGAAGAAGCCGCCCTTGGAGCCGACCGGCACGATCACCGTGTTCTTCACCATCTGCGCCTTGACCAGGCCCAGCACCTCGGTGCGGAAATCCTCGCGGCGATCCGACCAGCGCAGGCCGCCGCGGGCCACCGCGCCGAAGCGCAGGTGGATGCCCTCGACGCGCGGGGCGCACACCCAGATCTCGCGATACGGCACCGGCTTGGGCAGCTCGGGCACCTTGTGCGAATCGATCTTGTAGCTGATGTAGTCGCGGTAAGCGCCTTCCCATTGCTGGAAGAAGCTGGTGCGCAAGGTGGCACGGATCAGGTTGACGAAGCTGCGCAGGATGCGGTCTTCGTCGAGGCTGGCCACGTTCTCCAGCAGCACGTGGATGGCGCTTTCGACCATCGCCACCTGGTCGGCGCGCGGCTTGGACAGCGCCGCGCCCAGGCCGTCGATCAGGCCCGGCTGGGCAGCCTGCACGTTGGCCGGGATCAGCGCCTGCATTTCGGCGACCAGGGTCGCACCGGCGGCCTTCAGCTCGTCGGCGGACAGCGCCTCGCGACGCGGATCGAACTTGGCCAGGAACAGCTCGACCAGCAGGCCGGCGATCGCCGGATAGCGGTTGAGCGTTTCCTCCATGTACGACTGCGAGAAGGTGGCGCCGGTCTGCAGCAGGTACTTGCAGTAACCGCGCAGCATCGCCACCTGACGCCAGCTCAGCTTGGCGCCCAGCACCAGCCGGTTGAAGCCGTCGTTCTCGGCGTGGCCGCGCCAGATCTGCTCGAAGGCATCCTCGAACAGCGCACCGACCTGCTCCACCCCGAAGGTGAGCTTGCCGACCGGCTGCACCTCGAAGTCCTGGATCGACAGCGAAGCCTCACCGGGAATGTCGTAGACATGTTCGGTGAGCACGCGCAGGCCGAGGTTCTCCAGCTGCGGCAGCACTTCGGAAAGCGCGATGTCGCCACCGGAGCGGTAGACCTTGAAGCGCAGCGTCTCGGGTTCTTCGGGCGGGTGGTAGAACGACATGCGCAAGGCGTTGTCGCCCTTGAGCAGGGACAGCTCGTGCACGTCGTCGGCGGCCACGGCCGGGCTCACGTCCTCGACATAACCGGCGGGCAGCGCGCGAGCGTAGCGGTTGGCCAGCACCACGCCCTCGTGCTCGCCACGCTGGGCCACCAGCGCATCGCGTACCTCGTCGTGCCAGTTGCGCACGATCCCGGCGACGCCGTTTTCCAGTTCGGCGAGATCGTAGTTCGGCTGGTCGCCGATCTTCGGCCGCAGCACGATGTGCAGGCGCGCCAGGGCGGCCTCGCCCATCAGCACCGACGAATCGATCTGCTCGGCGTGCAGCGCCGAACCCAGCAGCGCCTCGATGCGTTCGCGCACCGAGGTGTTGAAGCGATCACGCGGCACGAACACCATGCAGGTGAAGAAGCGGCCGTAGCGGTCGCGACGCATGAACAGGCGCGTATGCGCGCGCTGGCGCAGCTCCAGGATGCCCATCGCGGTGGCGAACAGCTCGTCCTCGGTGCCCTGCAGCAGTTCCTCGCGCGGCAGCGTTTCGAGGATGTGGCGCAGCGACTTGCCCGAGTACGAATCGCGCTTGAGGCCCGAACGCGCCAGCACCGCCTCGACCTTGTGCCGCACCAGCGGCACGTCCTGCGGGCGGGCCATGTAGGCATTGGAGGAGAACAGGCCCAGGAAGCGCTGCTCGGCCACGGCGCGACCGTCGGCACCGAATTGCAGCACGCCGATGTAATCCATGTAGCCGGCGCGGTGCACGTGCGAACGGGCATTGGTCTTGGTCAGGATGATCGCATCGGTGGAACCGGACTGCGGCAACTCGCTGGCCGCCAGCGTGCGCAGCGAACGGGGCGCCATCGAACGCTCGTTGGCGCGCAGGATGCCCAGGCCGGACGCATCGATGGCACGCAGCACGCGATCGCCCTCGGCGTCGGCCACTTCGTACTCGCGGTAACCCAGGAAGGTGAAGTTGTCGGCCGCGATCCAGTTCATGAACTCGCTGGCCTCCTGCACCGAGGCGGCATCGATCGGCAACTTGCGCTGCGGCAGCTCGTTGGCGATCGCCAGCGCCTTGTCGCGCATCGCCGACCAGTCGCTGACCGCGGCGCGCACGTCATCCAGGGCGGCCTCGACGTGGGCGGTCAGCTGCTCCTGTTCGGCGGCATCGGCGACCCGGTCGATCTCGAAATGCATCAGCGACTCGCCCTCGCCGGCCGCGTCGCCCAGCGACAGCAGCTTGCCCGAGGCATCGCGGGTCACCTTCAGCACGGGATGGATCACGGCGTGGATCTGCAACTTCGCCGACACGATCATGCTGACCGTGTCGACCAGGAACGGCATGTCGTCGGTGACGATCTGCAACATGCTGCGGCCCGAATTCGCGTCGGCGGGATTGAGCACGCGCACGCTGGCGCTGCCACGCTGCCGCTGCTGCATGAACTCCAGCAGGCTGCCGACCAGTGCGGCCCATTGAACGGGCGTGTGCAGATGCGCGTCGCCGCCCCCCACTCGTGCAAAGAAAGCCTCGCAGAAAACCTGCGCCTCACCGAGGCGCTCGGGCGAGAAACCGCCCATTTTCAGCTCTGCAAGCACTACTGACGGAAGGGAAGGATCGTTCGCCGCATGGGTCGCATTCATGGCATCTACTGTTCAGTGGAGACGATGGTGGGTAACACGGGTAAAAAGCCTTGAAAGGATACGCCGCGCACCCGGGCGAATCCACCCACGCAGCGCCCGCCCGACCATGCTGCAGCGCATGTTCGGGGCTCGTCGTCAGCCCTGGTACAGCTGGCGCGACAAGCCGGTGTGCACCGCCTCCATCGATGCGCGACGTCCACGCCGCTGGACAGCATCGCGGCCACCCCACGCGGTTCTGCGTCGCGCATGAAGGCGCCGGTGGACGCCGCTGCGCTGTCCACGGTTTGAAACAGCTGTCAATGACTGGATTCGCGCCCCGGATAAAATGTAAACTCGCCGGTATAGTCTTGCAGGCAAAGCGCTACGCATGGCGCTTCTCGCCGTGTCGGCGGGTTCGAAACGCGGGCCGACAGGCCCGCAACCTTTGACACAGGACATGTGACGCAAGATGCGGTATCTCGTTCCTGACGACATCGCAGCGCGCGTCGGCACCCCCTCCCCCGTTCAAGCCAGTTCTGGAGCTTCCATGAATTCCTCGTTGTTGCGCACGCCATTGTTGTGCCTGGGCCTGCTGGCGTTGACCGCCTGCGGCAAGGGCAAGGAACAGGGTCCGCCGCAGATGCCGCCTCCCGACGTGGGCGTGATCAAGGTCCAGCCGCAGACCTCGCCACTGACCCGCGACCTGGTCGGGCGCCTGTCCGCCTATCGCAGCGCCGATGTCCGCGCCCGCGTGGCCGGCGTGCTGCTCAAGCGCACGTATGAGGAAGGCACCAACGTCAAGCAGGGGCAACTGCTGTTTCAGATCGATCCCGCACCGCTGAAGGCTTCGCTGAGCGCGGCCCAGGCGTCACTGGCCCAGGCGCAGGCCACCTGGACCAACAACAAGGTCACCGCGCGGCGGGTGCGCGAACTGGCGCCGAAGGGCTATGTGTCGAAGTCCGACCTGGACAACGCGCTGGCCGCCGAACGCAGCGCCGCCGCCGCGGTGCAGGCAGCCCGGGCCAACGTCGAGACGGCCCGCATCAACCTCGGCTACGCCAACGTGACCTCGCCGATCGATGGCCGCGCCGGCCAGCAGCAGGTCACCGAAGGCGCCCTGGTCGGCAACGGCGAGGCCACCCTGCTCACCACCGTCGACCAGATGGACCCGCTGTACGTGAACTTCACCATGGGCGTCGACTCGCTGGAACAGATGCGCCGCGCACAGAGCAGCGGCAACGTCACCCTGGCCGATCCGAACAAGGCCAGCGTGAAGATCACCCTGCCCGACGGCAGCGACTATCCCGAACCCGGCGTACTGGATTTCTCCGACACCACGGTCAACCCGTCCACCGGTTCGGTCAACCTGCGCGCCAAGGTGGCCAATCCGAAGCGCAGCCTGCTGCCCGGCATGTACGTGACGCTGAAGGCGAACCTGGGCCAGCAGCACAAGGTGTTCCTGGTGCCGCAACAGGCCGTGCAGCGCGACACCGTGGGCGCCTACGTGATGACCGTCGGTGCCGATGGCAAGGTCGTGCGCAAGGACGTCAGCACCGCCGACATGGTCGACGGCAACTGGGTCATCAATGATGGCCTCGCCGCCGGCGACCAGGTGGTGGTGTCGGGCATCCAGAACGTGAAGGCGGGTGCGCCGGCCAAGGCCAGCCCGTGGAAACCCGCCAGCTCGTCATCGAGCCAGCCGCCAGCCGCGCACAGCGGCAAGTAACGGAGCCGGACGATGCCGAGTTTCTTCATTGACCGCCCGATCTTCGCCTGGGTGGTGGCGATCCTGATTTCCCTGGGTGGCGTGCTGGCCATCCTCAACCTGGGCGTGGAGTCGTATCCGACGATCGCGCCGCCCTCGGTGACGGTCAGCGCGACCTACCCCGGCGCCAGCGCCGAAACCACCGAGAAAACCGTCACCCAGGTGATCGAGCAGCAGCTGACCGGCATCGACCACCTGCTGTACTTCAACTCCTCGTCCAGCGCCAGCGGCCGCGCCAGCATCACGCTGACCTTCGAGTCCGGCACCGATCCGGACATCGCCCAGGTGCAGGTGCAGAACAAGGTGGCGCTGGCCACGCCGCGACTGCCGTCCGAAGTGACCCAGCAGGGCGTGGTGGTGGCCAAGGCCAACGCCGGCTTCCTGATGGTGGTCGCGCTGACCTCGGACAACAAGAACATCGACCGCGACCGTCTCAACGACATCGTCGGCTCGCAGGTGCTCGACCAGATCTCGCGCGTGCCCGGCGTCGGCAGCACCCAGCAGTTCGGTTCCGAATACGCCATGCGGATCTGGCTGAACCCCGACAAGCTGCACGGTTACGGTCTGTCCGCCACCCAGGTGCTGGCGGCGATCAAGGCGCAGAACGTGCAGTTCGCGGCCGGTTCGCTGGGCGCGGACCCGGCCCTGCCGGGCCACGGCTTCACCGCCACGGTATCCACCGAGGGGCGCTTCACCACGCCCGAACAGTTCGCCGACATCATCCTGCGCGCCGATCCCGACGGCACCACGGTCAAGCTGGGCGACGTGGCGCGGATCAGCTTCGGTCCCGGCGGTTACGGTTTCGACACGCAGTACCAGGGCAAGCCGATCGGTGCGTTCGCGATCCAGCTGCTGCCCGGCGCCAACGCGCTCAACGTGGCCACCGCGGTGCGCGGCAAGATGGACGAGCTGGCGCCGAGCTTCCCGCAGGGCGTGACCTGGTTCAGCCCGTACGACAGCACCGCCTTCGTCACCATCTCGATCAACGAGGTGGTGCACACGCTGATCGAGGCGATCATCCTGGTGTTCCTGGTGATGCTGCTGTTCCTGCAGAACATCCGCGCCACCATCATCCCGACCCTGGTGATCCCGGTGGCCCTGCTGGGCACCTTCCTGGGCATGCTGGTGCTCGGCTTCAGCATCAACCAGCTGACCCTGTTCGGCATGGTGCTGGCGATCGGCATCGTGGTGGACGACGCGATCGTGGTGATCGAGAACGTCGAGCGCATCATGACCGAGGAAGGCCTGTCGCCGAAGGATGCGACGCGCAAGGCGATGGGCCAGATCACCGGCGCGGTGGTGGCGATCACCGTGGTGCTGGCTGCCGTGTTCGTGCCCTCGTCGTTGCAGCCGGGCGCGTCGGGCATCATCTACAAGCAGTTCGCGCTGACCATCGCTGTGTCGATGGGCTTCTCGGCCTTCCTCGCGCTGTCGTTCACGCCGGCGCTGTGCGCCAGCTTCCTGCAGCCGGAACACCACAAGAAGAAGAACGTCGTCTTCCGCAAGTTCAACGAGCTGTTCGACTGGACCACGCACACCTACACCGGCCACATCGGCGGCGCCGTGCGCCACGCGCCACGCTGGATGCTGGTGTTCGTGCTGCTGGCCGTGCTGGGCGGCTTCCTGTACACGCGCCTGCCCGGCAGCTTCCTGCCCGAGGAGGACCAGGGCTACGCGCTGTCGGTGATCCAGCTGCCACCGGGCGCCACCAAGCAGCGCACCTCGGCGGTGATGGCGCAGATGCGCGAGATCCTCAACAAGGACCCGGCCGTCGAAGGCGTGCTGCAGGTCACCGGCTTCAGCTTCATCGGTTCGGGCGAGAACGCCGGCATGGCCTTCATCAAGCTCAAGGACTGGGCCAAGCGCGACGACACGGCGGCCGAGTTCATCCAGCGTGCCAACGGCTCCATGCAGCAGATCCACGACGCGCGGATCTTCGTGGCCAACATTCCGACGGTGCAGGGACTGGGCCAGTTCGGCGGCTTCGACATGTACCTGCAGGACCGCGGCGGCGCCGGTCGCGAGGCGCTGACCCAGGCCCGCAACATGCTGCTGGGCAAGGCCAGCCAGGACAAGTCGCTGGTCGGCGTGCGCCCCAATGCACTGGAAGACTCGCCGCAGCTGCACCTGGACGTGGACCGCGTGCAGGCGCAATCGATGGGCTTGCAGGTCGGTGACATCTACAACGCGATCGGCCTGATGCTGGCGCCGGTCTACGTCAACGACTTCACCTACGGCGGCCGCATCAAGCGGGTGATCATGCAGGCTGACGCGCCCTATCGCATGGGCCCGGAGGCACTGCAGCACATCTTCACCCCGAGCACGCTGGGTGCCGCCGGCGCCGCGCCGGAGATGATCCCGCTATCCACCGTGGTGCACAGCCAGTGGCAGGTATCTTCGCCCTCGCTGACCCGCTACAACGGCTATTCGGCGGTGGAGATCGTCGGCTCGCCGGCGCCGGGACACGCCTCGGGCGAAGCCATGAGCGAGATGGAGCGGATCGTCAACAACGATCTGCCCAAGGGCTTCGGCTTCGACTGGACCGGCCAGTCCTACCAGGAAATCCTGTCCGGCAACGCGGCCACCCTGCTGATGCTGCTGTCGATCGTGATCGTGTTCCTGGCCCTGGCGGCGCTGTACGAGAGCTGGTCGATCCCGGTGTCGGTGATGCTGGTGGTGCCGCTGGGCCTGCTCGGTGCGGTGGTGTTCTCGCTGCTGCGCGGGCTGCCCGACGACATCTATTTCAAGATCGGCCTGATCACGGTGATCGGCCTGGCGGCGAAGAACGCGATCCTGATCGTGGAGTTCGCGGTGGCCGAGCAGAAAGCCGGACGCACCCTGCGCGAGGCCACCGTCGACGCGGCCCGCCTGCGCCTGCGGCCGATCCTGATGACCTCGCTGGCCTTCATCCTGGGCGTGTTCCCGCTATTCATCTCCAGCGGCGCCGGCGCCAATGCCCGCCATGCGATCGGCACCGGCGTGATCGGCGGCATGCTGTTCGCCACCTTCCTCGGCGTCTTGCTGATCCCGGTGTTCTACGTGGTGGTGCGGCGCCTGCTCGGCGACAAGCTGGACGGCGACACCCCAGCCGCCGTGCGCAGCGGCAATGGCATGCAATCGTTCGATTCGGATCCCCGTCGCGGACACTGATGACCGGAAACGGCGAGCAATAACCCCTCGCCCCACACGCTCCAAACAGAAACGCCCCGGTATCAGCCGGGGCGTTTCTGTTTCTATCAGAAGCGAGGAACGTCGATCAGCCGGACCGCATCGGGTGGCACCGCTCTTCCCGACTCCCGACCTCCCGCTCCTGACCGGCTTCAGCGCAAGCCGGTCTCCGCCCGCGCGATCACCATCCGCTGGATCTCGCTGGTGCCTTCGTAGATCTCGGTGATCTTTGCATCGCGGAAGTAGCGTTCCAGCGGCATCTCCTTCGAGTAACCCATGCCGCCATGGATCTGCACCGCCTGGTGGCTGATCCACATCGCCGCCTCGGAGGCGACCAGCTTGGCCACCGCGGCCTCGGTGCCGAAGCGTCCGCCATTCTTTTCCGCCTCGCCCTTGGTCCAGGCCGCGCGCAGGGTCAGCAGGGTCGCCGCGTCGAGCTTGCACTTCATGTCGGCGATCTTGGACTGGGTCATCTGGAACGTGCCGATCGGCGCGCCGAACGCCTTGCGGTCGCGCGACCACTGCAAGGTGGCCTCATACGCCGCGCGGCAGATGCCCACCGCCTGCGAGGCAATGCCGATGCGGCCGGCATCGAGCACGCCCATCGCGATCGAGAAGCCCTTGCCTTCCTCGCCGAGCAAGTTCTCCTTCGGCAGCACGTAATCGGTGAACTCGATCTCGCAGGTGGCCGAGGCGCGGATGCCCAGCTTGGGTTCGGTCTTGCCGGCGTGGAAGCCGGGCAGCTGCGTGTCGACGATGAAGGCCGACACGCCCTTGGCGCCGATGCCGGGCGTGCTGATCGCGAACAGCACGATGTAGCGCGCCACCGGGCCGGAGGTGATCCAGCTCTTCTTGCCGTTGATCACCCAGTCGCCGTTGGCGTTCTTCGTGGCACGCGTGTGCATCGCCGAAGCGTCGGAGCCGGACTGCGGCTCGGTCAGCGCATAGGCGCCGATCGCCTCGCCGGTGGCGATCGCCCGCACGTACTTCTGCTTCTGCTCCTCGTTGCCGTGCTTGAGGATGCCGTTGCAGAACAGCGAATTGTTCACCGACATGATGGTCGAGGTGGCGGCGTCGGCCGCGGCGATCTCGATCATCGCCAGCACGTAGGCCACCGGGTCCATGCCGGCGCCGCCGTACTCCGCGGGCACCTCGATGCCCATCAGGCCGAGCTGGCCCATCTCGCGGATGTTCTCCAGCGGGAACTCGCCCTTCGCGTCGAGCTCGGCGGCCACCGGTGCGATGCGCTTCTGCGCAAAGTCACGGGCGATCGACTGGATCGACAACTGGTCTTCGGTAAAGCTGAAATCCATGGGAAAGCTCCGGCAACGGGGAAAGCCGGACATTTTAGCCGGGATGGCCGGTGGCGGGGCGCGCGACGCGGCAACCACCCAGCGTGTCGGCGCTTGACGCTTGCCTCAACGGGGCCTAGCCTACACATCTTTGTATCGCGATACAGGGATGATTATGGATCTGGCAACCGCTTCAAGCGTGCTGCGCCTGCTTGCCGACCCCACCCGGGTCCGCCTGCTCGCCTTGCTTGAAAACGAGGAACTCACGGTGGCCGAACTGGCGGCCGTGCTGCACCTGGCCCAGCCGCGCGTGTCGACCCATCTGGCCAAGCTGAAGGAGGCCGGGCTGGTGCGCGATCGTCGCGCCGGCGTCTCCGCCTATTATCGCGCCAACAACGAAGGCGACGAGGCGCAGCATGACCTGCTCGCCTCGCTGCGCGCCAGCATCGACGACGCCCTGCTGCGCGAAGATGCCGCCCGCCTGCCCGGCGTGCTGGCCAACCGCGCCCGCGAGGAAGGCTGGGCCGACACCGTGGCCGGCGACATGGAGCGCCATTACTCGCCCGGCCGCACCTGGGAAACCCTCGCCCGTTCGTTGCTGCAGTTGCTGGGCACCGGTGACGTGCTGGACATCGCCTCCGGCGACGGCATCACCGCGGAATTGCTGGCGCCCCACGCGCACTCCATCGTCTGCGTGGATTCCAGCGAGCGGGTGGTCGAGGCCGCCGCGAAGCGATTGCAGGCCTTCACCAACGTGCGCGTGATCCAGGGCGACATGCACGCGCTGGAGCTGGGCGACCAGCGCTTCGACCTGGTGCTGATGCTGCACGCGCTGACCTATGCCGAACACCCGGCCAGGGCGGTGGCCGAGGCTGCGCGCCTGCTGCGCCCGGGCGGCCGCCTGCTCGCCGTCACCCTGGGCAAGCACGACCACGGCAAGGCGGTCGAACCGTTCGACCACCGCAACCTCGGCTTCAGCAGCGACCAGCTGGACGGCTACGCCCGGGCCGCCAGGCTCGACGTCCTGAGCTGCAATCGGCTCAGCCGCGAGCGCAAGGCGCCGTATTTCGAAGTGATCAGCCTGCTCGCGCGCAAGCCCGCCTGAACCTGCAAGGAAGTTCGATGAGCACCCTCCCCTGGCTCCACCCCGAACGCGTCGCCTTGCTGGAGCATGCACTGCGCCAGCGCATCCTGATCCTCGACGGCGGCATGGGCACCATGCTGCAGGCCCACGAGCTGGACGAAAGCGGCTTCCGCGGCGAACGCTTCGAACACGGACACGATGGCCACGCGCACGACCACGCCGGCAGCTGCGACCTCAAGGGCAACAACGACCTGCTCACGCTGACCCGGCCGGACATCATCCGCGGCGTGCACGACGCGTATCTCGAAGCCGGCGCCGACCTGATCGAAACCAATACCTTCAACTCCACCCGGATCAGCCAGGCCGACTATCACCTGCAGCACCTGGCGCACGAATTGAATCTCGAAGGCGCCAGGCTGGCCCGCGCCGCCTGCGATGCGATGAGCGCGAAAACCCCCGACAAGCCGCGCTTCGTGATCGGCGTGCTCGGCCCCACCAGCCGCACCGCCTCGCTGTCCCCCGACGTCAACGACCCCGGCTTCCGCAACGTCACCTTCGAGGAACTGGCGACGAACTACACCGAGTCCGCCCATGGCCTGATCGACGGCGGCGCCGACGTGATCATGGTCGAGACGATCTTCGACACGCTGAACGCGAAAGCCGCGCTGTTCGCCCTCGCCGAACTGTTCCACCAGCGCGGTGCCCGCGTGCCGGTGATGATCTCCGGCACCATCACCGACCGCTCCGGCCGCACGCTCTCGGGCCAGACCGCCGAAGCGTTCTACTACTCGGTGCGCCACGCCCGCCCGCTATCGGTGGGCTTCAACTGCGCACTGGGCGCCGAAGACCTGCGCCCGCACGTGCAGACCCTGGCCAACCTCGCCGAAAGCTGCGTCAGCACGCACCCGAATGCCGGCCTGCCCAATGCGTTCGGCGAGTACGACGAGACGCCCGAACACATGGCCGGCGTGATCGGCGGCTTCGCCCGCGACGGCCTGCTGAACCTGGTCGGCGGTTGTTGCGGCACCACGCCGGCGCATATCAGGGCGATCGCCGAAGCGGTGCGCGATTACGCGCCGCGGGCATTGCCTGCGCGTGACGCGGAAGCGGCATGAGCACGCACCGACTGACATTCCATTTATATCCCGGCGTCATTCCCGCGAAAGCGGGAATCCATGTTGCTGTTGAGGCGATCAAGATGGATTCCCGCTTTCGCGGGAATGACGAGCAAAAGAGCAACAAGGCAACAGCAACCCCATGAGCACTCCCCGCCACACCCGCCTGTCCGGCCTCGAACCACTGGTTGTCACCCCCGACCTGCTGTTCATCAACGTGGGCGAGCGCACCAACGTCACCGGCTCGGCGCAGTTCAAGAAGCTGATCAAGGAAGACCGCTACGACGAGGCCGTCGAAGTCGCCCGCCAGCAGGTCGCCAACGGCGCCCAGGTGATCGACATCAACATGGACGAGGGCCTGATCGATTCCGAGGCGGCGATGACCCGTTTCGTCAACCTGATCTCGTCCGAACCGGACATCGCCCGCGTGCCGTTCATGATCGACTCGTCGAAGTGGACGGTGATCGAGGCCGGCCTGCGCTGCCTGCAGGGCAAGGGCATCGTCAACTCGATCTCGATGAAGGAAGGCGAGGCGGCGTTCCTCGAACAGGCGCGCAAGGTGCGCCAGTACGGCGCCGCCGCGGTGGTGATGGCGTTCGACGAACAGGGCCAGGCCGACACCATCGAGCGCAAGGTGGAGATCTGTTCGCGCGCCCATGAGCTGCTCACCAGGGAACTCGACTTTCCGCCCGAAGACATCATCTTCGACCCCAACATCTTCGCCATCGCCACCGGCATCGAGGAACACAACAACTACGCGGTGGACTTCATCGAGGCCACCCGCGAACTGAAGAAGCGCTTTCCCGACTGCCACGTGTCCGGCGGCGTCTCCAACGTGTCGTTCTCGTTCCGCGGCAACAACATCGTGCGCGAGGCGATCCATTCGGTGTTCCTGTACCACGCGATCCGCGCCGGCATGGACATGGGCATCGTCAATGCCGGCGCACTGACCATCATGGACGACATCGACCCGCCGCTGCGCGAGCGCGTCGAGGACGTGGTGCTGAACCGCCGCGAGGACGCCACCGAGCGCCTGCTGGAGATCGCCGACAACTACAAGGGCAAGCGCGGCGCCGCCGAGGTCGAGACGCTGGCCTGGCGCGAGCACGACGTGCGCGCCCGGCTCAGCCACGCACTGGTGCACGGCATCGACCAGTACGTGGTCGAGGACACCGAGGAGGCGCGCCAGCTGTCCACGCGCCCGCTCGACGTGATCGAGGGCCCACTGATGGACGGCATGAACGTGGTCGGCGACCTGTTCGGCGCCGGCAAGATGTTCCTGCCCCAGGTGGTGAAATCCGCCCGCGTGATGAAGAAGGCCGTGGCCTATCTGTTGCCCTACATCGAGGCCGAGAAGGAGCGCACCGGCGACACCGGCAAGAACAACGGCAAGATCGTGATGGCCACGGTCAAGGGCGACGTGCACGACATCGGCAAGAACATCGTCGGCGTGGTGCTCCGCTGCAACAACTTCGAGGTGATCGACCTCGGCGTGATGGTGCCTGCGCAGAAGATCCTCGAAACCGCGATCGCCGAGAACGCCGACATGATCGGCCTGTCCGGCCTGATCACGCCCTCGCTGGAGGAGATGAGCCAGGTCGCCCGCGAGATGCAGCGCCGGGACTTCCACATCCCCCTGCTGATCGGCGGCGCCACCACCTCGCGCGCGCACACCGCGCTGAAGATCGAGCCACACTACAAGGCGGGCACCATCTGGGTGAAGGACGCCTCGCGCGCGGTGGGCGTGGCGCAATCGCTGGTCAGCAAGGAACTGGTCGACGACTTCCTGGCGAAGGTGCGCGCCGACTACGCCGACGTGCGCGAACGCCATCGCAACCGCGGTCCCGGCAAGAAGCTGGTGTCGCTGGAACAGGCCCGCGCGCAGCGCTTTCGTTGCGACTGGGCCCACTACGACCCGCCGCAGCCGGCCAGCCCCGGCATCACCGTGTTCGACGACTACGACCTGTCGATGATCCGCCAGTACATCGACTGGACCCCGTTCTTCCAGGCCTGGGAACTGGCCGGCCACTATCCGGCCATCCTCACCGACGAAGTCGTCGGCAAGCAGGCCAGCGAGCTGTTCCGTGACGCCCAGGCCATGCTGGACAGGATCATCGCCGAGAAGTGGTTGACCGCCCGCGCGGTGATCGGCCTGTGGCCCGCCGCCAACGTCGGCGACGACGTCGAGGTCTACACCGACGCTGCCCGTACACAGCCGTTGGCCATGCTGCGCAGCCTGCGCCAGCAGGCGGACAAGCCGCCCGAGCGCCCCAACCTCTGTCTCGCCGATTTCATCGCGCCGAAGGACTTCGGCAAACCCGACTGGATCGGCGGCTTTGCCGTGACCGCCGGCATCGGCATCGAGGAGCACCTCAACCGTTTCCTGGCCGACTACGACGACTATTCCTCGATCATCCTCAAGGCCCTGGCCGATCGGCTCGCCGAAGCATTCGCCGAACACATGCACGAGCGCGTGCGCCGGGAATTCTGGGGGTTCGTGCCCGACGAAGCGCTCGACAACGACGCGCTGATCGCCGAGAAATACCGGGGCATCCGCCCCGCACCCGGCTACCCGGCCTGCCCCGACCACACCGAGAAAACCACGCTGTTCGAGCTGCTCGACGTCACCAGGAACACCGGCATCGAACTGACCGAGGGCTTCTCGATGTATCCGGCCGCCGCCGTGTCCGGCTGGTACTACTCGCACCCGGACAGCCAGTATTTCGTGGTCGGCCGGCTCGGCAGGGATCAGGTCGAGGACTATGCGAAGCGCAAGGGCTGGAGCCTGGCCGAGGCCGAGCGCTGGCTCGCCTCCAACCTCGACTACGACCCGGAGTGACTCACGCGGTCGCGTCGTCGGTCAGGCTGTGCCTGCGGTGGCGCAGATGCACGATGAGGTTGTAGACCGAGACGAAAACCGGGAAGAAATTCGAGATGATGCCCACCGAGTCGTTCTTGCCCAGGGTGAAGTACGCCAGCAGCAGCACGCTGCCGCATACCGACAGCCACCAGAACGCCAGCGGCATCACCACGCGCTTGTACTTGCGCGTGTAGTAGAGCTGCACGAACCAGCGGCTGGTGAACAGCAGGGTTCCGGCGAAACCGACCATCTTCCACGGCGTCAGCTCGAACTGCTGCAGCGCATGGAGGATGTGATCGAAATGAGGGCTGGAAAGAAGCACGGCGGCGCGCCTGGGCGGAAGACAGGGGCGCAAGTCTAGCAAGGCCGCCACAGCGCTCCGTGACCGTCGCGACGGCCGCCGCTGCAAAAGGCATTGACCCGCCCCGCGACTATCCCTAAAATTGCGCGTTCTCGGCGGGCGATTAGCTCAGCGGTAGAGCACTGCCTTCACACGGCAGGTGTCGCAAGTTCGATCCTTGCATCGCCCACCATCGTTACAGGAAACCGGCCCCCGTGGCCGGTTTCGTCGTTTAGGCACCTCGACTGGGCCACCAAAGCACAGCGTGCGTGCAGCGACGGGCAGTTCATGCGGCAGGTGTCGCACAACGATCCCTGCATCGCCCACCGCCTCCCGATGGATCCGAAGCGATCCCCAGGGAGGTTTCTCTCGTTTGCGCGGGAGACCGCGAAGTGACCATGCCGCGGCACGGATCACGGCGACAGCCGCGGCCCCGGCAGCATGTAAACTGGCGGTTTTCTCAAGCGAAACGCATGGTGCAAGCTCCTCAACGGCCCCCGGTCCATGGCCCGACGTTCATTCGCCTGCTGGCGAGCCTGGTGGACGCCGACGTACCGCCCTTCCCGCCTTCGCTCGCCGACCATCTGGGCCGGTGGCTGGACTGGAGCCACGCGATTGCCCTGTCCACCGCACTCGACGGCAAGCCTGCCCCGGCCGAACCCGCCACGCACGACTGCGGCAGCGAGGAGGACGAATGCGCCCGGATACGCCGCTCGCTGGCCGGCGCCATCGTCGGCGACCCCAAGCCGACCAGCCCGTCGCGGCGCGCCGGTGGCCAGGCCGGGCAAGCCGATGCGCCGGAAGCCGTCGACTATCCGATGTTCCGTCAGCGCCACCTGTCCCTGCAGCGGTCGATGCAGGCCGCCACCGGTGAACTGCGCAGCCGCCTGCGCGACACGCTGGCCGGGAAGTCGGTCGCAATGACGCGACTGGCTGCCGTGGACGCCGCCATGGAAGCGGCGCTGAGCCCGCGCGAGCAGTCGCTGCTGGCCCACGTGCCCGACCTGCTCGGGCAACACTTCGAGCGCCTGCACCAGGCTGCATCGGCGAGGGTCGCATCGACGTCACCCGACGCCTGGCTGGAGGTCTTCCGCCGGGACCGGCAGAGCGTGCTGCTCGCCGAACTGGATGTTCGTTTTCAACCCGTCGAAGGCCTGCTTGCAGCCCTTCGCACCTGCTAACCGGGAAGTCATGTTCAGAAATTTTCTCCATCTCGCCGTGTTCGGCGCGGGCCTCGCCGTCGTCTGCTGGATCGGCGCCGGCTACCTTGGCAGCAATCCGGCAGGCGCCGCGGTCGCGGCGCTGGTTGCCGCGTGTTACCTGGCCGGCGCACTGGAACTGCTTCGCTATCGGCAGGCCACCTCGACCCTGACGCGCGCGGTCAGCGGGCTGTCCGCCACGCCGGAGCGCTTGACCGACTGGCTCGCGGAGCTGCACCCGGGCCTGCGCAACGCGACGCGCCTGCGCATCGAAGGCGGACGCGTGGCCTTGCCAGTGCCGGTGCTGACCCCGTACCTGGTCGGCCTGCTGGTGCTGCTGGGCATGCTCGGCACCTTGCTGGGCATGATGGCGACACTGCGCGGCACCGGCATGGCGCTGGAAAGCGCCACCGACCTGCAGGCCATCCGCGAGTCGCTGGCCGCACCGGTCAAGGGCCTGGCTTTCGCGTTCGGCACCTCGATCGCGGGCGTGGCGAGTTCGGCGATGCTGGGCCTGCTTTCCGCGCTGTGCCGGCACGAGCGCCTGCAGGCAGTGCAAGCGCTGGACACGAAGATCGCCACGACCCTGCGCGTCCATTCGCAGAGCCACCAGCGCGAAGCCTCGTTCCAGTTGCTGCAGCAACAGACCGAACTGATGCCGGCGCTGGTCGATCGCCTGCAGGCGATGATGACGGCCATCGAGCAACAGGGACTTGCCGCCAGCGAGCGCCAGCTGGCCAGCCAGCAAAGCTTCAACGCCGCCGCCGAGGCGACCCACACACGCCTGGCCCTTGCCATCGAGGCCGCCATGCAGGACAGCGTGGCGGCGAACGCGAGGGCCGTCGGCGCCGCGCTGCAGCCCGCGATGGAAGCCACGATGGCGGGCCTGGCGCGCGAAACCGCCACGCTGCATGACAGCGTGAACCGGGCCGTGCAGCAGCAGCTGGACGGCGTGTCGAGCGGGCTGGCCGCCAGCACCCATGCGCTGGCGGAACGCTGGCGCGATGCGCTGGACGCGCAGCGCCAGTCGAACGATGCGCTGAACGAGGAGCTGCACCGCACGCTGGAGCGCTTCGCCGACACCTTCGAACACCGCTCGGCCCGCTTGGTCGAAAGCGTTTCTGCGCGACTGGACGCCACCGCGGACAGCACGGCCGCAGCGTGGAACACGGCGCTGTCGGCGCAGCAGGCCACCAACGAGAACCTGATCGCACGGAACCAGCAGGCCATGAGCGGGGCGGCAGCGAGCTTCGAGGAGCACGCGACGTCGCTGGTGCGCGTCGTGCAGCAGTCGCACGCCGACCTGCAGACGGCCCTGGAACAACGGGACAGCGCACGCCTGGCACAGTGGGCCGAGCAGCTCGCAGCGATGACCGCCACCCTGGGCCGGCAATGGGAGCTTGCAGGCGAGCAGACCGCCAGCCGCCAGCAGCAGATCTGCGACACCCTGGCCAGCACCGCGCAGGACATCTCGGCGCAGACCCGCGCCCACGCCAGCGACACCATCGCCGAGATTTCCCGGCTGGTGCAGGCGGCCTCCGAGGCGCCTCGCGCCGCAGCCGAAGTGGTTGCCGAGCTGCGCCAGAAACTGTCCGACAGCATGGTCCGCGACAACGCCATGCTGGAGGAACGCAGCCGCCTGCTGGCCACGCTGGACACCTTGCTCGACGCCGTGAACCACGCCTCCACCGAGCAGCGCACAGCCGTCGATGCACTGGTGGCCACCTCGGCGGATCTGCTGGAACGGGTCAGCAGCCGCTTCACCGAGCACGTGGAAAACGAAACCGGCAAGCTCGGCGCAGTAGCCGTCCAGGTCAGCAGCAGCGCGACCGAAGTGGCCAGCCTGGGCGAAGTGCTCACCGGGGCGGTGCACAGCTTCGGCATGGCCAACGACATGTTGATGGATCGCCTGCTTGGCATCCAGGCGGCGCTGGACAAGTCGCTGGAACGCAGTGACGAACAACTGGCCTACTACGTGGCGCAAGCCAGGGAAGTCATCGACCTCAGCATGCTGTCGCAGAAGCAGATCATCGGCGAGATGCAGCAGCTCGCCGCCAGCACCGGGGCCGAAACTGCATGAGCGGGGAGACCGATGGCATCGAGGACACGGGCGCGCCGATCTGGGCCGCCTTCGGCGACCTGATGTCGGTGTTGCTCGGCGTGTTCGTGCTGATCCTGGTGGGCGTGATCGGCATGCAGCTGCAGCTGTCCAGCAAGCTTCAGGAGGAAGTGCGTCAGCGCCAGATCGAGGCGCAGCGCCGCATCACGCTGGAGCAGGCGCTGGCCGTGCCGCTGGCCGCCGGTCGGGTCACCCTGGTCAACGGACGCATCGGCATCCGCGGCAGCGTGCTGTTCGCGCTGAACTCCGACCAGTTGCAACCCGCGGGGCGCGACCTGCTGAAGAGCCTGGCCGCGCCGCTGGCCGCGTATCTCGCTTCGCGCCATGAAATCCTGATGGTCAGCGGCTTCACCGACGACCGCCCGATCAGCGACGGCAACCGCCAGTTCGCCGACAACTGGGAGCTGTCCGCTCAGCGCGCCCTGACCGTGACGCGCGCCCTGATCGCCGATGGCCTGCCGGCCTCTGCCGTGTTTGCCGCCGCGTTCGGCGCACAGCAGCCGGTGAGTCCGAATGTCGACGAGGACGGACGGGCGCGCAACCGGCGCGTTGAGATGTCGCCGATCCCGAAGCAGCCGGCCCCGCCCCGTGACTGAGTCCTGCTCGCGAACCCGGGCGATGCTCGACGCGTGGCGCGAGCGGCAGGCCGATCGGCTGGACCCCGTCCGCTTCCAGCTCATCGACGCGCTGGAGCGGCACGCGGCACATCGGCAGGGCACTGCGCGCCGCATGCTGGACGAACGGCTGGCCCGTCTGGTCGAGGCCTATGCGAACGAAGTCGAGCGTTCGACCGGCGCACTCGATGACGCCACGACACCAGCCCGGCCCTCCGCGGCTGGCGCGCTGGGCCGGCTGGTCGAGGAAATCGCCGCGGTTCGTGCCGACTCCGCCGTCACCGGAAAAGCGCCCGCGCCGGCCGCCCTGCCCGTGCTCGAATCACTGGGCGAATTCAGGAGCCTGTGGACGCACGTGCGCGCCCGCAGCCAGTTGCGGCAATCGCTCGAGCAGGTGCCGGCCAACGCCGGCCCGCTCAATTCCGGCAGCCTGGTGCACCGTTCGCTCACCCTCATGCGCGAACTCTCGCCCGGTTATCTCCAGCATTTCCTGGCCTACCTCGACGCCTTGTCGTGGATGGAGCAGATGAAGGAAGCCGGTGCGTTCGGAGCACCGCAGAGCGCGCGCGCCAGCGGCAGCAGGAAACGCGTCCGCGGCAAGCGCGCGGACTGACGCGCGCCGGCGCAAGGCCGCTCAACCGCCTTCCCGCTCCAGCACGTGTTCGACCAGCAACGCGAGGAAGGTCTCGCGCCGGCGACGATAGACCGGGTCCAGCGGACCGGCCAGGGCCGCCTCGTGCATCGCCTGATGACTCGCATTCAGCGCCGTGCCCAGGTTCGCACCGTGCAGGTACTCGCCCGGATCGCAGTCCCCCTCGGCATGCCTTGCCCAGAACGCCGGCTCCGGCGGCAGCGCCACGAACTGTTCTTCCCAGCGCAACTCGCCGGCCAGTGCGCCGAGCCCGGTTCGCGGCCCGCCCCGGCGCGGCGGATGCCGATGGCCGACCAGCCAGTTCGCCAGCGCATCGGCCGGCATCGGGCGGGCCAGCGCATAACCCTGGCCGAAATCCGCGCCCAGGATCGCGGCGGCCTCGAACAGGTCGGCGGACTCCAGCCCCTCCACCACCACCTCCAGTTGCAGGTCGTGCCCGATGCGGATCAGCTGACGGATGAAGCGCAAGGTGCCCAGCGGGTCCTGCCGCGCCTGCAGCACGATGGCCTGGTCGATCTTGATGCGGTCGAACGGCCACTGGCGCAGACGGATCAGCGAACTGTAGCCGGCGCCCAGGTCGTCCTCGACCAGGCGTATGCCCAGCGCCCGCAGCGATTGCATGCCGGGGCCGTGCAGTACCACGTCATGTTCGGTGCCGATCGGCGACTCGAGTATTTCCAGCAGCAATGAAGGCGGCGGACAGCTGCTGCCGGACAGCAGGCCGGACAGCACCCCGGCGTAGCGCACATCCTCCAGCGCGGCCGCGGGTACATTCACCGACATGTCCAGCGGGTGGCCGGCCTGCAGCAGGGCTTCGCGGCAGGCCAGCGCCTGCCGCACGCCCTGGCCGAACAGCGCCAGCAGATCGTCGGCGCCCAGCGCGGGAAGAAAGCGCGCCGGCGACAGCAGTTCGCCGCTGTCGTCGCGCAGGCGCGCCAGCGCCTCGAACTCGCTGATCGAGCCATCGGCCAGGCGGATCAGCGGCTGGTAGTGCATCTGCAATGCGTCGGTCGCGACCCGCGCGCGCCAGCGCTCGCGCACGAAGAACGGCAACAGCTCGGTGCCCTGCCTCGGCGGCGCCAGGCGCGCCAGCGCGAGGTCGAGCACGCTCTTGATCTGGCCCACGAAGGCTTGCTGGTCCTCGCCCTGGAAACCGCCGGCATACGGGCTGTACAGGGTAAGCAGTACGGCCGGCGTCGCCGGCACCGGCGACAGCGGAATCGCCACGTTGGAAACCACCCCCAGGCTCAGCGCGATGTCGCGCCATCCGAGCATCGATGGATCGCTGCCGTAATGCGTGCAGCGCTGGATGGTCGCACTGCGCCAGGCCCGGCCGCTGGGCCCCTCGCCGTCCTGGCTGCCGGCCTGCACCCGGATCGGCATGGCCTTGCCGGTGCCCAGCGCGTGCAGGTATTCGGCAAACGCCACGCCGGCCACCGCCTCGTAGGTCAGTTCACCCGATGTGTCGGGGCGGCCCACTGCGCAGGCGGCGATTTCCCGATGCGACACCAGCGCATCGACCACGCCCTGGATCAGCTCGAGATAGTTTTCGGCCGACCACGCCAGCGCATTGACCCGGGCCAGCAGGGCCACCCGGCGACGCTGCAGCTCGCGCATGCTCTCCAGCTGCCACTGGCGCTCCATGCCAAGGCGCTGCAACAGGATGGCCAGGGCGCGGCGATCGTTCGGTCCGCTGCCGCCCAGCTGCACCGCCAGGATGTCGCGCAACTGTTCGATCGCCTCCAGCAGCCACACCTCTTCCAGCCCGCAACCGGCGTGGAACAGACCGGTCCGGCTGGCCCGCGTTCGGTGGGTGTCCATGTCCAGGTCCGGGCGCAACAGGAATTGCAGGTGCTGCAGGACACGTATCTTCAAGATTTCCAGGTCGGCCGCCGGCAACACGTCGAGCAGCCTGGCGATGCCTTCGTGCAGGCCCAATCCGGCGTGGAACTGCTCCACCACCGCCGGCAACTGGCGTTCCCAGGTTTCCCGGCAGGCCTGCAGCAGAATGCCGGCGTGATCGCCATAAGGCGAGGCGACTACATCCAGCTCGACCGTGTGATCCCGCTGGCCTTCGGGCAAGGCCATGCCCCACCAGCGCGAACGGCTGCGCTTGCGCGCCTTGACCTGGTACATCGCCTGGTCGGCGCGCCGCAGCAGTTGTTCGCCGGTGGCGATCGTCTGGCTGGAATACATCGCGATGCCCAGGCTGGCGCCGACCGAAAATACCGCATCGTCGATCCGTATCGCCCGGCGCAGCGCCGCGTCGACGCGTCCGAGCAATTCGTCCAGCTCGGACTCGTCCTCCAGATCACCGAACACCAGCACGAATTCGTCGCCGCCCAGGCGCGCTGCATAATCGCTGGCGCGCAGCACCTGCTGGAACCGGTTGGCGACCTCGACCAGGATGCGATCGCCCACCGCGTGGCCGCGAAGATCATTGATCGGTTTCAGGTCATCCAGGTCGAGCAGGCCCACGGCGACCTGGCGGGACTGCCGGCGGGCCTGCGCCAGCACCTTGTCGAGGTACTGATCCAGCGCGCGCCGGTTGGGCAGCCCGGTGAGGTCGTCATGCAGCGCCAGGTAAGTCTGCCGCTGCTGCTCCTGCAGCAGCGCATCGCGCTGGGCATGCTGCTTCAAGGCCAGCCCGGCGGCTTCGGCTATTTCGTCCAGCAGACGGCACATCTCGTCGTCGAACGCATCCGGCTCGACGGTGGCCACGGCAAATACGCCGACCGGCGCCCGATTTGCCGTCGTATCGTTCGGTGCGGAAAACAGCGGCCAGCAACCCAGCGCCCCGGCGCGCGCCGACAGTCCCTCGTAGACGTCGCCTTCGGCTGGAGCCACGCCCAGCCGCCGGATCACCGGCGTGCCCTGCATGAAGGCCAGCGTGGGTGCCGGCACCGCGCCGGCGTCCGTGCGCAGCGGTGGCAACGGCAAGGCCAGCATGGCCTCGGCAAGCGGTCCGACCAGAGCCACCCGGCGCAACAGGCCGTCGTCACCGTCGGCGGCGAACACGTCGACCGCGGCGGCACCGGCGATTCCGGCCAGCGCCTGCGCCAGCGTGCGGTAGACCGCTTCGGGGTCGGGCTGCTCCAGCAGCGCGCGCTGGATCGTGCGCTGCGCGTCGCGGTAGCGGCTCATCCGCAGGCTGCGCTGCAGCAGCAGGTGGTGGTCCCAGAAACGGGCCAGCTCATCGACCAGCCGTTGCTCCCAGTCGAGCAGTTCACCGCTCAGGCTCGGGCCACCATCGGCGGAATAGGCCACCAGCACCAGCTGGCCCTGGTCGCGTGTCCTCGATGCAGCCGCGATGCAGGAGCCGAAGCCCCAGGGTTGTGCCGCCTCGCGCCACGGCTGGAATTCCGGTGCATCGA
The DNA here is from genome assembly GCF_000264295.1 of Rhodanobacter spathiphylli B39. Classification (GTDB taxonomy): domain Bacteria; phylum Pseudomonadota; class Gammaproteobacteria; order Xanthomonadales; family Rhodanobacteraceae; genus Rhodanobacter; species Rhodanobacter spathiphylli. Next base: position 265,118 of record NZ_AJXT01000004.1, on the reverse strand, counting down.
TCGGCGTGGTGCGGGCCTGTTCCTGCCGCAGCACGATGCCTACCGGGCCACGACCACCCGGCATGGAGGCATCCGCGCTAAGCTTGAGCGCCGTCGCGTAAGCCGCCGCCGGGCCGGCCGCTGCCAGCACCTGGACGGCATCGCCGACCGGCTCGCGCCGGCCGATCCAGACCAGCGGCAGATCCATGGTCGAGGCCAGGATGCCGGCGATGGTCTGCATGACCCCTTCGCGATCGCGATCGGGCTGGGCATGCAGCAGCGCGAGGGTCTCGGCCACGCTCCGGTAGAAGCGTTCCCTGAGTTCGGCGCGGGCCTGTTCCTGGTTGTTCATCCGTTCGCCAGTGTCCGGTACGCGTGGACGATGCTTCCCCTTGCGGCCTACTTCAGCACGCCCGCAGGCAGGAATCCATCATGACGTGCAGTGGGCTGGGAACAAGGGCGATGCCGCCGGCTCACGGCGGCGGCTCGTCCGCACACCGGCGGGCGCGGCCAAGCATCAGCTCGCGTTCGCGCCGGTTCATGGTCAGCGCGGCCGCCTGCTCGAACGCTTCCCGCGCCGCCTCGCGACGGCCGAGTCGTTCGAGCAGATCGCCCCGCACGGCCTGCAACAGGTGGTACTTCTGCAGGCTCGGCTCGTCGACCAGCCCATCCGCCAGCGCCAACCCGGCGGCGGCGCCCGCCGCCATGCCCACCGCCACCGCCCGGTTGAGCTCGACGACGGGCGACGGCGCCACTTCGGCCAGCGTCGCGTACAGGCCGGCGATGCCATCCCAGTCCGTCTCCTCGCTGGTCGGGGCGCGCGCATGACAGGCGGCAATCGCCGCCTGCAGTGCGTACGGGCCATCGGCCCCGCCCAGCCTGCCGGCCTGCTCCAGCGCAGCCAGTCCGCGGCGGATCTGCAGGTGATCCCACAGGCGGCGATCCTGTTCGAGCAGCAGGATCGGTTCGCCCTGCGCATCCACCCGCGCGGCGGAGCGCGACGCCTGGATTTCCATCAGCGCGAGCAGCCCGTACACCTCGGCTTCGCGCGGCATCAGGCCGGTCAGCACGCGCCCCAGCCGCAACGCGTCCTCACACAAGGCGGGTCGCATCCAGTCATCGCCGGTGGTGGCCGAATAGCCCTCATTGAAGATCAGGTAGATCACCCCGAGCACGGCGGAAAGGCGTTCGTGCAGTTCGTCGCCCCGTGGCACCTCGTAGGCCACCTCGGCCTTGGCCAGGCTGCGCTTGGCCCGCACGATGCGCTGCGCGATGGTGGGCTCGGGAATCAGGAAGGCGCGCGCAATCTCCTCGGTGCTGAGGCCACCGAGCAGGCGCAGGGTCAGCGCCACGCGCGCCTCCATCGACAGCAGCGGATGGCAGGCGACGAAGATCAGCCGCAGCAGATCGTCGCCGAACGGATCATCCAGCGCCGCCTCCACCGCGGCCTGCGCATGCTCCTGTTCGTGCTCCAGTTCATGCACCAGCTGCGCATGCTTGCGTTCGAGCAGCTTGCTGCGGCGAAGACGGTCGATCGCGCGCCGCTTGGCCGTGGTCATCAACCACGCGCCGGGATTCTCCGGCACGCCCACGCGCGGCCACTGCTCCAGCGCCGCCACCAGCGCATCCTGCGCCAGCTCCTCGGCCAGCCCCACGTCGCGCAACATGCGGGTCAGCCCCGCGATCAACCGCGCGGATTCGCTTCGCCATACGGTATCGATCGCGCGATGGGTATCAGTCTGGCTCATGACCGCCGATCAAAGCATTGCCAAGGCGACAGCGCAACACACCCCCGCGCTCACAGGGCGAACAATGCCGGATTCACGCAAACTCACGACACTCCGCAGGGCGCGCCACCGTCCGCCGCCCCGCACGCGACGCGAATGATGGTTCGTGTCCGACTTGGCAGCCCGGAGAAAGCGGCTGGCGACCGCCCAAAAAGAAACCGGCCCTCCGCTGTTGCAGCGGAAGGCCGGTGGTCGAATCGCTACCGAACCGTGCAACGCGCCGTCATGCGCGCGTCGCGTTCCTCGTCACCAGCATGAGCCCGGGTCGGTGCCGTCGGCACCGCGCGCACCGGTCTGATCCAGCGACAGCTTGCCGCATTTCGTGTCGCCGGTGGCCTGCACGCCCTGCGGCGTAGCCGTCAGTACGTAAGCAGACACAGTCAGTGATGCCGCCGGCAGGTCGTAGGTATAGAAACGGCCGGTCTGCGAATTGCCGGCACAACTCAGGTTGGCCAGATCTTTGGTGTTGGCAACCGGGGGCGTAGCACCATCGTTGTTGTAGCGCAGATGGGTGGTGTAATACCGCTCCATGTAGTTCGCGTACTCCGACAGGCAACCCTCCGCAGCCACCCGCCGGGTCTTGACCATGTACTTGCTGTAGATCGGCCACGCGATCGCCGCGAGGATCGCGATGATCACCACCGTGATCATCAGCTCCATCAGGGTGAAGCCGCCAATGCGACGCGATCCACCCTGGCCCCGGGTCGCCGGCGACCCGAGGTTCGAGAAACAACTGCCTTGATTCGAGAGCGATTTCATCATTCAGTCCTTTACTGGGCGATCAGCTCTCGCCAGGAGACGCGCTGGATTTGTCCGGTCGAGCTCGAGGTCTTGATGCTGCTGGTCGAGCCGTTGTCGAAACTGGTCAGCATGGTGCTGCCGACGAAGATCGGATTGTTCGGCAGCGAACTGAAACCAATGCCCGCGGCCGGCGTACCGCCCACCGAGTCGGACGAATCCACCTTGCCATCGCCATTGCGGTCGAAGAAGTTCGCCGAAGGGTTGGTGCCGGTGAACGGGTCCAGCGCCATGATCCAGCCCTTGCCCGACGGGTTGCAGGGATCGGTAGCCTGCGGGATACGTGTGGTACCCAACAACAGGTTGCCCTGGAACTGGTTGGGCGTGACCATCCGCTCGCCCTGCTGCACGGCCGCGCCAGCCGTACCCGTGGGTGACAACAGGTCGATGTACCAGCCGGACTTGCCGGTGATCGCGGCACTGGCTGCGGCCGCCTGCGCCAAAGTGGTCACAGTGCGGCCATTGCCCACTTCGGCGGTGATGGAACGCTTCACCAGGTTGGCGCTGCGCGTCGAGGCGTCGGTCACCGCCAGCCCGCTGGTTCCCGACTGCACGATCAGGCCGTACCAGCTCTGTGTTTTCAGGTTGGCCAGGTCGGTGGTCGTCAGATATTGGCCGGTGCCGAAGAATACCCACGTGTTGCCCGTGGCCGGGTCCTTGCCAGCGAGCATGCCTGCCGTGATCGGCTGGGCATTGCCGCTGTCGTCGACAGCCTTGAACACTTTCACGCCGTTACTGTCAGGCGTGGCCGTGGTGGATGTTCCCGCGCTGGTGTTGATCGCGAACGACCACACGTTGCCGTTGGCATCACCCGCGTAGGCCGCCGTGCTGACACCATTGCCCGACGGATCCATCCAAACCGCTGGCGCAGCCAGCCCGCTGCTGTCGCCGGTCTTGTGCACGTGCAAGGTGCCAGTGGCAAGGTCGAACTGCAGCAGCGCTGACTCACCGGCCGCACTGTTGTAGCCATTGCCGATCAACACCGACCAGGTGCCATCGGCAGTCTGTGCAATCACCGGCTTGCCGGTCATCTGGCCGATATAGCCACTGTTACTCGTGGTGCCGCTGTCGATGATTCCATCACCACCCGAGCGCTCCCACAGGAACTTCACGCTGGCCGGGTCGGTGATGTCCAGTGCATACACCGTCTTCGCCACGCCACGACCGGTGGTGCCCACCAGCACGGTCTTCCAGCCGACCGGACTGCCAATGTAGGCATCGCTGATGGTCAATTCGCCATCGTTGAAGAAGCCGTGATCCACCGTGCCGCCGTACTCCACGCTGGCCAGGGCGCTCACGCCGGACGTGATCACCGCGCCTGGCAGGTAGGCGAAATTTTCCGCGCCGGTGGCGGCATCGAACCCGTGCAGCATGCCGTCATTGGACGCCACGTAGACAGTACCGGCGCGACTCGCCTTGTCGCTGGCGAACTGGGAGAACGTCGAGGAGCCCGTGAACGCCTCGGTGTAGAACTGGTTGGGATTGGGCGCACCCGCGTACACCGGCTGCGAGTTCACGATGTCGCCGATGGCGATGTCGCGGTTGCGGTAGCTGCCCTTGTTGGTCTGTTCCTTGGAAGAGTCGCCGCGCAGGTAACTGATCAGGTCGGCTTCGTTGGTCGCCGTTCCCGCAATACTGCTCAGCGCCGTGTGCTGCGCGGTCGACAGCGAGGGAAGCGTACTGCCCGACACCTTGAAGTCGACGAACTGGCTGCCCGCCGCGGCCGTCGGATTATAGGTCTTGATGTTCCGGTTTGCCGACGTCGGCATGGCAGTCGATGCGTTCCACGACGCGCTGGTCGCGATGGCGCCAGTGGCGGAATCCACCGCCAGCGCCTTCAAATCGCCCTTCCATTTGGCCGTCCAGTAGTTCGCCTGGTAAGCCACCGTGCCGGTCTGCAGCTGCGTGGAGTTCGCCGCCAGGCTGGCGCCCGTACCGACGCGCTCGGCCGCGCGCTTGAGCGCTTCCTTCAGGCCGTTGGCGAAGGCATCCGGACTGTTCGCCGAGTAGAAACCACCGTGACCATTGACCGCGGCGTGGGCGAGGTCAGCGATATTGTTGAGCGAATCGGCGGAAGGCTTTGGCCAGCTGAAATTGGTGATCGCCTTGTTGGCATCACCGTTGGCCCAGGCGAACACCTGGTCCATCGGAATGGCCGTCTTCTGGTCGGAGTACAGAGGCGAGAAGCCCAGACCAAGGGTGAAGGTGGACATGTGTTGCCAGAACGCAGGATCCTCTGCATTCGTCGGCACTTCGTTGTCCATGTCGGAACGAAGATCGGTGTTCCAGTACTTCATCGCATAGTCGGCGAGGGTATTGCTCCAACTGGTGCCGGTGGTGGTGGTCTTGCTGCAGGTGCCGCGGTCCGCGCTCAGCGTATAGCCGCTGCTGCAACTGGGTGCCTGCTCGCTGTATTTGCTGGAGCGGTAACAGTAGTAGGTGGAATGACCCGTGTCCGGCGCGGTCAATGAGTAATTCTTGCTGCAGGTGGGAGGCTTCGTGTCTGTGGAAGTCGACAGAATGCCATCGGAGTACGGCGCCGCGGGCGCATAGGTGTAAGACTGGCTGTTCGGGCCGGTCACCGTGGTTCCCGCAGTGCCATCGTAGTCGCCGATGCTGGGCGGCAGGCTGCCGTTCCAGAAGCCGTCGGTGGTCAGGATGGTGTAGGACTGCCGGCAGGCCAGCTGCTTGCTTGCAGCAGCTGTCGTGTAATCAGGGTCAGACTCCATTCCCTTCCACGGCTGATCCGTCTGGTAATACTGGCCAACGGCATCGAGAGTCGAAGGCAATGGTGTGCCATCGTTGGGATATTCCCCCTTCAACCAGTTCCAGAAATTTGTCTTCTGCGTCGCGGAATAATCGTCGCCGAACGGCGCCACACGGGCAATCGTCTTGCTGTTGAATGTCACCGTGTCGGAAGGCAGGTTGGAGTTGTTGTTGCCATTGATGGAGCCAAAACCGACACGAAACGTGGTATCCAGGGTCGAGAACGAATTCATCAGACCGCTTTTGGCCATCAGCATGCGGGTGCGGTAATACGAGAACCAATTGGCCACATTCTGCTGCGCGGTCGTGGAATCGTCGCAGACGGCCTTGCTGGCCGCAGGCAAGACAGCACAGTCACCCGTGCTGCCAACATAATTTTGCGTGTTGCCCGAACCAGTAGTGTAAGTGAAGTAATACTTGTTGTTGTAGCTGGTATTTGTGCAAGTCGAACCGCTTAACACGTCGCCGCTGGTGCAGGTTGGCACGTTGGGAGTCAGATATGTGTAACGTGGATTGGACCAAAAACCATTATCGTGTTTGCATTTACCATCGTTGGATCCGCCGCTTTGGAGCGCGTCGCCGGATGCGCACTTCATGGTCGCCGTGTAAGTGGTGACCGTCGCAATGGTAAACATCGTGTAATACGGAAACTTTCGCGCGTAGGTGGTGTTACCACCATTGAATTTGGTGATATCCGTTGTGCTGGTATCACGAAACCCGTCCTTGTAGGCACCGGTAAGACTAGGTGATGCAGGGTAGCTGGTGCCATCAGCCTTGGGCGGTGGCGAATAATTTGTGTTCGGGTTGTAATAAACGCCGTTGATGCTGGCATTGCGCAGGGCATCATCCGTGGTACTGGTCAAATAGCCCCAGTCGGGCATGTAATCCCAGTCCATCGACCCCGAGTCATCCAGCATCAACACCACGTTCGGCGGAAGCGAACGCTGGATGATCAGCGGCGACTGATCCACCTTGACCGCCGCCAGCGCCGGCGTATAGACGGCGCCCAGCATCCAGATCGACAGGCCGGTGTACAGCAGGCGGCTGAAAAAGCCGGCGGACTTGCTGCGGGGACGGAAGGATGTGTTCATGACGGTAGCGCTCTCGAAGGATGCGTCATGGAAAGGCCCATGCGCCGGGTCAAGGTGAAACGGCAGGTCATCCCTGCTTGATCATGGACTGCAAGGTCACCACGGCACGGTCACCGACTTCAGCCGGATTGCCACTGCGCGCGGTGACACGGTAGTAAACCGAGGTGGTGGACGTACCCTGGGCACCATAGTTGTGCGCATTGGCACTCTGCCCGTACCCGGTGCTGGTACTGGGGTCGTACCAGTTGCCCATGTTCTCGATAACGTACTGCGGCTTGCTGACCGCCAGGCTACCAGCAGCGAACTGACCGGCGGCGCTGCCCGACTGGACGGTGATGATCTTGGTCTGATCCAGGTTCGGATCATCGAATGGATTGCCCTGGCAATACACGCCACCGGCCTGGCAGTTGCGCGCAATGTCGCTCGGATTGGTGGCGACCAGCGCCTGCGCGGCGCGCATCGCGGCTTCCGCACTCTGGAAGGCGATCTGCCGATCGAACTGGTTGGAGGCCATGCGCTGCTGCATGATCGTGCCGCGCACGGCGGCCAGTCCGACCAGGGTGATCACGATCAGCAGCAACAGCGCCACCACCAGGGCCACGCCCCGCTGGCGGTGGACCGGAAGAGACGGGCTGGAGAATCGGACAGCGATCATGTCAGAGCACTCGGTTGCGTACGGTGGTGGTGGCGGTGAAGGTTCGCGAGATCGGCTTGGCGTCGGTACCGGACTTCTTGTCGACGCTTTCCAGGGTGAGCGTTACCCGTACGGCATCAACCAGGGCCCAGTTGATGCCAGCGGTGGAGGCAGGGACGAAAGTGGCGTTGCCCGACTGGTGATAGGCCAACGTCATCGCGGTCACGTCACGCACCATCTCCTGGGGTTTTGGCGTGGGCACGCCGCCAACGTTCTCCAGGCCGACCCGGTACAGCGAGCTTCCGCCCAACGGATTCACGCCGACATACCAGTCAACCGCGTTGAGCTTGGCGACTTGCGCGTTGGGCGTGAACACGTAGCTGCTGGTGCCGCTGCAGACAGTGGGGTAGCTGAAATCCTTGGAGCAGTTGCCAGGGCTGCCGCTAGTGTCATGGGTAATCGTGGCGCTGGCGAAACTGTTCAACTGGAAGACAACGGCGTGGTCGGGATCGCACACCATGATCAGGTCGCCGGCCTGCAGATCCGGGCTGGATTCGTTAAGCGTGAACGTGCCAGCCGGCTCGCTGTTGAGCTTCACCGTGTAGCCGGTGTTGGACGCGCCCAGCAGCATGAGCGAATCGGTGCCCGCGAGCCGGGCCTTTTCCGCGGTGCCGATGGCGACCGCCGCGTCCGTCTGGGTGTGGTCATAACCCACCAGCGTGTTGCTCCAGTTGGCCCACCAGGCGGTGGTCCGGTTATTCAGGACATTGGAGACGCGGCCGTTGTTGGTGCAGCCGGTAAGCCCGGCATCGCGGATGTCGCGCGCCATCATCTCGAACGCCGTGCGCGAACCATCCTGCACGTCACCGAGCGCCTGGTTGGTGCGATAGGTGCGCTGGTTGGCGATGAACACGCTGACCACGCCGCCGATCACGATCAGACCCAGCAGCATGGCCACCATCAGTTCGATCAGGGTGAAACCCTGTGACGATCGAAGGGACCGGCCATTGTCGCGTTTGAACATGGGGTTGCGGCTCATAGCATGGCCCTGGTGATGACTTGCTGCACGTTGCTGCCACCGACTCCGGCGCGGCTGTCGTCGAAACTGATGGTGACGGTGCAGTTCGCGCTCTTGTCCACCGCAGTGCAACTGATGTCGCCCTTGGTCGTGTCAGCCGTACCCAATGCCTTGCCCAGCTGACCGCACCACTGGCTGATCTGGTAGTTGGCCAGCGAACCCGTCCCTGCGGGACAGGCGTTGGCCTTTACCGCTGACGTACCGGTGCGGTTGTAGCTGCCACCTTGAGCTGCCGCCATGTCCGCCCGCATGGCGTCGAGGATCGAATAGCTGGAGATCGTCGCCATGGAGCGCGCCATGGCGCTGTTGTTGGTGGACAGCGACATCGCCTGCAGGGCGGCGATGCCGAGGAAGGCGATGGACAGCACCAGCACGGCGACCAGCACCTCGATCAGGCCGACACCGGATTGCAGGGAGCGCTTGCCGGCCGCGGACTTCCCCGCCGGACGGTTGGGCATGAGATTTGTCGTCATGTTCATCACTAGGGGCAAGTTCCCGAGGTCGTGGTGGTGGCGAGAATCGAACCGGCCGTCATCGTGATCACCCGATGATTGTCCTTGTTTCCCTTCATCTGGCTGGTGCAGATATCCACCACGGTGCCTTCATAGAGGGTGCTGACGCCGGGTTTGTGGGCCAGTCCTTGCGCATTGAACGTCAGGGCCGTCGCGTTTCCCTTCAGCTCCAGCGGTGCGACCAGGCCCGGGGCACCCGCCAGCACTTGGGTAACCCCGGCGCTATTCATCGCCCAAACCGCGCCAGTCTCGGTACCACATGCCTTGCCCAGGTCAGTGCTCGAGTTCGCGCTGGACGCGTCGCTGCAAAACTGCGTGGTGGAGTTGCGCTTGATCGCCTCCATGCGCGCCACGCTGATCGCATGGACAACATCGTTGGCGGCCGTCGTGAGCCTGTTGGAAGCCGTAAGGTTCTTGAAGCTCGGCACCGCGATCATCAGCAGCACCACGGCGATGGTGAGCGTGATCATCAGCTCGACCAGCGTGAAGCCGCGCTGCGCGCGCGTCCGCCTGGGCGATGCGACCAGCGAGACGGCTCGCTGACACGACAAGACTTGCATGGAATTCTCCCTGATACCCCTGAGCGCACTGTACCCATGCCGCCCGCGCCAGCCAGCCCCCAGCCGACCAGCGGTAGGGATTGGCCGACAAGCGGCCACTGGCACGCCGGAAAGGGTGACGGGGATCACGGGCGACGGGGCGCGCTCCGGAAAAGCAAAGGCCCGCTTGCGCGGGCCCTTGAAGTTCTGGTGCCGGAAACAGGAGTCGAACCTGCGACCTACGCATTACGAATGCGCCGCTCTACCAACTGAGCTATTCCGGCAAAGAGCCGCGGATTTTACGTTGTCGCGGCAGGGTGGCGCAAGCGGCGGGCGGTAAGCGCCCCGTGGGGCCGCACGCGCTGCGGGTCAGAGGCTGGAGCTGTTGTCGCCGACCACGCGCAACTCCTTGGGCAGGGCGAAGGTGATGTTTTCCGGCTCGCCATCCAGTTCGCGCACCGCGCCGGCGCCCCACGACTGCAGGCGGGCGATCACGTCGCGCACCAGCTTTTCCGGCGCGGAGGCGCCGGCGGTGAGGCCGATGCGGCCCACGCCATCCAGCCAGCTGCGCTCGATGTGTTCGGCGCCGTCGATCAGGAACGAACGCACGCCCTGCTTCTCGGCCAGCTCGCGCAAGCGGTTGGAGTTGGAGCTGTTGACCGAGCCGACCACCAGCATCAGGTCGACCGCGTCGGCCAGCCGGCGCACGGCGTCCTGGCGGTTCTGCGTGGCATAGCAGATGTCGTCCTTGCGCGGCCCTTCGATGTCGGGAAACTTCTGCCGCAGGGCGTCGATGATCGCCTTGGTGTCGTCCACCGACAGCGTGGTCTGGGTGACATAGGACAACAGCTGCGGGAACGCCGGCGCCAGCGTGGCGACGTCTTCCAGCGACTCGACCAGCAGGATCTCGCCACTGTTGGCGGGGTTCCACTGACCCATCGTCCCCTCCACTTCCGGATGCCCGGCGTGGCCGATCAGCACCACGCTGCGACCGATGCGGCCCAGCCGCGCCACTTCCATGTGCACCTTGGTGACCAGCGGACAGGTGGCGTCGAACACTTTCAGATGCCGCTGATCGGCCTCCTCGCGCACCGCCTGCGACACGCCGTGCGCGCTGAAGATCACCGTGGCGCCATCGGGCACTTCATGCAGCTCCTCGACGAACACCGCGCCATCGGCGCGCAGCTTGTCGACCACGTAGCGGTTGTGCACCACTTCATGCCGCACATAGATCGGCGCGCCGTACGATTCCAGCGCGCGCTCGACGATGGCTATGGCGCGATCGACGCCGGCGCAGAAGCCGCGGGGGTTGGCAAGCAGGATATCCATGGGAACTCGTGACCTTGTCCCTCCCTCTGCGAAGCATGGGGAGATGGAGGAGTGCGCTTCGCAGATGCGAAAGGCTGCAGCGGCGAATTATCGCACGCCGTCCGCCGGCTTGCCGGCGAACAGGCCGAACGCGACCAGCATCACCGCGCCCACCGTGATGCCGCAATCGGCCAGGTTGAACACCGGGTAATCCCACTGGCGGAAGTAGACGTGGATGAAGTCGGTGACCTGCGCGGCGTGCAGCCGGTCGATCAGGTTGCCGATCGCACCGCCCACGATCAGCGCCAGCGGCAGGCTGGTGCGCCAGTCGCGCCGTGGCGTGCGCGCCAGCCAGGTCACCAGCACCGCGCTGATCACCAGCGCCAGCACCACGAAGAACCAGCGCTGCCAGCCCGCGCTGCTGGCCAGGAAGCTGAAGGCGGCGCCCTTGTTGAAGGCCAGCGTCCAGTTGAGGAAACCGGGAATCACCGGGTGCGGCACGCCCATCGGCTGCAGCGCATGCAGCGCCCACCATTTGCTCAATTGATCCAGTCCGATGACCGCGGCGGACAGCCAGAGCCAAGGGAGGGCATTGGGTTTGCTGATCATCTACGGAAACTCGCTTGGGAATGGCTCCTCCCCCTGCAACGCAGGGGGAGGTTGGGAGGGGTGCTCTTGATCTTGCGAGATTCAGATCAAGAGCGCCCCCAGCCCGGCCCTCCCCTGCTGCGCAGGGGAGGGAGGCACAGCGCAAATCAGAACCAGCGGCGATCCTCACCCGGCCCTTCGATGTTGCTGATGCAGCGGTCGCACAGTTCCGGATGCGCGGCGTGGCTGCCCACGTCGTCGCGGCGGTGCCAGCAGCGCACGCATTTCGCCGCGCCGCTGACACTAGCGAAAACCCAGGCTTCGGCGCCATCCAGCTCCACCTTCACCGCGTCGTCCGCACGCGGGGCGAGCGGGGCCAGGGTGAAGTCGGAGGTGATGAAGAAGAAGCGCAGCTCGTCGGCGGCCTCGGCGTAGCGGGTGGAAAGCGCCGCGTCGGCGTGGACCACCAGCTTCGCCTCCAGCGCCGCGCCGATCTGCTCGGCCTTACGCATGCCCTCGAGCACGCGCGAGGCGGAGTCGCGAATGGCCAGCAGGTCGGCCCACCAGCGCCGCTGTTCTGGTGAACTCTGCGCCGCACTGAGGCCGTCGTACCAGGTCTCGAACAGCACGCTGTCGCTGCGCTCACCGGGCAGCTGCTGCCAGATTTCCTCGGCGGTGAAGCTCAGCACCGGTGCCAGCCAGCGCACCAGCGCCTCGGCGATGCGGTACATCGCGCTTTGCGCGCTGCGGCGGCCGCGGCTGTCGGCCGGCATCGTGTAGAGCCGGTCCTTGGTGATGTCCAGGTACAGCGCGCCCAGTTCGTTGGTGCAGAAGTTCTGGATGCGCGCGATCACATCGGGATAATCGTTGCGCTCGTAGGCAGCGATCACCGCCTGCTGCACGTCGTACGCCTGCTGCACGGCCCACTGGTCGAGCAGGACGCTGTCTTCCACCGGCAGCAAATGGACGGCCGGATCGAAACCGTCGAGGTTGCCGAGCAGGAAACGCGCGGTGTTGCGAATGCGCCGGTAGCTGTCGGAGACGCGCTTCAGGATCTCGTCGGAGACGGTCATCTCGTTGCGGTAGTCGGCCGAGGCCACCCACAGGCGCAACACGTCGGCGCCCAGCGTGTCCATCACCTTCTGCGGTGCCACCACGTTGCCCAGCGACTTGGACATCTTGCGACCGTTGGCGTCCACCGCGAAGCCGTGGGTGAGCACCTCGTTGTACGGCGCGCGGCCGTGGATCGCCGCCGAGGTCAGCAGCGACGACTGGAACCAGCCGCGATGCTGGTCGGAGCCTTCCAGGTACATCACCTTGTAATGCGTGGCGGCGCCCTGCTGCAGTTCGGGGCGCTGGTCGATCACGGTGTAGTGGGTGACGCCGGAGTCGAACCAGACATCGAGCACGTCGGTGACTTTCTCGTAATCCTTCGCGTCATCGCCAAGCAGCTCGGCCGCATCCAGCGTGAACCAGGCATCGATGCCGCCCTGCTCCACCTTCTGCGCGACCTGCTCCAGCAGTTCGACCGAATGCGGATGCGGCTCCTGCGTGGCCTTGTGCACGAACAGCGCGATCGGCACGCCCCAGGTGCGCTGGCGCGAGATGCACCAGTCCGGCCGCCCGGCGACCATGCCGGCGATGCGTTCCTCGCCCCAGCCCGGCACCCAGCGCACGTTCTTGATCGCGGTGAGCGCCGTCTCGCGCAGGTCCTGCTGCTCCATCGAGATGAACCACTGCGGCGTGGTGCGGTAGATCACCGGCGTCTTGTGCCGCCAGCAGTGCGGGTAACTGTGCTCGATCTTCGAGAACGCCAGCAGCACGCCGCGCTGGCGCAGCAGCTCGACCAGCGCCTCGTTGGCCTTCCAGATGTGCATGCCGCCCAGCGCGAGGCTGTCCGCTTGCGGCGTGTCGGCGCGATAGGTGCCGCGCGGCTCGATGTAGTTGAGCAGGCCGATGCCGTACTCGCGGGCCACCACGAAATCCTCCACGCCGTGGTCGGGCGAAGTGTGCACCGCGCCGGTGCCGTCGTCCGCCGACACGTGTTCACCGAGGATCACAGGCACTTCGCGCGGATAGAACGGGTGGCGGAGTTTCAGGCCTTCCAGGGCAGAACCTGTGGCATGGCCGAGGACCTGAGCACCCTCATCCGTCCCGCGGACACCTTCTCCCGGAGGGAGAAGGGAATAGCGGGCGGCCACCTTGTCGACCAAGGCACTGGCGACGACCAGCAGTACGCGTTTGCCGTCGCGCGCAGGGCCTTCGATCAGCGCGTATTCGAGATCTGCACCCAGCGACACCGCCTGGCTTTCCGGCAGCGTCCACGGTGTGGTGGTCCAGATCGGGATGGCCACGATGGCGTCGCCGGCCTCCACGCCGAACTTCTTCGCCAGCGCCTTCGCGTCCAGCGCGTCATAGGCCACGTCGACAGCGGGCGAGACCTTGTCGGCGTATTCGATCTCCGCCTCGGCCAGCGCCGAGGCGCAGTCGAAGCACCAGTACACCGGCTTGGCGCCGCGCAGCACGTGGCCGTTGGAAACGATCCGCGCCAGCGCACGCAGCATGTCGGCCTCGAAACGAAAATCCATCGAGCGGTACGGGTGATCCCAGTCGCCCAGCACGCCCAGGCGCTTGAAGTCGTTGCGCTGGGTGTCGACCTGCTCGGCGGCGTACTCGCGGCACTTCTGCCGGAACGCCGCCGCGTCGAGCTTGTCGCCCGGCTTGCCGAACTTCTTCTCCACGGCGATCTCGATCGGCAGGCCGTGGCAGTCCCAGCCCGGCACGTAGGGTGCGCGCTGACCGGCCAGCAGCTTGGACTTGACCACGATGTCCTTGAGGATCTTGTTCACCGCATGGCCGATGTGGATCGGGCCGTTCGCGTACGGCGGGCCGTCATGCAGCACGAACACGCTGTCGCGGTGCGCGGTCTTCTGCTGGATCTGCGCGTAGCGCCCCACCCGCTCCCACTCGGCCAGCCAGCCCGGCTCGCGCTTCGGCAAATCGCCGCGCATCGGAAAGTCCGTCTGCGGCAGGTTGATGGTGCTCTTGTAGTCGTGGGTCATTGCCTGGGTGCCGTAATGGAAGCGTTGCCGTCCGCCAGCGCGGACAAAGAGTTCAAAGTTAAACGATACCGGCGCCTGCCGGAAGCCGCCTCACGGACCGACCAGGCGCGGGTTCATGCCCAGCAGCTCGCGCGCTTGGCGCGAGTCCAGCGCCATCTGTGCCTTCAGCGTCTCCAGCCCGTCGAACTTCTGCTCGTCGCGCAGCTTGGCGACGAACTCCACCGCCATGCGCTGGCCGTACAGGTCGCCGTCGAAATCGAACAGATGCACTTCCAGCAGCGGCTGGCTGACCTGGTTCACCGTGGGGCGCACGCCGAGGCTGGCCACACCGGGCCAGCTGCACTCGCTCTCGCCCAGGCCCACGCGCACCGCGAAGATGCCCTGGATCGGGCTGACCCGCTGTTGCAGGTGGATGTTGGCGGTGGGATAGCCCAGCGTGCGGCCGAGCTGGTTGCCGTATTCGACCTTGCCGTCGATCACGAACGGACGACCCAGCAGTGGCTCGGCGCCGGCGAAATCGCCCGCGGCCAGCAGGGCGCGCACGCGGCTGGCGGAAACCCGTTCGCCCTCCAGCTGGATCACCGGCATGGTGCAGGCGCTGAAGCCCAGTTCGGCGCCCATGCGCTCCAGCAAGGCCACGTCGCCGCCGCGCTTGTGGCCAAAGCGGAAGTCGCCACCCACCCAGACCTCGCGCGCAGCCAGGCGCTCGACCAGCACCCGCCGCACGAAATCCTCGGCCGACATCGCGGTCAGCGCCCGGTTGAAGCGCAGCAGCAGGGCCTGCTCCATGCCAGCGGCGGCAAAGCCGCGAAGTTTTTCGCGCACGCTGGACAGTCGCGGCACCGGTTCGGGCGAGAAGAACGCCCGGGGCAGCGGCTCGAAGCTGACCACCACGGGGTTGCAGCCAAGCGCCTGCGCACGTTCGCGCACCTGCGCCAGCAAGGCCTGGTGGCCACGGTGCAGGCCATCGAATGCACCGACCGCCATCACGCTGCCGCGCGGCGTCAGGCAAGGGCCCGCGACATCCCTGGAAAGTTTCGTCATCGCCCGAGTATAACGGCCGGACGCCTGCCGATAATCGCGCGGGCGCGGTTCACGCCCCGCGCAGATCGCGCAGGCGGAAGCCGCCGGCAAACAGCACCGCGACATAAGTGCCCGCCCCCGCGACCACCAGCACGGCCAGGCGCCACAGCCGGGTGGCCACCGCGACGCCGTTAACCCATTCCGGCCACAGCCAGCGTCCCAGCAGCAGCACCGCGGCCATCGCCAGACAGGACGAGCCCAGCCGCAGCCAGTGCCGCGCCCAGCCGGGCTGTCGCTGGTACACGCCGGCGCGCTTGAGCCAGCGCCACAGCAGCATGAAGTTCACGTAGCTGGCCAGCGCACTGGCCAGCGCCAGGCCCACGTGCAGGCCGGGCACCTGGGCGATGCCGTCCAGCCAGCTGCCCTGCTTCACCGATGCCGGCGCCCACAGCTCGAAGAACAACGCGATCAGCAAGCCGTTGAAGATCATGTTGATCACCAGCGAGGCCACGCCCGCCTTCACCGGCGTGCGGGTGTCCTGGCGCGCATAGAACGCCGGCAGCACCACCTTGACCAGCGCATAGGCCGGCAGACCGCAGCTGAGCGCCAGCACGGCGGCGGCGGTCATGCGGGTGTCGAAGGCGGTGTACTGGCCGTTCTGGAACAGCGTGGCCACCAGCGGTTCGGCCAGCAGCGCCAGCGCGATCGCCGCCGGCACCGCGATCAGCAGCGTGATGCGCAGCCCCCAGTCCAGCGCCTTCGAAAATCCGGCCCGATCGGTGCCCACGTGGTGACGCGACAGCGACGGCAGGATCACCGTGCCCAGCGCCACGCCGAACACGCCCAGCGGCAGTTCGAGGAAGCGTGTCGACTGCCACAGCCAGGTCTGCGATCCGGTCACCAGCAGCGACACCACGATGGTGTCCAGCAGCAGGTTGATCTGGGCCACCGACGAGCCGAACAGCGTGGGCACCATCAGCCGCATGATTTTCCTGACCTGCGGATGGCGCCAGCCCCAGCGAGGCAGCACCAGCAGGTCCAGCTTGCGCAGGGCCGGCAGCAGGAACAGCAACTGCAGCACGCCGGCCAGCAGCACCGCCCAGCCCATCGCCAGGATCGGCACATGCAGGTGCGGCGCGATCCACAGCGCCGCCACGATCATGCAGACATTGAGGATGACCGGCGCCAGCGCCGGCATCGCGAAGCGATGGAAGCTGTTCAGCGCACCGCCGGCCAGCGCGGTCAGCGACACGAACAGCAGGAACGGGAACATCCAGCGCACCAGTTCGGTGGTCAGGTCGAACTTGTGCGGCTGGTCCAGCGCGCCGGGGATGAAGGCGGTGGCCAGCTGCGGCGCGAAGATCAGCCCCAGCGCCGTCACCATCAGCAGCACGCCGCCCAGGGTGCCGGCCACGGTCGCCATCAGTCGCTTCAGGTCATCGTGACTGCCGGTTTCCTTCACCTCGGTGAAGACCGGCACGAAGGCGGTGGAGAACGACCCTTCGGCGAACAGCCGGCGCATGAAGTTGGGGATGCGGAACGCCACCACGAACGCATCGGTGGCGACCGTGGCGCCGAACACGTGGCTCATCGAGATGTCGCGCACCAGGCCCAATACCCGCGAAATCATCGTCATGCTGCTGAACGAGAGCAGTCCGCGGAGCATGCTGGGTGACTTCATGAGTGCCTGGTTTCTGCCTGGGGCGCCGATCGCGCAGGGCGCACAGTCTGACAGCCCGTGCGGGCCGGATGACAGCCCGGATATGGCAGAATGGCGACACCTCGATGGCGACACGCCCCCGCCGGCCCATTCCGGCGGCGTAAATGATTGACGCATCGGCGAATCGCCCGCATAATTGGCGTCTTTTTCCAACCTCAACCCTGCATTCCGGAGTTCTACCTTGGCCAACATCAAGTCCGCGAAGAAGCGCGCGCGCCAGTCCGAACAGCGCCGCCTGCGCAACATCAGCGCACGTTCCATGGTCCGCACCGCCCTGAAGAAGGTCGTCAAGGCCATCGAGGCCAAGGACAAGGCAGCCGCCGTTGCCGCCTTCACCGCCGCCCAGCCGGTGATGGATCGCTACGCCGCCCGCGGCCTGATCCACAAGAACAAGGCCGCCCGCCACAAGAGCCGCCTCAACGCGAAGATCCGCGAACTGGCGTAAGCCGGGGCGCGATTCGAGTTGTACGAGAAGCCGGCGCAAGCCGGCTTTTTTCATGCTCCGATTTTGCCCCCCCTCCCCTGCTTGCAGGGGAGGGTTGGGGTGGGGTCGCTCTTGATCTTCTCCACACGGAAACATTCACCAGCAAGAACCGGCTGGCAATGCCCGCCAAATCAGCGCCGCGGACGAAACTCCAGCGGCATCGGCTCGCCGGGACGCGCCGCAGCCGGCGGCTTCGGCCCGCAGGCGCCGCAGGTGCTGCAACCATCGCTGCAGTCGCCGGTGGCTTCCTTCGGCTGCAGGCGGCGGCCGAACGCCCGCACCAGGGCGCCACGACCGGGCTGGCTGAGGTGGATCGACGCGGCAGCCATCCAGCGATTGGTGGTTTTCCGGGCCAGCTTGCGCAGCACGATCCACACACTGGCCAGCACGGCCAGGCCGATCACCACGTACTGCAGCAGCAGACCGGCACTCATGGACGCGTCCTCATGCGAGCGCCCTCGCCACCTGGTAGACGATGAACGACGCGGTATAGGCCATCACGAACATGTAGCCGAACGAGATCGCCACGTTGCGCCAGGAATCGGTTTCGCGCTTGATGATCGCCAGCGTGGACATGCACTGCGGCGCATACGCGAACCACACCAGCAGCGACAGCGCGCTGGCCAGCGAGATCTGCCCGGCCAGCGCATGACCCAGCCCGCCGGCCGCTTCGCCGCCGACCAGGTAGACCGTGGCCAGCGCGGCCACCGCCGTCTCGCGGGCAGCGAACGCCGGGATCAGCGCCAGGCTGATCTGCCAGTTGAAGCCGATCGGCGCAAAGATGTACTGCAGGCCGCGCCCGATGTAACCCGCGAAGCTGTATTCGATAGCCGGCCGGGTCGCGCCTTCCGGCGCACCGGGGAAGGTCGACAGGAACCACATCAGCACGGTCAGGCCCAGGATCACGCCGGTCAGCCGCTTCAGGAAGATCATGCCGCGCTCGTACAGGCCGATCGCCACGTCGCGCAGCTTCGGCACGCGGTACGAGGGCAGCTCCATCATCAGCGCGTGCTCGCTCTTGTCGCGGCGGATGTGCTTCATCACCCAGCCCACCAGCATCGCGCCGAGAATGCCCGCCAGATACAAGGTGAACAGCACCACGCCTTGCAGGTTGAACACGCCGAACACGTAGCGGATCGGGATGAACGCGCCGATCAGCAGCGCATACACCGGCAGCCGCGCCGAACAGGTCATCAGCGGCGCGATCAGGATGGTGGTGAGCCGGTCGCGCGGATCGGTGATGCTGCGCGTACCCATGATGCCGGGGATCGCGCAGGCGAAGCTGGACAGCAGCGGGATGAACGAGCGTCCGGTCAGCCCCACCGACAGCATCAGCCGATCCAGCAGGAACGCGGCGCGCGGCAGGTAGCCCGACTCCTCCAGCACGATGATGAACAGGAACAGCACCAGGATTTCCGGCAGGAAACCCAGCACCGTGCCCAGGCCGCCGAACAGGCCATCGGTGACCAGACTCTGCAGCGGCCCCGCCGGCATCAGCGTGGCGGCGTGTCCGCCCATCCAGTCGAAGCCGTCGGCGATCGCGTCGGTCATCGGCTTGCCGATCGAGTACACCGCCTGGAACACCAGGAACATCACCACCGCAAGAATCGCCAGGCCGAACACCGGATGCAGCGCCCAGCGGTCCAGCGTGTCGTCGATCGCGGCAGTGGCGCGCGGCATCGTCAGCGTGGCCGCCAGCAGCTCGCGCACCTGCGCGTGCAGGTCGGCGCGGCTGGCCGCGTCATCGGGCTGCACCGGCGCGGCCGCGGGAACCTCGCCATCGACCCGCTCGATCAGCGCCTGCGCGCCGCCGCGCTTCACCGCGACCGTTTCGACCACGGGCAGGCCGAGCCGACGCTGCAATTCGGGCACGTCGATCACGATGCCGCGCTGGCGTGCGGTGTCCATCATGTTCAGCGCCAGCACCACCGGGCGGCCGAGGCGCTTCACCTCCAGCACGAAGCGCAGGTGCAGGCGCAGGTTGGTGGCGTCGGCCACGCAGACGATCAGGTCCGGCACCGCCTCGCCCGGATAATTGCCCGCGCAGACGTCGCGGGTGATCATCTCGTCCGGGCTGTTCGCGTCCAGGCTGTAGGTGCCCGGCAGATCCAGGATCTGCAGCACCCGGCCGGACGGCGCGGTAAAGCGGCCTTCCTTGCGCTCCACGGTGACGCCGGCATAGTTCGCCACCTTCTGCCGGCCGCCGGTGAGCAGGTTGAACAGGGCCGTCTTGCCGCAGTTGGGATTGCCGACCAGGGCAATGCGCAGGGTCGACGCGCTCATGCCGCCGCCTCGCTGCGCACGCTGACCCGGCTGGCCTCGGCCTTGCGCAGCGCGAAGCGGGTGAAGCCGATCTGGATCAGCACCGGATCGCCACCCATCGGCCCCACCGCCACCACGCGCACCGGCTCGCCATCGACAAAGCCCAGGTCGCG
This sequence comes from Rhodanobacter spathiphylli B39, assembly GCF_000264295.1. Lineage (GTDB taxonomy): Bacteria > Pseudomonadota > Gammaproteobacteria > Xanthomonadales > Rhodanobacteraceae > Rhodanobacter > Rhodanobacter spathiphylli. The sequence continues at coordinate 245,314 of NZ_AJXT01000004.1, read as the reverse complement.
CAAGCGCTGCGCGATCGGATCGGCCGCATGCGCATCGTGCACGCGGTCGACCACGGCGGGGGCACCCTTGGGCAATTCGGACAGACGCACGGGCGAAAATCTCAAATAAGAACAATTCGCATTGTAGTCCTTTTGTCGATACGGCTGCAGCACCCCGGGCCACCCCTGCGACAACGTTTATCATCGCGTTATTTGCGGGGACGACCTGATGACCGATTCCATCCTCAGCGAACGCCGCGGCGCGGTCGCCTGGCTCACGCTGAACCGCCCGCAGATCCACAACGCGTTCGACGACGCGCTGATCGCCGCGCTGACCGAGGCGCTGGCCCGGGCCGACGCCGATCCGGCCGTGCGCGCGGTGGTGCTCACCGGCAGCGGCAGCTGTTTCTCCGCCGGCGCCGACCTGAACTGGATGCGCGGCATGGCCGGCGCCAGCGAACAGGAAAACCGCGAGGATTCGCTGCGCCTGGCGCGGCTGATGCGCAACCTGCAGTTCCTGTCCAAGCCGACCATCGCGCGGGTCAACGGCGCCGCGTATGGCGGTGGCGTGGGCCTGGTCGCCTGCTGCGACATCGCGATCGGCGTGGACACCGCCAAGTTCGCGCTGTCCGAAGTGAAGCTGGGCCTGGTGCCGGCAGTGATCTCGCCCTACGTGATCGCCGCGATCGGCCTGCGCGAGGCACGCCGGCTGTTCGTCAGCGGCGAGGTCTTCGACGCCGCCGAGGCGCACCGGATCGGCCTGCTGCATGCGGTGTCGACCGGCAGCGAACTGGACGAGGCGATCGAGCGCCAGCTGCATTTCCTGGCCAAGGCCGGTCCGCTGGCCCAGCGCGAGGCCAAGCAGCTGGCCTTGCGCATCGGCGGCGCCGATCCGGCCGAAGCCGAACGCATCGATACCGAAAACGCCGCACTGATCGCCCGCCTGCGCGTCTCTCCCGAAGGCCAGCACGGGCTGGGCGCCTTCCTCGACAAGCGCGCGCCGGCATGGGTGGCGCAACCGTAAGCGCGCCGCGATCTGCTAGTTTTAGACGCTTTGCATCGACACGAACGCTTCCAGGGACTCGCATGTTCGAACGTGTACTGATAGCCAACCGCGGTGAGATCGCCTGCCGCGTGATCCGCACCTGCCGCCGCCTCGGCATCCACACCATCGCGGTGTATTCGGAGGCGGACCAGGACGCGCAGCATGTGCGGCTGGCCGACGAGGCGTGGCCGATCGGCGGTCCGCTGCCGGCCGATTCCTACCTGCGCATCGACGCCATTCTCGATGCGGCGAAGAACAGCGGCGCCCAGGCGATCCATCCCGGCTACGGCTTCCTGTCGGAGAACACCGCCTTCTCGCGCGCCTGCAGGGACGCCGGCATCGTGTTCATCGGTCCGGACCCCGAAAGCATCGAGGCGATGGGGTCGAAAGCCGCCGCCAAGCAGCTGATGGCGAGGCACGACGTGCCGCTGGTACCCGGCTACAGCGGCGACCAGCAGGACAACGTCTTCCTCGCCGAACAGGCGCACCAGGTCGGCTATCCGCTGATCATCAAGCCCTCGGCAGGCGGCGGCGGCAAGGGCATGCAGATCGTGCGCTCGGACGCCGAATTCCCCGAGGCGCTGGCCACCGCCCAACGCGTGGCGCAGGCCGCCTTCGGCGACGCCTCGATGCTGCTGGAGCGTTATGTGGAACACCCGCGCCACATCGAGTTCCAGATCTTCGGCGACCGCCACGGCAACATCATCCACCTCGGTGAGCGCGAATGTTCCGCGCAACGCCGCTACCAGAAGGTGCTGGAGGAAACGCCCTCGCCCTTCCTCACCCCGGAAAAGCGCGCCGACATGGGCGCCGCCGCGGTGGCCGCCGCCCGCGCGGTTAACTACGTGGGCGCCGGCACGGTGGAATTCATCGTCGGCCCCGCGGGCGATTTCCACTTCATGGAAATGAACACGCGGCTGCAGGTCGAGCACCCGGTCACCGAGCTGACCCACAGCGTGGACCTGGTCGAGTGGCAGTTGCGCATCGCCGATGGCGAACCGCTGCCGCTGGCCCAGCAAGACGTGGTTTCGCGGGGCCACGCGATCGAAGTACGCCTGTACGCCGAAGACCCTGACCAGAATTTCCTGCCCGGCTCCGGCAAGTTGCAGACGCTGCGCCTGCCGAGTCCTTCGCAGCACGTGCGCCTCGACGGCGGCGTGATCGAGGGCGACACGGTGACGATCTTCTACGACCCGATGATCGCCAAGCTGATCGTGTGGGATGAGGACCGCCCGAAGGCCCTGCAGCGCATGCGCGAAGCGCTGGCCGCCAGCGAGATCATCGGCCCGAAATCCAACATCGGCTTCCTCGAGCGGCTGGTGCGCCATCCCGTCGTGGTCGAAGGCAACATCGATACCGGATATCTCGATCGCCACCTTGAAGAGTTCCTGGTCGGCGACGTGGTGCCGGGCGACACCGTGCTGTTCGCCGCCGCCACCGCTGTCCTGCTCCACGACGAAGCCAGCATCAGGGGCAACGCGACCGACCCGCATTCGCCCTGGGCCCGTGCCGACGCCTGGCGCATCGGCCACGCCGGCAAGCGCATCGTGGCGCTGACCTGGCGCGAACAGCGCTACGACATCGACGCCCACGGCCACGCCGGCAACTACCAGCTGCGCCGCGGCGCAGCCGCCTGCGAAGTGCGTGGCGCGCGTCTGCTCGACGATGGTCTCAGCGCCCGCTTCGCCGGCGAGTCACAGCGTGTGCCTCTGCGTGTCGATGCCGCCCACGTGCTGCTGCATGACGCCCACGGCCAGCGCTACCGCTTCAGCCGGGCCGCCGCCTTCGCCTGGGAAGCGACCGACGCCGCCGGCGGCAACCAGATCATCGCCCCGATGCCGGGCCGCATCGTGCTGGTGAAAGCCAACGCCGGCGACACGGTCGAGCAGGGCCAGGAACTGCTGGTGATGGAAGCGATGAAGATGGAACTGGCCTTGAAGGCACCGCGCGCCGGCACCATCGAAAGCATCAACGCCACGCAGGGCGAGTTTGTCGAAGCCGACGCCGTGCTGGTCCGCTTTGCCGACTGAGCTTTAAAGCCCCTCTCCCCTCGGGAGAGGGGTTGGGGTGAGGGTTCGGCCGGAGCGAAATGCCCGCACCGGCCTCGCACCCTCATCCGCCCCTTCGGGGGCACCTTCTCACCCACAAGGGGACTCCTTATAGTCGCCGAGGGGAGAAGGGAAATGATGTCCTCCGGAGCTTTTTCATGAACACCTCCAACCACGTCCGCATCGTCGAAGTCGGCGCCCGCGACGGCCTGCAGAACGAGAAGACCCTGCTGCCGGCCGAGGTGAAGGTCGCGCTGATCGACCGGCTCTCCGCCACTGGCCTCAAGTCCATCGAGGCGACCAGTTTCGTCAGCCCGAAATGGGTGCCGCAACTGGCCGACGCCGCCGAGGTGTTCACCCGCATCCGCAAGCTGCCAGGCGTGAGCTACCCGGTGCTGGTGCCGAACCTGCAGGGCTACGCGCGGGCGCGCGAAGTCGGCGCCACCGAGATCGCCGTGTTCACCGCCGCATCGGAAGCGTTCAACCGCAAGAACATCAACGCCTCGATCGACGAATCCATCGAACGCTTCATCCCGGTGATGGAACAGGCCCGGGCCGACGGCGTGCAGGTACGCGGCTACGTCTCCACCGTGCTCGGCTGTCCGTACCAGGGCGAGGTGCCGCTCAGCGACGTGGTGCGCGTGGCGCGGCGCCTGCACGAGCTGGGCTGCCATGAAATCTCGCTGGGCGACACCATCGGCGTGGGCACGCCGGCCAAGGCACGCGCGATGCTGCACGCGGTGGCGCAGGAGGTGCCGATGGCGGCGCTGGCCGTGCATTTCCACGACACCTACGGCCAGGCGCTGGCGAACATCCTGGCCTGCCTGGAAGAAGGCGTGCGAGTGGTCGACAGCGCCGTTTCCGGCACCGGCGGCTGTCCGTACGCGAAGGGCGCCACCGGCAACGTGGCCAGCGAGGACGTGGTCTACATGCTGCACGGCATGGGCATCGAGACCGGCATCGACCTCGACCTGCTGGTCGCCACCGGCGCCTGGCTCGCCGCGCAACTGCACAAGGACACCGCCAGCCGGGTCACCCGCGCGCGGACGGCCGTGGCCTGAGCCACTCGCGAAATCCCGATCGCGATCACTATCATCGGCTTTCGGTCGACGAGATGAAGCGATGCGCACAAGCCTGATGACCTGGTGGCGGACGGCGGCGGCAGTGCTGATCCTGTCCTGCAGCCTGTCCGCCGGTGCCGCCACGCCTAAGGGCGACTGGTTGCTGCTGCCCGAACGTGTCTGGACCGCCGACGGCGATGTCGTGCACGCAGGCTGGGCCGTGCTGGTGCACGACGGCACGATCGCCGCAGTCGGTCCGGCCGCCTCCCTCCACGCGCCCGCCGATGCACGCCGCGTCGAGCTGCCCGGCGCCACGCTCACACCGGGCCTGATCGACCTGCACTCGCACCTGTTCCTGCATCCGTACAACGAGACGCTGTGGAACGACCAGGTGCTGACCGAGCCGCAGGACTACCGCACGCTGCTGGCGGCAAAACACGCGCGCGACACCTTGCTCGCCGGCTTCACCACGCTGCGCGACCTGGGCACCGAAGGAGCCGGCTTTGCCGATGTCTCGGTGAAGCGCGCGATCGAGGAAGGCCTGATCCCCGGCCCGCGATTGTTCGTGGCCACCCGCGCGATCGTCGCCACCGCCAGCTACGGCCCGGGCCCGCGGGGTTTCCGTCCCGACCTCACCCTGGTCGGCGGCGCGCAGGAAATCAGCGGCGTCGACCAGGCGATGGCGGCGGTGCGCGAACAGGCCGCGCGCGGCGCCGACTGGATCAAGATCTACGGCGACTACCGCGTCGGCCCCGATGGTGCCACCGCACCCACCTTCACCCCGGCCGAGTTGAGGGCGCTGATCGATACCGCGCACCAGATCGGCCGCCCGGTGGCCGTGCACGCCGCCAGCGATGCCGGCGTACGGATGGCGGTGGAGGCCGGCGTGGACAGCGTGGAACACGGCTACGGCGCCAGCGAGGCCACCTTCAAGCTGATGAAGCAACATGGCACCGCCTACGAGCCCACGCTCACCGCGGTCGAGTCCACCGCCGAATATTTCCAGAACTACGTGCCGGGCAAGAGTGAGCCGACCGAGCGCATGCGCGAAGCCGAACAAGCCTTCCGCAGCGCCCTGAAGCTGGGCGTCACGATCGGCAACGGCAGCGACGTGGGCGTGTTCCGCCACGGCGAGAACTGGCGCGAACCGGCGGCGATGGTGGCCGACGGCATGACCCCCGCGCAGGCATTGCACGCGGCCACCGACGTGGCGGCGAAGATCCTGCGCCAGTCGCAGCGTTTCGGTCGCATCGCGCCCGGCCTGGCTGCCGATCTCGCGGCGTTCAGCGGTGATCCGAGCACGCAGATCGATGCGCTGCAACACCCGGTCTTCGTGATGAAGGCCGGCCTCCCCTATCTGACTCCCGCAGCGACCCCATGACTGACGCATTCCTGATCCGCCCCATCGCACCAACCGACAACGCGGCGATGGCCGCGATCATCCGCGCCGTGATGCCCGAGTTCGGCGCCGACGGCCCCGGCTTCGCGATCCACGACGCCGAAGTCGACACGATGCACGAGTCCTACGCCCAACCGCGCAGCAGCTACTTCGTGGTCGAGCGCGACGGCACGGTGATCGGCGGTGGCGGCGTGGCGCCCCTGCAGAACGCCGAGCCGGATGTGTGCGAACTGCGCAAGATGTACTTCCTGCCCGCCGCGCGCGGCATCGGCGCCGGCACGGCGATGATGGAGCGCTGCCTCGACGCGGCCCGCACGCACGGCTTTCGCCGCTGCTACCTGGAGACGCTGACCGGGATGGACGCGGCGCAGGCTCTGTACAAGCGCAGCGGCTTCACCGCGCTGTGCGCGCCGATGGGCGGCACCGGGCATTTCAGTTGCGACCGCTTCTTCATCCGCGACCTGTGAGGTGGGCCATGTCGAACCACGATCCGCGCATCGATGCCTATATCGCGAAATCCGCCGAGTTCGCCCGACCGATTCTCGAGCACCTGCGCAAACGCGTGCACGCCGCCTGCCCCGAGGTGGAGGAAGGCATCAAGTGGAGCATGCCGTTCTTCAGCTACAAGGCCGCGCCGATGTGCATGATGGCCGCGTTCAAGCAGCACTGCAGCTTCGGTTTCTGGCTGTCGAAGGAAGTGACCGGTGGCAGCGACGAGGACGGCATGGGGCAGTTCGGCAAGCTCGCGACGCCGAAGGATCTGCCGGCAGACAAGCAACTGGCCACGTACCTGAAAAAGGCGATGGCCTTGAACGAAGCGGGCGTGAAGAAGGCCCGTCCGAAGGCCGCTGCGAAACCCGCACCGACCCCGCCGGACGAACTGGCCGCGGCGCTCGCCCGGAAGCAGCACGCCGCCGCGCGCAAGACCTGGGAAGGCTTCGGCCCCGGCGCGCAGCGCGAGTACGTCGACTGGATCACCGAGGCGAAGACCGAAGCCACCCGCCAGAAACGCCTCGCCACCACCCTGGAGTGGCTGGCCGAAGGCAGGAAGCGCAACTGGAAGTACGAGAAATGCTGAAGGCCGCCCGATGATCCGCACCGCCCGCGACGACGACGCCGCCGCCATCCATGCCATCTACGCGCCGTCGGTCAGCGACGGCGTGGCCACCTTCGAGACCGCACTGCCCGGCGTGGACGCGATGCGCGAACGCCTGCGCACGCGCCTGCAGCACTACCCGTGGCTGGTGTGGGAGGAGGCCGGCGAGGTCCTGGCCTATGCCTATGCCGGGCGCTTCCGCGAACGCGCCGCCTACGACTGGATGGCCGAAACCTCGATCTACGTGCGCGCCGACGCGCATCGCCGCGGCATCGCCCGCAAGCTCTACGGCGTGCTGCTGGACGTGATGCGCCTGCAGGGCATCACCCAGGCCGTGGGCGTGATCACCCTGCCCGGCACGGTCAGCGTGGCGATGCACGAGGCGATGGGTTTCACTGCCGCCGGCGTGTGGCGCCAGTGCGGTTACAAGCTGGGGCAATGGTGGGACGTGGGCGTGTGGCAGAAGGAACTGCAGCCTGCGGCGAATCCGCCCATCGCCGTCACGCCGTTTCCCCGGCTTCCGCCGGCGCCATTGCATTCGCTGCTGGAAGACCGGGGCCAAAGCGCGTAGGGCGGGCACTGCCCGCCGGCTCTGGCACGTCGACGTCGTGAGGAAGAGCGGCGGGCGGTGCCCGCCCTACGGCCAACGCGATGAAAAAGGCGTGCCCGCCGTGGCGGGCACGCCTTCATCCGTCATCGCCGGACCGGCGCTTACTGGTTGAGCAGCAGGTCGACGATCGCTCCGGTGGCGATCGCCACCAGCAGGAAGTCACCGTTGTCGCTGCGCACCCAGTGGTAGCCGCGGGGCGGCGGACGCAGACGGTCGTGACGCCAGTCGGTCACCACGTAACGGGTGCGGTATTCCACCGGCAGGTAGCCACCGCGTCGGTACCAGCCTTCGTGGCGGCCGCGGTCGCGCCAGTTCGAGTAATGACCGTGATCATGGCCGCGATGGTCGTTGTAGCCATGTCGGTCGCGATCGTGGCCATGGCCGTGACCCCGGCCGTGATCCTGTGCCAGCACGGAGCCGCTGGCCAGCATCAGCCCCACGCCACATGCCACAGAAAGACTCAGCAGCTTTTTCATGTTCATGGTTGCGCCCTTGCGTTGGTTGGAAGGAACCGTCGTGACGACTACGGAAAGACCTGCCTGGCGGTTCGACGCCAACATGGCCGGAATCACCCCAACGCCGCGTGAATCCCCTGTCGCGACAGGCTTTGATGTTCAGCCTGCAGTCGCAGGCGCCGGTCGGCTACCATGGTGGTTTTTCGGCACCGGTAGCAAGGATTTCCCATGCAGCTCGATCAGGTCAAGGCAATCATCACCGGCGGGGCTTCCGGCCTCGGCAACGCGGTAGCGCAGCATTTGGTGGCCCATGGCGGCCAGGTGGCGCTGTTCGACGTCAACGAGGACAAGGGCCACGCCGCGGCGAAGGAACTGGGAGCCACCGCCCGCTTCTTCCGCACCGACGTCACCTCCGAGGACGGCGTGGCCACCAACGTGGCCGCCGCGCATCACGCGATGGGCGGCCTCAACGTGGTGATCAACTGCGCCGGCATCCTGGGCGCCGGCCGCGTGCTGGGCAAGGAAGGCGCGATGCCGCTGGCCACCTTCTCCGGCACGGTGATGGTGAACCTGGTCGGCAGCTTCAACGTGGCCAAGGCCGGCGCCGCGCTGATGCAGAACAACGAAGCGGGCGAAGACGGCGAGCGCGGCGTGATCATCAACACCGCTTCCGTCGCCGCCTACGAAGGCCAGATCGGCCAGGCCGCCTACTCGGCATCGAAAGGCGGCGTGGTCGGCATGACCCTGCCGATGGCGCGCGAACTGGCCCGCTTCGGCATCCGCGTGGCGACGATCGCCCCGGGCATCTTCTGGACGCCGATGGTCGACGGCATGCCCGAGTCCGTGCAGCAGTCGCTGTCCGCCTCGATCCCGTTCCCCCCGCGCCTGGGCCAGCCCAACGAATACGCCAGCACCGTCGCCTTCATCCTGGGCAATCGCTACATCAACGGCGAGACGATCCGGCTGGACGGCGCAGTGCGCTTGGCAGCGAAGTAAGATATCGACCCGGTCAGGCAGCAAGTCACTGCGACAAGGAGAAGCGAAATGATCAGTCCAGAAGACATCTACATTTTGGATGTAGCCGAATTCACAAAAGACCTTTACCGAATGGGAAACGGTACATGGCCGGCGTTTACGGAAGATCGGGCACGCACCGATATAGTTATCATCAAACAGGATGGCATCGAGACCGTTCAAGCCAATGGCAATGGTTTTTCAGCATTTGATCATTTGACGCCGATCATGAGGAAGCCTGGCAAGAAGATATGGCGCATCAAGAAAGGAGCACAAATTCCTTCCGAGCTCAAGTTGGTCAAAGATAAACGCCCCGGCCATGAAGGCCATTACATGATCGCCCCCGCAAATAATATGCCGCTGAAAAAGTATCTGGGGGCACTCGAAGAGCTTGGACTGGACAGAACTCGCGTTCAGTTGCTCGCCTCCGGGAGTATTTCGAATGTCGGCTAAAGGATTCCATCCCATCGTCAGCGAATATCATTTGCTCTGGGAAGCGCTCAAGCACTACGAAAGTCGACTCGAGAAGCTCTCGGCCATGTCCACTGACGAAGATCAACAGTTGAAATACGACGAGAAAATCCAGGATTTGCAAGGGATCTTGCAGTCACTCAAGATTGCTGCAAAGGAAGAGTACCAACTTATTCTAGGTTGAAAACGAATAGTCGTGAAGAAAACAGGAGGGATCATCTTCACGAGCTCTGGGCAAATTGCCCAGTCCATCTGAAACATCATTGTCAGCGCGACCCTCCTTTCGCCCTGTCTCCCTCCCTGACCTCACTTCAACGCCCTTGTGAATTTATGAAAGCTTCCGACGTCAAGAAAGGCAACGTGGTCGAGCATGACGGCACCGTCTACCAGGTGCGTGACATCGAGCGCAGCTCGCCCAGCGCGCGTGGCGGCAACGTCACCTTCCGCTTCACCCTGTATTCGATCCCCGGCGCACGCAAGTTCGACCTCAGCCTGCGCGCCGATGACGAGTTGCGCGAGATGGACCTGGTTCGCCGCGCGGCGAACTTCTCCTACATGGATGGCGACGCGTTCGTCTTCATGGACGCGGAGGATTACACCCAGTACCTGCTCTCGCCCGAACTGGTCGGCGACAACGCCGGCTACGTCGTCGAGGACACCGAAGGCTATTACGTGCAGCTGATCGACGACGCGCCGGTCGGCCTGCAGGTGCCCACCAGCATCGTGCTGACCGTGGTCGACACGGCTCCGGAAATGAAGGGCTCCAGCGCCACCAAGCGCAACAAGCCGGCGAAGCTCAACACCGGCATCGAGGTGCAGGTGCCCGAGTACATCAGCAACGACGAGAAGGTATGGGTGAACACGCTCACCGGCGAGTTCGCCGGGCGCGCCTGAGGCCGCTGATGCAGGCGAACCGGCGCGGGCGAGGCAGCAGGTTGGCCCTGCTGTTCGCCGCGCTGGTCATCCAGGCGGCTTCCGCGTTGCCCGCCCGGGCGGGCGACGCGGACTGGCCCCGACCGGTGACGAAGTTCATCGCACGCAGCGAAAACTGCCTGCATTTCGCAGGCGAATTCGGCGGTGACGGCTCCGCGCGCGATGTCGCGGTCAATCGCCGGATGGACGAGTTGCGCTGCAACGCATTGCCGCGCGACCTCAAGACACTGCGCAAACGCTACCGCAACGATCCACGCATCAGCGAGCGGCTGGGCGCTTTCGACGAAGACGGCATGCCGGCGGACGCCGGGGCGGACGACTGAGAGGTTGTGAGTTTTTCAACCTCTCAGGTCGGCCAGGCACGGCCGACCGCGGATCGGGCACGCCAGTGACTGATCCGCGTGAGCACGTCCGGGCATGTACCGGACGCGCGATAGAAGAAAACCACAGGACGTGGTTTTCTTCACAGGCCCTGAGCGGCTGCGCGCCACGACCTGCGCCCGCGTAGTGCAGAATCAACGTTCCCACGTCACCGCGACCCGATATCCATGCCCCCCAGCGGTTATTCGCTACGCGCCCACGCGATCGAAAGCCTCACCGTCATCAAGCGGCCGGACGTGCCGTGGCGGGTGGTGGTGCGCAATACCGCGGCGGTGGTGCTGCCACTGGCCGTGGGCATGGCCACCGGCTATCCGCAGATCGGCCTGGGCGTGGCCGCCGGTGCGCTGGACACGATGTTCTCCGACCAGCCGGGGCCATATCGCCAGCGCATGCGCCAGCTGCTGCTGGCGTCGCTGGCAGCCGGGCTCGCCGCGCTGGTCGGCTTCCTGATCGGCGGGCAGCTGCTGCCCATGCTGATCGCCACGGCCGCCTGCGGTTTCTTTGGCGGGCTGCTGGTGGTGTTCGGCACCGACACCGCGCGGGTCGGCATGACCAGCATGATCCTGCTGGTGATCACCGCCTCCACGCCGAGCTCGCTGGGACACGCCTTTGGCGGCGCCGCGCTGATCTTCGCCGGTGGCCTGCTGCTGACCTCGTTTTCGCTGGCCGCGTGGCCGCTGCAGCGCTACTGGCCGGAGCGTCTGGCACTGGCCAATGTCTACAGCGGTCTGGCCGCGCTGGCCCGGCAACAGAACCACGACGACGCCGAGGTGCCGGCGCTGACCGAGGCGATGACCACGCTGCAGCAGACCCTGCTGGGTCGCCACCGCGCCCATGGCCGCGCGATGGAGGCCTTCGGCGTGTTGCTGGAACTGGCCGAGCGGATCCGGCTGGAACTCACCGCGATGAGCGAGCTGCACGCGGACCCGGCAATCCACGGCCTGTTCCGCGACGACGCCGCGCGGGTGCTGGCGGCCATTGCCACCGCGCTGGAACAGGGCGAGTCGCCCGAGCAGGCCGGTCGTGCACTGCAGACCTTGCGCGCCAGCGAGCAGGCGCTGCTCGATGGCGGTGGCACGCTGCACGGACTGGCCGCGCACATCCACGCGCTGGCCGGCCAGCTGGCCGCCGCCGTGCGCAACGCCGACTGGGCCGGCAGCCGCGGCGAGCTGCGTGCCAGCGCGGCGGAAACCCGCCTGCCGAAGGCCTTGCGCAGCAGCTCGGCCCTGGCCACCTTGCGCGCCAGCCTCACCCCGCGCTCGGTGGCGTTCCGGCATGCCGTGCGGATGGCGGTCTGCCTCAGCGTCGCCTTGTGGGTCTCGCGTCTGCTGCAGTTGCCGCACGGCTACTGGCTGCCGATGACCGCGGCGATCGTGCTGCGGCCCGACTTCGCCGCCACCTTCAATTTCGGCCTGCTGCGCGTGCTCGGCACCGTGCTGGGCCTGGTGCTGACCACGGTACTGCTGCACATCACGCCCGACGAACCCTGGGCGCACCTGGCCCTGATGGCGGTGCTGTGCATGGCCTTCCGCTATCTCGCCGGCGCCCACTACGGCATCGCGGTGGCGACGCTGACCGGCACCGTGGTGATCCTGCTGTCGTTCGAGGGCGTCAATCCCGGACTGGCGGTGTCGGACCGGGTGATCAACACCGCCCTGGGTTGCGGCATGGCCTTGCTCGCCTACGTGGCGTGGCCGACCTGGGAGCGCGGTCGCGCCCGTGCTGCGCTGGCGGTGATGCTGGATGCCTACGCCAGCTACCTGCACGCGCTGGCGCAACCCGCGCAGAGCGCCGCCCATCGCGACACGCGCACCGCGGCGCGCACCGCCCGCACCAACGCGCAGGCCTCGATCGACCGCATGCGCACTGAACCGGCCACGCCGCCGGAACTGCTGGCGCTGGCACGCGCCCTGTTCGCCAACGGCAACCGGCTGGCGCGCACCGCGATGACGCTGGAGGCCACCCTCGACGATCTCTCCGCGCTGCCCGACCAGACTGCCCTGGGCCGCTTCGTCGAACAGGCGGCCGCCAATCTGCAAGCCCTGGCCAGCGCGCTGCGCGAACAGCGCATGGCCGACGCCCTGCCCGACCTGCGCGCCATGCAGCGCGCCCTGGTCGCCTCGGTGCGGGAAAGCGACGACCGCGTCGCCGCCGACCTGCTGGCGCGGATCAGCGACCGTCTGGTGGACAACATCAACACCCTGGCCCACGTGATGAACCGCAGCCGCTCCGACGGCGCGCCGGCCCCGTAAACCATCCCGCCGCACGCCTCCGCACTGCGGCGCGACGCCGCGGCGCGGAGGTTTTACACTGCGCGGATGCTCAAGATCGATACCCACGCGCACATCCTGCCCCGCGACTGGCCGAACCTGGCCGCCAAGTACGGCGACGACCGCTTTCCGGTGATGACCCATACCGACGGGCGACACCGCATCTACAAGGACAGCCGCTTCTTCCGCGAAGTGTGGGATTCGGCGTTCGATCCGCAGACGCGCATCGACGACTACGCCCGCTTCGGCGTCGACGTGCAGGTGATCTCCACCGTGCCGGTGCTGTTTTCGTACTGGGCACCGGGCCACCAGGCACTGGAACTGCATCGCCATCTGAACAACCACATGGCCGGGTTGTGCCGCGACTACCCGCGCCATTACGCCGGCATCGGCACGGTGCCGCTGCAGGCGCCGGACCTGGCCATCCGCGAGCTGGAGCGCTGCATCGACGAGCTGGGCCTGCAGGGCGTGCAGATCGGCTCGCACTGTGGCGACTGGAACCTGGACGCGCCCGAGCTGTTTCCCTTCTTCGAGGCCGCCGCCGACCTCGGCGCGGCGATCCTGGTGCACCCGTGGGACATGATGGGCATGGCCAGCATGCCGAAATACTGGATGCCGTGGCTGGTCGGCATGCCGGCCGAGCAATCGCGCGCCGCCTGCTGCCTGGCCTTCGGCGGCGTGCTGGAACGCCTGCCCAAACTGCGCGTGATGCTGGCCCACGGCGGCGGCAGTTTCCCCTCGACCATCGGCCGCATCGAGCACGGCTTCAAGATGCGCCCGGACCTGGTCGCCACCGACAACCCGCGCAACCCCCGCGAATACCTCAAGCGCTTCTATTTCGACTCCTGCGTGCATGACGACCAGGCGCTGCGCTACCTGCTGGATGTGACCGGTGTCCACCAGGTAATGCTGGGCACCGACTATCCTTTCCCGCTGGGGGAGCAGGAACCCGGCAGCGGCATCGAGGCGCTGGGCCTGGACGACACCGACCGCGCGCGGCTGTTCCACGGCACCGCGCTGGAATGGCTGGGCCTGCCTCTCCATCGCTTCGCTCCCGATTCCCTTTCGAAGGCATCCGCATGAACCTCTTGCGCAGCACCACCCTCGCCATCGCGTTCGCAGCCACCCTGCTCGCCACGGGCGTGCACGCCACCGACGTCAGCATGGCCGACGGCACCGTCACCTTCAGCACGCCCGACAGCTGGCTGGGCATCATGGAAACCCAGGGCGACCCCGAAGCCCACGTGTTCCAGGTGCCCGACCCCTCGCCCACCGGCAGGAACAGCCTCGCCCGCGTCACCGTCACGGTGAAGCAGGTCGCCGACGTCAACAGCTTCAACCAGTACCGCAGCGAAGCCACCGCCAAGGCGATGGCGCTGCCCGGCTACAAGGTCGCCGACACGCCGCCCGGCCCCAACAGCAACATCTACACCGCGCAGGAAAACGGCACCGCCTTCAGCTACACCGAGCACTACTGGTTCAAGAACGGCCACGCCATCCAGCTGCGCTGCATGCGCCCCAGCGAAACCCAGGCCGGTGCCGCCTGGAAAGCCGAGTTCGACAAGGGCTGCGCCGCGCTCGCCGCGCAATTGAAGTAACTCGTACCGCTCCCTCCCCTGCAACGCAGGGGAGGGTTGGGGTGGGGTCGCTCTGGCTCCTCGCCTCACCCGACCTCCCCTGAAAGCAGCCGGAGGCTCCGACTCCAAGAGAAATCCCGATGTCCGTCACGTTCGAAGCCACCCACGACTGGGCCAATGCCCGCGACGCCGCCGATCCGTTGCGCGCGTTCCGCGACGAATTCCTGATCCCGCCGCACGAAGGTCGCGACAGCCGGCCGTCAGACAGCGTGTACTTCTGCGGCAACTCGCTGGGCCTGCAGCCACGCGCGGTGCGCGAAGCAGTCAACGCGGAACTGGACTACTGGGGCGAGCTGGGCGTCGAAGGCCACTTCAAGGGCCGCCTGCCGTGGATGGACTACCACGAGTTCGTGCGCGACGACCTCGCCGCCGTGGTCGGCGCGCTACCCGTCGAAGTGGTGGCGATGAACACCCTGGGCGTGAACCTGCACCTGATGATGGTCAGCTTCTACCGCCCCACTGCCGAGCGTCCGGCGATCCTGATCGAGGGCGGCGCGTTTCCCACCGACCGTTACGCGGTGGAGTCGCAGATCCGTTTCCACGGCTTCGATCCGGCCACCGCGCTGATCGAGCTGCAGCCGGACGAAGCCAACGGCACCACCTCGCTCGCCGCGATCGAACGCGCACTGGCCGAACACGGCTCGCGCATCGCGCTGGTGATGCTGCCCGGCGTGCAGTACCGCACCGGCCAGGCGTTCGACCTCAAGGCCATCACTGAACTCGGCCACCGCCACGGCTGCACCGTCGGCTTCGACCTCGCCCACGCCGTCGGCAATCTGCCGCTGCAATTGCACGACAGCGGCGCCGACTTCGCGATCTGGTGCAGCTACAAATACCTCAACAGCGGCCCCGGCGCCGTCGGCGGCGCCTTCGTGCACGAACGCCACGCCACCGCCGTGCTGCCGCGCTTCGCCGGCTGGTGGGGCCACGACAAGACCACCCGTTTCCAGATGGGCCCCGAGTTCCAGCCCACCATCGGCGCCGACGGCTGGCAGCTCTCCAACCCGCCGATCCTCGCGTTGGCCCCGCTGCGCGTATCGCTGGAAATTTTCCGCCGCGCCGGCATCGCGGCACTGCGCGAAAAATCCCTGCAGCTCACCGGCTACCTCGAGTGGCTGGTACAGACCCGGCTCGCCGACGTGCTGCAAGTGGTGACTCCCGCCGAACCCGACCGCCGCGGCGCCCAGCTCTCCATCCGCGTCATCGCCGGCCGCGAACAGGGCCGCGCCCTGTTCGAACACCTGATGGCCAACGGCATCATCGGCGACTGGCGCGAACCCGACGTCATCCGCATCTCTCCCGCGCCGCTGTACAACCGGTTCGCGGATTGCCTGGCGTTTGCGGAGGCGGTCGGCCAGTGGCATCGAACCGGCTGACTCCGACTCGCGGCGCATCACCCAGTTGCCACCGGCTGCACGTCGATTTCATCGGATATTGAGCCCTGCCCGTTGATGATGCGGTTTTCAACCGGCAGGAAACCTCATGAAGAACGAAGCACCGCGTGACAGCGACCTGTACAAGCTGGGCGAGATGATCGATGACATCGAGGTGGCGATGATGACCACGCATGCAGCGGACGGCTCGCTGGTCAGCCGTCCGCTGCAGACGCTGAAGATCGATGCCAACGGCGAGATCATCTTCTTCACCGCCGCCAACAGCCACAAGGTCGAGGAACTTACCGACGACGCGGAAGTGAACCTCGCGTATGCGCATCCGGGCGAAGCGCGCTACGTTTCGGTGCGGGGGCGGGCGCGCATGGATCGCGACGAGGACACCATCGGCGAATTGTGGTCACCGGTGCAGAAGGTCTTCTTCCCGGAAGGGAGAGACGATCCGAACCTGATGGTCCTGCGCGTGCGGGTGCGCGATGCGAACTACTGGGAAGCGGAAGGCAATTTCATCGCACGGGCCTTCGACCTCGCGCGCGGCATGCTCGACGACGAACCCGGCGATCTGGGCAAGCAGGGACATCTGGAAGGCTGAGCGCCCCCGTTCAGATCCGGCTCTGCGGATGCCTCACCTGCCCTTCCCCGCGCACCACGAAGCGCTCCACCGTGAGCGCCTCGGCGCCCATCGGGCCATAGGCGTGCAGGCGAGTGGTGGAAATGCCGATCTCGGCGCCGAGGCCCAGCTCGCCACCATCGCTGAAACGCGAGGAGGCGTTGACCATCACCACGGCGGAACGAATCGCCTGCACGAAACGTAAAGCAGCCGCTTCGTCGGCGGTGGCGATGACTTCGGTGTGGTCCGAACCGTAACGGCGGATGTGGGCGATCGCTGCATCGAGATCGTCGACCACGCGCACCGCCAGGATCAGGTCCAGGAATTCGGCGGCGTAGTCGTCGTCGGTCGCGGGCTGGATGTCGGGTACCAGGGCGCGACTGGCTTCGTCGCCGCGCAGTTCGACGCCACGTTGGCGCAAGGCCTGCGCCGCGCGCGGCAGGAGGCTGGCGGCGACAGCACGATGAACCAGCAGGGTTTCCAGCGCATTGCACACGCCGGGACGTGAGGTCTTGCCGTCGATCAGCAGGTTCAAGGCGAGCTCGGGATCGGCGGCGCGATCCACGTACAGATGGCAGACGCCCTTGTAGTGCTTGATCACCGGCACGCGCGCGTGCTCGGCCACGAAGCGGATCAGGCCTTCGCCGCCGCGCGGGATCGCGAGGTCGACGACGTCGACCAGCTGCAGCAATTCCACCATCGTCTCGCGGCGCAGGTCCTCGACCAGGGTCAGCGCGGCAGCAGGCACGCCGTGCGCTTCCAGGGCGGACTTCAACGCGGCGGCGATCGCGGTGTTGGAATGGATCGCCTCGGAACCACCGCGCAGGATCACCGCGTTGCCCGCCATCAGGCACAGCGCAGCGGCGTCGGCGGTGACGTTGGGGCGCGCCTCGTAGATCATCGCGATCACGCCGAGGGGGATGCGCACGCGCTCGATCGACAGGCCGTTCGGCCGCGTCTCGCGGCGGGTCGTCACGCCGACCGGATCGGGCAGCTCGGCCACCTCGCGCAATGCGTTGGCGATGCCGGCCACCCGCGCCTCGTCCAGCCGCAGGCGGTCGAGCATCGCACCCTGCACGCCCTTGTCGGCGGCCGCCTGCATGTCGCGCGCATTGGCCCGCAGCACGTCGGCCGAACGTGCTTCCAGTGCGCCTGCCATGTCGCGCAGCAGGGCCCGCTTCGCGTCGCTGTCCAGCGCGGCGACGACCTGGGCGGCATCGCGACAGGCCAGCGCCTGCTCCCTGATCGTGCTCATGCGCTGATCTCCTGGCCCGGCGCGACCGGGCTGTCCATGGTGATGAGGTCGTCGCGATGCACCACTTCGTCGCCGTAGCTGTAGCCGAGCACCCCGTCGATCTCGCGGCTGTGCCGGCCGGCCAGTCGACGCACCTCGGCGGCGCCGTACTGGCTGATGCCGCGTGCGATCGCGCGGCCGTCGGCATCGGCGATCTCGACCAGGTCGCCGCGATGGAACTCGCCCTGCGCGTCCAGCACGCCGCCGGGCAACAGCGAGACGCGACCGCCGGCCAGTGCGCGCGCCGCGCCCGCGTCGACGCGAACCCGTCCGCTGGCCGCCGGGGCATGGCGCAACCAGTATTTGCGTGCCTGCATCCGGCTCGACGACGCGGCGATCAGGGTGCCGCGCAACTGGCCGTCGCGCAGCGCCTGCACGGTGGCCGCCTCGCGACCGCTGAACAGCACGGTGGCAATGCCAGCGGCCGCAGCCTTGGTCGCGGCTTCCAGTTTCGTGCGCATGCCGCCGGTGCCGGCCACGCTGCCGCTGTCGCCGGCCATCGCCAGGATCTGCGGCGTCAGCGCGGCCACATGCGTGATCGGCGTGGCGGCCGGGTCGCGGCGCGGGTCGGCGCTGTACAGCGCATCGACGTCGGAGGCGATCAGCAACAGGTCGGCGTCGACCAGCGCCGCCACGATCGCGGCGAGGTTGTCGTTGTCGCCAAGCTTCAGCTCGTCCACCGACACGGTATCGTTCTCGTTGATCACTGGCAGCACGCCAAGCTGCAGCAGCTCGCGCAGCGTGGCGCGTGCGTTGAGGTAACGACGGCGGTTGCGCAGGTCGTCGTGGGTCAGCAGCACCTGCGCCACCGGCCGCGCGGACAACGACTGCCACAGCGCGATCATCGGCGCCTGCCCCAGCGCCGCCAGCGCCTGCCGCGCGACCAACCCGCCACTGTCGCTCGCATGCTGCCGCAACAACGCCCGTCCCGCCGCCACCGCACCGGAAGACACCAGCACCACTTCACGGCCATCGGCATGGCTGGCCGCGATGAAACCCGCCAGCGCTTCGGCGTAGCGCGGCGTGAGGCCGCCACCATCGGCGGCAAGCAGGTTGCTGCCCACCTTCAGCACGGCGCGGCGCCATGGCGGCAGAGACTGACTGGTGATTTCCCCCGACGTCTTCATGGCGCGCGATCGCCGGAGGCAGGCAATGCAATAACCGAAGCACCTGTACCCGGGATGCCCTGCAACGATAGCGTTGCATCCGGCTTGGTCTCTTCACCTGCCGGGCGCAGCGCACCGGGCAGATAGCGCTT
Source organism: Rhodanobacter spathiphylli B39 (assembly GCF_000264295.1). Taxonomy (GTDB): domain Bacteria; phylum Pseudomonadota; class Gammaproteobacteria; order Xanthomonadales; family Rhodanobacteraceae; genus Rhodanobacter; species Rhodanobacter spathiphylli. The sequence continues at coordinate 226,362 of NZ_AJXT01000004.1, read as the reverse complement.
GAGATCCAGTGCCGGCCGTTCGACGAAGTGCCATGAAAGCACCGCGCAAACCATGACACAGACGGCCGACACCAGCAGACCCAACCAGTACGGGTGATGGATGCCCATCAGCGACAAGGTCAGCTGCTGCAGCATGTACGCGTAGATGTAGATGCCGTAGGAGAAGTCTCCAAAACGGCCGAAACGGCGTATCACCGGGGTGGAAAATGTGCCAAGGCGGATGACCAGCCAGGGCAAAAGCAGGAACAGCGCGGTATAGCCGTGGTCCAGCGCCACCGCTCCGGCGGCAGCCACCACGAGCGCGCCAGTCATCCACAGGCCGCGTTTGCGCCAAATGTCGCGGAAGTGGTAGAGCAGCACGCCGTAGCAGAAGTAACTGCCGTACTCGCAGCCAAAATCCGGCCGAAGGAACCGTGCCTGGGGATTGTGCTGGACGTCGAAGACCAAGAAGATGTAAGCCGCATATCCGATGATCAGCAACAGCAGCAGGTAGCGAAAACGGGGGCGCAGCAGACCGCACAGTCCGGCCAGCATGAGAATGCCGTACCAGCGCACTTCGATCGGAATGGTCCACAGCGAGCCATTCACCCCCGGAAACAATGCGTGCTCGAATACTCCAGGCAAGAACAGGCGAATGCCAAAATACAGCTGGGAAAAATAGTCCCAGGTGACCGGTGAGCGAAAATAGTCACCCAGAGGGGTCTGCGTGACCAAAGGTCCCAGCACCAGTGCCGCGACGACCGTGACCACGGCCAACCCCGGCCATACCCTCAGGAAACGCTTGGCGGCGAAACGCAGGACATGCGGGTCCCGGTCCCAGCTTTGCGCCACCAGGTAGCCACTGACCGCGAAAAACACGAGGACGCCCATGGTGCCCAGCGTCAGCAGTCCAAACGGCTGAGGTTCCGGACGCCCGCTCAATGCGGCCTGATGCGCACAGAGCACCGTGGATGCAGCCACCAACCGCACCGCGTCGAAGTTGTTGGATGGGTGCTGACGTGACATGGATCGAGTGTCGCCTCAGTCTGCCACGCGCGCAATCGCGGCGAGTCGCGCGGCCAGTTCGTCCAGCCGAAGATCGGCGGCCGCACCAGGTGACACGCGCTGCGCCAGGCTGCTTTCCGGTGTACGTCCTTCGCCGGCTGATACAGCCGACTCCGCCGCGGCGCGATACGCGTCGCGGAACGGCACGCCGGCGGCGGCCTGCTCGATCGCCACGTCGGTGGCGTACATCGCCGGTTCGATCGCCGCGCGCATGGCCGCTTCGTTCCAGGCGAATCGCGCCAGCAAGTCAGGCACCAGTTCCAGCGCCATCAGGCCGTGGCGCACGCCGTGGAAGATCGAACCCTTGGAGAACTGCAGGTCGCGCTGGTAGCCGGAGGGCAGCGACAGCAGTTGCTCGATCTCGGTGCGCGCGGCGGCCACGCTGGCGTAGCTGGCGCGCAGCAGCTCGATCACGTCGGGGTTGCGCTTGTTCGGCATGATCGAGCTGCCGGTGGTGTACTCGGACGGCAGCTTGACGAAGTCAAACTCGGCGGTGGTGAACAGCGACAGGTCCCAGGCCAGCCGGCGCAGGTCGAGCAGCGCGCCGCCGATCGCCTCCAGCACCGCCATCTCGAACTTGCCCCGCGACAGCTGGGCGTAGATCGGGCTGACCTGCATGCGGGCGAATCCCAGCGCCTGCGTGGTGTGCTCGCGGTCGAGCCTCAGGTTCACGCCGTAACCGGCTGCAGTGCCGAGCGGGTTGGCGTCGATCAGCCCCAGCGTCTGCCGCGCACGCAGGGCATTGTCGATGAAGCCTTCGGCGAAGCCAGCAAACCACATCGCCGTGGAGGACACCACCGCGCGCTGCAGGTGGGTGTAACCCGGCAGCGGCACGGCCGGCTGCGCGGCACGATCGAGGCAGACTTCGGCGATCGCGCGGCAATGCGCTTCCAGCGCGGCCAGCTTGTCCTTCAGCCACAGCCGCGTGGCGACCAGGATCTGGTCGTTGCGGCTGCGGCCGGTATGCACGCGGCGACCGGCGTCGCCCAGGCGCTCGGTGAGGCGTGCCTCGATCGCCGAGTGGCCGTCCTCGAAACGCTCGTCCAGCACGAACGCGCCACTGGCGAAATCCACCGCCAGCGCATCCAGCTCGCGCCTCAAGGCCGCGGCCTCGTCGGCGCTGACCACGCCGATATTGGCCAAGCCTTCCACGTGCGCCTTGCTGGCGGTGATGTCGTGCGGGAAGAACTCGCGATCGAGCAACACGTCGTCGCCGGCGAGGAACTTCATGATCTTCGCGTCGATCCGGACGCCGGATTTTTGCCACAACGGCTGAGTCATCGTGAAGTGTCCTGTAGCAGCGGGATGGCGGTGTATTCATCCACGCCGATCGCGCGGTTGATGTTCTGCATGGCTTGCGTGGCGGCGCCTTTCAGCAGGTTGTCCAGCGTGGCCACCACGACTACCCGCTTGCCGTCGGTAGACATCGCGAAGCCGCCGATCTCGGCGTGGTGCTGGTGGGCGATGCGGCTGACCCACGGCGCATCATCCAGGACGGTGACCAGCCTCTCGCCCGCGTAGGCAGCATGAAAGCGCTGCAGCACTTCCTCGCGCTTCAGCTGACGGCTGAGGTACAGGTTGCTGGTGACGGTGAGGCCGCGGAAATGCGGCGCTACGTGCGGCATGAATTCCACCGGCACGCCGAGCTGAAAGGAAGCCTCCTTCTCGTGCATGTGGCCGGTAAGTGCATACGGCATCAGGTTGTCGCGCAGCTTTTCCGGATCGTTCTTGTCGGACGGCGTGGTGCCCGCGCCGGAGTAGCCGGACACGCCGAAGCATACCGGCGGGGCTGCCAGCAGGTCCTTCAGTGGCGCGATGGAAAGCTGCATCGCGGTGGCGTAGCAACCGGGGTTGCTGATGCGCCGCTCGCCCCGCCACTGGTCGCGGGCGAGTTCGGGCAGGCCGTAATACCAGCGCTTGTCGAAGCGATAGTCGGCGGAGAGGTCGAGGATGATCGGATCGACACCGGCCTGGTCGAACGCCTCCACGCAGGCCGCCGCCTTGCCGTTGGGCAGGGCCAGGATCACCACGTCGGCACCGAGCTTCGGCAGGTCCTCGTGTGCCGGCGCGCTGTAACGCAGTTCGCCGCGATACTCGGGCACGTGGGCGTCGACGCGCTGGCCGTCCAGCTCGCGCGAGGAGACAAAGCTCAGCTCCAGCGCCGGGTGCGCCGCGATCAGGCGGATCAGCTCGGTGCCGGTGTGGCCCCGCGCGCCGACGATGCCGATGGTTTTCTTGTCGTGTGTCACCGATCCACTCCTGCGATGCTTCTTTCTCCTCCCCCTGCATGGCAGGGGGAGGTCGGGAGGGGGTGAGGCTTTTGATCTTCACAGCAAGATCAAGAGCGACCCCACCCCAGCCCTCCCCCGCATGCAGGGGAGGGAGTTGGTCTTGCTCAATCCACCAGTGTCGGCTGGCGCTGCGCGCAATGCGCCACGCAGCGGAAAATCGTGTCGAGGTCCTCGATGCCGTACCAGAACACCTTCCAGCGCGGCTGCTTGATGCAGCCGTCCGACTCGGCGTAGTAGAAAATGTTGACCTGGTTGCCGTGGCGCGAACGCCAGAACAAGCGCGGATTTTCCTCGCGCATCACCTGCCACACCGCCCGGCCCAGGCCTTCGCCCTGGGCGTCATCGAGCACGGCGAACTTGTCCAGGTACGGCAAGCCGTCCTCTTCGGTGAGGATCATCGCGGCGCGGTAGTTCTCGCTGACGTAGATGCGAAGCGGCTTGGTGCGCTCGAAGTAATCGGGCACCAGGGCACGGCCGAAACTCGATTCGATCAGCGTGCGCATGCGTGGCAGGTCGATGCCGTCCCACGAGTCGAACGTCAGCACTTTCTCGCCGCGCCGGACCAGGGTGCCGGAACCCTTGTGGGTGAACAGCTCCTTGGCCAGTTCCGCCGGACGGGTGATCGACACCGATGACGTCAACGGCAAATCGGCCAGCAGGTCGGCGATCTGCTCGATCTTCAGGCGCATGCCGCCGTTGATCCACGGCTGCGCCATCAGGTGGTCGAACTCGGTCGACAGATTGATCGAGTCGATCAGCTTGCCGTGCTCGTCGAGCAGGCCGCCGGTGCCGGTGAGGAACACGATCTTGTACGGCTGCAGCATGCGTACCAGTTCGTTCGCGGCGACGTCGGCGTTGACGTTGAGGATCTGTCCCTCGTCGGTCTCGCCGAGGCTGGCGATCACCGGGATCGAATTCGCGCGCAGGCTGGCCTCGATCGGCGCCAGGTTGATGCTGTCGACCTTGCCGACCATGCCGTAGGTGTCACGATCCAGGTAGCTGGCCAGGAACACGCCCGACGGCACCGCGGTGGCGCGGGTGTCCATCGACTGCAGCGCTTCCACCAGCTTCAGGTTCTGCTGCATGAACACGCGGCGCACGATGCCCAGTGCCTTCGGCGAAGTCACGCGCAGGCCGTTGATCGTCTGCTTCTCGATGCCGGCAGCGGCCAGCTCCTCATCCAGTTGCGGACCGGCGCCATGCAGCACGATCGGGGTCAAACCCACCTGCTGCAGGAAGGTCAGCGACGAGGCGAGGTCGGCCAGCTCGTCGCGCAACACCGCGCCGCCGACCTTGACCACGGCGAAACGCTTGGCATCGACCTCGGAGAAGCGCTTGAGGTATTGCTGGATTTCCTTCGCACTGCCCATGCTCGAAAGCAGGCGCACGATGGTCTTGCGGGTGTGCTTATGCGTTTCCACTGGTGACGATCCGGTAAATGGTTTCTGCGTACTGCTGCAATTGGTCGAGCGCGACCCACTCATCGGCGCTGTGTGCCTGGGCGATGTCGCCGGGGCCGTAGACGAAGGCGGTGTAACCGGCGGCGGAGAACAGCGCGGCCTCGGTCCAGAAGTCCACCGCGTTGCCCACCGGAATGCCCAGCTCGTCGGCGAGGTCGCGTGCGACCAGCCGGTTCGTCTCGGCGTTCGCGGTGTCGCCGGCGGGCAGCGAGGCGCCGCGGAAGGTTTCGGTGAACTCCACCGGCTGCGGGTCGACCAGCATGCGGAAGCGCGCGAGCAACTGGTCCGGGTCCATCGTCGGCAGCGCACGGAAACCGAAGCGCACTTCCGCCCCGGGCGCGATCATGTTTGCCTTGATGCCGCCCTCGACCCGGCCGATGTTGAAGCGCAGGCCGGTGAGTCCGCCGAAGCGCTCGTGCGACTGCGCCGCCACGAAATCCAGCGCCGCATTGCCCCAGCGCATCGCCTGGTGCAACGCGCTGTCGCTGGGCTGCTGCTCGCCCGAGGCATGCCCGGCGTGGCCGGCAAACCGCATCAGCACCGACTGGATGCCGCGATGCGCCAGCACCGCCTCGCCCCTGGTCGGCTCGGCCACGATCACTGCCTCGTAGGCATGCGCATCGCGCAGGAAGCCGGCGATGCAGCGCGGATCGTTCGCCTCTTCATCCGTGCTGAACAGCAACGCCATGTCGCCATCACCGGCATTCGCCACCGCCAGCAACGCCGCGGCCGCACCCTTGATGTCGCAGGCGCCGAGGCCGATCGCGCGATCCGCGGTCACCCGCAACGCATGCGGATCGGCCGTCCACGCCGGCGAGTCAGGCACCGTGTCCAGATGCACGTTGAACAGGTATTTCGGCTCGCCGCGCACCGCATGCAGCGCCACCGCACCGGCGCCGAAGTCGGTCACCGTCACCGAAAAGCCGGGCAGCTGCGCGCGCAGGTAGTCGAAGATGCCGCCGGTGTCGATCGCGCGCGGCGGATTGCGCGTGTCGAAACCGACCAGCGCTTTCAGATGCTCCAGCGTGGCGTCCAGCAGCGCACTCATCCGCGATTGACCTCGGCCCACAGCGTGCTGCTCATGCCGAACAGCTTGATGAAGCCCTCGGCTTCCTCCACGCCCCAGTCGGCCGACTGGGCGTAGGTGGCGCCCTTGGCGTTGAGGATGTGCTTCGACTCGACGGCGACCGCGCCCACGCTGCCGCCGTTCGTCTCCAGCGTCACCGTGCCGTTGACGGTGGACTGGCTGGAGGCCAGGAACGCTTCCAGGTCGGCCTTCAGCGGGTCGTGGAAGAAGCCTTCGTAGACCAGTTCCACCCACTTGCGCGCCACCTCGGGCTTGAAGCGGTTCTGCTGCTTGCTGAGCACCGCCTCTTCCAGCGCGCGGTGCGCGGCTAGCAGGGCGGTGAGGCCCGGTGCCTCGAAGATGATGCGGCCCTTCAGGCCGATGGTGGTGTCGCCGGTGTAGAGACCACGACCCACGCCGTACTGGGCGAACAGATGGTTCAGCTTCGCCAGCATGGCATGTCCGGCGATCTTCTCGCCATCCAGCGTCACCGCTTCGCCGCCCACGAAACCGATCTTCAACTGCAGCGGTTTGGACGGCCATTCGGCGCGCGGCTTGCACCAGCCCACCGCGCCGGCACCGGGCGCCTGCCACTGGTCGATCTCGCCGCCGGACATGGTCAGGCCCAGCAGGTTCTCGTTGATGGTGTAGGCCTGCTGCTTGGCGCGTACGCCGAAGCCGCGCTCCTCCAGGTACTTCTGCTCGTAGGCGCGGGTCTGCGTGTGTTCCTTCTGGATCTCGCGGATCGGCGCCACGATCTGGTAATCACCCAGCGCCTTCACCGCCAGGTCGAAACGCACCTGGTCGTTGCCCATGCCGGTGCAGCCGTGCGCGATCGCCTTCGTGCCCAGTTCAGCGGCGCGCTTCAGCGCGGCTTCGACGATCAGGTAGCGATCGGAGACCAGCAGCGGGTACTGGCCCTGGTAGCCCTCGCCCGCCCACACGAACGGCTTGACGAAGCCCGCCCAGATCGCCGGACCACCGTCGATGGTGACGTGGCTGGCCACGCCCAGTTCCTTCGCGCGGGCCTCGATGAAGGCCCGCTCATCGGCGTCGACGCCGCCGGTGTCGGCGAACACGGTGTGCACGGCCCAGCCGCGCTCCTGCAGGTAGGGCACGCAGAAGCTGGTGTCGAGGCCGCCGGAGAAGGCGAGGACGATGTCCTTGCCTTCTCCGTTGGAGGAAACGGGGAATGGGGAATCGGGAATGGTGGGAGCATTCGACATGGTGGTAATCCTGAAGGTATGGGTGAAGCGCAACGAGCAGAGTGCGAAGGACTGTTTTTGACGATTCCCTATTCCCGATTCGCCATTCCCTGCTCCACGACGATGCGCGGCTCGCAGCGCACCGGGAAATTCACGGAGTTGGCAATGAAGCAGGCGTGGTGGGCCGCTTCGTGCGCGGCCTCGGCCTTGGCCGGATCGCTGGCAGCGCTGATCGTCACCAAGGGACGCAGCACCACTTCGACGAAGCGGCCGCCGTCACCTTCGGTGACCATCGTGCCTTCGGCGGCGTCGGTATAAGCCGTCACCACCACGCCGGCCACGGTGGCCATGTGCAGGTAGGACAACATGTGGCAGGTCGACAGCGCGGTGACCAGCATGTCTTCCGGATTGTGTCGGGTGGCATCGCCGCGGAAGGTCGGATCGGACGAGCCGGCCAGTTCGGCTTTCCCCGCGATGCGGATCACATGGTCGCGGCTGTAGTTGCGATAGCCGTCGGTGCCCGTGCCGAGGTTGCCGGTCCATTCCACGTCGACGCGATAGCGATGCTGGTGGTTCACGGCGTTGGCTCCTGTCGGGTCATCAGTGCGGCCAGTTCCACGTCGCCATCGCCGTCCCGCTCGCGCAGGCCGGCAATCACGCCGGCACGATTGCGGGCAGGATGGTTCTGGCTCAGCTTGAACTTGCCTTCGATGCGGTCGATGCCGATTTCCAGACCGACGATGGCGCGCAGCGACTTTTCGACGTGGTCTTCCGGCGCGTCACCGACCTTCCACGGTTGGGGCTGAACCGCCTCATGGTGGTCGGTCAGTGTCTCCAGCAGCCGACGCAACCAGGCCGCGTCATCGATCACGTTCAAGCGACCATGCACGTGCACCACGGCGTAGTTCCACGTCGGCACCTCGCGCCCGGTCTCGTGCTTGCTCGGATACCAGTTCGGGCTGATGTATCCATCCGGCCCCTGGAAGATCAGCAGTACCTCGGTGCCGTCCTGCTGTGCCAGCTCGTTGCCGCGAGCGACATGACCATGCAGCACGCCATCGACCAGCTCGAACGGCAGGTGATTGGCGGCCAGCCCACCGCTTCCGCGGGTCACCACGGCAGCGAACGGGTACGCGCGGATCAGCCCGTGCAGGAGCTCGATCCGCGTTTCATGGAAATGCTTCGGCGTGTACATGCCGACTCAGCCCTGCCCGATCAGTGACGCCATCACCGCCTTCTGCACGTGCAGGCGGTTCTCGGCCTCGTCGATGGCGATGCAGTACGGCGCATCCATCACCGCGTCGGTGGCCTTGATGTTCCGGCGCAGCGGCAGGCAATGGCTGAACAGGCCGTGGTTGGTCAGCGCCATCTTCGCCTCGTCGACGATGAAGTGCCTGTTCGCCTCGCGGATCGGCTTCTCCTTGTCCCACTGGCCGAAGAACGGCAACGCGCCCCAGCTCTTGGCATAGACCACGTCGGCACCGGCGTAGGCCTCCTCGATGTCGTGGCTGACCTTCAGCGAACCGCCGTTCTGCTCGGCGTTCAGACGGCCAAACGCCATGTAGCGCTCGTCCAGCACGTAGTCGGGCGTGGGGCACAGCAGGGTCACGTCCATGCCCATCTTGGTGGCGATCAGCAGCGCGGAGTTCGCCACCGCGGTGTTCAGCGGCTTAGGATGGTAGGTCCAGGTGAGCACGTACTTCTTCCTGGTGAGGTCGCCCAGGTGCTCCTTCATCGCCAGCGCGTGAGCCAGTTCCTGGCAGGGGTGGGTGATGGTCTCCATGTTGATCACCGGCACCGTGGCGTACTGGGCGAACGCCTTGATCACCTTGTCCTGCCGGTCCACCGCCCAGTCCTGGAACTTCGGGAAGGCGCGCACCGCGATCAGGTCGACGTAGCGGCTCAGCACGCGCGCCACCTCGGCGATGTGTTCCTCGGTGTCGCCGTCCATCACGCTGCCGACCTCGAACTCGATCGGCCACGCGTCCTTGCCCGGCGCCAGCACGACGGCGTGACCACCGAGCTGGAACGCGCCCAGCTCGAAGCTGGTGCGGGTGCGCATCGACGGATTGAAGAACAGCAAGGCGATCGACTTGCCGGCGAGCTGCGGGCCAAGCCGATCCCGCTTGAAGGCGGCAGCCTGCTCCAGCAAGGCGTCGATCTCGGCGCGGCTGTAGTCCTGGGTGGTGAGGAAGTGCCTGATGGTCATGAGTGAATGCTCTTGTTTGAAGAGTCCGGCCATGGGTGGACGGGGCGTTGCGTTGGATCCGCGCGAAGTACAACCCGAAACGGAAAACCCGGCGCAAGGGCCGACCAGCTTTTGATCAAAACAAAAAAACCCGGCGCAGAGGCCGGGTTTTGTCGTCGATGCACCTTGAAACGCGTGCGACTGCCTACCCGGCCGAGTATCCATGCAACGGTCGGCGCGCACGCGACGTCATGCCAGCGGCCGCGCGGGCGCTGGTCAGTACGGTGGCGGTATAGACGGCTGTCGACATGAGGATTCCGGGTGAATGCCGGGCATCATGCCGGCAATTTCGCTGCCATGCAACAGAAAATTCGGGTGTACCGAAAAGCCACGCCGCCAACAGGTGGCGGCGTGGCTGACGGATGGTCAGTCGGCTGGATCGACCCGGACCCGGACGCGCAGGCGCTCGCCGGGGTCGTAGCTCAGGCGCGAGGTGTAGACCTCGCCGCGATAGCGGTATTCCACGTCGTAGCCGATGATCCGGCGCTGCTCGCTGACCGAACTGACCTCGCGGCACTGGGTCTGGGTGGTTTCGTAGTCGCGGCCACGGTTGGCCCGGTTGCCGATCGCGCCACCGGCCACGGCGCCGGCCACGGTGGCAGCCTTGCGCCCGTCGCCCTTGCCCACGGTATTACCCAGCACGCCGCCGATCACGGCGCCGAGCACGGTGCCCGCGGTGCTGTTGCCGCCTTCATGGCGCACCACCGGCTGCTCGTAGCATTCCTGCCGCGGCACTTCGGTGCGGGTCACGCCCTGCACCGGGTCGGCGCGCAACACATCGGCCCAGCCGTAATGGGCATTGTCATCCGTGCCGGAGTTCGCGTAACGCACATCCTGCGCACAAGCGCCGCCCGCCGCCAGGGCGAGTGCGAGCGCGGATATCCACAGCTTGGTCATCACGACCTCCCGATTACTTGAGCGTCAATCGCGCAGGTGCGCGTTCTGGTGGCCATTGCAGCAAATTCACGCTGAATACACCCTTAGAATCAGCCACCGGGGCGCTTGCGCGACTCGGCCACTTACACCTTGTTAAGATGCCTGGCTGGCCGAACCCCTGCCCGGACGGCCCATGCCGCGGACTCCACCATGCCGATATCGCTCTACAACAGCCTGACCCGTCGCGCCGAACCGTTTGCCCCGCTCGACCCCGAGCGCGTGACGATGTATCTGTGCGGCCCTACCGTCTACAACTACGTTCACATCGGCAACGCGCGCGGACCGGTGGTGTTCGACGTGCTGGTGCGCCTGCTGCGGCGGCATTATCCCCACGTCGTGTATGCCCGCAACATTACCGACGTGGACGACAAGATCAACGCCGCCGCGCAGCAACAGGGCGTGCAGATCGACGCGATCACCAACCGCTTCGCCCAGGCCTATCGCGACGACATGGCCGGGCTCGGCGTGGCGCCGCCCGACATCGAGCCGCACGCCACCACCCATATCGCGCAGATCGTCACCATGATCGAGGCGCTGATCGACGGTGGCCATGCCTATGCCGCCGAGGGTCACGTGCTGTTCGACGTCGGTTCGTTCGCCGATTACGGCAAGCTGTCCGGCCGCGATCCCGACGAACTGATCGCCGGCGCGCGGGTGGAAGTGGCGCCGTACAAGCGCAACGCCGGCGACTTCGTGCTGTGGAAACCATCCACCCCCGAACTGCCGGGCTGGGACAGCCCGTGGGGTCGCGGCCGTCCCGGCTGGCACATCGAGTGCTCGGCGATGAGCGCTGCGCACCTGGGCGAGACGATCGACATCCACGCCGGTGGCGTCGACCTGCTGTTTCCCCACCACGAGAACGAGGTGGCGCAGTCGACCTGCGCCCACGGCGGCAAGCTGTTCGCACGCTGGTGGATGCACAACGGCATGCTGACGTTCGACGGTCGCAAGATGTCCAAGTCGCTGGGCAACGTGCTGCTGCTGCACGAACTGCTCAAGCTGCATCCGGCCGAAGCCCTGCGGCTGCGCCTGTTGAGCGGCCATTACCGACAGCCGCTGGACTGGTCCGAAGCGGCCATCCAGCAGGCCACCAGCACGCTCGATGGCTGGTATCGCGTGCTGCGCGACCTGGCCGACGTGGTGTTGCCGGCGGGCGAGCTGCCGGTGCCGCCGCGGATCGAGGCCGCGTTGTGCGATGACCTCAACACGCCGCAGGCGCTGGCCGAACTGTCCGTGCTGGCTGATGCCGCGCGTCAGTCCGGGAGTGCCGAGGCCAAGGCTGCGCTGCTCGGTGGCGCTGCCTTGCTCGGCCTGCTGCAACAGTCGCCGGAAGCATGGTTCCGGCGCGGCGACGAGGCGATCGACGAGGCGCGCATCGAGGACCTGCTCGAACAGCGCCGCGCCGCCCGCGTCTCGCGCGACTTCGCCCGGGCCGATGCGATTCGCGACGAACTTGCCGCGCTCGGCATCGCCATCGAGGACGGCGCCCAGGGCACCCGCTGGAGCATCGTCAAGGCCTGATGCATCGGGCCGCCGATGCCACGGATTTCATTTCCCGCCCCGGTGCGCGCGATAATGCCCGGATGAATGCCATTGCCAGCACCGGCGCCGAGCAGGCGCAGCAGCAGATCGCCGAGGAGTTCGCCTTCTTCGGCGACTGGACCGAGCGCTACCAGTACCTGATCGACCTCGGCAAGCAGTTGCCGGACTTTCCCGAGGCGCACAGGAACGACGTCTACCGCGTGCACGGCTGCCAGTCGATGGTGTGGCTGGTGCCTTCCGGTGATGCCGCGAACGTGCACTTCGAGGCAGCCAGCGATTCGGCGATCGTGTCCGGCCTGCTCGCCCTGCTGCTGCGCGTCTATTCCGACCGTCCGGCGGCCGAGATCCTCGCCACCGAACCCAGCTTCATCGGCTCCATCGGCCTGGCCAAGCACCTGTCGCCCACGCGCTCGAACGGCCTGGCCGCAACGCTGACGAAACTGAAGGAATACGCCAAGGCGATGGCGAGCCAGGAGTGAGTAAAGAGGCGTGAGAAGGGAGAGAAAAGCCGGAGCGCGAGACGCCGTTGCCTTCTCTCACTCCTCTCCACTCACTTCTCGCAAAAAGCCCCGCTCGAAGCGGGGCTTTTTTTGAAGAGTCCGGCCTGGATGCCGGTTTGATCTTTGCGCTCAGGATGAGCGCAAAGGCACAGCCATCAGTCGCCCATCTGCTTCTGCAGGTGCTCACGACGCTCCTGCGCATCCAGCGACAAGGTGGCGATCGGTCGCGCATCGAGACGATCGACGCCGATCTCCTCGTCGGTCTCTTCGCAGAAACCGTAGCTGCCTTCCTCGATCCGGCGCAGCGCCTTGTCGATCTTGGAAATCAGCTTGCGGTAGCGGTCACGCGTGCGCAGTTCCAGCGAGTTCTCGGTTTCGCGGGTGGCGCGCTCGGCCTCGTCACCGACGTCGCGAACTTCCTCGCGCAGGTTGTCCATGGTCTGACGCGACTCCTCGACGAGCTGGTCGCGCCAGTCGCGCAGCTTGTTGCGGAAGTACGCCAGATGCATCGGGTTCATGTACTCCTCGTCGGGCGAGGGGCGATAACCCTTGGGCAAGCTGATGTTGGTGGTGGAGGACAGTGCGTATCGCCCGTCTTCCTGGGTAATGCCGTTATCGAGTTTTTTTGCAGCAAGTTTATTCATTGAAGACGACGTTTTCTGTTTCTTGGAGGAAGAGGCATGGGGCGCAGCGGCTTCCGCACGCGGTGTCACCATGGCGGTTGCACTCGCCACCTTGCCCTTGAACAGGGTGCTGGCGGGTGCCGGGGATACGTGTTTTGCGGCGGCTACCGGTGCCGGCTTCGCGACCGCCTTTTCAGCGGGCTGGATCGTTTTCGGGGCCGGCTTGGCTGCTGGCTTGGCTGCCCGCTTCGCCGCAGGCTTTGCCACCACGGCCGGCTTGGCGACCACCTTGGCCGGCTTGGTGGCTGCGCTGCGGGCCTTGCCTGCGGCAGCCTTGCCATTCTTCGCGACCACCTTGCCCGCGGCAGGCTTCTTCGCGACGACCTTGGCGGGTGGCGCCTTCTTCACGGCAGCCTTCTTCGTGGCGCCCTTGGTGGCAACTTTCTTCGTGGCGGCAGCCTTGACCGGGGCGGACTTCTTCATCGGCGACTTGCTGGCCGGCGACTTGGCGGCGGATGACTTGGCGACGGGCTTGCCGACCACTTTTTTCGACGCGGCTTTCTTCACCGCCGGCTTGCTTGCGGGTTTGGCTGCGGCCTTTGGCTTGGTCTTGGCCGCGGCCTTCGACGCCACCCTGGCCGGTGTCCTGCTCGCGTTCTTCACGGTCGCTCCCTTGCCTGCAACTGTCGACTTGCCGGCCTTGCTTCCAGACGAAGCCCCGGCTTTCTGCGCCTTGGCGGCGGTCGAACTACGCGTCGTTTTCGCCATATCCCTTCACCGTTGGTGGCCGTGGCGGCCGGGTGTTATAGCCCATGTATCCTGCACCAGCAAGCCTGCTTCTGGAATACTTGTACCACTACCCGATGCAGGCCGTTCCGGCACCGTGAATATCCCAAGCCGATTCATACTGTGGTTGCTGCATTTGTACAAGCGCTGGCTCAGCCCCCTGCTCGGCCCGCGCTGCCGCTTCCACCCCAGTTGTTCCGATTATGCACGGATTGCCGTCACGCGCTTCGGTCCCTGGCGGGGCAGCCTGCTGACCGGCTGGCGGCTGCTGCGCTGCCAGCCGCTATGCGACGGCGGCGATGATCCGGTGCCCGAGCACTTTCATTTCTCCCGCTGCCGGCACCAGGGAGATTCCGTCGACCCGCAGTGAGCGGGCGACGCTGCGCGACGCCTGCAGCAGCCGTCAGTCACGGCGCGGAGCCGTAGCCCCCTTCCACGCCCTTGCTGGCATAGGCCACCGCATCATGCGGGTGCAGGCTTTCCTGGTGCTCCACGCGGATATGGAAGTCGCTGAGCGTGGCATCCGCATCGAGGGACTTCTGGATGCGCCGCGCGGCGTCTTCGCAAAACATCAGGTTGCCGCCGTTGGCCAGCGCGAAGGCCTGCTCGTCCTCGCGCTTCACGGCCGTCTGCACCGGGGTGCCCAGCGCGTGCTCGACGCCATCGATCAGGCCGACCAGGTGGAAGCCGGCACCCGGCACGGGACGTACGCGCAGACGCGCCACGCTGCGCTGGGCATGAGGCGTGGCCACAATGCCCTTCTCGCTGCCCAGCCAGGCCAGCACGGCGGCATGGTCGAGCGGCTGATCCGCACTGAAGTCGCTGGCGAACTGGTCCTGGATCAACTGGCGCGACAAGGCGGCGGATGCCGGGCAGGTCGAGGAGTAGATCACCTCGGTGCCGAATTCGAGCAGGAACTCGTCGCCGGTGAGGCTGGCTTCGATGCAGACCGGGTAGGCACGCCAGCCGCTGTTGGCGCTCTTCAGCGCAGGGCGGCGCACCAGGTGTTCGAAGCGGATGCTGAGGCAGGCGCGGTCGGACAGGTCGCCGTGCGAATCGAGGAAGCCGCGCAGCAGCGCGTGCAGCATGTCGGCACCCAGCGCCTGCGTGCTCAGCGCCTGCTCGACCTGCAGGTACAGCCGCGACATGTGGATGCCGCGCTTGTCGGGCCGCTTCAGGTTGACGAAGGCGCCCACCCGCGCGCTGGCACGCTGCGGCTGGCCGTCGCCGGCGTCGAACAGCACCGGCACCTGGATGTCGGCCATGCCGACCCAGTCCAGCGCGCCGGCCAGATGGGGCTGTGCATGGACGGCAACGTCGGGCAGCAGACGGGCGGTATTTTCCTGGTTCGGCATGGCGGGTCCTGATCTCGGCGAAGCAACTCGCCGGTGAGGCAAGCAATCTTGGGGCACGCAGCCCGCGGCGCAATAGTGGCGCGGGGGAAACGCTGCGTCTTGAACGAATTACGGCCGCTGGCGCTGCCACGCGCGTGCTGCCTGCCACGCCTGCAAGGTGGTCGACAGCCCGGTGCGCGGCTGGCCGGCCTGCAGCGTGGCCAGCGCATCGCCGGAGCGCACGGCGCGCCGTGCCAGCCTGCTGGCGTGGCGGGACTCCAGTGAGCGAAATACGCTGAGCGGACCACTGAGTGTCGTCGACACGCGCCAGCTGTCCAGCAGGTCGTCCAGTTGCGCCTGGATCGCCTGCTGCCTCGCGGTGCTGGCGCTGCGCAGTTGCGTGCGATCCAGGCCGTGTCGCGCCAGCCGCGCCATCGGCAGCGGCAGGCGGTCGCGCTCGGCATCGGCATCCAGCCGCAGCAGCGCATGCAGCAGGTGATTCAGCACGGCGACCCGGGCGGCCCGCTCGGCCGACGCCGACGCGCCATACCACCAGGCCGTTTCCAGCGCCGCCAGCGCGCCATGCAGGGGCATCGCCGCGGCGATCTGCGCCGTGAAGTCCGCAGCCGTGCCCTGCTCCAGTTGTGCCATGGCCGCGATGACCGGCGCCAGCCACAGTTCGCTGGCGATGGCGTGCGCCCGCTCGTCGTCGAACAGCACCTGGCTCAGCGGATGGCGACCGCCGCTGGCCGCGGCACCGGCCAGCTCCTCGGCCCACCAGTTGAGCTTGGCCGCGGCCACCTGCGGTTCGCGGATGCCGTAGGCGGCGCCCAGCAGTTCCTGTTCGAGCGCGGCCAGCGCGACATGGCCCGGGTAACGGCGGCCGTCGACAAACGCCAGGGCGATCCGCTGCTGCGGCTGCACCGCCAGCCACTTGTCGATGAAGCCCTGCAGTACCGCACTCTGTTCGATCAGCTCGATCATGCGACGCTCGATTCCAGTTGCAGCAATGCCGCCAGTTCGGCCGGATGGTCCAGCACCGCGTCGGCGCCCCAGCCATGCGGATCGCCGCCATCGAGATAGCCCCAGCTCACCGCCACCGTGTACAGGCCGGCCGCGGCGCCGGCGGCGATGTCACGCTGATCGTCGCCGACGAACAGGCAGCGTGCCGGCGTCAGCCCCGCCCGTTCGCAGGCCAGCAGCACCGGCGCCGGATCGGGCTTCTTCACCGGCAGGGTATCGCCGGAAATCACGGCGCTGGCCCGCTCGTTCCAGCCGATGCGTCGCACCAGTTCATCGGTGAGGAAGGCGGCCTTGTTGGTGACGATGCCCCAGCGCAAGCCTCGCTCCTCGATCCGCGCCAGCAAGTCGTCCACGCCTTCGAAGGCGCGGGTCTGCCGGGCCATGACCTGCCGGTAGAGCTCCAGGTAACGGGGCACCAGGGCCAGCACGCCATCCTCGCCGCGTTCGGCGAATGCGCAGCGCAGCACGGCACGCGCGCCGCGCGACACCACCTCGCGCACCGGTGCGTAAGGCGGCGGGGCCGCACCTTCCTCCGTGCACTGGGCGAGCAGTGCCGCGTACAGGTCCGGCGCACTGTCGAGCAGGGTGCCGTCCAGATCGAACAGCACGCCCTGAACGTCTTCCGGGAGCGGACGGCTCATGCCGGCTTGCGTGCGCACAGCACGTAGTTGACCGCGGTGATCCTGCCCAGCCACGCCTTGCGCGTGAGCGGGTTGTAGCCCAGCCCGGAAACATCCTCCAGCTCCAGCCCGGCATGACGCAGCAGCCGGCCCAGTTCGGACGGCTTCAGGAACTGGGCGTAATGGTGGGTGCCGCGCGGCAGCATGCGCATCACGTACTCCGCCCCGATGATGGCCGCGCCGAACGCGGCCGGGGTGCGGTTGATGGTGGACATGAACAGGCGCGCACCCGGTTTCAGCATCGCGGCGAGGTCGCTGACCAGGGCTTCGGGGTCCGGCACGTGCTCGATCAGCTCCATGCAGCACACCACGTCGAAACTCCCTGCTTCGACTGCCGCCAGTTCGGCCGAGGACTGCACGCGGTAATCCACGCTCAGCTTCGATTCGTACAGGTGCAGCCTCGCCACGTCGATGACCTTGCTGCCCAGGTCGATGCCGGTGACCCGGGCACCGGCGCGCGCCAGCGCTTCGCTGAGCAGGCCGCCACCGCAGCCGACATCGGCCACCTTCGCGTCACGCAGGTCGGTGCGCGCGGCAATGTACGCCGCGCGCACCGGGTTGAGATCGTGCAACGGCCGCGACTCGCCGTCCGGGTCCCACCAGCGCGCCGCCAGGCTGTCGAAACGGGCGATTTCCTCGGGGCTGACATTGGTGGTGATCATGTTCGAATCCACGATGGGGATGGGTTTGTTGAAGAGTGCGACTTGGCATGGCCGTTCCAGGATTCTCTCGCTCGCGAACGGGCGCAGCGATTCAGGTCAGCCATTCATGCACGGTGATGTCCCAACCGCCGCTGATGTGCGCCGGGTCGTTGTGCGCGATGGCCGTCGCCTGCGCCAGGTCACCGGCGCGCAACACGTAGGCGCCGCCGGACTTGTCGCCGAAGCCGCCGTAAAGCTCGACCTGCCCCTGTTCGCGCAGGCCCTCCAGATACGCCCGATGCAGCGGCAGCACGGCAGGGTCGAGATGGGGGCGGCGCATCAACAGGATCAGGTAGCGGTGCATGGAAGGTCTCCCTCAAGCCGAGGCAATGCGCTCGCGCCAGGCGCGCGTGCGGGCCAGGATCGCTCCGGTGTCCATGCCCACCAGTTCGCGCCCGGCGAGCTTGCGCACGCCGGCGATCCACACGTCGCTGACCTGGTGCCGGCCGGTGGCATAGACCAGCTGCGAGATCACGTGGAACATCGGCTGGGTCTCCAGGTCACTCAGCCGCACGGCGGCGAAGTCCGCCTGCTTGCCCACCTCGATCGAGCCGATCTTCGCTTCCAGCCCGGTCGCCCTGGCGCCGTTGAGCGTGGCCGCGCGCAGCGCGAAGGCCGCATCGAACGCGGCGGCATCGCCGGCGACTGCCTTGGCCAGCAGGGCCGCGGTACGCATTTCGCCGAACATGTCCAGGTCGTTGTTGGAAGCGCAGCCATCGGTGCCGATCGCCACGTTGACGCCCGCGGCGCGCAGCTTCTCGGCGGGGCAGAAGCCGGACGCCAGCTTGAGGTTCGACTCCGGGCAGTGCACCACCGACACGCCGGCGGCCGCGCAGGCGGCGATCTCGCCCTCGGTCAGCTGGGTCATGTGCACCGCGACCAGCCGGTCGTTGACCAGGCCCAGCTTCTGCAGGCGCTGGAATGGTCGCAGCCCGCTCTTGGCCCTTTCGTCCTCCACCTCCTGCGCGGTTTCGTGGGTGTGCAGGTGGATCGGAATGTCGAGCTGGTCGGCCAGCACGCGGATTCGCTCGAAGCTTTCGTCCGACACCGTGTAAGGCGCATGCGGCACGAACGCAGTGGTCAGCAGGCTGTCGCCGAGGAAGCTGTCATGCACTTCGCCGGCGCGCTCGAAGTATTCGTCCTGGGTTTTCGCCCAGGCGGTGGGAAACTCGATCACCGGCAGGCCGACCACCGCGCGGAAACCCAGCTTGCGGTAGGTGGCGCCGATCACGTCGGGGAAGAAGTAATTTTCGTTGGCGCAGGTGGTGCCGCCGCGCAGCATCTCGGCCACCGCCAGCTCGACGCCGTCGCGCACGAACTCCGGCCCGATCACCTTGGCCTCGGCCGGCCAGATGTGCTGCTGCAGCCACACCATCAGCGGCAGGTCGTCGGCCAGGCCACGGAGCAGAGTCATCGGATTGTGCGTGTGGCTGTTGACCAGGCCGGGGATCAAGGCGTGTTCGGTCAGTTCCACGCGCTCGCGCGGCGCGTAGGCCGCGCGGGCGTCAGCAATCGGCAGCAAGGCCACGATGCGGTCGCCGTCGACCGCCACCGCGTGATCCTCCAGCACCACCGCATGCGGCTCGACCGGCACCACCCAGCGTGCCTCGATGATCAGGTCGACGGGTTGCGGATGGGACTGGCTCATAGTTCTGCTCCATGCAGCGGCTGCTGTTGAATACGACATGGGGCGGCACACCTTGCGGCGCCCGCCCCATTCGCGTTGTCGGTCATGCCGGTGGGCATGTCCGCCTTGACCGGCGACGGGAGCACCAGGCTCCCATCACTCACTTGACGCGGCTGTCGTATTCGCCGGTGCGGGTATCGACCTTGATGACTTCATCCTGGTTGACGAACAGCGGCACACGCACCACGGCTCCCGTTTCCAGCGTGGCCGGCTTGCCGCCGCCGCCCGAGGTGTCACCGCGCACGCCCGGATCGGTCTCGACGATCTTCAGCTCGACGAACTTCGGCGCCTGCACCGCGACGATGCCGCCGTTGAACAGGGTGACCACGCACTCCTCCTCGCCCTTCAGCCACTTCCACGCATCGCCCATGGCAGCCAGCGAGGCGGGCACCATCTCGAAGGTCTCCATGTTCATGAAGTGCCACACCTTGTCCTTGCCGATGCCGTCGATGAAGGACAGCTGCATGTCGGTGTCGGTGGCGTCCGCTTCCTCGAACGAATCGCTGGACTTCAGCGTCTGCTCGGTGGTGCGGCCGTCCTTCAGGTTGCGGATGCGGATGCGGGTGAACGCCTGACCCTTGCCGGGCTTGATGAAGTCCGCTTCGGTGATGATCCAGGGATCGCCGTTGTGAAGGATCTTCTTGCCCGTTTTGACGTCGTTGAGGCCAAGGGTCGCCATGCGCTATCTGCTCCGGAGTCGTTTTCGCCCGAGGGGCGGCTAAAATGGGTGTCTGTCACGGGCGTCACTGCCCGATCCAAGGCCCGACATGATAACCGCAAGCCCCCATTCCCGCCTATCGTCCGCCGCAGCCGGCTGGCGCGAACTGTGGCGGGATGCCATTACCGACTCCGGCGAGCTGTTGCGGGCGGTCGGCCTGGGGCACCGCACCGATCTGCTGCCGGCGGACGACGCCGGTTTCGCCTTGCGGGTTCCACGCGGTTTCGTGGCGCGGATGCGCCGCAACGACCCGACCGACCCCCTGCTGCTACAGGTGCTGCCGCAACGGGCCGAACACGACCAGGTCGAGGGCTATACGGCCGACGCGGTGGGCGACATGGCATCGAGAGCCGGTCAGGGCTTCCTGCACAAGTACGACGGCCGCGCCCTGCTGATCGCCAGCGGCAGCTGTGCGGTGAATTGCCGCTACTGCTTCCGCCGCCACTTTCCCTATGGCGAGGGGATCGCCGCCGCCTCGCAATGGCGGGACGCCCTGGCCCGGCTCCGGGCCGACCCGTCGATTCGCGAACTGATCCTGTCCGGCGGCGATCCGCTGGCGCTGGCCACCCACAAGCTGAACGAACTTGGCGACGGCCTGGTCGAGCTGCCCCAGGTGATCCGCCTGCGCATCCATACCCGCCTTCCGGTGGTGCTGCCCGAACGGATCGACGACGAATTCGTGAGCTGGCTTGGTGCCCTCCCGCTGCAGAAAGTGGTGGTGCTGCACGCCAACCATGCCAACGAATTCGACGCCGCCGTCGATGCGGCCTGTGCCCGGCTGAAGGCGGCCGGCGCCACCCTGCTCAACCAGTCGGTGTTGCTGCGCGGGGTCAATGACGACGCGGACGCACTGGCCGCCCTGTCCGAGCGGATGTTTGCCGCCGGCGTGCTGCCGTACTACCTGCACCAGCTCGACCGCGTGCAGGGGGCCGCCCATTTCGAGGTCAACGATTCCCGCGCCCTCGCGTTGATGGAGTCCCTGCGCGCGCGACTTCCCGGCTACCTGGTGCCGCGGCTGGTCCGCGAAGTGGGCGGCGATACGTCCAAACGCCCCCTGTGAAGCCCGCCGCCGTCACCTTTACGCTGCTTCCTGCTGGCGGCTGCAGGCGGAATCCGTTACAAACACGAATGGCCGAAGAAGGCCATGTCCGACCCCCGAACCGCCCGCGATGACCACCGGACTGCCGCACGCCCCATGAAAAAAGAATACGTCATCAAGATTCTCTTCGTCGAAAGCTCGCTCGAAGAGGCCGAACAGATCATCAGCCTGCTGCGCAACAGCGGCATCGCCGTGCGGCCCGCACGCGCCACCAATGTCGAGCAGATGCAGGCGGCGGTGAACGAGCTGGAGCCGGATCTGGTGATGTTCGACCCGGCCGTCACCACGATCAGCCTGGACGAGGCGATGAAGGTGCTGGACGCGTATGGACGCGACTTTTCGCTGCTGGCCCTGGTCAACGAGATGGAAAGCGAACAGGTCGCCGACCTGTTCGTGCATGGCGCCCGCGGGGTCGCCTCGCGAAACCATCCGAAGCAGCTGATCGCCGTGCTCAAGCGCGAGTTCGATGCCCTGCAGACGCGCCGCCAGGTTCGCTGGCTGCACACCGCGCTGCGCGAGACCGAGCGCCGCTGCGACGCCCTGCTGGACTCATCCACCGATGCGATCGCCTACGTCCACGAAGGCATGCACGTGCGTGCCAACCAGTCCTATCTGGACACCTTCGGCTACGACAGCTTCGACGACCTGCTCGGCCTGCCGCTGCTGGACATGGTCGACGCGGCGAACGCCGACGAGATGAAGGCGCTGCTCAAGGGGCAGGCGCACCAGGGCAAGTTCCCCGCGCAGCTCACCCTGCGCGCGCGCCGCGCCGACGAGACCCGCTTCGACGCCACGGTCGAGTTCACCCCCGCCACGTTCGAGGGCGAGCGCTGCCTGCAGATCGTGTTCCGCCGCCAGATGGTCGACCCTGCCGTGATGGAGCAGCTGCAGCGCGACCCGGTGACCGGGCTGTACAACCGCTCGCACATGCTGGCGCAGGTGGACGATGCGGTCACCGCCGCAGCCAAGGGCAAGAAGGGGCAGTCACTGCTGCTGATCGAACCGGACAACTGGGCCTCGCTGGTCAGCGGCATCGGCCTGGGCAAGGCCGACGAGCTGCTGTCCGGCTTCGCCGACCGCATCCGCATGCTGCTGGGAGCGGACGACGTGGCCGGCATGCTGGCCGAACACACCCTGGGCGTGCTGCTCGATTCACGCACCGACGACGATGTCCGCGAGTGGATCGCCAAGCTGCAACACAGCATCAGCAGCGAGATCTTCGACGCCGGCAGCCGTTCGATCACGGTCACCGCCAGCGTGGGCGGCAGCCTGCTCGGCGAGAAGAACGCCAACGCGGAATCGCTGCTCAACCAGGCCAGCCATGCCTTGCGCACGGCGCAGAGCCTGGGTGGCAGCCAGGTGGAGCTGCACGACCCGGCGGCACGCGAGAAGGCGGATGCGGAAAAGGATCGTCACTGGCTGGAACTGCTGCAGAAGGCGCTGACCGGGGAGGGACTGGTGCTGTATCACCAGCAGACGATCAGCCTGCAGGACGTCGAGGGCGAGTATTCCGAGATCCTGCTGCGCATGAACGGTCCGCAGGGCGAGGTGCTGCCTGGCTTCTTCATGCCGATCGCCGAAAAGCACAACCTCACCGCAGCCATCGACCGCTGGGTGCTCGACCAGGCCATCACGGCCCTGCAGCAACGCGAAAAGCAGGGCCAGCAGACCACCTTCTTCGTCAAGCTCACGGCCGCCTCGCTGCAGGATGAAAGCCTGCTGCCATGGCTGGGCCAGCGGCTGGGACAGGCGGGGCTGAAGCGCGGTCAGCTGGTGTTGGAGATGACGGAAAGCAAGATCATGACCCTGCTGCGCCCGGCGCAGGAGTTCCTCAAGGGCTGGAAGAAGATCGGCGGACGCTTTGCACTGGAGCAGTTCGGTTCAGGCCTCAACTCGTTCCAGCTGCTCAACCACATCGATGCGGACTATCTGAAGATCGACCGCAGCTACATGGCCGATCTACCGCAGCACCCGGAAAGCCAGAAGAAGATCACCGAGATCTGCCAGCAGGCTCACGAATTGAAGCGCCAGACGATTGCCGAATGGGTCGAGGACGCGACCAGCACCTCGCTGCTGTTCGCCTGTGGGGTGGACTTCGTGCAGGGCAACTTCCTGCAGATCCCGCAGCGGCTGGACTGATGCTGGCGCTCACCGGGGCGCCCGGCGAGCCCGCGCAGACGGCAGGCAACAAAAAACCCGCGGAGTGATCCGCGGGTTTTTCAAGCGCAACCGCGCAGTGCCGGAATTACTCGGCGGCGGCGGCAGCAGCGGCGGCCTTGGCGTTCGCCTTGGCGGCAGCGGCGGCGGCCACGTCTTCCTTGATGCGCGCAGCCTTGCCTTCCAGGCCGCGCAGGTAATACAGCTTGGCGCCGCGAACCTTGCCCTTGCGCTTGACCGACACCGAGTCGATGGCCGGGCTGTGCGCCTGGAACACCCGCTCCACGCCGGTGCCGTGCGAGATCTTGCGCACGGTGAAGGCCGAATGCAGGCCGCGGCTGCGACGGGCGATGACGATGCCCTCGAAAGCCTGCACGCGCTCGCGATTGCCTTCCTTCACCTTGACGTTCACGACTACGGTGTCGCCGGGGCCGAATTCCGGCAGCTGGCGGGTGATCTGCTCGGATTCAAACTGTTCAATGATCTTGTTCATGGCGCACCTGTCGGTTCACTTAAATCGAAAGCAATGTTGCGGTCATTCGGCCGCATCGTCTTGCCGTGGTTGTCCCCGCAGGGAATGTTCACGACGGAATTCATCCAGCAAGGCCCGGGAAACTGCATCCAGTCCATGCCGTGACAACAAGTCCGGGCGGCGCAACCAGGTCCGTCCCAGCGATTGCTTGAGGCGCCAGCGGGCAATCGCCGCATGGTCACCGGACAGCAACACTTCCGGTACCGAACCCAGTGCATCCTGCACCGGTTTTGCATAGTGCGGGCAATCGAGCAATCCATTCGAGAATGAATCCTGCTCGGCCGACGCCGCGTCGTTCAACGCGCCATCCTGCAAGCGCCCCACCGCGTCGATGATCACCGCCGCGGCGAGCTCGCCGCCGGACAGCACATAATCGCCGATGGAAAGCTCCTCGTCGACCTCGTGCGCCAGCAGACGCTCGTCCACACCTTCGTAACGCCCACAGAGCAGGCCGATGCGCGGCAGTTTCGCCAGCGCCTCCACCCTGCCCTGCGTCAGCCGCGCTCCCTGCGGACTGAGATAAACCAGATGCACCGGCTCCGGTGCCGCCTCGCGCATGGCCTGCAAGGTCGTGCGCAAGGGCTCGATCATCATCACCATGCCCGGACCGCCGCCATACGAGCTGCTGTCCACGCTGCGATGCCTGTCGATGGCATGGTCGCGCGGGTTCCAGGTTTCCACCTGGAGCAGCTTGCGCTGCTGCGCGCGTCCCACCACACCGACCTCGGCACACTGGCGCACGAAGTCGGGAAACAGGCTGACGACGTCGATGCGCATGATCCTTGATCCTTTGGTCCGCAAAAACGGCGACGTCAGAATTCGGGATCCCAGTCCACCACCATGCGCCCTGCGGACAAGTCCACCGAACGCACATACGAACCCTGGATGAAGGGAATCAGGCGCTCGCGCGCACCGTCCCGGACCACCACCACATCGTTGGCACCCGTGGCGAACAGGTGACTCACCCGCCCCAGCTGCACATCCTGCGTGGTGACGACCTCGAGTCCCTCGAGATCGACCCAGTAATACTCGTCTTTCGCCGGAGGGGGCAGCTGCTCACGGGCGACATGGATGTCGGTACCGATCAGCGCCGCCGCCTTTTCCCGATCGTCGATCCCGGGCAACTGGGCCACCATGCCCTTGCCCTGGAGGCGACCCTTCGCTCCGGTGATCTCCAGCTCCGCACCGGGCGCTGCACCGAGCAGCCACGGCTGGTAGTCGAAGATCCGCATGCGCGGCTCGGCCCAGGATTCGATCTTGAGCCAGCCCTGCACGCCATACAGGCCGACGATGCGCCCGATCAGGACGCGTCGACCGGCCGTGGTCACGTTCAGGCAGCCTGCTGCTTGCCGGCTTCCTTGACCAGGGCAGCGACCTTGTCGGTCAGCTGGGCGCCCTTGCCAACCCATTCCTTCACGCGCTCGACGTTCAGCTCAAGGCGCTTGTCCTTGCCCGACGCAACCGGGTTGTAATAACCGACGCTCTCGATGTTGCGGCCGTCGCGCTTGTTGCGCTGATCGGTCACGACGACGTGGTAGAACGGACGGCCCTTGGCGCCACCGCGCGAAAGACGAATCTTGACCATGGTAAAACTCCAGAATTGCCGAACCGGCGGCAGGCACACGAGAGCCGTGCGCGGTAAACGGGGCATTTTAGCGGTTTTTCGGGAAAAGGGAAGAGTTTTGGGGCAAAGGTGAGTGGAGAGGAGTGAGAAGAGAGAGAAAGCAGCAGCTCCGGCGCACTTCTCTCATTTCTCACTCCTCTTCACTCACTTCCCGCCCTCAGCGCATCGGAGGCAGACCGCCGCCCATGCCGCCCATGCCCTTCATGGCCCCGCGCATCTGGCGCATCAGGCCCTTGGTGCCGCCCTTGGACAGCTTGGACATCATTTTTTCCATCTGCATGTACTGCTTCAGCACCCGGTTGACGTCGGCCGGCTGGGTACCGGACCCGCGCGCCACGCGGGCGCGACGGGAGCCGTTCAGCAGATCGGGATGACGGCGTTCCTTCTTGGTCATCGAATTGATGATGGCGATCATCTTGTTCATCTCGCCGTCGTTGACCTTGGACTTGACGCTGTCCGGCAGGCTCGAAACGCCAGGCAGTTTGTCCATCAGGCCGGCCAGACCGCCCATGTTGCCCATCTGCTCCAGCTGGTCCTTCATGTCGTTCAGGTCGAAGCGCTTGCCCTTCATCACCTTCTGGGCGAGCTTCTGCGCCTTGTCCTGATCGACCTTGCGCTCGACTTCCTCGACCAGCGACAGCACGTCGCCCATGCCGAGGATGCGCTGGGCAAGGCGATCGGGATGGAACGGTTCCAGCGCGTCGCTCTTTTCGCCGGCGCCCAGGAACTTGATCGGCTTGCCGGTGACGTAGCGCACCGACAGCGCAGCGCCACCGCGGGCATCACCGTCGGTCTTGGTCAGCACCACGCCGGTCAGCGGCAGCGCCTCGTTGAATGCCTTGGCCGTGTTGGCAGCATCCTGGCCGGTCATCGAGTCGACCACGAACAGGGTCTCGATCGGGGTGATCGCGGCATGCAAGGCCTTGATCTCGGCCATCATCGCCTCGTCCACGTGCAGGCGACCGGCGGTGTCGACGATCAGCACGTCGACCACTTCGCGGCGCGCCGCGGCCACGGCGGCCTTCGCGATAGCCACCGGGTCCTGACCCGCCTCGGACGGGAAGAACTTCACCCCGACCTGCTCGGCCAGCGTCCGCAACTGCTCGATCGCCGCCGGACGGTAGACGTCGCAGCTGACCACCATCACCTTTTTCTTCTTGCGCTCGGTCAGCAGCCGCGCCAGCTTCGCCACCGTGGTGGTCTTGCCGGCGCCCTGCAGGCCAGCCATCAGGACCACCGCCGGAGGCTGCTGGGCCAGATTCAGCTCGCTGTTGGCCGCCCCCATCACCACCGTCAGCTCGTCGCTGACCACCTTGATCAGTGCCTGGCCCGGCGACAGGCTCTTGACCACGTCCTGACCGACCGCGCGCACCTTGATCCGCTGGATCAGCGCCTGCACCACCGGCAGCGCCACGTCCGCCTCAAGCAGCGCGATGCGCACTTCGCGCAGCGCTTCGCGGATGTTCTCCTCGGTCAGCCGGCCGCGGCCACGCAGGCGGTTGATGGTGGTGGAAAGACGTTGGCTGAGTGACTCGAACATGGCGGAACCGGCAAACGGGAAAGGGCCGATTATAACGGACGCGGCGACCAGCTTGGCATGCAAGCCGGCAAGGGCCTGTGCGACACTGCCGGGCTATGACCACACACCTGCTTGCACTGATCGCCATCGTGCTCTACCTCGCCGCGGCGGGGGTGCTCGCCCGTCCGCTGCTGGGCAGCG
Source organism: Rhodanobacter spathiphylli B39 (assembly GCF_000264295.1). Lineage (GTDB taxonomy): Bacteria > Pseudomonadota > Gammaproteobacteria > Xanthomonadales > Rhodanobacteraceae > Rhodanobacter > Rhodanobacter spathiphylli. The sequence continues at coordinate 199,386 of NZ_AJXT01000004.1, read as the reverse complement.
GCCAGCCGCTGAACCGGTTGGCACTTGGCCTGGCCGGGGTGGCCGTGTTGCTGCATGCCGGCATCCTGCTCGGCATTCACCGAGGCGCGCTGGACCTGCATTTCTTCGCCGCCCTGTCCCTGGTCGCCTTCGTCGTCTCTGCGCTGACCTTGCTGGTGAATGCCTCGCGCCCGGTCGCCGCGCTGGGCGTCATCGTGTTTCCGCTGACCGCTGCCCTGGTGGCGGTGGACAGCTTCCTGGCCCCGCCCACCCTGCCACAGTCGATGGACTGGCAGATCAAGCTGCATGTCACGGTGGCGCTGGTCGCCTTTGGCGTGCTGTCGATCGCCGCCGTGCTGGCGATCCTCCTGGCCATTCAGGAACGGGCCTTGCGGCATCGCCAGTTCGGCCGCTGGTTGCGCGCATTGCCGCCGCTGACGCTGACCGAAACCCTGCTGTTCCGCCTGATCAGCGCCGGCTTCGTGCTGCTTTCGCTGACCCTGCTGACCGGCGTGCTGTTCGTCGACAACCTGTTCGGCCAGCACCTGGTGCACAAGACCGTGCTGTCCATCGTGGCGTGGCTGGTCTTCGGCGTGCTGCTTTACGGACGCTGGCGGCATGGCTGGCGCGGCTCGCGCGCGGTGAACCTGACCCTGATCGGCATGGCCGTGCTGGTATTGGCGTTCTTCGGCAGCAAGGCGGTGCTGGAGCTGGTGTTGCACCGCCCGGTATAGACCGCGCTCAACGGCAGGCGTCGATCGCCTCGCTCAGACGCTCTACACCCACCACCTCCATCTCGCCGACCCTGCCGTTCTTCGGCGTGTTGGCCTTCGGCACGATGGCACGCCTGAATCCGTGATGCGCCGCCTCCTTCAGGCGTTCCTCGCCATTGGGCACCGGGCGGATCTCGCCAGACAGTCCCACCTCGCCGAACGTGATCATGTGCTCGGGCAACGGCCGATCGCGCAAGCTGGACAGCACCGCCAGCAGCACCGGCAGGTCGGCCGCGGTTTCCTGCACGCGAATGCCGCCCACCACGTTGACGAACACGTCCTGGTCGTACGCGGCCACGCCGCCGTGCCGATGCAGCACGGCCAGCAGCATCGCCAGGCGGTTCTGCTCCAGTCCCAGCGTGACCCGGCGCGGATTGCCCAGCGAGGACTGGTCCACCAGCGCCTGCACCTCGACCAGCAGCGGCCGGGTGCCTTCGCGGGTGACCATCACCGCGCTGCCCGAGGTCGGCCCAGCATGCGAGGACAGGAAGATCGCCGACGGGTTGGGCACCTCGCGCAGCCCCTTGTCCGACATCGCGAACACGCCCAGTTCGTTGACGGCGCCGAAGCGGTTCTTGAACGCGCGCAGCACGCGGAAGCGGCTGCCCGATTCGCCCTCGAAGTACAGCACCGCATCGACCATGTGCTCGAGCACGCGAGGGCCGGCGATGCCGCCCTCCTTGGTGACGTGACCGACCAGGAACACCGACGTGCCGGTCTCCTTGGCGAAGCGGGTGAGCTTGGCCGCGGACTCGCGCACCTGCGACACCGAGCCGGGTGCCGCGGTGAGCAGCTCGGTCCAGATGGTCTGGATCGAATCGATCACCAATACCTTCGGCCGGGTCGTCATCGCCTGCTCGAGGATGCGTTCGATGCAGGTCTCGGCCAGCGCCCGCAAGGGGTCCAGCGACAGGCCCAGGCGTTGCGCCCGCGAGGCGACCTGCGCCAGCGATTCCTCGCCGGTGACGTAGACGCTGGGCAACTGCAGGCCCAGGGTGCCCAGCACCTGCAGCAACAGGGTCGATTTGCCGATGCCGGGATCGCCGCCGATCAGCACCACTGAACCCTGCACCAGCCCGCCGCCCAATACGCGGTCGAGTTCGCCGATGCCGGTCAGCGTGCGCGCCTCGGTGGTCGACATCACCTCCGTCAACGGCGTGATCTTCGGCGAGCCGGCAGCAGCGCCGGCATAGCTGGAACGCTGCGCACCCACCGACGACTTGCCCGCCGTGGCCGGCTCCAGCACGATCGCACTGAGCGTGTTCCACACCCCGCACTCGATGCATTGGCCCTGCCACTTGCTGTGCTCGGCGCCGCATTCGGTGCAGACGTAGGCGGTCTTGGCCTTGGCCATGAAAGTTTTCCAGCGGGATGCGATGCGGGAAGCTTAGCCTGCGGCCATCGCAAACCGCGAGACGGCAACGCGCGCCACGCTGTCAGCCTTCGTCTTCGAACGCGGACCGATCGATCAATGCTCGTCTTCGACGAACAGCACCCGGCGCGTCATGCCGCAGGTGAGGTCATAGGAAATCGTGGCCGATTGCGCGGCGATGATTTCCACCGGCAGCTCCGGTCCCCACAGCACCACGCGATCACCGATCTTCGCCCCCGGCACGCTGCGCAGGTCCAGGGTGATCAGGTCCATCGAGACGCGGCCGATCAGCGGCACCCGTCGATCACCGACCAGTACCGGCGTGCCCGCGGCGGCACTGCGCGGGTAGCCATCGCCGTAGCCGACGGCGGCGACGCCGATCGGCATGTCTTCGGGACAGGTCCAAGTGCCGTTGTAGCCGATGCGCTCGCCCTTGCCGATGCGGTTGATCGCAATCAGCCGCGTGGAGAGCGTCATGGCGGGACGGAAGCCGAAGTCTTCGCCGCTGCTGCCTTCCACGACGGACAAGCCGTAAAGCAGGCCGCCCGTGCGCACCCAGTCACCGCGCGCCTCGGGCCAGCCGAGCACGGCGGCGGAATTGGACAGCGAACGTGGGCCGCCGAACATCTGCGTGGCCCGGTTGAAACACGCGACCTGGGCTGCCGTCTGCCCGCCACCGAACACTTCGGAGTCGGAGAAGTGGGTCAGCAGGCCGATTTCCGGATCGACACCCGTCATCGAGGCCAGCCGCGCGTGCACCTCAGCCACCCGTGCGGGCGCGAAGCCGAGCCGGTGCATGCCGCTGTCGACCTTCAACCAGACGCGCAGGCGTCCGCGCGCGGCGTCGGCCCCGGCCAGCCACTGCAACTGGACGTCATGATGGATCGCCGCCTCCAGCTGGAGCCGCTGCATCTCGGCGATGTCACTGGCGCTGTCCGGACCGGACAGCACCACGATGCGCTGGCGGTGTCCGGCAGCGCGCAGGCGCAGGCCATCACCGAGCGCCGCCACGGCGAAGGCATCGGCCTCGCTGTCGAGCGCACGTGCGACCCGTTCCAGTCCATGCCCGTAGGCATCGGCCTTGACCACGGCCATCACCTGCGCCGGCGCAGCCAGCGCCTTCAGCCGCGCCAGGTTGTGACGCAAGGCACCGAGATGGATGGTGGCAACGGTGGCGCGGCTCATCGTGGACGGAAGCGCAGCATCAATCGAATGAACCGACGAACGAATCCGGGGCGTAGTTCTCGAACTTGGTGTAGTGACCGAGGAAGGTCAGCTTGCAGGTATCGGTGGGGCCGTTGCGCTGCTTGCCGATGATGATCTCGGCCATGCCCTTGTCCGGCGATTCCTTGTTGTAGTACTCGTCGCGGTAGATGAACATGATCACGTCGGCGTCCTGCTCGATGGCGCCGGATTCGCGCAGGTCGGACATCATCGGACGCTTGTCCGCTCGCTGTTCCAGCGAGCGGTTCAACTGCGACAGGGCGATCACCGGCACGTTCAGCTCCTTGGCAAGTCCCTTCAGTGAACGCGAAATTTCTGAAATTTCGGTGGCGCGATTCTCCTTGTTGCCGGGCACCTGCATCAGCTGCAGGTAATCGATCACGATCAGGCCCAGCCCGCCGTGCTCGCGGTGCAGGCGGCGCGCGCGCGAGCGCAGTTCCACCGGCGACAGGCCGGGCGTGTCGTCGATGAATATCTTGGCCTCGGACAACAGGGCGATCGCGTTGGAGACGCGCGGCCAGTCCTCCTCCTCCAGCGTGCCGTTGCGCAGGTGCTGCTGGTGGATGCGTCCGACCGACGAAATCAGGCGGAACGCCAGCTGCGACGAGGACATTTCCATCGAGAAGATCACCACCGCCTTCTTGCCGCGCATTGCGGCGGCCTCGGCGATATTCACGGAGAACGCGGTCTTGCCCATCGAGGGGCGCGCCGCCACGATGATCAGATCCGACGGTTGCAGTCCGGAAGTGAGGTTGTCCAGATCGACGAAGCCGGTGGAAATGCCGGTGAGCTGACCGCGGTTCTCGTAGCGCTCGGTGAGCAGGCGGAACGCGTCCTTCACCGCCTCGCGCATCGAGACGGAATCCTTCTTGCCCCGTGCGCCGGATTCGGCGATGTGGAAAACCCGCTGCTCGGCGCTTTCCAGCACTTCCTGCACGCTCTTGCCTTCGGGCCGGTAGCCGTCCTCGGTGATCGAGGTGCCCGCGTCGATCAACTGGCGCATCACCGACTTCTCGCGCACGATCTCGGCATAGGCCGCGATGTTGGCCGCGCTGGGCGTGCTGTTGGCCAGCTCGATCAGGTAGCCGGCGCCGCCGACCATCTCGGCCAGGCCATTGCTCTCGAACCAGTCACCCAGGGTCACCGCGTCGCACGGCATGCCCTTGTTCGCCAGCTCGTTGATCGCACGCCAGATCAGCCGGTGGTCCTTGCGATAGAAATCATCCTCGGCCAGCCGGTCGGCCACCTTGTCCAGCGCGTCCGGCGCCAGCATCAGGCCGCCCAGCACCGCCTGCTCCGCATCGATGGAATGCGGCGGCACCCGCAACGCCTCGATGGCCGGAGAGGAAGGTTTGCGTTCGGGCACGAAAGACATGGACTGACCTCAGGAGAATTGCCCCACGGGCGGCCTGCAATGCGCCGACCCTTCGTGGCTGCTCATACCGACACCATCATGCGCGGCGGCGTCTCGCCCGTCGAGACAACAAGTCTGTGGATAAGCTGGGGATGGATGGGGATAAGGCTGGAGGGCGGGGATCGGCGCTTCGGAAAGAGCCAAGGAGCCACGGCGGTCTGGCTGTCGCCATTCCCCATTGCCCGTTCCGACTCCCTGCCCCTCAAAAGCAAACGGGCGCCTCGCGGCGCCCGGTGCCTGTCCGATGATCCGGAACTTACTTGTCGCCGACCACGATCACCTTGGCGGTGGTCTGGACGTCGGCATGCAGGCTGATTACGACGTCGAATTCGCCGGTGTTGCGCAGCGGACCTTCGCCCAGGATCACTTCGTTCTTGTGAACTTCGTGACCTGCGGTGGTCAGCGCCTCGGCGATGTCACGCGGGCCGACCGAACCGAACAGCTTGCCTTCGGCACTGGCGTGCGCGGTGATCGTCACCGACGCGTCGGCCAGCTTGGCCTTGCGTGCTTCGGCCTCGGACAAGGCGGTGTTGGCCTTGGCTTCGTACTCGGCACGACGCTGCTCGAACGCAGCCAGGTTGGCGGCGTTGACGCGAACGGCCTTGCCCTGCGGCAGGAGGAAGTTGCGGCCGTAGCCCGGCTTCACGGTGACCTTGTCACCGAGCGTGCCGAGGTTGCGGACTTTCTGCAGAAGAATGAGTTCCATGATGCTTCTCTTTTCGTTAGCGCCGGTGTGGCCCGGCGCAGCCAGAGGACGGGTGTCCGAAGAGCTGGGATCGGGGATCGGGGAACGGAAAGGCTGGCGCGATGCCAACGTTCCCCGTTTCCTGCTCCCCGCCCCTGACGTGTCTTAGACGTCGTGGTTGTCGGTGTACGGCAGCAGCGACAGGAAGCGGGCGCGCTTGATCGCGGTGGCCAGCTGGCGCTGGTAGCGCGCCTTGGTGCCGGTGATGCGGCTCGGCACGATCTTGCCGTTCTCGGTGACGTACTGGCGCAGGGTGTTGAGATCCTTGTAGTCGATCTCCTTCACGTCTTCGGCAGTGAAGCGGCAGAACTTGCGGCGGCGGAAAAACTTGGACATGGCTGTGCTCCTGATCAGTCGTCGCTGTCGCGATCGTTGTCGCGGTCGTCACGACCGCCGCGGCCTTCGCCATCACCCTCGTCGTCGCGACGACGGGTGGACTTGGCGTCATCCTTTTCCTTCGACTTCAGGATGAAGGACGGCTCGATGTCGGCCTCGTCACGACGAACCACCAGATGGCGCAGCACGGCGTCGTTGAAGCGGAAGCCCGACTCCAGCTCGTTCAGCGCGTTCTGGCTGACTTCGATGTTGAGCAGCACGTAATGTGCCTTGGCCAGGTTGACGATCGGATAGGCCAGCTGACGGCGGCCCCAGTCTTCCAGGCGGTGGATCTTGCCGCCGTCGGTCTCGATCAGCGCCTTGTAGCGCTCGAGCATCGCGGGGACCTGCTCGCTCTGGTCCGGATGGACCATGAACACAACTTCGTAATGACGCAGGGTCATTGTGGGTTGACTCCTTGTGGATGCGGCCTTGCGGCCTCGCAGCCTCCCGCCGTTGCGGTGAGGCAAGTGTCCTGCCGGCGCCGGTTGGGGTGCGGACAGAAGCGGAATTGTACGGTGCCGACGGAGGCCCGTGCAAGTCATTGATGAAACAGGGCTGGCGCCGGGTACAGCGCGGGAACCCGCCAGTCAGACGCAGCCCCTGGCCTGTCTCAGCTGACCGTGAAGCTCTCGCCACAGCCGCAGGCGCCGGTGGCGTTCGGGTTGTGGAACACGAAGCTGGCATTCAGGCCCTGCCGCTGGAAGTCGATCACGGTGCCGTCGACCAGCGCCAGACTCTTGTCGTCGACGATCAGCGGCAGGCCGTCGACCTCGACCACGCGATCCCCCTCGCCCATCGACTCGGCCAGGTCCACCACGTAGGCGAAGCCGGAGCAGCCGGTGCGCTTGACGCCGAAGCGCACACCGGCAGCGGTCGGCGTAGCCGCCAGGAAGTGGCGCATGCGCTCGTTGGCGGCGGAAGTGATGGTGATGCTCATGGTGGCAGATCGAACCTCGGAGATGACCCGGAAAGTCGCAGCACGGGCGGCAGCTACATTATCATGGCGGTTTGCTCCCAGGCGCCGCCGTGGAGGGAGCACTCACCCATTACACGTCCAGATGCGGCGTGGCAGCAGGAGTTTCAACCGATGGCCGTGGTCAGTGTGAAGCAGGCTCTTTCCGGCAAGCTCGAAGCCGGCAGCACGGTGACCGTGCGTGGCTGGGTGCGCACGCGCCGCGATTCCAAGGCCGGCCTGTCCTTCGTCAACGTCACCGACGGCTCCTGCTTCGATCCGATCCAGGCGGTGGTCCCGGCGACCCTGGGCAACTACGAAAGCGAGGTGAAGCACCTCACTGCCGGCGCCGGCGTGATCGTCAGCGGCACCCTGGTTGCTTCGCAGGGCAAGGGCCAGAGCTTCGAGGTGCAGGCGGACGAGGTGATCGTCACCGGCCTGGTCGACGACCCGGAAACCTACCCGATCCAGCCCAAGCAGCATTCGATGGAGTTCCTGCGCGAGGTTGCCCACCTGCGTCCGCGCACCAACCTGTTCGGCGCGGTGACCCGGGTGCGGCACACGATGATGACGGCGATCCATCGCCATCTCACCGAGCAGGGCTTCTTCTGGATCAACACGCCGATCATCACCACCTCCGACGCCGAAGGCGCCGGCGACATGTTCCGGCTGTCCACCCTGGACTTGGCCAATCTGCCGCGCACGCCCGAGGGCAAGATCGACTTCCGCAAGGATTTCTTCGGCCGCGAGGCGTTCCTCACCGTGTCCGGCCAGCTCAACGTCGAGGCGTACTGCCTGGCGATGAGCAAGGTCTATACCTTCGGTCCCACCTTCCGCGCCGAAAATTCCAACACCGCGCGCCATCTGGCCGAGTTCTGGATGGTCGAGCCGGAGATCGCCTTCGCCGACCTCACCGCCGACGCGGACTGCGCCGAAGCCTTCCTCAAGGCGATCTTCACGGCCGTGCTGGACGAACGCGCCGATGACATGGCGTTCTTCGCCGAACGCGTGCAGCCGGACGCGATCAGCCGGATGGAAGCGTTCATCGCCAAGCCCTTTGAACGCATCGACTACACCGATGCGATCGAGATCCTGAAGAAATCGGGGGAGAAATTCGAATACCCGGTTGCCTGGGGCATCGACCTGCAGACCGAGCACGAGCGCTACCTGGCCGAGAAACATATCGGCCGCCCGGTGGTCGTAATGAACTACCCCGAGGCGATCAAGGCTTTCTACATGCGCCTGAACGACGACGAGAAAACCGTGGCGGCGATGGACGTGCTGGCGCCGGGCATCGGCGAGATCATCGGCGGCAGCCAGCGCGAGGAGCGACTCGACTACCTCGATCGTCGCATGGTGCAGTTCGGCCTGGACCCGGCCAGCTACGGCTGGTATCGCGACCTGCGCCGCTATGGCACGGTGCCGCATGCCGGCTTCGGCCTCGGTTTCGAGCGCCTGCTGGTCTACATCTGCGGCCTGGCCAACATCCGCGATGCCATCCCCTACCCCCGCGCCGCCGGCACGGCGGAATTCTGAGCAAACCCTCGCCATGCAGCTTCGACTCCCCGCCCTCATCGCCGCACTGTTTTTCAGCGTCCTGCTGGGCGGCTGCCACACGGCCAAGTCCCTGCTGCCGCCCAACCTGCGCCCGCCGTCGGAGAACACCGGCGACGCGCTGAAGCTGGCGCAGGCGCAACTGATGCAGGCCAGCCCCTGCTGCAGCAGCTTTGCCGATTTCTCCTACCGCAGCATGTTGCCGTGGGAACCGCAGAAGTTCGTGCTGGGCAGCGGCAGCATGGTCGCCAATCTCAACGGCACGCAGAGCTACTTTCTGGCCTTCCGTTTGCCGATCGGCGTGAAGCTGCCCTACCAGGTCGCGTTGAAATCGGAATTGAACGGCCGCTGGCTGCACGCCAGCTATCTGTTCGCGCCCACCGCCGTGCTGCTGGACGAGGCGTTCCAGCCGCTGCGTTCGGAAGACATCGGCCTGTGCGAACACATGGGCTGGAGCGACGAAACCACCGGTGCGTTCGGCAGTCTGAAGATCGACAACGCGAAGGCGCGCTACCTGCTGGTCTACAGCTCGGCCGAGCAGCAATCCGGCAAGACCTATTGGGAGCAGTCGCCCGCCTCGATTTCCACCTCGACCGCCGCCTCGCTGCAGATGAACTCCACCGGCAGCTTCAGCATTCCGCACGGCCCGGACGGCACCCTGTGGGTCGGCCTGATGAACAAGACGTATGAGAAAGCGCTCGACAACGCGGTGTGCAAGAAGGCCGCGAAGGGCGATGGCGTGCTGAACACCTTGCGTACCGCCCTGCCCCTGCCCTGGGCCGGCAGCGACAACGCCAGCCGCCACAGCAGCCCGCCATGATCATCCTCTATCTCGGCCTGCTGGCCTGCGGCGTCGGCCTGTTCGTGCTGTCGTACGTGGCCCCGTTTCGCGTCGCCGCACTCCTGCGCCAGCGCTACCCGCAGCATTGGCACGTCATCACCGACGCCGCCGGCGGCCGCCTCTCGGGCTTTCGCACCTGGGCCAGCATGCAGCAGGTGCTGCGCTCGCCGGCGCTGCCCGCGCTTGGCGATGTGGCGATCAACCGCTGGCGGGCAATCTGGCGATACAGCCAGTGGCTGGGCTGGGCCTGCTGGCTCGGCGCGCTGGCGATGCGCCTGTGGCTGCACTGACTCGCGGAGAATGATCATGCAACTGGATCTGGGTGGACGCCACGCGCTGGTCTGCGGCGCCTCGCAAGGCATTGGTCGCGCGACCGCAATCGAGCTGGCCGAACTGGGCGCCAGCGTCACCCTGCTGGCGCGGTCGGTCGACAAGCTCGAACAGCTCGCCGCGCAATTGCCGCGCAACCATGCGGGGCAGCGGCATCAATGGCGCGGCGTCGACATGCTGGATACGGCGGCCTTGCAGACCGCCGCCACGGAAGTTGCCAGCGCCTCAGCCGTGCACATCCTGATCAACAACAGCGGCGGCCCGCCGGGCGGCCTGGCCAGCAGCGCGACCAACACGGCTTTCGAGACCGCGTTCCGCCAGCACCTGCTGGCCGGGCAGACCTTGCTGCAGGCACTGCTGCCCGGCATGCGCGGGAGCGGCTATGGCCGCATCGTCAACGTGATCTCCACCTCGGTGAAGGAACCGATCGCGGGACTGGGCGTATCCAACACCGTGCGCGCCGCGGTGGCGGGCTGGGCCAAGACCCTGTCCGGCGAACTGGCCGCCGATGGCATCACCGTCAACAACGTACTGCCTGGCTACACCCGCACCGATCGGCTGGACAGCCTGCTGGGCGCCAAAGCCGCGGCCAGTGGTCAGAGCGAAGACGAAGTTGCCCAAGGCCTGATCGCCACCATTCCGGCCCGGCGCTTCGGCGAGGCCAGCGAGGTGGCGGCGGTGATCGCGTTCCTGTGCACCCCGGCCGCCGCCTACGTCAACGGCGTCAGCATCGCCGTGGACGGCGGTCGCACCCGCGCCTTGAGTTGAGCCACCGGGTCGCCCGGGACGTCGCGCATACGCCGGCGTCCGGTGCAATCATCGCCGGCTGGTTCTAGACTGCTGCGGATGTCCATACCGCGCCTAGCCAATCTGATCGACGGACGCCTGCAGGCGTCGCACCGCGATACCTGGCTCGACGTGCACGAACCCGCCACCGGTTCGGTCTTCATGCAATGCCCCGCCTCGGACGCCGGCGACGTCGCTGCCGCAGTGGAAGCGGCCCGCCGCGCGGCGCCCGCATGGGCAAGCACGCCGATCGATCAGCGCGCGCATCACCTGCAGCGGCTGGCCGACCTGATCGCGGCGCGACTGGAAGAATTTGCCGCGCTGGAGTCGCGCGACAGCGGCAAGCCACTGAGCGTGGCGCGCCGACTGGATATTCCCCGTGCCGTCAGCAACCTCCGCCATTTCGCCGCGGCGATCATCGGCTGGGGCAGCGAATCGCACGCGATGGAAACCGGCGCGCCCGGCAGCGGCGCAGTCAACTACACCTTGCGCCAGCCGCTGGGCGTGGTCGGCTGCATCAGTCCGTGGAACCTGCCGCTGTACCTGTTCACCTGGAAGATCGCGCCGGCCCTGGCCGCCGGCAACACGGTGGTGGCCAAGCCCTCGGAAGTCACGCCGTGCACGGCCGCCCTGCTGGGTGAACTGAGCATCGAAGCCGGTTTTCCGGCAGGCGTGCTGAACATCGTGCACGGCAGCGGCCCGGACGTGGGACAGGCGATCGTCGAACATGCCGTGGTCAAGGCCGTCTCCTTCACCGGCAGCACGGCCACCGGGGTGCGGATCGCCGGCGTCGCCGCTGCGCAGTTCAAGAAGCTGTCGCTGGAAATGGGCGGCAAGAACCCCGCGATCGTGTTCGCCGATGCCGAGCTTTCCGACGCGAACCTCGACACCATCGTGCGCTCGGGCTTCGCCAACCAGGGCGAGATCTGCCTGTGCGGCTCGCGGCTGCTGGTGCAGAAATCGATCTACGACGTTTTCCGCCAGCGCTACCTGGCCAGGGTGCGAGCCTTGCGCGTGGGCGATCCGGATGCGGCCGACAGTGACCTCGGCGCGATGGTTTCGCAGGCGCACCACGACAAGGTGCTCGGCTGCATCGAACAGGCTCGCCACGAGGGCGGCCAGATCCTTTGCGGTGGCGGCGCGCTCACCCTGCCCGGGCGCTGCGCCGACGGCTGGTTCATCGCCCCGACGGTGATCGAGGGCCTGCCTTCGGCGGCGCAGACCAACCAGCAGGAAATCTTCGGCCCGGTGGTGTGCCTGCTTCCCTTCGAGGACGAAGCCGAGGCGCTGGCGATCGCCAACGACAGCCGCTACGGCCTGGCCGCCTCGTTGTGGACGCAGGACCTGTCCCGCGCCCATCGCATGGCCGGCCAGCTCGAATTCGGCATCGTCTGGATCAACTGCTGGCTGTTGCGCGACCTGCGCACGCCGTTCGGCGGCGTCAAGCAATCCGGAGTCGGTCGCGAGGGTGGCAGCGAGGCGCTGCATTTCTTCACCGAGCCGAAAAACATCTGCATCGCCTATGGCGCGCCTCCCGTACCTCGCCAGGACGCGTCGGTCCCACCCATGGAGTCCCGATGAATTCACTGAAAGACCTGCTTGCCAACAACCGACGCTGGGCCGATCAGGTCACCGCGCAGGACCCGACCTTTTTCGAACAGTTGTCGCAGCAGCAGGCGCCGCGCTACCTGTGGATCGGCTGCTCGGATTCGCGCGTGCCAGCGACCCAGATCGTCGACCTGCCGCCGGGCGAGATTTTCGTGCACCGCAACGTGGCCAACGTGGTGGTGCACACCGACCTCAACGCGCTCAGCACCATCCAGTTCGCGGTCGATGTCCTGCAGGTGAAACACATCCTGGTGGTGGGCCACTATGGTTGCGGCGGCGTGGGGGCGGTGCTGAAGGAAAGCCGGCTGGGTCTGATCGACAACTGGTTGCGGCACATCACCGACATCGCCATGAAGCACGCCGACAAGCTCGACCCGGCCCAGTCATTCGCGATGCGCCATGCCCACCTGTGCGAACTGAACGCGCTGGAGCAGGCACTCAACGTATGCCACACCACGGTGGTTCGCGAAGCGTGGGAACGCGGCCAGCCGCTGGCCGTGCATGCGTGGATCTACGGCCTGGACAACGGCCATATCCACGACCTGGGCCTCGACGTGCGTGGCCGCGAGCAATTGCCCGACGCCTATCACCAGGCGATCACCGAACTGACGCGGCGCTGGGAAGGCGGCGCATGAGCGACACAGGCATTCGCACCGACGCAGCCCCCGCGCCGGTGGGCGCATATCCGCATGCGCGGCGGGTCGGCAACCTGCTGTTCCTGTCCGGCGTGGGTCCGCGCCAGCCCGGCAGCCATGCGATTCCCGGCAACGTGCTCGATGCTGACGGCCGGGTGATCGACTACGACATCGAGGCGCAATGCCGGCAGGTGTTCGCCAATGTGCGAGCCGTGCTGGAAGCCAGCGGCGCCGCCTGGACGGACCTGGTCGACATCACCGTGTTCCTCACCGACATGCAGCGTGACTTCGCGACCTACAACCGTCTGTATGCGGAATGCTTCGCCGGCGTGGATGCCTGCCGCACCACCGTCGGCATCGTGGCCCTGCCGACGCCGATCGCGATCGAGCTGAAGTGCGTGGCCGCCCTTCCCGCCGAGCCGCGCTGATCCGCGGCAGCGTGTTCGCCCGGCGCAAGCGCTCCGTCAGGCCAGGCAGGTCTGCAGCAACAGCCCGATCAGTTCCTGCACCGACGATGCCCTGGCCTCGTCGTAGGCGAAGCTGTCTTCGTCCATGTAGTTGAGCTGGGCCAGTTCCAGTTGCACCGCCTGCACGCCCGTCTCCGGCGCACCGTAATGGCGGGTGATGTAGCCGCCCTTGAAGCGCCCGTTGACCGCAAAACTGAAGCGTGACTGTGACGCCAGGCAGGACTGCAGGCGTTCCTGCAGGGCTGGCGTGCAGCTCGCACCGCTCGCCGTGCCGAGGTTGAAATCCGGCAAGCGCCCCTCGAACAGCATGGGCACCCGGCTGCGGATGGAATGTCCTTCCCACAGCACCGCCCGACCATGCTCGTTGCACAACCGGTCCAGTTCCTGCGCCAGGGCCTGGTGATAAGGCCGCCAGTATTCGTCGATCCGGCGCCGCACTTCGTCCTGATCCGGCTCCAGCCCGTCACGATAGAGTGCCTCGCCATCGAAGCCGATGGTCGACACCAGCCCGGTCTCGCGCTGCCCCGGGTACAGGGCATGGCCATCGGCAGGACGGTTCAGGTCAACGACGTAACGGGATGCCTGCGGTTTCAGCACGCTGGCGCCCAGCGCCTGCGCCAGCGGCTCGTACAGTCGCGCCACATGCCAATCCGTATCCGGCGATCGCCGCGCGGCAGGATGCATCCGCTCCGCGATATCGGCAGGAATGAAGAAGCCGTCGTGCGGCAGGCTGATCAACAGCGGCACGCGGCCGGGCTGCACAGTGAAAGTCGTCATCCGGGCATTGTATCCAGTCTGCCCTCCAGCTTCAGTCGAAGCTTGCCTGCCACACCGGAGGCAGGCACGCTAGCCGAAGGAGCCTTCCGGGAGCTTGAGCATGCCAGTCAGAGCGCTGTTCCGAACGTTTTCCATCGTGGCCTGCATGATCGCCGCGCCCATTCCTGCGGTACATGCCCAGGATTTCAGTGCGGCAGCCATCGAGATGTTCCACGGATTGAAGCAGCAGCCCAATGACCTGGCCCGCTACGTCTATCTGGTCAAGACGATGCAAACGCTCCCCGCCGCCGACCGGCCCCTTGCGATGCAGATGTTCGCCTCGGTCGAGAACGAACTGGGTCTCTACAACGAGGCACTTCGTGATTTCCCGCTGAAGAGCCACGTTGCGGCAGATACAACCATTCCGACGGAAGCTCAATGGAAAGCGGCGGATGCCGTGGACGTGATTGTCCGACAGGCCGCCGATCACCACATCGTACTGATCAACGAGGCGCACCACGACGCCCATACCAGGCAACTTACGCTGGCTCTGCTGCCACGCCTGCACGCGCTCGGATTCAACTATTTTGCTGCAGAGGCCTTGCTCGACGAGGACGCCAGATTGATGCATCGGGGGTATCCGACCAGAACCAGCGGCAGCGATTATCTGCACGAACCTTCCTATGGCGAGATCGTGCGCACGGCAATCAAGCTTGGCTTCAAGATCGTGTCCTACGATGTGGATAGTCGCGACATGTCTGAACGCGAAACCGGGCAGGCGAAGAACCTGTACGAGAAAGTATTTGCAAAAGACCCTGACGCCCGACTGTTTGTTCACGCAGGCTACGCGCATATCGACAAGGCGAAGGGACGCCTCGGCAACATCATGCCGATGGCCATGCAGTTGCAGCAGATGACCGATTTCGAACCGCTGTCGATCGACCAGACCCAGTTCCGCGAGCAGATCCCGGCAGAACCAGATGCTTACTCGGAACTGGTCAAGAACTTTCCTTCCAGGGAGCCCTTCGTTCTTGTCAACCGAATCACGGGCAAGCCGTGGAGCTCACATCCGAAGCAGTACGACATGAACGTGCTGCTGCCCCCAGCCGCAGGCCAGCGCGCGCTCGAGAGTGGCTACACCCAACCATCAACGATCGTCCACGACATGGTTCGGAATCAATCCATGCTCGCGCATTTCGTCAATACGCAACGACCGGAATGGCTCACCCTGCACGACGAACGCATCCCCTACGAGATCAGCACGACACTGTGCCGGGTCACCACGCCCTGCGTCGTCGACGCGCACTACATCGTTGAAAACGACGAGGCCATCGCTGCCGACCGCTACGCTTTCATGCAAGGTGACACCATAAGCAAGTTGTATCTTCGGCCGGGCCGCTATCGGCTGCGTGCCTGGGATATCCGGGACAAGACATTGTCCGAACGGATCATCAGCATAGGTCAGCAGTAGTTTGTGGGCGGGGATCCTGCTAGCAACCCGAGCCGACAAGTGCACTCTGCCATCCCGCAAAGGCTCTCGACAGATCGATGATCTGTGGGGGCCAGGGCCGCCTCTTCAGACCGCCACTCTCGCTACGCCAGGGTCGATTCGCCCATTTCCAGTGACTTTCAGCGGTCGTTTGGCGTCGAAAAGCACAGGCCCAATCCACTCCTGCATCGCCCAGAGTGCGTCCTCGGACGTCGCCCACAACGTGAACATGCAACCGCGGTATCCGGCCGCATCGATCCAGAACCACGAACAAGGCACGGTCGTGCTCAAGGTCATGGTTCATGCCGATGGCACGGTGGGCAGCATCACCTACGATCCGCAGTACAGCAGCACGGTGTCCGGCGACCTCATCGCGGCGGCAACCCATGCGGCGAGGCAATGGCGTTTCAACCCGAAGATGAAGAATGGCCAGCCGGTCGAAGGCTATGCACGCGTACCCGTGAAATTCATGCTGGACCCTCTCACCGATGGCCCAAACAGGGTTGAAGCTGAGAAACGAAATTCAAAAAGCTGAAAATCCTTTTGATTTGCATGCGAATTATTGAATTGATAACCTCGGCACATCCCTGCCGAGGTTGTCTTGTGAGTACGCAGCCCGCCGCCAGCCATGTCGCCTCGCGCACGCTCTCACGAGCTGCGCATCTTGCCTTGCCGATGTTGGCGATAGCCGCGTTGGCCGCCTGCTCCGGCAATCCACGCCGGCCGCAACCCGCCTACAGGACCTCGCACTCTGCATTGGCCGACCTGCCGCCGCGCGCGCCCTCGGCGGCCAGCGCAGGCGAGGCGAACGACATCCTGTTCCGCGCGATCGGACTCGTCGGCACACCGTATCGCTGGGGCGGCAACACCCCGGCGGGCGGGTTCGACTGCAGTGGTCTGGTCGACTACATCTACCGCACGGCCACCGGCATCAAGCTGCCGCGCACCTCCCACGAGATGGCAGCGGACGGCAGGAAGGTGCGCAAGATGACTCAGCTGGCCAGCGGCGACCTGGTGTTCTTCGACATCGGCGGCGCGATCAGCCATGTCGGCGTGTACGTGGGCAAGGGACGCTTCGTGCATGCACCGAACAGCGGCGGCACGGTGCGGCTGGACGATATCGACGGGCCGTACTGGGGTGATCACTTTGCCTATGGGAGGCGGGTGCTGGATTGAGTGTTGGGAAGAAGGTTTCGGGTAGACCGTGGCGACCCCACTCCAACTCTCCCCCGGGAGGGGAGAGGGCGAACGAAAAACGGCGCCCATGGGCGCCGTTTTACTTTGGCTTTTTGACGCGCCGGTCAGTGCTCCGCACTGCCCGGCGCGTGGGCGTGACCGTGCTGGACTTCTTCTTCGGTGGCGTCGCGCACTTCGCCAACCGTGACGTCGAAATGCAGGGTCTTGCCGGCCATCGGGTGATTCAGGTCCACATCGATCGCGCTCATGCCGACCTTGTGCACGGTCACCGCGCGCTGGCCGCCTTCCTTGAGGCTGAGCACGGTGGTCATGCCCGGCTTGAGGCGGTTTGCCTGCGGAAAATACTTCTTCGACATGCGCTGGATCTGGCCTTCCTGACGCTCGCCGTAGGCATCGGCGGGAGCCACGTCCACCGACAGCGTGTCGCCCGCTTCGCGGCCTTCAAGCGCGGTTTCCAGGCCCGGAATCAGCTGGCCGTGGCCCAGCAGTATCCACAACTGTTCATCGCGGTCATGCGAGCTTTCCACCTTCTCGCCATCCACGGTCAGCGTGTAGTGGATTGCGATGACCTTGTCCTTGCCAGCCTTCATTGCGCGTCTCGTCGATGGGATCAAACCGGGGATTCTAGCAGCCCGTCGGCGGCGGGATGGCCACCGGCCTCAGGACTCGGCGGCAAGCCCCACCCCGCGCGCCTCCGGCCCCAGCCACAGCAGCAGCGCCAGCAGCAGGGCGACCCCGACCATCCACCACGACATGGCGAACGCGAAGTCCCCGCCATGCCGCTGCGCCAGCCAGTTCTGCGCGGTTGCGGTGACCGCCGCCAGCAGGTTGCCCATCTGGTAGGCGAAACCGGGCAAGGTGCCCCGCACCAGAGCCGGCGACAGCTCGTTGAGATGGCTCGGCACCACGCCCCAGGCGCCCTGCACCATCACCTGGATCAGGAAGGCACCCAGTCCGAGCAGGATCAGCGAACCGCCATGCATCCACAGCGGGATCACCGGAATCGCCAGCAGGGCCGCGATCATCATCGCCTTGCGCCGACCGATCCGCTCCGAAAGCGCACCGAAGTAGAGTCCGCCGACCAGGGCACCGAGGTTGAGCAGGGCCACCAGCACGAAGGCCGCGGTCGAACCCGTCGGCAGATGCAGGCTGGATTCCTCGAAGGTGTGATAGAGGTCCTGCGAGCCGTGGCTGAACATGTTGAACGCCATCATCAGCAGCATCAGGTAGATCGCCAGCTTCCAGTGCCCCTTCATGGATTCGAGCAGGCCGGGGCGACGACCGGTGCCCTGGCCCGCCTGCCATACCGTCGATTCCGGCACCTTGCGCCGGATGTACAGCACCAGCAAGGCCGGAATCGCGCCGACCACGAACAGCCCGCGCCAGCCGATGTGATCCACCAGCAGCCAGTTCGCCAGGGCCGCCAGGAAAAACCCGCACGGGTAGCCACTCTGCAGCAGGCCGGACACGGCCCCGCGCGCCTTCGCCGGGATCGACTCCATCGCCAGCGATGCGCCGATGCCCCATTCGCCGCCCATCGCGACCCCGAACAGGAAACGCAGCACCAGCAACATGGTGAGCGAGGTCGCAAACGCGGTGGCCAGCTCGAACAGCGAAAACAGCACCACGTCCAGCATCAGGATCGGGCGTCGTCCGAAGCGATCGGCCAGTCGCCCGAACAGCAAGGCGCCCAGTGGCCGAGCGGAGAGGGTCAGGAACAGCGCATAGATCACCTGCGTCGTGGCCACCTCGAACTCCTTCGCCACCGTGACGATCACGAAGGTCAGCAGGAAGTAGTCGAAGGCATCCAGCGTCCAGCCGAGGAAACTTGCCAGCACGGTATGGCGTTGGGTGGAATCGAGTTCACGCAGGGGTGCAAGCAGTGACATCGTGGCCTCGCCGGGTCAGGAGCGGATCGTGGACTGGCCGCCATCCTATGCCGGTAGACGGCCAAACGGGCGGAATCGGCCCGCATGGCCTGCATCGCGCGGATGTCTTAGGCTGCAGGAACCTCTCCAGACGTGGGACCCGGATGGATCATCGCAGCCGCCAGCGCATCGCAAGCCGTTATGACAACGTCATCCAGCGTGGCTATGTCCGCGGCAAGCTGGCCGGCGACCCGGTCTACGCCGCCACCGCGGCGCTGCTGGAAGAAAGCTCGCTGCCCCTGCTGGACATCGGTTGCGGCATCGGCCTGCTCGGACAGTATCTGAACACCCAGGGCCGGAAGCGGCGCTACTTCGGGCTGGACCACGATCCGCGCAAGATCGCCTCCGGCCGGCTGGCCGCCCGGCGCGGCGGACTGGAAGACCTGATGGAACTGCAACACGCCGACGCGGCCGAGCTGCCGTCGGTGCAGGGCGACGTCACCGTGCTGGACGTGCTGCACTACCTGCCCGCTTCCCGCCAGTCCGACCTGCTGCGTTCGGCCGCGCGCCATCTTGCCCCGGACGGTCGACTGATCATCCGCAACGTGCTGCGCGAACGGAACTGGCGGTTTCACGCCACCCGCATCGAGGAGTTCTTCCTGCATGCATCGGGCTGGATTCCCGGAGGCCCGCAGCACTATCCCAGCGCCAGCGAGCTGCGGGCGCCCCTGGAGGACGTCGGGCTGGACGTGCGCATTGAGCCCTTGCGCGGCCGCACGCCGTTCAACAGCTACCTGATCGTGGCGCGCCGACCGCAGGCCTGATCGGCTGGCCGTTCAGTTTCACGAACGGTCCGCGCGCACGGCGCCGATGTATCGGCTATACTCCGCTCCGCGTTCGGCCCCACGAACGTTGCGACACACCGTCGCCCCTTTCCCTTAGTCTGCAACACGGTATGAACACTCCGGGTTGCTCAGGAGTGTTCCATGTCTTTCGATTCGCTGGGCCTTGCGCCCGCGTTGTTGCGTGCGCTTGCCGATTACGGCTACACCCAGCCCACCCCGATCCAGGCCGCGGCGATCCCGTCCGTGCTGGAAGGTCACGACCTGCTTGCTGCCGCCCAGACCGGCACCGGCAAGACCGCGGCGTTCGCGCTGCCCCTGTTGCAAAAGCTGTCCACCAGCGGCCAGACGATGACCCGGCGCCCGCGTGCGCTGATCCTCACGCCGACCCGCGAACTCGCGGCGCAGATCCACGAGAACATCCGGGACTACAGCAAGTTCATCCAGATCAGCGCCACTACCATCTTCGGCGGCGTCGGCATGGGCCCGCAGATCAACGCGCTGCGTCGCGGCGTAGACATCGTCATCGCCACCCCCGGCCGCCTGATCGACCACATGCAGCAGCGCACGCTGGATCTGTCCGCGGTGGAAACGCTGATCCTCGACGAAGCCGACCGCATGCTGGACATGGGCTTCCTGCCGGCGCTGAAGCGCATCCTGCAGTCGGTGCCGAAGCGCCGCCAGACCCTGTTGTTCTCGGCCACCTTCGCGCCGGCGATCAAGACGCTGGCGATGGAGTTCATGCACAACCCGAAGGAGATCTCGGTCTCCGCGCCGAACACCGTGACCACCCTGGTCAGCCACCAGGTGCATCCGGTCGACGCCTCGCGCAAGCGCGACCTGCTGCTGCACGTGCTGTCGCAGGACAGCCGCCGCCAGACCCTGGTGTTCAGCCGCACCAAGCACGGCGCCGACAAGCTGGTGACCTTCCTCAACGCCTCCGGCCTGCGCAGTGCCGCGATCCACGGCAACAAGAGCCAGAACGCCCGCACCCGTGCGCTCAGCGACTTCAAGAGCGGCCGCGTCACGGTGATGGTCGCCACCGACATCGCCGCCCGCGGCATCGACATCGAGCAGTTGCCGATCGTGATCAACTTCGATCTGCCGTCAGTGGCCGAGGATTACGTGCATCGCATCGGCCGCACCGGGCGCGCCGGCATGGAAGGCCTGGCACTGTCGCTGGTCAGCCATGACGAGTCCGGCCTGCTGTTCGACATCCGCAAGCTGCTCAAGCAGGACATCGCGATCACCGCGGTGACCGGTTACGAGCCCTCCGCACCGCTGCGCCTGGACGCCGGCGCGCCACGTCCCAAGCAGGGTGGCGGTGGTCAGCGTCAGCAGCAGCGCGCGCCGCGTCAGGGCAAGCCCGCCGGTGCAGCGCGACCGAACGGCTACGCGCCCCAGGGCCGCGGTGACCATGCTGCCGGCAACCAGCGCCGCCGTTCGAACTCGCGTCCGGCGGCCAAGGCCTGAACCCGTAGGGGTCCGTTCGCGAGCCGCTACGACAGGCCAAGCGCCGCCGCATGGTGGCGCAGATGGTCGTCGATGAAGCTGCCGATGAACCAGTAGCTGTGATCGTAGCCGGCATGCCGGCGCAACAGCAGCGACTGGTCCGCTTCAGCGCAGGCCTGGTCGAACAGCTCGGGTTTCAGCTGGGTTTCGAGGAAGCCATCGGCTTCGCCCTGATCGACCAGGATGGTTCCGGGAAAGGTCTGTTGTCGCACCAGTTCGCAGGGATCGTATTCTGCCCAGCTGTCGCGATTGTCGCCCAGGTAATGCGGCAGCGCCTTGTGTCCCCAGGGCACCTGGCTGGGCGCCACGATCGGGGCGAAGGCCGACACCGAGCGGTACCGAGACGGATGCCGCAAGGCGATGACCAGCGCACCGAGTCCGCCCATGGAATGCCCGCAAATGCCGCTGCGCGAGGCATCGACCGGGAACCGGGCGGCGATCAGTTCGGGCAGTTCGCGGGCCACGTAGCTGTACATGCGGAAGCGGGACGACCAGGGCGCCTGGGTGGCATCGAGGTAGAAACCTGCGCCTTCGCCGAATTCCCAGTCGCCGGTGGCGCCTTCGAAACCGGTGTTGCGCGGACTGGTATCGGGCATCACCAGCACCAGGCCCAGTTCGGCAGCCAGGCGTTGCGCGCCGGCCTTGATGGTGGCGGTCTCCTCGGTGCAGGTCAGCCCGGCGAGGAAGTACAGCACCGGACACGGCCCATCAGCCGCCTGTGGTGGCTGGTAGACCGCGAAGCGCATCGGTCCGCCGCAGGTTTCGGAGTGATGGCGATAGAAGCCTTGTACACCGCCGTGCAGTCGCTGTTCGGAAATCGTCTCAAACATGTTCATCGTCCTTCAGTCGTCGACCAAGCATAGCCGCAGCTTCCAGGCCCGCAGTCGACTGGCGCCAGCTTCAACAATGCTCCGCACTGGTAGAATGCACGCCTTGTGCGTCGCTTTCCCGACCACTTTCTGTTTTAGAGGTATCCCTCATGTCATCCCCCGTCTCCGACAACGCCCCGGTACCATCCGGCTTTGGCGCGCTTGAGCTGCACCCTGACGTCCTGCGCGCACTGGCCGACGTCGGCTACGAGTCGCCCTCGCCGATCCAGGCCGCGACCATTCCCCCGCTGATGGAGGGGCGCGACGTGCTCGGCCAGGCGCAGACCGGCACCGGCAAGACCGCCGCGTTCGCGCTGCCGATCCTCTCGCGCATCGACCTGAAGCCCGGCAAGCCGCAGGCGCTGGTGCTGGCGCCCACGCGCGAATTGGCCATCCAGGTGGCCGAAGCGTTCCAGAAATACGCCACCCACATGCGCGGGCTGCAGGTGCTGCCGATCTACGGCGGGCAGAGTTACGGCCCGCAGCTGCACTCGCTCAAGCGCGGCGTGCACGTCGTGGTCGGCACGCCCGGCCGCGTCATCGATCATCTGGACAAGGGCACGCTGGACCTGTCGGAGCTGAAGTACCTGGTGCTCGACGAAGCCGACGAGATGCTGCGCATGGGCTTCATCGACGACGTCGAGAAGGTGCTGCAGGCGACGCCGCCGCAGCGCCAGGTCGCGCTGTTCTCGGCGACCATGCCCACGGTGATCCGCAAGATCGCCCAGCGGCACCTGAAGGATCCGGTCGAGGTCACCATCAAGTCCTCCACCACCACCGCGGCGAACATCCACCAGCGCTACTGGTTCGTCAGCGGCATGCACAAGCTCGATGCGCTGACCCGCATCCTCGAAGCCGAGCCGTTCGACGCGATGATCATCTTCGCGCGCACCAAGCAGGCCACCGAGGAGCTGGCCGGCAAGCTGCAGGCGCGCGGCCTGGCCGCCGCCGCGATCAACGGCGACATCGCCCAGCCGCAGCGCGAGCGGGTGATCCAGCAGCTCAAGGACGGCAAGCTCGACATCCTGGTCGCCACCGACGTGGCCGCGCGCGGCCTCGACGTGGAGCGGATCAGCCACGTGTTCAATTACGACATTCCGTACGACACCGAAAGCTACGTGCACCGGATCGGCCGCACCGGCCGCGCCGGCCGCAGCGGCGAGGCGATCCTGTTCGTCAGCCCGCGCGAGCGCGGCATGCTGGGCGCGATCGAGCGTGCCACCCGCCAGCCGATCGAGCAGATGCAGCTGCCGTCGGTCGAGGTGGTCAACGACGTGCGCATCGGCAAGTTCAAGCAGCGCATCACCGACATGCTGGCGCAGGATGATCTCGGCGAATTCCAGAAACTGATCGAGCAGTACGAGCAGGAACACAACGTGCCGGCGATCGAGATCGCCGCCGCGCTGGCGCGCATCGCCCAGGGCGACCAGCCGCTGCTGCTCTCGCCGCCGCCCAAGCGCGAGAAGTACGAACCGGCCTCGCGCGAGCGGGTCGAACGCGCCGCGCCGCGCGAGCGCAGCAGCGAACGCCGTCCGCCCCACGCACGCGAAGCCGGGGCTGCCAGCCACCCGTCGGCGCACGAATCCAGGCCCGCCGAACATCGCCCGCGCGAGCACGGCGCCCATGACCGCGCCCCGCCGCGCGAGTTCGGCCAGCGCCCGGTGCGCGCGCACGCCACCGAGGAAGGCAAGCGCACCTATCGCATCGAGGTGGGTCACGAGCATGGCGTGAAGCCGGGCAACATCGTGGGCGCGATCGCCAACGAGGCCGGTCTGGAAAGCCAGTACATCGGCCGCCTCAGCATCCGCGACCACTACAGCCTGATCGACCTGCCCGACGGCATGCCCAAGGAAGTGTTCGAGCACCTGAAGAAGGTCTGGGTGGTGCAGCAGCAGTTGCGCATCCACGAGTGGGATGGCACCGACACCGGCACCAGCGCGCCGCCGTCCCACAAGCCGGGCGGTCCCAGGAAGCCCGGCGGCTTCAAGCCACGCCCCGCCGGCGGCAAGCCGCCAAAGCGCAAGTAGGCGCTTCGGGTCGCGCCGCTCGATAAGCGGCGGCGCGACCACGTAACATCGGCGGATCATCGCCACCGCGAACCCGTCGCATGCCCAGCCGCAACGCCGAACAGCAACCGCCCAGCGGCTCCGAGCCGCGCATCGATGGCCTGTCGCCGGCGGCCTTGCAACAGTTGCAGGCGGCCGCGCGCGCCATTCGCGATGGCGCCGAAGCGCCGGCGCGCGTGGCGCTGGACACGACCCTCGAACTCGCCCCGGAACATCCCGAGGCCTTGCGCCTGTACGCCATCCTGCACACCCGCGCGCAACGCCAGGACGAGGCGCAGGCCTGCCTGCAGCAGGTGCTGGCGCGATGGCCCGACTATGCGCTGGCCTGGTCGGACCTGGGCGGGGTGCAGCAGGCACGCGGAGACATGGAGGCGGCGTTCGCCAGCTGGCGGCAAGCCTGCGCGCTGGCGCCGGCTGCGCCGATGCCGTGGTTCAACCTGGGCCGAAACCTGCAGTCGCATGGCGACACCGACGCCGCGATCGAGGCGCTGCAGCAGGCGCATGCGTTGGCGGCGGATTTCCTGCCGGCGCTGATCCTGCTCGGCGATGCCCTGGTCCACGCCGGCCGCTTCGACGAAGCCGACGCACGCTACCGTGCCGCGCTGGCCCTGCATCCGGCCTGCGGCGATGCCTGGCGCGGACTGGCAAACATGAAGACGCGGCCGCTATCGGACGCGGATCGGGAACAGCTGGGCGCCGCCTTGCGACAGCCCGGCATCGCCCCGGCCGACCGCATCGCGATGGGTTTCGCGCTGGGCAAGGTCTGCGAGGACCAGGAACGCTACGAGGAGGCCTTCCACGCGCTGAATCGCGCCAACGCCGAACTGCGCGAGATCAGGCCGTGGCAGGCGTCCGCCTTCCATGCCCACGCCGAGGCCCTGCTTGCGGCATCCCGGCGGCTGCCGCCGCCCATCGACACGGGCCTCGGGCGTGAAGTGATCTTCATCGTGGGCTTGCCACGCTCGGGGTCGACCCTGTTCGAGCAGATCCTCGCCGCCCATCCCGAGGTGGAAGGCGCCAGCGAGCTCACCGAACTGGAACAGGTGCTCGGCGAGGAATCCGCGCGGCGCCGGAAACCCCTGCTGCAATGGATCGACGAGGCCGGCGCGGACGACTGGCAACGACTGGGCCGGCGCTATCTGGAGCTCACCGCCCGCTGGCGCCGACACAAGCCCCGGCATACCGACAAGCTGCCGTCGAACTGGCTGCTGGCCGGCGTGCTGGGCGCGATGCTGCCGGGCGCCCCGGTCATCGACGCCCGCCGCGATGCGCTGGAAGCAGGCTGGTCCTGCTACAAGCAGCAGTTCTACAAGTTGCCGCACTTCGCCTGCACGCTGACCGACATCGCCGCCTATGTCCGCGACTACGAACGGATCATGGGCGCCTGGCAGGCAGCGGCGCCGCAGCGCATCCGCATCCAGCGCTACGAGGCCTTGCTGGCCACACCGGAAGACGAGATCCGTGCGCTGCTGGCGTTCTGCGACCTGCCGTTCGACCCGGACTGCCTCGACTACCATCGCGCCTCGCGCAACGTGCGCACGGCCAGCGCGGCGCAGGTGCGCCAGCCGTTGCGTCGCGACACGGCACGCGCGGAGCATTACGGCGCCCTGCTCGATCCGCTGCGTTTCGGCCTGGGCCTGCCCAGGGCCGGCTGACCGCACCGATCAGGCAAAACCAACCGGCAGCGCTTCAGGCACTTTGCGGCAACGGCGGCAGGCCGGCATCGGAGGGGTCGAGCCAGTCTCCGGGCGTCAGCACGGGCAGGCCATGGGCCAGCCGCGCCTTGTCGCATTGCGGGCTGACCGCGCCGAACTCCCATGACGGCTGCACTTCGCGGCATACCGACGGTCGTTGCGGATAGATGCCGCAATGGGCGGCCTCGCCCACCACGCCCTGCAGCGCCACGCAGCGTATCTGCGCAGCGTTGGTGCCGCGCATGGCCAGCCGGTGCGGATCAAGTTTCTCGGTCAGCTCGGGCGGCACGCAGCCGCCGAGGAACGCCTCCGCTTCCGACCAATGGAAGGCCACGCGATAGAACGCGCAGCAGGCACCGCAACGCAGGCAGGGATGATCCATCGAACCGACCAGGGGCGCCCCGAGGCGCGCAGGGAGCGGATTCTAGTGCGCGGGGACGCGGCTGGGGAGTGGGGGAGCGATGTCGCCTCGCTCCCCTTTTTGCGGGAGGCCGTGCGGCAAGAGCGACCCCACCCTTGCCCTCCCCTGCGCGCAGGGGAGGTAAGCGGAAAGCGCTCGACCGGAGGTCGAGCGCTTGAGTGCTTATGGCTCTCCGGCAAAGGTATTGCACCGGGCCATGTCGCCGCTGGCGAACCCGGTCTTGAACCACTTCACGCGCTGGGCCGAGGTGCCGTGGGTGAAGGTGTCCGGACGCACGCGGCCTTGCGCCTGCTGCTGCAGGGTGTCGTCGCCGATGTGGCTGGCGGCGTTGAGGGCCGATTCGATGTCACCCGGCTGCAGCCAGTTCAACTCCTGCTGGCTGTGGTTGGCCCACACGCCGGCATAGCAGTCCGCCTGCAGTTCCTGTCGCACCGACAGGCCGTCGGCGCCATCCATCGGGGCGCCCTGGCGCCGGGCCTGGTCGACCTTGTCGAACACGCCGGTCAGCTTCTGCACGTGATGGCCGACCTCGTGCGCAATCACGTACGCGCGGGCGAAGTCGCCGGAGGAATGCAGTTCGTCCTGCAGTTGCTGGAAGAACGCCACGTCCAGGTAGACCTTCTGGTCACCCGGGCAATAGAACGGGCCCACCGCCGTGCTGGCGCTGCCGCAGGCCGTACTCACGCCGCCGCTGAACAGGTGCAGTTTCGGCTCGACATAGGTGGCGCCGTGTTCGCGAAAGATCTCGCCCCAGCTCTGCTCGGTGGAATGCAATACGGCGCTGACGAAATCCTTCTGCTCGGGATCGACCTGGGCCGGCACGCCGGTCTGGCCGCCGGCGCCGGGCTGGATGCCGCCCTGGTCCAGCAAAGCCATCGGGTTCTTGAAGAAGATCCAGCCGATCAGCGCCAGCACCACGATGGTGCCCAGGCCCATGCCACGACCACCGCCGAAGCGCCGGCCGCCACCGCCGCCGCCACTGTCGATCTCGACGTTGTTGCTGCTGCCACCCTTCCGCCAATCCATAGATCCCCCGCAGTGCTGGTACGTGCGCCTCGGCGCTGTCCGGCGACGATAGCGCGCTGCCGCGCATCGCGCCACGTCGGACATCACGGCTAAAGTAGGCCACCCTTCGTGAGGATTTCAGCATGACCCATCTGCCCGCCCTGGTTACCCTGCTCACCGTATTGCTGATGTTCGGCACCATGTGGGCGGTTGGCCACGCCCGCGGCAAGTACGGCGTCAAGGCACCCGCGACCACCGGCGACCCGGCCTTCGAGCGGGCCTATCGGGTACAGATGAACACGCTGGAGGCCACGGTGATGTTCCTGCCGACACTGTGGCTGGCGGCTCACTACGGCTTCACCGGATGGGCCGGCATCGCGGGCCTGGTCTGGCTGGCTGGCCGCGTGTGGTATGCCCTGGCCTATCTGCGCGACGCCGGCAAGCGCGGACCGGGTTATCTGGTGAGCATGCTGGGCTGGGCTGCGGCACTGGTGATGGCCTGCATCGGCGTGGCCCGCGCGATGATGGTCGGCTGAAGTCAGCCGAGCAAACCCGGAGCGGTGCCGCTCAATACCCACAGACGATGCGGCACCGCCATCGGCTCGCCGGCGTGACGCGCGGCCAGCAACGCGGCCAGCTCGGCATCGAAGCGCTGGACTCTTGTTTCGTCCAGGCTGGCACCGATGCCGGCACTGGCGCGGATGCGCCCCCGCCAGTCCGCGTGGCTGTAGGAAACCTCCACGTCCAGCGACCAGGTGCGCAGGTCGCTGAAGCCGGCTTCGGCCAGGTCCTTGAGCCATGCCGGATAAAGGCCACTGCCGCTGTGCATGGTCCAGCCCGCGTTGTAGGCAAGGATCAGGCGCTCGGTGTCCTGCACCATGTTGCCGTTCAGCGGTACCCAGTCGAAATGCGCGATCACGAAACGACCGCCGGGCCGCAGCCACTTGCGCACCAGCGCGGCGCTGCGGGCGCGCTCGAACCAGTGCCAGCATTGTCCGGCCGTCACCACGTCGAAAGAAGCCGGTGCGAAGTCGGCGTTCTCGACCCTGGCCCTGACCTGTTTCACCTGCACACCCGCGGCGCGATCCAGCTCCGCGGCTTGCGCCAACAGCGGAGCGGAATGATCCAGGCCGGTGACCTCGCAGCCGCGCAAGGCCATCCCGCGGGCCACCGTGCCGGTGCCCGTACCCAGATCCAGTACGACGTCACCGGTATGGACGCAGCCGTCGCTGAGCAGGCGATCGAAGAAGATTTCGGGGAACCCTGCCCGATGGCGCGCGTAGTCAGCGGCCGTCCTGCCGAAGTCGATAGCCATCACACCCCCTGTAGCCACTGGTGACGCAAGCTTCTGCTGTTTGGCATAGTAGCGGCATGACCCCGCGCTGCAAGCCGTGGCCCACGCACGCTCCCGGCACGGGTGAAGACCTGTCCGGCGGGTGACACCTCGAAGCGCGCGCCGCGCCTTCACCAGCATCCCGCAGGCATGATCAACGCATGGAAGTCAGTGGTACCCAGACACCCCGGCCACCCGCCCTGCCCTCCAGCACGACATATCGACTGCCACCGGGCCTGGGCGGCGCGGTAGGCATCATCGCGGGCTACTTTGCGCTGCAATTGCTGGCCGGATTCGCGTTTGCGCTGGTAGCCATGTTCGCCGCGATGTTCGATCACCCGGCGACCGGCCTGGAAGTTGCCGTCGGCACCACCCTCGCCCGGCCAGGCATGCAGGCCTGGCTGGCGATCGTCTCGCTGGGCGTGGCCGCGCCACTGACCCTGTGGCTGGCGCATCGGCAGTGGGGCGCGTGGTGGTCGACGGCTCAGCCGCCGGGGCTGGGTTTCGTTGCGCCCAGCCGGACCTGGTTCTTCGCACTGGCCATCGCCACCGGCCTGCTGCTGCCGTGGATCGGTTCGCTGCTGACGCAGTGGCTGGCGCATGGCCATCCGGTGACCCAGGACATCGAGCAGATCGGCGCGCGGACTCCGCTGGCATCGCGCCTCCTGCTGGTGCTGGTGGTGGTCGGCGTGGGGCCGGTCGTGGAGGAACTGCTGTTTCGCGGCGTGCTGCTGTCGGCCCTGATGAGGCATTGCCGTGCCGGCCTGGCGGTGGCGCTCAGTTCTCTGGCATTTGTGCTGATCCATCTGCCGGGGCTGGATTACCAGTGGTATGCGCTGCCGAACCTGCTGCTGCTGGCCGTGCTGCTGGCGGTCCTGCGCCTGGGTTCAAAGTCGATCTGGCCCGGCGTGCTGGCACACGGCATCAACAATCTGCTGGCCGTCGTCGGCTGGTTCATCGCCGTCAGGGCGACGGGCTGATACCGCCACGACGCAGCAATCGCGCCGTTTCGAACAGCGGCAGCCCCATCACCCCGGAATAGCTGCCGGCCAGATGCTCGACCATGGCCCCCGCGCGTCCCTGGATGGCATAGGCGCCGGCCTTGCCGAACGGCTCGCCGCTGGCTACGTAAGCCTGGATCAGCCCATCATCCAGCGCGCCAAACCGCACCCGGGAAAGGCATTCCTCCCGGTACTCGCCCTGCCCGCCAACCAGCCACAGCGTCGAAATCACCGTATGCGTGCGACCGGAGAGCCGCCGCAGCATCGCGGCCGCATCCGCGGCATCGCGAGGCTTGCCGAACACCTCGTCGTCCAGCACCACCTCGGTGTCCGCGCCCAGCACCCACGCCGATGATGCATCCGTCAGCGCTGCCAGGCCGGCACGGGCCTTGTCGCGAGCGACCCGGCTCACGTAGTCCTGCGGTGATTCACCCGCTTCGCGCTGCTCGGTCACCTCGACATCGATCACCGCAAAGGCCACGCCCAACTGCTCCAGCAACTGACGGCGGCGTGGCGATTGCGAGGCGAGATACAGCATGCGAAGTCCGACGGATGCGGGGAAAGTCAGAGGGTCAGCCCGTACTCGCAGAACTGCGAGTCACGCCGCCAGCCCAGTGATTCGTAGAGCGCTTGCGCCGGGGCATTGTCCAGCGCGGTGGACAGCGACAGACTGGCTGCCCCCAGCGCGCGCGCCTGGTCCGCCGCCGCGCGCAGCAATGCCGCCGCCACGCCGCGTCGGCGCGCCGACGCGCTCACGAACAGGTCGTTGAGCAGCCAGGTGCGCACCATGCGCACCGAGGAAAACAGTGGATACAACTGGGTGAAACCAAGCCCTTCGCCGCGTTCGTCGCAGGCCAGCAGGATCAGCGATTCATGGCGGGCAAGCCGTGCCGCCAGGAACTCGCGGGCACCCGCCGGATCGGACGGCTGGCCGTAGAACTGCCGGTAGCCATCGAACAGCGGCACCAGCGCATCGAGATCGGAACGGGTTGCCGAACGGACGGAAAAGGACATACGCGCTCCCTGGAAGCATCAAGCCCGATGATAGGGGTGGCCGCTCATGATCGTGGTCGCGCGATACAGCTGCTCGGCCAGCACCAGCCGCACCAGCATGTGCGGCAGGGTGAGCGGCCCGAGCGACCAGCGCTGGTCGGCGCGTTGCAGTACCTCGGGCGCGTGACCGTCGGGTCCCCCGATCAGGAAGGCCAGGTCGCGCCCGGTCATGCGCCACTTCTCCAGTTGCGCAGCCAGCTCTTCGCTGGACCAGGTCTTGCCGCGGCCGTCCAGCGCGACCACATGGATGTCGTGCGGCAGGGCGGCGAGGATCGCCGCGCCTTCGTCCTGGATCGCCCGCGCATCGTCGCGGCCCTTGCCGCGGGTGCCGGGTTTCAGCTCAACCAGATCCAGCGGCAGGTCATGGGAAAGCCGCTTGCGGTATTCGGCGAAACCTTCCGCCACCCAACCGGGCATGCGCTCCCCGACGGCGATCAGGCGGGCACGCATCGGCGCAGCGACTCAGCCTGCCTGTGCGGCTTCGCCGCCCGCCTCGCCTTCGTGGCCGTGGTCGCCCACCGTCCACAGCCGTTCCAGGCCGTAGAACTCGCGGATGCGCGGCAGCATCACGTGGACGATCACGTCGCCCAGGTCGACCAGCACCCACTCGCCCTCGGTCTCGCCTTCCACGCCCAGCGGCATCACGCCGGCCTTCTTGGCGAACTTGGTGACTTCGTCGGCAATCGACTTGACGTGGCGGGCGGAGGTGCCCGATGCGATGACCAGCAGGTCGGCGATGGAGGTCTTGCCGCGGACGTCGATCTCGCGCACGTCCTTGGCTTTCAGTTCTTCCAGCGCGTCGATGACCGACTTGCGCAGGGTGGCCGTGGTGACGGACTTGTTGGTACGGGCAGTGCTCAAGAGGATGGGCCTCGGTGCGGAGTCGCAGCGCAGGATGGCGCGGGCGCAGTATAACCGCCCTTCCGGCGCGCCCGCAGATCAGGGCGCATGCCCGGGGCCGACGAGCAGTTGCCGCTGCATGTCGCAGATTTCCATGCCAGCCATCCCGCGATCCACCAGGCTCATCATCCGGTACGTCCCCGCCGGCACGTCGTCGGGGTAAACGGTGATGTTGAACCCGGAACGCACTGCCGCGCTGGCCCGCAGCACCCGGGCCACATCGGGGCGCGACACCCCGGTGCGGGCCTGAAAGCCATATGCCTCGCTGTCGCCCCGCAACAGCAGCTTGAACTGTGCCGGCGCGGTGCCGTCGCCATCCACTACCCAGCCGCCGGTAGTAAACGGTTGTCCCGGCCGGATCGTCGTAGCCACTCCCCGTGTCAGGGTCTTGCCATCCACGCGATCGAGCGCGCAGTGGCCGGCTGGCCTGGCTGCGGCCAGCACGGGCGCCGGCAGGCGAAGGGCATAGCCATCCAGCACGGCATCGGCAGGCGCAGGCGCCGCCGTTTCGCCGTGGCCAGCCCCCGCCGGAAAGACCGTGTTGGCTACCTCGTGCGTGTAATAGGCTTTCACCAGCGCCCTGCATTGCGCATAACCAGGCGCGATCTGATCCGGTATCTCACCCGGGGCGTAGACTTGTCCGTGGTAGATCGCATAGACCGCGCGGCCGATCGCCGCCACGGAAAAATCCCGATCGTGGCGGCGGTCGAAAAGCGAGTACCCCAGGAAGCTGTTGCGGATCTTGTCGATCCCGAGCAACTGCAGGAGGGTCGGAGCGAGATCCACCGACGTGCGCCCGTGGGCGTCCAGCCGCGCCGGCAATTGCAGCCATGGCGCGTGGATAAGCAACGGTATCTGATCGACGAAATACGGCTTGTAATGGTCGCCCGCCACGCGAACGTACGGCGGCTCGGCATAGTGCGCATGATCGACCGTCAGCACCAGAATCGTGTTGGCGGCATACGGCGACGACATGAAGTAGTCGTAGAACGCGCCGAATTCCGCATCGGTTGTGTGCAGCGTATTCAGACTGGGCTCACCCCCGTCCCGATACGGAATGCCGTCGGCGGGAATGTCCAGGAAGGCATGCGTACCGACCGAGTACAGGCTGGCAAAAAACGGCGTCGCGTCATTTCGTTGTCGCAGGAACCGAACCAGCGAACCATACGCCTCCCGATCGGTCAGCGATTGGCGAAACAGGGGTTCGGGCACATGCAGCAGCTCGCTGCGGCTTCGAGTCGCCGTGTAGATATTGTCGAAGCCCAGCATGCCCACCAGCGAGGTCAACGCATCAGATCGCGGGTGCGGGGAGAAGAACACCGTTTCATAGCCGCGCCGTTGCAACAGTTTCGGCAACGAGGCGTAAGAACGCCTTGCGTAGGACGACGCATTCCCCTCGCGCCAGCCGGCCCCGCCGTCCGCCCCGCCGTGGAACGGATAGCCGGAAGTCAGCGTCCCTTGCAGGCCGCGAAACGTGGCAGCGGTGTGGTTGAAGTAGTTGTCGACCACCATCGCCTGGCCGGCCATCCGCGACACGTTCGGCGTGAGACCGGGATAGCGTCCCCCATAGCTTTCAAACAGGCGGGCCGATTCCCCTTCGATGAACAGCACGATCACGTTTGGCTGCTGCACCGCCTGCGTCGCTGGAAACGGCAGCGACGGCGGAGCACCCAGGCCGTCCCGGAGAAATGGATAATGGCCTGAACCCAAAGTCACGCCGCAAACGGATTCCCCTGCGGACAGCACAGTCGATCCATCCGGCGCGTCATCGGGGTCGTACAAGTCGAGGCCGGCGCGAAGCATGGCGGCGAGCGGCGACTGGCCGGATGCAAGATGAGCTTCGCTGCCAGCCGATGAGTTACCGGCATTGAGCGCGGCTACGCCTGCGCAACAGAGCAGCGCGGCAAGCAGCAAACCGAGCAGCGGTCGTCGTGGCAGCTGCCTCCCGGCCCTGCGCCACGAGTACACGAGCATCACGACGCAGGCCACTCCCGCTGCCACCAGCAGTGCGTTTCTTGCCAAGCTGGCGGTGAGGAAAGCCTCTTCAGTGTTTTCCAGCGCCAGCACGCTGACAAAACTGTTGGAGATCAACAGGGCATAGCCCTGCACCACTGCGGTCATGGTGAACACCATGACGATGGCGGCGTAAAGCGCGGTGCGCGACAGGCTTCCGCGCAGCGGTCCCATGCCAAGCAGCAGCGTGCACGCGCAGCCGAACGCCAGGGCTTCGAGCATGCCGGCCAGCAGCACGCTCGATATCAGCCTCGCCCCGGGAAGCGCGGGCAGGCGGGCGAAATAGACTGTCAGGATCACGATGTACGCCATGAACAGCAGCGCCACGTAAATCCACGGTGGGCGCAAACTGCCGCGCCGGACCTTGCTTCGAGGAATGGTCAATGCCCCGGTCACCATCATGACAAAGTGATGACTAGGCTAGCCAAACCCGGACCGGACGGCCAGCTTGCCGCCACGGCGAGCGAGGCGCACCCTGCCGTCTTGTCGCATGTGGATCAATGCGCCAGGGAACGGCGGGCCAGCCGGTACTCGTGCATCAGTCGCGCGACCAGTTCGGCGGCGGGTTGCGGACGGACCAGGGCGGCGGCCTGGCCGCACCATTCGGACAACAGGTCGCCACGACCCGCCGCAGCGGCGGCGCGACGCAGCGGCGCGGTGAGCGCGTTGAGGATCGGGTATGGCAGGCCCTGGGCCGCCGCCGGCATCGCCTCGACGAAACGGTTGCGCAGGCCGCGGGCGGCGCGGCCGGAGAAGCCGCGGATGGTGGTGACCCGGTGTTCTTCGACCCCTGGCAGATCCTGCTTCCACGCCGTAGCCGCCGGGCATTCCGGGCAGGTCAGGAAGGCGGTGCCCAGCTGGCTGGCGGCCGCGCCCAGCGCCTCGGCCGCCAGCATGCCGCGACCATCCATGATGCCGCCGGCGGCGATCACCGGCACCTCCCGGCCGCTGGCCGCCAGCGCGCGCACGGTGAGCGGCAACAATGCGAACAGGCCGATCATCGCGTCCTCCGCGTCATGCAGGAAGCTGCCGCGATGACCACCCGCCTCGGCTCCCTGCATCGAAACCGCGTTCGCGCCCGCCTCAACCCAGGCGCGCGCCTCGGCCACCGTGGTGGCAGTGCCGATCACGTAGATGTCGCGCTGCCGCAGCTCGCGCATCTGCGCGGGGCCAACCACCCCGAAGGCGAAACTGGCCACCGCTGGACGCGCCTCGCACAGGGCGGCGAACTGGTCGGAGAATCGCGGCGCCCAGCGCGCGGGCACGGAGGTGCGGACATCGAGCCCTTCGCGGATCATCAGCGCGTCGAGCTGTTCGCGCGCTCGCGTCACCGCCGCCATGTCGGCCTCGAATTCATCCGGCAACACGAACAGGCCGATCGCATGCGGCCGGTCGCCCAGCGCGCGGATCTCCGCGGCCTGATCGAGGATCGCCTGCGGTTCCAGGTAGCCGGCGCCCAGCGAGCCCAGCGCGCCGGCATTCGACACCGCCGCGACCAGCGCAGGTGACGTCGATCCGGCCATGGGCGCCTGGATCAGCGGATGCTCGATGCCGAGCCGGCTGGCGAACGACGCGCTCATGGGGGATGGCCTGCGGGAAGGATGGCCAAGTATCCACCGCCATCCACGGCAACTGAAGCCGCCGACGGAACGTCGCCGAGCGATGCCCCGTCGGCGGTGCCCGGTCAGCCGCCGGAGCTCATCGCGTCCTCCTTCATCGCCTCCCCTTTCATCGAACCGTGCTTCATCGAGTCGTGCTTCATCGAGTCATGCTTCATCGAACCGCGCTTCATCGCATCGTGCTTCATGGCGCCCATCTTCATCGAATCCTGCTTCATCGCATCTTTCGACATGGCGTCGTGCGACATCGCGGTGCTGGAGCTGGCAGCCATCGCGTCCTGGGCGAACGCGGCACTGGTGGCGAGGCCGCAGGTCATGGCGGCGGCGAGAACAAGGGCAAGGCGTGCATTCATCGGTCATTCCTCGAAAAGGGATGGAACGGTCGGGCCGCCCCGTCCCTTCATTCGCCATGACTTGCGCCCGGGTTACTTGGCCTGCTCAGCCGCCCTGCCCGGCCACGATGTTGACCGTGATCGCGATGATGAACACGTTGAAGAAGAATGCGATCACGCTGTGCATCAGCACCACGCGGCGCAGGTAGTTGCTGGTGATCTGCACGTCGGAGACCTGGAAGGTCATGCCGATCACGATCGAGAAATAGGCGAAATCCCAGTAGTCCGGGTCGGGCGTGTGGGGAAACTCCAGGCCGGCATGCTGCGTGCCGACATCGCCGTAGTAGCCATGCGCATAGTGGATCGCGAACATCACGTTGAGGAACAGCCAGCTGAGGATCACGCTGAGCACGCCCACCCCCAGCGCCAGCACGCCACCGCTGCGTGCCGCATGCAGCTCCATGCCCAGTGCACCCAGCACCACACCCGACAGCAGCACCCCACCCAGCAGCACGCCCCAGCGACCGGTGTCGATCGCCTGCGCCTGGCTGCGCATCGTGTCCGGCGTCGACTGGTTGAACAGATGGAGCATCACGCCCAGGAAGATCATCGCGGCGAGATCGAAGGCCAGCAATACGGCGTTGGTCAGCGGCATGCCACTGACCAGCAACACGGCAACCGTCACCACGAAAACCAGCATCGAACCGATCGTTCGCGGGCGGCCCCGGGCGAATCCCCATGGGCGCCAGCCGCGCGATGCGCGCCCACGCGACTTTTCCACCTTGTCCGGCACGGAACGCCCGCTCATGACGCGGGCCGCCAGCGCGGGATCAGGCCAGCAGGTCGGCGTAGTCGGGGTGGCGTTGCATCCATGCGGCAGCATAGGAGCAGGCCGGGACGACTTTCCAGCCCTCGCTGCGCGCCGTGTCCATCGCGGTCTGGACCAGCGCCGCCGCAATTCCGCGGCCACCCACTTCGGCCGGCACGCCGGTATGGGTGATGGTCATCACGCCGCCGGCGAGCAGGTAGTCGAGCACGCAGGGCACACCCTCCACGTCGGTCTGGAAACGGTGGGCGGCACGGTCGTGGCGGATGACGCAGGACATGGCGGTTCCTGATGGGGCGCAAACGGCGATGGTACGGCGCCCACGGCAACCTCGCGTGAAGCGCCGCACCGACTTCGTTCGCGCCAGTTGCATGGCCGAGGGCGCACAGTCGACCTTCACCCCACAGCCGCACAGGAGCATGCCATGAAGAAATCCGCATCCGCCCACTGGTCCGGTGGCATCAAGGATGGCCAGGGCACGATCTCGACCGAGACCGCCGCCTTGCGCGAAGCGCCATACGGATTCAAGTCCCGCTTCGAGAGCGGCCCCGGCACCAATCCGGAGGAGCTGATCGCCGCGGCGCATGCCGCCTGCTATTCGATGGCGCTGTCGCTGGGCCTGGGCAACGCCGGACTGACCGCCGACAGCATCGACACCCGAGCCGTGGTGACGCTGGACAAGGATGGCGACGGCTTTTCGATCACCGCCGTCCACCTCGACTGCGAGGCTCGCGTGCCCGGCGCGGAAGCGGGCTCGTTCAAGCGCATCACCGAGGAGACCAAACAGGGTTGCCCGGTATCCAAGGTGCTCAATGCAAAGATCACGCTGGAGGCGCGCCTGCTCTGACGCGCGACTCAGGCCGCCGCCATGGCCTCCGCCGTGGCAGCGGACACTTCGTGCTGGCGACGCTGGCGCACGGCCTGTGCCAGCGTCGTCAGCACGCCGACCGAGGTGTCCCAGTCGATGCAGCCGTCGGTGATGCTCTGGCCGTAACGCAGCGGCTGCCCGACAAGCAGTTCCTGGCGACCACCGACCAGGTGGCTTTCCACCATCACGCCGAGGATGCGCCGTTCGCCGGTGGCCATGCGCTGGGCGAGGTCATCGATCACCTTCGGCTGGTTCTCCGGCAGCTTGCCGCTGTTGGCATGGCTGACGTCGATCATCACGCGGGCGGGCAAGCCGGCCTTGCCGATGGAGGCGCAGGCGGCCTCCACGCTCGCCTCGTCGTAGTTCGGCTGCCTGCCGCCGCGCAGGATGACGTGGCAGTCGGTGTTGCCGCTGGTGCTGGCGATCGCGGCCTGGCCGTCCTTGGTGACGGCCATGAAGTGGTGGGGCTGGGCCGCCGCTTGCACCGCATCCACCGCGATCCGCACATTGCCGTCGGTGCCGTTCTTGAAACCCACCGGGCAGGACAGTCCCGACGCCAGTTCGCGGTGCACCTGGCTTTCCGTGGTGCGCGCGCCGACCGCGCCCCAGGCCACCAGGTCGGCGATGTACTGCGGCGTGATCATGTCCAGGAATTCGCAGCCGGCCGGCACGCCCAGCGCGTTGATGTCGCGCAGCAGGACGCGAGCGATGCGCAGGCCCTTGTCGATGCGGAAGCTGCCGTCCAGGTCGGGGTCGTTGATCAGGCCCTTCCAGCCCACCGTGGTGCGTGGCTTCTCGAAGTACACCCGCATCACGATTTCCAGCGCGTCGCCGAGTTCACGGCGCAACGGCGCGAGTCGGCCGGCGTACTCCAGCGCTGCCTTCGGGTCATGGATCGAACACGGCCCGATCACCACGGCCAGGCGGTCGTCACTGCCGCCGATGATGCCGTGCAGCGCCTGTCGCGCCGCTTCCACCGTGGCGATCGCCGGCGCCGTGGCGGCGCAGTCGCGCATGACCTCGGCCGGCGTGCTGAGGCGGGTGAGTGCGCGGATGCGCAGGTCGTCGGTGGTGTGCATGGCGGCGGTGCTCCTGGTGGGTTCCCCGGAGGCGGCCGAAAAAAAACCGCCAGGGAGGCTGGCGGTTCGGTGAGGTTGTGTCGATCAGTTCAAAACGATCGCGCCCGCGCCGCCGCCGTTGGCTTCGGATAGCCGTAAAACCAGAAGAACAGGCGGGCGGTGGCGGAATGCATGGCGTCATTGATAACACAATGGACGTCCAAATCAAACTTCCCGTCATCCAGACGATAGACTGGGCGCATGCCATCGCCCATCGACGTGCTCCGCCAACCGATCCGCCACTGGGTGCTGCGCGCCTTTCCGCGCGCCGACACCGGCAGCCTCGACTACGACCATCCGCACGGCGATCCGGGCCTGTTCGGGCCGGACAGCGCCACCTGGCGCGTGCATTCGGACTTCCCCGGCATGCTGGCGGGCGGCCTTGCGGCGCTGACCCTGCAGACCCTGCATCAGAGGGCCCTGGCCGGGGTCTGGGATCACTCCAACTTCCGCGACGACCTGGTCGGCCGGCTGCGCCGCACCACCGCCTTCGTCGGCGGCACCACCTACGCGCCGCGCGCGCAGGCCGAGGCGCTGATCGAACACGTGCGGATGATCCACGGCCACATCACCGGCCACGGCGAGGATGGACGTCCATACAGCGCCAACGACCCCGACCTGCTGACCTGGGTGCACGTCAGCGAAGCGTATTGCTTCCTGCAGGGCTATCGTCGCTACAGCCACATCACGATGCCGGCCGGCGCAGCGGATCGCTATTACGACGAGGTACGCCGTATCGCCGAGGCGCTGGGGGCGCGCGAGGTACCGGCCAGCGAACACGAGGTTGCCGGCTATTTCAGGCGTATCCAGCCGGAACTGGCCTATACCGGGCGCTCGCGCGTGGTGCTCGGCCTGCTTGGCGAAGTGCGCCTGCCGGTGCCGGCCGCCGGACTGTCGCGCGACCTGTTCCTGCTTGCCGGCAGCGCCCTGCTGCCGGACTGGGCGATCGCGATGCTGGGGCGCTCCTTGCGTCAGCAGCGCCGCGCCCGTCTGGCGGCAGGCGCCTTGTGGTCCGTGGCGCCCGTGTTCCGTGCCGCACTGCGTGACGGCATCGCCAGCCACGCCTGTCGACGCATGGGCGTCGCCCCGGAATGGTTGCAGCACTGGCCCCAGGAGCGTGGGCAGTAAGAACGCGAGCGGCTGCGGCTGCGTGGTTTTGCCTCGCTCGCTCGGTTTCTAGCGCCCACGCTCCTGGCCGGCGCCCTGCGGAGCCCGCTCGTTCTGCCGGGACAGCGTCCGCTCGTGCTGGATCAACTCGCGCAACAGCGGATTGGGGTATCGCCGGTCCATGGTCACCGCATAGAAGGCTTCCGTGATGCCCTTGAGCGGATCGCCCTCCACCAGCGTGCCGGCGCCGATTTCGTCTTTCACCACGATCGCCGGCAACACGGCAAGACCGATGTCCTCGCGCGCCAGCAGGCGCATCATCGCCATGTCGTCCACCTCGGCAACAATGTGGGGCCGCACGCCGAGGCGATCCACCAGCGCATCGAAGCCGGTTCGTATGCTGGTCTCGCGGGTCGGCAAAATCACCGGATGCTTTTGCAAGCGCTCGGCCAGACTGCATGGCTTGCGGAATCGTTTGGGCGTGCCGATCAGGCTGACCGCCCGTTCGGCCAGCCGATGGGAGACAAACGGCGTGAGCGCATCGCGCGCCGGCGGCTGGTTGATCAGCACGATGTCCAGACTCAACGACTGCAATGAGGCGAGCAGTTCGCCCGGCTGCCCCGAGCGGACGATCAGCTCGATGTCCGGCCGGCCCAGCACGGGCTGCAGGAACTCCATCTGGAAGTTGCGCGACAACGTGGCCTGGGCACCTACACGCAGCGCGCGCCGACTGGCACCGGCATCGCGCAAGGTGCCCAGCAGTTCCTCGCCGGTGGCGAAGATGGCATCGGCATGATCGAGCGTGATGCGGCCCACCTCAGTGAGATGCAGTTGCCGACCCCGCCGCTCGAACAGCGCATGCCCCAGCCGCTCTTCCAGCTTGCGGATCTGCACGGACAGCACCGACTGCGTCACGTTGAGGCGCGCCGCCGTACGGGTCAGATTGCCGTCGTGGGCGACCGCCCAGAAGTAGCGCAGATGGCTGTAGTTCAGTGCACTCATGACGTTCGATTTTAACGAACATGATCAAGCAGACAATGAATTTTTTTCAGGACCTGGAAGTGGCTAAGCTGCTGCCAGCAACGCCGCGTCCCGGAGAACTGCCTTGCCACCGAGCCCCTCGCCCAACCGCTCCTCATCCGCTGCCATGGGAAAGCGTGCTTCCCGCGCGGCCGCCCGATGGACCGGCCACCTGCCGGTGGCCCGTTCTTGAACCGGCACGAGGCCCGGCTGACTACCGACGTCGAACGCGCCGCCCGCGTTCTGCGCGCGGGCGGCCTGATCGGCCTGCCCACGGAAACCGTCTATGGCCTGGGCGCCGATGCACGCAATGCCGACGCGCTGGCGGAAATCTTTTCGGCCAAGCGCCGCCCCGTCGATCATCCGCTGATCGTGCATATCCGTCACCGCGACCAGATTGCGCAATGGTCGCGCGAGGTGCCGTCAGCAGCATGGCGCCTCGCCGAAGCGTTCTGGCCCGGACCATTGACCCTGGTGCTGCCACGCCTGCCCGGCGTGCCTGACCAGGTCACCGGCGGACTGGATACGGTGGCGCTGCGCGTTCCGGCCCACCCGCTGGCGCTCGCCGTCCTCGAAAAGTTCGGCGATGGTGTCGCCGCACCTTCGGCCAATCGCCACGGGCGAGTCAGCCCCACCACGGCGCAGCACGTCCTGGCGGAACTGGGCGACGCGGTCGATGTCGTGCTCGACGGCGGTCCATGCCAGGTTGGCATCGAGTCGACCATCGTCGACTTCCCGGAGGCAGGCCCGCGCATCCTGCGACCCGGTCGGATTACCGCCGATGATTTGCAGCGGGCCACCGGCCTGGCGCCCGTAGCCAGGCTGGCGCCCGAGGTCCGACGTCCCGGCGCGATGACCTCGCACTACGCACCCCGCGCCAAAGTGGTGCTGACCACGCCGACGGAGCTCGCCGGTGTGGTGGAAGCATGGCGCCGGCGCGGCGCCCGTGCGGGCGTGCTCTCGGCACAACCGCCAACCCGCCTGCCTGCCGACGTCACCTGGCTGTCGCTGGGGTCGGCAAGTGAGGAACAGGCCCGGCGACTGTACGCACGGCTGCGCGAGGCCGATGCGCTGGCGCTGGACGTGCTGGTGGTGGTGACGCCGCCGGACGAAGGGCTCGGCATTGCGTTGCGCGATCGTCTGCTGCGCGCGGCAGGCCTCGGCGACGGCCGCGTATTCGAGGGTGGCACGGACTAGTGCTGGCGTCCTGACGTTCGCCCTCCCGGATGGCACTGAGCAACCCGGGCTGCATCGGCCTGCCTCGACGCTGCATCATCGTTCGTTTATATCGAATCAAATCCGTCAAACAATGAATTTTCATCCTGCCGATTCGACCGTTACCGTGTCGCCAGCGAAACCCTGACCGGAGATCTGCCTTGTCGCTCTATCTGCTCCCGCTGGCTGCACCGCTGCCGTTGTTGCTCGCCGCGGTTTTCTCGGCCGTGCGACCGGGACGACGTCCGCTTCTCGTGCCGCGAGTCGCCGAGCTTGGCGCCCTGCTGGCACTGCTGATCGCACTGGCCTCAGTGGTGCTGCTGGTCATGAAGGGGCCGGGCGACAGCATGCTCATCGGCAGCCACGGCATCGGCCTGTCGGCACGCCTCGACGTGGTGAGCGCCAGCATGCTGCTGCTGGTCGGCTTCGTCGGCTGGATCGTGGCGCGCTACACCCGCAACTACCTCGATGGCGAAGCGCGCCAGGGTGCCTTCACCGGCTGGCTATGCGCGGCGTTGGCGGCGGTCCTGCTGCTGGTCGGCGCCGGCAACCTGATCCAGCTGGTGCTCGCCTGGATCGCCGTCAGTGTCGCGCTGCGCCAACTGCTGCTGTTCTACGCCGAGCGTGATGCCGCCCGGCGCGCCGCGCGGAAGAAGCTGCTGTTTTCCAGCATCGGCGCGGGGGCGCTGCTGCTCGCCGCCGGCCTGCTTGCCCATGGCTATGGCAGCACCGACATCGCCGTCATCAACGCCGCGGCCCGCACCGGCGACAGGCCCGTACTCGTGACGCTGGCCGCGGCGGCGCTGGCCGTGGCCGCCCTGCTCAAATCGGCACAATTTCCCACCCATGGATGGCTGACCGAGGTGATGGAGGCGCCCACCCCGGTCTCCGCCTTGCTGCACGCAGGCGTCATCAATGCCGGCGGCTTTCTGCTGATCCGTTTCGCCGACGTGATGTTGCTGGCCCCGGGCGTGCTGGCCGTGCTGGCGATGGTGGGCGGCTTCACCGCGATCTTTGGCGCACTGGTGATGCTGACCCAGCCGGCGGTGAAGACTTCGCTGGCCTGGTCGACGGTGGCGCAAATGGGCTTCATGACGCTGCAATGCGGGCTGGCGCTGTTCCCGCTGGCCTTGCTGCACATCGTCGCGCATTCGCTGTACAAGGCACACTCGTTCCTCTCCTCCGGCGGCGCCGTCGAGCAGGTCGCCGCCACCCGCCGACCCGGGCCGGTCGCTGTACCCGATGGTGCTGCCGTGGGCCGCGCCTTCGTGCTGGCCATCACCATCTACGCGCTGATCGGCACGGCGTCTGGACGGCTGTTCGGCATGCAGCACGAGTCGCCACAGGCGCTGGCACTGGGCGCGATCCTGATCTTCGGGGTGGCCTACCTGCTGGCCCAGGGCCTGGCCGACGCCGCGCCCCGCTCGCTCACCCGCAAGACCGTGCTCTGGTCCACGGCCGCCGCCATCGGCTACTTCAGCCTGCAAGTCACGGCCGGCTGGCTTGCTGCCGGCACCCTGCCCGCCACACCTGCGCCCGATCGGCTCGCCTGGACCTTGATGATGCTGGCGATCCTCAGTTTCGGTGCAGTCGCGGTGGCACAGGCACTGCTGCCGCTGTGGGCCGGGCATCCCGCTGCCCGCGGCTTGCGCGTGCACCTGTCGAACGGCCTCTACGTCAATGCAGCCTTCGAGCGGCTGCTTGGCGGCTGGTCCACCCGCAAAGCCCCGTGAATCCCTGCGCCAGGAACTCCGCCATGCTGATGTCCGTCTGCCCCGATCAGTCGACCGCCGCCGCGTCCGTTCACGACGCGGCGCAACGTGCGGCCCGATTGATTCCACCGTTATGGCCACTGGCCACCAGCGTCGCGGTGAACCCGTATCTGGGTCATGTCGATGAAACACTGGCGATGACCTCCGTGCGCCTCAGGCGCGCGGCCGGCGTGCGCAGCACCATGCCGCGTCGCTGGTATGCCGAACGCATGCGCGCCGGCGAGATCAGCGATGCCGACCTTGCCGCCGC
Organism: Rhodanobacter spathiphylli B39; assembly: GCF_000264295.1. GTDB lineage: Bacteria > Pseudomonadota > Gammaproteobacteria > Xanthomonadales > Rhodanobacteraceae > Rhodanobacter > Rhodanobacter spathiphylli. The sequence continues at coordinate 156,182 of NZ_AJXT01000004.1, read as the reverse complement.
GTGGAAAGCGGCTCCGACAATCCCCGCCATCGAAACCCTGGCGCAACTGAAAGCGAGCGCATCGATGGACTCGCGGACCCTCGGCGCGCATCCCACGGTCGCAGCCTTGGCCAGCGCCGCCAGCGGCAGCGACTGGCCCGGAATCGTCGCCGCACGCATCAGCCACTGGGCAGCCGGCTATTTCGACCAGGGCCAGGCCTTGTGGTCAGCACCCCGGGGACGCAATGCCTATGAAGCCTGGCGTGCCTTCGCCAGCCTGGACCTGACACCCGAGATCGCCGGACTGAAAGGTTTCGCCAGTCAGGTTTCGCGGCTTCCGGAGACCGCCGAAAAGGCCATCGCCGCGGGCGTCGCCGATCTGGGCCTCGGCGACGCCGCGCTGGAGAGCTATTTCCACCGCTTGCTGGCCAGTCTTGGCGGCTGGTCGCAGATGGCGCGTTACCGACAATGGCAGGCCGAACTGGCCGGTGGCAGCGACCGTACCGTGACCGACCTGCTGGCGATCCGGCTGGCATGGGAAGTGGCGCTGTGGCGACAACATGCCGCCGCCATCGAGCCGGACTGGCACGCGGCGATCTCGGCGTACGCCGAGCCACTCGCCCCGACGCGCGACGACCTGATCGACGCCGTCCTGCAGGAAGCCTTCGAGCGCGCGGGACAACGCCAGTTGGCGGTCGAGCTGTCGCGCGACATCGCCGTGTCCTCGCCAGGTCGCGCACCGCTGCAGATGGCGTTCTGCATCGACGTGCGATCCGAGGTATTCCGGCGCGCGCTGGAACGCGTCGATCCGCGGATCCAGACGCTGGGAATGGCAGGTTTCTTCGGCATCGGCGTAGCCCACCGGCGGTTTGCTTCCGACGTGGCGGAAGCGCGCCTGCCGGCATTGCTGCACCCTCAATGGAGAAGCTGCGCGGGCGCCGCGGACGACCACACCGCACAGCGCGATCGGGATCGACGCATCGACCATCGGGCCACCCGCGCCTGGGGGCGTTTCAAGCTGGCGGCGATCTCGTCGTTTGCCTTCGTCGAAGCCACCGGCCCGCTCTACATCGGCAAGCTGCTGCGCGACGGGCTCGGCTTCGGGCATGCCAGGAAACCTGGCGAACCGATGCCACGGATCGAGTCCGCGCCAGACCTCGAAGCACGTGTTGCCGCAGCGGCCGGGGCGCTGCGCGCGATGTCGCTGACCCGAAACTTTGCGCGGCTGGTCGTGCTCGCCGGGCATGGCGCCGAGGTGGTCAACAATCCACATGGCAGCGGGCTCGACTGTGGCGCCTGCGGCGGCCATGCCGGAGACGTCAACGCGCGCTTGATGGCCGGCCTGCTCAACGATCCGGACGTCCGTGCGGGGCTGGCCTCGCGCGGCATCGCGATTCCAGCGGATACGCTGTTCGTGGGCGCGTTGCATGTCAGCACCACGGACACCGTGGTCCTGTACGACACGGATCATCCATCCAGTGCGCATGCCGCCGATCTCGCCCAGGCGAACTGCTGGATGGCCGCCGCAGGCCGGTTCGCGCGCAGCGAGCGCATGCTGCGCCTGCCCGGTGCCGCCAGGGGCGAAGATGTCTTTCGACGCGCCAGCGACTGGTCCGAGGTACGCCCCGAGTGGGCGCTGGCTGGATGCCAGTCCTTCATCGTCGCTCCGCGCCGGCGCACAGCCACGCGTGACCTTGGCGGGCGCGCGTTCCTGCAGGAGTACGAATGGCAGCAGGACGAAGGCTTCGGCGTACTGGAAATGATCCTCACTGCACCGGTCGTCGTCGCCAGCTGGATCAGCTTGCAATACTACGGTTCCAGCGTGGCACCGACCTTGTTCGGTGCCGGCAACAAACTGCTGCACAACGTCACCGGCGGCATCGGCGTGGTGGAAGGCAACGGCGGCCTGCTGCGTGCGGGACTACCGTGGCAATCGGTGCACGACGGCGAACGGCTGATGCACCAGCCACGGCGCCTGTCGGTACTGGTGGATGCGCCGCGCGAGGCCATCAGCGCCATCCTCGAACGTCACGGCAACCTGCGCTCGCTGTTTGAGCACCGCTGGATGCATCTCTTTGCACTGGATGAGCGGGGCCGGATGGCCTGGCGGTATGCCGGCGATCGCTGCTGGCAATCGATGTCTGACGCCGAGGCACGACTGGCAACCGCCGACGTCGCCCTCGCATGATTGAGCGCCCGAAACACCGCAGCCCTGGGGATGTCCGCTGCCGCACGCATCGCCCGTCGCTGACCAAGCCTCGCCGTCGAACGGGAATGCCCAAGGCACGACAGGCATTCACGGGCGGACAAGGACTCGATCGAAGCGGGCGAATCCGGACATGAGTGGATGGCTCGATATGCCGCTTGCCGGCGCGCGACATCGTGACCCCGCCGTACGCGCGGAATGATCCGGATATCCCCGACTGCCTGCTGGCGGGCGTGCTGCGCCGCCTCATTGCAAGCTCGCTGACTTGCCAGCTCCGCCACGGCCACCGGGAAGCGTCCCCGGCGATGGCGCGAACGTCGAGCGGCCCCGCCGACGATGCAGGATTGACACTTCCACGCTATCGGCTAACGTCACCTGGATACGTCAGTCAGGTGCGCCCGTGGCATCACTCATCCCCACCCGCAACAGCTGCCTGCCGCGGATGACCGGCGGCGAGAAGCGCGTCTCCGAACGGCTCGAGCAGAAACTCGAGGACGACTACCTGCTGTGGTACGACGTACCGGTCGGACTGAAACAGCGCCATCCGGACTTCGTGATTTTCCATCCGCGCCGAGGCCTGCTGGTGCTGGAGGTGAAGGACTGGAAGGCCGACACCATCCGCCATGCCGACAGCACCCAGTTCACCCTGGTCACCGAGCGCGGCCTGATCAAGGAAACCAGCCCGCTGCTGCAGGCGCGCGCATATGCGCTGGAGATCGGCGTGGTGCTGGAACGCGATCCGGCGCTGCGTTACCCGGAAGGCTCGCGCTACGCGGGCAAGTTGATCATGCCGTGGGGCTGGGGCGTGGTGCTGGCCAACATCACCCGCAAGCAATTCGACGAAGGTGCGCTGGGCGAGGTGCTGCCCGAACATCTGGTGCTCTGTCGCGACGAGCTGTACGAGACGGTCGACGCCGAAGCGTTCCAGGAGCGGCTGTGGGCGATGTTCCCCCAGGTGTTTCCGGTGACCATGACCCTGCCCCAGATCGATCGCGTGCGCTGGCACCTGTTCCCCGAACTGCGGGTGGAGGCCGGCAGCGGCCAGTTCGGCCTGTTCGGCCCCACCGATGCCGCGGTGCGTCCGCTGGAGATTCCCGACCTGATCAAGGTGATGGACGGGCAGCAGGAGCAACTGGCGCGTTCGCTGGGCGGCGAGCACCGCGTGATCCACGGCGTGGCCGGCTCGGGCAAGACGATGATCCTGGGCTTCCGCGCCATGCAGCTGGCGCGTGAGATGACCAAGCCGATCCTGGTGCTCTGCTACAACAAGACGCTCGCCGCGCGACTGGAGCAGCTGATCGGCGAGCGCGGCCTGGGCGAGAAGGTGCAGGTCTACAACTTCCACAAGTGGTGCCGCAAGATGCTGGTGGCATACAACGAGCCGCTGCCGGCGGGCAGCGGCAGGGCCTTCATCGAGGCGCTGCCGCCAGCGGTGATCGCCGGCGTCGACCGCGGCCAGATTCCGCGCGCCCAGTACGGCGCGGTGCTGGTCGACGAAGGCCACGACTTCGAGCCGGACTGGTACAAGCTGATCGTGCAGATGATCGACCCGGCCACCAATTCGCTGCTGGTGCTGTACGACGACGCGCAGAACATCTACGGCAACCCGAATCGCCGCAAGATCAGCTGGAAAAGCCTCGGCGTGCAGGCCCAGGGCCGCACCACCATCCTCAAGCTCAACTACCGCAACACGCTGGAAATCCTCTCGGTGGCGCGCGCCTTCGCGCAGGACCTGCTGGCCGCGCGCCTCGACGATGCCGACGGCGACGGCGTGCCGCTGATCGCCCCGGAAAGCGCCGGGCGCCGCGGCGCCGTGCCCGAGCTGGTGCGCACCGACACCGCCCGCGCGCAGATGGACGTGCTGATCGCCCGGCTGCGCGACGAGCACGCGCACGGCCGTCCGTATTCGGAGATGGCGGTGATCTATCGCAACCAGTGGGAAGGCGAGAAATTGCACGAAGTGCTCAAGCGCCTGGACATTCCCAGCCGGCTCGCCGACAACGCCGGCAAGCAGACCCTGTTCGTGGTCGAGGACAGCGTGAAGCTGGTCACCATGCACTCCAGCAAGGGGCTGGAGTTCCCGTTCGTGATCATCCCCGGCATCGGCGGCCTGCCAAAGGAAGGCCAGAGCGAAGCCGACGAAGCCCGCCTGCTCTACGTGGCGATGACCCGCGCCACCGAACACCTGCTGCTGATCCACCACGACGACTCGGTCTTCAGCAAGCGCATCCGCGATTCGATCAACGACGTGAGCGCACAGTTGTCCGGCTGACGAGCCACGTTGCCCCGCGGCATTGCGCCGCGGGGCAACGGCGCGACACCGGTTGCCGGGCAAGCCGGCCACTCCTACAATAAGAATCATTCTCACCTGATGGCTCCCTGGCATGGCGTGGCGGTCGACGCGCGCCTGTCGCCATCCGGTGCAGGAACACAGCCATCGCGCGATGGCGGCCGGGTCGCCATCCCGATTCGCCTCGACGCGTGCAGCCGCTTCCCGCCAACCTGCTGACAAGGCTTCCGATGTCATCGATCCCCTCTTCGTCCGTGGCGAGCGCCGCTCCGCGCCACCGCTCCGCGCTGCCGCACGCGATCCGCATGGCATGGCTGGCGACGCTGGTCAGCTTCGGCGTCTCCACCCATGCCGCCGACATCCCGGCCGCCACGAGCGCCGGCGGCGACGCGCAACAGAACACCGCGACCACGCTGGAAGGCGTACAGGTCACCGCGCCAATCGCGAAAGACAGCAATTCGGTGACCAAGACCGATACGCCGATCACCGAGATACCGCAGTCGGTCTCGGTGATCACCGACGAGCAGATGAGCCTTCGCGGCATCCAGGGCATCGAGGAAGCGGTGTGGTACACCGCCGGCGCCCAGGGCGGCGGCTACGGCCCCGACTCGCGCAGCGACTGGCTGCTGGTGCGCGGCTTCACCCCGGCGCGCTACATGGATGGGCTGGCGGTGGCCGAAGGCTCGGGCACCGGCATCACCCGCATCGAGCCGTACGGGCTGGAGCGGCTGGAAGTGCTGAAGGGCCCCTCGTCGGTGGTCTACGGCGCGATGCCGCCGGGCGGCATGGTCAACATGGTCAGCAAGCGACCGACCGAACAGCCGCTGCATGAGGTGGGCGTGGAAGTCGGCAGCTTCGACCTGCGCCAGGGCACGTTCGACTTCGGCGGCCCGCTGAATGATTCAGGCACGCTGCTGTATCGGCTCACGGGCCTGGCCCGCAACAGCGACACCATGGTCGACCACATCAAGGACGATCGTTATTACCTGGCGCCGGCGCTGACCTGGAAGCCCGACAACAGCACTTCGCTGACCGTGCTGTCGCATTTCCAGAAATCCGCGACTGCGTCCGGCGGTGGCTTCCTGCCCGCCGAAGGCACCCTGCTGCCCAGCCCCAACGGCAGGATCCCGCGCCATCGCTTCACCGGCGAGCCGGGTCAGAACGATTACGACAAGACGCTGGCCTCGATCGGCTACGAGTTCCACCACGACTTCGCCAGCGGCCTGGCCTTCAACCAGAACCTGCGCTACGGCAAGGCCGACGTGGACAACAACGGCGGCAACGTGGGCGCGTTCGGCCTGCTCGGCGACGGTCGCACCCTGCTGCGCTATCTGTTCCCGAACGAGAACCACACGAAGACCTTCGGCGTCGACAACAACCTGCAGTACACCTTCGACGCGGGCAGCGTGCAGCACATCGTGTTGGCCGGCGTGGACTATCGCCGCGCAAAGGACGACTACGCCTCGGCGTTCGACTTCAACGTGGGCGGACTGGACGTGTTCGACCCGGTCTACGGCAGTCCGGTGACGGTGCCCGCGTACACCAGCCACACGCTGCAGACGCAAACGCAATTGGGCGTCTATCTGCAGGACCAGATCAGGCTGGGTCGCTGGGGCATCACCCTCGGCGGTCGCCAGGATCACGTGAAAACCGACACCGACAACCTGATCGGCGGCACCACCACAGGCCAGACCGACGACGCATTCTCCGGCCGCGTCGGCGTCAACTACCTGTTCGACAGCGGCCTGGCGCCATACGTGTCCTGGTCGCATTCGTTCCAGCCCACCGTGGGCACCGACTTCGCCGGCAAGGCGTTCAGCCCGACCACCGGCGACCAGTACGAAGCGGGCCTGAAATACCAGCCGGCCGGCGGCAATGGCTTGCTCAGCGCATCCGTCTACCAGATCACCCAGCAGAACTCGCTGACGATCGACCCGAATCACACGCTGTACCAGGTGCAACAGGGTGAAACGCGCCTGCGCGGCGTGGAGCTGGAAGGCCGCTGGAACATCGGCCGCAACCTCAGCGTGTATGGCGACTACACGTACAGCGATTCGGAAGTGACGCGCAGCAACGATCTGCCCTCGCTGGGCAGGCAGATCGCCCTGCTGCCGAAACAGCAGGCCTCGCTGGGCGCCGACTACACCATCGTGGGCGGAACCCTGGCCGGGCTCGGTTTCGGCGGCGGCGTGCGTTACGTGGGCGAGCACTACGGCGACATCTACAACGACTGGAAGACGCCGTCGTACACCTTGCTCGACGCGGCCGTGCACTACGACACCGGTGGCTGGCGGCTGCAGTTGAACGTCAGCAACCTCACCGACAAGACCTACGTCTCGGCCTGCAACAGCGCCGCGTGGTGCTACTACGGCTACGAGCGCACGGTCACCGCCAGCGCGCGTTACCGCTGGTAAGCGCATGACGGCCTGGCTCGGCGTGGTGGCCTTCGCGATGGCGGCACTGTCCGCCGTCGCGTTGTACGCCGGCTCGCCACACTGCATGTGGCGCGTACTGCGCGGCCGGCCGCGCAGCGCACGGCTGATCGGCACGCTGCTCGCGCTGGCGTCCCTGCTTGCCTGGGCGCAGCTGTTCGGCGTCGCCGCCGGCCTCGGCGCCACGCTCGCCAGCCTGATGCTGGTGCTGGTCGCGCAGCCATACCTGGCCCTGTTCATCGGCAGTCCGGATGCCGACACCACGGCGGACGAAAAAGCATGATCCGCCAACACCGCAGGAAAGCGAGCTGATGTGGGCGCGGCTCGGCGCCGGCATTGTGCCGGGTTTCTTCCTCGCCGCCGCGCTGCTCGGGCTGGTCAGCTGGCTGCTGCCCGGCAGGTGGGAATCGACCATCATGGTCGGCCTGCTGGCGTTCTTCCCGCTGTGGATCGGTATCGTCTGCGCCGCGCTGCGGTTCTCCAGCGGACGGCGCGCGTGGCTCTGCCTGGGCATTGCGGCCGTGGCGGGCTTAAGCCTGCTGCGGTTGCTGCAAGCATCGGGTTGGGTCGGCTGAGCATGTCACGATGAAATTGAAACCGGCCACCTTGCGCACCTTCACCACCTTGCATTCGTGGGTGGGCATGCTGGCGGGCTTCGCGCTGTTCGTGGCGTTCTACGCCGGCGCGATCACCGTGTTCCATCACTCGCTGCAGCAATGGGCGAGCCCGCAGCTTGCCGCCACCGCCTCGCTGGACGATGCGCAACAACTGCTCGACCAGGTGCTGGCGCGCCACCCGGAAGCACGCGAACACCTGGGCATGACCTTCCCCGGCTACGAGCTGGCCGAGCCCACCGCGTACTGGCAGGACGCGCAGGGCGTCTGGCAATTCGCCACCCCGCAGAAACTGGCCGGCAGCCCGACCCCGCCGGGCGCCAGCCTGCCCGAGCTGGTCAACGAACTGCATTACACGCTGGGTCTGCCGCTGGTCGGCACCTGGCTGATGGGATTGGTCAGCCTGCTGTACGGCGTCGCGCTGGTGTCGGGTTTCGTGATCCATCTGCCGCGGCTGTTCAAGGATCTGTTCGCGCTGCGCCCGGGGCGCAACCTCAAGCGCTTCTGGCAGGACGCACACAACGTGATCGGCGTGCTGAGCCTGCCGTTCCACATCGTGTTCGCGGTCACCGGCGCGCTGCTGTGCCTGCTGTTCGTGCTGATGCTGGCGCTGAATCCGCTGATCCACGACGGCAAGCTGATGGCCGCGTCGGCGGCGGCGATGGACACCGCGCCGATCATGCAGAAGGCGGATGTTTCCCGGCCGCTGTCGCCACTGGCAAGCTGGCACGCGCGCGCAATCGCGGTGGCGGCGGAACATGGCGTCGCCGATTTCGTGCCCGGCTATCTGAAGCTCGCCCATGCCGGCGATGCCCATGCCGTGGTCGAGATCACCGGCACTTCGCCGCGCGGACTCGGTGCCGGCGCGGTGGCGCTGGATGCCACCAGCGGCGCCGTGCTGGCAACCCAGCTGCCCGGTTCGCGCGACGCCAACCACGCGGTGCTGTCCGCGGTCTACGCGCTGCACTTCGGCGACTACGGCAATGTCGTGGTGCGATGGCTGTATTTCCTGCTGGGCCTGGGCGGTGCCTTCCTGTTCTATTCCGGCAACCTGTTGTGGATCGAGTCGCGGCGCAAGCGGCGACAAGCCGAACAGGGGCGCTCCTCGATCATCATGGCGCGCGCCACCGTCGGCGTGTGCATCGGCGTCTGCGTGGCGATCTCCGCGGCGTTCGTGGCGGCGCAACTGCTGCCTGCACTGGGCTGGCGCGTCGATGCCGGCGAACGCTGGATCTGCTTCGGCAGCTGGGCGCTGTGCGTGGCCTGGGCAGCGCGGCGCGCGCCCCTGCGCGCTGCCCGGGAATTGTTGTGGCTCGCCGCGATCGTCACCGCGCTGGTTCCGCTGGCCCACGGCCTCGTCACCGGCGGGTGGTTCTGGCGCAGCGCCGCGGCCGGTCACGGCGCGTTGCTGGCGATCGACCTGGGCGCGCTGGCGCTGGCGGCGGGCTTCGCCTCGCTGGCACGTGCGGCGTCACGGCGCAGCCGCCACGGTGACGCCAACAGCGTGTGGGCGGATCAGGCCCGGTAAGGGGCCAGCAACGCGGGCTCGTCGAACAGCCCGGCCGGCAGCAGGTAACGCGGATCGCGACCGGCGGCCAGCAACTCGCGGATGCGGGTGGCGGAGATCTCCAGCGGGGTCACCGCCAGTTCGATGACCTTGCCGGCCGACGCGCGACGCAAATCCGCGGCGTCGACGACGCGCCTGCCCGCCACCTCGTCTTCCAGTTCAACCGGCAAGCTGGCCGATACGCCGGGCCGGCTCAGCACGCCGACATGGGCCACCGCGAACAGTTCGCGCCAGCGATGCCAGCTGGCCAGGTTGGCGAAGGCATCGGCACCGACCAGCAGCACCAGCGGCCGCTCGCCCTGCTCCGCACGCAACTCGTGCAGGGTGTCGATGGTGTACGAAGGGCCGGCGCGATCCAGCTCGCGCGTGTCAAGGGTGAGCCTCGACTGGCCATGCAGCGCCGCACGCAGGATCGCCACCCGCTGCATCGCCGAGGCCATCGGCGCGTCGCGATGCGGCGGCACGCTGGCCGGCATCAGGCGCACTTCGGCGTCGAGCAGTTCGGCCGCTTCCCATGCCACGCTGAGATGACCCAGGTGCACCGGATCGAAGGTGCCGCCGAAGATCGCGAGGGTCACGCCAGCGCCCTGGCAGCCCGCGGCTCCGCCAGTGCGGCGATCAGCCGTTCGGCCTCCTGCCACGGATTGCCCTGCTCGCGGCCCTTGACCATGCGGTCGATGCGCGAGGCGCGCGCCAGGCATTGCAGCCAGTGTTCGCGGGGCGCGCGGCGCAGCGCCTGGCGGAACAGGTTCTCGCGCGCCTGCCACAGGTGTTCGGCGCGGAACTGGGCAGCCAGATCCGATGCGTTGGCCAGGCGCAAGGCGAGCTGCAGCTGATTGACCAGCCAGCCCATCAGCGCCAGCAGCTCGTCGCCTTCCGAGCGCAACCCGGCCAGGATGCGCAGCGCGCGGGCGCCGTCACCCAGGAAGGCCGCATCGGTGAGCTTGAACACGTCGTAGCGGGCGCTGTCGGCGACCAGGTTCTCCATCTCGGCGGCGTCGATGCGGCCTTCGCCGTGCAGCACCGCGAGCTTGTCGATTTCCTGCGCGGCGGCCAGCAGATTGCCCTCGACGCGCTCCGCCAGCAGGGCCACCGCGTCAGGCGTGGCGGACAGCTTGCGCGCAGCCAGCCGTGCGGTGATCCAGCTGGCCCATTCGTTCGGTCGCGGCGCGTTGAACACCACCATCGTGCCGCTGGCGTCGAGCTTCCTGCTCCAGGCGCCGTCGTGCTTGTTGCTCCACTCCATCGCGGTGATCAGCAAGGTGACGTCCGGCGGCGGATCGGCGCAGAACGCGGTGATCGCCTTGGCGCCCTCGATGCCGGGGCGGCCGGTGGGCAGGCGCAGGTCGATCAGCCGCCGATTGGCGAACAGCGACATCGCCGCGCCGGAACGGGCCAGGTCGTTCCAGTCGAAGTGCTGGCCAACCTCGAGCACCTCGCGCTCGCCATAGCCGAGCCGGCGCGCCTGCGCGCGCAGGGCGTCGGCAGCTTCGAGCACCAGCAACTGCTCGCCGGCCAGCAGGTAGACCGGCTGCAGGCTGTCGCCCGCCAGAGCCTTCTGCCACTGACCGGGGTTGAGCGGCATCAGTGCGTGCTGGCGGCGCTGGCCGGCTCGGCCAGCTGGTGCTTGCTGGCCGCCTGCAGGCGGAACAGGATCGCCTGCACCATGTCGTCATTGAGGCTGCGCTGCAGCTCCTGCACCTGCGATTCGTTGCCGACGGTATTGCTGGCGTCGTAGCTGTACTCGCGCGACATGTCGATGCGCTGGACCGGCAGCAGCGGATGGCCGTCCGCATCGGTCACGTCGAACTCGACGTGATAGCGCACCGCGTACTCGGTGATCCGCACGTAACCGCCGGCGCTCAGCGTCTCGGTGCTGAACCGGGCCGTCGGCACGCGCAGCTCGGCGATGCCCGGGCCGGCGGCATCCTCGATCGTGACGTCCGAGGTTTCCAGCGCACGGGTCAGCCGGCGCTCGAGTTCGCCACCGCCGTTGACGGTGACGTGCATGCGCTGCATCTGCGCGGGCAGGTTCGCGTTTTCGCGCAGGTGGAAGCCGCAGGCGGACAGCGCCAGCGTGGTGGCCAGCAGCGACGCGAGCTGGAACAGGCGAGCGGTTTTCATGAAGTTCATCCTGCGACGATGTTGACGATCTTGCCGGGCACCACGATCACCTTGCGCACGGTCAGGCCTTCCAGGAAATGGGCCACTTGCGGCTGCGCCAGCGCCATGGCCTCGGCGTCTTCCTTCGAGGCGCCGGCGGCGACCTCGATGGTAGCGCGCAATTTGCCGTTGACCTGCACCGCCAGCGTCAGCGTGTCGCGCACCAGCGCGGCCGGATCGACCCGCGGCCACGGCTGGTCCTCCAGCACGCTTTCGGGATGACCCAGCACCTGCCACAGCGCGTGACTGACGTGCGGCACCACCGGGTTCAGCAGCAGCACCATCGCCTCCAGCGCCTCGTGGCGCACGGCGCGGCCCTGGTCACTCTGGTCGGCGAACTTGCCCAGCGCATTGAGCAGTTCCATCAGCGCCGCGATCGCGGTGTTGAACGCGTGGCGGCGACCGAAATCGTCACTGACCTTCTGGATGGTTTCGTGCAGCTGGCGGCGCAGGGCTTTCTGGCCGGCGTCCAGCGTGGCCGGGTTCGTTTCGGGATGATCCGGGTTCCCGGCATGCGTGGTCACTTCACGCCACAACCGCTTGAGGAAGCGGGCCATGCCTTCGACGCCGGCCTCGCTCCATTCCAGCGACTGTTCCGGCGGCGCGGCGAACATCGAGAACAGCCGCACGGTGTCGGCGCCGTACTTGTCCACCATGGTCTGCGGGTCGATGCCGTTGTTCTTCGACTTCGACATCTTCTCGGTGCCACCGATCTTCACCGGCTCGCCATCGGCCTTGAGTACCGCACCAATCACGCGCGCCTTGTCGTCACGCTGGATCTCGACATCGGCCGGATTGATCCAGTCCTTCGAGCCATCGGCGTTGTCGCGGTAGAACGTCTCGGCGATCACCATGCCCTGGCACAGCAGGTTCTGCGCCGGCTCGTCCGAATGCACCATGCCCGCGTCGCGCAGCAGCTTGTGATAGAAGCGGAAGTAAAGCAGATGCATGATCGCGTGTTCGATGCCGCCGACGTACTGGTCGACCGGCAGCCAGTAGTTGGCGCGCTCGTCGATCTGGGCATTGGCGCCGGGGCTGGTGTAGCGCGCGTAGTACCAGCTCGACTCCATGAAGGTGTCGAACGTGTCGGTCTCGCGTTCGGCCGGGCCGCCGCATTGCGGGCAGGTGGTCTTGCGCCATTCCGGGTCGGCCTTGATCGGCGACTGCACGCCGCTGAACGCCACGTCCTCGGGCAGCACCACCGGCAGCTGGTCTTCCGGCACCGGCACCGCTTCGCACTTGGGACAATAGATCACCGGGATCGGGCAGCCCCAGTAGCGCTGGCGGCTGACGCCCCAGTCGCGCAGGCGGAAGTTGACCCGGCGCTGGCCGCGGCCCTCGGCCTCGAAGCGCCTGGCCAGCGCGTCCAGCGCCTGCTGGAAGTCGAGGCCATCGTACTCGCCGGAATTCACCAGGATGCCGCGCTCGGTGAAGGCGCACTGCTCCATCACCCGCTGCTCGAAATCCTCGATGACCTGCACCGCGGACTTCGTATCGTAGGCATCGGTATCGCCGCCACCGAGCGCCGCGCGCATCGGATCGGCGCCGACGCCAAGGGACAGGTCGTGGCCGATTTCGCGCACCGCGTCGAGCACGCTGCGGTCGACCACCACCATCCTGATCGGCAGGCTGTAGCGCTTGGCGAACTCCCAGTCGCGCTGGTCGTGGCCGGGCACCGCCATCACCGCGCCGGTGCCGTAGTTCATCAGCACGAAGTTCGCCACGTACACCGGCAGCGCCTCGCCGGTGATCGGGTGGACGGCACGCAGGCCGGTGTCCATGCCGCGCTTTTCCTGGGTCTCCATTTCCGCTTCGGAGACGCCGCCCTGGCGCAGGCCGGCGATGAACTCGGCCAGCGCCGGACGCGCCAGCGCCGCGTACTGTGCCAGCGGGTGCTCGGCCGCGATCGACAGGAAGGTCACGCCCATCAGCGTGTCCGGCCGGGTGGTGAACACCGTGATCGGCTCGACCGGCGCCTCGTCGTCATTGACGTCGAAACGGATTTCCAGGCCCTCGCTGCGGCCCAGCCAGTTGCGCTGCATGGTCTTCACCGCGTCGGGCCAGCCCGGCAACGTGTCCAGGCCGTCCAGCAATTCGGGCGCGTAGTCGGTGATCTTCAGGAACCACTGCGGGATCTCGCGCTTCTCCACCACCGCGCCCGAGCGCCAGCCGCGGCCGTCGACCACCTGCTCGTTGGCCAGCACGGTCTGGTCGATCGGGTCCCAGTTCACCACCGCGTTCTTGCGGTACGCCATGCCCTTCTTCAGCAGGCGGGTGAACATCAGCTGTTCCCAGCGGTAATAGTCCGGCCGGCAGGTGGCGAACTCGCGGGTCCAGTCGATCGCGTAGCCCAGCGACTTAAGCTGGCTGCGCATGTGGTCGATGTTGGCGTAGGTCCACTTGGCCGGCGCGGTTCTGTTCTTGATCGCGGCGTTCTCGGCGGGCAGGCCGAACGCGTCCCAGCCCATCGGCTGCAGCACGTTCTTGCCCTGCATGCGCTGGTAGCGGCTGATCACGTCGCCGATGGTGTAGTTGCGCACGTGGCCCATGTGCAGCGCGCCGGAGGGGTACGGCAGCATCGACAGGCAGTAGAACTTCGGCCGCGAGTCGTCCTCGACCACTTCGTACGCGCGCTGCGCGGTCCAGTAGCGCTGGGCAGCGGCCTCCACGGCCTGCGGGCGGTAGCCGGCTTCGTCCTGCTCGGGGGTGGTCGGGGCTTGGGTGTCCTGCATGATCATGCTGCCATATGCGATTGATGCGGACCGGCGAAAGCCGGCCCGAGGGAACTGGTCAGACTAGCCCAGCGCGGGCCGGCCGCCAAGCTGGAACGCTATTCCTGCGGGCACGCCGCGGCCTGCCCCGCGCCCAGCGCACGCCCGGCCGCGGCGATCTGCGCCGCGATGCGGGCGATCGCCCGCTGGTGGCCCTGCACCAGCGCCGGATAGCCCGCCCCCACCGGCTCGCTGACCAGACTGGTGCACGACAGCGTGGCCGCTTGCCCGCCGTGCAGCAGGCGCACGCTCCACCCGCCTTCGATCAGCGCCTGGCCGCCGGGCTGCGAATCGAACCGGCGCAGGTCCAGCTTGATCCGCAGCAGCGGCTGGCTGCCGGCCGGCATGCCGCTGACATCCTGGCTGTGCAGTTCGCGCGCCAGGTCAGCGGCCAGCGCACTGCGCACTTCGTCGCCCAGCGGCGCGATCCAGCGTTCGCTGCCAAGCACGGCCATGCCCTCGGCACCCTCGCGCACGACCAGTTGCGGCTGGTCGACCTGGGCGGGGATGCCCACCGGCAGCAGCTCGAACGGCAGCGGCCCGGCGGCCGGGGGCGGCGCACCCGCATCGGCCGGCGCCACCAGGGTGTAGTAATGCAGCGGTGCGGAGGCGCAGGCGGCCAGCAGCAGGGCCGCCGCCAGCGTGGCTGAAACCTGCGTGACGCGACGGATCATGGCTTGCTCCCTGCCGGCTGCGGCGCCGGGACGGTGGTGTTCGGGGCGGTGGTTTTCGGGACCGACGGCGCCGGGTCCGGACGCCGGCCGCGGATCAGCGACTCCGGATGGCCGCCCAGGTAATCGGTCAGCACGCGCAGCGAGCGGGCCATGCGCTGCACCTGTTCCAGCGTGGCGCCCAGGTTCTGCTGCAGCGGCGAATCACTGGCCAGCGCATCGTTGGCCGTGCCCATGGTCTGCTGCACGCCGTGCAAGGTGTCCTTCACCGCCGGCAGGGTCTCGCCGTTGACCTTCCCGATCGTGGTGTTGAGCCCGGCCAGGGTCTGGTCCAGGTTCTTGCCGATGCTGTCGAACGGGATCTTGTCGAGCTTGTCGACGATCTCGGCCAGCTGCTCCTGCAGCTTGTCGAAGCTGCCCGGCACGGTCGGCAGGGTCAGCGGTTTCGCGCTCGGGTCGAACGCCACCTTCGGCGTCTTCGGCACGAAGTCCAGCGCCACGTACAACTGCCCGGTGAGCAGGTTGCCGGTGCGCGCCTGGGCGCGCAGGCCGTGATCGACCAGCCGGCCGATCATCTGCGAGAGGTCGGGATTCTCCCCGCGCTCCCGGGCCAGCGCCTCCAGCTTGTCGTAGGCCGCGCCGAGTCGTTGCGGATAGATCACCGCACCCACCACCACCGGGAAGCGCTGCTTCTGCTCGTCGTAATCCAGCCGCACCGACACCACCTTGCCGATGTTGATGCCGAGGAACTCCACCGGCGCATCGACCGCCAGGCCACGCACCGACTGCTCGAAGCGCATGCGGATGTAGTGCGGTGTGCCATCCGGCGGCGCCATCGCGGTGGCCTGGTCGCCGAACAGCTTGAAGGCGTTGTCTTCCGGCGCCGGCGTGCCGTCGTGCGGGCCGGGCGGGTCCTGGAAAGCCACGCCGCCGGCCAGCACGGTGGCCAGCGACTGGGTGTTGAGGGTCAGTCCGTTCGCACCCAGCGACACGTCCACGCCGCTGGCATTCCAGAAGCGCGAGGAACGGGTGACGAAGCGGTCGTTCGGACCGTCGATGAAGATCTGCAGCGAGACGCCCTTGCCGTCCTTGTCCAGCTGGTAGGACACCACCCGACCCACCTGGATGCGCCGGTAATAGATCGGTGAACCGATGTCCAGCGAACCCAGGTCGTCGCTGTGCAGGACGAAGCTGCGGCCGGGCGCGCCGTGGGTCACCGGCGGCGGGATCTCCAGGCCCTTGAATTCGTCCTTGTACTCGGTCGAGTCGCCCACGTCGGCGCCGATGAACGCGCCGGACAGCAAGGTGTCGATGCCGGACACCCCGCCCAGCCCGATGCGCGGGCGCACCACCCAGAAACGGGTGTCGGCGGTGGCGAAACCCTCGGCGCTCTTCTCCAGCGCCACGTTGACCAGCACGTGGCTGCGGTCGCCGCTGAGGTGGATCTTGCTGACCCGGCCGATCACCACGTTCTTGTACTTCACCGGGGTCTTGCCCGCTTCCAGCCCTTCGGCGCTCTGGAAACTGATCACCACGTGCGGGCCGGCCTGCAGCCAGTTGCTGACCACCAGCGACAGGCCGACCACGGCGGCCAGTGCCGGAATCAGCCAGATCAGCGAGGCATTGAAGCGGCGCCGCTTCACCACCGGGCGTGGCAACGCCGCCTGACCGGTTTGCGCCGATTCGCTCTGTTTTTCGTCAGTCATCTGAATCCTTGCCGTCCCAGATCAGGCGGGGGTCAAAACTCATCGAGGCAAACATGGTCAGCACCACGGTCAGCCCGAAAAAGATCACGCCCGGCAGCGGTTCCACCAGGCTCAGCACGCTGAAGCGCACCAGCGCCGTCAGCAGCGCCACCACGAACACGTCCAGCATCGACCAGTAGCCGATCAGCTCGACCAGCCGGTACAGCTTCGCACGCTGCAGCCGGGCCCAGCCGCTGCCCCGCTGGCTGCTCACCAGCAACACGCTGAGGGCAAGGAACTTCAGCACCGGCACCACGATGCTGGCGGTGAACACGATCACCGCCAGGTTCGGCGAGCCGGCCCGCCACAACTCCACCACGCCGCTGATGATGGTGTTGTCGTCGATGTCGTTGAGGCTGGCGGTGCGCATGATCGGCAGCACGTTGGCCGGGATGTACATCAGGAACGCGGCGATCAGCAGCGCCCAGGTCCGCGCGAAGCTGTCCGGCTTGCGCCGGCGCAGCGTGCTGGCGCAGCGCGGGCAGGCCATCGCGTCGTCCACGCCGTCGCCGTCCAGCTGCGCGTCGCCCGGCACGTTGCGGCACACCAGCCCGCATACGGTGCAGGCGATCAGCCCCAGCTCGGCGGCGCGCGGCAGGGCGCTCATGCGGCCGGCTCCAGGTCCTCGTCCCACAACTGGCGCAGGTCCACGCCCGCGAAGATGGTGATCAGCAGGGTCAGCGCCGCGTAGGCGTAGATACCCGGATCGGCGGTGACGTCGAAATAGGTGTGCGCCTTGACGATCGCCACCAGCGCGCCGAGCACGAACACCTCGCTCATCGTCCACGGGCCCAGCCGGTGCAGGATCACCATCAGCGGCACGAAACCCGGCGCGCGGCGACCGCCGCGGGCAAACCACAGCAGCCAGCCCAGCAGGGACATTTTCAGCAAGGGGAAGAAGAACAGCGTGGTGGCCACCAGCACCGAGACGACCTGCGAATGCTCGCGCCACATCGCCAGGATCACGCCCCACAAGGTGGTGCTGCTGTGCTGGCCGCTCAGACCCAGGGTCACGATCGGCCACAGGTTGGCCTGCACGAACACGATCGCCGCGGTCAGGATCAGCGCCAGCATCGCGTTCACGCTCAGCAGGTGGTAGCGCTCCAGCTCTGCGGCGCACAGCGCGCAGCGCGCCACTTCCCCACGCTCCAGCACGCGCCGGCGATAGACCGTGTCGCAGTGCTCGCAGATCAGCAGCTTTTCTGGAAAGGCCTTGCCCATGCAACCGGTGCCTTGCTTCGGCGTGACAGTCCGTGGATTCTCGCAAATCTGGCGTGAACGCGCTGCTTGATATGCTGCGCGGGAGCCCTGATCTGAACCGACATTCACCAAGCTGGAGTTTCCCGTGACCGATGCTGCCACCGTTTCCCACGTCTTCGACGTGGACCAGCAGACCTTCGAAGCCGACGTGCTGCAGGCCTCGCTGAGCACGCCGATCCTGGTCGACTTCTGGGCCACCTGGTGCGAACCGTGCAAGACGCTGGGCCCGATGCTGGAAAAGCTCGCCGCCGAATTCAACGGCGCGTTCCGGCTGGGCAAGGTCGACGTGGACACCCAGCAGGAGCTGGCCGGCATGTTCGGCATCAAGAGCATCCCCACCGTGATGCTGGTGAAGGATGGCCAGGTGCTCGACGGTTTCGCCGGCGCCCTGCCCGAAGGCCAGTTGCGCGAATTCCTGCTGCGCCACGTTCAGCCGCTGGAAGCAGCGGCGGGCAATGAAGCCGCCGCCACCGCCGAGGAACCCGCCCAGGCCGTGAACCGCCTGCAGCAGGCGATCGCCGCCGAGCCGAACAAGCCCGAACTGAAACTGGACCTGGCCGTGGCGCTGATGCGCAACGGGCAGATCGACGCGGCCGAAGCCGAACTCGCCGCCCTGCCTGCCAACCTCGCCACCGACGCACGCGCCGTGCGCCTGCGCAGCGAACTGGAGCTGGCCCATTCGCTGCAGGACGCGCCGGAACGGGTGGCGCTGCTGCAGCGCCTGCAAGCCAACGCCGAAGACTGGGAAGCCCACGATCAACTCGGCGTGCGACTGCTGCTCGAAGGCGACGCCGCCGGCGGGCTCGACCAGTTCCTGCTGATCCTGCAGAAGGCGCGCGACTGGAACGACGGCCAGGGCAGGAAGCGCCTGCTGGCGGCCTTCGCCACCCTCGACGACGCCGAACTGGTCAGCCGCTACCGGCGGAAGATGGCATCGCTGTTGTTCTGATTGTTGGAGAACGGGGAACGCCAGAGCATTCCACCCGCCACAAGGCCACCTGCTCCCTCCCCTGCCTGCAGGGGAGGGCTGGGGTGGGGTCGCTCTCGCTCCTGGTTTTCAAATCCCCGAGCACTGAAGCACCCCCTCCCGACCTTCCCCTGCTCGCCCTCCGGGCAAGCAGGGGGAGGAGCAAGGCAGCGCGAGGCAAGGCATGCCATTCCGTACGCCACCGTATGCTCATGTAAGATTCGTCATTCCCCCGGCATCCGACGAATCCCCATGCGCGCCTCCACCTTCCGCCGCCTGCTCAACCTGTGGCCGCCGTTCCTGTTCAACGCGATCCGCCTGCAGTCGCTCAGCGACGACTACACCGAGGCGAAGGTGGTGCTGCGACTGCGGCCGTGGAATCGCAATTACGTGAAGAGCCAGTTCGGCGGCAACCTGTTCGCGATGGTCGATCCGTTCTGGATGCTGCTGGCGATGCACCAGCTGGGCAGCGACTACTACGTGTGGGACAAGGCCGGCACGATCGACTTCGTGGCGCCGGGCTACGAGGACGTCTACGCCCACTTCAAGCTCGAACCCGGCGTGGTCGATGAACTGCGCGCGGCCGCCGCCGGCGGCGAGAAGGTACTGCGCTGGTTCGAGACCGAGGTGACCACCGCGTCAGGCAAGGTCATCGCGGTGGTGCGCAAGCAGATCTACGTGCGGCTGAAACCGAAGGCGCGGTGACCGTGCGAACCGTCACGCCTGCTCGAAGCGCGCGATTTCGTCCAGCTGGCGCGACGCACCGAGCAGGTTGCGGCCACTCATGTCATCGACGATGCGCTGCAGGAACGGCGAGCGGATCGGTCGCCCCGCCACGCGACGCGCCAGCCACACACTGAAGGCGATCCCGAGCAGTCCCACAGCCATGTTCGCCCAGATCCAGGACGCGCCCGCCGCGTAGAGATCCACGCCGGCAAAGTCCGCGATCGCCACCAGCGGCACCAGCAACCACAGGCACCACCATGGCAGGCCGAGTCCCAGCGTACTGTAGACACGGAACCGCCGAAGCTGCGCCAGCCACCGCTGCAAGACCAGCACCGGCGCATCGAACAGGTAGATCCGCGCCAGCAGGAACAGTTGCGTGGCACACGACCAGATCGCGGCAACGCCATACACGTGCAGCAACAAGCCCATCACCAGGAAATGCGGCACGTTCCGGTGCGCCACCCAGAACGAGGCCACCCACACCACGAAGACGATCCAGCCGACCACTTCCAGCCCCAGCCAGCACAGCGTGCGACGCAGCGAAGCGCGCGACTTCTCCATCCGGCGCTCGCGGAAATCCTGGCGCAACAGGGCCTCCATGCCTTCCTGGCGGATTTCCATGCGTGCCCACGCCTGCTTCAGTTCATCCAGTTCCATCGTCATGCTCCGGTGGTTTGTGCAGCGGTCATCTGGCCGCGCAGTTTCTGCTTGATGCGGCTGATCTTGGTCGCCACGTTGGTTTCGCTGATGCCGAGGATCTCGGCCATCTCGGTGTAGTTGCGGTCTTCCAGGTACAGCAGGATCAGTGCGCGATTGAGCGGATCGAGCTGGCCGATGAAGGCGTACAGCGCGGTCAGCCGTTCGTCCGGTTCGGCGATGCCCTCGCCCCCGCCGACCGTCTCCAGGTGATGCGTTTCCAGCGGCTCGAAACGGTCGGATTCCGACCAGCGCTCGCGCCGCGCCTGCGAAATCGCCACGTTCAGCGCGATGCGGTACATCCAGGTGGAGAACTTCGCGCGCGCCTCGTCATAGCTGCCGAACGAGCGCCACAGCTGCGCGCTGATCTCCTGCACCAGGTCATCGCGGTCAGCGGCGCTGCGGCTGTACAGGCCGGCGACCTTGAACACGATCCGGCGATGTTCGTGCAGCAGTGATTCGAAGCGTTGCTGGTGTGGTCTGGCCGTCATGGATGCTGATCTTCCCCTTGTTCATCCCATGATTCGCACGGCCGCGAAAAAAATCACGGCGGCTTGCCGCCACGCAGCGAGGGGGGATGACTGGGACATCGTGTTTCCACCGGGCATGTGCGCGGCCGGCACGTACGGATCGGCGCGGGCGCCAGGCTCGAATGCCTGCGCGCGATCCCGGCCGTCGGCGCCTGCGTCAGCCTGCTGCGGGTGCTCGCGGCAGTGCTTCGTCGCGCGGTGGTGGGTGCCTCGACCTCGTGACCTCGCCATCCGCGCGTCGTCACGGTCCTCTGATCGGGCCAGCAGCGCCTGTTTCAATGAAGCGGCGTCGCCCCGGTCGGACGCGCGCTCAGTGCGGGAGGGTCTGCGCGGCCGTTTCCCGCATCTGGTCGCGATGGGCCATGTCCTTGCCCAACTGGTAGCCCACGTTGAACATCATCGCCACCAGCGCGAACATGAAGCCGCCGAAGACCAGCGCGGTGCCGGCCTTGCGATGCGCCGGCTGCCGCCGCCACGCCATGCCCACCAGGGCGATCGTGACACCGACGAGGACGGCCAGGGGCTGACCGCTGACCAGCGCGGCAAAGAACACGGCGACGGCAACGATGGCCAACGCAGACTGATTTCGGGGAGTGGCGTTCGACATGGGCATTCCTTGGCGGGGTGAGTGTGGCTGGGTGATGCTGGCGCCTAGCCTAACGGATCGCACGCACTGGTCGTACCTTCGTGCTGGTGGGCGTTGATGCGCGGCACTCGCGATTTCGCGCTGGCGTCTGGCGCTGCGCGCTGCGGCCATTTTTTTGTCTTGTGGGATTTTCCGGGGTCAAAAGCATCGCGCACAGGGTGCGCTCCTACCTGCGACGCAGCGACTCGCCCCCGCCTACAATGCGGGCATCCCCCGCATCCCGGACCATCACCCCATGCGACCGTTTCGCGTCAAGCGCTACCTGCTCACCGGCCTGCTCACCTTCATCCCGCTGTGGGTGACCTGGCTGGTGTTCAAGTTCATCCTCGGGATGCTGGCCGGCATCGGCGCGCCGCTGGTGGCGGGGTTGCTCGGCACACTGGCGCTGGTGGCGCCGCGCACCGCCGAATCACTGAACATGGAATGGCTCAACTTCATTCTTGCGCTGGTGATCACGCTGGTGGCGCTGTACCTGCTGGGCTTCATTGCAAACCGGGTGATCGGCCAGCGCTTCCTCACGGCGTTCGATGGACTGCTGGCGCGCATTCCGCTGGTGCAGACGATCTACGGCGGCACCAAGAAGCTGATGGCGGTGCTGCAGAACAAGCCCAGCGGCATGCAGCGGGTGGTGCTGATCGACTTTCCCCGTCGCGGCATGAAGGTGGTCGGTTTCGTCACCCGGGTGATGATCGAGGAAGGCAGCGGTCGGGAGATGGCGGCCGTCTATATCCCGACCACGCCCAATCCCACCGGTGGCTATCTGGAACTGGTGCCGGTGGACGAACTGACGCCGACCGACTGGACCATGGACCAGGCGATGGCCTTCATCATTTCCGGCGGCGCGGTGGC
Organism: Rhodanobacter spathiphylli B39; assembly: GCF_000264295.1. Classification (GTDB taxonomy): domain Bacteria; phylum Pseudomonadota; class Gammaproteobacteria; order Xanthomonadales; family Rhodanobacteraceae; genus Rhodanobacter; species Rhodanobacter spathiphylli. Next base: position 134,070 of record NZ_AJXT01000004.1, on the reverse strand, counting down.
ACCCGACACCTTGCCGGCCTCGCCGCCCCAGTTGCGCCAGGACACCCCGGAGCCGCACGCATGAATCTTCGCCACGTCCTGGCTTTCGTCCTGCTCGGCGCAGCAGCTTGCGGCGCCCGCGCCACCGGCACCGACTGGACCACACCAGCCGAAGCCGCGCAGTTCCGCACCACGCCGAGCTACGCCGACACGCTGGACTACCTGCAGCGGCTGCAGCAGGCGGCGCCCGGCATGATCCGCGTGGAAACGTTTGGTACCACGCCGGAGGGCCGGCCAATGACGGTGGTGATCGCCAGCGCCGACGGCACGTTCGACCCGGCCGCCGCACGCGCCATGCACAAGCCGGTGGTGCTGGTGCAGGCGGGCATCCACCCGGGCGAGATCGAGGGCAAGGATGCGGGGCTGATGCTGCTGCGCGATATCGCGGTCAGCGGCAAGTACCCACACCTGCTCGACCATGTGGTGCTGGTCTACATCCCGGTGTTCAGCGTGGACGGCCACGAGAACTCCAGCCCGTACCACCGCATCAACCAGAACGGCCCGGCCAGCATGGGCTTTCGCGGCCAGTCGCAGTACCTCAACCTCAACCGCGACTACGTCAAGGCCGATGCGCCGGAAATGCGCGCGTGGCTGAAGCTGTGGCAGCGCTGGCTGCCGGATTTCCTGATCGACGTGCACACCACCGACGGCGCGGACTACCAGTACGACCTCACCTGGTACACCGAGGACCCGCACAAGCTCGACCCGGCGGTGAGCCAGTGGCAGCAGGACGCGATCGTCAGGCACGCGCTGCCGGCGTACGAGAAGCGCGGCCACCTCGCCTCGATCTACCTGGAGTTCAAGAACGGCACCGATCCACGCCAGGGCATCGTGAACTTCGGTTCGGGACCGCGCTTTTCCACCGGCTACGCGGCGCTGCAGAACCGGCCGGCGCTGCTGATCGAAACGCACATGCTGAAACCCTACGCGAACCGCGTGCACGCGGTGTACGACCTGGTCGAGCTGATGCTGGAGCAGGTCAACCGCCATCCCGCCGCCCTGCTGGCCGCCACCGCGAAGGCCGATGCCGATACCGTCGCCCGCGCGGGCAACGCCGAAGCCGTGGTGCCGCTCACCTTCCGGCCCGATCCGCAATCCACGCCGTACACGCTGAAGGGTTTCGCGTTCACGCTGAGCCACAGCGACATCTCCAACAGCGAATGGATCCACTACGACCCGAGCCACCCCGAGACTTACACCATCCCGAACCGGAATGGCCTGCTGCCCGCCATTTCCGTGACGCCGCCGGCGGCCTACGTGGTGCCCGCGCAGTGGACACGGATCATCGACCGGCTCGACGCGCACGGCATCGTCTACCGGCGCACCAGCGCGCCGATCACGATCCGCGCCACGGGTTATCAGCTGGATGATCCGCAGTGGGCGAACAAGTCGTTCGAAGGGCACGTGATGCTGCGCGACTTCAAGCTGCATTCGGTGTCGCGCGAAGCCACCCTGCCGGCTGGTTCGGTGATCGTGCCGATGAACCAGCGGGCGGCCAACGTGGCGATCAACCTGCTCGAGCCGCAGGCACCCGATTCGCTGCTGCAATGGGGTGAGCTCGATGCGGTCTTCGAAGCCAAGGAATACGGCGAACCGCGCGTGCTGGAAAAGCTGGCGCGCGAAATGACCGCGAAGGACCCGGCGCTGAAGGCCGCGTTCGAGCAGAAGCTGCACGACGACCCCGCCTTCGCCGCCGACAGCTACGCCCGCCTGAACTGGTTCTACCGGCGCTCGCCCTGGTACGCCGACCAGCAGGTGGGCGCCTACCCGGTGCTGCGGCTGGACCCGGCGCAGCTCGGGGCACTGCCGGGCCACGCTTCCCCTGCCCACCCCTGACCTATGACACTGTATCGCCCATGACGTTTGGCCTAGCGTCGGCGGTCTTGACGGCCGCCGGGGGGAACGCGGGGGCACGATCATGAAAGCTCCCCGGCCACCGCCGGCGTCCATCCAAACAGAGGGATATCCATGACCAAGCAGTATCTGAAGCCCATCGCGCTGGCGATCAGCGTGGCGCTCGCCCTGACCGCCTGCGGCAAGCAGGACTCGGCGCCGGCACCGGCCGCCAGCACCAGCGCGCCCGCCGCAGCCGCCACCACCGCGGCAGCCGACCTCGGCAAGAGCATCTTCGACGTCAGCGAACTGGATCCGAAGATCAACGCCTGCGCCGACTTCAACGGCTTCGTCAACAACCAGTGGGTGGCCGCCAACCCGATCCCGGCCGACCGCACCCGCTGGGGCGCGTTCGACAAGCTGGCCGAGGACAGCCTGAACACCCAGCACAAGATCGTCGAGGACGCCGCCAAGGGCGCCGACCAGGCCGCCGCCGGCTCGATCGAGCAGAAGATCGGCAACTTGTACAAGTCCGGCATGGACGAGGCCGCCATCGACAAGGCCGGCTTCGATCCGATCAAGCCGAAACTGGCCGCGATCGACCAGCTGAAGAACGGCAAGGACGTGGCCGGATACCTCGACAAGAGCTTCGCCGGCGGCGACATGCAGGTGTTCCAGTTCGGCTCCGGCGCGGACTTCAAGCACGCCGAAACCCAGATCGGCTACACCTTCCAGGCGGGCCTGGGACTGCCGACCAAGGATTACTACACCGACCCGAAGCAGGCCGACCTGCGCAAGGCCTACCTCGACTACATCGCCAAGACGCTGCAGCTGACCGGCGTCTCCGCTGCCGACGCGAAGAAGCAGGCCGATGAAGTGATGGCGTTCGAGACCAAGCTGGCCGCCGCCTCGCTGGCGCCGGTCGAACTGCGCACGCCGGAAAACCAGTACCACTTCGTCAGCGTCGCCGAAGCGGACAAGGTCACCCCGCACTTCAGCTGGGAGAACTTCTTCAAGGCCCAGGGCGTGACCATCGACAAGGGCTTCTCGCTGTCGCAGCCGAAGTTCTTCGCCGAGTTCGACAAGCTGCTGGCCAGCGCGCCGATCAGCCAGTGGCAGGCCTACCTGCGCTTCCACACCATCGATGACGCCTCCGACGCGCTGAGCAAGAATTTCCGCGACAACAAGTTCGCCTTCTACGGCAAGACGCTGTCCGGCCAGCCGGAGCAGAAGCCGCGCTGGAAGCAGGTGCTGGGCGCGGTCAACGGCTCGATGGGCATGGCGCTGGGCGAGCTGTACGTCAAGACCGAGTTCACCCCCGAAGCGAAGAGCCGCGCCGAGGAGCTGGTGACCAACGTGCGCAACGCGCTGAAGGCACGCATCCAGAACCTCGACTGGATGAGCGACGAGACCAAGGCCAAGGCGATCGCCAAGTGGGACACCTTCCTGCCCAAGATCGGCTACCCGGACAAGTGGCGCGACTGGACCGGCCTCACGATCGTGCCTGACAACTACTACGCCAACCTCGAAGCGGCCGGCAAGTTCAACTACGAGTACGACATCGCCAAGATCGGCAAGCCGACCGACCGCAAGGAATGGGGCATGACCCCGCAGACGGTCAACGCGTACTACAACCCGACCGACAACACGATCAACTTCCCGGCCGCGATCCTGCAGCCGCCGTTCTTCAACGCCAAGGCCGACGACGCGATCAACTACGGCGGCATCGGCGCGGTGATCGGCCACGAGGCCAGCCACGGCTTCGACGACGAAGGCAGCCAGTTCGACGGTGCCGGCAACAACGTCAACTGGTGGAGCGAGGCCGACCGTGCCAAGTTCGACGCCCGCACCGCCAAGCTGGTGCGGCAGTTCAACGACTACACGCCGATCAAGGACCAGCCGGACGCGCACGTCAACGGCAAGCTGACCCTGGGCGAAAACATCGCCGACCTGGGCGGCCTCAACGTGGCCTACGACGCGCTGCAGGCAGCCCTGAAGCAGCACCCGGAGGAAGCGGGCAAGAAGATCGACGGCTACACCGAGGACCAGCGCTTCTTCCTCAACTGGGCCCGCGTGTGGCGCGGCAACATCCGCGAGAAGCAGGCGCTGCTGCGCCTGAACACCGATCCGCACGCACCGGCCTCGCTGCGCGCGATCGGCGCGCCGTCGAACATGCCGGCGTTCGCCACCGCGTTCCAGTGCAAGCCCGGCGATGCGATGGTGCGCGGCGACGACAAGCAGGTGAAGATCTGGTAATCCGGCGGCCATCCAGGTCGCGGTGCATCGCGACCTGACGCAACCCCAGGGCCCCGCATGCAGATGCGGGGCCTTTTTCTTCCCGGCCGGTGCCCCCTGACCTTTGACACTGTCTGGCCCATGACGTTTGGCCTAGCGTGGACGGGCATGCGTCCGCGTCCGGGGGGACCAGCGACGCGGCCGAACAAGCACATTCACCACCACTTACAAGGGACATCCATGACCAAGCAGTATCTGAAGCCCGTGGCACTGGCGCTCGCCGTCAGCCTGGCGCTGGCCGCCTGCGGCAAGCACGACGCCGCCGACAACGCGCCGGCACCGACCAGCACCGCCCCGGCGCCCGCCAGCACCACCGCCGCGGCCGATCTCGGCAAGAGCATCTTCGATATCAGCGAACTCGGCGACAGCGCGCAGGCTTGCCAGGACTTCAACAGCTTCGTCAACGCCAAGTGGGTCAAGGCCAATCCGATCCCGGCCGACCAGACCGTGTGGGGCGCCTTCAGCGTACTGCACGAGAAGAGCCTCGCCGACCAGCGTCAGCTGGTGGAAAACGCGGAGAAAAATGCCGACGGCGCCAAGGCCGGCTCCATCGACCAGAAGCTCGGTTGGCTGTACCACAGCAGCATGGACATGGACGCGCGCAACAAGGCCGGCTTCGATCCGATCAAGGCCGATCTGGCCGGCATCGACGCGCTGAAGTCCAACAAGGAGCTCTCGACCTGGCTGAATCAGTCCTTCGCCAAGGGCGACGGCGCGGTGTTCAACTTCGGTTCGGGCGCCGACTTCAAGGACGCCAAGATCCAGATCGCCTACACCGAGCAGAGCGGCCTCGGCCTGCCCACGCCGGATTACTACACCGATGCGAAAAACAAGGACGTGCGCGACGCCTACGTCAAATACCTCGCCAAGCTGTTCGAGATGACCGGCAGCAGCGCCGCCGACGCCGGCAAGCAGGCCGCGCTGGCAATGAAGTTCGAGACCGACCTGGCGCAGCACTCCATCCCGCGGGTGGAAATGCGCAAGCCGGAGAACCAGTACCACTTCGCGACCGTGGCCGAAGCGAACAAGGTCACCCCGCACTTCGACTGGAATGCGTTCTTCAAGGCGCAGGGTGTCACCATCGACAAGGGCTTCTCGCTGTCGCAGCCGAAGTTCTTCGCCGAGTTCGACAAGCTGATCGCCAGCGCGCCGATGGATGAGTGGAAGGCCTACCTGAAGGCCCGCACGATCTCCAGCGCGGCCCCGGCACTATCCGAACCGTTCGTGGACGCGCAGTTCGATTTCTACGGCAAGACCCTGCGCGGCCAGCCGCAGCAGCAGCCGCAGTGGAAGCGTTCGCTGGGTTCGGTCAACGGCGCGATGGGCATGGCGCTGGGCGAGCTGTACGTGGCCAAGTACTTCACCCCGGAAGCCAAGGCGCGTGCCGAAGAGCTGGTTACCAACGTGCGTGACGCGCTGAAGACGCGCATCGAGAACCTCGACTGGATGAGCGCGGAGACCAAGACCAAGGCGCTGGACAAGTGGTCCAAGTTCCTGCCGAAGATCGGCTACCCGAAAACCTGGCGCAACTGGGATGGCCTGACCATCACCAAGGACAGCTACTACGCCAACATGCAGGCGGCCAGCAAGTTCAACTACGAGTACGACATCGCCAAGATCGGCAAGCCGACCGACCGGCAGGACTGGGGCATGACCCCGCAAACGGTCAACGCGTACTACAACCCGACCGACAACACGATCAACTTCCCGGCCGCGATCCTGCAGCCGCCGTTCTTCGATGCCAAGGCGGATGATGCGATCAACTACGGCGGCATCGGCGCGGTGATCGGCCACGAGGCCAGCCATGGCTTCGACGACCAGGGCAGCCAGTTCGACGGCGACGGCAACAACCTCAACTGGTGGACCGACGCGGACAAGAAGCAGTTCGAGGCCCGCACCGGCAAGCTGGTCGACCAGTTCAACGGCTATGCGCCGCTGGCCGATCATCCGGAGCTGCACGTCAACGGCACGCTGACCCTGGGCGAGAACATCGCCGACCTGGGCGGCCTCAACATCGCCTATGACGCGCTGCAGACCGCGCTGAAGAAGAACCCGACCGAAGCGGCCTCGAAGATCGAGGGCTACACCCAGGACCAGCGATTCTTCCTGAACTGGGCCCGCGTGTGGCGTGGCGACATCCGCGAAAAGGCGCAGATGGTCTATCTGAATGCCGATCCGCACTCGCCGATGAAGTTCCGCGCGATGGGCGCGCCGTCCAACATGCCGACCTTCGCCAGCGCGTTCCAGTGCAAGGCCGGCGACGCGATGGTGGCTCCGACCGACAAGCAGGTGAAGATCTGGTAATTCCGGATCGACACCGACCGCAGTTCACCGCGGCTTGAAACGAAGGCCCCGCATGCGAATGCGGGGCCTTTTTCATGGTGTGCGCCCAGCCGATGCAACCTCGGTTTGCAGATGCCAGCTCCGAAGGTATTGCAAATCATTCTCATTAAGTTATCTTAGGCACCTTCTCCGGCCGCCAGGGTATTTGCGGCAGGCCGGAACGTTCCGCCAACCCAGGTTGTTTCCCGTCGAACGACACGACGCACGCTGATTTTCTTCGGTGCGCGTTCGGCCGCCCCGAACCCTGCATCCAGCCAATGCAAGACCTTTGCATGCGCCAGACCCGCCAGGCCCTGTCCGCACGCAAATCCCGTTCATCCATGGAGCTCTCATGACACCGATCAAATCGCGCAAACATCCCGTCGGCTCGCGCACCCAGGCCACGACGACGAGCGCGCTGAAGGCGGCAACCCTGTTCACCGGCCTGGCGCTGGCTTTCCCCGCGGCCGCCACGGACGCCACGCCCGCTGATTTCACCGGCGCGCAAGTGGCGCAGGCCAAGAGCCTGCCAGGCGTGCAGGTGGAAGCGGTCACCGGCAACGACTACCGCGTCGACAAGCTGTCCTCGCCGAAATACACCCAGCCGCTGCTGGACACCACGCAGACCATCAGCGTGATCACCAAGGAGCTGATCCAGCAGCAGGGCGCCACCACACTGACCGAAGCGCTGCGCAACAGCCCGGGCGTAGGCACTTTCTACGTCGGCGAGAACGGCAGCACGAACACCGGCGACAGCATCTACATGCGCGGGTTCGACACCTCGGGCAGCATCTTCGTGGACGGCGTACGCGACCTCGGCTCGATCTCGCGCGACGTGTTCAACATCGAACAGGTGGAAGTGGCCAAGGGTCCGGCCGGCACCGACTACGGCCGCACCGCGCCCACCGGCTCGGTGAACCTGGCCAGCAAGCAGCCGCAACTGGGCGACGGCATTTCCGGATCGATCGGCTACGGCAGCGGCCAGCACCGCCGTGCCACCGCCGACTGGAACCAGACCTTGGGCGCCACCTCCGCGTTCCGCCTCAACCTGATGGGCCAGGACAGCGGCTCGCCGGGGCGCGACAAGGTCGAAGCGAACCGCTGGGGCGTCGCGCCGTCGCTGGCGTTCGGCCTGAAGACGCCGACCCGCGTCTACATCGACTTCCTGCACGTGCAGCAGAACAACCTGCCCGACGGCGGCGTGCCGACCCTGGGCCTGCCCGGTTACAGCAGCCCGGATGCCACCCGGCCGTTCCTCGCCGACGCGCCGATGGTCGATCCGTCGAACTTCTACGGCACCACCTCCGACCATGACGACGTCAAGGCGGACATGTTCACCATCATCGTCGAGCACGACTTCTCGACCGACGTGGCGTTGCACAACACCACGCGCTGGGGCCGCACCCACCAGGATTACCTGCTGACCTCGTTCCGGGGCGACGCCGCTAACCTGCTGACCCCGGACGCCGCCGATCCCTCGACCTGGTCCATCGCGCGCAGCCTGCCGACGTACAAGAACCAGACCAACCGCATCGTCACCAACCAGACCAACCTCACCGCCAGCTTCGACACCGGCAGCGTCACGCACGACCTCAGCGCCGGCATCGAGCTGAGCCGCGAAAAGGCCGACACCATCGGCATGGCCACGCTGGCCGGCAGCGCCTGGCCCGCCGCCAATCTCTACCACCCGGAGGCCGACGTCAGCGGGCTGCTCTACGGCGGCAATGGCGCCGACACCCATGGCCAGACCGACACCGAAGCGGCCTACCTGTTCGACACGCTGAAGTTCAACGAGCAGTGGCAGGTCAATGCCGGCCTGCGCCTGGATCACTACCAGACCGACTTTGACAGCATGGTGGTCTGCGGCTCGCGCAACGCCCCGGCCTGCGGCACCCTGCCCGCCGGCAGCGTGCTGCCGGGCGTGGACGCCGACAAGTCCGGCAACCTGCCCAGCTACAAGCTCGGCGTGCTGTACAAGCCGGCCGCCAATGGCAGCATCTATGCGAACTTCGCCGTGTCGCAGGAGCCGCCGGGCGGCAACACGCTGACCCTGAGCGGTTCGGCCAACAGCGCCGACAACCCCGACTTCGATCCGCAGAAGGCCCGCACCGTCGAGCTTGGCAGCAAGTGGGACCTGCTCGACGAAAGACTGCTGCTGACCGGCGCGCTGTACCGCACCACCGTCACCAACGACTTGGTGCAGGACCCGGTCGACCTGCAGTATTACCAGGTCGGCGAGAAACGCGTGCAGGGCATCGAGCTGAGCATGGTCGGCAAGCTCAGCGACAACTGGGCGGTCAGCGCCGGCTACACCACCATGGACGCCAGGGTGATCAGCGGCACGGCCGTCGCCAACGACGGTTCCAGCGACCTGGCCTATACGCCGAAGAGCGCGTTCACCGCCTGGACCACCTGGCACCTGCCGTTCAACCTCACCATCGGCGGCGGTGCCCGTTATGCCGGCAAAATGAAGCGCGGCACCGACGGCGCGATCGGCACGCCCGCCTTCACCGAGGCGTACTGGGTGTTCGACGCGATGGCCAGCTATCCGGTCAACCGGCATTTCGACCTGCAGTTGAACCTGTACAACCTGTTCGACAAGGACTACGTCGCGGCGATCAACAAGAGCGGCTACCGTTACACCCCGGGCACGCCGCGCGCGGCGATGCTCACTGCCAACATCCGTTTCTGATCCTCGGCCTCCCGCCCAGGTCCAAGGTGCTTCATGCTGCTGCACATCCCTGAGGTACTCGATCCCGCGCAGGTCGCCCGGATTCGCGCCGAGCTGGATGCGGCCGCGTGGACCGACGGCCGCGAGACCGTCGGCGTGCAGGGAGCGAAGGTCAAGCGCAACCTGCAGCTGCCCGACGCCTCGCCACTGCGCCTGCAACTGGGCCAGCTGGTGCTGGCGGCGCTGGCGAAGAACCCGCTCTATCACGCGGCAGCCCTGCCGCTGCGCACCCTGCCGCCGCGCTTCAACCGTTACGAAGGCGGCGGCGAATACGGCTACCACGTCGACGGCGCGGTGATGGCGCTGTCCGCCGACGCGCAGCTGCGCAGCGACGTGTCCTGCACGCTGTTCCTCAGCGGGCCGGACGAGTACGACGGCGGCGAGCTGATCGTCAACGACACCTACGGCGAGCACGAAGTGAAGCTGCCGGCCGGTGACCTGATCGTCTACCCGTCGAGCAGCCTGCACCGGGTCACCCCGGTGACCCGCGGCGCGCGGGTGGCCTCGTTCTTCTGGGTGCAAAGCCTGGTTCGCGACGACAGCCGCCGTCGCCTGCTGTTCGAACTGGACAGCTCGATCCAGCGCCTGACGCAGACGGCGGCCGACCCGGCGGCGGTGCTGCAACTGACCGGCGTCTACCACAACCTGCTGCGACAGTGGTCAGAGACCTGAGAGGTTGTGAGTTTTTCAACCTCGAAGCCCGGCCATGGCGAGGGCATGGCGAGGACATGGATGCCCGAGTTGAGGCAACGCAGGGAGCAGTTGCCCGATGCCCGAATTGAGGCAACGCAGGAGCAGTTGCCCGATGGCCGGTCGCGGAGCAGTCACGCAAGTGACTGATTCGCGTGAGCAGGTCCGGGCATGTACCGGACATGCGATGGAAGAAAACCACAGGAAGTGATGTTCTTCACCGGCGCTGAGCCGGGCCGACGGCAGACAACGGTTCCCACCGCGCGCCGCGGAGCGGATAATTGTCGACCCCCTGCAAAACGCGGCTGAAACATGTTTGTCCCTGGTCAACGCTGGATCTCCTCCGCCGAACCCGAGCTGGGCCTCGGCACCGTGTTGCGCGTCGAAGGACGCGGGGTGCAGGTGCTGTTCGCCAAGGCCGGCGTACTGCGCCCCTACGCGATCGACTCGGCGCCGCTGCTGCGCGCCGAGTTCCGCGCCGGCCAGCGCGTGGCCGGCAAGGGCATCGCGTTCCTGGTCGAACGGGTGGAAATCCGCGATGAACTGCTGATTTATCGGGGCGAAGGCCGCGAACTGGAAGAAGGCCAGCTCGACGACGAGCAGAGCGTGAGCCAGGCCGACGATCGCCTGATCGGCGGTCGCACCGACACCGTGGCGCACTTCGAGCTGCGCCTGGAAGGCCTGAAGCGACGCGCCGAGGCGCGCCGTTCGCCGATGTGGGGGCTGGGCGCGGCACGGATCGGACTGGTGCCGCATCAGCTGCGCGTGGCCGGCATCGCCTCGGCCCGCCGCCCGCCCCGCGTGCTGCTGGCCGACGAGGTGGGCCTGGGCAAGACCATCGAGGCGGGCATGATCATCGCGCGCCAGCTCGCCACCGGCCGCGCCTCGCGGGTGCTGCTGCTGTTGCCCGACACCCTGGTCTACCAGTGGTTCGTCGAGATGCTGCGCCGCTTCAACCTCAGCTTCGCGATCTACGACGAGGAGCGCTGCGAGGCCCTCGAACAGGCTGGCGACGCCGGCAATCCGTTCGAGGACGAGCAACTGGTGATCGCCGACTTCGGCTTCCTGGAAAGCTCGCCGAAATACGCGAAGCAATTGCTGGAAGCGCCATGGGATCTGCTGGTGGTGGACGAAGCCCATCACCTGGCGTGGTCACCGGACATGGCCAGCCCGCGCTACACGATGGTGGAGCAGCTGGCTGCGGCGATTCCCGGCGTGATCCTGCTCACCGCCACCCCCGAACAGCTCGGCCGCAGCGGCCACTTCGCCCGCCTGCGCCTGCTCGACCCCCAGCGTTACCACGATCTGGACGGCTATCTGGCCGAGGCCGATACCTACCAGGCGCTGTCGAAGATCGCCGACCGGCTGCTCGACGGCGAGCCGCTGGACGAACTGCAGCGCGCCACCCTCGCCGACGCCTTCCACGGTGACGCCGCACTCACCGCACAACTCGCCGATTCGACCAAACCGGCCAACGCCCGCGAACTGCTGGCCGCGCTGATCGACCGCCACGGCACCGGCCGCGCGATGTTCCGCAACAACCGCGCCGGCGTGGGTGGTTTCCCCAGGCGCTTGCCCGAATGGCACCTGCTGGACGCGGACACGGTGGACGAAAGCACGCGCCAGTCGCTGCTGGCCGAGTTCCATGCCGACATCCTGCAGCCGCCGGCGCTGATCGAGATCGACTACAGCGCCGACCCGCGGGTGGATGCGCTGATCGGCCTGCTGGAGCAGCACCCGCAGGACAAGTTCCTGCTGATCTGCCGCAGCCAGGCCAAGGTGCTGGCGCTGGAGGAAGTGCTGCGCACCCGCAGCGGCGTCGGCGTGGCGCGTTTCCACGAAGGCCTCGGCATCATCCAGCGCGACCGCAACGCCGCCTACTTCGCCCAGCCTGACGGCGCGCGATTGCTGCTGTGTTCGGAGATCGGTTCGGAGGGGCGCAACTTCCAGTTCGCGCATCGACTGATCCTGTGGGACCTGCCGCTGGACCCCGACCTGCTCGAACAGCGCATCGGCCGGCTCGACCGCATCGGCCAGAAACACGACATCAACATCCACATCCTGGCCGTGGCCGACAGCGCCCAGCACGTGCTGGCCCGCTGGTATGACGAAGGCGTCGACGCGTTCCGCATGAGCCCGGCCGACGGCCGCGAACTGCTGCGCCGCTACGGCGAGCTGCTGACCCGGCTGGCGGACGAGCACGCCCGCGGCGACGACAACCGCGACCAGGAACTGGACGCCTTGCTGGCCGAAACCCATGCCAGCCATGAGCAGATGGCCGAGCTGATCCGCGGCGGCCGCGACCACCTGCTGGAACTGGCCGCCACCCGCGACCTGCACGCCGACGAACTGCAGCAGGTGTTCGCCCGCGAAGACCACGACCCCGGCCGCAACGCCTTCGTGCAACGCCTGCTGGAAGCGTTCGGCATCCATCCGGAGGAGCTGGGCGGCCAGGTCCTGCTGCTCGATCCGCAATACCTGTCCACCGATGCCCTGCCCGGTTTCGCCGACGGTCCGCAATCGGTCACCTTCGTGCGTGACGTGGCGCTGGCCCGCGAGGAACTGCCGCTGCTGCGGCTCGACCACCCGCTGGTGGCCGGTGCGATGGACCTGGCGCTGTCCGGCGAGCAGGGCAACGCCGCGTTCATGGTCGACGACGCGCTGCCGCCGCGCAGCGCGTTGCTGCAGGCGGTGTTCCTGCTCGAGTGCGTCGCCGATCGCCGGCTCGACGCCGAGCGCTTCCTGCCGATCCTGCCGATCGTGATCACGGTGGATACCCGACTCGCCGAACGCGCCGATTTCGAGCCCAGCGACATCGCGCTGCGCAAGGCGGGCGACCGCAACATCGAGGTGGTGCGCTACCGCAAGTTCCTGGGCAAGCTGGTGCCGCCGATGCTGGAGCGCGCCGAGGCACTGGCCGGCGTACAGGCGAAGACGCGAATCGAGGAAGCCACCGACCTGGCCACCACGATGCTGGATGCCGAGCTGTCGCGGCTGCTGGCGCTGCGTGCGGTCAATCCGTCGGTCAGCGAAGCGGAGATCGCCGCGGTCGTCGCCGAGCGTTCCGAACTGCTGGGTGCCCTGCCGCAATCACGGCTGCGCCTGGACGCCGTACGCTTCGTGGTCAGCGCGGACTTCCTCGCCCTGCGCTGACGCCGGCCCGGCCCAGGCAGCGGCTTCAACGCTCAGCGCAGCAAGCGTCGCCGCGGCTTCCACGGCAGCCGCCCGCGCCAGTATTGAATCAGCACGATGCCGCCCAGCATGCCGCCGAGGTGGGCGAAGTGGGCGACGCCCGGCTCGATGCCAGTCACGCCCATGGTCAGTTCCGCGGCGGCGTACAGGCTCACGAACAGCCACGCCGGCATCGGGATCGGCAGGAAGATCAGCATCACCTTCTCCTGCGGATACAGCACGCCGAACGCCAGCAGCAGGCCGAAGATGGCGCCCGACGCGCCCAGCGTGGGGCCGACCTGGCCCGGAAAGAACCACAGCACGGCCAGCTGCAGCAGCGAGGCGGAGATCGCGCAGACGAAGTAATAGAGGGTGAAATTGCGTGCGCCGAAGGTGCGCTCGATGGTGCCGCCGAACATGTACAGCGCGATCATGTTGAACGCGATGTGGGTGAGGCTGCCATGCATGAACGCGCTGGTGACGATCTGCCACACCCCGAACAGGCCCGAGCCCAGCGGCCACAGCGCGAAGTTCAGCAGCAGCACCTGCCCCATCACCTGCTGCAGCAGGAACACCGCGACGTTGGCGATCAGCAGGTTGCGAGTCACGGGCGGCAGGTCAAAAGGCATCAACAGGTTCCGGAGAGTGCCTTGGCAAGGCGTGGGTGGCTTCGCTTGATGACCGCGCCGCGCCGCTTTCGTTCAGCACGGCAGGCAGAAAAAAGCCGCCTCACGGCGGCTCCACGGAAAACGTGTGCGGCCGCGCTCAGCCCTTGTCGGCTACCTGCGCCATCGCTTCCGGACGCTTGGCGCCGGCGAAGCGCTTGGCCCAGTAGCCTTCCTTCAGGCTGGAGATCTCCACCGACTTGCCGGTGGCCGGCGAGTGGATGAAGCGGCCGTTCGAGATGTAGATGCCCACGTGCGAAATGGCACGCTTGCCATGCGTACGGAAAAACACCAGGTCGCCCGGCTGCATGTCGGCCCGCTTGACCTTGAGGCCGGCCAGGAACTGAGAGGCCGAGTTGCGCGGCAGCTGCATGCCCACCGCATGAGCGAACACATAACGCACGAAACCGCTGCAGTCGAAGCCGGTGGACGGGTCGCGACCGCCGCGGACGTAACGGGTGTCGCGCAGGCCCATCGCCACGACCAGCAACGACTTGCGCAGGTCGGTGATGTTGGCGCTGACCTTGGCAGCGGCGGCGCTCTGCTCGCTGGTGTCGGCGGCAACGGAAGCCTTCTCGACGATCATGGCGCCGGCGTCGGGAACCACGGCCTGGGCCAGCCCGGCCACCGGGTTGAAGACCGGCAACTGCCCCAGCAGCGGTGCGCTGACGCGCGCGATCGCGGCATCATCGAGCAGGACGGGAGCCGCCGTGGCGGTCTGGCCGGCAACAACGGCGAGGGGAACAAGGGACTTCGCTTGAAGCGGAGCGGAAACCAGCAGCACGGAAAGGAGCGCGGTGGCGGCAGTCAGGTGCTTGAAGGACATGCTGGGAAAAATCCCTTGTTGTTCACAGGATTGGCCGCGCAGCAGGTGCCGACGACGTGACGAGGGAGTGAACTTAACAAGAAGATGGCGTGCAGATGTTGGATTGAGGTTAACTGAACTCTGCCGTTCCGGAAAACCGGGATAGCGCGCACACTTTATACAAGCCAATGATTTCTATTGAAATAATGGCTCAGGCGCCAGCCTCGGGCCAGTAGTGTGAGTCCGGGTAGGAACGCTGGCCGAAGATCGCCGTGCCGATCCGCACCTCAGTCGCCCCTTCGGCGATGGCCAGCCCGAAATCACCGCTCATCCCCATGGATAACCGTGGGATATCATGGCCTTGCAGCATGGATCGGTCGCGCAGCTCGCGCAGCAGCCGGAAGCAGGCCCGTACCTCGTCAGCGTCGACGGAGTGGATGGCCAGGGTCATCAGCCCACGGACGCGCAAGCCGTGATAGCCGCGCAAGGCGTTCAGGAAGTCGGCCAGCTGTTCAGGCGGGAGACCGTATTTGCTGGGCTCGATGGAGGTTTTCACCTGCACCAGCACGTCGATGCCGCGGCCCTCGTGCTGCAGCCGTCGATCCAGCGCCTCGGCCAGATCCAGCCGGTCCAGCGATTGCACTTCGCTGGCCAGCCGCGCCACGTCCTTCGCCTTGTTGGTCTGCAGGTGGCCGATCATCACCCAGTCGATGCCGCAGTCGGCCAGCGGCGCCGACTTGTCGCGGATCTCCTGCACCTTGTTCTCGCCGAAGCGGCGCATGCCCAGCGCCACCCCGGCCCGGATCAGCTCCGGGCCGAAGGTCTTGCTGACCGGCAGGATGTCGACCTCGGCCGGGTCGCGCCCGGCGGCTCGGCAGGCCTCATCCACCCGGCGGCGGACGTCGGACCAGTTGGCGGCGAGGTGGGGGTGATCCATGGACAAGCCCGTGGCGGTCGTCCCCTCTCCCCTTTGGAGGGAAGAAGGAGAACGTCGCTCAGCCCCTGGCGCCCTGCGCGAAGTGCTTGGCCACCACCTCGGCCACCACCATGCTGACCTTCTTGCCGGTGGGGATGTGCAGGAACTCGTTCGGACCGTGGGCGTTGGAATGCGGCCCCAGCACGCCGGTGATCAGGAACTGCGCCTGGGGGAATTTCTCGCCCAGCATGCCCATGAACGGGATGCTGCCGCCCTCGCCCATGTAGGTGGCCGGTGCGCCGAAGTGGTTCTGCGAGGCGTCGCTGACCGCCTGTTCCAGCCACGGCGACAGCGCCGGCGCGTTCCAGCCCGAGCCGTCCTTCTCCAGGGTGAAGGTGACCTTGGCGCCGTACGGCGGGTCCTTCTCCAGCAGCTGCTTGACGAACTCGCCGGCCTTGGCGCCGCTCAGCGTGGGCGGCACGCGCAGGCTCAGTTTCACCGAGGTGAACGGACGCAGCACGTTGCCGGCGCTTTCCAGCGGCGGGATGCCGCCGATGCCGGTGACCGCCAGTTGCGGACGCCAGGTGCGGTTGAGCACCAGCTCGGCCAGGTCCTTGGTGACCGGCTGCATGCCGTCGACCCAGGGGAACTTGTCGTAGATGTCGTCGCCCAGCACCTCGGCGGACAGCTTGGCCTGGTCGATGCGCTGCTGCGGGATGTCGACGTACAACTCCTTCGGCTTGATCGCGCCGGTGGCCGGGTCCTCCAGCCGCGACAGCAACTCGCGCAGGATGCGGAAGCTCGACGGCACCACGCCGGAGGCATCGCCCGAGTGCACGCCTTCTTCCAGCACCTGCACGCTGAGGTTGCCGCCGGTCATGCCGCGCAGCGAGGTGGTCAGCCACAGCTGGTCGTAATTGCCGCAGCCCGAATCCAGGCAGACCACCAGCGACGGGCTGCCGATGCGCTCGGCCAGGTGGTCGACGTAGAACGGCAGGTCGTAGCTGCCCGATTCCTCGCAGGCCTCGATCATCACCACGCAGCGCGCGTGGGGGATGCCCTGCTCGTGCAGCGCCAGCAAGGCGGCCAGCGAGCCGAAGATCGCGTAGCCGTCGTCGGCGCCACCGCGGCCGTACAGCTTGTCGCCCTTGATCACCGGCGTCCACGGGCCGAGGCCCTCGGCCCAGCCGGTCATCTCCGGCTGCTTGTCCAGATGGCCGTACAGCATCACGGTGTCGTCGCCCTGGCCCGGCACGTCGATGTAGATCAGCGGCGTGCGCCCTTCCAGCCGCACCACTTCCAGCGTGGCACCGGGCAGCTGGCTCAGCTTGGAGCGCGCCCAGGTTTCCATCAGCTTCACCGCTGCATCCATGTAGCCGTGCGCCACCCAGTCCTTGTCGAACATCGGCGACTTGTTGGGAATGCGGATGTATTCCACCAGCTGCGGCACGATCTCGTCGTCCCAGAGGCCACTGACAAAACGCGAGAGGCGGGCAGTATCCATCGGTATCACTCCAGCAGGCAGACAAGTGCGCCATTGTACCAGCGCGCTTCCGTCGCACCGACAACCGACGGGCTGCGCCCCACACGGGGGCACGACGATCACGCACGCACGGCCTGTCGTGCTTCCGACTGTGCAGGGCGGGCGGCGGCGGGATAGTTCGCCGACGGCACACGGATGCCGTGACCACCGCCCAAGGAGAAAGCCCATGTTCAACAAACTCGTCGCTGTTGCACTCGCGCTGACGCTCGCCCTGCCCGGCCTGCTGCTGGCGGCCACCCCGGTCAACATCAACCAGGCGGATGCGGCCACCATCGCCAAGTCGCTGGACGGCATCGGCCAGGCCAAGGCCGAGGCCATCGTGGCCTGGCGCGAGGCGCACGGCCCGTTCAAGAAGGCCGACGACCTCAAGCACGTCAAGGGCATCGGCAAGGCCACGATCGAGCGCAATCGCAGCGCGATCCAGCTGGAGGCGGGAGACACGCCCGAGGCGGTCGCCCAGGCCGACGCGCCCGCCAAACCCGCCCACAAGGGCAGGAAGGCAGCGAGCGAGAAATAAGCGGCCGGGGCAGATCGGCGGCGGCGGCGCGGTCCATGGCGGGCCGCGCCGCTTGCGTTACACTCGCGCGCCCAGCCCATCGCCACCCCGGTCATGATCCTGCCGCGCTATCACATCGCCGCCTCGGCCATCCACGGCGCCGGCAAGGGGCTGTTCCTCGACGAAACGGTGGCCGCGGGCAGCATCATCACCGCACCGGACGCCATCACGCAGACCTTCCGCTACGCCGACATCATGGCCTCGGCGGAGCTGCGTGCGCAGTTCCACGCCAGCGCCCGCTGGTTCGAGGATCGCTACACGCTGTCGCCGGACTGGCCCGACGAGTGCTACATCAACCACAGCTTCGCACCCAACGGGCTGTGGCACCTGGGCTTCGTGTTTGCCCTGGCCGAGCTCCCGCCGGGGACCGAGATCACGGTGGATTACCGGCACCTGCTGCCGCCGGGCCAGGCCGAGGATTTTGTCGATTCGGTCACAGGTGAGACAATCACCGGATTGTCCTGGCAAGAAAGTCTCGCCAGCAGCACTCATGCACTGGCCGAACTGCTGGTTGCCGCCCACCGCTGATCGTGATGTTTGATATTCCAACCATTGAAACGGCGCGCTTGCGCCTGACTGCGCTGACCGAACGTCATTTCGACGACTACGCCTCGATGCTGGCCGACCCTGCCAGCACGCGCTGGATCGGCGACGGCCAGCCACTGGACCGCACCAATGCCTGGCGCTCGCTGGCCATGCTGCTGGGCCACTGGCAACTTCGCGGCTGCGGCATGTGGGCGCTGGAACTGAAAGCCACCGGCGAGTTCATCGGCCGCGCCGGCCTGATGTATCCCGACGGTTGGCCCGACCTGGAAATGGGCTGGATGCTCAAGCCCGAACACCGCCACCACGGCTACGCCACCGAGGCGGGTACGGCGGTGCTGGAATTCGCCTGGAACCAGTTGCACGCGCAGCGGGTGATCAGCCTGGTGCGCATCGGCAACGAAGCTTCGGACCGGGTCGCCGAGCGACTGGGCGGCGAGCACATCGAAGACATGGACTTCTACGGCAGCCACAGCCACGTGTTTGCCTACTACCCGCCGCATCGCGAGCCGCGCCGCGCCTACGGCTGAGCTCCACGATTTCTCTTCGCGGGCGCGCCGGAAAACCCGCGCCATCGGATGGCGGAGGGCGTGAGCGCCCTCCGCCCCCTCGTCAAAGCGCCGGCGGCAACCCGCTGGCTGAGCGCGACGAGACCAGCGAGCGGGCCACCTCGGCCAGCGCGAACAGGCGTGCCACCCGCATCCAGCCGATCACCAGCACTACCAACTGGGCCAGCAGCACGGCGATGACCAGTCCGGCCACGCCCACTGCGGGGGTGTTCACCCGCCCGATCCCGATCGCCATGGCGATCACGTAGCCGATCACGCTGATCAGCAGATAGCTGAGCAAGGTGCTGAGCGGACGACGCAGCAACTGCATGAAGCCGCGACCCAGGGCGCGGGTGGCCGAACGCAGCCCGGCGTCCGCGATGAACGCGGCGCGGCTGGACTCGACAATCGACTGGGCCAGCACGAACAGCACGCCGGCGACGAACAGCGCCAGGTGCGAGGCCCGATCAGCCTGCGACTGCAGGACGGCCTTGTCGCCGACGTCGTCGGCCATGTGCATCGCCACGCCGATCAGGGCGCCCATCACCACGTAGGGCAGGATCGACCACAGCATCAGGCGGAACATGCGACCGTATTCGACGATGCCGCACTGGAGCAGATGACTGAAGCCCAGCGTGCGACCCGCGCGGCCGGTACCCACCACCATGCCGGTGAGGAATGGCGACAGCAGGGCTGTCAGCACCATGCCCAGCAAGGCGATGCCGCCGAACCAGTTGGACATGTTGAGTGCCGTCATGACATCACTGAACATGCTGCCGTTGAAGCGCGCCGCCCACTCCTGCGCATGGATCGAATGATCCAGCACGCTGCTGAGCGCGCGCCAGATCGGCAGGCTGACCACCGCCGTCGGCAACAGCAGCAGCAATACCCACAGCAGCAGCAAGCGCCACTGCATGGCGGCGAACGGCGCGCGCATCAGCGCAGCCGAATCCACGCGGCGTGAAATGCGTCCGGTCTTCATCACAGCGTCCCCATCAAGGCGTAGAAAGTCTGAAAGAAGGAGGCGACATCCGCACTCCAGCGGCGCGAGGCTGCGCCATCGGCCTTGATCGTCCGACTGTCATTGAGCGAATTGGCATCCAGCACGATCTTCCGGTCGGGGTCCACCGTGGCCGACACCGCCTTGGCCGGCCTGGTGAAGCTGATCCGCTTCCAGCGACTGGCGTCGTCCCACTTCACCGTCTCGCTGCTGTCGTCGGCGAACTTCACCAGCACCGTGCGCGGCACCGCCGCACCGGTGCGGCGCACCGTGATCGTCGACAGCCACGGATACGGCCCGCCATGCCTGGCGTCCTTGTGGGCCTTGTCCCAGGCCGCGCGGGCGTCGTCGATCTGCTTGTCGACGTCCTTCGCGGAGAGGGTGACGCGCTTGCCGTCGCGGATCACGGTACCGGTGCGCGGCACCTGCTCCTCGTTGTCGATCGAGACCACGCTGGCGTCGACCTTGTCGGTGCCGTAGACCTGCGAGGCGAAGATCGCATGCACCAGCTCGGGCTGGCCCGAACCCTCGGCCAGCGCATCGCGCAGGTCGGCGGCGTCGGGGTGGCGGAACTTCCAGCGCTCGTAGTACAGCTTCATTGCCTTGCCCATCACCTCGTGACCGAGCAGGTTTTCCAGCGTGCGCATGGTCGCCGCGGTACGCGCGTACACCGACCCGTAGCTGTTGCTGGACATGCGGTCCCACGAGTTGGAGTCGAGCGAATCGGCCGGCACGCCGATGCCGACGACACCGGACAGCCGCTCGGCTTCGAACGGGGTCAGCTGCGGTGCAAAACCCAGCTTGCTCAGCAGCGGCGTGGTGACCCAGATGTCCTGCTTGCGATCGACCAGCATGCGATCGTCCCAGTACTGGTTCATGCCCTCGTCGAGCATCGGCTCCTCGAATTCGTTCGAGCCGAGCAGGCCCATGAAATAGCCATGGCCGAACTCGTGGATGGTGACGAAGTCGATCGCGTACTGGGTCAGCGTGTCGGGCGTGACCTTGTCGTAACCCTCGGCGGTGAAGAAGGTCGGGTATTCCATGCCGCCCGCCTCGCCCGCGTTGTACGGCGGCACCACGGCGGTGATCGTCCTGTACGGATACGGGCCCAGCGTGTCGGAGAAATAGGTCAGCGAATCGGTGGTGGCCTTCAGCACCGGTTGCGCGCTCGCCTCGTACTCGGGCGGATAGATCACCTGCACGTCGACCTTGGGGCTGCCCGGCCCGGTCCAGCTGGTGCGCTGCACCTTGTAGCCAGGCGCAGCGACCCAGGCGAAGTCCTCCACATCGGTCTGCACGAAGTGGTGGGTGACCTTGCCGCCGCTCTCGACCGGCGTGCCCTGCTGCTCACCCACCGCGCCCACGGTGTAGCCCTTCGGCACGGTCAGCTGGACGTCGTAGTTGCCGTAGTCGGCATAGAACTCGCTGTGGAAATGGAACTCGTGCG
The DNA here is from genome assembly GCF_000264295.1 of Rhodanobacter spathiphylli B39. GTDB lineage: Bacteria > Pseudomonadota > Gammaproteobacteria > Xanthomonadales > Rhodanobacteraceae > Rhodanobacter > Rhodanobacter spathiphylli. Next base: position 112,966 of record NZ_AJXT01000004.1, on the reverse strand, counting down.
CGTTCCAGCGCGGCGCCGTGGCACCGCGCTCGCCGGGCAATTCCAGCACCGCGATCTTCGGGAACCACTGGCCGACCAGATGGAAGTCACCGAACCAGCCGGTGCGCTCGACCACGCGCGGCAGCTGGTCGTGGAAGTCGATGTCCAGGCTCAGCGTGCCCTGGGCCGGCACCGCCTGCGGCAGGTCGAGCTCGACCACCGTCCTGTCGGTCTTCGGGCCGCCGTCGGGCTGCACGAAACGCCAGCTCACGTTCTGACCGCCCTGCTGCACCTTGTTCAACTCGATATAGCCCCACTCGCCCTTCTTCAGGTCGGCGTTGCCGCGCGAGTGGCCGCTGCCGGAGAACAGGCGCCGCTCGGTGAAGAACGTGCTGCCCGGGCCTTCGAACGCGTTGAGGTAGAGGTGCAAGTAGATCTTGCTGACCGGCTGGTTGCTGCGGTTGCGCCAGGTCATCGTCTGCTTCGCGTCGACCGTGTGCCTGGCCGGGTCCAGCGTGGCCTGGATGGTGTAGCCCACCACCTGGTCGGACAGCGTGGCCGGGTGATCGCCACGCGGGCCACCCCACGCGTCGGGCGCGCTGGGCACCTGGAAGTTCGCCGCATCCGCCGAGACGAACGGAATGTCGGCGGCAACTGCGCCGGCACTGGCCGGAGCCATCACCTGACCGGCCGGCGCGCTGGCCGTCGTGCTGGCAGACGCAGGCGTCTGCGCCATGACCGGACATGCCGCGACCGACAAGGTCACGGCACACAAATACCCCCACTTGCGTGCAATTCGCCGCATGTTTGCCACTCCCCTGGACAATCCCCACAGATTGCGCCCGTCAGGGAAACGGGGCATAGGCCATAGGTCATGCGCGGCAAGCGAAAGTTCCTGCCGCGGGCAGCGGAGGCTTCAGTAGACGTCGCGCCGATAACGTCCGTGCTGGCGCAACTGGTCGACCCGCGCCACGCCCAGCACCTCGTTCAGTACCGCGTCGACACCGGGCGCGAGACCGTCGAGGCTGCCGCAGACGTAGATCGCCGCACCCGCGTCGACCCATGCCAGCAAGTCATCGGCCGCCTCGCGCAGTCGCTGCTGCACGTGGATGCGCTCGGCCTGGTCGCGCGACCAGGCGAAATCCGCGCGCTCGATCCAGCCCTGCGCGAGCCAGCGTTCGATCTCTTCGCGGTAGAGGAAGTCGTGCGCCCGCTGCCGTTCGCCGAACAGCAGCCAGTTGCGCCGGTGCCCGCCAGCGATGCGCGCCTTCAGCAAGGCGCGCAATGCCGCCAGCCCGGTGCCGTTGCCGATCAGGATCATCGGCCGCCCATCCCGCGGTGGATGGAAGTTGCTGTTGCCGCGCACGCGCAGGGCGATCTCGGCCCCGATCGGCGCATGCCCGGTCAGCCAGCCCGAACCGAGCCCGAGGTAACCGCCGCGGCCGCGCATCTGGCGCACCAGCAGGTGGATCGCGCCATCGTCCGGCAGCGAGGCGATCGAATACTCGCGATGCGGCAGCCACTGCAGCAAGGCCGCCACCGCCTCTTCATCCAGCCCGTCGACTTCGTCCGCTTCGGGCAGGCGGCAACGCGCCAGCAGTCCGGCCAGCGGCTGCCGCTGCCTGCGGTACGACACCGGCACGCGGCCATCCAGCGACCGTGCCGACAGCCATGCCGCCACCCGTTCGGCCGGATGGCAGGGGCCGATCTCGACCAGGTCACCAGCCTGCCAGCTGGCACTGCCCTGCAGCGGCTGCAATGCCAGGTGGAAACAGGGATCGCCCACGCTGCCGGGATTCATCAGGCGGCGCTCGACCAGTTGCCAGCGCTGGTACTTCGGCGCCTGCCAGTCGGGCAGATCATTGACGCCGGACAGCCACGACAAGTGATGCTGCCAGTGGCGCAGGCTGGCCTCGTCCTCGCTGTCCACTTCGACCGGATCGAACAAGGCCTGTGCGCCGCTGGCCTGCAACCAGCGCTGCAGCTGCCGACCGAAGCCGCAGAACTCCTCGTAGTCACTGTCACCCAGCGCCAGCAGGCCGTAGCGCAGGCCAGCCAGCGTCTGCGCTTGCGACATGACCTGGCGGCTGAAAGCCAGCGCCATGTCGGGCGGTTCGCCGTCGCCGGTGGTGCTGGCCACGAACAGCACGCGGCTGGCGCGATGCAGATCCTCGACGGTGACGCCGTCGATGCCGTCCAGTCGCGCCGCCATGCCGGCTGCCTGCAGGCTTTGCAGGGTCTGCCGCGCCAGTTGTTCGGCGAAGCCGGTCTGGCTGGCGTAGATCACCCGCACCGTGGTGTCCGCCACCAGCTGCGGGATGACGGCGGCGCGCTCGGCCGCGGTGGTGGCCTGGCCAGCCGCCATGTCCAGCATCTTCGCGGGCTTGCGCGGTGCCACCGCCGGCCGATGACGCAGCCAGCCGAGCAGGCCCAGCCATGCCAGCAGCACCAGCGCGGCATCGAGCCAGCGCTCGCCACCCGGATCGCGCCAGTGCAGGCCATCCACATGCAGCAACAGCAGCAGCGCGGCAAGCAGGCCGAAGCCGCCCAGCAGGATCGCGTTGCCGAGCAGCGTGCGCCGTGCGGTGATCGCGTCGCCCGGTTTCATCGGCGCAACTCCGCCGCGAACGCCGGCGACATGCGCTGCTCGAAACCCTGCGCGGTGCGCACGATCATCAGCACGGCCAGGCCATGTTCGCGGGCGTAGGCCATGCCGTGCTCGGCGCCGAGCACGCTGAGCATGGTGCCCAGCGGATCGGCCTGCATGCATTCGTTCGCCAGCACACTGACCGACGCCACCTCGTGCGGCACCGGCCAGCCGCTGCGCGGATCGATGTGGTGCGAATAGAACCGTCCGTTGTCCTCGAACACGTGGCGATAGTCGCCCGAGGTGGCGACCGCGCGGTCGTCCAGTTCGATCGTGCGTACCAGTTCGTCGGCGGCGCTCACCGCGCCGGCCGCCGCATCGGGCCGCTCGATGCCGACCCGCCATGGCATGCCATCCGGCTTGCGGCCGCGTGCCTTCAGTTCGCCACCGACCTCGACCAGCCACGTCGTCGCACCGATCCGCTGCAGGTAGCGGCCAACCTGGTCCACGCCGTAACCCTTGGCCACCGCAGAAAGATCCACGCAGACCCCGCCCGGCTGCCATGCCCGATGACCGACCGGGTCGAGCCTCAGCTTCCACCAGCCGACTCGCGCCTTCGCCTGCTCGATCGCCGCAACCGTCGGCGGTTGCCGCGGCCGCTGGTCGGGGCCGAAACCCCACAGGTTCACCAGCGGCCCCACGGTCGGGTCGTACGCGCCATCGCTGTCCTTGGCCAGCTGCAACGCATGCTGCAGGACCTCGAAGAACTCCGGCGGCAAGGCCTGCCAGCTGCCGGCCGGCGCGCGGTTGAAGCGCGACAGCTCCGACTGCGGCCGGTACGTGCTCATCTGGCCGTCCACGCGATCCAGTTCGGCCTGGATGCCCCGCCGCACCTGTTCCGTCGATTGGGCGGACGGCAGCACCAGTTGCACCGACCAGGTGGTGCCCATGGTCTGCCCGTCCATACGCTGCAGCTGCGTCGCCGCCAACGGAGCGGAAACAGCCAGCAGAATCAGACAGACGGCCAGACGCGGCAACGACATCATGTCTACTCGGGCAGCACTTCGAGCGTCGCCGTATACGACAGGCGGCGCTTGCTGGCGAACTTGCTGCCGCTGTTGTCGTCCTGCGTCGTGGCGTTGATCCAGTACATCCCCGCATGCGGCCAGGTCAGCCGGAACTTGCCGTCGCTGCCGGTCTGCGCGGTGATCGCGTCCTGTGCGTTGCGGTAGCGGGTGGCACCGGCGATCGCGCTGACCTTGAGGTCGCCGGCCGGCCTGCCGTCCAGCAGCAACTGGAACGTGGCCGGCTCGCCGGCGACCAGGTCGGTGACGCGGGTAACCGGCACCAGCTCCAGGCCCTGCCCGGTGGGTTTCAGTGCGGTGTCGTTCGGCTTGCCGTTGCTGATGAAGGTTTCCACCCGGTTGCTGGAGGCCGTCACCTGCACGTTCTTCGCCGCCCTTGGGATGGCCGAGCGCAGTTCGTCGGCCTTGCCCCGCCAGCGCCTTTTCTGGCCATCCAGCTCGTAGCTGGCAGACAGGCCGCTGCTGACCAGTGCCAGCTTGTACGTGCCCTGCTGGTTCAGTTGCAGGTCGAACACGCTGCGATATTTGCCGACGGCCTCATTTGCCGGTTTGGCCGTCTGGCCGTCCGGCGCGGTGATCACCAGCTGCTCCAGCGACGCCGCGTGGTGGTCGGGATGGAACAGGTCGTTCGAGATCGCCGCATCCACGGTGACCCACGGATCGGCGCCGGCGACATTGGTGGCCGACGGCAGCAGCCACATCTTGTGCGCCTGCACGGCCAGCGGCGCGGCGATCGCCGCGGCCAGGACGATCCATTTCAGGGTGCGCTTGTGCATGTTCACTCCGGACAATTCGGGAACGGGATTCACGGGTTGATGTCGAGGCTGACCGCGCCGAGTTCGCTGCTGCCCCGCGCGGTCAGGTGCTGCGTGGTGGCACCCGGCCAGGTGAACGGCACACGCACCACTTCGCGCCCGCCGACTTCGCGGGCGGCCTCCACCACCAGCACGTAATCACCCGCAGCCAGCGTGCCCAGCGGCGCCTGTCCGTCGACGAAGTTCAACTGGTGCTGCCCGGCAGGCCGGGTGGCGCCGGAGACGCCATCCACCGGCAACGCCAGCTCGCGACCTCCGCGGCGCCACCACTGGCGCAGGTCGGGCAACCACTTGTTGCCGGCACCCTCCTTGCTGTCCTTCTGCGCGTACCACACGGCCAGCTGGGCAGCCACGCTGCGGTCGGCGCGCTCGATCCAGATCGCGGTATACGGCCGGTGGTATTCGGCCACCTTCTGCTCGGGAATCTGCACGGTGAGGTTCAGCTCGGCCGCGACCAGCGGCGTGGCCAGGGCCAGGGCGAAACAGGAAAGCAGCAGACGACGCATCGCGGGAATTCCGTTCAATGGATGAAGATCAGCGCCAGCACCACCGGCAGCACCAGACCCAGGCTCACCAGCGGCCAGGTGGAGGTGCGCCGCGCGGCGTGGAGTTTCAGCAGGAACAGGCCGGTGATCGCGAACACCAGGCAGGCCAGCGCGAACACGTCGAGAAACCAGCTCCACGCCGCGCCCGCGTTGCGTCCCTTGTGCAGGTCGTTGAGGTAGGCGATCGCGCCGCGCCGGGTCAGTTCGTATTCGACGGCGCCGCTGGCGCGGTCGATGCTGAGCCAGCCGTCGCCACCGGGGCGCGGCAGCGACAGGTAGACCTCGTCCACCGACCACTCGGCCACGCGGCCGGCCGCGTGCGCCTGCAACTGATCATCGAGCCACGCCGCCACCGCCGTCGGCAGCGCGGCCTTGCGCGCGTCATCACCGTCGACCGCAACACGCAACTCCGTGGGCAACACGAGGTTGCGATGGGTCACCCGCGGCGTGGCCTCGATCTGCCGCGCATGGTTCAGCGTGATCCCGGTCAGCGCGAACAGCAGCAGGCCGACCAGGCACAGCGCCGAACTGATCCAGTGCCACTGGTGCAGCTGCCGCATCCAGAACGCGCGGCGCTGCGGACGCATCGATTCGGCGTTTGCCTGTAGCTGACCCATGGTTATCCGTGTTTCGCGCTTGCCTCTCGGCCGGGAACTGCGGCGAGCGGGCAAGGTCTGGAAGGGCGTGGAGGCCCGTGTTGCGGGCTTCCGGATGGTCGACATTATTTAGTAAACAAGAATCAATCGCAACTACGGGAGGCGCAACACGCCGCTGCCCGCCGCCCACTCTGGAGTCACCCATGCGGATTCTCCTGGCCGAAGACGACTCCTCCATCGCGGAAGGCATCTGTGCGTCCCTGCATCATGGCGGCCACGCGGTAGACCACGCTGCGCGCGGCAACCTGGCCGACGCAGCCCTGCGCGACTACGAGTACGACCTGCTGGTGCTGGACTTGGGCCTGCCCGCGCTGGACGGCAGCGAGGTGCTCAGGCGGTTGCGCGACCGCGGCACCAGCATGCCGGTGCTGGTGGTCACCGCACGCGATGGCCTGGCCGAGCGCATCCGCGTGCTCGACCTCGGCGCCGACGATTACCTGGTGAAGCCCTTCGAACTGGCCGAGTTCGAAGCGCGGGTGCGCGCACTGCTGCGCCGCGCCAGCAGCCAGGGCAAGCCGGAACTGCAGCTGGGCCGGTTGCGCGTGGACCTGCCCGGCCATCGCGCCTGGATCGAACAGACTCCGCTGGACCTGACCGCCCGCGAATTCGGTCTGCTGGAGGCGCTTGCGTTGCGCGCCGACCGGGTGACCAGCCGGGCGCAGCTGGTGGCCGCGTTGTGCAACTGGGACCAGGAACTGACCGACAACGGCCTGGACATCGCCATCCATCGCCTGCGCCGCAAACTGCGTGACAGCGGCACCAGCGTGCGCACCATCCGGGGGCTGGGTTACCTGCTGGAAGAAGTAAACGAGGCCCGGATCACCTCCTCATGACATCACCTCCCACGCGCTCCCCGCGCCCCAGCCTGCGGCGACGCCTGCTGTTGCTGCTGCTCGTTCCGATGGGCGTCCTGCTGGTGCTGGATGCACTGTTGAGCTACGGCGTCGCCCTTACCTACTCCAACCGCGTCCATGACCAGGATCTGCGCGAGGACACGCAGAGCCTGGCGATGATGGTCGGCAACCTGCAACCGGGCGACGAGTTGTCGCCGCAGGCGCGGTTCCTGCTGGAATACGATCCGGATGGCCGCAGCTACTTCAGCGTGCGCAGCCGCCTGCACGGCCTGCTGGCCGGCAATGGAACGCTGCCGCAGCCGACGCAGATGCCGCCGATCGATGCGCGGCCGATCCTTTACGACACCCGACTGGCGAAGCGTCCGCTGCGCGCGGCCGCCATGCAGATCGAGGCGACCCGGGAGCCTGGCGACAGCCTGGTCGTCAGCTTTGCCGAAACCCTGCACGACCGGCACGAGCAGGCGCGCGACATCCTGCTGATGGCCACGGTGATGCAGACGCTGTTGATCGTCTGCGTGCTCTCGGTGGTCTGGTTCGGCGTGGGTCGCGGCCTGCGCGTGCTGGAGCCGCTGACCGCGCGGCTGGCCGCGCGCAGTCATGAACTGAGCCCGATCGATGCCGCCGACGTGCCTGCCGAGATCCAGCCGCTGACCCGAACCATCGATGCCCTGTTCGGACGCCTGCGCAACATGCTGGCGTTGCATGACCGCTTCATCGCCGATGCCGCACACCAGTTGCGCACGCCGTTGACCGGGCTCAGCCTGCACGTCGAACACGCGCTGGCGGAATCCCGCCCCGAAGCGGTGAACGAGGCCCTGCAACACATCCAGCAATTGACCCGCCGCGCTGCGCGCACCTCGGCACAGCTGTTGGCGCTGACCCGGGCCCAGGCGCCCTCGCTGGATACCGGAGAAAGCCGCCTGCTCGACCTGGCCCGACTGGTTCCCGATACCGTGGCCCAGCGCGTGCACGAGGCGATCCGCGCGGGCGTGGATCTCGGTTACGAAGGCGCCCCGGGAACGTGGCCGATCATCGGCGATGCGGCCAGCCTCGGCGACCTGCTGGACAACCTGATCGACAATGCGATGCGTTATGCCGGCCGCGGCAGCGTGGTCACGGTCAAGCTGGGCGGACACGCCGATGGCAGCTGCTGCCTCAGCGTCGAGGACAACGGCCCCGGCGTGCCGGCCGAACTGCTGCCGCGCCTGAGCGAACGCTTCTTCCGTGCCGCCGGGAACAACGAGGAAGGCAGCGGACTGGGGCTGGCGATCGTCCAGCGCATCGCCGAACGACACCAGGCTCGCCTGACCTGCAGCCTGATCGCGCCGCACGGCTTGCGCGTGGAGGTGTGCTTCCCGCCACTCGACGCGCCACGCCCGCCATCGTCGGGCGACCAGGATCGCCACGACGATTCCGCATAAGCCCCCTCGCCCGCCGTCGTTGCAAAGGGGGAAGAAAGATTCCCCGGCCACAATCAGGTATTCCACGCAACCCTCCCAAAGAGTCAGCGCGCCGTGCCATTTCGATTCCACAAGGCAGCATGGAACCCGCGCTGGCATCTCTGGTCGTGCGCCGCCGTGCTCACCCTGCTCGCCGGTTGCGCGGCGCCGTTGCCGAAGCTGAGGCCGCCGATACCCGCGCAATTTCAGCATCGGCTCGCCGGCAACGCGGCGCAGCCCACCGACCTGCATGGCTGGTGGCGCAACTTCAACGATCCCGCGCTCGACACCCTGGTCGAGCGTGCGCTGGCCTCCAACCTCGACCTGGCGCAGGCCGTCGAACGCCTGCGTGCCGTGCGCGTGATGCACGCGCGTTCGGGCGCACGCTACCTGCCCGCGTTGCGTGCCAGCACCAACGACGTGATCGATCCCGACGCCAGCGCCTCCTATTTCCTGGTCGGCTTCGACGCCAGCTGGGAACTCGGCCTGTTCGGCCGCGCCGAAGGAACCCGCCGCGAAGCGCAGGGGCAGCTCGACGCCGGCGTCGCGGACCTGCGCGGCGCCCGCGTGAGCCTGGTGGCCGAAGTCGTGCGGCAGTGGATCAGCCTGCGTACCGCCCAGCAGCAGGAGCAACTGTTGCTGCGGATCAGCCAGTCGCGCCGGCACGCCCTGCAACTGGTGCGAACGCGACAGCAGCTCCAGCTTGCCCCGCCCGACGCGACAGACCGCGCACAGGCGGCCCTCGACCAGGCCGAGTCGGCACTCGTCGCGCCGCGCGAGGCGATCAATGCCAGCGCATGGCAGCTGGCGGTGCTGCTCGGCCAGAACCATCCCGATCCTGCCTGGCTGAAAATCGGCCCGATACCCGAACTGGGCCCGTGGAACCTCGACGCCACGCCGGCCGAACTGCTGCGCAGCCGGCCGGAGATCGCCCGTGCCGAAGCCGACGTGCTGACCGCCGCCGGCGAGCTGGCAACGGCCCACGCCGACCGGTTTCCCCGCATCGGCCTCGGCGGCTCGATCAACTGGTCCACCGACATCGACAACAACCACCGGAAAAGCAGCACGCCGAACGCGATCGACTCGTATGGACCGGAGGTCAGCATCCCGCTGTTCGACTGGGGCATTCGCCTGGCCGCCGAGCACGCCAGGGATCACCAGTTGAAAGCCCGCGTGCTGGCCTACCGGCAAGCGGTGCTGCAAGGCATGGCCGAGGTGGAAACCGCACTCGGCAGCATGCAACAGCAACGCCAGCGCGAGCAGCACAGCCTGCAGGCCTGGCAGGCGCTGCAACGGGTCGATCAGGCCACCGGCAAACGGGCGAGCCTGCAACTGGCCAGCCCGCTCGATCGCAACGGGAGCCAGCTCGCCGTCGACCAGGCCGCACTCGACCTGAGCGAGGCACGAGCCGGACACGACCTTGCCTACGTCACCCTGTTCAAGGCACTCGGCGGTGCACCCTTGCCAGCTGCCGGCGACCCGGATGAGACCGTTGCAACCGGCCAGGCCAATGCCGGATCCGGAGCGCGCCACTGATGGTCGCCCTGGCCCGCAAGACCCTGGTCTACGAATGGCGGCGCTTCCTGCCGGCGATGCTGGCGGTCGGCTTCGCGGGCTTGCTGCAACTGCTGCAGATCGCCCTGGTGCTGGGCATCTTCGGCAGCACCAGTCTCTACGTCACCGGTTCGTCGGCCGACGTCTGGGTGGGTTACCCGGGCACCCAGAGCGTCGGCCTGGGGCGTTCGATCGACGCCGACCTCCAGTCGCGCCTGTTGATGGACCCGCAGGTGCTGCGGGTCGAACCGTATCTGTGGGTCGATGGCGACTGGCGCGGGCCACGCGAGACCGGTGGTGCATCGGTGTTTGTCTCCGGCATCGATCCGGCGGCCGACGGGCTGATGTTCTCCAAGGTCCTGTCGCCTACCCTGCGCGCCCGGCTGGTCGAACCCGACGCCATCATCGTTGATCGCTCGGCGCTGGATCAGCTGGGCATCGGCATCGGCCAGAGCGCGACCATCAACGGCCGGCGCGTGCGCGTGGTCGGGATCGGCACCGGCCTGCGCGCGCTGGGCGGCGTCAACGTGCTGTGCTCGCTGGACACCGCCCGACGACTCGACAACGACGTCACCGACAACGGCCCGACCTACCTGGTCGCCAGCCTGCGTGACCCGGCCCGGGCCGCCACCGTGGCCGCGCGCCTGCGCGGCGCCACGTCGTTCGGCCCGTACACGACCTGGAGTGCCAGCGACTTTGCGCAACGGTCCGTGCGTTACTGGCTGTTCGATACCGGCGCCGGCGCCGGCGTGATGTTCCTGGCCGGCATCGTGTTCCTGGTCGGCGCCGCGATCACCAGCCAGACCCTGGTCGCCGCCGTCAACGGCTCGATCCGCGAATACGCCACCCTCAATGCGCTCGGCGTCGGCGTGGGCGCCTTGCGCAAGGTGGTGCTGGAACAGGCGTTCTGGGTCGGCGCACTCGGCTTGCTCGGCGCCAGCGTGCTGGGCATCGTGCTGCTGCTGCTGGCGCGCAGCCAGGATGTCCCGGTGGTGTTGAACGCGCCCTCGGCGCTGGCCTGCATCATCCTGGTGATGGGTCTGGCCGCCGTGTCCGGACTGGCCGCGATGCGCAGCCTGAGGCGCGCCGATCCGGCCACCTTGCTGAGATGAACACGATGCATTCCGGCAACCTCATCGAACCGGCGCGACGGCCCGCCCTGCAGGCCGTCGAGGTCAGCAAGGCCTTCGTCTCCGGCCACCAGCGCACCCAGGTGCTCGATCGACTCAGCCTGGCCATCGAGGCGGCCGAACTGACCCTGATCTCGGGCCCCTCGGGCTGCGGCAAGAGCACCTTGCTGGCGGTCCTCAGCGGGCTGCAGCAAGTCGATGGCGGGCAGGTCCGCGCGCTGGGCAGCGAACTGGGCCAGCTCGACCTGCGCGCGCTGGAACGCTTCCGCCTGCAACACACCGGCTTCGTCTTCCAGGGCTTCAACCTGTTCCCCGCGCTCTCCGCGTTCGAGCAGGTCGAGCTGCCGCTGAACCACATGGGCCTCACCCGCGACGAGGCACGTCGGCGCGCCCGGCAATCGCTGGAGGAAGTCGGCCTGGGGCAGCGCATGCGGCTGCGCCCGTCCGAGCTGTCCGGTGGCGAGAAGCAGCGCGTGGCGATCGCCCGCGCGCTGGCCAAGCAACCGGAGCTGCTGTTCGCCGACGAGCCGACCAGCGCGCTCGATGCCGCCAACGGCCAGATCATCATCGACCTGCTGCACCGCATCGCGCACTCCCACGGCACCACGGTGCTGTGCGTCAGCCACGACCCGCGCCTGGTCGTCCACGCCGATCGCGTGCTGGCGATGGAAGACGGCCGCATCCTCAGCGACCGGCGCAACCAGGCGCCACTTTCCGATTCCCGGGGAACTCCATCATGAAGCCGCCCGCTCCTTCCTCATCACGGCCGTGGCCCTGGCGAACGCGCTGCCGCGGCCCCGCGTTCGCCATCGCCGCCCTGCTCGCCGGCTGCTCCGCCGCCGATGCACCGCCGGCGGCCACCAGCCAGGCCACGCCCGCCTATGCGGCGGTCGCCCGCGGCCGCGTCGACATCGAAGGCGGCCTGCTGAATCTGGGCATGCCACGCGAAGGCATCCTCGCCAGCGTGGCGGTGCGCGAGGGCGAACAGGTCAGGCAGGGACAGTTGCTGGCCACGCTGGACAGCGAGTCGGCCCGGCTCGCCGTGGCGGCCGCCCAGGCAGAACTGGAACAGGCGCAGGCGCAGGCGACCCTGCTCCGCATCAAGCTGGCCGCGGCAAGACAACGGGCGCAACGCCTCGCCCAGGCCGTCGCCGCCGGTGCCGGCGACGGGCAGAGCGCGGACGATGCGCGCGAGGCCGCCGCCCTGCTCGACGCCGACCGGCAGGCCAACCATGCCGCCATCGACATCGCCAGCCAGAAGCTGGAGCAGGCCCGCTACGAGGTGAAGCAGCGCAGCCTGTTCGCCCCGTTCGATGCCGAGGTGATCCGCGTATCGGCGCAGCCCGGTGCCGGCATGTCGCCCGCCTCGCCGCCGCTGTTCGTGCTGTTGCCGCACAAGCCGCGGATCGTCCGCGCGGAACTCAACGAAAGTTTCATCGGCGCGATCCGGCCCGGCATGCCGGCCGAAATCGTGGCCGACAGCGCGGATCGGCAGGCCCCGTGGCGCGCCCACGTGCTGCGCATCGGCGAGGTCTACGGCCCGGCCCAGCTCGAGAACGATCCGCAGATCCGTGCCAGTGCACGCACCGTGGAGTGCGTGCTCGCCTTCGACAAGCCGCAGACGCTGCGCATCGGCCAGCGGGTGATCGTGCGCTTCGGCACCGCCCCGGCCACCACCGGGGCGCCATCGAAAGACTGAGGAAACCGCGTTCTGCCACGCTGCCCTCCGGCACGCACGGCGGACACGCCTCCACTCGCCGCACACACCGCAGGACAACCGCGTGATCCAGCAAACCGAGTTCTTCTTCGAAGGTGGCCGCAGCGGCGTGTTGCTGATCCACGGCCTCACTGGCACGCCGATGGAAATGCGGCTGCTCGGCAAGGGACTGCACAAGGCCGGCTTCACGGTGCACGGCATGCAGCTGGCCGGGCACTGCGGCAACGCCGACGACCTGCTCGCCACCGGCTGGCGCGACTGGTACGCCAGCGTGGAAACGGCGGCCGACGACCTGCTCGGCAAGGTCGACCACCTGTTCGTCGGCGGGCTGTCGATGGGCGCGCTGCTGGCGCTGAAGCTGGCCGCGGATCGGCCCGCACAGGTTTCCGGCGTCGGCGTCTACGGCGCCACCTTCCGTTACGACGGCTGGAGCATTCCGCACATGGCGCGGCTGTCGTTCCTGCTGCCGCTGCTTAAAAGGCTGGGCATTGGCCGCCACCGCAGCTTCATGGAGCAGCCACCCTACGGCATCCGCGACGAGCGGCTGCGTGCCCAGGTCAGCACGGCGATGCTCAGCGGCGACAGCGCCGCCGCCGGCCTGCCCGGCAACCCCTGGTATTCGCTGGCCGAAATGTATGGACTGGCCGCCGATGTGCGGCGCCGACTGCCACAGGTGAATGCGCCGTGCCTGGTGGCGCATGCCAGCGATGACGACGTGGCCAGCGTGCGCAACGCCGAACTGGTGGTGCGCGGCGTCAACGCGCCCACCGAGCTGTTGTTGCTCGAAGACAGCTACCACATGATCACCATCGACAGGGAACGGCGCACCCTGATCGAACATTCGGCCGCCTTCTTCGACCGCGTCGTGACCGCCGGCAATGCCGGGCGCATCGCCGCCTGAGCCGGCCCGTGACCGGCTCCCTTTCCACCCTGGTCGTCGGCCTCTGGCTGCTCAACATCGTGCTGGACACGACTGGCCAGCTCGCCTTCAAGGCCGCTGCCGGCGACAGCGACGCCGGCGATGGCCTCGCCCGCTGGAAGCACATGGCGGCGCGGCCGTGGCTGTGGCTCGGCATCGGCTGCTACGCCGTCGAGTTCCTGGTGTGGATCGCCTTCCTGTCGCTGATCCCGCTGTCCGAAGGCGTGCTGCTGGGCTCGATCAACATCGTGGCGATCATGCTTGCCGGTCGCCTGCTGTTCGGCGAGAAACTGACCCGCCTGCGCGTCATCGGCATCGCCCTGGTGACGCTGGGCGTGGCGATCGTGGGGCTCGGCGGATGAGGCGCTTCTACCTGTTCGGCTTCCTGCTGCTGATGGCCTTCGACACGCTGGCGCAGATCAGCTTCAAGGTCGCCGGCAGCCAGGCGTTGCCGGTGCAGGCCAGCGTCGCGTGGCTGTTGCGCGTGTTCGGCCAGCCGTGGATCTACGGCGCGGTGGTCGGTTACGTCGGCGCGTTCTTCACCTGGATGGCCTTGCTCAAGCACGCGCCGATCGGGCCCGCGTTTGCCGCCTCGCACCTGGAAGTGGTGTCGGTGATGCTGCTGTCGATCTGGCTGTTCGACGAACACCTCACGGTCGCGCGCGTGCTCGGCGCCATCGCCATCATCGCCGGCATCGTCTGCCTGGGCCTGGCCGAAAGCCGCGAGCAGCCGCCCGACGACGAGCCTGCGCCGGCACGGGTCTGAGCGCTGCGCCCATGCCGCCTCGTCGCCGCCACGAACTGCCGCCCACCGCCGGACTGCCGCTGCGGCCGGGCGACCTGCGACCCGGCGCGCCGACGCTGGCCGCCGATATCGCCGCGCAACTGGGCACGCCACCACTGCAGCTGGAGTGTTCCGGCACCGCCTGCCTGCTGATCGCGCTGACCACGCTGAGTGCGTTGCAACCGACGCGCCGGCGCGTGGTCGTACCCGCCTTCACCTGTCCCCTGGTCGCCATCGCGGTGCACGCCGCCGGGCTCGAACTGCAGCTGTGCGATCTGCGCCCCGGTCACCACGACATGGACCCGATCGCCCTGCGCGCGGCCTGCGACGAACGCACGCTGGCGATCATCCCCACCCATCTTGCCGGCCGCGTCGCCGATGTCGGCGATGCGCTTGCCGTTGCCCGCAACGTCGGCGCCCGGGTGATCGAGGATGCCGCCCAGGCGCTGGGCGCACGACGCGATGGCGGCAGCGTCGGCATGACCGGCGACATCGGATTCTTCAGCCTGGCCGCCGGCAAGGGGCTGTCAATTTACGAAGGCGGCCTGCTGCTGGCGCGGGAACCGGAACTGCGCGAGCGACTGGCGCGCACCGCCGCACGCATCGTGCCGAACCGCATCGGCACGGAATGGCGGCGTTGCATCGAATTGCTGGGCTACGCCGCGTTGTACCGCCCGGCCGGACTGCGGCTGGCGTACGGCCGTCCGTTGCGGCGCGCGTTGCGCCGCGGTGATCCGGTCGCCGCGGTCGGTGATGATTTCCCGCTGACGATTCCGCTGCATCGGGTCGGCCGCTGGCGCCAGGACGTGGGCGCGCACGCCGCCGTCCGCCTGCCGGCGTTCCTCGACCAGTTGTCCGCACAGGCGCAGCGTCGCCTGCCGCGCCTGCGCCGCATCCCGGGCGTGCGGGTGCTGGGCGACCCGCCCGATGCGCAGGGAACCTGGCCGTTCCTGCTGCTGCTGCTGCCCGATCGGCAACACCGCGACGCGGCGCTGGCGCAGCTGTGGTCATCCGGTTACGGCGTCAGCCGCCTGTTCATCCATGCCCTGCCCGACTACGCCTATCTCGAAGAGATGGTTGCCGCGCAGGACGTGCCGCACGCCCGCGATTTCGCCGCACGCAGCCTCACCGTCAGCAACAGTCCATGGCTGGATGACGAGGACTTCGAAACGATCTGCCGCACGCTGGAAGCAGTGCTGGCCTGAACTCAGGCGGATACGGCCGAGATGGCGTCCAGCAGCCGCAGGTTCAGCGCGTGCTGCTGCGCCTGCCAGCCGACGAGTTGCGCGGGGTCGATCGCCGGTTGCGCATCCATCGCCGACAGCCGGCGTTTCCACCAGCTGCGGTAGCGATAGTGAGAAACCTCGCCATTGATGTCGCTGCCGACAAGGCCGCGCCGCAGGCTGCCGATCAGCTCCAGTGCATGATCGGTCAGCAGCTGGCCCTGGTCCCAGTTGGTATGCGCCACCTCGGGAGCAAACACGTCCTTGTCAATCGAAAGGTAGCTGGGCATGGTCCGCGAGCGTTGCAGCTCGACGAAGGCATCGACCATCGCGGCGGGGGTATCGAAGTTGCGGAAGGCCCGCGCCAGGCCGAGTCGGCGCGACCAGGCCGTGTCCACGCCGATGCTCCAGTAGCTCAGCTTGCCGCCACGCAGCGGCGCCAGGCAGTTTTCCCACGCGTGCGCCGCGCCGATGTCGGTCGAGGTGATGCCGAGCACATGCACGTGATCCACCTGCGGCAGCAGAGCCACCTTGCGCACCCACGAACCGCAATGCACGCCGAACGGGAAGCGCATGTTGTCCGGGTGATTGTCCAGCACGACGACCTGAAAGGGCTTTTCCTGCGGCAACCGCGCGATCAGCGGCCAGCTCAGGTGATGGAAGTCGCCGCTGCCCAGGAACACGGTGCCGTGATCGGCCGGCAGCAACTCGTCCAGCACCATCGCAAACCGCCGCATGGTCGAAAGCGAACTGGCGAAGCGAAGCGACTCCTGCCAGCGCGCCAGCGGCAGCACCAGGCGGTCGCGCAGCGGGCCCACCGATGCGTCGATGTCGAGCACCACCGGGCGGTTGGCGATCTCAGTCATCGGCGGCATCCTTCAGCAACTGCCATGGACGATCGCCTTCGAAATGATTGCCGAGGCGACGCAGCAAGCCGCGCAACAGCGGATTGCGCGCGTACACCGCGTGGCGGGTGAAGGTCATCCTGGCGCCCAGGAAGGACTTCACCTCGGGGTCGGTCCAGCCGGCCACGTAATGCGTGAGTCCGCGTCGGCGCGCGTAGTCGAGGTTGTGCATCCAGCTGACGAAGTACAGGTTGTGCTCGCGCGCCTCGGGGTAGGCGAAGCCGATGTACTTGTCGATCAGCTTGCCGCCGTATGCGTAACAGAGATTCCAGCCGATCACCTGCCCGGCGTGACGGTAGACGAAGACCACGCCGCCGCTGTCGGCGTCCTGCAGCAGCGCGCGGAAGAACGGTGCCGTGAGCCGGTCGAAATGGGTTTCGCTCTGCGCGTACACGTTGTCGAACAGCGCGTGGAAAGCCGTCAGGGTGGCCTCGTCATCGAAGCGCCCGTCCCCGGTCGGCACCGCCTCGATGTCGAGATCCGCCAGCGAGCGCAACTTGCGCCTGATGTTCTTGCGCCGGCCAGCCGACAACCGGGCCAGATACTCGTCGTTCGAGGCGAAGTCGATCGGCACCCAGGCCAGCGCCTGGCCTTCCAGCAGCACGAAGCCCTCGGCCTCGCAGGCGCTGGCGAACGCACGCGCATGCGCATTGCCGGCGGCATCCAGCAACGGCGAGTCCTGCGCGATGTCCTTCACGATCAGCAGCCGGCATTCACGCCCGTACGCCGCCTTCAGCCCATGCGCCAGCGCGGCGGGGGAAACCGCCGGCGGCAGCGGCGCATATTCGGTCACGGTGGTGCCGGCAAAGCGGGTGCGCCAGCGCAGCAGCCGGCGCCAGTGGCGGTACAGCGGCAACGCTTCCATGCGGCGGCGCAGCGTGTCGTCGGCCGTGGTCAGCAGGTCGAACGGCGCCACGAACGCCGCCATGCCCTGCGGCGAATGATCCACCGCGAAGCCGGCCGGCGGCTCCCGCATGAACGCCGCCAGCAACGCGTCCGGCTCCAGTTGTGCGATGAAAGGCATGCGTAAGCGAGGGTACCTAGACTGTGCCGGCGCAGTTTGCACGGGGCACCTTGCGCGAGCCTTCCATCGTGCCTGCCACCCGAGGACATCCCATGACCGCAACGATCCAGCAGCAAGTGTTCGAGATCATCGCCAAGCAGGCCAAGACCGACGTGGCCAACGTGAAGCCCGAGTCGACCCTGAAGGACCTGGGCATCGCCTCGCTGGAGGCGATCGAGCTGATCTTCGACATCGAGGAACAATTCAACATCAACTTCCCCGACCAGCAAGGCGCCAACTTCGGCACCGATACCGCGCAAAGCCTGGTCGACGCGGTGCAGAAGGCGTTCGACGACAAGGCCGCCGGCAGCGAAGGCGACGCCTGATGTCCACGCCATCGTTGCAACGGGTGGTGATCACCGGCATGGGCGCGATCAGCGCGCTTGGCATCGGTGCCGAAGCCTTGTGGCAAGGTCTGCGCGAGGGTCGCAGCGGGATCGGCCCGTTGCGTCATCCGGATGCCGACCGGCTGAAGCTGAAGATCGCCGCCCAGGTGCCGGCAGACTTCGACCCCGCCGCGAACATCGACGAACGCACCGTGCCGCTGCTCGACCGTACATCGGAATTCGCGTTGCACGCGGCAAGCGAGGCGATCGGGCAATCCGGCATCGATTTCGGCCAGTCCGCGCTCGGCCTGCGCACCGCGGTGGTGGTCGGAACCGGCGTCGGCGGCGAGACCACCCAGGACGAGCAGAGCCGCCGGCTGTATGCGGAGAACGCCCAGCGCACGCATCCGCTGACGATCGTCCGGCTGATGACCAACGCCTCGGCCAGCCAGATCAGCATCGCCCATGGCTTGCGTGGCCCCACCTTCGCCGTGGCCAGCGCCTGCGCGTCGGCCAACCACGCGATCATCCAGGCCGCGCAGATGATCCGTTACGGCATGGTCGACGCGGCCGTCACCGGCGGCACCGAAGCCTGCCTCACCTACGGCGCGATGCGCGCATGGGAAGCGATGCGCGTGCTGGCCGACGACACCTGCCGCCCGTTCAGCGCGAACCGCCGCGGCCTGGTGCTCGGCGAAGGCGCCGGCATCTTCGTGCTGGAGTCGCTGGAACACGCCCGCGCCCGCGGCGCCACCATCCTCGCCGAACTGGCCGGCAGCGGCATGAGCGCCGACGCCACCGACATCGTGATGCCCAGCGCGGAAGGCTCCTCCGCAGCCATGCGCCAGGCGCTGGCCGATGCCGGTCTCGCCCCGCAGGACGTCGACTACATCAACGCCCACGGCACCGGCACCCAGGCCAACGACGTCACCGAGACGAAGGCCATCCGCCTCGCCTTCGGCGCGCACGCCGACCGCCTCGCGGTGTCCTCCACCAAGTCGATGCACGGCCACGCCCTGGGCGCCTCCGGCGCACTCGAACTGGTCGCCGTGATCGGCGCGCTGCGCGACGGCGTGGTGCCACCCACCGCCAACCTGGACCAGGTCGACCCCGCCTGCGACCTTGACTACGTGCCGAACGTGGCGCGCGAGATGCCGGTGCGTGCCGCGATCTCCAACTCGTTCGCGTTCGGCGGGTTGAACGCGGTGCTGGCGTTGAAGCGGGCGCCCTGAGCGGCGTCGCCTCAAACAAGCCCGCCTCTCGCTCGTCATTCCTGCGAGACGCTTTTCAACAGCCGAAGGCTGGTCAGGCAGGAATCGCACTTCAGCCGTCGCGCAAGACGACGAATGCCTAGGAGCACGCTCGCGCGCGATGCTCTTGTTCGGCGCACCGGCTCTATAGAGCAAGAGCTTTCGTCTGCCTTCGGCAGCCGAGTTACTTTCTCTTTGCGTGGCCAAAGAGAAAGATAACCAAAGAGAAAGGCCACCCCGCTTGGCGCTTGCCGCCCATCCATGGGCGGCAAGTCCGTGAGCCGGGGCCGGGCTTTTCGAGCGGGCTCCTGCCCGCGCGAAAAGGCGAGTCCATCCATGGACTCGCCCGCTGCGCGGCCTGTCGTCCCCGACTCACCGCCGCGCAAGGGACCCCGGTAGAGCAGCGGGCCATCCTGGCCCGCACTTTCAAAAAAAACGGGAGCAAAGCTAAAGCACTGCGCGTGGCCTTTCATGTTCCTTCACAAGGGCAAGAGTTGCAGAACCGGTCGCTGATCGGCCGCTTGCGATCTGAGGCGAACGTTCGAAAGTGCACTCTGACCCGGTTTTCGGAGTACATGCTGGATATCAGGTCAATGAAGGCCGCAGCAATTGCAGCCGTAGTTGCCAGACAGGTAGAAGTTGAACGGCGGCTTCTGGCCGATATCGGGCCGCGCGGAAACTTAAGAAAGTTTGACGTCGTCAAGTTGGCGCGGAAGACATAGACCGCTCCTTGCGATTGACAGCAGTCGCGGTTACGTTCGCGGCATCTTCTTCATGGAGTCCACAGACATGGTCATTGTTCCTGACGAAGAGATAGATTTCAGTAAGACGCTTGTCGGCAAGGATCCGATCGGTCCTCTCTCCAAGCTGTTGTGGGAATGCCAGCAAATTCACGCTGCTAAGGACGTCGATCCGTTGGTGCGGATGTTCATGTCGCAAAACGCCGCGGCGTCGGCTTGGCATCTTACAGATTGGATATGGGTGCGGTGCCCTCCTGAGCGCTTAGATGATCTTCGAGCTGCCGTTAGATGTAAGGGTGACCAGTTCTCTGACTTCGCGTCTGCTGTTCGGGAGGCAAGCTTGGACGTCGCCATTTGTCGACAACTCGCGACCGCAGGAAAGCATGTCTCAGTGAAGCGCGGCGAGATGAAAAATCTAAGCATTGAAGTCGAGCACAACGAGGACAAAAATCAGTCCAGTGTGTGGATCTGCCTGGACGGAAAGCGGTCGTCCGACAACGACGTCTACGCTGGCGCTCTTCGCTGGTGGATTGATTTGTACATCCATGTGGGGTTTCCCGAGGCACAGAACCTTTTAAGAGCGCTGGGGCAGCGCACTAAGGGTTGATGTTCGTGCAGAAGATCACCCGGCAGATTCAACTTTTGCATGCGAAAACCCGGGTCGAAAACCCGGGTCAGAGTGCACTTTTTTCAACGGCCGCTTCTGGCCGATAGAAGACGTTCCCCTTGCCGCCGCGCCCTGCTCTCGCAACCGCGAAGCGGTTGCGCACCGAGTGCGCGCCAGGATGGCGCGCTGCTCTACCCGGGGTCCCTTGCGCGGCGGTGAGTCGGGGTCGACAGGCCGCGCAGCGGGCGAGTCCATGGACGGACTCGCCTTTTCGCGCGGGCAGGATGCCCGCTCGAAAAGCCCGGCCCCGGCTCACGGACTTGCCGGGCACGATGCCCGGCAAGCGCCAAGCGGGGTGCTTTTTCTCTTTGGTTACTTTCTCTTTGAGCACGCAAAGAGAAAGTAACTCGGCTACCGCAGGCAGACGAAAGCCCTTGCTCTGGCTGGAGACTCTGCCGCAGACATGATGGATGAAGTGCGATGCCTGCCTGACCAGCCTTCGGCTGTTGAAAAGCATCTCGCAGGCATGGCGGGGAGAGGGAGAAAGTCGCGGGCATGAGAAGGCCCGGCAGTCGCCCGCCGGGCCTTCAATCCACACCGCGCAAATCAGCCCTTCTTGGCCTTCGTCAGCAGCTGATCCAGCAGGCTCATCGCCAGATCAATCTCCTCGTGGGTGATGTCCAGCGACGGTGCGAAGGTGATCACGTTCTTGTACCAGCCGCCCACGTCGAGCACCAGGCCGATCTTCTTGCCGTTGTGCGTGAGATCGCCAGCCAGACCGATGTCGACCATCCTGTCGAGCAGCGCCTTGTTCGGGGTGAAGCCGTCGTCGGTGCAGATCTCGGCGCGCAGCGCCAACCCCAGGCCGTCGACGTCGCCGATTTCCTTGTGCTTCTTCTGCAACTCGCGCAGACCGTCGAGGAAGTGCGCGCCCTTCTTCGGCACGCTCGTCTCGTAGTCCAGCTCGTAACCCATCTTGATGACTTCGAGGCCGAGCGAGGTGCCGAGCGGGTTGGAGTTGAAGGTACTGTGGGTCGAGCCGGGCGGGAACACGGTGGGGTTGATCAGTTCCTCGCGCGCCCACAGGCCGGACAGCGGATTGAGGCCGTTGGTGAGCGCCTTGCCGAACACCACGATGTCCGGCGTCACGCCGAAGTTCTCGATCGACCACAGCTTGCCGGTGCGCCAGAAGCCCATCTGGATCTCGTCGGAGACCATCAGGATGCCGTACTGGTCGAGCACTTTCTTCAGGCCCTTGAAGAAGCCCGGCGGCGGGATCACGTAGCCGCCGGTGCCCTGGATCGGCTCGACGTAGAACGCGGCGTATTCGCACTGGTTGGTCTTGGGGTCCCACACGCCGTTGTATTCGGTTTCGAACAGGCGGGCGAACTGGTTGACGCAGCTGTCCGAGTATTCCTCTGCGGTCATGCCCTTGGGACGACGGAACGGGTACGGGAACGGCAGGAACATCGCACGCTCGCCGAAGTGGCCGAAGCGGCGGCGGTAGCGGTAGCTCGACGTGATCGACGAGGCGCCCAGGGTGCGGCCGTGGTAGCCGCCCTCGAACGCGAACATCAGGCTCTTGCCGTTGCGCGCGTTGCGCACGATCTTCAGCGAATCCTCGATCGCCTGCGCGCCGCCGACGTTGAAGTGCACGCGGCCGTCCAGGCCGAACTTGCGCTTCGCATCCAGCGCCACCGTCTTCGCCAGCTCGATGCGGCTCTGGTGCAGGTACTGGCTGGCCACCTGGGGCAGCAGGTCGATCTGGTTCTTCAGCACGTTGTTGAGGCGCTTGTTGCCATAGCCGAAATTGACCGCCGAGTACCACATCTGCAGGTCGAGGAACGGCGTGCCGGCGCTGTCGACCATGTAGCTGCCTTCGCAGGTACGGAAGATCTTCGGCGGGTCGACGTAATGGACGGTGTCGCCGAACGAGCTGTACTTCGCCTCGTCGGCGAGCAGCTGCGCGTCGTCGATCACCACCGAGGTGTTCTTGTCGAAAGCATTCATGGGGGAATCCGGGGTCAGTGGGAAGTGGTGGCCAGCGCGGGAACCGCATGGCTGGCCAGGCTGCCGTCGAGCAGCCGGGGCAACAGGTCGAGGGCGTCCTCGAAGCCGGTGATCGGCACGTAGGGAATGCCGGCGGCGCGGCAATGTTCGATCAGTCGATGCTTGGCGAACACGAAGTCCACGCGATCGGCCGCGCAGAAGTCGGAGGCACCGTCACCGATCAGCAAGGTCTTCGCGCCGCCTTCGCGTGCCTGCGCCACGCAGGCGCATTTGCAGGTGCCGCTGCGACAACCCTCGGCCTGGAATGGCGAGGTCAGTTGCCACTGCTTCGGCGGTCGCGCCGGCGCCAGGTGGTTCGCCGCCACTGGCAGATGGTCCAGGCCGTAGCGCGCGAGAATCTGCTGGATCGCATGGTCGAGTCCATCGCTGACCACGCGGATCGGCACGCCAAGCTCGCGCGCCTTCGCCACAAAGCCCGGGAACGCGTGATCGATCCAGATCCCGGCCAGGTGTGCATCCAGTTCGGCGCGGGTCATCTGGAGCAGGTCGACCTGGCCGGCCATGCATTCGCGCGATCCGATGCGGCCGGCGCGCCAGTCCTGCTCCAGCACTTCCCAGCCGGGCCGGCCGAAGCGATCGAGCA
This sequence comes from Rhodanobacter spathiphylli B39, assembly GCF_000264295.1. Lineage (GTDB taxonomy): Bacteria > Pseudomonadota > Gammaproteobacteria > Xanthomonadales > Rhodanobacteraceae > Rhodanobacter > Rhodanobacter spathiphylli. The sequence continues at coordinate 90,135 of NZ_AJXT01000004.1, read as the reverse complement.
GCGAGTCGATCACGTCCTCGACGGAAATGGTGCCGTCGAAATCACACAGGATGGTCCAGCCAGGCACGCGCATCGCGAACTCGCATCAGCAGCAATGGATGCGCAGCTTAGGCAGCCCGCCTTTCCAGCGCCTTTCCAGCCGTGACACGCGCGAAACCGGTCTCTAAGCAAACCGAAAGCCGGCCTGCGTAGCTTTGGCAGGTGCAAGCCAGCTGTGTCGGCCTGGCGAGGAAAAAGACATGCGCATCCTGTCATCGCTCCTGTTGTGCCTTGCCCTCCTCGCCCCCGGCGGCGCTTTCGCTTCCGGCGGACCGCTGGGCATCGATCATCGCGTCCACTACGACAATAGCGGCATCTGGAAGCGCTCGAACCAGAACGTGCTGATGTACGGCACGATCACCACGGTGGTTGGCGGCGCACTGGTGTTTGGCGATCAGGACAAGCTGGGCGACACCTTCTGGCGCTCGGTGGATGCGCTGGCGGTCACCAGCCTCGGCACCGAGGGACTGAAGCTGGCGTTCCAGCGCGAACGTCCCTCGCAGACCAGCAACCCCGACCGCTTCTTTGCCGGCAGCCACGCACAGAGTTTTCCGAGTGGCGAGGTGGCGGCAGTCTCGGCAGCGGTCACGCCGTTCATGGTGAATTACGGCCAGGATCACCCGGCGGTTTACGCGCTGGCCTTGCTGCCGGTCTATGACGCCATCGCCAGGGTGAAGACCCGCGGCCACTGGCAGAGCGATGTCCTGGTGGGTGCGGCGGTCGGCACCGGCGTGGGCCTGTGGGCCTCGCACCGGAAGTCGCCGCTGATCGTCGGCTGGCTGCCAGGCGGCTTCCAGGTCGGCTTCATCCACCATTTCAAGTGATGCGAGACAGACACCGCGCCACCGCAGATCCCGCGCGCGTGCGCAACGATCGCGCGCGCCGGGTTGAGCGATGGGTCGGCCTGATGCTCGCCACGGCGCTGGGCCTGTCCGGCTGCGCCACCTATGCCGACCTGCCGCTGGACAGCGGTGCCGGTGCGGCCGACGTGGCACGGCTGGCGGCGCCGACCTCGAACATGCCGCTGCCGGCGCTGTCGACGCATCGCTTTGACGCCGCCGATGGCCTCGACGTCGCCGAGGTGGCGATGCTGGCCGTGATCAACAATCCGCAACTGCGAGTCAAGCGCGACGAGCTGGGCGTCGCGCGGGCGCAGGCCTTCGCCGCCGGCCTGCTGCCCGATCCGCAGCTGGCGCTGTCGGCGGACTTTCCACGCCAGTCCGGCGCCGGCCTGAGCACGGCCTACAGCTTGGGGCTGAGCGAGGACATCACCGCTCTGTTGACGCGCTCCTCGCGCAAGGCCGCGGCAAGTAGCCAGGCCAGCCAGGTCAACCTCGACCTGCTGTGGGCCGAGTGGCAGACCGTGGCGCAGGCGCGACTGCTGTTCGATCAGGTGTTGAGCATGCGCGCGCAGCGGGCACGACTGGAGCAGGAGCAAACCGCCCTCGCCACGGTCACTGGCCATATCCGCAGCGCGCTGGATGCGGGCAACCTCACCTACGACAGTGCCAGCGCCGGGCTCAATGCCGAGGCCGACGTGCACCAGCGGCTGGCCGACACGACGATCGCACTGCATCAGGCACAGGCCGACCTGCACCTGCTGCTGGGGCTGGCACCGACGGCGAAGCTCGACCTGGTCGGCGCGCCCTGGCTCGGCCAGCCCACCCCGGAACAGGTGCGGGCGGCGTTCGACGACCTGCCTCGGCGACGGCCGGACCTGCTGGCCCTGCAGGCCGGTTACCAGTCGCAGCAGGCCAGGGTGCGCAGCGCAATCCTGGCCCAGTTTCCCGCATTGAACATCGGCTTCAACACCGCGCGGGACACCAGTGCGGTGTACACCAACGGCCTCGGCATCGGCATCACCCTGCCGCTGTTCGACCGCAACCGCGGCAACATCGCGATCGAGCGCGCCACCCGCCAGCAACTGCATGACGACTACACAGCACGGGTGCTGGGCACGCGCAGCGACATGCAGCGGATCAGCAGCGACCTCGCCACGCTCGACGCTCAGCTCGTCACCCTCGCCGCGCACGCACGGCGGCTGGATCAGGCACGCGCGTCCGCCGAACAGGCCTGGCAGGCCGGCACGCTGGACTGGCCCACCTACCTGGCGATACGCGGCAGCGCGCTCGGCGCCGACCTCGACCTGCTGAGCGCGCAACTGGAGCGCGCCAGACAGTCGATCGCGCTGGAAGCGCTGCTGGGCAACACCGATCTGGCTGCCACTCCACCCGCCTCCACACAAGCATCTCCGCCATGAATCGTTCCGTCATCATTTCCGTTCTTGGCATGGCCATTCTTTCTGGCCTGTTGTCCGGCTGCGGCAAGACCACGCCGGACGAAGACGAAGCCACCGCCGCCGCTGGCGAAGTCCTGGTGACCACGGCCACGCCGACCCGGCAGACCTTCCACGACAGCATCGAAGCCTGGGGCAGCGCGGCCGGCGACCCCCGGCATGCCCGCTCGATCAGCCTCGCCCACGGCGGCCAGGTCACCGCGCTGCAGGTGTCGGCGGGACAGACCGTGAAGCGCGGCCAGCCACTGCTGACGATCGCCCCGGACCCGGCGGCGCGCAGCGCCTTTCAGCAAGCGCAGACCGCGTTGGCCCTGGCTAGCGGGGAGCTCAGGCGCACCGAACAATTGGCCGCCCAGCGACTGGCCACGCAATCGCAACTGGCGACGGCGCGCAAGGCACTGGCCGATGCGCAGTCGGCGCTCGATGCACAGCGCGCGCTGGCTGGTGGAGCAGCCAGTGAAACCGTCGACGCACCGGCCGATGGCGTGGTCACCGGTCTGCAGGTAGGACTGGGCGAACGGGTGGCCGCGAACGCGCCCCTGCTCGGCTTCACTCCCACGCACGCGCTGCTGGCCGTGCTCGGCGTGCAGCCGGACGATGCCGCGCGGCTGCAGCCGGGCATGCCGGTGCAGCTGCAGCCGGTATACGGCGCGCGGGAAACTTTCATCGGCACGCTGCGCATGGTCGGCCAGGCGATCGATCCGCAGACTCGTCTGCTGGACGCCCAGGTCGAGTTGCCGGCCACCGCCAGCGCCAGCCTGGTTGCCGGCGCGCCGCTGGATGCACAGATCCGCACCGAGGATTTCACCGCCTGGTCGGTGCCGCGCGCCGCCGTGCTGCATGACGACCACGGCGATTACCTGTTCCAGGTCGAGCAAGGCCATGCCAAGCGGGTCGACGTGAAACTGCGCAGTGCACAAGGCGATCCGGTCGGCGTGGACGGCCCGCTCGACGCAAGGGCGAAGGTCGTCGTGCTCGGCGTGTACGAACTCAACGACGGCGATGCGGTGCGGGAGTCGGCCAAGTGAGTCTCACCGCATGGATGCAGCAGCACCGGCGCTCACTGCTGTTCCTCGCCCTGACGCTGGCACTCGGCGGCATCGCCAGCGCCTTCCTGATGCCGGTGGCGCTGTTCCCCAACGTGGCGTTCCCGCGGGTGCAGCTGACCCTCGACGCGGGCGACCGCCCGGCCGACCAGATGGCGATCGAGGTGACCACGCCGGTGGAGGAAGCCGTGCGGCGGGTGCGCGGCGTGCGCGACGTGCGCTCCACCACCAGCCGCGGCAGCGCGGACATCGCGATCAGCTTCGACTGGGGCGCGGACATGGCCGCTGCGCTGCAGGAGGTCAACGGCGCCGCGAGCCAGGTGTTGCCGCAACTGCCGGCCGGCACCCAGATGTCGACCCGGCGCATGGACCCGACCACCTTTCCCGTCCTGGCTTACAGCCTGCGCTCGCACACGCAGTCGCCCGCGGCACTGCACGACCTGGCCGAATACCAGTTGCGGCCGTTGCTCAGCGGCATCGCCGGCGTCGCCCACGTCGACGTGCAGGGCGGCGAGGTGGCCGAGTTCCATGTGGACGTCGATCCGGGCAAGCTGCGCGCGCTGGACCTGAGCCTGGCCGAGGTGTCGGCCGCAGTGAGTCACGCCGCCACGATCCAGGCGATGGGGCGGGTTTCCGATCACTACAAGCTCTACCTGCTGCTGGCCGACAACCAGCCGAAGAGCCTCGACAGCTTGCGCCACATCGTGCTGCGCGCGGGTCCGGGCGGCATGGTGCGGCTGGGCGACGTGGCGCGCCTCAGCCTGAGCCACGTGCCGCAGTGGGTCCGGGTCAATGCCGACGGACAGGACGCCGTGCTGCTGCAGGTCTACCAGCAGCCAGCCGGCAACAGCGTGCAGATTGCCGGCGACGTGAAGCAGCGCCTGGCCGAGTTCGCCCCGCAGATGCCGGCGGGCGTGAAGGTCGCCAACTGGTACGACCAGACCCGCCTGGTCACCGGTGCGGCCAGCAGCGTGCGCGACGCGATCCTGATCGGCATCGTGCTGGCCGCGCTGGTGCTGTTCGTGTTCCTGCGCAACACGCGGATGATCCTGATCGCCCTGATCGTGGTGCCGGCGGTGCTGGCGATCACCGTACTGCTGCTGCGCGTGCTCGGCATGAGCTTCAACATGATGACCCTGGGCGGCATGGCCGCGGCGGTCGGGCTGATCATCGATGACGTGATCGTGATGCTCGAACACATCATGCGGCGGCTCCACCAGGGCGAAGGCCACGTGCATGAGCGCATCGCCGGGGCGGCGTGGGAGTTCACCCGCCCGCTGACCGGTTCCAGTGCAGCTACCGTGGTGATCTTCCTGCCGCTGGCCTTCCTCACCGGCGTCACCGGTGCGTTCTTCAAGGCGCTGTCGCTGACCATGGCCAGCGCGCTGATCATTTCCTGGTTGCTGACGTGGGTGGCCGTGCCGCTGCTGGCCGAACGCTTCCTCGACCGCCGTCACCTGGCCGAACATCCGCCGTCTCGTTTCACCACGCGGATGATGGACGGCTACCACCATCTACTGGATCGCTGGCTCAGGCGACCCGTGCTCACACTGCTGCTGGTGTTGCCGTTGTTGCTGGTGGGCGTCTTCGCCTTTACCCGGGTGAACACCGGCTTCATGCCGAAGATGGACGAAGGCGGCTTCATCCTCGACTACCTGTCCAGACCCGGCACCTCGCTGCAGGAAACCAATCGCCTGCTCAACCAGGTCGAGGCGATCATCCGCGCCAATCCCCACGTCGACACCTACTCGCGGCGCACCGGCCTGCAACTGGGCGGCGGCCTCACCGAGGCGAACCAGGGCGATTTCTTCGTGCGCCTGAAGAGTGGTTCGCGACCCTCGACCGAAGAGGTGATGACCCAGGTGCGCACGGCGGTGGAAGCGCAGGTGCCAGGGCTCGACATCGACCTGGCGCAATTGATGGAGGACCTGATCGGCGACCTGGTGGCAGTGCCGCAACCGATCGAGGTGCAGCTGTACGGCGACGACCCGGAACAGCTGAATGCCACCGCCACGAAGGTGGCTGCGGCCATCGGCAGGATCACCGGCGTGGTCGGCGTGCTCGATGGCATCAACCCGGCGGGTGACGCGCTGACCGTGCAGGTCGATCCGGCCAGGGCCGCGCTGCAGGGGCTCGATCCCGCCGCGGTCACCGACCAGGTCGCCGCCGCGATCGACGGCACCGTCGCCGCGCAACTGCCGGTGGACGGCAAGGTGGTCGGCGTGCGGGTACGCCTGCCGGACGGTGCGCACCAGCGGCTCGAACAGGTGGCGGCGCTGCCGATCCGCGCCGCGGATGGCCATCTGTTTCCGCTGTCGCAAGTGGCCGCGCTGAAGCAGGTGCAGGGCCAGCCGGAAATCACCCGCGACAACCTCAAGCGCATGGTGGCGGTGACCGGACGCATCAGCGGGCGCAGCCTCGGCGCGGTGATCGGCGACGTGAAGCATGTGCTGGCGCAACCGGGCCTGCTGCCGAAGGGCATGTTCTATCAGCTCGGCGGTGTCTACCAGCAACAGCAGCAGGCCTTCCGCGGTTTGACCATCGTGATGCTGGCCGCTATCGCGCTGGTGTTCACCCTGCTGCTGTTCCTGTACGAGAGTTTTCGCGTGGCGCTGGCGATCATGGCGATGCCGTTGCTGGCCCTGCCCGGCATTTTCGTCGGGCTGTGGCTGACCGGCATCGAGCTGAACATCTCCTCGATGATGGGCATGACGATGATCGTCGGCATCGTCACCGAGGTGGCGATCTTCTACTTCTCGGAGCTGGACGATGCGCAGCGCGAGCTCGCCCTGCACGACGCCCTGCACGACGCCGGCACGCACCGCACCCGGCCGATCCTGATGTCGACCCTCGCCGCGATCCTGACCCTGTTGCCGCTGGCGCTGGCGCTCGGCCAGGGTTCGCAGATGCAGCAGCCGCTGGCGGTGGCGATCATCGCCGGCATGCTGCTGCAACTGCCGCTGGTGCTGCTGGTGATGCCGGTGCTGTACGCGCTGCTGCATCGCCGCGGCAAGGCGATGCCTCCAGCTTCCACCGCGCCCGCGCCCGCCGGCTGATTCCCGCTCCCCACCCAAGGTGACCGCCATGCAAAAGCTGCTTCACTCCCTCCTGCCCGCCTTGCTGTTGGCCATTCCGGCGGCCGGCCACGCCGCCTCGCCGTCAGCTGCGCCGCGGCTGCTGTCGACCCTGTCGCTGGGTGGCCCGGGCGGTTGGGACTACCTCAGTTTCGACGCGCCGCACCGGCACCTGTTCGTCAGCCGCGGCGATCGCGTGCTGGTGATCGATGTCGACCAACAGAAGCAGATCGGCACGATTGCCGGTACAGCCGGCGTGCATGGCATCGCGATCGCCGACGATTTGCAGCGCGGCTTCACCAGCAATGGCAGGGACGCGTCGGTGACCGAATTCGACCTGGGCAGTTTCAGGACGCTGGCGACCATCAGCGGCACCGGCGAGAACCCCGACGCCATCGTCTACGACCCACCCTCGCACCATGTGCTGACCTTCAACGGCAGGAGCCGCACGGCCAGCGTGATCGATCCGGCGAAGGGCGCCGTAGTCGCCACGATCGGCTTGCCCGGCAAACCCGAGTTCGCCGTTTCCGATGGCGCAGGCCACGTCTACGCGAACATCGAGGACCGGTCCGAACTGGTGCAGATCGATACCGCCAGCAGCAAGTTGCTGCATGTGTGGCAGCTGTCGCCGTGCGAATCACCCAGCGGCCTGGCCATCGACGTCAGCCGCCATCGCCTGTTCTCGGTGTGCGACAACCGGAAGATGGCCATCACCGATGCGCTCGACGGTCACCTGGTCGCGATCGTGCCGATCGGCGACGGCCCGGATGCCGTGGTGTTCGACGCCGCGCAGTCGATGATCTACAGCGCCAACGGCGAAAGCGGCACGATCACCGCCGTGCACGAAGACGATGCGGATCACTTCAGCGTCGCGGCGACCATCCCCACCCGGACCAGCGCACGCACGCTGGCGCTGGACCCGAAGCTGCACCGGCTCTACCTGTCCGCCGCGCGCTTCGGCAGCACGCTGCAGCCGAATGGCCGGCACGCGATGGTGCCGGACAGCTTCGGCGTCCTGGTGGTCGGGCAGCACTGATCGCCGGATACGCGAAGGGTGGGCGTCACTTTCCGCAGGCGGGAAGTGACTCCGAACCCTGTCGCGGCAACAGACGGCTGCACCACTGCGCGGCCGCCGTTGCGGCGGCCACCGCATCCATCCCGCGCGTGTCCAGCGCAGCACTGGCGCCACCGTAGGGTGCGTACTTGGCCGGGTCGGTGACCGAGAACAGGCCCAGCGTGGGTGTTCCACTGGCGGCAGCCAGGTGCATGACGCCGCAGTCGGCGCTGATGACGCCATCCATGCAGGCCGTCATCGCGGCCAGCCGGCGCAGGTTCTGCGAATAGAACGGCGTCAGCCGCGAACCCAGTTGCGAGCGCCCGTGCGCTGCCAGCAGATCCACCAGCCTGATCTTTGGGCACAGCGACTCGAAGGTATCCACGAAACTTTGCCACCAGTCCTCGCCATAGCACTTGGCGCCGGTCGCGTTGGGGAAGATCGCCACCGTTGCCCCGCCGCGTGCGCGCGAGCCATCGCACAGCCTGGCCATGACCCGGGCCGCCGCACGCTTTTCATCGGGCGCCAGGTCGAGATTGAGTGGCGGATAGTCCGGCCGCGGCGCCCGGGCACAGGCCTGCCGCAGCAGGAACACGCCGCGATGCGCCAGGTGATCGGGCCAGCTCAGCGCATGCCACGCCGATGCGGGATTCAAGGTCGGGTCGGGAAATCCCAGCTTGTAGCGGGCCTGCGCCAGAGCCAGCGCGATGCGGCCGGACTGCGATCCGTTGCAGGCATCGATCGCGAGATCGTACCGGCATCGTCGCAGTGCACGCAGCACGCCTGCCGACAACCACGGATGACGGGCGATCTTGGCCGGCAGCGCGAACACCGTGCGGACGCTGAATCGGTGGGCATACAGGCATTCGCTGGCGTAGCTGCCCAGGATGTCGATTTCAGCACCGGGATAGAGCGCCTCGATTTCCGCGATCAGCGGACTGATCAGCACGCTGTTGCCAAGCCGATGGTTTGGCCGGCACACCAGCACCCGGTGGATGCCGGTTGGCGGCAAGCCGCCGGGCGCGCACAAGGCGCGGCCGACCCGACGAAACCTGCGGCGCAGGATCGAGGCCGCCCACGCCCGTCCCCGCGCATCCCATGACACGGGTGGTTTGGTGGAGTCGGCAGCCGGCAGCGGCGTGGCAACGAGGGAACGGACGGTATCGGGAACGGTCATGGCAGCAGCATGAAGCGCGTCGCTTTCAGCACGCTTATCGGCTCGTGAGTATCGGGTTAACCGGCACACGCCGGGCACACGCCGGCAGGAAGTGGGCGCCGCGACCACCGTGTCACGTCGTGCGGAAACAGACAGCTTCGCCGAACAGGCTCCGACCATGCCTGGCCCTCCCGGCCAGGGCCTGACAGGGCCCAACGCGGCACCCGGCAGGATCATCGTCGATCACGCCGCGCTTCGATCCGGCGGGCCTGCTCGCCGCGGGAACGGGGAACATCCGCTGGACGAGCTCGTCCAGCGGGTCAGCTGCTGCGCGGGATGCTCACCTTCACCCGCAGTCCGCGGCCGAACGGCGAATCGAGCAGGTCGATGCTGGCGCCATGCAGCTCGGCCGCCCGTTGCACGATCGACAATCCCAGGCCGTAGCCCTCGCCGCGGCCGGTGGCTTCGCGATGGAAACGGGCGAATACGGCGGCACGCCGTTCCAGAGGGATGCCCGGCCCGTCGTCGGCCACCTCGATGGTGGTGAACCGGGCGTCCTGCGACAGCGACAGCTGTACCTGGCCGCCGACCGGCACATGGCGCATGGCGTTCTCGATGAGATTGCGCAGCAGTGCCCCAAGCGCCGCCTCGTGGCCGAGCACCCACGCCGCCTGGCTGTCATGGATGAAACCCAGTTCCGCGCCGCACTCGGCAATCACCGGCGTCAGCTCCTCGATCACGTCGATGGCGACGCCGACAAGGTCGATCGACCGGCGCTGTTCCAGCGCCGCGCCGGACTCCAGCCGGGCCAGCACCAGCAACTGTTCGACGCGCCTGGCCAGCGCGGCCACGTTGTGTCTTGCGCCGGCCAGGCTGGTGGCGGCCTCGTCGGGATCACCGGTGGCCGTGGCGCTCTCGATGTTCAGCATGATCGAGGCCAGCGGCGTGCGCAGCTCGTGCGCGACATCGGCGCTGAAGCGGTGCTCGCGTTCCAGTGCATCGGCGAGGCGCTGCAACTGTCCGTTCAATGCGTCGAGCACGGGCTGCAATTCCAGCGGCGCCTGTTCCAGCACGATCGGCTCGCGGCTGCCCAGCGCACGCGAGCCCAGCGCGTCGGTCAACGACTCCAGCGGTCGCAGCCCGCGCTTGACCGCCCAGCCCACCAGCAACCCCAGCAGCGGCAGGCCGATCAGCAGGGAGAGGGCATGGTCGAACCACAACGCACGCAGGATGTCGTGACGGCTGTCGTAGCGTTCGCCGGTGCGGATCACCACGCCATGCGTTTCGTCCCGGAGGGTGAACAGGCGCCAGCGATAGCCGCCGGCATCGATGTCCCGGAAATTTGCGTCCCCGGCGCCGGGAGGAGGCAACGCGGCGAGATTCGCGGTAGCCATGATCGATCTGCCGGAAGTGTCGAACACCTGAAAGCCGACTTCGGATTCGAACGAATACCGGTGTCGCTGCACGGTCGGCGCCTCGGGCACCTCGATCGGCATCAGCTTGTCGTCCTGATCGCCACCGTCAAGCGCTTCGGCGCCCTCCTCCCCGATGAGAACCTGCAGCGTGCGGGCCGATTGCGCCAGCCGGCCGTCGGAAAGTTCGTTGACCTCCTGCATGGTGCGCTGGAAGCTGAGCACCGCCAGCGGCAACAGTACGGCGACCATCACCAGGATGATCAGCCAGCGCAGCCGGCCACGCAGGCTCGACCGGATCATTCGACCTCCCGCGGGATCATGTAGCCGAATCCGCGCACCGTGCGGACGGTGTCGTAGCTGAGCTTCTTGCGCAACGTATGCACCAGCACCTCCAGCGCGTTGTCGCCCACCACGTTGTCCAGGCCATACAGCGAGTTGACCAGGCTTTCGCGGCGCACCAGCTTGCCGGCGCGCTCCATCAGGATCTGCAGCAGGGCAAATTCGCGGCGAGTCAGCTCGACAAGCTCACCCCGAAATGTCACCTGCGACGTGCCCAGGTCGAGCGCCAGCGCTCCGATCTCGATGCGGTTGACCGCCAGCCCCTGCGCGCGCCGGCTCAATGAGCGGATCCTCGCGCACAGCTCGTCCAGATGGAACGGCTTGATCAGATAGTCGTCCGCCCCCGCATCCAGCCCGTGCACGCGGGCCTGCAGGCCGTCGCGGGCCGTCATCACGATCATCGGCGTGCTCACGTGCGCACGGCGCGTCTCCACCAGCACGTCCAGGCCGTCCATGCCGGGCAACCCGAGATCGAGCAGCACCAGGTCCGCCGTTTCGTCGCGCAGCGCAATCAGGGCCTCGCGACCGTTGCGCAGCCAGCTGACCGTGTAGGCCAGGCGCTCCAGGGCGCGCTGGATCGCCGCGCCCAGTTGGGGATCGTCTTCCACCAGGATGATGTGCACCGGATCTCCCTGCATGTCGCGACGTGAAGGCCGAAGCGCGATGTCGCGTCCGAACCTGCGTGACTATGCAACAACTGGCTTGCGAAAGGCTTGGACCAGCTTGTCCGGTGGCGCGGAAGAAGATGCCGGGCCGTGATCGCATGCCCCGGGCAGTCGCCACGCGGGGGGCAGCGAAGGCCAGCGGATCAGCGGTCGTCGCGGGTCCAGATCGCGCCGTCTTCCTCGCGCACGGGGAAGCTGGCGATCGGCTCGTACGCCGGTGGTTTGGTCACCGCGCCGGTGCGCAGGTCGAAGCGGGCACCGTGGCGCGGACATTCCACTTCGAAGCCGAACACTTCGCCGCCAGCCAGGTCGCCACCGTCGTGGGTGCAGGTGTCCTCGACCGCGTACAGTGCGCCGTCGATGTTGTACACCGCGATCGGCGTGTCGCCGTCCCATACCACCTTGTATTCGCCCGGCAGGAAGTCGCTGCGGGTGCCGACTTTCACCCAGCCATTCATGCCGCCACCTCGTCGAAGTCCTTGCGCAGCACTTCGAAGCGCAAGTCGTCGCGACGGGGAATGCCGAAGCGCTCGTCGCCATAGGGGAACGGCTGGTATTCGCCGGTGCGGCGGTAACCGCGACGGCCGTACCAGGCGATCAGCTCCTCGCGCTGCACGATCACCGTCATGCGCATCGCACGGCAGCGCCACTCCTCGCGCGCGATCCGCTCGGCCTCGGCCAGCACCTGCTTGCCCAGGCCGCTGCCCTGTCCGCTCGGGTCGACCGCGAACATGCCGAAATAGCCGGCGTCGCCCTGGCGCTCGATGTGGCAGCTGGCCTTGGTCCGGCCATCGCATTCGGCGAGCAGGATGCGGCTGTCGGGGCGTCCGATCAACGCAGCGACGTCGGCTGCATCGGTGCGCCGGCCGTCGAGCAGGTGCGATTCGGTGGTCCAGCCGCGCAGGCCGGACTCGCCGCGATAGGCCGATTCGACCAGGGCCACGATGGTGTCGACATCGGCACTCGATGCCAGGCGGAAAACGGGAGACGTCTGTTCGGTCATGCACGAATCATAGTGCGTGGCCCGGCGTTTCCACCATGATCTGGAGCAGCCTGCCGCTCAGCCGGACGCGCCCGGCTTGCGCCCCGCTTCGTAGACCTTCAGATGCGCGTAGACGACGGCCAGCAACGAAGCCTCGCCGCCGGCGCGCTCGGCGCGTGCCAGCATGTCGCCGATCACGTGGTCGGCCTCGATCGGATGGCCGTGCTGCAGGTCGCGCAGCATCGAGGCGGCCAGTGTCGATGCCGGATCGGTGAGGATGCCGCGGGCCCGTTCCAGCACGCGCTCGCCGGGCGCATGCCCTGCCCGCTCCGCCACCGCGCGGCATTCGTCCAGCAGGGCCAGCGTCGCCGCGCGGCCGCCGGGAGCGGCGACGATCTCGCCGACCGCACCGCGCAGCAGGCAGGTAATGCCGGCCAGCGTGGCGAGAAAGATCCACTTGTCCCACATCTCCTGCACCACGTTGCTGCTGGGGCGCGAGTCGAATCCCGCATCGGCAAGGGCCGCGGTGATGGCCTGCATCCGCGGCGAGGCGCTGCCGTCGCGCTCGCCGAAGGTGAGTCCATGCAGCGTGTTGAGGTGCTGCACCGCGCCGTGCGCGTCGAGCGTGGCGGAGATCACGCACTGGCCGCCCAGCACGTGTCCGGCGCCGAATTTCGCGTCCAGCAGGTCCAGTTGGCGCATGCCGTTGAGCAGCGGCAGGATCGCCGTCTGCGGCCCGACCGCCGGGGCGATGTCGGTCATCGCCTGCTCCAGCCCGTACGCCTTGCAGCCGAGCACGATCAGGTCGAACGGATCGCGCAGCTCGCCCGCCGTCAGCGTGGGCGGTGCCGCCAGCTCGGCGTCACCGGTGGCGCTGCGGATCACCAGGCCGTACTGCGCCAGTTGCCGGGCGCGGGCTTCGCGAACCAGGAAGGTCACGTCGCGTCCGTGCTGCAGCAGGCGTCCGCCGAAATAGCCGCCGGTGGCGCCGGCGCCCACGATCAGGATGCGCATGTCAGTCCCCTCTGCCCACGCCCGCGGTGGGCGGTTGCATGCGTGCAGCCTGGGCGTCCTTGTCGCGCCACAAGCCGTTCATCCATGCCTTGACCCGGCCACGGAAGGCCGCGTCCTCGTCGTAGCTGCCGATCAGGCCGGCAGCGATCGTGCGCTCGCGCACGTGCACGCGGATGTCGTGCACGCGTCCGGCGATCAGGTCCATCATCGTGCACGGGCCTTCCGGGTAGACGATGGTGACGTCGACGATCGCGTGCAGCGCCTCGCCCATCGCGTCGAGCACGAAGGCCACGCCGCCGGCCTTGGGCCGCAGCAGGTAGCGGTACGGGGACGACTGCGCGTCGTGCTTGGCCGGCGTGAAGCGCGTGCCCTCGGCAAAGTTCATCACCGACACCGGCATGTGGCGGAATTTCTCGCAGGCCTTGCGGGTGGCCTCGCGATCCTTGCCCTGCAGTTCGGGATGCCGCAGCAGGGTCTGCCGCGAATAGCGCTTCATGAAGGGGAAATCCAGCGCCCACCATGCCTGCCCCAGCAACGGCACCCAGATCAGTTCCTGCTTCAGGAAGAAGCGCATGAACGGAATGCGGCGGTTGAACACCTTCTGCAGCACCGGAATGTCGACCCAGCTCTGGTGGTTGCTCAGCACCAGGTAGCTCCGGTCGTGGTGCAGGCCTTCCAGCCCCTCGACCTGCCAGCGGATGCGGGTGAACACGCCGAACAGAACGTTGTTGACGCCGATCCAGCTTTCCGCAATCAGCACCAGCGCGCGCGAGAGCGGGCGCCGCACGAAGCCAAGCGGAATGACCACCTTGAGCAGCGCAAGGGCGAACAGCGGCAGCACGTGCAACAGGATATTCAGCAGGAGCAGCAGCATCGCCAGCGGGATGCGCAGCACGGAAGGCAGGAAGGCAAGCATGGATGGACTACGCAGGGAAAACTGCCGACCATGATGCCCTGAGCGGCCCCGAAGAGCCATGCTTGCGGACTGGCGTCACATCAGCAGCTTGCGCACCTTGAGCAGGGCCACGATGAAGGCATCGACCTCCTCGCGCGTGTTGTAGAACGCCAGCGAGGCACGCAAGGTGGACGGCACGCCGAAGAACTGCATCAGCGGATGCGCGCAGTGGTGGCCGGAGCGCACCGCCACGCCCTGCAGGTCCAGCAGGGTGGCCAGGTCGGTCGCCTGGGTGCCATCGATCAGGAACGAGATCACCGGTTCCTTCTCGGCCGCCTCGCCGATGATGCGCAGGCCGGGAATCTCGCGCAGGCGTTCGGTGGCGTAGGCCAGCAACTGCTGCTCCCACGCATGGATCGCTTCGAAGCCCACCGACTGGTAGTAGTCGATCGCGGCGGACAGGCCCACGAAGCCGGCGATGTTCGGCGTGCCCGCCTCGAACTTGTGCGGCGCCTCGGCGAAGCTGGTGCCGTCGAAACGCACCTCGCGGATCATCTCGCCGCCACCGAAGAACGGCGGCATCGCATCGAGATGCTCGCGCCTGGCCCACAGCGCGCCGGTGCCGGTGGGACCGAGCATCTTGTGCCCGGTCAGCGCGTAGAAGTCGCAACCCAGCGCCTGCACGTCGACCGGCCGGTGCGGCACCGCCTGCGAACCGTCCACCAGCAGCGCGATGCCCCGCTTCCTGCATTCGCGGGCGATCTCGCGCACCGGGTTGACCGTGCCCAGCACGTTGGAAACCTGGGACACACAGGCCAGCTTCACTTCCGGCGTCAGCATCGCGACGTACTGCTCGAGGATCAGCTCGCCGCGCTGGTCGATCGGCGCCGCCTTCACCGTGGCGCCGCTGCGCTGGGCGACCAGCTGCCACGGCACGATATTGGCGTGGTGCTCCATCACCGTGGTGAGGATCGCGTCGCCCGGCTGCAGCCGCGGCAGGGCATAGCTGTAGGCGACCAGGTTGGTGGCCTGGGTGGTGCCTGAGGTGAGAACCAGTTCGTTGCGGGACGGCGCGTTGATGAAGCGCGCCAGCTTGTCGCGTGCGCCCTCGTACGCCGCGGTGGCTTCCTCGCCCAGCTGGTGCACCGCGCGCGACACGTTGGCGTTGTGCTCGCGGTAGTGCTCGTTCATCGCCTCGATCACCGGCAAGGGCTTCTGGCTGGTGTTCGCGTTGTCGAAATACACCAGCGGCTTGCCATGCACCGTGCGCGACAGCAGCGGGAAGTCCGCGCGGATGCGCTGGATGTCGAAGACGGTGGGGGTGGTGGCTGGTGCGTTCATTCGGAGAATCCGGTTGGCTCCCTCCCCTGCTCGCAGGGGAGGGCTGGGGTGGGGTTCGCTCTTGATCTGAAAGTCAAAAGCCTTACCCCCTCCCGGCCTCCCCCTGCGAGCAGGTGGAGGAGAAAGTCATCAGGCAGGCAACTGCGCGATCAGCAGGCCCGACAGGTGTTCGCGCAGGTCGGGGTTCGGCAGGTCATCCAGCATGGCACGGCAGAACGCGGCGGTCAGCAGCGCGCGCGCCTCGGCCAGCGGGATGCCGCGCGAGCGCAAATAGAACAGCGAACGCTCGTCGAGCTGGCCGACCGTGGCGCCGTGGGCGGCCTGCACTTCGTCGGCGTAGATCTCCAGTTCGGGCTTGGTGTCGATCTCGGCACCCGCCGACAGCAGCAGGTTCTTGTTGCTGAGGCTGGCGTCGCTGCCGTCGGCGCCAGGCGCCACCACGATGGCGCCGCGGAACACGCCACGGGCACGATCGTTGGCCACGCCGCGCCAGTTCGAGCTGGAGGCGGTGTTCAGCGCCTGGTGGCGGATCGCCAGCTGGGTATCGATGTGCTGGCGCCCGTGCGGCATGAATACGCCGCGCGTGTGCAGCTTCGCCCCGTCGCCCAGCAGTTCGACCTGCAGGTCGTGGCGCACCAGGGCGCCGCCCAGCTCGACCACGTGCAGGGTCGCTTCGCTGCGCGCCTGCAGGCGCAGGTGGCTGTGCCGGATCAGGTTCGCCGCCGACGCCGCGTTCTGCAGCGTGACGTGATGCAGCTTCGCGCCCGCGCCCACGTGGATGTCGCTGACGAAGGTGGCCAGTTGCGCCTGACCGCCGTCGCCGAGGTGCTGCTCGATCAGGGTGAGCGACGCGCCCTCGCCCAGCTCGATCAGGTTGCGCGCATGCCAGGCCAGTTCCCCCTCGCCGTCCGCACCGATGAAGACCAGCTGCACCGGCGCCGCGATCGTGGCGCGGGCGGCCACGCGCAGCACCATACCGTCGGCGGCGCTGGCCGCGTTGATCCGCGCGAAGGCATCGGCGGCACCGTGCGCCTCGGCACGGGTAGCGGATCGCGACCAGCCGAAGCGCAACGGCTCGGCGTCGTCCTTCAACACGCGCGACAGCGGCTGCAGGGTGAGTCCGTCGGGCAGCGCGTCCAGCGTCGACAGGTCGGCGCGGAACACGCCGTTGACGAAGACCAGTCGCGCGCCCTCGACGCCGGGCAGGGCCAGCAGCGAAGGATCGACGGCGCGGCCGGACGCGGTCGCGTCGCCGTGGGCGAAGCGGCGCTGGGCCAGGCCGCGCAAGGCGGTGTACTTCCACGCCTCGACCCGGGTATCCGGCAGGCCGGTGCTGGCGAACGCGTCGCGACTTTCCTGCCGCGCGGCATCCAGCCAGGCAATGCCGCTGGCCGGCAGCGGCGCGTCGAGCAGGGACTCGACCAGGGGCAAGGTGGCCGGCTGGGTCATGCCACCGCTCCGTGCCTCACGCCGGCATAGCCCTGTTCTTCCAGCCGCAGCGCCAGCGACTTGTCGCCGCTCTCGACGATGCGGCCGTCGGCCAGCACGTGCACGAAATCCGGCACCACGTAGTCGAGCAGGCGCTGGTAGTGGGTGATCATCAGGAACGCGCGACCGGGTGAGCGTAGCGTGTTGACGCCCTGCGCCACCTGCTTCAGCGCGTCGATGTCCAGGCCCGAGTCGGTCTCGTCGAGGATCGCCAGCTGCGGCTCCAGCACCGCCATCTGGAAGATCTCGTTGCGCTTCTTCTCGCCGCCGGAAAAACCTTCGTTGACGGCACGGTGCAGCAGCTCGTCGGAGATCTGCATCACCTTCAGCTTCTCGCGCACCAGCTTGAGGAAGGCCATCGAATCGAGCTCCTTCTCGCCGCGCTGCTTGCGCTGCGCATTGAGTGCCGCGCGCAGGAAATAGGTGTTGTTGACGCCGGGAATCTCCACCGGGTACTGGAACGCCAGGAACACGCCGGCCGCCGCCCGCGCCTCCGGTTCCAGCGCCAGCAGGTCGATGCCGTTGTAGCTCACCGTGCCCGCCGTCACCTCGTAGCCGTCACGCCCGGACAGCACATTGCCCAGGGTGGACTTGCCCGCGCCGTTCGGCCCCATGATCGCGTGCACCTCGCCCGCGTTCACGGTGAGGCTGAGCCCCTTGAGGATTTCCTTGCCCTCGACGCGGGCGTGCAGGTTTTCGATTTTCAGCATGATCTTGAGCCGGGAATGGGGAATGGGGAATAGAGAAAGGCAGGCGACGCGGCAGTCTGGAAGGGAGCGGGGACGGGGCTTTTACTATTCCCTACTCCCGATTCCCTGCTCTAACCCACCGCACCTTCCAGCGACACCTCAAGCAGCTTCTTCGCCTCCACCGCGAACTCCATCGGCAGCTCGCGGAAGACCTGCTTGCAGAAGCCGTCGACGATCATCGACACGGCGTCTTCCTCGGCGATGCCGCGGCTGCGGCAGTAGAACATCTGCTCGTCGGAAATCTTCGAGGTGGTCGCTTCGTGCTCGACGATGGCGCTGGGATTCTTCACTTCCATGTACGGGAAGGTGTGGGCGCCGCACTGCTTGCCGATCAGCAGGCTGTCGCACTGGGTGTAGTTGCGCGCGCCTTCGGCGCCCTTCTCCATCTTCACCAGGCCGCGGTAGCTGTTGGAACTCCTGCCGGCGCTGATGCCCTTGGAGACGATCTTCGACTTGGTGTGCTTGCCGAGGTGGATCATCTTGGTGCCGGTGTCGGCCTGCTGGAAGTGATGGGTCAGCGCGACGGAGTAGAACTCGCCCACCGAACGATCACCGCGCAGCACCACGGACGGGTATTTCCAGGTGATCGCCGAACCGGTTTCGACCTGGGTCCAGCTGATCTTCGAATCGTCGCCGCGGCAGTCGCCGCGCTTGGTCACGAAGTTGTAGATGCCGCCCACGCCGTTCTCGTCGCCGGGGTACCAGTTCTGCACGGTGGAATACTTGATCTGCGCCTTCTCCAGCGCCACCAGCTCGACCACCGCCGCGTGCAGCTGGTTCTCGTCGCGCTTGGGTGCGGTGCAGCCTTCGAGGTAGGACACGTGGGCGCCCTCCTCGGCCACGATCAGGGTGCGCTCGAACTGGCCGGTGTTCTGCGCGTTGATGCGGAAATACGTGCTCAATTCCATCGGGCAGCGCACGCCTTTCGGAATGAACACGAAGCTGCCGTCGGAGAACACCGCCGAGTTCAGCGCCGCGAAGAAGTTGTCGCCGGTGGGCACCACGCTGCCCAGGTATTTCTGCACGATCCCGGGATACTCGCGGATCGCCTCGCTCATCGAGCAGAACAGCACGCCGGCGTCGGCCAGCTGCTTGCGGAAGGTGGTGCCGACCGAGACCGAGTCGAACACCGCATCCACCGCCACGCCGGCCAGCGCGGCGCGCTCGTGCAGCGGAATGCCCAGCTTCTCGTAGGTTTCCAGCAGGGCCGGGTCGACTTCGTCCAGCGACTTGGGCTGCTTCTTCGGCGCGGCGTAGTAGCTGATCGCCTGGTAGTCGATCGGATCGATGTTGAGCTTGGCCCAGTCGGGCTTGGGCATGGTCTGCCAATGGCGAAACGCGTCCAGCCGCCAGTTCGTCATCCACTCCGGTTCGCCCTTGACCGCCGAGATCGCGCGCACGGTGTCCTCGTCCAGGCCGGGCGGCAGGCCGGTCATCTCGATCTGGGTGACGAAGCCGGCGCTGTAGCTGCGGCCCAGTGCCTCGGCAACGGCGGCGTTGTCGCGCAACGCGGTGGCGGTGCTGCTCTGCTCGTTCATGATCTCGTTCATTCGGTGGTGACCCGGCGGGATTTGGCCGGCATCGCGATGTCGCTGATGGCCACGGCGGCGATCCGTCGCGACGGCCGCGGCGGTTGCGGCTTCAGCATGTCGGCCAGACTGACCGCGCGCAGCGCGTTGTCCAGCACGTTGTTGACCAGTTGCCAGCTGCCGCGCACGCCACATTGCGCCTCGCGGTCGCACTGGCCTTCGGCCATGCTGCATTCGGTCATGCCGATCGGGCCCTCGATCGCCTCGACGATCTCGACCAGCGAAATGTCGGCGGCGGCACGCGCCAGCCGGTAGCCGCCGTTGACGCCGCGGAACGACTCGACCAGCGCGGCGTGGCCCAGCGCCTTCAGCAACTTGCTCACGGTGGGCAGCTCCAGCCGCGTCTCGTCGGCGATCTGCACCGCGCTCAGCACCTCGGTCGGGTGCGCAGCGATGCAGGTCATCACCACGGTGGCGTAATCGGTCAGTCGGCTGACGCGGAGCATGGGGCGCTCGGAACGGGTTTGAATCAGGACTGAAATGGTACTGATTAGAGCCATCGCGGTCAATAAAGCCCTGCCGTCTCGTCACGACGGCAGCGGATCGCTAAGCTGGAATTCTCCCGTAGCCCAGCGTTGCCATGACCCTGATCGCCGACCGCGCCACCACCCGTCTCGCCTGGACCCGAAGCGTCCTCGACGATGCCTCGCTGACCCTCGAACCCGCCTCGGCCGACGCCAGCTTCCGCAGCTACTGGCGCACCCGGCATGCCGGCCAGAGCTGGATCGTGATGGATTCGCCACCGGCGCAGGAGGACCCGCGCCCGTGGCTGGAAATCGGCGCCCGCCTGTCCGCCGCCGGGCTGCACGTGCCACAGGTGCGGGCGCACGACCTCGAACAGGGCCTGCTGCTGATCGAGGATCTCGGCTCGCGGCTCTACCTGCCCGCGTTGAACGAGGGCACGGTGGACGCGCTCTACGGCGACGCGCTGGAAGCTTTGCTGCGCATGCAGCGCGAGGCGGACACGAACGGCCTGCCTGCGTACGACCACGCCTTCCTGCAACGCGAACTGGAGATCATGCCGGAGTGGTTCCTGCGCCGGCACCTCGGCTGCACGCCCGAATGCGAGGAATGGGACGTGCTGGAATCGGCCTTCACCGTGCTGCTGAAAAGCGCGCTGGAGCAGCCGCGGTGCTTCGTGCATCGCGACTACCACAGCCGCAACCTGCTGATCACCGCGCATGACAACCCGGGCATCATCGACTTCCAGGGCGCACTGCACGGGCCGATCACCTACGACCTCGCCTCGCTGCTGCGCGACTGCTACATCGCGTGGGACCGCGCGCGGGTCGAGGCCTGGGCCGAAGGCCATCGCCTGCGCCTGCTCGGCGCCGGCCTGATCGAACCGGCGGTCAGTCGCGAACGCTTTTTGCGCTGGTTCGACCTGATCGGCCTGCAGCGGCACGTCAAGGTGCTGGGCATCTTCTGCCGGCTGTACTACCGCGACGGCAAGTCCGGCTATCTCGACGACCTGCCCCGCGTCTACGACTACGTGATCGAGGTGGCGGCGCGTTACCCCGAGCTGGCCGACTTCGTGGCCTTCCTGCAACGCCAGGTCGGCGCACGCGACCTGCGCCAGGCGACAGCGGCATGAGGCACGCGCTGATCTTTGCCGCCGGCCTCGGCGAACGCATGCGCCCGTTGACCGACCACACGCCCAAGCCGCTGCTCCGCGTCGGCGGCAAGCCGCTGATCGCGTGGCATCTGGAGAAGCTCGCCGCCGCCGGCGTGAACTACGTGGTGATCAACACCTCGCATCTGGCCGAACAGTTTCCCGAGGCCCTGGGCGACGGCTCGCGCTGGGGCCTGCGCATCCGCTACGCCTACGAAGGGCCGATACCGCTGGAAACCGGTGGCGGCATGCTGAATGCGCTGCCACTGCTGGGCAGCGAGCCGTTCCTGGTGGTGAGCGGCGACGTGTGGTGCGACGCCGACTTCGACCGGCTGCCCGCCGAACCTCGCGGCCTTGCGCATCTGCTGTTGACCGACAATCCCGCCCATCATCCCGGCGGCGACTTCCGGCTGGATGCGACGGGACAAGTGCACGGCGACGGCGAACCCCGGCTGACCTACAGCGGCATCGGCGTGTTCCGCCGCGAGTTGCTGGACGACTGGGCCGGGGCGGTCGGCGCCGCAGCAGGCGCCGATGCGAAGCCGCCACGATTCAGGCTGCGGCCGCTGCTGGTGAAGGCGATGGCGCGGGGGCAGATCGACGGTACGCATCATCGGGGCGCGTGGACCGATGTGGGCACGCCGGAGCGGCTGGCGGAGCTGGAGGACGGGTTACGGGGGTAAGGTGAGGCGCGTCTCATGCAAAAAAAACGGCCCGGATTGCACCGGGCCGTTTTCGTTCGGCTGCCCTGCGGGCATCTTCCCCTGCATGCAGGGGAAGATCATTTGGAATCGCTCGCAACGCGAGCGATGGTTGCTTCAGGGACGCCGCGCCAGCTCGGGGTTTTCCTTGGTCACCGGCATCAGGTCCTTCTTCGACACGCCCAGCCACAGCAGGATCGGGCTGGCGACGAAGATCGAGGACAGCGTTCCGACCACGATGCCGATCAGCATGGTGACGGCGAAGCCGTGCACCGCGGTGCCGCCGAAGAAGTACAGCGCGCCCATGGTGATGCCGGTGAACAGCGAGGTGATGATGGTGCGCGACAGCGTGTTGTTGATCGAGCGGTTGAGGATCTCCTCCGGCTCGGCCTTGCGCGCCAGGCGGAACAGTTCGCGGATGCGGTCGAACACCACCACCTTGTCGTTGATCGAGTAGCCGATCACCGCCAGCACCGAGGCCAGCACGGTCATGTCGAACTCGCGCTGGACCAGCGCCAGGATGCCCAGGGTGACCAGGGTGTCATGGACTTCGGTGGCCACCGCGGCAATCGCGAAGCGACGCTCGAAGCGGATCCACAGGTAGGCCATGATGCCGAGGATCACGAACACGGCGGCCACCGTGCCGTCGCTGCGCAGTTCCTGGCCGACCTGGGCGCTGACGTAGTCGCGGCTCTTCAGCTTCGCGTCCGGGCGGCTCACGTGCAGTACCTTGAGCACGTCGGCGGCGATCTTGTCGAGGTTGAACTTGCCGGCAGCATCGACGGCGCCGGGATCGTCCTTGGGCTGCAGACGGATCGACACCTCACGGGTACCGCCGAGGCTCTGCACCATCGCGTTGTGGATGCCGCCCTTCTCCAGCGCGCCACGCACGTCGGCGATTTCCACCGACTGTCCGTAGTCGACGACCATCGACACGCCGCCGGTGAAGTCCAGGCCGTAGTTGAGGCCCTTGAACGCGATCAGGCCAATCGAGGCCACCATCAGGAAGATGGCGATGGCCACGGTGTACTTGCGCATCCCCAGGAAGTGGATATCGCTGTCGTGATTGAAAATTTCCATGGGGATTCCTTAGACCGACAGCGTCTTGAGCTTGCGATGACCGTGGATCGCCGCGGTGAACGCGTGCGTCAACGTCACCGAGGTGAACAGCGAAGTCAGGATGCCGATCAGCAGGGTCACGCCGAAGCCCTTGATCGCACCGGTACCCATCGTGGTCAGTGCCAGCGCCGCGATCAGGTGGGTGACGTTCGCATCCAGAATGGTCGACCAGGCCTTCTCGTAACCGGCGCGGATCGAGGCGTGCGGACTGGAGCCGTTGCGCAGTTCCTCACGCACGCGTTCGCAGATCAGCACGTTCGCATCGATCGCCATGCCCAGGGTCAGCACGATGCCGGCCACGCCGGGCATGGTCAGGGTGACGCCGATCAGCGACATCACCGCCACCAGGATCACCAGGTTGAAGAACAGCGCGATGTCCGCCACCAGGCCGAACAGCTTGTAGTAGATCGCCGCGGCCAGCAGCACCAGCGCCAGGCCCAGCAGCACCGCCTTGAAGCCCTTGTCGATGTTGTCCTGGCCGAGGCTGGCGCCGATCACGCCTTCCTCGACGATGTCCATCGGTGCGGCCAGCGCGCCGCCCTTGAGCAGCAGGGCCAGGTCGGATGCCTCTTTCGGACTGCCCAGGCCGCTGGTCTGGAACTGCTTGCTGAAGGCGCCCTGGATGGTCGCGTCGTTGATCACCGTCTCGGTGATCTTGGGCACGCGCACTTCCTTGCCGTCGACGACCTTGGTCTCGTAGACCTGCTCCACGTACACCACCGCCATCGGCTTGCCGACATTGGCGTTGGTGAAGTCGCCCATCTTGCGGGCGCCCGCGGCGTTCAGGGTCACGTCGACCTTCGGCGTGCCGCTGTTCTGGTCGATGCCGGAAGAGGCGTCGATCAGCTGGTTGCCGGTCACGATGATCTGCTTGCTGACCAGCACCGGGCGGTTGTCGCCACGCATGTAATACAGGTTGGCATCCGGCGGGATGTTGCCGGTGCGCGCTGCTTCCACCGCACGCGCATCGCCAGGCTGGCCGATGCCGGGGCGGTACTGCAGGGTGGCCACCGCGCCGATCAGTTTCTTCGCTTCGGTCGGGTCCTGCACGCCGGCCAGCTCGACCACGATGCGGCTGTCGCCCTGCTGCTGGATCAGCGGCTCGGACACGCCCAGCGCGTTGATGCGGTTGCGCAGTGTGCCCAGGTTCTGGGTGATCGCACCGCGGGCCAGTTCGCGCAGCTTTTCCGGCTTGACCGTCACCTTCAGCATGAAGCGGTCGCCGGTGCTGGCGCCGTCGGACACGTTGAGGTCGGTGTATTCGTTGGCAATCGCGTCGGACGCGGTCTTGCGGTCCTCGGCCGAGCGCAGGATCACCGAGATGCCCTGGCCATCGACCGCGCTGCGGGTGACCGACTCGTAGCGGATGTTCTTCTGGCGCAACAGGCTGCGCACGTCATCGGCGTAGCTGTTTTCCTGCTTCTCGATCACGTCCTTCTGGTCGACCTGCATCAGGAAGTGCACGCCACCCTGCAAGTCCAGGCCCAGCGGCATCGAGCGGGCACCGATCACGCCCAGCCAGTGCGGCACGTTGGACTGCAGCTTGAACGCGACCGTGTAGCCATCGCCCACCAGCGCCTTGATCTCGTCGGAGCCGGTCTTCTGCACGTCGGAGTTGGCGAACGTCACCAGCAGGTGGTCGCCTTCCACGAAGACCTCGTTCACGGCGACCTTCTTCGCCCTCAGCCCGGCTTCCACCTTCTGCTGGAAGGCGGTGTTGATCGGCGGCGCATCTCGGTTCGCGGTGACCTGTACCGCCGGCACCGGCGGGAAGGCGTTCGGCAGCGCGTAGATCACGCCGAACAACATCACCAGCGCGACCAGCGCGTACTTCCAGCGAGGAAAATCACTCATGCCTTGCATCCATCAAAGCCGCGGCACCAGGCCGCGGCGGTAGCAACAATCGGGAATGGCCACGTCGCAAGTCGCCGCCCAGGCCCCCTGGCGGCGTCCGGTACTTCTTCAGACGGATTTCAGCGAGCCCTTGGGCAACACCTGCTGCACCGCGCCCTTCTGCACTTTCACCTTGACGTTGCTGGCGATCTCGACGGTGATGAAGGTCTCGCCCACTTCGTCCACCCGTCCGGCGATGCCGCCGTTGGTGACCACCTCGTCGCCCTTGGCCAGGCCCGCGATCAGCGCACGATGCTCCTTCTGCCGCTTCGCCTGCGGACGGATCATCATGAAATACATCAGGCCGAACAGCACCACCATCATGATGATCATGGACATGCCGCCGCCGGCGGGCTGCGGAGCCGCGGCCTGGGCCAGCACGGGGGAGATCGGAAAACTCATGGGTCTGTCTCGCAAGTCTGGGCGTTGTCGAGGTTTTCGACAGAACGCCTGGGAAAAGATTCCCGATTATGCCATGCACCCCCGGAGCGTGCACGGCAGCGGCCGCGAGGGTCCTTCAGGGGGTCAGGGTCACTTTTCGCCTGCGGAAATTGACCCTGACCCCGTCCCGGCTACCCGGCGACGGGCGTAGAACTCCGCCACGAACGCTTCCAGGGCCTGGCCGGCGATCGCCTCGCGCAGCCCGGCCATCAGCCGCTGGTAATAGCGCAGGTTGTGCATGGTGGCCAGCTGGCTGCCGAGGATCTCGTTGCAGCGGTCAAGATGGCGCAGGTAGGCGCGGCTGAAGCCATTGCTGCAGCTGTAGCAGTCGCAGCCTTCCTCGATCACCGCCGTATCGGTGGCGTACTTGGCGTTGCGGATGCGCAGCGTGCCCTCGGCGGTGAACAGGAAGCCGTTGCGGGCGTTGCGCGTGGGCATCACGCAATCGAACATGTCGATGCCGCGGCGCACTGCCTCGACGATGTCCTCGGGACGGCCCACGCCCATCAGGTAGCGCGGCTTGTCCACCGGCAAGAGCGGCACGGTGAAGTCCAGCGCGTGGTTGCGTTCGGCCTCCGGCTCGCCCACCGCCAGGCCGCCGACCGCGTAGCCGTCGAAGCCGATGTCGATCAGGCCCGCGGCCGAACGCCGGCGCAGGTTCTCGTAGACGCTGCCCTGCACGATACCGAACAGCGAGTTGGGGTTCTTCAGGTCGTCGAACGCGCGGCGCGAACGCGCGGCCCAGCGCAGCGAGAGCTCCATCGAGTCGGACGCCACCTTCTCGGTGGCCGGATACGGCGTGCACTCGTCGAAGATCATCGCGATGTCAGAATCCAGCGTCTTCTGGATCTGCATCGACACTTCCGGCGACAGGAACACCTTCGAACCGTCCACCGGCGAGGCGAACGTCACGCCCTCCTCGGTGATCTTGCGCTTGTGCGCCAGCGAAAACACCTGGAAGCCGCCGGAGTCGGTGAGGATCGGCTTGTCCCAGCCGATGAAGCGGTGCAGCCCACCGAACTTCCCGACGATCTCCAGCCCCGGCCGCAGGAACAGGTGGAACGTGTTGCCCAGGATGATCTCGGCGCCGGTCTCGGTGACGTCGCGCGGGGTCATCGCCTTGACCGAACCATAGGTGCCCACCGGCATGAAGGCCGGGGTCTCGATGGTGCCGCGGGCGAAAGTCAGGCGGCCGCGGCGGGCGGCGCCGTCGGTGGCGTGAACGTTGAACTGGAGGGAAGTCATCCGGCCATTATCGCGGGTTTAGACGCCCTTCGGCAGGATCAGCATCGAATCGCCATACGAGAAGAACCGGTACCGCTGCTCCACCGCGTGGCGGTACGCGTCGAGCATGTACTCGCGCCCGGCCAGCGCCGACACCAGCATCAGCAGGGTCGACTGCGGCAGGTGGAAGTTGGTGAGCAGGCCGTCGATGCTGCTGAAGCGGTAGCCGGGGAAGATGAAGATCTGCGTCTCGCCTGCGAACGGATGCAGTTCGCCGTCCTTGCTGGCGCTTTCCAGCGCGCGCACCACGGTGGTACCCACCGCGATCACCCGCCCGCCGTTCGCGCGAGTGCGGCGGATCTGGCCGATCAGGTGCGCCCCGACGTTGAGCCACTCGGTATGCATGTGATGGTCTTTCAGGTCATCCGCACGGACCGGCTGGAACGTGCCCGCGCCCACGTGCAGGGTGACGTAACCGAACTCGACGCCGCGCTCGCGCAGCCGGGCCAGGGTCGCCTCGTCGAAGTGCAGGCCCGCGGTCGGCGCGGCCACCGCGCCGGGCTCGCGGGCGAACACGGTCTGGTAGCGCTCCATGTCACTGGCGTCGGCGTGCCGCTCGATGTACGGCGGCAGCGGCATCTCGCCCAGTTTCAGCAGCAATTTTTCCAGCGGTTCCGGTGCCTCGAAACGCAGCCGGAAGAAGCCCTCGTCGCGGCCCAGCACCACCGCATGGCTGCCGTCGGCCAGCTCGATCCGGCCGCCCTCTTTCGGTTTCTTGCTGACGCCGAGCTGCACGGTGGCCTCGTGCGCACCGGTGACCCGCTCGATCAGGATCTCCACCGCGCCGCCGGTGTCCTTGCGCCCGTACAGCCGCGCCGGCAGCACGCGGGTGTCGTTGAACACCAGCAGGTCGCCCGGCCGCAGGAAGTCCGGCAGTTCGCGGAACATGCGGTCTTCCCGCGACTGCGCCGCCACGTCGAGCAGCAGCATCCGGCTGGCCGAGCGTTCGGGCAGCGGGGCCTGGGCGATCAGCTCGGGCGGCAGGTCAAAATCGAAATCGGACTTCTTCAAGGCGGGTGTGGCCGGCATCGGGAAACGGAGCATTATCCCGCAGCAGGCGCGCCGGGGCACGTCTGCAAAAAACGCCGCCCCTCGCGGGGCAGCGCTCATCCCTTCACGCACAGCACCTGGCGCAGCGTGTGCACCACCTCGACCAGATCGGTCTGCGCGGCCATCACCGCGTCGATCGACTTGTACGCCGCCGGCGACTCGTCGATCACCGCCGCGTCCTTGCGGCATTCGACGTGGGCGGTGGCTTCCCGATGCTGGGCCAGGGTGATCTGCTGGCGCGCCGCGGTACGGCTCATCACCCGGCCCGCGCCGTGGCTGCAGCTGTGGAAACTGTCCGGACTGCCCTTGCCACGCACGATGTAGCTGCACGTGCCCATGCTGCCCGGGATGATGCCGAGCTCGCCGGCGCGGGCGCTCACCGCGCCCTTGCGGGTCACCAGCAGTTCCTCGCCACCGTGCGTCTCCTTCTGCACGTAGTTGTGGTGGCAGTTCACCGCCATCTGTTCCAGCTGGAACTTGGGCAGCCGGTGGCGCATCTCGGCCAGCACCCGCGCCATCATCGCCTCGCGGTTGGCCCGGGCGTAATCCTGCGCCCAGGACACCGCTTCGACGTAGTCGTCGAACAGCGGCTCGCCTTCCAGGAAGAACGCGAGGTCCTTGTCCGGCAGGTCGAAGCCCAGCACGCGCTGCGCCAGCTCCTCGCGCGCCCGCTCGATGAAGTAGCTGCCGATCAGGTTGCCGGTGCCGCGCGAACCGGAGTGCAGCATCACCCACACCGCGCCCGATTCGTCGAGGCAGACCTCGATGAAGTGGTTGCCGCCGCCGAGCGTGCCGAGCTGCCGGTCGACCTTGTCGGTGCGGATCTTGCGGTGCTTCGCCTTGATCGCCCCCAGCCGCTCGGCCAGCCGGGATTCGACCAGCATCGCGTGGATGCCGTCCGACGGCTTGCCATGCTCGCCGCCACGGCCGTTGCCGACCGGCACGCCGCGCTCGATGCTGGAGCGCAGCTGGGCCAGGTTGTCCGGCAGGTCGCTGGCGCGCAGCGTGGTCCGCACCGCGGCCATGCCGCAGCCGATGTCCACGCCGACCGCGGCCGGGATGATCGCGCCCCGGGTCGGCACCACCGAACCCACCGTGGCGCCCTTGCCCAGATGCACGTCCGGCATCACCGCGACCCACGGGCCGACGAACGGCAGCGTGGCGATGTTGCGCAGTTGCTGCTTCGCGGAGTCTTCCAGCGGCACGCCGTGCACCCAGCCCTTGATCGGCGTAGCGCTGCCTTCGGCGTGCAGCAGTTCGTATTGTTGGTTGCTCATCACATCTTTCCTTGAATGGATCGTGGCGAGCGCATCCGTGCGCGCGCCACGAGGTTACTGCCTGAGGCTGACCAACTGGTTCAGCACGCCGTCCAGGCCGCCGAACACGGTCAGCTTGTCGATCTTCTCGGTGACCTTTTCCAAGGCCTCCAGCTCCTTCAGACGCATCAGCACCGGACTTTCCTCGATCAGCCGCGCGGTGTTGAGCAGAGAACGGGTGGCGTTCGCCTCCTCGCGCCGGCGGATCACGTTGGCCTGGGCCGCCTTCTCCGCCTGCACCACACTGTTGAGGATGTCCTTCATCTCGCCCGGCAGGATCACGTCCTTGACGCCCACGCCGAGCACCTCGATGCCCAGCTCGACGACACGGCCGCGCACGTAGGCGAAGATGTCCGCATCCAGCGAGGCCTTGTCGCCCAGCAGCTCGTCCAGCGTCTTGCCGGAGACCGCCTTGCGCAGGCCGTACTGCAGCTCGCGATAGAGGTAGTCGCCATACTTGGCCACCTTCGTGCGCGCGGCGACCGGATCGGTCACGCGCAGGCTGGCGGCCAGGTTCACCCGCAGGCTCACCTTGTCGCGGGTCAGCAGTTCCTGGCCCGACACTTCCAGCGACTGCACGCGCAGCTCGATCACCTCCGCCGCCACGTTCTTCCGGAAATTCCAGAACGCCCAGGCACCCGGCGCCAGCGTGCGCACCAGCTTGTTGTCGACGAACAGCAGGCCCGTCGATTCCGCCGGCACGTCCACCGTCACCGCCACCTTGCCGAGCACGCCAAGCTGACGCAGACGACTCGCCACGTGCGCATCGATCTCCAGCGTTTCCACCAGCGAGACTGCCTGCACTTCGACCGGCACGATGCCCTTCCAGTACAGCTTGCGCGTACCCGGCGCCAGCACGTCTTCCAGCTTGCCGCTCTTCAGCACCAGGCCGACCTGGTCGGTGCCGATGTCGGCCACCAGCAAGCACTCGGCCAGCGGGCCGTCCATCTGCGCCGTCAACACCTCGGCATCGCTGCCGGCGTATTCCGGGCGGGTGAGGTTGTGCACCGTCACGGCGATGCGCTTGCGCGGGTCGAACAGGCGATGCACGCCCGGCGACAGCACGCGCTCGAAACGACGGTTGCGATACAGCAGACCGCGCTCGCCGTCGCCGATCACGATTTGCTTGAGCCAGAACATGGCGATACTCCTTGTCGATATTCCCGGTTTCGATCCGTACTGAATGAATCAGGGCCGCCGGATCGATGCGGACCGTGATTTACTTCGGGGTGCAATCACCCCTCCCTTCCGGGATAAACGCGCGATTATCTTCAATAACCGAAAGCTTTATTTAAAAAGGCGGAAACGCCTCCCGACGATGGATCCAGCGAAGCCCGCACGCTTCGGAAGAGAGTCGGTCATCAGCTGATCACGGCGATGCATTGCCGCGATGTCGTTCGACGACCGACCGTCCGCCTGCAGGGGGCCGGCCCGGCTCAATCCTCGCTGCGTCACTCGGTCCGCCCTCATCCCTGACGGGCGTGCCGCGTTCCACACGAGGCGTTTCCTGGTCGGAACTTTCGTTCCTGGTGTCATGACGTGACAGGTCATGGTTTTGGAGCGGGAGCCGAACCCGCGACACTCGGTTTATGAGACCGATGCTCTACCCATCTGAGCTATCCAGTGGCTGACGTGCCGGATTCGAACCGGCGACCTGCAGCGTTCGCTGCCGCTCTACCACTGAGCCAACGTCATCGCGGAACATCTCCCCGCAGGCCCCGGCATACGCTGCCGGCAAAGCCGCGCGCACCGGGCGGGTCTTGGGAACCCGCGCCGCTGAAAGCCCTTGTGGCTGACGTTCCACATGCCCGGCTGTCGCCAACCGGACATTCGTGCGGGCCTTGACGACCCTGTTCGTGTGGAATCCGATCCGCACACAGCCCGCGCCGAAGCATCGGGACGCAGCGCACATGCGCCGGTCTGCAGCCGTGCCCCTGCCTCGGCTGCACGAGCCGGATGCTTCAGGGCGTAGCGAATTCCTGCAAGGTGGTTCGATGCATGCGCATCCCCGGCGAACGCCAAAACAAAACGCCCCCGGGCATGGCGACCCGAGGGCGTTCGCGTTGCCTCGGGAGATCGGGGTGACCGATCTCCGCGAAGGGATCAGTCGATTATCGGAAAGCGGTTGCCAGGTCGTGCCTTTCATCGCGCGCAAACAGGCCCGCGTCGCGATGGTCGCGCGACATGCCTGGCTTGTTTGCGGGAACGAGACTGAATGACATGGAAAGTTTCTTCATCGGATTATCGCCACGGCGGCGAAGGACGCGAACAATACGCGGATCATTTTCGGAGTGCAAGCGATTTTGTCGAATACCCGAATAATTCCTACAACCAGCCTTTTTGCCGTGCCAGTCGATAAGCCTCGATGCGATTGGCCACGCCGAGTTTGCCGATCGCCTCGGAAAGATAATTGCGCACGGTGCCATGCGACAGATTCAATTGCGCGGCGATGTCGCCGGCCGATTGACCTTCGCCGGCCAGGCGCAATACCTGGCGCTCGCGGTCGTTCAGCGGATCGGCTTCCGACCACGCTTCCAGCGCCAGTTGGGGATCGATGGCGCGACCACCGCGATGCACGGTGCGCAGCGCATCGGCGAGGTTCTCCGCTGGCGCATCCTTCAGCAGATAGCCGGACACGCCAGCGTCCAGCGCGCGGCGCAGGAAGCCGGGGCGGGCGAAGGTGGTGACGATCACCACCTTGATCGGCAACTCCTGCCGCTGGATGCGCTGGGCCAGCTCCAGCCCGGTCAGCCCGGGCATCTCGATGTCGGTGACCAGCACATCGGGCTTGTGCTTCTGGATGTCACGCCACGCCGCCTCGCCGTCCGCCGCCGAGCCGAGCACGTCGATATCCGGTTCCAGCTTGAGCAGGGCCGACAGCGCCCCGCGCACCATCGCCTGGTCTTCGGCCAGCAACACACGAATCATGGTTTTGCCCGTCTATCGAAAGGGAAAGCCGGCGCGATGGCCGGTCAGGCCGCAGGATAACCGGAGCCGGTCTGCGCTGGCGGCGCTGCCGGTGCCGCGCGCGACGGCTCGACCAGACGCAGCACGGGCACCGGCACCACCACCCGCAACCGGGTGCCGCCGCCGAGCGGCGATTGCACCTCCAGGGTTCCACCCAGGGCGCGCACGCGCTCGCGCATGCCGCTGATGCCGTTGCCATCGGTGGCGATGCCACCGCGACCGTTGTCGTTGACCTGCAGGCAGACGGCCGCGTGTTCGCGTCGCAGCTCGACCTGGACGCAGGTGGCCGCCGCATGGCGGGCAATATTGGTCACCGCCTCGCGCAGCACCAGCGAGAGCCCGCGCTCGATCTCGGCCGGCATGTCGATCGACGGGGCGTTGTATTCCAGGTGCACACGCGACGATTCCAGCAGCAGCCGCGCCGACGCGAGTTCCGCCGCCAGGTCGGTGGCGCGGATGCCGGTGACGGCGCTGCGCACTTCGGCCAGCGCGTGCCGGGCGACCTTCTCGGCCTCCTCCACTTCGCGCCTGGCCGCCTCGACGTCGCGGTCGAACAGCTTGCGCGACAACTCCAGCTTCAGCGTGATCAGCGACAGCGTGTGGCCCAGCAGGTCGTGCAGGTCGCGGCCGATCCGCTCGCGCTCCGCGGTCGCGGCAAGCCGGCGCACTTCGTCATGCGAAAGACTGAGCGCGGCATCCTTTTCCTTGTGGAGCTGCTCGACGGTGACGATGATGCAGATCACGAACACGGTGACCGGCATGATCACCATCAAGACGGACGGGTAGCCGATCCACCAGGCCAGTGCCACGTAGATCGCGTTGATCGCCAGCACCTGAAGGACATAGTTCCGGAACTGCCTCCGGTCGCAATGACTGAGCATGACGCAGGCGTAGACGAAATAGCTCAGGCCGCTGGGATACCAGCGCAACAGGGCGAAGCACAGCACCGCCATGCCCCAGGCATAGAAATGGGCGGTCCGCCGCGAAGCCAGCTGCAGCTTGGCAAACAACAGCAGGAACACCGGATACGAGACCAGCGTGAACAGCAGCCAGGTCTGCGTGTAGCCGCGCAGGCCGTGATCGAACATCGGCGTGATGAAGATCCACAGCGACCACAGCAGGTGCACGCTGTCGGCCCACGGCGACTTGCCGCGTCGCAAGTCCTCGGCCACGGCGGAATCCGGGGCCGGAACGAACCATCGGGCGATGAAGGCGGGGATCATGGCGTGGTGCTTCGCTGAAAATGCGGGCTGCCCTGCATGCTACTTCAACCGTGCCGACGCAGGCGCCGCGCCGCCAGCAGAAGGAAGCCCGCGGCGAACGCCAGCAAAACCAGCACGTGGCCCAGCAGAGGCTGCGTGTTCATGCCCACGGCGGCCAGCGCCAGCATGTCCAGGTGATAGCTCGGCCAGATCGGCGCGATCTGCTGCAGGAACTTCGGCAGCATCGGCAGCGGGAACCAAAGGCCGGACATGAACGACATCGGCAGGTAGACCAGTTGCAGCACGCCCGGCGCGCCCTGCCCCTTGAACAGCGTGCCCACGAACATGCCGAGAGCGCAGAACGGCAGCACGCCCAGCACCCCGACCAGGAGCAACGCGGCGGCCTGCGACGCGGCCAGCGTCACGTGGCCCAGGGTGAGAGCCATCGCCAGCAGCAACACGACTACCCCGGCGGCAGCGGCCATCGCCATGATCATCTTGCCGATCAGGTAGGCGCCGGGCGGCATCGGCAGCGCGCGCTTGAAGGTCAGCAGGCCGCTGTCGCGTTCCAGTGCCAGCGATACGCCGAAGCCGAACAGCCCCGGGCTCATCACGCCGAACACGCCATAGCTGGCCAGCAGATAGCGCGCCGCATCGGCGCCGTTGGACTTGGCCATCAACACCCCGAACAGCAGGTAGAACATCGCCGGGAACAGCATGATCGGCAGCATGAAACTCGGGCTGCGCATGTAGCGCAGACATTCGCTGCGCGCCTCCTCCAGATACGCGCCAAGCACGCGGCGGCGCGGCATGGTGGCGGGGAACGAAACAGGTGCTTCAGTCATCACGATGTCCATTTCAGGCGGCCTCGCGCTGCGGATTGGTCGATGCCTCGTCGGCATCGCGGGTCAGTTCGGTGAACGCCTCGGCCAGGCCGGCGCGCTGCACTTCCAGCTCGCCGAGCTGCGGATCGGCTTCCAGCAGGCGCCGCACCACCGGCTCCGCTTCGGCAGTGACGATGTAGGTGCGGCCGTTTTCCTGGCGGACCTCGCCGATCCCGGGCCAGTCGCGGATCAGCTCGGCCGGCAGCGTGGTACGGCAGCGGATGCGCTTCTGCGCGACCCGGGCACGCAGCGTTTCCACCGTGCCCTCGTGGATGACCTTGCCGTGCGACATCACGCAGACCCGGTCGGCCAGCGCCTCGGCTTCCTCCAGGTAGTGCGTGGTCAGCAGCACCGCGCAGCCTTCATCGATCAGCTGGCGGATCGCCGCCCACAGCTTCTGTCGCGCATCGATGTCCATGCCCACGGTGGGCTCGTCCAGGAACAGCAGCTCGGGCCGGCCACACAACGCCAGCGCAAACTGCACGCGCCGCTGCTGGCCGCCGGAAAGTTTCGCGTAAGGACGCCGGAGCAGGTCGCCGATGCCTGCCAGCGCAGCCGATTCCTGCAGCGAGCGGGGGTTCGGGTAGTAGCTGGCGGTGAGTCGCAGCAACTCGCCCACGCGCAGCGTCGGCGGCAGCTCGGCATGCTGCAGCATCACGCCGATGCGGCGGCGTGGCTCGATCGACTGCGGGTCCTCGCCGAACAGTTGCACGCTGCCGGCGTCGGCGCGGACCAGGCCCAGCAGCAAGGCGATGGCGGTGGTCTTGCCGGCGCCATTGGGGCCAAGCAGGGCCAGCAGCTCGCCCGGATGAACCTGCAGCTCGGCACCGTCCAGCGCGGTGAGCGAGCCATAACGTTTGACGGCGCCGGCGAGGCGGGCGATCGGTTTTTCGGCATGCGGCATGGGAAATCCTCCAGTGCCATGCATGCTGCGCGCCGCCGCCGGCTGGCGGCAGTCGCCCTCGTCAGCCATCCGGGATGACAGCCGTCACCTGGCCCCGGGGGTTACGGTGGCTGAGCGGCCAAGGTATCCTGTGAGGGATAAGGCCGCCCTGAAAGCCCCCGTGCGGCGATCTCAAACGACTGAAGTCATTGGAAAAACGCAGACGCTCGCGTTTTTCGCCACGCATTCACCAATCCGCCATCCGGCCATGCGTGCCGCCCGGCGGAGCTACGGAGGATTCATCATGGGTGTGATCAACCAGCTGCGCGAACTGCGCGATTTCGGCGGCAAGCCGCGTACCACCGGCCTGGACGACGCCAGCATCGAACGCATGGCGGCGAACGATCCGCTGCTGGTCCAGGCGATTGCCGAAGCGGTCGCCCGCCATCATGAACTGCGTGCCGAGCTGGCGGACTTCCTCAAGCTCGACGAAGCCGAACAGCTGGCCCAGGCGCAGGCGGGCTTCGTCAATTTCTATCCCGATGACGCGATCAACCCCTACCTGCCGGCCGCGGCGCGTGGCCCGTGGATCGTCACCCTGAAGGGTGCCGTGGTGCACGACAACGGCGGCTACGGCATGCTCGGTTTCGGCCACAACGACGCGGCGATTCTCGCTGCGCTGGGCCGCCCGCAGGTGATGGCCAACGTGATGTCGCCCAGCGTGGCGCAGCTGCAGTTCACCAGGGCGCTGGACAGGGAACTCGGTCGCAGCCGCGGCGGCAGCCCGTACACGAGCTACATGTGCCTCAACTCCGGTTCCGAGTCGGTCACCCTGGCCTGCCGCATCGCGGACGTCAACGCCAAGGCGATGACCGACGAAGGCGGTCGTTATGCCGGCCGCACGATCAAGCGCCTGGCGGTGAAGGGCGCCTTCCACGGCCGCACCGAAAAGCCGGCGCTGTACTCCGATTCCAGCCGCAAGGCCTACCAGCAGAACCTGGCCAGCTACCGCCACGAGGACAGCGTGATCACGGTGGCGCCATACGATGTGGCCCAGCTTGAAGCAGCCTTCGCCGATGCCGACAAGCATGGCTGGTTCATCGAGGCGATGTTCCTGGAGCCGGTGATGGGCGAAGGCGACCCCGGTCGCGCGGTGACCGCCGAGTTCTACAAGGCGGCACGCGAACTCACCTCCGCCCATGGCAGCCTGTTGCTGATCGACTCGATCCAGGCCGGCCTGCGCGCCCATGGCGTGCTGTCCTTCGTCGACTACCCCGGCTTCGAGGGCCTGCCGCCGCCGGACATGGAGACCTTCTCCAAGGCGCTCAACGCCGGGCAGTATCCGCTGTCGGTGCTGGCCGTCACCGAACACACCGCCGGGCTGTACCGCAAGGGCATCTACGGCAACACCATGACCGCCAACCCCCGCGCGCTGGACGTGGCGCTGGCCACCCTGGGCGAGCTCAGCGACGAGGTGCGCAGCAACATCCGCGAGCGCGGCAAGGAATTCGTGGACAAGCTCAATGCGCTGAAGAACGAACTGGGCGGCCTGATCACCAAGGTGCAGGGCACCGGCCTGCTGTTCTCCTGCGAGCTGGCGCCCGAGTACAAGTGCTACGGCGCCGACTCGACCGAGGAGTACATGCGCGAGCACGGCGTCGGCGTGATCCACGGCGGCACCAACTCGCTGCGCTTCACCCCGCATTTCAAGGTGACCAGCGCGGAGATCGACCTGATCGTGTCCCACGTGCGCAAGGCACTGCTGGAAGGACCGCGCAAGGCCAAGGCCGAAGCCGCCTGAGCGCACTTTCCATGGAACTTCGAGGCCGCGCCGGCTTGTCCGGCGCGGCCTCGTCTTTTGTGGACGGGCGCAGCCATCGGCCCACGCTGGCGCCGGCCAGGCACGACATGGCGCTTCAGCTGAATACTTCATGCACGCAAGATCTTGCCTGCAGACGCGGAAGGTATCTCCTGCCTAGACTGCCCGGGCCGGCAGCAGCCGGTTACCCAGGGAGGACTCAACGATGTCGATGTCACTACGTCTGCTCGCAATCAGTGCTGCCTTCGCCTTCGCCGGCGCCACCTTCGCCGCCACGCCGCAAGCGGGCACCGCCGCGCCGGCCAAGCCACGCACCGCGCAACAGCAGCGCATGGCGGACTGCAACAAGCAGGCCACCGGCAAGAAGGGAGACGAACGCAAGGCCTTCATGAGTTCGTGCCTCAAGGGCCACAGCACGGCGGCCACGCCGTCGGCCAAGGCAGCCCAGCAGGAAAAGATGAAGACCTGCAACGCCGACGCCAAGACCAAGGCGCTCAAGGGTGCCGAGCGCAAGACCTTCATGAGCAGTTGCCTGAAGGGCGACGCCGCACCTTCCACGCACTGACGCCTGCCTGGCCGCTGCCCGCGCAGTACGCGTGCGTGGGCAGCGGCGCTTCGCTAAGCTCACTGGTTGTTGCGCCACGCGCCCGCCAGTGAAGCCTCTGCCCATGAAGATCGTCGAAGTCCGCCACCCGCTGATCCAGCACAAGCTGGGCCTGATGCGCCGTGCCGGCATCAGTACCAAGGAATTCCGCGAACTGGCCTCCGAAGTCGCCGCCCTGCTGACCTACGAGGCCACCAAGGACCTGGAAACCGTCGAGGAAGAGATCGAGGGCTGGGCCGGGCCGATCAAGGTTCACCGGATCAAGGGCCGGAAGATCACCATCGTGCCGATCCTGCGCGCGGGCCTGGGCATGCTGCCGGGCGTGCTCGACCTGATCCCCGCGGCCAAGGTCAGCGTGGTCGGCCTGCAACGCGACGAACAGACACTGAAGCCGGTCACCTATTACGAGAAGCTCACCGGCCGCATGGACGAGCGCATCGCACTGATCGTCGACCCGATGCTGGCCACCGCCGGCACCCTGGTCGCCACCGTCGACATGCTGAAAGCCGCTGGCTGCAGGCGCATCAAGGGACTGTTCCTGGTCGCCGCGCCGGAAGGCCTGGATCGCATCACCGCCGCCCATCCCGACATCGAGATCTACACCGCCTCGATCGATCAGCGCCTCAACGAGAACGGCTACATCCTGCCCGGCCTCGGCGACGCCGGCGACAAGATCTTCGGCACCAAGCAGCTGCCGGCGAACGACTGACCCGCCCCTCCGGTGGGGCGGGCACCGCCCGTCGGCTTTGGGTTGCCAAGAAAACTTCGATCACCTTTTCGCCAGCCCGACCCTCACCTGCCCCCTCCCCGGTGGGGAGAGGAAAAGGTGAGGAGCGCCGATGGCGCTCACCTTCCAAAGCGGTCGGTCGCTTCCACCAGTTCGTGCAGGATGCCCGGCTCGAACGCGGAATGGCCGGCGTCCTGCACGATGTGCAGCTCGGCCTCCGGCCAGGCACGGTGCAGGTCCCAGGCGCTGCGCAGCGGACAGACCACGTCGTAGCGCCCCTGCACGATCACCGCCGGGATGTTGCGGATGCGGTCGACGTTGCGCAGCAGCTGGTCGTCGTGCTCGAAGAAGCCGCCATTGACGAAGTAGTGGCATTCGATGCGGGCGAACGCCAGCGCGAATTCGTCCTCGGCACTGGATTCGATGTGCGACTTGTCCTGCCACAGGAAGCTGGTGGCGCCCTCCCATACCGACCACGCACGCGCCGCGTCCGTACGGATCTTCGCGTCCTCGCTGGTCAGGCGACGATGGTAGGCGCTCATCAGGTCGCCGCGTTCGACTTCGGGTATCGCGGCGAGATAGGTTTCCCACGCGTCCGGGTACAGCGCGTCGCAGCCCCTCTGGTAGAACCATTCCAGCTCGGCGCGGCGCAGCATGAAGATGCCGCGCAGCACCAGCTCGGTGACCTTGTCCGGATGCGTCTGCGCATAGGCCAGCGCCAGGGTCGAACCCCACGATCCGCCGAACACCTGCCAGCGATCGATGCCCAGGTGCTCGCGCACGCGTTCGATGTCGGCGACCAGGTCCCAGGTGGTGTTGTCGGTGAGCTCGGCATGCGGCGTCGACTTGCCGCAGCCGCGCTGGTCGAACAGCACGATGCGGTAGATCGCCGGATCGAAGAAGCGCCGGCATTTCGGATTCGTGCCGCCGCCCGGGCCGCCATGCAGGAACACCACCGGCTTGCCGTTCGGGTTGCCGCTCTGCTCGTAGTACAAGGTGTGCAGCGGCGACACCCGCAGCATGCCGCTGTCGAACGGCTCGATTTCGGGATACAGCGAACGCAGCAGCGGCGACGGCATGAGGGCTCCTCGTGATCAACGAACAGCCGTCGAGATTAGCATGGGCGCAGTTTGAGCCTTGAACCGGTGCCTGCGGGAGCCTGAAAACTCACGAGCTCTCGGTGAACAGCTTGCCGGGGTTGAGGATGCCCCGTGGGTCGAACACCTTGCGCACGCCCCGCATCAGGGCGATTTCCGCCGCACTGCGGGTGCTTTCGAGATAGGCCCGCTTGACCAGGCCGATGCCGTGTTCGGCCGAGATGCTGCCGCCGTGGCAATGCAGGGTGTTCGCCAGCAGCCGGGTGACTTTCTCGCAGCGGGCAAGAAAGGCCGGCTCGTCCAGGTCGTGTGGCCGCAGCACGTTGATGTGCAGGTTGCCGTCGCCGATGTGGCCGAACCAGATCACCTCGATGCCGGGGTATTCGTTCGCCAGCAAGGCCTGCATCTCGCACAGGAAACCCGGCACCGCGCTGATGCGCACCGACACGTCGTTCTTGTACGGCCGTCGCGGCGCCAGGCTTTCGGTAATCCCTTCGCGCAGGCGCCACAACGCAGCCGCCTGGGCCTCACTCTGGGCGATCACGCCATCGCTGACCCAGCCCCGCTCCAGCGCCTGCCCGAACACGCCCAGCGCGGCTTCCCGTTGCTGTTCGTCGACGGCATCAAACTCGGTGACCACGTAATACGGGTGCTCGCCATCGATCGCCCGCTGCGCCCCGTGCGCCAGCACGTGCTGCAACGCCTGGTCGGTGAAGAACTCGAACGCCTGGAGGGACAGCTGCGCGCGGAACAGGGCGAACACTTCCATCAGCGCATCCATGTCCGGCAGCGCCAGCAGCATCACCTGTGACGGCAGCGGCGGATCGGTCAGCTTCAGCGTCGCCTCCACCACGATGCCCAGGGTGCCTTCCGAACCGATCAAAAGCTGGCGAAAATCGTAGCCGCTGGAATTCTTGACCAGGCCGCGGTTGAGTTCGAGCAGGTCGCCGCCGCCGGTCACCACCTTCAACCCGGCGACCCACTCGCGGGTGTTGCCATGCCGGATCACCCGGATGCCTCCGGCATTGGTGGCGATGTTGCCGCCGATCGAACACGATCCGCGGGCGGCGAAATCGACCGGATACAACAGGCCGTGCCCCCGCGCCGTCTCCTGCACCTGCTGCAGGATCATGCCCCCCTGCACGGTCAGCGTGCGATCGACCGCGTTGAAATCCAGCACCCGGTTCATCCGTTCCAGGCTCAGCACCAGCTCCCCGTTCGCCGCCACCGCGCCACCGGAAAGACCGGTGCGCCCGCCCGAAGGCACGATCGCCACGGCATGCTCGTTCGCCCAGCGCACGATCACCTGCACCTCGTCCACCGTGGCCGGCAACGCGATCGCCAGGGGGGCGGGAATCCAGCGGCGGGTCCAGTCGCGTCCGTAATGTTCGAGGTCGCCTGCGGCCGTGAGCAGGCGCAGCTCGGGCAGACGACATGACAGGTCGGCAAGACGGGGATCGGACATGCTTCGGCTCCAAGTGTCCGCAAAGACTGCCAGCCGCACGCTGGCGAGTCCAGTGTTGCGGTGCCGCAAATCCTCGCCTACTCTGGCCTGACCCGCCTCTCACTCCCAGGGAACGAACCATGCAGACTTCCTACCCCCGCCAGGACATCAAGGTATTGCTGCTGGAAGGGGTCAGCGCCAGTGCGGTCGACGTGTTTCATCGGGCGGGCTACAGCCAGGTCGAACTGCATGCGAAGTCGCTGCCGGAAGCCGAGCTGAGACAACGCATCAGCGACGCGCACATCGTCGGCATCCGCTCACGCACCCAGCTGACCGACGAGATGCTTGGCCACGCCAAGCGGCTGATCGCCGTGGGCTGCTTCTGCATCGGCACCAACCAGGTGGACCTGGGCGCCGCACGCAGGGCCGGCGTGCCGGTGTTCAATGCGCCCTACTCCAATACCCGCAGCGTGGCCGAGCTGGTGATTGCCGAGGCCATCATGCTGCTGCGCGGCATTCCGCAGAAGAATGCGCAGTGCCATCGTGGCGGCTGGTCCAAGTCGGCCAGCGGCAGCTACGAAACACGCGACAAGGTGC
Source organism: Rhodanobacter spathiphylli B39 (assembly GCF_000264295.1). Taxonomy (GTDB): domain Bacteria; phylum Pseudomonadota; class Gammaproteobacteria; order Xanthomonadales; family Rhodanobacteraceae; genus Rhodanobacter; species Rhodanobacter spathiphylli. The sequence continues at coordinate 49,353 of NZ_AJXT01000004.1, read as the reverse complement.
TGGGCATCGTCGGCTACGGCCACATCGGTACCCAGGTCGGCGTGCTGGCCGAAAGCCTGGGCATGCGGGTGATCTTCCACGACATCGAGACCAAGCTATCGCTGGGCAACGCCCGTGCCGTAGCCAGCCTGGACGACCTGCTCGAGCGTTCCGACGTGGTCACCCTGCACGTGCCGGAAACCCCGGCCACGCAGCTGATGATCCGCCAGGAACAGCTGGCGAGGATGCGCGCGGGCGCAATGCTGATCAACGCCTCGCGGGGCAGCGTGGTGGATATCGACGCGCTGGCCGCGACGCTGCGCGACGGCCACCTGGCCGGCGCCGCGGTAGACGTGTTCCCGGTCGAACCGAAGGGCAACGATGACCCGTTCGTGTCGCCGCTGCTGGGCATGGACAACGTGATCCTGACCCCGCACATCGGTGGCAGCACGCTGGAGGCGCAGGACAACATCGGCATCGAGGTGGCCAGCAAGCTGGTCCGCTACAGCGACAACGGCTCGACCCTGTCGGCGGTGAACTTCCCCGAAGTCACCCTGCCCGAACATCCGCACAGCCGCCGCCTGCTGCACATCCACCGCAACGTGCCGGGCACGCTGTCGCGGATCAACGAGCTGTTCTCGGCCGGCAACATCAACATCGACGCCCAGTTCCTGCAGACCGACAGCGAAGTGGGCTACGTGGTGATCGACGTCAGCGCCGACGAGGCACAGGCCAACCAGCTGAAGTCGCAATTGGCCGCGATTCCGGGCACCTTGCGCAGCCGGGTGCTGTATTGAGTGAGGCGGGGAACGGGGAACAGGGAATGGGGAACAGATGCGAAGCGGCGATGCTCTGCCGTTCCCCGTTCCCCGTTCCCCGTTCCCCGTTCCCAACAAAAAAGCGCCCAAGGGCGCTTTTTTAATTTCTTGCCAATTGGTCGGGGCGGCCGGATTCGAACCGACGACCCTCTGCCCCCCAGGCAGATGCGCTACCAGGCTGCGCTACGCCCCGACGAAACGGCAAGCTGGCAAGTCTAGCAGCTTGCACGGCATGTTCGGAAGCCTTCAGCGACGCAGCAGGGTCAGAACTTCTTCCAACTCCATCCGCACCTGACGCACGATCTGGTGCGACATGCTTGCTTCCATCCGGGCCTGCGGGCCCTCCAGCCGCGCGCGCGCGCCGGTGATGGTGAAACCCTCGTCATACAACAGCGAGCGGATCTGGCGGATCATCAGCACGTCGTGGCGCTGGTAGTAGCGACGATTGCCGCGACGCTTGACCGGGTTGAGGGCCGGAAACTCCTGCTCCCAGTAACGCAGGACGTGGGGCTTCACACCGCACAACTCGCCGACCTCACCGATGGTGAAATAGCGCTTGGCCGGGATGGCAGGCAGTTCGGTGTTATTCCCTTGATCCAGCATAGCCCTCGACTCTTACCTTGAGTTTCTGTCCCGGTCGGAACGTCACCACGCGGCGGGCGGAGATCGGAATCTCCTCGCCGGTCTTGGGATTGCGCCCTGGTCGCTGGTTCTTCAGGCGCAGGTCGAAATTGCCGAAACCGGACAACTTCACCTGCTCGCCGTTTTCCAGCGCTCCGCGAACGACCTCGAAATAGGCGTCCACGAATTCCTTAGCCTCACGCTTGTTGAGGCCCACATCGAGGAATAGCCGCTCGGCCATTTCCGCCTTGGTCAGCGCCATCTCATCCTCGCAACTTCGCCTTGCATGTTTGCTCCAACGCAGCTATCGCTTCTCGTACGCAACGGTCCGCGTCGTCGTCAGTAAGGGTGCGTGAAGCGTCCTGCAAAATCAAGCCCATAGCGAGACTTTTTCGGCCTGCTTCGACCCCCTTGCCGCTGTAACGGTCAAACAGCCGCAGTTCCTTCAGCCGCTCGCCCAGCGTGCTGCGAACCACCTGCCCGATCTGTGACCAGGGCGCCGTTTCCGGCACGTCGATCGCGATGTCGCGACGCACCAGCGGGAAGCGTGGCACCGCTCGCGCCTGCGGCACGCGGCGTTGCAGCACGGGCTCCAGCGCCAGTTCCAGCACGTGCACGTCAGCACCCAGGTCCAGCGTCCTGGCCAATTGCGGGTGCAACGCGCCGAGATACCCCACCGTCTCGCCATCGCGGGCCACCCGGGCAGCGCGTCCGGGATGCAGCCAGTCCGGCAGGCCGTCGGCATGCACCGACCAGCGCTGCGGCTCGCCACCCCAGGCGATCAGGGCGTCGAGGTCGCCCTTGAGGTCATGGAAATCCAGCGCCCGCGAAGGCTCGCCCCATTGCTCGGCACGCGCGTTGCCGCAGGCCACGATGGCCAGGCTGGGAGTTTCGAGCGGAGGATCGCCGGCGGCAAACACCCGCGCCACCTCGAACAGGCGCACCCGCTCCTGTTGGCGTGCGCGATTGTGGCGCAAGGCCTCGATCAACCCGGGCAGCAGCGATGGCCGCATCACCGCAAGGTCGGCGGACAGCGGGTTGGCCAGCGGCACCAGGTTCTGGCTGAAACTCCAGCTTGCCAGCAGCTCGGCCGCCACGAAGGACAGGTTGACCGCTTCGTGATAGCCGCGAGCGGCCAGTTGCTCGCGCAAGGCCAGCTCGTTGATCCTTGCCTCCGGCTCAACCGCCAGGGTCAGCGCGCCAGCCGGCGTGGCCGTGGGGATGTTGTCGTAGCCGAAGATCCGGGCGACTTCCTCGACCAGATCCTCCTCGCGCTCGATGTCGAAGCGGCTGCTCGGAGCGGTGACCTGCCAGCCTTCGGCCACCGTCACCACCTGCATGCCCAGGGCGATGAAGATGCGCGCGACCTCGGCATCGGCCACCGCGACACCCAGCACGCGTTGCAGGCGCGCACGGCGCAAGGTCACCGCCGCCGGCGTCGGCAGGTCGGCCAAGTTCTCCGCCACCAGCACCGGCCCGGCCTTGCCGCCGGCGATCGCCAGCAGCAGTTCGCTGGCACGTTCCAGCGCACGCCGCGGCAACTCCGGGTCGACGCCGCGCTCGAAGCGGTGCGAGGCATCGGTGTGCAGACCCAGCTTGCGCGCGCGGCCCATGATGGCGGCCGGCGCGAAGTGCGCGGATTCCAGGAAAATGTCGACCGTGGTGTCGGTGACCCGCGAATCGTGGCCGCCCATCACGCCAGCCACCGCCAGACCCTTCGCCTCGTCGGCGATCAGCACGAAACCCGGATCGAGCTTCGCCTCGCTGCCATCGAGGATTTTCAGCGTCTCGCCTGCGCGGGCGTGGCGCACCACGATGTCGCCTTCGAGTGCCTCATTGTCGAACGCGTGCATCGGCTGGCCCAGCTCCAGCATCACGTAGTTGGTGACGTCGACCACCGCGCTGATCGGACGCAGGCCGGCACGGCGCAGGCGCTCGGCCAGCCACAGCGGCGTGCGCGCGGCCGGGTCGATGCCTTCGATGATGCGACCGAGGTAGCGCGGCGCATCCTTGCCGGCCTCCAGGCGGATGCCACGGCGCGCTTCGCTGGTGACCGGCACGCTGACCTGAGCCGGCACCTTCACGGCGCTCCCGAAAAGAGCGGCCACGTCATGGGCCAGACCGACCAGGCCGAGGCAGTCCGGACGGTTCGGGGTGAGCTTCAGCTCGAAGCTGGCGTCAGGCAGTCCCAGGTAATCCGCCAATGGCTGGCCAATCGGTGCGTCCAGCGGCAGCTCCAGCAAGCCCGACGCATCGGCATCGATGCCCAGCTCCTTCGCCGAGCACAGCATGCCGGACGATTCGACGCCACGCAGTTTCGCCGCCTTGATGGAAATGTCGCCGGGCAGCTTCGCACCGACCATCGCCAGCGGCACCTTGATGCCCACGCGCGCATTCGGCGCGCCGCAGACGATCTGCAGCGGCTCGCCCTGCCCCGCCTCCACCTTGCAGACCTGCAGGCGATCCGCCTCGGGATGCTTTTCCGCGGCGACGATCTCAGCCACTACCACGCCTGCCAGGTCGTCGCCCAGCGGCGTGAGCTCTTCCACTTCCAGACCGGCCATGGTCAATGCATGGGCCAGTTCGGCTCGGTCAGCCTGCACATCCACCAGTTCGCGCAGCCAGTTTTCGGAGAATTTCATGTTTGAAGTCCGGGAGTGGGGAGTAGGGAATGGGGAATCGGAAGATCGCAGGCCGCTGCCTTTACCATTCCCAATTCCCTATTCCCGATTCACTTCTCAGGCAAACTGCCTGAGGAACCGCAGATCGTTGTCGAAGAACGCCCGCAGGTCGGAAACGCCGTAGCGCAGCATCGCGAAGCGCTCCACGCCGAGCCCGAAGGCGAATCCGGTATAACGCTCCGGGTCGATGCCGCAGTTCTTCAGCACGTTCGGGTGGACCATGCCGCAGCCCAGCACCTCCAGCCAGCGCGTCGAGCCATCCTCGGCGTCCCAGCGGATGTCCACCTCGGCCGACGGCTCGGTGAACGGGAAGTAGCTGGGACGGAAGCGCATCTCGAAATCGCGCTCGAAGAATGCACGGATGAATTCGGCCAGCGTGCCCTTGAGGTCGGCGAAACTGGAGGTTTCATCGATCAGCAATCCCTCGATCTGGTGGAACATCGGCGAATGGGTCTGATCCGAATCGCTGCGATAGACCTTGCCCGGCGCGATGATCCGGATCGGCGGCTGGCGACCGGCCATCGAGCGGATCTGCACCGGCGAGGTGTGCGTGCGCAGCAGGCGGCCGTCGCCGAAGTAGAAGGTGTCGTGCATGGCGCGCGCCGGATGATGCGGCGGGAAGTTCAGTGCCTCGAAGTTGTGCCAGTCGTCCTCGATCTCCGGACCGTCGGCACGCTGGTAGCCCAGTCGCGCGAAGATCGCGCTGATGCGCTCCAGCGCGCGGGTGATCGGGTGGATGCCGCCGCGCTCGCCGTCGCGCCCGGGCAGGCTGATGTCGAGCTTCTCGGAGGCGAGCCGACGTTCCAGCTCGGCCTGCTCCAGCACCCGCTTGCGCACCGCCAGCGCATCGGCCAACTGCTCCTTGACCCGGTTCACCTCGGCGCCACGCGCCTTGCGCTCGTCCGGCGCCAGTGCACCGAGCGTCTTCAGCGCAGCGGTGACGATGCCGCTCTTGCCCAGCAGGCCCACGCGCAGCCCCTCGAGCGCATCCAGCGTGTCGGCCTTGTCGATATCCATCAGCGCTTTTTCAGCGCGGCTGTCCAGATCGTCCATAGTGATGCACTTCTCGCTGCTTCCACTTCCCTTTCAGGGAGAGGGTGGGTTGAGGAGCCACTCTTGCGTTGTCGCCTGACCGGAGCACGCTCCGGTTGAAGTCAGGGCAAGTACCCGTACCCTCACCTCGGTCCTCTCCCAAGGTGGGGAGGAGGCAACCGCAAAAAACCTTTATCCAAACGAAAACGGGGAGGAGGCTGTGGCCTCCTCCCCGCTTGCTTTACATCATATCGTGCTGGCGCAGGAGCGCCCGACGATCAAGCAGCCAGACTGGCCTTTGCTTTCTCGGCGATCACACCAAAAGCCTTGATGTCGTGCACGGCGATATCGGCGAGAACCTTGCGGTCCACCGTGATGCCGGCCTTGGAGAGGCCATTGATGAGGCGGCTGTAGGACAGGCCGAACATGCGAGCGGCGGCGTTGATACGCACGATCCACAGGGCACGGAACTGGCGCTTGCGCTGCTTGCGGCCGATGTACGCGTACTGGCCAGCCTTGATGACGGCCTGGTTGGCTACGCGGAAGACCTTGCGACGGGCATTGTAGTAACCCTTCGCGCGGCCGATGATTTTCTTGTGGCGACGACGGGCGGTGACGCCACGCTTTACACGAGCCATGGTCTATCTCCTTACAAGTAGGGCAGCATGCGAGCCACGCCGGGCGCATCACACGCCTTCAGGTGGTTCGGTGCACGGAGACCACGCTTCTGCTTGGTCGACTTCTTGGTCAGGATGTGCGACTTGAACGCGTGACCGCACTTGATCTTGCCCGATGCGGTCTTGCGAAAACGCTTCGCAGCCGCCCGGTTGGTCTTGATCTTGGGCATGGAATGCTCCTTGAGTGGGACGACTCCGATGTGGACGTCCCGGTTTCTGACTGATCTGGCGGTGACCCCGAGAGCCACGCTTTCCGTCCTGCCATGATCGGTGCACGACCCATCCAGGCGGGTCGAACCCGTGATCATACGGGTTCAAAAAGCCAAATACCAGCACGAAGTGCTGACCATGGCCTCCTCTCCCTTCGGGAGAGGATCGAGGTGAGGGTGCGGAGTTCGCCCGCAGTTCATGGAAACGACGCCTGTAAGCCCAGCGACACGAAGAGCATCGCCCGCCAGCGAACTCCCACAAAGGCAAGCAGCCTATTTCTTCTTGGGCCCGATCATCATGACCATCTGGCGGCCTTCCAGACGCGGGAAGGACTCGACCTGGCCGTTCTCGCCGATGTCTTCCTGGATCTTCTTGGCCAGGTTCTGGCCCAGATCCTGGTGCGACATCTCGCGACCGCGGAAGCGGATGGTGACCTTGACCTTGTCGCCCTCTTCCAGGAAGCGGAGCATGTTGCGCAGCTTGATCTGGTAGTCGCCCACGTCCGTGACCGGACGGAACTTCACTTCCTTGATCTCGACCTGCTTCTGCTTCTTCTTGGCGGCTTGCGCCTTCTTCTGGGCTTCGAACTTGAACTTGCCGTAATCCATGATGCGGCAGACCGGCGGATCGCCGTTGGGCTGGATCTCGACCAGATCCATGCCGGCTTCCTGCGCCAGCGCCAGTGCCTCGTCACGGGTCAGGATGCCAAGCTGTTCCGCATCGGCACCAATGACACGCACCCGCGGCACACGGATTTCCAGGTTACGACGATTGCCCTTGTTGTCGGTGGTTGCGATACCACGATCCTCCAGAAGAAGTAATGTCACTGACCGCCAGGGCTGAGCGTTTTCGCTCAGCGCCGGGTTTCGGTCTCCAGTCGCTCGATGAAATCGGCCAGCTTCATGCTGCCCAGGTCCTCACCGGAACGGGTACGCACAGAAACCGACCCCGTTTCTTTCTCGCGGTCACCGACCACGAGCAGGTACGGCACTTTCTGCATCGTATGTTCGCGGATTTTATAGCCGACTTTCTCGTTGCGCAAATCCGATTGTACCCGGAAACCTTTGTCGACAAGGGTTTGCGTGACTTCGCGGACATAATCGGCCTGCGCGTCGGTGATATTGAACACCACCGCCTGCACCGGCGCCAGCCAGGCCGGCAGCAGGCCGGCGTGGTGCTCGATCAGGATGCCGATGAAGCGCTCCATCGAACCCACGATGGCCCGGTGCAGCATCACCGGATGCCGCTTGTGCGAGTGTTCGTCGACGTATTCGGCGTCCAGCCGCTCCGGCATCATGAAATCGACCTGCATGGTGCCGACCTGCCAGGCGCGACCGATCGAGTCCTTCAGGTGGTACTCGATCTTTGGCGCGTAGAACGCACCCTCACCCGGCAGCTCCTCCCACGCCACGCCGGCGGCACGCAGCGCATTGCGCAGCATTTCCTCGGTGCGATCCCAGAATTCGTCCGAGCCGATGCGCTTTTCGGGGCGCAGCGCCAGCTTGATCGCCAGGTCGGTGAAGCCGAAGTCGGCATAGACCTTCATCGCCTGCAGATGGAACGCGGTGACCTCCGCCTCGACCTGCTCGGGCGTGCAGAAGATGTGGCCGTCGTCCTGGGTGAACGCGCGCACGCGCATGATGCCGTGCAGCGCGCCGGACGGCTCGTTGCGATGGCAGCCGCCAAACTCGCCGTAGCGGATCGGCAGCTCGCGGTAGCTGTGCAGGCCGGTGTTGAACACCTGTACGTGGCCGGGGCAGTTCATCGGCTTCAGCGCGAAGGTGTGCTTCTCCGACTCGGTGAAGAACATGTTCTCGGCGTAGTTGTCCCAATGGCCCGAGCGCTTCCACAGCGACACGTCCAGCACCATCGGGCAACGCACCTCCTGGTAGCCGCTCTTCTTGTACACGCCGCGCATGTACTGCTCGACCTGCTGCCAGATCGCCCAGCCGTTCGGGTGCCAGAACACCATGCCGGGGCTTTCCTCCTGCTGGTGGAACAGGTCGAGCTGCTTGCCGATCTTGCGATGGTCGCGCTTCTCGGCCTCTTCCAGCTGGAACAGGTAGGCCTTCAGATCCTTGTCGTTGAGCCAGGCGGTGCCGTAGATGCGGCTGAGCATCGCGTTGTTGGAATCGCCACGCCAGTACGCGCCGGCCACCTTCATCAGCTTGAACGAGTGCAGCTTGCCGGTGTTCGGCACGTGCGGACCGCGGCAGAGGTCGGTGAACTCGCCCTGCGAATACAGCGACAGGTCCTGGTCGGCCGGAATGCCTTCGATGATCTCGGCCTTGTAGTTCTCACCCAGGCCGCGGAAGAACGCCACCGCCTCGTCGCGCGACTTCACGCTGCGGGTCACCGGCAACTGCTCGGCGACGAGCTTGTGCATCTCCGCCTCGATCTTCGGCAGGTCGTCCGGGGTGAACGGGCGCTCGTAGGCGAAGTCGTAGTAGAAGCCGTTGTCGATCACCGGACCGATGGTGACCTGCGCGCCCGGGAACAGCCGCTGCACCGCCTGCCCCATCAGGTGGGCGGTCGAATGGCGCAGGATCTCCAGCGCCTCGGGGCTTTTCTCGGTGACGATCTGCAGGCTGGCGTCGTGTTCGATCGGGAAGCTGGCATCGACCAGCTTGCCGTCGACCTTGCCGGCCAGGGTCGCCTTGGCCAGGCCGGCGCCAATCGAGGCGGCCACGTCCTGCACGGTGACGGGATGGTCGAACGGCCGCTTGCTGCCGTCGGGTAGCGTGATCTCGATCATGGGAAGCGTTCTCTGAAAAGCAAAAAAGGGCATCCGCCCTTCTTCAAAAAGCACAAGGCGTGGCGGGGTCAGCGGGAGCAGCGGGTAGTTGCCATGTCGCACACTCGGCCGGCGTGACGCGGGCCACCTTGATCTTGTGGATTGGAGAAACGCTAGTTTAGCCCAAATCGGCTGTCAATCCTCCGCTTTCGGGGCGGCGCGCGCGAGGTGCGCGATAGAATGCAGCCCGATCTTCCGAGGACTTTCCATGCGCATCCTGGTTACCGGCACCGCCGGCTTCATTGGCGCCGCCCTGGCCCAGCGCCTGCTGGCACGCGGCGACGTGGTCCACGGCTTCGACAACCACAACAGCTACTACGACCCGGCACTGAAGGAAGCGCGCCTGGCCCGTTTCATCGACCACCCCAACTACAGCCACCAGCGCGCCGACCTGGCCGATGCCGAGGCGGTGGATCAGGCGTTTGCCGACTTCAAGCCGCAGCGCGTGGTGAACCTGGCCGCCCAGGCCGGCGTGCGCTATTCGATCGTCAACCCGCGCGCGTACGTGCAAAGCAACCTGGCCGGTTTCGTCAACATTCTCGAAGGCTGTCGCCACGGCGGCGTCGAGCACCTGGTCTATGCCTCCTCCAGCTCGGTCTACGGCGCCAACCGCAAACTGCCGTTCGCGGTGGAGGATGCGGTCGACCACCCGGTCAGCCTGTATGCCGCCAGCAAGAAGGCGAACGAGCTGATGGCGCACACGTACAGCCATCTGTACGGCATCCCGACCACCGGCCTGCGCTTCTTCACCGTGTATGGACCGTGGGGTCGGCCGGACATGTCGCCGATCCTGTTCGCCGACCGGATCAGCCGCGGCGAGCCGATCGACGTGTTCAACCATGGCCACCACAGCCGCGACTTCACCTATATCGACGACATCGTGGAAGGCGTGATCCGCACACTGGATCAGCCGGCCACGCCCGACCCCGCCTACGACGCCGAGCTGCCGAATCCGGGCACGTCGAACGCGCCCTATCGCGTCTACAACATCGGCAACGACCAGCCGGTGCAGCTGCTGCGTTTCATCGAACTGCTGGAACAGAACCTGGGGCGCAGCGTGGAAAAACGCCTGCTGCCGATGCAGCCCGGCGACGTGCCCGACACCTGGGCCGACGTGTCGGCGCTGCGCCGCGACGTGGGCTATGCGCCGAGCACCTCGATCGAGGACGGCGTGGCGAAATTTGCCGAGTGGTATCGGGAATACCAGGGCGCGAGGAGTGAGTGAAGAGGAGTGAGGAGTGAGAGAAGAGCCGGGTCGAAGCAACTCTCACTTCTCACTCCTCTCCACTCACTCCTGCTCAGAACGGCTTGGCGAGCACCAGCCAGATCACAGCCAGCAGCAGCAGCACCGGCAGTTCGTTGAGCCAGCGCAGGGCCTTCGATGACGGCAGCGCCGCGCCCTTCGCGTTGTTCTTGAGCATGCGGCCAGCCCAGATGAAATACGCCAGCAGCAGCGCCACCAGGGTCAGCTTGGCGTCGATCCAGTGCATGCCCGAGGCGACGTTCGGCAAGCTTTGCGGAAACACCCGCCAACCCTGCCACAGGGTCAGGCCGAACACGAAGGCGAGGCCGAACATGTTGTGGCCGAATTTGTACAGGCGTCGTCCCATCAGCTGCAATCGCGCCTGCACCACGGGTTCGCCGGCGCTTTCGGCCAGGTTCACCAGTATCCGCGGCAGATAGAACACCGTGGCCATCCAGGCGATCACGAACAGCAGGTGCAGCGACTTGATCAACAGATAGGTCATGACGGAAACGGATGGCCGCTGCGGCATGCAGCGAGGGGCATGATAACGCGGTCCCGCCGCTCAGGCCGATGCGGGTCCCATGCGTTCCAGCAGGGCCTGCAGCAACCGTTGCTGGATGCCTGCATCGAGCGGCTCGTCATGCCGGTCGGTGAGCTGGAAGAAGTCCTCGACGCGCTCGCCGAACGTGGCGATGCGGGCGTCGTGCACGCGCACCCCGGTGCTCGACATCACCTGGGCCACCGCGGCCAGCAGGCCGGGCCGATCGGTGCCGACCAGCGCCAGTTGGGTCCGGTCGCCGGCGGCGTGGAAGCTGATCCGCGGGGTCATCTGGAAATGCTTCTGATGGCGCGACATGCCGCGCTTGCTCGGCTGCACGCCCGCCGACTGCGCCAGTGCGCGCTGCAGCCGTTGCTGCAATTCCTGGGCGCGGGCCGCGCTGACCGGCTGCTGGCTGTCTGCATCGAGCAGTAGAAAGGTGTCCAGTGCCATGCCGGTCGACGAACTGAGGATGCGCGCCTCCATCACCGAGAAGCGCAGACGATCCAGCACGGCAGTCACCGTGGCGAACAGGCCATCCCGGTCGGGCGTGCAGACGAACAGCTCGGTGCTGCCGCGCACCGACAGTGGATGCACCGCCACCAGCGGCACCGCTCCATCGGCCTGCAGGATGGCAGCGGTCTGCCACGCGATCTGCTCCGGCCGGTGGCGCAGGAAACTGAGTTGCGGGAAGTCGGCCCACACGCGGATCACGTCGGCCTCGGCAAACCCCTGGTCCAGCAGCAGCGCCAGTGCATATTCGGAACAGTCGCGCACGCGCTGGCCGATATCGCGGGGCAACTGGACATCGCTGCGCAATGCATAGCGGGTCCCGGTGTAGAGGTCGGCCAACAGGCGGTCCTTCCAGCCGTTCCACAAGCGCGGACTGGTGCCGATGATGTCCGCCACGGTGAGCAGGTAGAGCTGCCCCAGTTGCTCGCGGTTGTCGACCACCTCGGCGAAACGGTGCACCACGTCCGGGTCGGTGATGTCCTGACGTTGCGCCGTGGTGCTCATCAGCAGATGGTGGCGCACCAGCCAGGCGACGCGCTCGACATCGGCGGGCGGCAGCCCCAGACGGCTGCAGAAGGCTCGCGCATCCTCCTCGCCCAGCAGCGAGTGATCGCCACCGCGCCCCTTCGCGATGTCGTGGAACAGGCCCGCCAGCAGCAGCACTTCTGGCGTGGGCAGGCTGGCCCATATCTCGCAGCCCAGTGCGAACTCGCGTTGCGCCGCCGGGTCGGCGAACCGCGCCAGGTTGCGCAGCACGCGCAAGGTATGTTCGTCGACCGTGTAGACATGGAACAGGTCGTACTGCATGCGCCCGAACACCTTGCCGAACGCGGGCAGGATCGCCGCCAGCAGGCCGTGCCGGTTCATCCGCCACAACGCCTCCACCGCCGGCGCGCCGCGACGCAGCAGTCGCAGGAAGGCGGCCAGCACCTCGCGATCGTCGGCCAGAGCATCGCCATGCACGGCGGTGGCCTGATGGATGCGGCGCATGGAATCGGCGGTGAAGCCGACCACCCCCGGCTGGTCCAGCCGGGCGATGAAGATCTCCACCAGCGCGGCCGGACGGCGCATGAACAGCTGCGGGTCGATCGCCGCCAGCCGCGTGCCGTAGCGCACGAACGCCTCGCCCACCGGCAAGGCCTCGCCGGGCGCCTCCAGCATTTCCTCGAACCGTTCGGCCACCTGCACGCCCAGCCGCTCCACCTGGCTGGCCGCGCGGTAGTAGCCCTGCATGAATTGCTCGACGCCCAGGTTCTTGGCGTGTTCGTCCTCGAAGCCCAGTCGTTCGGCCAGCGCCCGCTGGTAGTCGAACAGCAGCCGCTCCTCGGCGCGCCCGGCCTCCAGGTGCAGCGCATAGCGATAGCGGCGCAGGGTCGCCTCGGACTCCTCCAGCACCGACTGTTCCGCCGGGTCGAGCAGGCCCTCGGTGACCATGTCGGCGAGATCATTGGCGTGCGCCAGCCGTCGCCCCATCCAGCGCAGCGAATCGAGCGTGCGCAGGCCGCCGGGGCCGTCCTTCAGATTCGGCTCGAGGTTGTAGGCGGTGTCGTCGTAACGCGCATGGCGCGCGTTGCGTTCGGCCAGCCGCGCGGCCAGGTACTCGCGTGGCGGCCACAGCGCCGGATCATCGACGATCGCGCGCAAAACGCCCTCCATTTCCGGATCTCCCGCCAGCCGACGCGCATCCAGCAGGCTGGTGAACACGCTGGCGTCCCGGGCCGCGAGCGCGCGGCACTGGGCCGGATCACGCACGGCATGACCGACCTTCAGGCCGATGTCCCACAAGGTGGCGAAGCACTGTTCGAGGGCCCGCAGGCGCGCCGGCTCCGGTGCCTCCGCCAGGGCCAGCAAGTCCACGTCGGAGCAGGGGAACAGCAGGCCGCGGCCGAAACCGCCGACCGCGAACAATGCGGTGCCAGCGACCTCGCCCAGGCAGGCCATCCACACGTGGGCGACGACACGCGCCACCGACTCGCCGCGACGACGTGCCAGCACGCTGGCATCGGCGCCGTCGCGGAACGCGGTGGCCAGCGCCCGATCGACATCACCCAGCAACTGCCGCAGCGCACGCCTTGCCTCGGTGGAGACACCCGAACGGGGCACCGCCACCGGCAGGCGCGGCAAAGGGGGAAGCGCTGAATTCATGGGAGCGGGAAACGAGTGGAGAGGAGTGAGAGAAAACAGTCTGCCATGTCTCCATGGCATTCGGCGCCAGCGCCGCGCGCCTGACTCCCGCTCACTCCTCGGCACTCGCTACCGCTTCACGCATCCGGCCACGCCGTGAGGATCTCGAAGCCGTCGTCGGTTACCGCGATGGTGTGCTCCCACTGCGCCGACAGCGAGTGGTCCTTGGTCACGACGGTCCAGCCATCGGGCAACTGGCGGGTCTGCGGCTTGCCGGCGTTGATCATCGGCTCGATCGTGAAGGTCATGCCCTTCTTCAGTTCGATGCCGGTACCCGGCTTGCCGTAGTGCAGCACCTGCGGCTCGTCGTGGTAGATCTTGCCGATGCCGTGGCCGCAATACTCCTTCACGACGCTGAAACCGGCCGCCTCGGCATGCTGCTGGATCGCATGGCCGACGTCGCCCAGCGTGGCGCCCGGGCGCACCGCCTCGATCCCGCGCATCATCGCCTCGAAGGTGGTGTCGACCAGCCGCCTGGCCAGCACCGACGGGGTGCCGGCGATGTACATGCGACTGGTATCGCCGTGCCAGCCATCCTTGATCACGGTAACGTCGAGGTTGACGATGTCGCCATCCTTGAGCACCTTGCCCTCGTTCGGGATGCCGTGGCAGATCACGTGGTTGACCGAGGCGCACAGGGTCTTGGGGAAGCCGTGGTAGCCGACATTGGCGGGGATCGCCTTCTGCACGTTGACGATGTGCTCGTAGGCACGCCGGTCCAGCTCTTCGGTGGTGACGCCGGGTTTGACGTAGTCCTTGAGCATCGCCAGCACTTCAGCGGCCAGCTTGCCGGCGACGCGCATGCCTTCGAGGTCTTGCGGGGATTTCAGGGTAATGGCCATCGGTTCCACTCATGTGGCGGCAAAAGCCAAATAAATCCAGCGACTTGCCGCACTGCCGGCGTACCGGCTACAATTTCGGAGTTTTGCAGGCCCCACAGCTCGATATCTGCAGTGGCCAGCGCAAAGCGAACGGGAATTGTAACCCTCCGCGGTACAACACCCAAACCAACGCCACACACGCATCGGCACCGCCTTCGGGGTGCCGCGCCTTGCCCACCATCAAGATCGGGCCAGTCGCGGTCGAAGCCGGGGATGCGTGGAGGTCCCAACCCCCAGGTTCCTTCTCGAGGGAACCGACAATCGGAGCGACACCCCATGGCACAAGTCACCATGCGTCAGATGCTGGAAGCCGGCGTCCATTTCGGTCACCAGACCCGTTACTGGAACCCCAAGATGGCTCCGTACATCTTCGGCGCCCGCGGCAAGATCCACATCATCAATCTCGAAAAGACCCTGCCGCTGTTCACCGACGCGATGAACTTCCTGTCGGGCCTGGCGCAGAAGCGCGGCACCATCCTGTTCGTCGGCACCAAGCGTTCGGCCCGCGAGCCGTTGGCCGAGGAAGCCGCACGCGCCGGCATGCCGTTCGTCACCTCGCGCTGGCTCGGCGGCATGCTGACCAACTTCCGCACCGTGAAGCAGTCCGTTTCGCGCCTGAAGGAGCTGGAAGCGGCCGAGACCGACGGTTCGTTCGACAAGCTGGTCAAGCACGAAGTGCTGGCCCGTCGCCGTGAGCGCGACAAGCTGCAGGCTTCGCTGGGCGGCATCAAGGACATGAACCGCCTGCCCGACGCGCTGTTCGTGATCGACATCGGCCACGAAGACATCGCCGTGCAGGAAGCCAAGAAGCTGGGCATCCCGGTGATCGCCGTGGTCGACACCAACTACAACCCGGAACTGGTCGACTACGCCATCCCGGGCAACGACGACGCGATCCGCGCGATCCAGCTGTACGCCCGCGCCGCTGCCGACTCGATCCTGGAAGGCAAGGCCGCCGCGCCGGCCGCCGCCCAGGGCGACGGCAACGACTTCGTCGAGCTGGACGAGGAAGGCAACCCGGTCGCCAAGATCGACCGCCCGCGTCGCGAAGCCGCCCCGCGCAAGTCCGCCCCGCGCCGCGAAGGCGGTCGTGATGGTGGCCGTGACGGCGGTCGTGGTTCGCGCAACGACGCCAGGTAAGCGCGCCGACGGCGGTCACCGACCGCCGTCAGGCCCTGCCCGAGATCACCGCGCGGCGGCGCCGTTCGCCACCGCGCCATCCAAGCATTAGAGGATTGACGATGAGCAATATTTCCGCACAACTGGTCAAGGAGCTGCGCGAGCGGTCCGGCGCCGGCATGATGGAATGCAAGAAGGCCCTGGTCGAGAACAACGCCGACATCGAAACCGCGATGGAATGGCTGCGCAAGTCCGGCCTGGCCAAGGCTGACAAGAAGGCCAGCCGCATCGCTGCCGAAGGTCGCATCGTGGCCGCCCAGAGCGCCGGCAAGGCCGTGCTGGTCGAGATCAACTGCGAAACCGATTTCGTGGGCAAGGACGCGAGCTTCCTGAAGTTCAGCGACACCGTCGCCGACGTCGCGCTGAACTCCGGCGCCGCCGACATCGACGCACTGAAGGCTGCTCCCTTCCCGGGTGCCAGCAACGTCGAGGAAGCCGCCAAGAGCCTGATCGCCACCATCGGCGAAAAGATCGACGTGCGCCGCATGGCGGTCGTCAAGAATGACGGCGTGATCGGCAGCTACACCCACGGCGGCCGCATCGGCGTGCTGGTGGCGCTCAAGGGTGGCTCCGAGGAGCTGGCCAAGGGCATCGCGATGCATGTCGCCGCGATGAACCCGGCGCACATCCGCGCCGAGGACGTCCCGGCGGAATTCCTGGCCAAGGAAAAGGACATCGCGCTGAGCCTGATGTCCGACAAGGAAAAGGCCAAGCCGGCCGACATCCTGGAGAAGATCATCTCCGGCAAGGTGCAGAAGATCGTCTCCGAAGTGACCCTGCTGGGCCAGCCCTATGTGCTGGACACCAACGTCACCGTGGCTGAAGCGCTGAAGAAGGAAGGCGCCGACGTCATCTCGGTGGCTCGCCTGGCGGTTGGCGAAGGCATCGAGAAGGTGCAGGAAGACTACCTGGCCGAAGTGGCCAAGGCGATGCAGGGCTGAACCCCCCGCAAGTCGTTGCACGACGAAAAGGCCGCGAGCAATCGCGGCCTTTTCCATTTCCTGCCACCTGAACCCGGGGCCCCGCTTCCCGATTCGCGGAAAATTTCGCGGATGGCCACGGCGAACGCCCCGACCATGGGCAGCTGCCGCTACAATAAGCCGGTTTACCCCACACAATCCGGAGCCCCCATGAGCGACCAGCCCAAGTACCGCCGCATCCTGCTCAAGCTCTCCGGTGAAGCCCTGATGGGCGATGCCGACTACGGCATCGATCCCAAGGTGATCGGCCGGCTGGCCGATGAAATCATCGAGGTACAGAAGACCGGCGTGCAGATCGGCATCGTGATCGGCGGCGGCAACATCTTCCGCGGCGCCGGCCTCGCTGCCGCCGGCATGGACCGGGTCACCGGCGACCACATGGGCATGCTGGCCACCGTGATGAATGCGCTGGCCATGCAGGACGCGATCGAGAAGCGCGGTGGCTACGCGCGAGTCACCAGCGCGATCCAGATCCACGACGTGGCCGAGGATTACATCCGCCGCCGCGCCATCCGCCACATCGAGAAGGGCCGCATCGTGCTGTTCGCCGCCGGCACCGGCAATCCGTTCTTCACCACCGATTCGGCCGCCGCCCTGCGCGCGGTGGAGATCGGCGCGGACCTGCTGCTGAAGGCGACCAAGGTCGATGGCGTGTACACCGCCGACCCGGCGAAGCATGCCGACGCGACCCGTTATGACCGGCTCGGCTACGACGACGTGATCGAGCGCAAGCTGGCGGTGATGGACACCGCCGCGATCGCCCTGTGCCGCGACCAGCAGATGCCGCTGCGCATCTACGACATGACCGTGGCCGGCAACCTGATGCGGATCATGCGCGGCGAGTCGATCGGCACCCTGGTCGACGGCGGCTGAGAGGCCCGCATCGGACCGCGATTTCCTCACAGGCACCGACCGCGCCGCAACAAGCCGCCACGGCGGCCACTGCTATAATCACGCGTTGCACGATTCACCGGGAAGCACGACATGCTCAATGACATCAAGAACGATGCGCAGACCCGCATGGGCAAGAGCATCGACTCGCTCAGGCACGACCTCACCCGCATCCGCACCGGCCGCGCCAGCACCTCGCTGGTGGACGGCATCAAGGTGTCCTACTACGGCTCGGACATGCCGCTGGCGCAGGTCGCCTCGGTCTCGCTGTCGGACGCGCGGACGATCCTGATCACGCCATGGGAAAAGAACATGGTGGCGCCGATCGAGAAGGCCCTGATGGCTTCGGACCTGGGCATCACGCCGACCACCGCCGGCACCGTGATCCGCCTCAACATGCCCGCACTGACCGAAGAGCGCCGCCGCGAGCTGGCCAAGCTGGTCGGCCACGAGGGCGAGAACGCCAAGATCGCGATCCGCAACGTCCGCCGCGACGCCCTGCAGCAGGTCAAGGACCTGCTCAAGGAAAAGCTGATCACCGAGGACGAGGACCGCCGCGTCGACGACGAGATCCAGAAGCTCACCGATCGCGCGGTGAAGGACGTCGATGTCGTGGTCAAGGCCAAGGAAGAGGAGCTGATGGCGCTCTGAGCGTCATCGCCCCCATCATGCCCGGCGCGGACGTCGCCCAGGTGCCGCGCCACGTCGCCATCGTGATGGATGGCAACGGGCGCTGGGCGAAGGCGCGGCATCGCCCCCGCAGCTTCGGCCACAACGCCGGCCGCAAGGCCGTGCGCGAAGTGATCGAGGCCTGCCTGCGCGAAGGCGTGCAGGCGCTGACCCTGTTCGCGTTCTCCAGCGAAAACTGGCAACGCCCGCAGGAAGAAGTGGGCGCGCTGATGGGGCTGTTCGTGCGGGCGCTGGACAAGGAAGTGGACGAACTGCACGGCCACGGCGTGCGGCTGCGCTTCATCGGCAATCTCGACGCCTTCGAGGCGAACCTGCGCGAGCGGATGCAGGCGGCGATGGCGCGCACCGCCGGCAACGACCGGCTGCAGGTGAACATTGCGGTGAGCTACGGCGGCCGCTGGGACATCGTGCAGGCCAGCCGCCAGGCCGCCGCCGCGGTGGCTCGCGGCGAATTGCGCGCCGAAGAGATCGACGAAGCCCGTCTTGGCCAGTGGATGAGCCTGGCCGAACTGCCGCCGCTGGACCTGTTCATCCGCACCGGCGGCGAATGCCGCATCAGCAACTTCCTGCTGTGGCAGGTCGCCTACGCCGAGCTGTACTTTACCGATACCTTGTGGCCCGATTTCGACCAGGCTTGCCTGCGCCGGGCCATCGAAGACTATGCCCGCCGGGAGCGCCGTTTTGGCCGTACCGGCGAGCAGGTCACCCCAGTTTCCTAGAGGATTCCCATGCTGCTTCAGCGCATTCTCACCGCCCTGGTGCTCGCGCCGCTGGCGATCCTGATCATCCTGCTGCCGACCACCGGCATCTTCGGTGCGATCGTCGCGCTGGCCTTCCTCGCCGCCTGGTGGGAATGGGCCCAGCTGAGCGGACTGAAGAACCGTTCGGCGCGCATCGTGCTGCTGCTCGCGGCCGCCGGCGTCTTCATCCTGCTCTGGCTTGCCCGGGGCAGCGCATGGACGCCGTGGCTGCTGGCCGTCGGCGTGGCCTGGTGGGTGGTGGCCTGCCTGTGGCTGCGCCATTTCGCGTTTGGCGCCGCGCCCACGCGCGAGAACCTGATCTTGAAGCTGATCGCCGGCGCCTTCGTGATCTTTCCCACCTGGGTCGCACTCACCAGCATCCACGGCCGCCTGCCGCACGGTCACTGGTGGACCCTGCTGGCCCTGGTGATCGTGTGGGCCTCGGACATCGGGGCGTATTTCAGCGGCCGCACCTTCGGCAAGCGCAAGCTGGCGCCGCAGATCAGTCCCGGCAAGACCTGGGCCGGTGCGTACGGCGCGATGGTGGCCGGCGTGCTGGTCGCCGATGTAGGGGGCTGGCTGCTCGGCGTGCGCGGGGGCGCGCTGCTGGCGCTGGCGCTGCTGGCCGCTGCCACGGTGGCGATATCGATCGTGGGCGACCTGCTGGAAAGCCTGATGAAGCGGCACGCCCAGGTGAAGGATTCGGGCAGCATCTTTCCCGGCCACGGCGGCCTGATGGACCGACTGGACAGCGTGTTCGCCGCGCTGCCGGTGTTCGCCGCCGGCCTGCTGCTGCTGGACATCTGACATGCACGACATTGCCGTACTGGGCGCCACCGGCTCGATCGGCGGCAGCACGCTCGACGTGATCGCCCGTCATCCCGGGCGCTTTCGCGCCACGGTGCTGACGGCGCACCGCCAGGTCGAAGCCCTGGTCGACTTGTGCGCGAAACACCGGCCCGAACTGGCGGTGATCGCCGATCCGGCGCTGGAAGGGGAACTGGCCCGTCGCCTGACCGCCGCGGGGGTGCGTTGCGAGGTGGCGAGCGGCCATGCCGCGCTGACCGCGGCCGCCTCCGGCCAGCTGTGCGACACCGTGGTGGCCGCCATCGTGGGCGCTGCAGGGCTGGAGTCCACGCTGGCCGCCGCGCGCGCGGGCAAGCGCCTGCTGCTGGCCAACAAGGAATCCATCGTGATGGCCGGCCCGCTGCTGCTGGAGGCCGTCGCCACCGGCAAGGGCGCGCTGATTCCCGTCGATTCCGAACACAACGCGATCTTCCAGTGCCTGCCCGGCGGCCGACCCGAGCTGGCTCGAAGCGGCGTGCGCCGGCTGGTCCTGACCGCCTCGGGCGGCCCGTTCCGCGGCCGCACCCGGGCCGAACTGGCCGGCATCACGCCGGACCAGGCCTGCAAGCACCCGAACTGGGTGATGGGGCGCAAGATCTCGGTCGACTCGGCCACCCTGATGAACAAGGGCCTGGAAGTCATCGAAGCCCACCACCTGTTCGCCGCGCCGGCCGAGGTCATCGAGGTGGTGGTGCACCCGCAGAGCCTGATCCACTCGATGGTGGAGTATGTCGACGGCTCGGTGCTGGCCCAGCTGGGCAATCCGGACATGCGCACCGCGATCGCCCATGCCCTGGCCTGGCCGGAGCGGATCGAATCCGGCGTGCCGTCGCTGGACCTGGCCCGCTGCGCCCCACTGCAGTTCGAGCCGCCGGACCTGACCACCTTCCGCTGCCTGGCGCTGGCCTTCCAGGCCTTGCGTGCCGGCGGCGACGCCCCGGCCATCCTTAACGCGGCCAACGAGGTCGCCGTGGAAGCCTTCCTCGGCGGCGCGCTGCCGTTCCTGTCGATCGCCGACGTGGTCGAGGCGGTACTTGCGGAACTGCCGGCGCAAGCCGTGGTCGATGTTGGAACGCTTTGTGAACGCGACCGCATGGCGCGGGAGGCCGCCCGGCGCGTCCTGCGCGATGCTTGCTGATATTCTTGCTCCGATGACTTTCTGCCCCGGTACTTGATGACTTCCTTCTTCGGCTCGGTGTTCTGGTTGCTGGTCACGCTCGGCGTGCTGGTGACCTTCCATGAGTTTGGCCATTACTGGGTCGCGCGCCGCTGTGGGGTCAAGGTGCTGCGCTTCTCGGTCGGCTTCGGCAACGCGATCTGGAAACGCATCGGGCGCGACGGCACCGAATACCAGATCGCCGCGATTCCGCTGGGCGGTTACGTCAAGATGCTGGACGCCCGCGAGGGCGAGGTCGACCCCGCGTTGCAGTCGCAGGAGTTCACCGGCAAGTCGGTGTGGAAGCGCATCGCCATCATCGCCGCGGGCCCGGGCTTCAACCTGATCTTCACCGTCGCCGCGTTCTGGCTGATGTTCATGCTGGGCCGGCCCGATGCCGCCCCGCTGGTCACCGCCACGCCGCAGAGCATCGCGGCCAGGGCCGGCATCCAGCCCGGCGACCGCATTCTCCGCGTCGATGGTGAAGAGGTCGGCACCTACACCGATGCGATGGACGGCGTGGTCAACGCCTTGCTGGGGCGTTCGCCGCTGCCGCTGACCGTTCGAGGCACCAATGGTCGCCAGCGCGAACTGGTGCTGCCACTGGATGAGCTTCCCCCCGGCGAAGGCGTGGCCAGCTATCTGGATCAACTGGGACTGAAGCTGGCCTCGTCCCCGGCCATCGCCGACCACGTCCTGCCCGGCAAGCCGGCATCGCTGGGCGGCATGCAGGACGGCGACCGGATCGTCTCGATCAACGGCCAGCCGGTGAACGACTACGCCACCTTCCAGAAGCTGGTGCCGATCGAGGCAGCGAAATCGGCGCACCTGAAGCTGGCGATCGAGCGGGGCGGCAAGCCGCTGGAGCTGGCGGTCGACGCGCGGCACGAGTCGATCGAAGGCCAGCCGGTCACCTGGATCATCGGCGTCAACGGCCCCGGCCCCGAACAGGTCACCTTGCGTTACGGGCCACTCAAGGCATTTTCCGCCTCGCTCGACGCCACCTGGCGCAATACCGCGCAGACCTTCAACCTGATCGGCAAGATGATCAGCGGCCAGGCTTCGACCAACAATCTGTCCGGCGTCATCGGCATCGCCTCGGTGGCGAACCAGTCCGCCAGCATGGGCCTGCCCTGGTTCCTCAACTTTCTGGCGCTGGTTTCGCTGAGCCTGGCGATCCTCAACCTGCTGCCGATCCCGGTCCTGGATGGCGGGCACCTGCTGTATTATCTTGTGGAGTTGGTCAAGGGCAGTCCGGTCAGCGAACAGACGATGGTGATCGGCCAGTACATCGGCATCGCCCTGCTGTTCACCCTGATGGGACTGGCTTTCTACAACGACATCCATCGCATGCTGCCGTCGTGATGCCGACGCACGGCGACAACGGGATCACGATGTCAGGCCTGACTGCGCCAGCCGCGGCAAGCTGCAGCGGTGTTTCAGGTTGCACCCTGTCTCGGCAGGGCGCGTTTCTTTTTCGGGAAGGGGTTCGTCCCTGCCCCATGCTCTTGATCGGGGCGGCCGCGCTGGCCGCTTCATCGAAATAACCAACGGAATCGACGATGAAGCGTATCGCCGCGCTGATCCTGCTTGCCTCCCTCTCCGCCAATGCGTTCGCGTTCGACCCCTTCGTGGTGTCGGACATCCGCATTGACGGCCTCAGCCGCATTTCCGCCGGTACCGTCTACAACTACCTGCCGATCAACAAGGGCGACCAGCTGACCAACGACGGGGTACAACGCGCCATCCGCGCGCTGTACCAGACCAAGTTCTTCAGCGATGTCGAGATGGATCGCGAAGGCAGCATCCTGGTGATCAAGGTGGTCGAGCGCCCCTCGATCGCCAAGCTGACCCTGCGCGGCAACAAGGACATCAAGACCGACGACCTCAAGAAGGGCCTGAAGGAAATCGGCCTCACCGAGGGCGAGACCTTCGACCGGCTGGCGCTGGACAACGTGCAGCAGGAGCTGATCCGGCAGTATTACAACCGCGGCAAGTACAACGTTTCGGTCGAGCCCCACGTGACCCGGCTGGATCGCAACCGCGTCGCCGTCGAGATCGAGATCCGCGAAGGCAAGGCCGCAAAGATCAAGGAACTGAACATCCTCGGCAACCACGCCTTCAGCGACAAGGAAATCCGCGACGGTTTCGAATCGGACACCAGCAACTGGATGTCCTGGTATTCGAAGGACGACCAGTACTCGCGCGAAAAATTGTCCGGCGACCTCGAGAAGCTGCAGTCCTACTACATGGATCGCGGCTACGCCGACTTCGGCGTCGACTCCACCCAGGTGGCGATCGCGCCGGACAAGCGTTCGATGTACATCGACGCCAGCATCAAGGAAGGCGAGATCTACAAGGTCAGCGACGTGAAGCTGCTGGGCGACCTGATCCTGCCTGAAAAGACCATGCGCCAGCTGGTTTTCACCAAGGCGGGCGACACCTTCAATCGCGGCGCGATCGAAGCCAGCAGCAAGGCGATCAAGGCCGTGCTGGCCAATATCGGCTACGCCTATGCCAAGGTCACGCCGATTCCCAAGCTGGACAAGGAAAAGCGCACGGTCGACCTGACCATGTACATCGAGCCCGGCCAGCGCGTCTACGTGCGCCGGGTGATCTTCCAGGGCAACACGCGCACCGAGGACGGCGTGCTGCGCCGCGAGCTGCGCCAGCTGGAGGGTTCCTGGTATTCGCAGGCCGCCATCGACCGTTCCAAGGTCCGCCTGCAGCGGCTGGGCTACTTCAAGACGGTCGACATCGACAAGTCCCGCGTGCCGGGTACCCAGGACAAGGTGGACGTCACCGTCAAGGTGGAGGAGCAGTCGGCCGGCAGCATGCAGTTCGGCATCGGCTACTCGCAGTATTCGGGCATCATCCTGAATGCCTCGGTGTCGCAGAACAACCTGTTCGGCACCGGTGACAGCTTCTCGATCAGCGGCGAGCGCAGCACGTACTACACGCGCCTGGGGATGAACTACTACAACCCCTACCTCACCGACAGCGGCATCGGCATCGGCTACAGCGCCTCGTACTCGAAGACCGACTACGGCAACACCGACTTCGCCAACTACGCCACCAGTGCGAAGAGCTTCTCTTCCTACCTCGGCATCCCGATCAGCGAAACCGACGGCTTGCGCGTGGGCCTGGGCATCAGCAGCAACAAGGTCAACCTGTACCCGGGCTACAGCCCGCTGGTGCTGATCGACTACCAGAACGAGATCGGCAACAAGACGATCCACACCTGGACCGGCACGCTGGGCTGGAACCACGACACCCGCAACGGCTACTGGGCGCCGACCCGCGGCGGCCTGATCTCGGCCTCGACCGACGTCGCCCTGCCCGGCTCGACCGTGCAGTACTGGAAGCTCAGCACCGAACTCAACCACTACTGGCCGATCGGCAAGGGCTTCGTGCTGTACCTGGATGGCCAGGTCGGCTACGGCAAGACTTACGGCAAGAACGGCCTCAGCGACGATGCCTACGATGCATTGGCCGCGGCCAGCAAGGCCGACAATGTCAACCAGAACCACATCATCACCGACATGCGCCAGGATCTTCCGTTCTGGCAGAACTACTACGCCGGTGGCGTGCGCGACGTACGCGGTTTCCAGGACAACACCCTGGGTCCGCGCGTGTGCATCGATGGCAGCACGCCCGATGCCAAGGGCATGTGCAACAACGGCGCCTACTACTCCCAGCCGATCGGCGGCGCGTTCAAGGTTCTGGGCACGGCCCAGGTCTTCCTGCCGCTGCCGTTCCTGAAGGACGTCAACACCGCGCGCGTGTCCTGGTTCATGGACGTCGGCAACGTGTTCAAGGACTACAAGAGCTTCGATGCCTCCGAACTGCGCGCGTCGACCGGCATCTCGCTGCAGTGGCAGGCGCCGATCGGCCCGCTGATCATCAGCCTGGCCGTGCCGTTCCGCTCCAAGGACGCCGATCGCCATTACGAGGAACGCATCCAGTTCACCTTCGGCAGCCAGTTCTGATTCCATCCCCAGGCGAACCGGAAAGCGCGGCCCTGCCGCGCTTTCTTTTGCCGGATGGTTCGACTGCACGCCGCGCCGCCACCCTCTACAATGGCCGGCAGGTTCCGGAGCAAGCATGAGCACAATCCATTACACGGTGGCTGGGCTGGCCGAGCGGTTCGGCCTGGTCGCAAGCGGCGATGGCGCGCGGGTGATCGACGGTGTCGGCACCCTGGCGGGCGCCGGCCCCAGTCAGCTCAGCTTCCTGTCCAACAGCAAGTACAGCAGCCAGCTGGCGGCCACCCGCGCCGGCGTGGTGGTGCTGCGCGAAGCGGACCTCGCCACGTGCCCGACAGCGGCGCTGGTCGCCTCCGACCCCTACGTGGCCTACGCGAAACTTGCCGCCCTGTTCGAACGGATGCCTGCCGCCGCAGCGGGCATCCACCCCAGTGCCGTGGTGGCCGACAGCGCGCAGGTCGATCCCGGCGCCAGCGTCGGACCGGGCTGCGTGATCGGCGAGCGCGCGGTGATCGCGGAGGGAGTGGTACTCGGTCCGCACTGCATCGTCGGCGAGGACTGCACGGTCGGCGCGCATTCGCGGCTGGTCGCCCGGGTCACCCTGGTGACCCGGGTCACGCTGGGCCAGCGCGTGCTGGTGCACCCCGGTGCGGTGATCGGCTCGGACGGCTTCGGCCTGGCCTTCGAGCGGGACCACTGGATCAAGCTGCCCCAGCTCGGCGGCGTGCGCGTCGGCGACGACTGCGAGATCGGCGCCAACACCACGATCGACCGCGGCGCGCTGGACGACACCGTGCTGGAAGAAGACGTGCGGCTGGACAACCAGATCCAGATCGCCCACAACGTGCATGTCGGCGCGCACACTGCGATGGCCGGCTGCGCGGCGGTCGCCGGCAGTGCGAGGATCGGCCGTTACTGCATGATCGGCGGCAACGCCGGCGTGCTCGGCCATCTGGAACTGGCCGACCGGGTTACCATTACCGCCAAGAGCCTGGTCACGCATTCGATCCGCGAACCTGGCGAATATTCATCGGGCGTGCCCCTGCAGGACAACCGCCAGTGGCGGAAGAACGCGGCACGCTTCAAACATCTGGACGAGTACGCGCGTCGCCTGTCGACGCTGGAGAAGGACAGCGACAATGAGTGAAAACAGCGACTTCATGACCCTGCCGATCGATGTGGAGCAGATCCGGGAACTGCTGCCCCACCGCTACCCGTTCCTGCTGGTGGACCGCGTGATCGAGATCGTGCCCGAGGTCAGCGTGGTCGCGATCAAGAACGTGACCATCAACGAGCCGTTCTTCCAGGGCCATTTCCCCAGCCATCCGGTGATGCCCGGCGTGCTGATCATCGAGGCGATGGCGCAGGCCGCCGGTCTGCTGACCCAGGTCAGCCGCCACATGAAGGGCGACAAGGTCAGCCCGCTGTTCTATCTGGTCAAGGTCGACAACGCGCGCTTCAGCGCCCCGGTGGTTCCCGGCGACCAGTTGCGCATGGAAGTCAGCCTGAAGCGGCTGATGCGCGGCATGGGCATTTTCGAGGCTCGCTCCCTGGTCGATGGCAAGGAGGTGGCCAGTTGCGAACTGATGTGCGCCGCGAGGTCGGGCAAATGATCCATCCCACCGCATTGATCGACCCCTCCGCCATCATCGGCGCCAACGTCAGCATCGGCGCGTACAGCGTGATCGGTGCCGAGGTGGAGATCGGCGAAGGCACCGTGATCGGGCCGCATGTGGTGATCGAGGGGCCGACCCGGATCGGCCGCGACAACCGGATCAACCAGTTCGCCTCGCTGGGCGGCGATCCGCAGGACAAGAAATGGCAGGGCGAACGCACCGAACTGGTGATCGGCGACCGCAACCTGATCCGCGAATTCACCACCATCAACCGCGGCACCGGTGACGGTGGCGCGATCACCCGACTCGGCAACGACAACTGGGTGCTGGCCTACGTGCACATCGCGCACGACTGCCAGATCGGCAACAACGTGGTGTTCTCCAACTACTCGGCGCTGGCCGGGCACGTCAGCATCGGCGACTGGACGATCCTGTCCGGCTACTCCGGCGTGCACCAGTTCTGCAAGGTCGGCGCGCATGCCTTCATCGGCATGGGCTGCCTGGTCGGCCACGACGTGCCGCCGTTCGTGATGATGGCCAACGAGCAGCACGGCCGGCCGCGGGGCATCAACAGCGAAGGCCTGAAGCGCCGTGGTTTCGACGCGCCGCGGATCGCCGCGATCAAGCGTGCCTACCGCACCCTGTACATGGCCGGCCTGTCGCTGCCCGAAGCCCGCGAAAAGCTGGCCGAGCAGGCCCGCGAAAGCGACGACGTGCGCGCCATGCTGGAGTTCCTCGACCACAGCGAGCGCGCGCTCGCGCGCTGACACTTGCGCTGCGCGGGAATCGGGAATGGAGAATCGGGAATGGTTACAAGCCAAAGCAGCCACCAGCATTCTTCGCCTGCGTTCGTGCTGACGCCATGACTTCCACGAAGCAGCCGGAATCCGCGGCGCCCCCGATTCCCGATTCCCGATTCCCCATTCCCGGCTCTCAAACCATCGCCATCATTGCCGGCGAAGACTCCGGCGACCAGCTCGGCGCCGACCTGATCGCCGCCTTGCGCCGACGCTATCCGCAGGCGCGTTTCGTGGGCATCGGTGGCGCGCGCATGCAGCGCGAAGGCTTCGAGTCCTGGTACGACATCCACGAGCTGTCGCTGTTCGGTTTCAGTGAAGTCATCCTCCACCTGCCCCGGCTGCTGCGCCTGCGCAAGGCGCTGGTCGCGCGCCTGCTCGAGCTGAAGCCCGACGTGGTGGTCGGCATCGACGCGCCGGATTTCAACCTCGGCGTCGAACAGCGCCTGAAACAGGCCGCCCTGCTGACCGTGCATTACGTCAGCCCCTCGGTCTGGGCGTGGCGCGAAAAGCGTGCCGAGAAGATCGGCCGCAGCGCCCATCGGGTGCTCTGCCTGTTCCCGATGGAACCGGCGATCTACGCGAAGCACGGCATCGATGCGCGCTTCGTCGGTCACCCGCTGGCCGACCGTTTCGCCCTGGTGTCCGACCGCGTGGGCGCGCGCGACGTGCTGCAGTTGCCGCAAGCTGCGCCCGTGCTCGCCGTGCTGCCCGGCAGCCGGCTTTCCGAATTGAGCCGGCTGGGCCAGCCGTTCATCGAGGCCGCCAGTCGCGTCGCCGCGGCCGTCCCGGGCCTGCGCGTGGTCATTCCCGCGGCCAATGCCCGGGTCCGCGCGAAGCTCGACGCGCTGCTCGCCCGCGTCCCCCAGGGTGAATCCCGCCCGCTGCTGCTCGACGGCCATGCGCACGAGGCGATGCTGGCGGCCGACGTGGTGCTGCTGGCGTCGGGCACCGCCACGCTCGAGGCGATGCTGGCCAAGCGGCCGATGGTGGTGGGCTATCGCGTGGCGCCGATGAGCTATCGCATCGCCCGCGCGCTGAAGATGCTGAAGACCGACATCTACTCGCTGCCGAACATCCTCGCACGCGCCAGCGGCATCGATATCGGTGGCGGCCTGCTGGTGCCGGAACTGATGCAGGACGACTGCACCGCGGAGAAGCTCGCTGCCGCCACCCTGTCGCTGTTCAAGGACAGCGAACGGCGTGGCGCGGTGGTCGCCGCCTTCGAGCAATTGCACCAGGCGCTGCGTGGCGGACTGGACGATCAGGCCGGCGATCGCGCCGCGGCAGCCATCGCCGAACTGATCGATGCACGGAATCCCGGCCATGGCTGAGCGTTCCGCGAGTACCTGCGCCCCACCTCAATCCTCTCCCTCAGGGGGGAGGAGGCAAACGCAAGAAGAAGCGCGGAACCCGATGGAGGCGAGCCTGTTCGTGGCCGGCGTGGACGAAGCGGGACGTGGCCCGCTGGCCGGCCCGCTGGCCGTCGCCGCGGTGATCCTCGACCCGTCCCGCCCGATCGCCGGTCTGGACGATTCGAAGAAGCTCAGCGAGGCGAAACGCGAGGCGCTCTACCCCCTGATCATCGAGCGCGCGCGGGCCTGGTGCGTGGTGCTGATCGAACCGGACGAGATCGACCGCCTGAACATCTTCCAGGCCACCATGACCGGCATGAGCCGCGCCGTTGCCGGCCTCGCACCGGGTGCGCACGAAGCCCTGGTCGACGGCAACCGGCTGCCGAAGGACCTGCCCTGCCCCGGCCGGGCGATCGTCGGCGGCGATGCGCTGGAACCGGCCATCAGCGCCGCCTCGATCCTGGCCAAGGTCAGCCGCGACCGCCTGATGGTGGCCATGGAAAACCTCCATCCCGGCTACGGCTTCGCCGCGCACAAGGGTTATCCCACCCCGG
The DNA here is from genome assembly GCF_000264295.1 of Rhodanobacter spathiphylli B39. Taxonomy (GTDB): domain Bacteria; phylum Pseudomonadota; class Gammaproteobacteria; order Xanthomonadales; family Rhodanobacteraceae; genus Rhodanobacter; species Rhodanobacter spathiphylli. The sequence goes on along the minus strand of NZ_AJXT01000004.1, from coordinate 20,389 downwards.
CGCACCTGGCCGCGCTGCAGATGCTCGGTCCCTGCGCCCAGCACCGCCGCAGCTTCGCCCCGGTGCGGCTGCTGCTGGATCAGGCAAGGCTGTTCTGACCGACCGGGGCGCTTGTTCCCGTTCCAGCCACGATCGCGCATCCCGATGAGATTGATCCGCATAGGCCATCGGTCTATGCAACTTTCCCCCGCGCGCGCGCATCATTACCTCCAAGGAAACCCGCACAGCACGGATGCGCCCGTTGCACCGGCCCGTACTGACCTGCCGGCCCGCTCGCCAGCGAACTCGCACGCGTTCCCAGGGAACGCAGGAGTCACGCCATGATGCATCCGCAAAGCCACCCGACCACCCCGTCGCCATCGACCGCGGCGTCCGCATGGAACCCGCTTCCCGACACGACCGAGCGCATCGACGAACCCCCGCTGTCGCACGCCGACTACAACCTGCAGCCGCTGCGGGTACAGGCTCTCGATCATTACGTGGACACCGCCGGCGAGGACGAGCGCTTCTTCATCCGCTGAGCCGGAAGGCCGTCCCGATCAGGCCACGCGGCCCGACTTCCTCGCTCCGCGGCATGTTGCTACGCTGGCGCGTGCCCAGGGGGAAATGGAAGAGATGCGCCGAATCGCGATCATGCTGCCAGGCCTGCTGCTTGGCCTGCTGCTTTGCTGCCATGCCGTGGCCGGCGACAGGCCGCGGCTCCAGCCGGGCGACACGCCGCCGGATACGCTGGGCACCACGCAGCGAGGCCAGGAGGTGACCGTCTCCTCGCTGCACGGCAAGGTCGTGGTGATCAGTTTCTGGGCCACCTGGTGCGGCTACTGCATGGAAGAGATTCCCGTGCTGGCCAAGCTGCAGTTGCTGGCGACCCGGCGCGGCCTGCCGCTGCAGGTGGTGGCGGTCAATCACCGCGAAGACCGCGACACCTTCGTGCGAACCTCGCGCGTACTGCGCAGGAGCCTGCCCGAACTGCTGGTCACCTGGGACCGTGACGGCGCGATCGGCAAGCCCTACGGCGTCAGCGGCATTCCGGTGATGGTGATGCTGCGTCGCGACGGCAGCATCGCCCACGTCCATGTCGGCTACGGTGCCGACATGCTGGACACGCTGGTCGGCGAGATCAACGCCCTGCTGCTCGAACAGCCTGCCGCGACGGCGGCCGTCGCCAGGCCTTGAGTTGATCGGGCCTTGAGCCGATCGGGCGGGGCGCCAGCGCGCTTCGCGCAAACCGCGCGGAAGTCAATCTTGCCGCTGCCCCGGCCGCCGGGTAGCCTGCATGAATTCAGTGCGTAAACCGGCATGACCGTCAGCTACACCCACCTGCACCTGCACAGCGAATATTCGCTGGTCGACTCGACCATCCGCATCAAGGCGCTGGTCGCCGCCTGCGTGCGCGACGGCATCCCGGCGGTGGCACTGACCGACGACAGCAACATGTTCGCGCTGGTGAAGTTCTACAAGGCCTGCAGCGCCGCCGGCATCAAGCCGATCGGCGGTTGCGACCTGTGGATTTCCTCCAGCGACGACCCGCGTCCGTGGCGACTCACCCTGCTGTGCCAGAACCGCGACGGTTATCTCAACCTGTCGCGGCTGGTCTCGCGCGCGTGGCAGGAGGGCCAGCATGGCGGACGCGCCCTGGTCGACGCGTCGTGGCTCACCGCCGGCGCCACCGAGGGCCTGATCGCCCTGCTCGGACGCGACAGCGAGACCGCTCGCCTCGCCATCGGCCAGGGCATCGACGCGGCACAGGCCAGATTGCGTCCCCTGGCCCGGCTGTTTCCCGACCGGCTGTACCTGGAGCTGACCCGCTGCGGCCGCGACGGCGAGGAAAACTGGAACACCGCCGCACTGGCCCTGGCCGGCGAACTGGCGCTGCCGGTGCTGGCCAGCAACGACGTGCGCTTCCTCAAGCAGGACGACTTCGCCGCGCACGAAGCGCGCGTGTGCATCAACCAGGGCCGCGTGCTGGCCGATCCCAAGCGCCCCCGCGAATACAGCGACCAGCAATACCTGAAGACGCCCGCCGAGATGGCCGCGCTGTTCGCGGATCTTCCCGAGGCGCTGGAAAACAGCGTCGAACTGGCCAAGCGCTGCACGCTGGAACTGAAGTTCGGCACGTATTACCTGCCCGACTTCCCGGTGCCCGAGGGCCACGACCTCGACAGCCATATCCGCGAGCTGTCGCGGCAAGGCCTGCGCGAGCGCCTGGAACACGCGCCGCTGGCAGCCGATCACACGCTGGACGACTACCACGCCCGGCTGGAACGCGAGCTGGACGTCATCGTCAAGATGGGTTTCCCCGGCTACTTCCTGATCGTGGCGGACTTCATCAACTGGGGCAAACAGAACGGCATCCCGGTCGGCCCCGGGCGCGGTTCGGGCGCCGGCTCGCTGGTGGCCTGGGCGCTGAAGATCACCGATCTCGACCCGCTGCAGTTCAACCTGCTGTTCGAGCGCTTCCTCAACCCCGAACGCGTGTCGATGCCCGACTTCGACATCGACTTCTGCATGGATCGCCGAGACGAGGTGATCGACTATGTGGCGCGCAAGTACGGTCGCGACCGCGTCAGCCAGATCATCACCTACGGCTCGATGGCGGCCAAGGCCGTGCTGCGCGATTCCGGTCGCGTGCTCAGCATGCCGTACGGCCAGGTCGACCGGCTGGCCAAGATGGTGCCGCCGCGACCGCTCGACCTGACACTTTCCGACGCGCTCGGCCGCTCCGAGAAATCGAAGAAGGAGACCGACCGCGTCGTCAAGGAGTTCTGCGAAACGTACGAGCAGGACGAGGACGCCCGTGCCCTGATCGACCTGGCGCTGAGCCTGGAAAACCTCACCCGCAACGCGGGCAAGCACGCTGGCGGCGTGGTGATCGCGCCGACCCCGCTGACCGACTTCGCGCCGCTGTACTGCGAAGCCGGCGGCGGCGGCGTGGTGACCCAGTACGACAAGGACGATGTCGAGGCGGTCGGCCTGGTGAAGTTCGACTTCCTCGGCCTGCGCACGCTGACCATCATCGACTGGGCGGTCAAGGCGATCAACGCGCGCCGCGCGAAAGCCGGCGAGGCCCTGCTCGACATCTCGGCGCTGCCGCTGGACGACCCGGCGTCGTACGAGCTGCTGAAGAAGGCGCAGACCGTCGCCGTGTTCCAGCTCGAATCCTCCGGCATGCAGCGCATGCTGAAGGACGCGAAGCCCGACCGCTTCGAGGACATCATCGCGCTGGTGGCGCTGTACCGCCCCGGCCCGATGGACCTGATCCCCAGCTTCGTGGCGCGCAAGCACGGCCGCGAGGAAGTGGAATATCCCGACCCGCGCGTCGAGCCGATCCTGAAAGAGACCTACGGCATCATGGTCTACCAGGAGCAGGTGATGCAGATGGCGCAGATCGTGGGCGGCTACTCGCTCGGCGGCGCCGACCTGCTGCGTCGCGCGATGGGCAAGAAGAAACTCGAGGAAATGGCCAAGGAGCGCGCCAAGTTCCGCGAGGGCGCGGCGAAGGACGGCCTTTCCGGCGAAAAGGCCGACGCGATCTTCGACCTGATGGAGAAGTTCGCCGGCTACGGCTTCAACAAGTCGCACGCCGCCGCGTACGCGCTGGTCTCGTACCAGACTGCGTGGCTGAAGGCGCACTACCCGGCCGAATTCATGGCCGCCACGATCTCCTCGGACATGGACAACACCGACAAGGTGGTGACCTTCCTGGACGAATCGCGCGCCATCGGCATCGCCGTGCAGCCTCCGGACGTCAACGCGTCCGAGTACATGTTCGTGGCGATCGAACCGAAGGTGATCCAGTACGGCCTCGGCGCGATCAAGGGCGTCGGCCAGGGCGCGTGCGAGGCCATCGTGGCCGAGCGCGCGCACGGCAAATACACCGACCTGGCCGACTTCTGTCGCCGCGTCGATCCGACCCGGCTCAACCGGCGCGTGCTGGAAGCGCTGATCATGGCCGGCGCGCTGGACGCGCTGGCGGCCAATCGCGCCAGCCTGATGCTGCAACTGCCCGACGCGATCAAGGCCGCCGAACAGCACCTGCGCGACAGGCAGTCCGGCCAGAACGACATGTTCGGCGCGGCGATGGGCAATACCACGCCAGTAGTGAAAATTGACCTGCCGACCGTGCCCGAATGGCCGCTGGAACAGAAGCTGCAAGGCGAGCGCGACACCCTGGGCCATTACCTTTCCGGCCACCCCACCGACCCGTGGAAGGAAGAGCTGGCGCAGCTGTCGACCTGTCCGCTGGGCGAGATCGTCGATCGCTACCAGCCGCCGAAACCGCGCAAGAACGACGACGGCGACAACAACCGTTTCCGCCGCGGCCCCGACACGCCATGGACCGTCGCCGGCATGGTCACCGCCGTGCGCAAGCGCGGCGACAGCGACGCCTTCGTGCGGCTGGAAGACGGCACCGGCATCATCGAGGTCAGCTTCTTCGGCGAGCTGTACCAGCAGATGGCGCCGCTGCTCACCCGCGACCAGATGCTGGTGGTCGATGGCGGCCTGCGCATCGATGACTTCTCCGGCGGCGGCTTCCAGCTGCGTGCACGCAGCGCGTTGTCGCTGGAAGACGCCTGTCGCAAGCATGCACGCCTGCTGCAGCTGAAATTGAACGGCATCGGCCCCGACTTTGCCGCCCAGTTGCAGCGCACCCTGGCCGGCTACCGCGGCGGTCGCGCCAGCGTCACCCTGCATGGCTACCGCAACCGCAGCGCCCAGGCCGACCTGGAACTGGGCGAAGCCTGGCGCGTCGACGCCATCCCCGACCTGCTGCGCGCCGTCCGCGCCCTGCCCGGCGTGCAAGCCGCCCGCCTGCGCATCGTCAAGCAGCAGGATTGAGATACCGCCGGGGCGCATGTAACCACTGTCTGCGAGCACGCATGGAGAGACCGATGACCGTTGCCCACAAATGGACTTTCGCGCTGTTCGGCCTGGTCGCTTTCGGCGGCGTCCATGCGCAGCAGGCACATCCCGACGCGCCGTTTCTGTGCGGGGGAGGCGACGGCAGCACCGATCGGACGACACTCGCCGAAGTCGTCGGCGACGGGCGCGCCCACTTCGTCGCGGGCACCGACGACTGCCCTCCCACGGCGGATCGCTGCCGGGAAAAGGCCTACCTGATCCCGGGTGACCAGGTACTGGCGGGCGCCGAGCGCGGCGACTACGCCTGCGTCATGTTTCCCGACAACCAGGATGGACACGCCGGCTGGCTGCCGCGCGACCGCCTGCGGCCGGTGCAGGCACAGCCATCACCGTCGGCATGGGAGGGCGACTGGGTGCAGGGGGACAACCGCATCACGATCCGCCATCACAACGGCATCTTGCATGCCGACGGCGAAGCCTATTACCCGATGGCCGACCCACCGCCGGACCAGTTCCCCGGCGGTCCCAACCTGGGCGCCATGGGCGGGGAGGCACGGCTCAGCGGCCATCACGCAACCTTTGTCGACGATGCGTGCGAGGTGAGCGCCTTCCTGGTCGGGAAGTTTCTGGTGGTCAGCGACAATCACCAATGCGGCGGACTCAACGTCCGCTTCGACGGCATCTATCGACGCCGGTAGGCCTTCGCGGGATTACTTGCCGCCCCGCTCCATCATCGCCTTCAGATCGGCAAACGGGTTGCCCGTCGCCGGCGGCGCTTCCTCCACCGCCATCACCCCGCCGCGCACGTGGTCGATGTGCCGCGAGTGCTCGTTGTCGTGGCAATACACGCACAGCAGTTCCCAGTTGCTGCCGTCGGGCGGGTTGAAGTCGTGATCGTGGTTGCGGTGGTGCACGGTCAGCTCGGACAGGTTCGTGCGGGTGAACTCGCGGGCGCAGCGGCCGCACACCCACGGATACATCTTCAGGGCGCGCTCGCGATAGCCCAGCTCGCGCTGCTCGGCGGCGTGCCGGGCCTCGGCCACGATGCGGTCGAGTTTCGCGTTGTCGATGGGCTTGCTTGACATGCAGATGATCCGGTGGCGGGTGCGGGGGCGTGACGGGGCGGACGATAGCGCAATCGCGCTGCCCGTGGCAGGCCGGGTGTCGACCCCGTCACAGCCATACGGCGGCGTTCTCGCGTTTTGCCGCGGGACGCTATACTGGAGCGCTTCAGTACCGTGAATTGCAGCGAATGAACCCCAACTTCCTCGATTTCGAACAACCCATTGCCGAACTGGACGCGAAGATCGAAGAGCTTCGCCACGCCAGCGATGGCCAGGCGTTCAATATCGAGGACGAGGTCGGCCGCCTGCGCGAGAAGCTGAAGATCAAGACCGCCGAGATCTTCCGCAACCTCAACTCGTGGCAGACCACCCAGCTGTCGCGCCACCCGGCGCGTCCCTACACGCTCGACTACATCGGCGTGATCTGCGAGGAATTCCACGAGCTGGCCGGCGACCGCATGTACGCCGAGGACGCCGCCATCGTGGGCGGCCTGGGCCGCGTCAACGGTCGGCCGATGGTGATCATCGGCCACCAGAAGGGCCGCAACACCAGGGACAAGGTACGCCGCAATTTCGGCATGCCGCGCCCGGAAGGCTATCGCAAGGCGCTGCGCCTGATGAAGATGGCCGAGCGTTTCGGCCTGCCGCTGCTGACCCTGATCGACACTCCCGGAGCCTACCCCGGCGTCGGTGCCGAGGAGCGCGGCCAGAGCGAGGCGATCGCCCGCAACCTGCTGGAAATGGCCGAACTCAAGGTGCCGATCATCTGCACCGTGATCGGCGAAGGCGGCTCCGGCGGCGCGCTGGCGATCGGCGTGGGCGACCGCACCAACATGCTGCAGTATTCGACCTATTCGGTGATCTCGCCCGAAGGTTGTGCCTCGATCCTGTGGAAGAGCGCCGACAAGGTGAAGGACGCCGCCGAGGCCCTGGGCATGACCGCCCCGCGCCTGTTCGAACTGGGCCTGGTCGACAAGGTCGTGCGCGAACCGCTGGGCGGTGCCCACCGCAACCCGCGCTCGATGGCGATCCGCCTGAAGGCCGTGCTGCTGAAGCAGCTCGACGAACTCCAGGCGATGCCCGTACCCGACCTGCTCGAACAGCGCTACCAGCGCCTGCGCAGCTACGGCGCATACCAGGGATAAGCCCGCGCACCCTTGGCAGGCGTTCGTGGCGCTACCATCGGCGCATTCCTCTCGACGGATTCCCGCCATGGCCCACGACAAGCTCGCCGTACTGATCGACGCCGACAATGCCCGCCCGGCCATCGTCGAAGGGTTGCTCGCTGAAATCGCGAAATACGGCACCGCCCACGTCAAGCGCATCTACGGCGACTGGACCAAGCCCGATTTGAACGGCTGGAAGGAAGTGCTGCTGCGCCACTCGATCCAGCCGATCCAGCAGTTCCGCTACACCGTCGGCAAGAACGCCACCGACTCGGCGATGATCATCGATGCGATGGACCTGCTCTACGCCGAGCGCTTCGACGGTTTCTGCATCGTGTCCAGCGACAGCGATTTCACCCGGCTGGCCTCGCGCATCCGCGAATCGGGGCTGACCGTGTACGGCTTCGGCGAGCGCAAGACGCCCGAACCGTTCCGCACCGCCTGCGACAAGTTCATCTACACCGAAGTGCTGGCCGGCACCGCGGCGACCGCCGAAGCCGAGGCGGCACCGAAGCAGCGCTCGGCCAAGGAACTGCGCGGCGACACCCACCTGATGAACCTGCTGCGCGGCGCCATCGAGGCGGCCTCGGACGACACCGGCTGGGCCGGCCTGGGCGCGATCGGCAGCATCATCAACAAGCAGTCGCCCGATTTCGATTCGCGCAACTACGGCTACGCCAAGCTCAGCGGACTGATCAAGGGCATCGGCCTGTTCGACGCCGAGGAACGCCACATCGGCAACGGCAAGCACATCTACGTGCGCCAGCGCATCGCAAAAAAATGAGCAACCGGAAGTGAGCGACACGCTGCACCGGCACCTGCGCCGCGCGCTCGAAACCCTGCCGACCGCGCCGCTGTGCGTGGCCTTCAGTGGCGGCCCCGACTCCACTGCCCTGCTGCATGCGCTGGCGCAACTGCCGCCGGCGCGCCAACGCGGGCTGCGGGCATTGCATGTCGATCACAGCCTGCATGGGGACAGCCGGCTCTGGGCGGAACATTGCCGGGCGTTCTGCGCCACGCTCGACATCCCCTGCGAGGTCTTGCCGGTGCAGGTGCGACGCGGCAGCGGCAGCGGCCTGGAAGCGGCCGCACGCGAGGCGCGCCACGCCGCGCTGGCGGCCGGGCTGCGCGAAGGCGAGCTGCTGCTGTTCGCCCATCACCGCGACGACCAGGTCGAAACGGTCCTGCTGAAACTGCTGCGCGGCGCCGGGCCCGAGGGGCTGGGCGGCATGCGTGTCTTGCGCCGCTTCGGTCGTGGGCAGCTGTGGCGCCCGTTGCTGGAACTGTCCCGCCAGCAGCTGCACGACTACGTGGCGGCACAGGGGCTGGCCTGCATCGACGATCCGTCCAATGCCGACATCCACCTGGCGCGCAATCGCCTGCGCCACGAGATCCTGCCACGGCTGCTGCGCTTCTGGCCGCAGGCGCCGGATTCGATCCTGCACAGCGCCGCATTGAGCCGCGCGGCGGCGGACACATTGCGCACGCAATGGCTGGCCGCGTTCGACGAACTGCACGACGCATCCAGCGGCAGCCTGGACGCCCCTGGCTGGCTGGCATTGGCGCCGGCGCTGCGCGAACCGCTGCTCGACCACTGGCTGCACGCGCGTGGTCGCAGGGCGCCCACCGCGGCGCAACGCCGGCAGATCGAGCGTCAATGCGCGGCACGTGCCGGCCGGCTGCCCTGCATTCGCTGGGACGATACCGAGCTGCATATCTGGAAGGGCCGGCTGTGGGCGCTGCCGGCCGCCGTCGACATCGATGACCGGTGGCAGGCTGACTGGCATGGCGAGCCTCTGGCCCTGCCCGATGGGGGCGAACTGACCCTGGACGATCCTGCCGTCCGCCTCGCCGAACCCTTGCGCGTGCGGCTGCGGCGCGGCGGAGAGCGCATCAAGCCGGAGGGCGACGCGCATACCCGGGAATTGCGCGACCTGTTCCAGCAGGCGCGGATGCCGCCGTGGCGGAGAGCGTGTTGTCCGCTGATCCTTGCCGGCGATGAGCTGGTGGCAGTGGCGGATTGTTGGCTCAGTGGCCAGGGGGCGGAGCTGTTTCGGAAGGTGGGGGCGTGGCCGCGTTGGCGGGCGGGGCGGTGAGTCGGGGCGGGGCGGCCCTCGCCTCAATCCTCTCCCGCGGGCGGGAGAGGAGGCTGACGTGCCGAGCGGGAGTCGGGCTTCGTGCTTCGGCTTGGCTCGGTGGGTCGGGTTTCGGTGGTGGATTGGCTTTCCGGATTGATTCGGGGGGCTTGCTGCGTTAGCGTTGCGGGCCATGGCCAAGACCGTTCCCGCAACCAGCAAGACCCCGCCCGTCGCCGACTTCGAACACTCGCTCGACGAGCTGGAGCAACTGGTCGCGAAGATGGAAGGTGGCGACATGAGCCTGGACGATTCGCTGGCCTCGTTCGAGCGCGGCATCGGTCTGTTCCGTCATTGCCAGCAGTCGCTGGAACAAGCCGAATTGCGCGTGCGCCTGCTGCTTGATCCCGATGCCCCCGACAGCGCCCAGCCGTTTGAACCCGAACTCTGATCACGCCGAGCTCGGCCCTGCCCTGCAGTCCCTGATCCAGCGCGCCGAACAGGCGCTTGATCGGCATCTGCCGTCCGCCGGACATTCCCCCGCCGAACTCCACCGCGCGATGCGTTACGCCGTGCTGAGCGGCGGCAAGCGGCTGCGTCCGCTGCTGGTCTACGCTGCCGCGCAGGCGCTGGGCCATGACAGCGCCACGCTGGATGCGCCAGCCTGCGCGGTGGAGCTGATCCACGCCTATTCGCTGGTGCACGACGACCTGCCTGCGATGGACGACGACGCCCTGCGCCGCGGCCGGCCCACCTGCCACATCGTGTTCGGCGAGGCGATGGCGATCCTCGCCGGCGACGCGCTGCAGGCGCTGGCGTTCGAGATCCTCGCCGACGACGCCGCGCGCCAGGTCGAGGCCGCCACCGGCATCGCCATGCTGCGTGCACTGGGCCGGGCCTGCGGCGCCGAGGGCATGGCCGGCGGCCAGGCGCTCGACCTCGCCGCGGTCGGCCGGCATTTGGGCCTGGACCAACTGGAACACATGCACGCCTGCAAGACCGGTGCGCTGATCCGCGCATCGGTGCAGCTGGGCGCGCTGGCCGCCGGCGCCGACGACGGCATGTTGCAGTCGCTCGACCGCTACGCCCACGCGGTCGGCCTGGCCTTCCAGGTGCGCGACGACATCCTCGACGTGGAAGGCGAGTCGGCGGTGATCGGCAAGACCGCCGGCAAGGACGCCGCCGCCGACAAGCCCACCTTCCCGTCGATCATCGGCCTCGACGCCTCGCGCGCCCGGCTGGCCGAACTGACCGAGCAGGCCCTGGCCGCGATCGCGCCGCTGGGCACGCGCGGCGAGCTGTTGCGCGAGCTGGCCCTGTATTCCGCGCTGCGGGTGCGCTGAGCCGTTCGCCCCGCGCGGCGACTTGCTGCACAACGGTTCCTGTGCTGCACTCGGACACTGTCGCCATCGCGGCAAGGGGTCGTCAACCGATGCGTCTGCGCCACATCGAAGTGTTCCATGCGGTGCTGACCACCGGCAGCCTGACCGGGGCGGCGGACCTGCTGAACATCTCGCAGCCTGCCGCCAGCAAGGCGTTGCAGCATGCCGAACAGCAACTGGGCTTCGCCCTGTTCAGCCGGGTGCGCGGACGCCTGCAGCCGACCCAGGAAGCACTGCTGCTGCGTCATCGCGTCGACAAGATCATCCAGGATCTGCACGACCTGCAGCGCCTCACGGCGAACATCGGCGACCCTGAAAGCTCGCCGCTGCGGGTGACCTGCACGCCGACCCTGGCGCATGCGCTGGTACCCGACGCGACCACCCTGCTGCGCAAGTCCTTTCCCAACACCACCGCCGAACTGTTCACCCAGCACTCGGCGGAGATGTGCGAATCGCTGATGCTCCACGAAGCGGACATCGGGCTCACCCTGCAGAACGCCGGCCACCAGGGCCTGCACCAGGAGCCGCTGTGCCGCGGGCACATCATGGTCATCGCCCCGCCCGGCTGGTGGTCGCCGGAGGAACTGGCGCAGCCCCTGCCGGTCACCGCGCTGGCCGACCAGCCGATGGTCGGCATCGCGGTGCACGATGCGCTGGGCCGCATGCTGCAAGGTCACCTGAGCCAGGTGGTGCCGGCACCGCGCACCGCAGTCTGGGTGCAGACCTACCAGCTGGCGTATTCGCTCGTCGCGCAAGGCGAGGGCCTGGCCCTGGTCGATCCGTTCACTGCATCGTGGGGCGGCGGGAAAACCGTGCAGACGCGCCCGCTGAAACTGCAGCTGGACGTGGTGCTCCACGCGCTCTATCGGCTGGACAGCCCGCTGAATCCGCTGCAGAAGCGCTTCCTCGGCCTCGTCCGCCAGCTGGCCCAGCAGATGCTGGGCCAGGCCTGAGGCGCCCGGCGCGGCGCTCCGGCCTCAGCCACACCCACAACCTTTGGTTATGCCTGGTGCCGGTCTTTTCATTGGAGGCCGGCGCGGGGCTGTGACTATCCTCGATCCGTGTCGTGAGGGGGAGAGTGGATGTCCGACCGGAGCACGCCTCGATCAGATGCAGGGCCAGTCCGCGCGGTGGCGACACGCCGACGCGGCATGCACCCGAGCCGGCGGCAGCACCCACGGGGCGGAAGGGGCCGCCTCGATTCCCGATGCAGTACGTCAACGATCCGCTGCGAAGTCGTCGCCCGCCGACCGGACGGTGTCACCGCCCGGGCCGACAGCATCCTGTTGCAAAACATCCGGGGAGAATGTTCATGAACAAGCGTTCCGGTCGGTTCGTTCCGACCTTGCTGTCTGCCGCGATCCTGCTGGTACTGGCCAGCGCCGCCACGGCACAGGAGGCCGATCCGCAAGGCGGGGCGCCCGCGGCCACGCCGACCAAGGCGAAGGACCTCGGGCCGGTGGTGGTCACCGGCACCCGCGCCGGCAACCGCACGGAAAGCTCGTCGCTGACGCCGATCGACGTGATCTCCGCCGACGTGCTGAAGCAGACCGGCACGATCGACCTGACCCAGGCGCTCGAGCGCGCCATCCCCTCGCTGAATTTCCCGTTCGCGCCCGCCTCCGACACCTTCGCGTTCCAGCGCCCGTTCGAACTGCGCGGCCTGTCGCCGGACCAGGTGCTGGTGCTGGTGGACGGCAAGCGCTGGCATCCCGGCGCGCTGGTGCTGAGCCTGGGCCAGATCGGCCAGGGCTCGCAGGGCATCGACCTCAACACGATCCCGCTGTCGGCCATCGATCACATCGAGGTGCTGCGTGACGGCGCCTCCGCCCAGTACGGTTCCGACGCGCTGTCCGGCGTGGTCAACATCATCCTGAAGAAGGGCGCCAAGGGCGGCGACGTGCAGGTCAGCGGCGGCCAGTTCTCCGCCGGCGATGGTCGCCAGTGGCAGGGTGCGGCGAACTTCGGCATTCCGCTGGGCGGCGACAGCGGCTGGCTGCGCATCACCGCCGAAGACAGCAACCAGAGCCCCAGCAACCGCGCCGGTGTCGACCGCCGCCCCGGCCTGGCCCAGCTCGGCGTGAAGTTCCACTTCGGCACCGTCTCGTTCAAGAACAAGAACCTGTTCCTCAACACGCAGTACGACATCACGCCCGGCGTGCAGTTCTACGCATTCGGTCACTACGGCCGCCGCGTGGGCGAACCGCGCGGCTTCTATCGTTACGGCAGCAACACCGCCTACCCGAACAACCCGCTGATCGGCCTGGTCTATCCGGACGGCTTCCTGCCGCGCGAGCACGGCGACTCGGCGGATACCTCGCTGGTGGCCGGCCTGCGCGGCACCTGGAACGGCTGGCGCTGGGACGTCAGCGGCAACTACGGCGGCAACCGCGTCTCCTACAGCACGCGCAACAGCACCAATTACGCGATGCTCAACGACTTCGGCAGCAGCCCGACCAGCTTCCACGACGGCATCCTCACCGCCAAGCAGCAGACCTTCGACATCGATATCTCGAAGGAGGTCGCGTTCGGCTGGCTGCCCAATCCGCTGACCCTGTCCTTCGGCACGCAGTACCTGCGGCAGAGCTACGACGTGGAGGCCGGCGACTTCGGCTCGTACTACGTGGGCACCTCCGGCGTGCGCGGCGGCGCCCAGGGTTTTGCCGGCTGGGGCCCGCAGGACGCCATCTCGGTGGCGCGTCACGACGTTGCCGAATACCTGCAGTTGGAAGGCAACCTCACCGACCGCTTCGGCTTCTCCGCCGCGCTGCGCCACGAGGACTATTCGGACTTCGGCACCACCACCTCGGCTGCGCTGTCCGGCCGCTTCGACTTCACCGACTCGTTCGCCCTGCGCGGCAGCGCCTCGACCGGCTTCCGCGCGCCGGGGCTGGGCCAGCAGCACTATTCGGAAACCACCTCCGCCGCCTACGGCGCCGGCAACTCGCTGGGTCTGCCGCCGGGCATCTACCTGCGCGGCCTGGTGCCGGTGGACAACCCGCTGGCAAAGCTGCTGGGCAGCGAGCCGCTGAAGGCGGAGAAGTCGCGCAACTTCACCGCCGGCGTGGTGTGGAACCCGACCAACGCGCTGAACATGTCGTTCGATGCCTACCAGATCACCGTCACCAACCGCATCGCGCTGTCCAGCTCGCTTTCGCTGTCGACGCCTTCGGTGGTCGCCTACCTGGCCGCCAACGGCGTCACCAACCTGCAGTACAGCGGCCTGTCCTACTTCACCAACGCCGGCACGGTGCGCACCCAGGGTGCCGATGTGGTGACCAGCTACCGCAGCGACTTCGGCGACAACGGCAGCCTGATGTCGACGCTCAGCTACGGCTACCACAAGAACAAGGTCACCGACGTCAAGCCGAACCCTCCGGTACTGGACTCGCTGGGCGTGATCTTCCAGCGCCTCAACCGCAGCGCGATCAAGGGCCTGCTGGCCGACACCGCGCCGCGCAGCAAGCTGATCCTCAACGAGACCTACAGCCTCGGCCACTGGGCCTTCAACGGCACGCTGACGCGCTACGGCCGCATCACGACGTACGGCTCGACCAGCTATCTGAATGACATCGTCTACCCGCACAAATGGCTGCTCGATCTGGCGGTCAGCTACAACCGCGACCGCTGGACCTTCACCGTGGGCGGCGACAACGTGCTCGACACCTATCCGAAGAAGGTGCCGCAGAGCGACGACCAGAACGGTGCCTTCCCGTATTCGTCCAGCTCGCCGTTCGGCTTCATGGGTGCCTACGTGTACGGCAAGGTGCAGTACCACTGGTAGGCAAGCCCGCTGCGGCGAAGGTCCCGCTGCACGCCGGGACCTTCGCCGACGCTCCATGCAGACGGCCATCGCCGGCATGCCCCAACCATCAGTTATGCAAGGCAAGCGTCTTTTCATTGGTGGCACGCGACCGCCCGTGACTATGCTCGAACCTCATCGTGGAGAGTGAACGAATGACCGAACAACACACGCTGCGCAGCGATGCCGGAATCGCCCGCCGCACCACGACGCGCAGCCGGTCGCGCTGGCGCCGCACCCTGCTGGCGCTGGCGCTGCTGCCGGCGCTGGGCGCCCTGGCCCACGCGCAGGACGCCGCGACATCGACGACCACCGCGTCGAAGACCGCCGCCATCGCCAGCGCCAACGCACTGGCCACCGAGGCCGGCTTCGAAGTGCTGGCGCGCGGCGGCAACGCGGTGGATGCAGCGATTGCGGTGGGCAGCACGCTGTCGGTGGTGCAGCCGGAAGCGTCCGGCATGGGCGGCGGCTTCCTCGCCGTGATCCACGACGCGGCCACCGGCAAGGACACCTTCATCGACGCGCGCGAGATGGCGCCGCAGGCGGTCAGCGAGAAGGATTACCTGAAGGCGGACGGCACGCCGAACCGCGACACCTCGCTCAACGGCCCGCTGGCTGCCGGCATCCCCGGTTTCCCCGCCGGCGTCGCCTACATGTCGGGCAAGTACGGCAAGCTGCCGCTGGCGGCGTCGCTGAGTCCGGCGATCCGGATCGCCGAGCAGGGTTTCCATCCCAGTGGTGCACTGGTTCGTTCGATCGGCTACAAGGCCGAAGTGCTGCGCCGCTACCCCGCCTCGTCGGGCAAGTTCATGCCGGGCGGCAAGGCGCCGGTCGAAGCGGACCTGTTCCGCGATCCGAACCAGGCACGCACGCTGAAGGCGCTGGCCGCCAACGGCGCGGACGGTTTCTACAAGGGCGCGGTGGCGAAGGAACTGGTGAAGTCGGTGCGCGCCGCCGGCGGCACCTGGACACTCGTCGACCTGGCGAACTATCGCGCGAAAGAACGCCAGCCGATCGAGCTGCAGTACGCCGGCTACAAGGTGATCACCGCGCCGCCGCCCTCCTCCGGCGGCGTGGCGATCGCCGAGATGCTCAACATCCTCGCCCCGCTCGACCTCAAGAGCATGGATGAAGCACACCGCATCCATTACCTGGTGGAGGCGATGCGCCGCGCGTTCCGCGACCACAACGAATACCTCGGCGATCCCGACTTCGTGAAGATGCCGCTGGACATGCTGCTGTCGCCCTACTACGCGGACGGCCTGCGCCAGAGCATCCTGCCCGAGCAGGCGACCAAGTCGGCGTGGCTGCCGTCGGTGCATGCGAAGAGCCCCGGCATGCACACCACGCACTACTCGATCATCGATAAGGACGGCAACATGGTCTCGATGACCGCCACGGTGAACACGACCCTGGGTTCCAGCTTCGTGGCGGGCAAGACCGGCATCCTGCTCAACAACGAGATGGACGACTTCGCCCTGGTCTCGGGCCAGCCCAACGCGTTCGGCCTGATCGGCGGCAGCGCCAACGCGCCGGTCGGCGGCAAGCGCATGCTGTCGTCGATGTCGCCCAGCATCGTGGTCGGCAAGGATCGCCTCGCGGTGATCGGCTCGCCCGGCGGCTCCACCATCATCACCCAGGTGTTCGAGGCGATCCTCGCCTTCGTCGACGGCAAGGACGCGGGCCAGATCACCGCGCAGAAACGCATTCACCACCAGTTCCTGCCCGATCGCATCGACATCGAAAAGGGCAGCGACATCCCCGCCGACGTGCTGGCCAGGCTCAAGGCGATGGGCTACGAGATCAACGACACCGAGACCTGGGGCAACATGAACGTGGTGGTGTGGGACAAGACCAGCAACACCAAGACCGCCGCCAGCGACCCGCGCAATCCCAACGGCCTGGGCAAGGTCGAAACCGCCCATTGAGGCAGCCGGCCGCAAGGCCGGTTGCGACACCGCGAGCTGCTGGCGGTTGCCCAGCCAGGGTTCACGTGCCCGATCTTCCGCCTCCTTCCACTTCCCCCTGATCGACGGCGCCGCCGCCACCTGGAGTCCTCTTTCATGTCCACCCAAGGCGATGCGAAGCCTTCCGCGCAATGGCGTCCGCCGTACCTGCTGTACCTGGGCAACGCGGCCGATGACCTGGCCATCAAGACGGCCAGAGGCGTGGCCTACTGGCGCCCGGAATGGTGCGTGGGCCAGCTGCGCCATCCCGACTGCAAGCCCACGCTGGACCTGCCCGACATGAGCATGGCCGAGGCGAAGGACCTCGGCGCGAACACCATGCTGATCGGCACCGCGAACGCGGGCGGCACGATGGCGCCGGAGATCGTGGCCGCCGCCATCGAGGCGCTCGACACCGGCCTCAACGTGGTCGCCGGCCTGCACCACAAGCTGCGCGAGAACCCCGACATCGTGGCCGCGGCGCAGCGCAACGGCCGGGTGCTGTTCGACGCCCGCGATCCCGCGCCCGGCATCCCGGTCGGCAACGGCCGGCCGCGGGCAGGCCGGCGCCTGCTCACCGTGGGCACGGACTGTTCGGTGGGCAAGATGTACACCACGCTGGCGCTGGAACGCGCGATGCGCCAGCGCGGCCTGCTGGCGGACTTCCGCGCCACCGGCCAGACCGGCATCTTCGTCGCCGGCGCCGGCGTGCCGATCGATGCGGTGGTCGCGGACTTCATCTCCGGGGGCGCGGAGTGGATCTCGCCGGCGCGCCACGATGGCGGCTGGGACCTCATCGAAGGCCAGGGCTCGCTGTTCCATCCCTCCTACGCGGGCGTGTCGCTGGGCCTGCTGCACGGCTCGCAGCCCGACGCCCTGGTGCTGTGCCACGAACCCACCCGGCGCCACATGCGCGGCCTGCCCGACTACCCGCTGCCCGAGCTGAAGCCGTGCCTGGAGGCGAACCTGGTCGCCGCGCGCCTCACCAATCCGGCGGTGAAGCCGGTGGGCGTCGCGCTGAATACCTCCGGCATGGCGGCGGGCGAAGCCGCCGACGCCTGCAAGCGCATCAGCGACCTGCTCCAGCTGCCCTGCCAGGACCCGGTGACCATGGGTGTCGAAGCGATCGTGGACCAGTTGCTCGCATGCTTCGCGAACTGAACATCAGCGAGCGCAGCTTCCCGCTGGTGGCACCCTTCCGCATCGCGCGCGGCGTGAAGTACGCCGCCGACGTGGTCACGGTGGAACTGCACCAGGCAGGACGGACCGGGCGCGGCGAATCGGTGCCGTATGCGCGCTACGGCGAATCGATGGCCTCGGTGCTCGACGAGATCGAGTCGCTGCGGGCCGAGCTGGCCGCCGGCATGGGCCGCGACGAACTGCAGCTGCGGCTGCCGCCCGGCGCGGCGCGCAACGCGCTGGACGCGGCGATGTGGGACCTCGATTCGCAGCTGAGCTCGGTGCCGGTGTGGGTGCAACTGGGACGACCGCCACGCGCCACCCTGCGCAGCGCGATCACCCTCAGCATCGACACGCCCGCGCGCATGGGCGAGGCGGCCGCGCGCATCGCCGACGCCGGGCTGATCAAGATCAAGGTGGACGCCGACGACCCGGCCGCGCGGATCGAGGCCGTGCGGCAGGCCGCACCCCGCGCGCACCTCATCGTCGATCCCAACGAAAGCTGGACCATCGAGATCCTGCGCGACCTGCAGCCGCTGCTGGAACGCGCCGGCGTGGAACTGCTGGAACAGCCGCTGCCCGCCGATGCCGACGAGGCCCTGCTGGGTTTCCACAGCCGCATCCCGATCTGCGCCGACGAAGCCTGCCACGTCACCGCCGACCTGCCGCGACTGCGCGGCCGCTACCAGGCGGTCAACATCAAGCTGGACAAGACCGGCGGACTCACCGAGGCTTGGCGACTGCTGCGCGCCGCGCGTGCCGACGGATTCAAGATCATGGTGGGTTGCATGGTGTGTTCGTCGCTGGGCATCACCCCGGCACTGGAAATCGCCCGCGAGGCGGAGTTCATCGACCTGGATGGCCCGCTCTGGCTGCAGCACGACTACGCCGACGGGGTGAGCCTGCACGACGGCTTCCTGCTGCCGCCCGCGCCCGCCTTCTGGGGCGGCTGACGATGCCGCGGCCGGGCAGCACGCCATGCTGAACCTCGACGCGATCCAGAGCCTGGCCTGCGGCGGCCTGTTCCTGCTGGTCGGCTATGCGATCCGCAAGCGCGTGCCGCTGCTGGCGCGCTTAAGCATCCCGGCGCCGGTGATCGGCGGCCTGCTGGTGGCGCTGGCCCTGCTGGCCTGCCGCCAGTGGGAGGTGACCCCGGTGCGCTTCGACACCACCTTCAAGCAGCCGCTGATGATCGCGTTCTTCACCGCGATCGGCTTCAACGCCAGCACGTCCCTGCTCAGGATCGGCGGTCGCCAGCTGCTGCTGTTCCTGGGCCTGGCCAGCGGCCTGGCGGTGATGCAGAACCTGGTCGGCATCGGCCTGGCGACCGCCTTCGGCCTGCCGCCGCTGTTCGGCGTGATCACCGGCTCGGTGACGCTCACCGGCGGCCCGGCCACCGGCATGGCGTTTGCTCCCGTGTTCGCCGAGGCCGGCGTCCATGGCGCGGCCAGCGTGGCCCTGGCCAATGCCATGGCCGGCATCGTGCTGGGTTCGGTGATCGGCGCGCCGGTGGCGACGATGCTGATCGAGCGGATGAAGCTGCGCACGCCGATCGGCTCCCCCCGCACGGCCAGCGCGGTCGCCGTGGCGCTGGCCGACGAGCCTCCCGCCAGCGCGCCGCGGGTCGAGGAGGCCGCCTATGCGGGACTGCGCAACTTCGTCTGGCTGCTGCTCGCGATGGGACTGGGCGCCTGGATCAGCGGCGGACTGGGCCAGCTCGGGCTGACCCTGCCGGCCTACATCGGCGCCATGCTGGTCGGCGCGCTGATCCGCAACATCGACGACCGCCATGGCTGGTTCGGCCTGTCGATGCCGACCATCGACATCATCGGCAACACCTGCCTGTCGCTGTTCCTGGTGATGGCGCTGATGGACCTGCACCTGTGGGAACTCAGCGGGCTGGCGCTGCCGCTGCTGGTCAACCTCGGCGTGCAGTCGCTGATCGTGGTGGCGTTCTGCTGCTGGCCGCTGCTGCAACTGATGGGGCGCGACTACGACGCGGCGGTGATGGCCAGCGGCTTCATCGGCTTCATGCTGGGCACCACCGCCAACGCGATGGCGGTGATGAGTTCGCTGACCGAGCGTTACGGCCCGGCGACACGCGCCTTCCTGGTCGCGCCGATCGTGGGCGCGTTCCTGATCGACTTCACCAACGCCCTGGTCATCACCGGCTTCATCAACGGCTGGAAATGACGGCCACAAAAAAAGGGCGGCTTGCGCCGCCCTTTCCTCATGCCTGCCGCAGGCTCAACTCACCAGCCGCAGCGTGAACGGATAACGGTACGCCGTGCCTTCATTGGCCTTGATCGTGCCGATGATTGCCAGCACCAGCCAGGCCACGAACACCACGGCCAGCACCAGGAAGCCGATCAGGATGAAGCAGAGGATCCAGCCCACGATGGCGGCGATCGCCACGGTGATGTTGAAGTTCAGCGCTTCCTTGCCCTGGTCGTTGACGAACGGCATGGTGTCCTTCTTGATCAGCCAGATCACCAGCGGCCCGACGATGCTGCCGAACGGAATGATCAGACCGATCAGCGCGGACAGGTGCGCGAACATCGCCCACTGGCGCTCTTCGGCGGAAGGGGCACCGGCCATCGGCGGTTCGCTCGGCGGGGGCGGAATCACGGATTCGGGTGGAACGCTCATGCGCATCTCCTTCTACGTCAAAAGTTCGCCGGCCGCTTGCCGGTTGCACCGATGCTAGCAAGGCTGGAGGCGCTTTGCCGCAGGAATCTGCGAAAGACCGGCAGAGCGACCCCACCCCGACCCTCCCCTGCATGCAGGGGAGGGAGACAAGCGGCGCTTTGCTCCTTCCCCACTGCGTGCAGGAGAGGAAGACGAGCCGCGCTCTGCTCCTCCCCCTGCGTGCAGGGGGAGGCAGGGAGGGGGTTGCGCAGGGTGGCGAAAAA
>NZ_AJXT01000003.1 GCF_000264295.1 Rhodanobacter spathiphylli B39 | reverse complement strand
GCAGACGAAAGCTTTTCGCTCTAATCGAACAATGAAAGGCAGAGCGGCGGGCAGTGCCCGCCCTACACGCTGCATCGCTTAATGCGAGAGGTCGATCGCGTAAATCGCCGTCCCATCCCCGTTGTCCTTCACCAATCGAATGTTCGTCAACCCGGCAGCCTTCGCCACACCGAGCTTGTTCTCCGCGCCGGTGAACACCACAGGCCCGCGCACTTTCAAAGGCGCGAAGTTCCATGAGGTGGGCTCGAGGTCGGCAACGCCGATCTGCTTCCTGTGCTCGATCCACTTCGCCAGGATCTCGCGGGTGCCGTCGGGTGCGGCAAGCACGATGTTGCTGCCGTCGAGGCCGGGGAAGTGGCCGCCGCCGCTGGCGCGGTAGTTGTTGGTGACGATGATGAACGGGTCGCTCGGCGCCACCGGCTTGCCCTGGTAGCTCAGCGTGGTGATGCGCTGGCCGACCGGTTTCGACACGTCGATGACGTAGTGGATGCCGCCCTGGATCTGGTCGAAGTTGTAACCGACGAAGCGACTGTTGATCAGCTGCTGCTCGCCTGCCTTGGCCGGGTCGATGCGGTTGAAGCGGCCGGCGGATTTTTCCAGCCAGGCCTTGAGGCCGGCGCCGTCGGTCTTCACCGCGGCCAGGGTGTTCGGATAGAAGTACAGGTCGGCGGCGCTGCGCAGGGTGAGCGGGCCGGCGGCGACGTCGGTGTAGTCGTCGGGGCCGCCGAAGCCGGTGCGGAAGGCGGCGGCGGCGGACAGCACCGGCACGTCGGCCAGCTCGGGGTGCGAGCGCGGAAGTTCAGTGCGCACGTAGTCGGCCTGGGCGGCGTTGACCGGCGCCAGTGCGCTCATGTTGCCCTCGTCGGCGAAGTAGCTGCTCATTTGCACGCTGCTGTTGCCGATCGGCGTGTTGACGTAGGTGATGGCTGCTTCATGGGCCTGTTGCACCAGCGGCGCGATGGCCGGATCGGCCGGCACGCACTCGACAGCTTGCGAGCCCGACTTGTTCGGGCTGCCTGACTTGCTGCAGACCGGGCGCACTTCGCTGTGGCTCTCGTCGCGGTCGACCACCCAGCGGCCACCCTGGCGATCCAGCACCAGCCGGATCACGCCGAGGTCCTTGCCGAAGAAGCCGCCCATCACCGCAGGAACGCCGCGGACCAGGCCGCGCTTCGCATCGACGTCCTTCATGCCGGCGTAGTGCGGGCCGGGGAATTCGGTGTGCGAGTGGCCGAGCAGCAGGGCGTCGATGCCGGGCACGCCGGCCAGGTACCAGCCCGCGTTTTCCATCTGCGGCGTGTACGGGGCGGTGTTGAGGCCGCCGTGCAGGATCGCCACGATCAGGTCGGGGTGCTGCGCCTTGAGCTCGGGCAGGTATTTCTGCGCCGCCTCGACGACGCCACTGACGGTGACCTTGCCGGCCAGGTTCTGCTTGTCCCAGTCCATGATCGGCGGCGGGGTGAAGCCGATGATGCCCACCTTCAGCGGCACCTCGATGCGGCTGCCGTCCGGGGTGTAGGCGCTGATGGTTTTCGTCACCACGGTCCACGGCTTGAAGATCGGCTTGCCGTCGCGCGCGCCGTAGACGTTGGCCAGCACCAGCGGGAAGTGCGGGCCGGCGCAGCGGTTGTCGTGGCCGCCGTCCACGTTCATCGGCGTGCCGGTGACCTGCGACAGGAAGCCGAGGCCGTAGTTGAACTCGTGGTTGCCGGCGGTGCCGCCGTCGTAGCCCATCGCGTCCATCGCCTGGTAGACGGCCAGTTCCTGCGCGCAGCCGACCGGCTTCACCAGCGCCTGGTAGTCGGCCAGCACGCTGCCCTGGATGGTGTCGCCGCTGTCGAACAGGAAGGTGTTGGGAAATTCGGCGCGGGCGCGGCGGATCAGCGTGGCGGTGCGCTCGTAGCCCAGCGATGGGTCCGGCTTCAGCTTGTAGTAGTCGTAGCTGAGCACGTTCGAATGGATGTCGGTGGTTTCCAGGATGGCCACGTTGGCGCGCGCGCCGTCGGCCAGCCGGTTGCCGTGCCACGGCAGGCCGGCGCAGCCGGCGAGCAGGGCGCCGGCGAGGGCGAGCAGGGGAGTGGTGGTGCGCAACAGGCGTGACGACATGGGGATTCCGGGGCGGGGAGCTTGGGTCAGGCCGCAGAAACTAGCAGATCGGCATGGCCGGATGCGTGCCGGGGCCGATGAATGGCTCCGTGCCGGCGCGAGTCCGCCGCCGCGCAGCACGGCGGCCAAGACCGTAAGATGACGGCTCGGTGACAAGGGCGTGAGTGGCAGGGTTTGCAGTCCGGACGATTTCCGCTGCCCACGCCCATAGCGTCCTACAGGGGGACTGACCAGGCATGCGTCGATTATTTTTGCGCCCATCGCGAGCCGGTGTGGTGGTGTTGTGCGCGCTGGCGTTTCTGGGCGGCTGCATCGCGCTGACGGCGTGGCAGGAACCGCTGCCGCTGCAGCGCGCCTTCATCATGGCGCTGATGCTGTGCAGTTGCGGCGTGCTGCTGCTGGCGTTCGGGCGTTTTGCCAGCGGACTGGTGGTGGGCGGCGGGCTGTTCCTGCTGCTGAAGTCGGTGGCAGTGCTGAAGCTGCGTTATCTCGATTCGCAGCTGATGCCGTCGGACTTCATCTACTACGTGCGCACCAGCCTGATCGACACCTTGCGCCACTACCCGCACCTGTACACCGTCGGCCTCGCGCTGTGCCTGCTGCTGCCGCCGCTGCTGTACCTGGTGTGGCGCTGGGACTGGCGCCTGCTGGCCGGCTTGCGAGCGTCGCGGGCGCTGCCGATCCGGCTGGGCGGGATCGCGGCCTGCGCGCTGGGTTTCTGGCTGTGCATGCTGCCGGCCGGGCCGTTCGCCCGGGCCCATGCGCGCAATGCGTGGCAGAAGATGTCCGACGACGCGCAGCTGACCAATTTCTTCGTGAACCTGCGCGATGCCGACGTGCAGTTGCCGCCGATGGCCAGCGACGAGGTGGCCGAGCGCGACTGGGGCGCCACCGCGTCGGGCGCACCGGCCAGCCGGCCGCCGCCGTATCCGGACATCGTGCAGGTGCTGGAGGAAAGCACCTTCGATCCGTCGAACTACACCGACTGCAACGTGCCGGCGTGCCGGGTGGCGATGTTCCGGCCCGATGCCCGCACGCGGGGGCACGGCGTGCTGCGCGTGCATACCTTCGGCGGCGGCACCTGGGTCAGCGAGTTCGCCGCGCTGACCGGCATGCCGCAGGACATCTTCGGCTCCGGCGGCATGTATGCGCCCTACGTGCTGGCCCCCAACGTGCACGATGCGCTGGCGCTGCAACTGCGCCGGCTGGGTTACCTCACCATCGGCGTGTATCCCACCGGCGCCAGCTTCATCAACGGCGACAACGCGTACCGCGCCTATGGTTTCGACCATCTGTACGGCGCCGACGAACTGGGCTTGGAGGAATGGGAGGAAAGCGACGCGCAGATGTTCGCCGCGGCCAAACGCTTGTACGACAAGCTCAGGAAGCCGGGGCAGCCGGTGTTCATCATGATCCTGACCTTGAACCAGCACGGCCCGCACGACCACCAGCCGATGAACAAGCTGCCGGCGCCCTACCGCAACCTGCTGCGCGGGCTTGCGCCGGGCATGGCGCTGAACTTCGACACCTACCTGTCGCGGCTGCACGATTCGGACGTGGCGATGCGCGGGCTCGAACGCGCCTTCCTCGACCGCCCGCAGCCGACCGTGCTGGTGCACTTCGGCGACCACCAGCCCTCGTTCAATGGCGGCATCCGCGACCTGCAGCGGAACACGCCGCCCGCGCTGGCGCCGTATCACGACTACCTGACCTACTACATGGTGAAGAGCAATTTCGCCGGCCCGCCGCTGCCGGCGTATCCGATGCTCGACATCGCCTTCCTGCCCGGCATGGTGCTGCAGGCGGCCGGCGTGCCCACCGATGCGTATTTCACCGCGTCGCGCGAATTGCGCACGCGCTGCAGCGGGCTGTACGACGACTGCGCGATTCCCGGGGTGCTGGCTTCGTACCACGCCTGGACGATCAACCGGCTGCATGTCTACCAGTGACACCCCGGGGCAGTTTGCGCCGCCCTCCCGTCGTGGCGCCGATCCACGCCGGCGCCATGTGACGCAGCGAGGCGGCGTCGCGGCGGAAAGCTGAATGGCAAGTGTCTTGCTTCGTTTCCGGCATGAAAGACCGTCTGCCACCATCCCCGAACCCCACGCCCGATGACCCGCCCGTCGACCCCACGCTGGAACAGCAGATGGCCGAGTGCGGGCTGTCCGGCGACGAGCGCCGTTTCCTGCGTCATCTGCATGTGGCGGAGAAACAATTGAATGAGGCCTTCAGCCAGGCGCGCCAGGGCGGCACGCTGGAGGCGCGGGTCAGCGAGGTCTATCGCGAGATGTACGGCAGCCCGCGCCGACGCGCGACCGCGCCGCGCTGAGCGAGGCCGACCCGGCGTTCAAGCCTGGCCGACAGGTGGCGGCATCCGGCTATGATCGACGGCAGTCGTCCACGGGGCCACGCATGTCCGTTCTTGCCTTCGATACCGCCGCGCCACGCTACCCGCGGGGACTGGCCGCGGCCATCCTGCTGGCGGCGTCTGCCGCCATCGCCGGCGCGCTGCTCGCGGCCAGCCATCCGTCGCCGGCATGGCAGTGGCTGCACTGGCTGGGCAAGCCGCTGGCCACCGTGCTGATCTTCGTGCTGGCCTGGCAGTCGCGGCCGGCCCAATCGCCGCGCTACCGGCGGCTGGTGCTTGCCGGCATCGCCTGCTCGCTGCTGGGCGACGTCCTGCTGATGCTGCCGGGCGACCTGTTCGTGCCGGGGCTGCTGGCCTTCCTGTGCGGCCATCTGTGTTTCATCGCCGCGTTCACCGGCGACTGCCGCTTCGCGGCGCGGCCGTGGCTGCTGCTGGCCACGCTGGGTTTCGGCGCGGTGAACATGGTCCTGTTGTGGGGCGCGATCGGGCCGGCGCTGCGCATTCCGGTGATCGTCTACGTGGTGGTGCTGGCCAGCATGGGCGGCCAGGCGCTGGTGCGCGCACGGGTGCTGGCCCAACGCGGCGACCCGCAGGCGCCGGCGGCACGTCTGGCGGCGCTCGGCGGCCTGACCTTCATGCTCAGCGATTGCCTGCTGGCGTGGAACCGCTTCGATGGTCCGCTGCCGTGGTCCAGCCTGTGGGTGCTGGCGGCGTACTATCTGGCGTTGTGGTGGATCGCGCGCTCGGTGCAGCGCGTCGAGCCTTCGATCGAGAAAGAGGCGGCGAAGTGAATACGCAGGAACTCATCATCACCTGGGCCACACCGGTCTTCTTCCTGCTGATCGGCATCGAATTGCTGGTGGCGAAACTGCGCGGACGGCAGGCATACGCGGCCAACGATGCGATCAACAGCATCGGGCTGGGCGTGATCTCGCAGCTGGTCGGCGTGTTCACCAAGCTGGTGACGATCGGCATCTATGCCTGGTGCGTCGAGCACCTGGCGCTGTTCGCGCTGCCGGAGAACAGCCTGTGGGTGTGGGCCGGCGCGCTGCTGTTCTACGACTTCTGCTACTACTGGCTGCACCGCATGGGCCACGAGGTGAACATCCTGTGGGCCGCCCACGTGGTGCATCACCAGAGCGAGCACTACAACCTGTCCACCGCGCTGCGCCAGACCGGCAGCGGCGCGCTGCTGGGCTGGTTGTTCTACCTGCCGATGGCGATCGTCGGCGTGCCGCTGAAGGTGTTCGTGGTGGTGGCGCTGATCGACCTGCTGTACCAGTTCTGGGTCCACACCGAACAGATCGGCCGGCTCGGCTGGTTCGACCGGGTGTTCTGTTCGCCGTCCAACCATCGCGCCCATCACGCGGTGAACGATCGCTACCTGGACCGCAACTACGGCGGCATCCTGATCGTGTGGGATCGCCTGTTCGGCACCTTTGTCGAGGAGGATGACAGCGACAAGCCGGTCTACGGCACGCGCTCGCCGCTGCGCAGCTGGAACCCGCTGTGGGCGAACGCCGAGGTGTACTGGAAGACCGCGCAGGACGCGTGGCATGCGAAGCGCTGGCGCGACAAGCTGCTGGTGTGGATCAAGCCGCCGGGCTGGCGTCCGGCCGACGTGGCGGCGCGCTTCCCGAAGCCCGACTTCACCATGCCCACCGAGCGCTTCGATCCGCCCCTGTCGCGGCCGCTGAAACTCTACGTGCTGGTGCAGTTCGCCCTGCTGCTGGGCATGGCCACGCAGTTCCTCGGCATGGCCGGCAGCGCCGGCTTTTCCGCCCTGCTGCTGTATGCGCTGTACCTGGTCGCCAGCCTGTGCGTGGTCGGTGCGTTGATGGAAGGCCGGCGCTGGGCGGTGTGGGCCGAAGGCGTCCGCGTGCTGGCCACCGCCGCCGTGCCGCTGCTCAGCGGGCGCTGGTTCGGGATTGGCCATCTGGACGGCCGTATCGCCCTGGCCATCGCGGTGGTGTTCGGGCTCAGCGCGCTGGCGCTGCCCTGGCTGGGCGGACCGCACCCGTCGTCTTCGCTGCGTCACGACGCTGCGACGGGGTGACGTCTCTCAAGAGCACCCCTCAGCCCTCCGGGCAGCTCCCCTGCGGGCAGGGGAGCGACGGCGGGTCGGTCAGAACTTCACGCGCGCTTCCACGCCCCACATCCGCGGGGGCGTGACGTAGGCGTACGGCGTGCCCAGCACCGACTGCGAGATCGTGCCCAGCCCGCTGACGTACTGCTTGTCGAACAGGTTCTGCACGTAGGCGCCGAGGCCCCAGCGGCCGTTCGCCGCGTTCCAGTCGAGGCGCAGGTCGGTGCGTTGCTGCGGCTCGCCCAAGTCGAAGTTGGTCGGCAAGGCGCACTTGCCCTGGTAGACCGAGGCATCGTTGCAGCGCATGCGCCCGCGATAGCCGTAGTTGGCGTGGAAGCTCAGGTCGCCCCGGGCCACGCCGTGCCAGGTGTAGTCGCCGCTGAAGCTGTAGGAGAACTTCGGCTCGTCCACCGGCTGGCCGGAGACATCCAGGTAGAGCGCGTCGCCGTTGGCGTCGACGCCGGCCGGCACGCGTGCGGTGGAGTATTTCGAGTCGATGTAGCTGCCGTTGAAGCCCAGCCGCAGATCGTCCAGCGGCACCCATTGCACCTGCAGGTCCACGCCGGTGGCGTCCTGGCTGGTGTTGCTGACCTGGTAGGTCGGCACGCCGAGGCCGTCGGTGGACGGCACCACCACCAGGGTCTGCTTGTCGGTGTAGCGGTAGTGGTAGATCGAGGCATTCAGCAGCAGGTGCTGGTCGGGGAAGGTGCTCTTGATGCCGAGCTCGGCGTTCCACACTTTCTCCGGCTGGAACTGCGAACCGGGCTCGGTGCCGTTGTAGCCGCCAGCCTTGTAGCCCCGGGCCAGCGACAGGTAAGCCATCGTGTCCGGGGTGAACTTGTAGTCGGCGACCAGGCGCGGGCTCAGGTCGTTCCAGCGGTTGTCCTTGCTGACCAGCTGGCCCACCGCGTTGGGGAAGATCTGGTTCTGGGTGAGGATGGCGCGCAGGGCGTCGGCACTCAGCGCGCCGCCGGTGAGCAGCGGCGCCAGCGCCAGGATGCCGGCCGCGTCGAGCTGGTCGACCGTCGCGTCGAGCTGGGGCGCGTAGCGCACCGGCGTGTACCAGTCGAAATACTTGCGGTCATGGGTGTAGCGCAGGCCGGTGGTGATGTTGAGCTTGTCGGTGACGTGCCAGATCGCGTCGCCGTACACCGCGTAGGAATTGAAGTGGCCGTTGTTGCTGATCGTCTCGGTCCACGGATCGCCGAGCAGGCGGTAGGGCAGGTTGAACGCCTGCAGCAGCGAGTCGAAGTAGTGGAACAGCGTGCCGTCCGGGGTGAAGTTGGCACCGAGGCCGCTGTTGATCGCCAGCGTGTCGTAGGTGTCGGTGTTTACCGTAGCCAGGCTGGTCTGTTTCGCGCGTTCCATGTAGTAGCTGGCGCCGGCGACCCAGTCGACCCGCTCGTTGCTGCCGTTGAGCTTGAACTCCTGGTACAGCGTGCGCCCCTCGCTGATCACGCCGGTGTCGAGGTGGGTGGTGACGTGGTTGGTGCCGTCGCCGTCCTCGACGTGCGAGATGTTGTAGGCCGCGTAGTTGGTGGTCGAACTGAAGCCGCCCCAGTCGAAGCCGTGGTCGAAGGCCAGGGTCCAGCCGTTGTACTGGCGGCGTTCGCGGCCGCCGTTGCTGTCGTTGAAGAACGGCGCGTGGCGCGGGTCGTACCAGGTCGACGGGTCGGCCGGGAACGGCGCGCGCTGGTACAGGTCGGTAGAGGACAGCGGGATCAGGCCCACGTCCATGCGTGAAGGCTGCTTCAGGCGGTCATGGTCCCACGACAGGTGCACTGTACTGTCGGGCGTGACTTGCCAGCGCGCCACCATGCGCGTGCCCCATTCGTCGTCCTTGCCGTAGTGCTGGCCGGTGACGGCATCCCTGAGGTAGCCGTTGCTCTGGTTGTCCAGGAAGCTCATGCGCACGGCCAGGTCCTGGTTCACCGGCACGTTGAGCAGGGCGTCGCCGTAGCGCCTGCCGTACTCGCCATAGCGGACGCGGGCCTTGCCCTCGAGCTTGTCGGTCGGCTCGTTGGTGACGATCGAGATCGCGCCAGCGGCGGTGTTGCGGCCGAACAGGGTGCCTTGCGGGCCTTTCAGCACCTCGACCCGGGCCACGTCGTTGAGCGCCATCAGCGCGCCGCCGGAGCGCGTCTGGTAGACGCCGTTGACGTAGACGCCGACGGCCGAGTCGGTGCCGATGCCGAAGTCGTTGGTCTCGATGCCGCGCATGCGGTAGGTCGGCTGGGTCGGGTCGCTGCCGTCGATCACCACGCCGGGCACGAACAGGTTGGTCTGGCTGAGATCGGTGGCGGCGATGATGTCGAGCTGCTTCGCGGTGACGATGTCCATCGCGATCGGCACGTCCTGCACTTCCTGCGTGCGGCTCTGCGCGGTCACCGTGATCTTGCCCAGCTCGGTGGCATTCGTGGTGGCCGCTGCCGGCGGCGGGCTGGTGTCCTGCGCCGAAGCGTTGGCCGACACGCCGAACGTGCCGGCAAGCAGGGCGCAGGCGATGCCGGCAGCCAGACGATGGGTGCGGATGAGCATGGATGTATTCCCCGGGTCGTGGTCGCCTCCATCACCGCCCGCCCGCGGGCCGGTCGTGGATGCGTGGACGCATGTTCGCCCGCGTCGCGCGCAGGTGTACAGGTGCAGCGCAGCATGCCGCGCACGGGCCAACACGATGGGCGGTATTCGCTATGATCGCCGCTGGTTTCCGGCGGTCATGCGATCAGGGGTGTGCAATGGGTTTCCTCGGCAAGCTGGTGCGGCACAAGACGATCGAACAGTTGCAGGCCGAAGCCGGCACCCGCAGCGACTTCCGCCGGGTGCTGGGCCTGTGGCAGCTCACCGCGATCGGCATCGGCGGCATCATCGGCGTGGGCATCTTCGTGCTGGCCGGCCAGCAGGCGGCGATGAACGCGGGCCCCGCGGTGGCCATCAGCTTCCTGATCGCCGGTTTCGGCAGCGCCTGCGCGGCGTTGTGCTACGCCGAGTTCGCCGGGCTGATCCCGGTCACCGGCAGCGCCTATACCTACGGCTACGCGGTGCTCGGCGAGTTCGCCGCGTGGATCATCGGCTGGGACCTGCTGCTGGAGTACGCGCTGGTGGTCGCGGTGGTGGCGATCGGCTGGTCCGGCTACGTGCAGGTGTTGCTGAACTCCGCCGGCGTGCACCTGCCGGAGTGGGCGCAGCAGAGCATGAGCGCGCAGACGATGCAGTATTACCTGCAGCAACTGTTCGGCCTGCACGGCTCCACCGCGATCACCGGGCCCAGCGACGGCCACCGCTTCAACGTGATCGCGGCGGCGGTGTCGATCGGCGTGGCGATCCTGCTGACCGTGCGCACCGAGTGGGGCGCGCGCTTCAACACCCTGGTGGTGGCGATCAAGGTGATCGGCGTGCTGCTGGTGGTGCTGGTCGGCGTGTTCTACATCGACCCGGCGAACTGGCATCCGTTCGTGCCCGCCCGCGTGGTCGACGCCGCCAGCGGAGTCGGCCACTTCGGCTGGTCGGGCGTGCTGACCGGCGCCAGCGTGGTGTTCTTCGCGGTGTTCGGCTACGACACGCTGACCACCGCGGCGGAGGAGTCCAAGCACCCGCAGCGCGACCTGCCGCGCGCGGTGCTGCTGTCGCTGGCGATCGCGATGGTGCTGTACATCGCGGTGTCGCTGGTGCTCACCGGCATCACCCACTACAGCAACCTCGGCGGCGAGGCGTCGGTGTCCGACGCGTTCGAACAGATCGGCCTGCACTGGCTCAGCGTGGCCATCGCCGCGGCGGCGGTGATCGGCGTCACCAGCGTGCTGTTCGCCTTCATGCTGGGTGCGGCGCGGATCTGGTTCGCGCTGGCCCGCGACGGCCTGTTGCCGGCCTGGTTCGCCAAGGTCAGCCCGCGCTTCGGCACGCCGGCGCGGCCGACCCTGATCCTCGGCGTGTTCACCGCGCTGGTCGCCGGACTGCTGCCGATCGGCGAGGTGGCCGAGCTGGTCAACATCGGCACGCTCAGCGCCTTCATCATCATCTGCGCCTCGATCATGCTGCTGCGCGTGCGCCGGCCGGACCTGCAGCGCAACTTCCGCACGCCGGCGGTGTGGTTCACCGCGCCGCTGGGCATCGCGTTTTCGGCGGCGCTGATCTACGGCCTGCCTTGGATCACCTACGAGCGCTTCATCATCTGGATGGCGCTGGGCTGCGTGATCTACTTCGCCTACGGCATCCGCCGCAGCAAGATGGCCGGCTGATCACCGCGGGCCGAGCGGTCGCCCGCCGCTTCGGCGCTCAGTCGACCGTGCTGGCCACGCGGTCGCGGCCGGCGCGCTTGGCCTGGCGCATCGCGCGGTCGGCGCGGATCAGCAGGGTCTCGATCGCCTCGTCGTCCGGCCGGCATTCGACCACGCCGATGCTGACGCTCATGCGGCCATCGGGGCGCTGGATGGCGTGGATCGCCAGCCGCAACTGCTCGGCCCGCTGGGTCGCCTGGGCCAGGTCGAGGCCGGGCATCAGCATCGCGAATTCCTCGCCGCCGATGCGCCCGATCAGGTCGTCCGGACGCATCTGCCGACGCATCGTGCCGGCCATCGCGATCAGCGCGGCGTCGCCGGCGGCGTGGCCGAAGTCGTCGTTGAGCGGCTTGAAGTGGTCGGCGTCGAGGTAGAGCACGCAGGCGGGCAGCCCGCGGTGCCGGATGTCGGCCAGCGCCAGTCGCGACAGCTGCAGGAAGCGGTTGCGCAGCAGCAGCCCGGTCAGCCCATCGGTATTGGCCTGCTCGCGCAGGCGGCGCTCCAGCCGGAACTGCTCGAACAGCGTGCGCGCCATGAACGCGCGCAGCACCGCGGCCAGCACGATCGCCACCGCCATGTAGATCAGGTACTGCACCACCTGCACGTCGTCGCTGTTGCCCAGCAGCAGCATCGGCAGCGGGCCCAGCGCGCAGACGATCATGCCGGCGACGAAATCCCAGCGGCCGAGCCAGATCACCGACGAGACCACGGGCAGCAGCAGGCCCGGCAACACCATCGTCTGCCGATGCGGGTTGCCGAACGTATTGAGGTTGATGCTCACCTCCAGCAGCACCACGAACAGCAGGGTCAGCGCGCTGAGCAGGTGTGGCCGGCGCGCCTGCCGGGTGGACAGCGTCACCAGCGCCAGCGGCAACAGCGGCAACGCGCGCAGCCAGCCGGACAGCATCGGCCTTTGCAGCACGCTGCTGGCCACCACGGCGACCAGGTAGACCAGGGTCGCCACCAGCATCAGGGCATGGATCATCGGCCCCATCCGCTGCGCGAGGTACCTGCGGTAGTCGCGCTGCTGCAGGCTGTCGTCGTGGCGCGGAAGGTGGTCGAGCAGGTCGTGCATGGGGTTCCTGGGCGGTGAAGCCGGAAGAGATCAGCGTGGATCGCAGCAAGATGGGTGCCAGATTTGGCACACGCGCAGGAACCTGGCATGGCCGGCCGTGCTGGTCGTGACCTTCGGCAGGGGTGAAGGCGGTCGCGGCCGGTCTAGCATCGGGGTCTGGACTCCTGCCATGACAACTTCCCGTTGCAGGGATTCCCGGGCCCCGTCTGGCCCGAGCCGTGTCATGTCGTGATTCTCGGCAGGTGCGGCAGCGTTCGCCAGGCTCCCTCTTTTCCATCTGGAGAACGCATTGAAAGTCACCCGCCTCGCTTCCGCCCTCGTCGCCGCCAGCTTCGGCCTGGCCAGTTTTGCCGCGTTTGCCGATGTCCCGGCGCCGCAGGATGTGCCGTTTCAGGGCACCTTGAAGGTCAATGTGGACGCCACCGACCTGGCGCGCCGGATCTTCCGCGTGCACGAGGTGATCCCGGCGCAGCCCGGCCCGCTGACCCTGCTGTACCCGCAGTGGCTGCCCGGCCACCATTCGCCCAGCGGCCCGATCGACAAGCTGGCCGGCCTGGTGGTGACCGCCAACGGCAAGACTCTGCCGTGGAAGCGCGACCCGCTGAACGTCTACGCCTTCCACGTCGACGTGCCCGCCGGCGCCAGCAACGTGGAGGTGTCGTTCCAGTTCCTCTCGCCGCAGAGCAAGAGCGAGGGGCGCGTGGTGATGACGCCGGAAATGCTGAACCTGCAGTGGAACGCCAACACCATCTATCCGGCCGGCTACTACGCCAAGCGCATCATGGCCGAGACCAGCGTGAAGTTCCCCGCCGGCTGGCAGTTCGGCACCGCGCTGGAGGTGGCCTCGCGCGATGGCGACACCGTGCACTTCAAGCCGATCGCGTACAACGACCTGGTCGACTCGCCGATCTTCGCCGGCAAGTATTTCAAGCGCATCGACCTCGATCCGGGCGCCAAGGCGCCGGTGCATCTGAACGTCGTGGCCGACGCGGCGAAGTACCTGGAAGTGACGCCCGAGCAGATCAAGCTGCATCGCAACCTGGTGCAGCAGATGTACAAGATGTACGGCGCCCACCACTACAACCACTATGACTTCCTGCTTTCGCTCAGCGACAAGATGAGCGGGCAGGGCCTGGAGCACCATCGTTCCAGCGAGAACGGCGTGGGTACCGGCTACTTCACCGAGTGGGAAAAGGGCGCGCTGGGCCGCGACCTGCTGGCCCACGAATACAACCACTCGTGGGACGGCAAGTACCGCCGCGGCGCCGACCTCACCACGGTGAACTTCAACGTGCCGATGCAGGATTCGCTGCTGTGGGTGTACGAAGGCCAGACCCAGTTCTGGGGCCACGTGATGGCCACCCGTTCCGGCCTGTGGAACGAGGAGCAGGCGCGCGACATGCTGGCCTTCGTGGCCGCCACCTACGACCGCGGCCGCCCCGGCCTGGCCAGCTGGCGCAACGTGCAGGACACCACCAACGACCCGATCATCGCCCAGCGCGCGCCGTTGCCGTACCGCAACTACCAGGGCAGCGAGGACTACTACTCGGCCGGCCAGATGATCTGGCTCGACGTCGACGCCAAGCTGCGTGACCTCAGCCGCGGCAAGCATTCCATCGACGACTTCGGCAAG
The DNA here is from genome assembly GCF_000264295.1 of Rhodanobacter spathiphylli B39. Lineage (GTDB taxonomy): Bacteria > Pseudomonadota > Gammaproteobacteria > Xanthomonadales > Rhodanobacteraceae > Rhodanobacter > Rhodanobacter spathiphylli. Next base: position 136,337 of record NZ_AJXT01000003.1, on the reverse strand, counting down.
GCGTTCTTCGGCATGGACAACGGCGAGTGGGCCGTGAATCCCTACACCTTCGAAGACGTGGTGAAGACGCTCAACGACATCCAGCCGTTCGACTGGGCCAGCTACCTGCGCAGCCGTCTGGACGGCCACGGTTCGTTGATCGGCGGCGTCGAAGGCCACGGCTGGAAGCTGACCTACACCGACAAGCCGTCCGCCGCGGTGAAGGCCATCGAGGCCCGTCGTCATTCCGCCGACCTCACCTACTCGCTGGGCCTGTCGGTGGGCAAGGATGGCAGCATCGGCGACGTGCTGTGGGACGGCCCCGCGTTCAAGGCCGGCATTTCGCCGGGCATGAGCGTGATCGCGGTGAACGGCCACGACTACGACGCCGATGCGCTGAAGGACGCCGTCACCGCCTCGGCCAGGGACAAGAGCCTGCCGGTCGAGCTGCTGGTGAAGAACTTCGACCAGTACCAGACCATCCGCATCGACTACCACGACGGCCTGAAGTACCCGCACCTGGTGCGCGACACCAGCAAGCCGGACACCCTGAGCACCCTGCTCAAGGCCCGCTGAGGCCGTTCCGGCCTCATCGGGCATTGCGCTTCCCGCGTTCGCCTCCTCTCCCACTGGTGGGAGAGGAGCGGGTGAGGGAAGCGCAGGTGGCAGCGCATGCCCGCCCGCGGCAACTCGGCTATACTGCGCTCCCCGCGGGCCACTGCCCCGCGCGGCCACACATGCGCCTGTAGCTCAGCTGGATAGAGTACTGCCCTCCGAAGGCAGGGGTCGTGGGTTCGAATCCCGCCAGGCGCACCAACAGAGCCAACGACTTGGGCCACCTGGACAAAACACCATAAAGTGTCAGTTTTGACGCTTTATGCGATTTCGGGTTCTGACACGAATTGCTGTTTTTCCGTTACTGATCGCAGCGACTGACCGTGTAACGGCGGCGAGTGAACAGTCTCGCTACAACTTGTGCCTCCCGATGGCGCCAGTGTTGGATGCCCTCTCCGCGATTCCCGCGGCGGCGTTCCCTTCCCCTTGCGCGCGATCGCGAACTTGTCGGCTGGGGGCGACCGTGCGTGCGAATCTGAGACCATGGCGACCGGAGTACATCGGCGGCTGGGCGCTGGCCGGCTCACCGGTTCGGTGATTGCTCTATTTCACGGACGCGCACGCTCCATTGGGGGGCGAGTGCGCGCGGCTTTGGATGTGCGATTGCAGACACATTCCGCGGCCGGTCTGTGCGCTATAGATCGGCTACTGTAAAAATATGTTGACACGTGAACGACGGATGCGCATTATTTGATGCGTCCGTAGAAACTCTACTGTTCTTCGGATAAGTGGTGCGACAGGTTGCAGCCTGCCGCACCGGTTCGAATGTCCCAGTCGACGCTAACCAACAAGGATCAAACCGATGTCACTGTATCAAATTAGTTACGACCTCCGTAAGCAGCGGAATTACGACGCGCTCTACGAGCGCATCAAGGCCTATGGCAACTGGTGTCACGCACTGGAGTCCAGCTGGGTCATCTCCACGCCCCAATCCGCGGTACAGGTTCGCGACAACCTGCGCCAAGTATTGGATAGCGATGATGGGCTGCTCGTCACCCGCCTCTCCGGCCAGGCTGCCTGGTATGGCCTCAGCGAGACCGTAAGCACGTGGCTCAAGACGCAGCTCGAAAGCGCTGCGGCGTAATTGATCGGTGCCAGGGATGGCGCCTCCGCCAACAGAAGGGAGCAAGTGGATGCGCGAGCCTCTACGCCATGTCGCCGACATCCGTGTCGGCTACAGCTTTAGAACGAAGGTCGAAAACGACCCCGCTGGCGATGTCCGTGTGTTGCAGATCAGCGATATCAGAAATGCCGCGGCCCTCGATCCGCAGGCGCTGCCACGGGTCAAGTGGCCAGTCGCCAGCCAGCCGCCCTTGTTGCGTCCGGGAGACTTGGTGATACCGGCGCGCGGCGATCATTACGAGGCATTGGTCATACAAGGCGACGAGCCCATGGTGGCATCCGGTCAGCTGTTTGTGATTGAGCCCCGGACGGCAGTGGTGCGTCCCGACTACTTGTGCTGGTTCCTCAACAGATCCGAATCCAGTAACTACATCCTCAAGAATCGTGCTGGCAGCAGTATTCCTTCCCTGAGTCGCCCGGTTCTCGGCGACCTGCCGATCACGATTCCCGCGTTGGAGACGCAACAGAAGATTCTCGCCTTGGCGCAGTTGTGGCAGCAGGAACAAATGCTCAGCGAGCGGCTGCTCGTCAATCGCCAGAAGATGCTCGAAGGCATCTACAGCAAACTCTTGGAGTCGTGAGCAACATGACCACTGTGGATCAAAACGAAATCAACGCCGCCGTCTGGTCGGCGTGCGACACATTCCGTGGCACCGTGGATCCCAGCATCTACAAGGATTACGTGCTTACGATGCTGTTCCTAAAGTACGTCTCGGACGTCTGGCAGGACCACTACGATGAGTACAAGACACAGTACGGCGACCACCCTGATCTGATCGAGGAGATGCTCAAGAATGAGCGTTTCGTGCTGCCGCCACGGGCCAACTTCTACGCGCTCCATGAGCAGCGGCATTCGCCCGGAAACGGTGAGCGCATCGACAAGGCGTTGCACGCTATCGAAGATGCCAATATCGGCAAGTTGCGCGACGTCTTCCAGGACATCAGCTTCAACTCCACCAAGCTGGGCGACGAGCAGCAGAAGAACGACATTCTGCGACACCTACTGGAGGATTTCGCCAAGCCAGAGCTCAACTTGCGCCCCAGCCGCGTCGGCGCCCTCGACATCATCGGCAACGCCTACGAGTTCTTGATCAAGAACTTCGCCTCCACCAGTGGCAAGAAGGCGGGCGAGTTCTACACCCCGCCGGAAGTCTCCACCCTGATGGCGCAACTGATGGATCCGCAAGAAGGCGAGGAAATCAGCGATCCCACGTGTGGCTCCGGTTCGCTTCTGCTCAAGGTCGGCCGGTTGATCCGTGAGCGCACAGGGTCGCGCAAGTACGCGCTGTACGGCCAGGAAGCCATCGGCAGCACCTGGGCGCTGGCCAAGATGAACATGTTCTTGCATGGCGAGGACAACCACCGCATTGAGTGGGGCGACACCATCCGCAACCCCAAGCTGCTTGATGGTGAAGCTGCGTGGGATCCATTCTCGGCGGTGCGCGGGAAAAAGAAACCTGCGTCCGAGCCGTCGATAAAGCCGGCCAGCCTCAAGCACTTCGACATCGTCGTCGCCAATCCACCGTTCTCGCTGGAAAAGTGGGGCCACGAAGGTGCCGAGGCCGACACCTTCAGCCGCTTCCGTCGCGGTGTGCCGCCGCGCACCAAGGGCGACTACGCTTTCATCCTGCACATGATCGAAACCATGAAGCCGCGCAGCGGTCGCATGGCCGTGGTCGTGCCGCACGGCGTGCTGTTCCGTGGTGCCGCCGAGGGCCGCATCCGCAAGCAGCTCATCGACGAGAACCTGCTCGACGTGGTGATCGGTCTGCCGGAAAAACTGTTCTACGGCACCGGTATCCCCGCGGCGATCCTGGTGTTCCGCAAGAAGAAAGTCGACGACAAGGTGTTGTTCATCGACGCCAGCCGCGACTACCGGGACGGCAAGAACCAGAACTTCCTGCGCGACGCCGACCTCGCGCGCATTGTCGACACCGTGCAGGCGCGCCACAGCGTGGACAAGTACGCCTACCTTGCCAGCCCGGCCGAGATCGCCGGCAACGACTACAACCTCAACATCCCGCGCTATGTCGATACCTTCGAGGAAGAAGCCGAGATCGACCTGGTGGCCGTGCGCAAGGAGCGCCTCGAACTCAAGGCCGAGCTGGCGAAGCTGGAAGAGCAGATGGCCCGGTATCTGAAGGAACTGGGGTATGAGTGAACGCAAACCTCCTGGCGCGTCCGCGCCCGACCAGGCAGGTGGGCCCATGGCTCCACGCCTTTCCGAGGGCGAGCTGGTGCTGTACGCCACCGAGGACGGGCTTTCCCAGCTGTATCTGCGGGCCGAGGACGGCACCGTCTGGCTGACTCAGGCCGAGCTGGCCGAGTTGTTCCAGACCAGCAAGCAGAACATCAGCTTGCATATCAAGAACATCCTGGCGGAGGGCGAGCAAGCTGAATCAACCGTCAAGTTTTACTTGACCGTTCACACCGAGGGCGCGCGGCGGGTGCGGCGCAAGGTGTACCTGTACCGGCTGGAGATGATCCTGGCCGTCGGCTACCGCGTGAAATCCCCGCGCGGCACCCAGTTCCGCCAATGGGCCACCGCCCACCTGAAGGAGTACCTGGTCAAGGGCTTCGTCATGGACGACGAGCGCCTGAAGAACCCGGCGGGCTGGGACTACTTCGACGAGCTGCTGGAACGCATCCGCGAAATCCGCAGTTCGGAAAAGCGCTACTACCAGAAGGTGCGCGACCTGTTCGCGCTGTCGGTGGACTACCGCGACAACGAGGAGGCCGCCGGCCAGTTCTTCGCCACCGTGCAGAACAAGATGCTGTTCGCCGTGGCCGGCAAGACTGCCGCCGAAATCGTGGTGGAACGCGCCGACCCCAACCAGCCCAACATGGCGCTCACCACGTGGAAGGCTGGCCGCGTGCGCAAGACCGACGTGGTAGTGGCCAAGAACTACCTGCGCGCCGACGAGCTGAGCGCGTTGAACCGCATCGCCACCATGTTCCTCGACTACGCCGAGGATCGCGCTAGCCAGCGGCAGAACCTGCGCATGAATGATTGGCAGCAGTACGTGGACCGCTTCGTCGAGTTCAACGAACGGCCCTTGCTCATGAATGCTGGTTCCATCAGCCACGAGCGCATGCGCGAGATCGCGCACGAACGCTATGCGGCGTTCGATGCGAAGCGACGCCAGGCGGAGGCGCTGGCGGCGGATGCGGAGGATATCCGCGAGCTGGAGGCGGTGGAGAAGCGCGGGCGCAAAGGAGGTAAGCATGCTTCCTGAGGGTTGGAATAGGGCAACAGTTGCTGACGTCTGCAGCTTTCAGAATGGTCATGGGTTCGGGCCGGAAGATTGGGACGACAAAGGGTTTCCGATCATCCGAATCCAGAATCTGAACGGGGGAAAGAAGTTCGATTACTTCTCCGGCACGCCGGAAGCTGAGTGGATAGTTCACTCTGGCCAACTGCTTTTTGCTTGGGCGGGAACCCGGGGCGTGTCCTTTGGGCCTACGGTCTGGCGTGGCCCGACAGGCGTATTGAATCAGCACATATTCAAAGTTACGGCCAACACGGACGTACAGGAAGGCTGGCTTTATTGGGCGCTGCGTCATGTGACTGATCGAGTCGAGCGCAACGCGCATGGCTTCAAAGACACGTTAGTCCATGTAAAGAAATCCGATATCGAAAGGCAGTCAGTATCTGTCCCTTCACCCGAGGATCAGAAGCGCATATCTGCAACGCTTGATACATGGGACGCCGCCATCGCCACCACCGAGCGCCTGCTGGCCAATAGCCGCGAACAATGTTCGGTACTTGCGCAGAAGCTGATGTCGGGAAGGACGCGACAGAAGGGTACGCTTGCTTGGAAGAAGCGAACGCTGTCGGAACTCATGCGTGAAAGCAGGGTGCTTGGCTCTGGTGGACACGAAGCCAGGAAGCTGACCGTCAAACTCTATGCCAAGGGTGTCATAGAAAAATCCAGCCGGGGCGCGGGGAGTGAATCGACGCAGTACTACCGGCGTTCGGCAGGGCAGTTCATCTACAGCAAACTCGATTTCCTAAACGGCGCCTTTGGGCTGGTTCCCGCCGAACTTGACGGCTACGAAAGCACGCTCGACCTTCCCGCTTTCGACCTGCTTCCCGATGTAGACGCGCGCTGGCTCCTGTACTTCGTATCACGCGAAGAGTTCTACCGTAGCCAGCTCGGGTTGGCGAACGGTGGTCGCAAGGCACGTCGCGTAAACCCCAAGGACTTGCTGCAGATCGCCATTCCCGTTCCGGGCATCATGGAACAACAAGCGATTGCCGATGCGCTTGACCTTGCCTGGAAGATCGCCCGTGACGACGAGGCGCAGCTGCGTTCGCTCCGCATCGAAAAATCAGCCCTGATGCAACAGCTTCTCACCGGCAAGCGCCGAGTGTGCCTGCCGGCCGCCACGGAGGCTGTCGCATGTTGAACACGACGTTCCCGCACCGCTGCCAGCGCGCACCCGAAACCGCTACACTGCGGCCAACACAGCCGCCACGCCTCTGCTCACGCATGCGCAACCTTGGCGGCTTTTTCTTGTGGGTCGCGCCATGAACGACAGCGCCCCCGACACCCGCGAGCAGGCCAGCGCGCAGATTCCCGCGCTGCACCTGCTGGCTCATCTCGGCTGGCGCTATCTGGGCACGGCCGCCTGCCTCGCGCTGCGCGGCAGCACGCGCGAGGTGCTGCTGAAGCCGCGCCTGATCGAAGCGCTGCAGGCGCGCCGTTTCGACTACAAGGGCGAGCGCTACCCGCTCTCGCCCAGCGCCATCGACCAGATCGTGCGCGAGTTGTCGGCGCTGCCGCTGGCCGAAGGGCTGCTGGCCGCCAACGAACGGCTGTACACCAAACTCGCGCTGGGCATCACCGTCACCGAGTTCATGCCGGACGGCAAGAAGCACCAGCCGACCATTGCCATCATCGACTGGGCCGATCCGGCTGCGAACCTGTGGGACGTGACCGAGGAGTGCGAGCTGCTGTCCGCGCAGGGCACGCATCACCGCACACCGGATATCGTGGGCTACGTGAACGGCTTGCCGCTGGCGGTGATCGAAGCCAAGCGCCCCGAATCCGGCCACGTCGGCAAGGCGATGGTGAGCGAGGGCATCAGCCAGCACCTGCGCAACCAGCGCCAGGACGAGATTCCGCAATTGTTCGCCTATGCGCAGTTGCTGTTGTCGATCAGCCAGACCGAGGGCCGCTACGGCACCACCCACACGGCCAGCAAGTTCTGGGCGCGTTGGCGCGAGGAGGCATTCGACGACAAGGCGCTGGCCGCCATCAAGAACCGCGCGCTGCCGCTGGATACGCAGCGCGCCTTGTTCGACGGCAAGCCGGCCAAACTGCGCAGCTACTTCGAGGCGCTGTGGTCGCAGCCCACGCTGCCCACCGACCAGGATCGCCTGCTGGCCGGCCTGCTCACGCCGGTGCGCTTGCTGGAGTTCCTGCGCGGCTTCGTGCTGTTCGACCGCAAGGTGGGCAAGGTCGTCGCGCGCTACCAGCAGTTCTTTGGCATCCGCGCCCTGCTGGCGCGCATCGCGCAGAAGCGGCCCGACGGCGGGCGCGAGGGCGGCGTGCTGTGGCATACCACCGGTTCCGGCAAGAGCTTCACCATGGTGTTTCTCACCAAGGCGCTGCTGCTGGACGACGCGCTCAAGGCTTGCCGCGTGGTGGTGGTGACCGACCGCATCGACCTGGAAACCCAGCTGGCGCGCAACTTCATCACCGGCGGCGCGTTCGGCTCCGCCATCGCCACCCGCAAGGAGGGCGAGGGCAGCAAGGCCACCTCCGGGCGCGAGCTGGCGCGGCGCATCGGCCATGGCAGCGAGCGCATCACCTTCTCGCTGGTGCAGAAGTTCAACACCGCCTCCAAGCTGCCGGAGTGCCGCAACGATTCGCCCGACCTGGTGGTGCTGGTGGACGAGGGCCACCGCAGCCACGGCGGCGAAACCCACGAGCGCATGCGCAAGGCGCTGCCAAAGGCGGCTTATATCGCCTTTACCGGCACGCCCTTGCTGAAAAATGAGAAGACCGCGAACAAGTTCGGCGCCATCGTGCACGCCTATTCCATGCAGCGCGCGGTGGAGGACGAAACTGTGGCACCGCTCTTGTACGAGGAGCGCGTGCCCGAGCTGGACATCAACGAGGAGGCGGTCAACCGCTGGTTCGACAAGATCACCGCTTCGCTGTCGTCGGCGCAGAGCTCGGATCTCAAGAAGAAGTTCGCCGGGAAACGGGCCATCTACGGTGCGGCCAACCGCATCGAGCTGATCGCCTGGGATATCGCCACCCACTTCAACGAAAACATCAAGCAGCTGGATCTTGGCCTGAAGGGCCAGGTAGCCACCGACAGCAAGATCGATGCGATTCGCTACAAGAAGGCACTGGACGATACCGGGTTGGTGACCAGTGCCGTCGTCATCTCCGCACCCGATACCCGCGAAGGCAATGCCGAGATCGACGAAGACGCGATGCCGGAAGTGCAGAAGTGGTGGAAGCAGAACATCGTGGATCGCAAGCTTGATCCCGAGGAATACGAGAAGCAGGCGCTGCAGGACTTCGGCTGCGACGGTTCGCCCGATTTGCTGATCGTGGTCGACAAGCTGCTCACCGGCTTCGACGAGCCACGTAACACCGTTCTGTACATCGACAAGCCACTGAAGGGCCACAACCTGATCCAGGCCGTGGCGCGCGTGAACCGCCTGCACGATGCCAAGCGCTACGGCGTGCTGGTGGATTACCGCGGCATCCTCAAGGAACTGGATGTCGCCGTGCGCGCCTATCAGGATCTGGAAGAGCGCACCCAGGGCGGGTACGAGTTGGCGGATATCGACGGCCTGTACCAGGACTTCAGCACCCAGTACAAACGCCTGCCAACCTTGCACGACCGCCTGTGGTCTTTCTTCAAGAGTGTGGCCAACCGCAAGGATACCGAGCAGTACCGCGAAATTCTGAAGCCGCATCTGGTGAAGGGGGACGATGGCGAGGAGTACGACGAGCGGCAGAAGCTGCGCGACGACTTCTCGGCGGCGCTGACCGAGTTCGGCTTGTGTCTGCAGACGGCGCTGTCATCGCGTAGCTTTTTCGAGGACCAAAGTTTCTCCGAGGAACTGATCCGTCGTTACAAGGACGATCTGCGCTTCTTTTCCAGTCTGCGCCAGATTGCCCGCCGAGACGCGATGGAAACCGTCGACTACAGCGTCTACGAGGAACAGATCCGCAAGTTGGTGGACAAGCAGGTGATCGGCAAGGAGGTGCGCGACCCGCAGGGCGTGTACCTGGTGCACGAGCTGGGCAAGGTCGAGGATCCGCAAACCTGGTCAGAGGAAAAGACCCGCAACGAAACCGACCTGATCAAGACCCGGGTGCGCAAGACCATCGAGCAGGAACTCGCCGAAGACCCCTATGCCCAGAAGGTTTTTGGCGAGTTGCTGCGGCAGGCCATCGCCGAAGCGGAGGCCATGTTCGACCACCCGCTGAAGCAATACGCGCTGTTCAAGGCCTTCGAGCAGAAGGTCGAGGCGCGCGATGTCCCCGGCATCCCGCCCGCGTTCGCGGAGAACCGGCACGCCATGGCCTACTTTGGTGCGCTGAAGCTGGTGCTGGGCGACGCGGCCTTCGACGGCATGGAGGATGCGGAACACAGGGCGTACATCGATCTCGCCGTGGAGATCGACCAGGTGGTGCGCAATGCCATCGCCGAGAACTCGCTCAACCCGCAGAACATCGAGACAGCGGTGCGCAAGGCGCTGCTGCCGGAACTCTTCGCGCGGGTGGGGCTGGACCAGGCGAAGGCTGTGGTCGACCAGATTATCCAGATCGTGAGGGTGGGTTTGAGCCGTGGCTGATGCCTCGTCGCCGGAAGCCGGCTGGAGTATCCATTACGGCGGTGAAGTCATTCGGTTCGTGGTGCGCAGCCAGCCGCAGCGCCTCCGCGGAAGCATTGCCATCCATGTCGAACCACCGGGCCGGGTGCTGGTGGATGCGCCGGCCGATGCGTCGCGGTTGGCCATACTCGCTGCAGTGCGCAAGCGCGCGCGATGGGTGCACGGCCACCTGACCGGCTTCCGCCGACGGCACACTCATGTGCTGCCGCGCGAATATGTCAGCGGGGAAACCGTGATTTACCTCGGTCGTCGTTATCGGCTGAAAGTGATACCTGCCACCGCTGCCGAGGCCGCCGTGAAGTTGTGCGGAAGTCGCCTTGAGATACGCAGTCCCGACACGGCTCCGGCCTCGATTCGCGGGGCCATGGAGACATGGTACCGCGCCCGCGCCCGCACGGTTTTTGCCGCACGCATCGACGACATGCTCACGACCCTGCGCTGGAAGTCGACGCGGCCACCCATGCGCCTGCAGGCCATGAAAACCCAATGGGGAAGCTGCTCACCGACAGGGAAGATCACGCTCAATCCATGGCTGGTGAAAGCGCCGCGCGATTGCATCGACTACGTGATCCTTCACGAGCTATCCCATCTCAGGGAACATAACCACAGCCCACGATTCTTCAAGCTGCTGGATCGGCATATGCCGGCATGGCGACAGCGCAAAGCGCGCCTGGATGAACTCGCCGAAGTGATTCTGAACCTGTAGATGCAGCAAGCATGCAGTCAGTGCCTTCATCAAGTCCCGAAGATCTGCACGCCACGGTTGCAAATTTGGTCGAGTGACTCATCTGGTGCCAGGAATCTCATGTCGAGCGGCAGAGCGAGCTCAAGTGCCTCTGTTTTGAATGCGAGCGTAACCAGTTGGAGGAGGCGCTCCTGCTGTGCCTTGGCAGCCACGATGGTGAGGAGCAGGATGACTGCTGCGCTATCGTCTTCACGATGCAGCTCCGTCAGGAATGCCGTCTTTACCGTGGCCTCCTTCTCAAACAGATTGCGTAGGATCATGTTCAGCGCAACCGTGGACACAGATGGTGGCTCGACCAGGAATTCGGTCTGCGCCGGCATCTCGCCCATGGTGAAGCTGCCAAGCGGTCTTCCCTCCAAGAGGGCCGTAACCTCCGGTGGGTAGAGCGCGATCGCATCCACGTTCGGATTGAGCATCAGCAAGGCACCTCGTGTCAGGTCGAATAGATGCCGGCCCGGCATCGCCACGACGAGGACTGTGTTGTTCGCGGCCGCTTCGGCTTGTCCCTTGTCACTGAAGAACGGCAACGCAGTCTGTCCGTTGTCAGGGCGTATGAACTGAATGAAGCGCATGACGCCCCGAGGTGGGCTCCCCACTGGAACATGAGCGTAGACCGTCGCATCAAGCAACGCTTCGAAGAACTGCTGTTGTGCGTGCTCGGGGTTTACGCCTCGCGCTGTAGTCCTGGCGGCAGCCAGCAATTGCGCAAGCTTCTTGGGCGTTATCTTAGCCATTCTTAAACCTGCCGATGGGTGGGGTAGGACGTCACACATTTGCTCGAAAGCCTACGCGCGTGGCTGACTCGATGACGAAACATCATCTTGACTAACCTTGTCAGAAGGCTGGATCTCGCGACTCGCATTCATCTTGGCCAAGGCAACGCGTATCGCCGAGCGAGCGATGGCCTTCGAGACGTGGATTTCCCGCCTCATCTGAGCCACGGTATTCATCCGATGTAGGCGCTTACCGGATCGCTGCAGCTGTTCGATCAGCTTGGTGAGATAGCTGCTTGCAACTTCGAACCTTGTGCTCTTGGCGATCTCGATGCGGTGTCTTCGTTCATTACTGTACTTCGCGCAAAGCTCCGAGTTCTTTCGCTTGAAGTTGGAGAGGCTCACCGCATATTCCGAACATATATTTGTGAAGGGAGGCAACATGGTTGTGTTCGGAAGGGCCAGCAACTTGCGCATCGTGCGTTCACAAAGTCGATAACCATGTTTGTTGAATCCCCGTCGCTGCGGCGGTCTTGGGGTGTCAATGTCGGACTCGAACAGGCCAGGGGAAACGGCCTCCTCAGGCCGCAAGAAAATGTCCATAGGCGTTGTTCCGCAGCGCGCGGCCATGCCGAATATGGTGGTCAAGCGGTGCCCAAGTGCTCGCATCTTCGCTGTTTCGCTGGATACCGGGCATGGGCGCCCCTCCAGCGCGGCAAGCCGTATGGCTTTGGCAAGGAATATATCGACAGCGCGGTGCGGAATATCCGCGGATTTGGGCGTCGCGATGTGTGTGAGAACTTTCAACATCTCGGTGTGGCACCACGCCTCCCACGGCGTGCTTTCGTCTCGCATTCTGTCAGCGGATTTCAACGCAAAGCCGCATTTGATGCAGAGCATCCGAACCGAACCTATGCGCCAGTCGCGTTGATATGAGCCGCATCGGGCACAACGATCCGTGAGTCGCGCCCCATGTAACGGGCAGCGTGTAATCTGCGGAATCCACCACGCGAGAGGCTCTACAATCCTATCGGCGAGCTGCGCGTAGCACATCGGACACCATCGGCGCCGTTGCACGCTCGATCCCGTCTGGTTTCGACTGAGGGCGCCGCGAAGCCGCAACAGTGTCCCGCATGCCAGATTTGCGGCGCCTGTCAATTTCTCCAACCGCTCGACTATCACCGCGGTTCGGCCCGAGTGCGTGCAAAAGATCCGTGCATCGAGATCGATGCTCTTGAGTTCCGGGGCGTCGTCGATGCTCAAGTACGACGAATCATTGAACAGCACTTTGGCCAGCTGCTTCGGCGTAACTTGGTGTGCGTCAGCCAAGCGGCAATAGAACGATGCTAGCGATTCAACTTGTGGCGTGCCCAAGCCGTACAGGCGAAGCGGCGCGAGTATGGTCTTCATGGTTGGGGGCCACAGGGGTCACGGACAGGATTGCGCCGACCTGGATGCTTGCTCCCCCGTTTCGTCGGCGCTGCTTTCGCTGGCTTGGGAAGCTCGCCCTTGACCCGTGCCTCCCCTGTCTCGATTTCGTGCTTTAGGCGTTCCGTCTGGATTGGCGTGTACTTGGCTTCCTCGATGTCTTGCCAGCGAAGTCCATCCCGTCCTTGTGCCAAGGCGGTGAACCTCGCGCGCTCGAACAATTTCTCGACTTCGCCAAACACGCCGAAAGTCCATGCCAAGACGGTCTCAGCATGTTTGCTCAGCGTGGCTGGCTCCTCGAAGCCAATCGCCTTCGAGTACATACGCAACACCGAGTAGAACGCCGCACGGTCGGCGTCCAGATCTGTGTCGTAGCGCTGCAAATGAATCAGGTGGCTACGTCGGTTGAGCTGCGCACTGTGGTTCCATATGTCAAGCAGGTCGTAAGTCCCAAAGAGAAAGATGATGATTCCAAGCCTTTCGGCGAGGATCTTCAGACTTTCGAGGTGATCTGACGGGCTGCGATTCACGTGAGTGAGGCACATGCTTTGAGCCTCGTCGACGAAGATCGCTTGTAGGTGTACAGCCTGTGCCAGGCATTCGAAAGCGCGCCTGATCTTCGTCTCCGTCATCGAAACACGGATGGAGTCCCAGAACGGTTCGCCAAGAAAATCCAGTTGCTCCGGCGTCATCTGCTTTGCTTGTGGACTCCCCGCCAAAGTGCCCCCGCGCCTGAAGGGATCGCCTAGCTGGCCCAGCATGCGGCTGTAGAAATCCTTCGACGAGAAATAGCCGCTCTCCGAGTTTGTGGCCAGGACGGAAACGAGCGGGATCTGATTCTTCGATGGGTCAGCGTCTGACCGGTACGAGGTTCCTTCAAGATGGCTTCGGAGCGTCGACTTTCCCGCGCCGGACGGACCTACCACGAATACCAAGGTGCCTTTCGATGCATGAGTGATACAGACGCGAGCCTCCCGCTCCCACGCCTTGAAGTGAGCGTGCTCCAGCGTGCCAGTCAGCAACATGATTCTGTCTCCTTCGTATCATGGTAGAAACGGAATGTCGGGCAGCCGATCGAAGTCGATCGATTCGATTTGGGGCTTGATCGATGGCGACGCTGGGGGTGTGGTGCTGTTGGCGGCGCCACTGTCCGCTTCGTCGCAGGCAGCCGCGGCGGCGGCTGATGCCTCGAGTTGCTCCATCCGCTTCGCAATGCGCTCGTGGCTTTGACGCCCTTCCTCACGGGCCGTCCTGCTATTGCTACGCCCCCGATAGTTTTCGAAGAACTTACCTTCATCCGAGAGTGGCAGGATCACGCCGTGATCCCGGGAGTGCGTGGTGATCCACCTGCCATCACATCTGACATACAACGTGCTTGGATTGGCAGGGTCGAGGCGAGTCTCTTCAAATTTGTAGGGCCGCCTGATTGCGTTCAGTTCGTCAGACCAATACTCGCGGTAGCCGCAACGCAGGCCCTTTCGCTTGTTCAGCGTGATGTCTACCGGGATCGATGTAGCGATCAAGTACGAAAGATCGCAAGTAACATGATGGCCAATGTGGCCGAACTCCTGGACTCCCTGAGCAAGCAGGCCGTCTGGGCACCCATCAGCGGTTCCGTGGGTCGTCTTGTTCCATTCGTGGAACCAGAAATGCCTGGCTTCCTGGATGATGATCGCGAGCTCGAGCCGGGCTGTTGCCCGACTTTTCTTGTTGCCTGAGGCTGCTCGGTTGTGCTGATCTGCCCAGGTCGCGCCGTCGAGCCGGTTGGCGATGCGGAAATTGATTTGCTTCAGTGCCGTTTCCTCCAGGCCGCCAAAGCGGGGAGCGCCTGAAGCTCGCGAGTACTTCGCCGAGTTGAACCGGGGCAGCAACTGTTCCCAGAAGGTTGACCCGTACTCGCCACCCCGATCCTGAGCGATATACGGAGGTACGCGCTTTTGCCGTGCTCCCATGTCCCGGAATGCAAGCGATAGAGCAAATCGGTCGGACTTCCCAAAACCAAGCCACGCCCCCAAAGCTTTATCTGTCGCTTCGTCATAAAAAACATAGAACCAAGGCGGCTCGCAGAACATCGACAGCTTAAAGATGCTCCAGGACCGAACGTCGAACTGCGTGCTATCGATGTGGCTGATCAGGCCTGGAATTTCGCAGCGGACTGTTGCGTGTTCGGCCGACACCGGTGGCCGGGCGGCGTGGTAGCCACGAATCCCAAGTCGGCCATAAGCGACCTGCTCGGGAGCGATCTTGAGGCACATGTTCCGCAATGCACTCTTGGAGATTTTGGGGATGCTCTCTTCCGAGCAAGCTGCATCCACATGGCCAAGCAACTGCGATTGATCCTTGCACCTGCCGAGAACCCAGTGCGACTGGATGACGTCCTGGGCGATGCGCACTTGATCGGGAGTCAGCCGCGGTACGCGATTGCCGCGGGAACGATAATCGGGAAGGCACGCTGCAAGTGGATGTCCTGGTGACGCCTCTGGATCGGAAAGGCGACGCAGGTAGCGGTAGTCATTGCGGGTAGGCTTCCTTTTCCCGTCCAAGACCTCTTTGATCTGTTCGTAGACCTTGGTCGCGTGTGCAAGCGCAGCGGGTGTAGCACGGAGCAATGCTGCGAGATCCGTTTCGCTGCTTTCGTCAAGCGCTGTGCGGTATGTCTGCAGCAGGTGCTCCTGAAATTCGTCGGCCTGGGCGCGATCCGCGAAGATGCGAAATGTGTCCTGTTGTGACAAGAGCTGCGCTTTCAGGGCACCGAAGATTCGGGAGCTTGCCAAGAGTGCGTAGATGACGGCTGGCTCAGGCCCGCGTCTGGCACTACAAAGATCGAAGATGGTTGGCGAGTCCGTCAGCCTTTCCAGCAGGCGCTTATAGTCAGCGTCGGAAACCTCGACTGGCTGGCTCAGCTGCACAGCATGGAGAAACTCGAGGTTGGCCAAGTAGCGTGAAGCTGTGTCGTCTGTCACGTAGACTTCGTGCGGAAGACCTATCTTCTCGGCAGCTGTTCTTGCGGGGACGAAGTACGGCACGCCGTCGACATAATTCCAGTCCTCGGGCTTGTCGGCTAATTTCCTGGCAAGCCCCTTGGCCGTCTTGCACTCGACGAGCGCCGGGCCATCCCGTCGCAGCAGCAAATAGTCCGGTGTGTAGGTGGAAACGTGAGTTCCCTTGACGCCACGATCCCTTCGCAGTTGGATGGGCTTGGGCTGGTCCCAAATTTCCAGGACGTCACTCGACAATTCCGCTTCATAGACGAATACCGCTTCGCACGTACGACTTTCTGCCTGAACCGTCAGGCCGATCTTCTTGCTGGGGATACGGGCGCAGACATTGCAACGTGCGCTGTCGCCGACGCGCCGTGAGGGCGGAGAAGAGCGCACTGCCGAGATGTAATTCACGGCAGCTTCGCTGAGCTTGGTTTGCTTGCAATAGGTTGCAAATTCGGTCGAGCTGAGCATGCTTTTCTCAGCGCACGCCCGCCCGTTGCCGCCGAAGTTCGGCAGTTGAACATTTCTGCGACGGGGAGTAACTTCACGACGTCAGGCCAGAAATCTGACGTTTTGCAAAGAGCTCAAGTCACCAGCTTGAGCTTTTTTGTGCCTGTTACTTTGGTCGCACCCAGCTCGGCGGTAGCGTGCGGGCGCTAGCTGGCCTCCTCTTCGATCAGGGCTCCTTGCGTTACGGTACGGGACGGCTCCAGCCGTTCGGTCAGGGCCTTTTCGACGTCCGCTAGTCGCGCAAGCAAGCGGCGGCGGTTACCCAAACGGTAAAGAGGCACCGGCAAAGTGCCGCGCTGATGCGCCTGCCGCACGGCACTGGCCGACGGGTAGCTCAGCAGGGTGGCGACTTGCTGTGTCGTGATGACGGCGATGCTCGTGTCGCCGAGCGATGTCGGAGCATCGAGGTGTCGATCTGCGCTACGGTAGCGCTCATGAACTCTCATGGGTGCTCGTTATGGCACAAGTTCATCTTGTAAGGTTGAAACAAAGATACGTTCCCAGATCGCCAAATTTTTTTTTGGCGCACCTGGAGCCTGGTGAACACCGGGGTGAGCCGAGTTCACCGCACCCGCTTGCCTGGCCGCTCTCTGAGCGAAGAAGTCAGCAAGGCCGGAATGCACTACGAGAGCAGTCTCGCGTCTTGGCTGCCTTATGCATCGCCGAAGAGATGAAGTGTGGAATCGGGACGACGACGAAGGCGATCGTTGCGGCTGCAGCTCGTGTTGACGTAAAACTTACGACGACCCAAGTATCGAACTACTTTGATGGCCGTAATGAGCCATCACGCAGCGTGGTCAATCCGCTCGCTGAGCGACTGGGTATGCCGGATCTTCGTGTGGTTAGCGAGTGGCCGTGGAAGCTGCTGACACCGTGGCAACTTACCTTGGGTGACGTCGAAGAAATATGTGCGCCACCCTACAGCACGGCATTTCAGTTGCCGAACGATCGCCTAGTGTCGTTCAACCGGCGAGGGCAGTCGCGTTGGCACGAACCCAAGAAATTCCAACTAGCGGGACGTTGCTTTCTCAGTGCTGAGGCGCCTGAGGTGTTCTGGCTACACGCGGCACGTGTACGAGCTGCGCTTGCGCTCAAAGACTATGAGTCCTTCAACGCGCATTATTTCGCGCTGATCAGCGCGCTGCCATCGATTGCACGGCATCGCGCCGTACGCCCTCACACTTCGATGTTGCTCTCATGCATAGGCATGCTGCTCGAGCACATTGACGCGCGTTACCGGTGGTTTAGGGTGAATTGGGACGCCGTAGCAGTCTGCCTTGCGACCGATCCATATGGGTCGAAGCATCAGGATGGAGACTGCGGTGAGGCAACGAGCCAAGATGGTAGTAAGCGTGGCAGTGCTTGGCGCATGGATGAGTGCGATAACGTGTTTTTCGATGTCTTCGACGGCAACCGCAGCGGCGTAGAGGTGGAGTATTCGCTCCGCGGAATAAATCCGTTCCATCCGACAAACCTCAT
Organism: Rhodanobacter spathiphylli B39; assembly: GCF_000264295.1. Classification (GTDB taxonomy): domain Bacteria; phylum Pseudomonadota; class Gammaproteobacteria; order Xanthomonadales; family Rhodanobacteraceae; genus Rhodanobacter; species Rhodanobacter spathiphylli. The sequence goes on along the minus strand of NZ_AJXT01000003.1, from coordinate 118,895 downwards.
CAGGGCCCTGCAACAGACGGGGTGATTTCGGCTTGTTACCTCGATTAGCAGGAATTCTTCGGTCTTGCTAATTTTAGCTGGCTCCAGCTAATTCAATAAAAACAATGTCTTGAGGCTGCGTGGGTGTTCCCTGTAACGACAGTTCTAACAGGCCGTAGGAATAGCCCGCTTACACCATCTATGGATGGATAGCACACCGGCTAAGCACATAAGGGTTTGATTGGTGGAGCCGCGTCCAGGCATGTGCCGTACGCGGCGATGCCCCCTACTCGGAGGTCATCGCTCATCTTCGGTAGCGGAGAGCTTGATCCACCGGCGTGAGCAAGTCATCTTCTTGCAGCTCCCATCGCGGAATAGCATCGGGTAGCAGCAGCATCCCGAGCGTGTAGGGGTAGTCGCCTTCAACAGCTAGTGCGTGCTCGATGAGATCCATTTCGTCCGGTTCCCGGCGGAACCACAAGTTGGCCTTCAACTTCGAGCTCTTGGGGCCGGACGCGGCATCCACCTGATTAAGGATGGACATCCCTGGCACCTCGATAGTCAGCTTCTTGGAGGCGAGGTACGCGCCAGATTTATAGGCGGCTGCGTTCGAACGCGCCCACAGTACATGCCCGTCGCGCGCGGCGAGGACAACAGCGCGTTTGGCGGCAATTTCAGTCCACTTCAGGGCTGCCGCCATCAGCGATACCCCGTATCGGTCCGCGCAATGTCGAAGCATCTCAATGGACGGCGGCTGCCCAGCGACTTGGCGACGGAAATCGTCCAGCGGCATGAGCAGGAAAGATGCGAAGACGTTGGCCTCAGTCTCGATCTCGCGCTCGTCCCAGTCGTGCATCTCCTCTGTCGAGCATCGAAAGCGATCCCGCAGTTCACGATGCAAGACGTAATGCCCCAGTTCGTGAGCCAGGGTGAAACGCACGCGCCCCGGGGACTGGATCCGACTGCTATAGCCAATCTTCCATTTCTTGCCGCTAGGGTGGCGTCCCAACAGGCCTTCCACGCCGTCGATGTCAAACGGTTCGATCTGTGTGATCGGGGCGTCCTTATAGCGCTGTCGGCTCAGTTCAAAAGCGAGGTTCTCTACGTTGACAGGAAATCGTTCGGGTTCTGGAAGCACGTGGAGCAGCCGAGAAAGGCTGTTTGCCTCCGCCATTGGCCGCTTGCGATCCATGCTCAGTCCTCGTCGTCCCACATGTCTAAGAACTTCTGGACCTTCTCTTTCCGCTTCGGATCAAGCTTTTTGTAGCGACGGAAAAACGCTTCGTCCAGCACACCTGCTTCTGGTTCCACCTCGGGTGACTCATCCAAGAGAAACTCGGTCGTCAACCCAAGTGCTGACGCAATCTTGATGAGTTTGTCGGCCGACGGATTGGCTTTGTCGCGGTTTTCCAGCTCCCACAAATACCCCTTGCTCGAGTCCGTGGCGGTCGCCAAATCCTCCAAGCTCATCTCCAACTGGGTTCGGCGGGCGCGGATCTTGTCACCGAGAGGCGAGGGCATGAGGGGCTCCTGGGGGATTGCTGATGATACGATATAACGAACAAAAGTATAGTTGTTGACAAAACGCAAGGGACTGGGTCACAGTTCTCTCCAGCGTTCGGTATTCAGGTACGGGCGCATACATATTTGGAGATACCCATGAGTACCCTTAACACCGAACAGGCCCCTTCCGACCCTTCCTCCCATCACCACCAGACCATCCGGGTAAACAACGAACTGGTACGGATCGTCGACCATACGCCGACAGGCCAGCAGGTACTGGCGGCAGCCAACTTGCGTCCTGAAATGGAGTATGCCTTGCTGCTCTGGCCGTCCACGGGCCCAACCCGGGAGGTCGGGCTGGAGGAGGTGATCGCGCTACCTGAGGATGGGCCGTCACTGGAGTTCCTGGCCATCCGGGCCGACGGGATCTCCTACTTCGTTCTGGATGACGACCGCTATGCGTGGGCCGGTCCGTTGGACGTTGAAGCCATCCGCCGGATCGGCCGAGTGCCATCCAACCGCCAGATCTGGCTAGAGCGGCGGGACGAGCCCGACCTATTGCTGCAACCGGGACAGGCAGTGGATCTCAGCGGCAGCGGAGTCGAGCGCCTATACACGCGCGTGCAGATGTGGCGGCTAGATGTCCAAGGCGAACCGACAGAATGGGACCGCCCCGAAGTGGGTGTCCGGGAGGCCCTGGTCAAAGCCGGCAGCGATCTGACCAAGGCATGGACGATCGTATTGAAGGTCAAAGGCCAGGAACCGCGGCAGGTTAGCCTGGAGGATGTCATTGATCTCAACACGCCCGGAATCGAGCGGCTGTGGCTGCGCCCTCGGCAGGTCGACAACGGCGATGCACCAGTTTTTCGCCGCGAGTTTGCCCTGCTGCCAAAGGACGAGGCATTTCTGACAGCAGCCGGGCACCACTGGGAGACATTCACGGACGGTGGCCGGCGCTGGTTGATCATCGATGAATACCCTTTGCCGAAGGGCTACAACCTATCCGTTTGCCGTCTGGCCTTGGATATCCCCCAGACCTATCCTGCCGCGCAGATCGATATGTTCTATTGCGATCCGCCGCTGTCGCTGCAAGGCGGTGCGGCTCCGGCCCAGACCGAGGCGCGCCAGGCCATCGCTGGCGCGTCCTTCCAGCGATGGTCCCGTCACCGTACCAGCAATAGCCAGTGGTCCCCGGCGCGGGACAACGTGTCCACTCATCTGGGTCTGGTCGACGAGGCGCTGGGCCGTGAGGTGGGGGCGTGATTCGGCCCCGTACGCTGGTGGTCCCAGGCGCCGTTCATCGGCGCCTGGAACAGCATTTATTCCCCGGAGATGGAAAGGAGGCGGCAGCGGTTCTGCTGTGTTCCCGGCTGGAAAACGACGGGCTGAAACTACTCGTGTGCGACGTCTTGTTCGTCGCTCATGAGCAGTGCGTGCGCTCGGCAGTGTCCCTCACTTGGCCCGGCGATTATCTCGACCGCGCGCTGGCTGCAGCAGAGACAGAAGATTTGTCCATTCTCCTGCTCCATTCGCACCCCACGGGCTTCTATGGATTCTCCCAAGTAGATTACCGATCCGACCAGGAGGTTGTGCGGTCGCTGATCGCCGGCGGCTCTGTTGACCGCTTGCGTGAGCCGTGGCACGGAAGCGCTGTCATGGTGCCTGGTGGTGCCATCAAAGCGCGCGTCTATGACCGCGCAATGCATTCCCATGCGATCGATCTCGTTGCCGCTTATGGCGACAACCTGAACTTCTACTGGGGAGAAGACCACGATCCGCGACCACGGCCGATGGCCTTCGGTGAAGCGATGAAGCAAGAGTTGCATCGGCTTAGTATCGCGGTGGTCGGCGTGTCCGGCACCGGCAGCATCGTGGCAGAGCAAGTGCTTCGGATGGGCGCGGGAGAAGTGATCGTTGTGGATTTCGATCACATCGAAGACAAGAATTTGAACCGTATTCTCAATTCCACACAGGCTGATGCGGCTGCGAAAGCGCTAAAAGTGGACGTCTTCAAGGCGGCCGCGGCCAGGATCAGCCCACAAACGCGAGTCCGCGCCGTTCCGTTGGACGTAAGCAAGCGTGAGGCGATCATGGCCGCTGCCCAGGCCGACATCATATTCAGTTGCGTGGATGGTCTGGAGGCGCGTCACATCTGCGACCGGCTGGCTAGTGCGATGCTCCAGCCCTTGTTCGACGTCGGGGTAACCATTCCGGTCAGGACGCCCTCTCGTGGCATGGTGATCGCCAACATCAGCGGCCGCGTCGATTACGTCCAACCTGGCGGTACGACGTTGGCGGATCGTGGCGTTTACACCCCTGAGTTGCTGGAAGCGGAATACCTTCGACGAACCGATCCCATAATGTATGCGGCGCGCGTCCAGGAAGGGTACATGCCAGGCGCTGGACAGGAGGCACCCGCTGTCATCTGCGTCAACATGCATGCGGCGAGTGCCGTGGTGCTGGAGTTCGTAGCTCGGGCTTATCCGTACCGACTGGATGGCAACGCTGTGTTTGCGCACAACGAGTTCGATTTAGCGGCCGAGGAGCGAAGCTGTGCGACGGATGGCGCGTTTCCGGCCAACCCCACTGGCTTGCTCGGTGCGGGATTACGTAGTCCCCTGCTTGGCCTGCCGGGCCTGGAGGATTGCCCATGATTGCGTGGTTGCAGGATGTACTGGAACGACTGGCAGCCTGGTGGTGTGGCGATCTTCGGGTACTTTGTGTGGAAGGGGACACCCTGCCGCTGAAAATCCCGCAAAAGCGCTTAGTCCACATGGTCGAGGATGATGTCAGTTGGTCGGTAGGGTTCACATGCCCTTGTGGATGTGGCGACGTGATAGAGCTGTTGCTATTGCGGATCGCGGAGCCACATTGGTCCTTGTCGGTCGATCGGTTTGGCCGTCCGACACTGCACCCCTCGATCTGGAAGAAGACCGGTTGTAAATCGCATTTTTGGCTCAGAAGTGGCCGTGTGGTATGGGCGGAGCCGCAGCCTAAACGCATCTGACTGTGTTGCCCAAGTAAGGGCGCGAGTTAGCCGTTACAGGTTCATCCATTGCCATGTTCCAATGCCTATGCTCGTGGCTCCAATCCATCGAGCGAACCCGATCAGGTCGACACTGCCGCTCGCAGCCAGGGTGAATTCCATAGGTTCGTCGGAAGCCCAAAACTCGTTAACAGTGGGTAGATTCGCCGCGGGATGAGCGTCATAGAGCGCTGTCGACTTCCAATCATAAATTGCCAAGGTGTTACCGCCACTATCTTCAAATACATAATTTCCTGACACCTTGCCATCACCGGTGGCTCCGGACGGTGGGCCGAACCGTTCGGTCAAGTGCAGCGGCACGACACGGATGGAACTCTGTATCGTCAGACCCGGCGCATGCTGACGGGAAGAAAGCTTGAACATGTTGGCATCCCCCTCCATTGCGGCACGCTGTTTTGGCTGCCTGGCCATCGCGGTTTCCTCCGTCAATCAGGGAGGCTGCAATGTGCTCCCGCGCCGTATCATGCCCTGCGACGGTTGGGAGCCAGCAAGGTGGTTGATCCATGACGAACAGCTATTCCATGGCGGCACTGCAGACTGAAATCACCCGACTGGTCTCACTGCTAGGGATGCTCTGATCTATTCCCCGTCTGAGGCATCATAGCGACGAGCCCCAGAAAGCATATCTCCGATGAAGCATCGTTCGTTCGCGTCGTTGAGTTTCGATGCCAAGAAGAAGCCAACCCGCCGGGAGAAGTTCCTTGGCGAGATGGACAAGGTCGTGCCGTGGGCGGATTTGTTGGCGCTGATCGAACCGAGCTATCCGACCTCCGGGCGTCGCGGTCGCCCCCCGATGGCGGCATCGACCATGCTGCGCATCCACTTCATGCAGCAGTGGTACGCGCTGAGTGATCCGGCAATGGAGGATGCGCTGTACGAGATCGAGTCGATGCGCCGTTTCGCCGGGCTGGAGTTGAACGAGGACGCGATCCCGGACGAGACGACGATCCTGAAGTTCCGCCGCTTCCTGGAGCAGCACGGCCTGGCGGTAAAGATCCTCGAAGCGGTCAACGCCCACTTGGGTCAGCAGGGTCTGTTGTTGCGCCAAGGCACGATCGTCGATGCCACGATCATCCAGGCGCCGTCGTCAACCAAGAATGCAGACAAGGCACGCGACCCCGAGATGCGCCAAACCAAGAAGGGCCAGCAATGGTACTTCGGCATGAAGGCCCACATCGGGGTCGATGTGGAATCAGGGCTGGTACACAACGTCACCACGACGCCGGCTACCAGGGTGCGCATAAGCGCGCACCCAAGCGCGGTCGCACGTGGTACATCGCGGCCAAGCGCGGCAGCGTCAAGACGATGCCCGAGGGCGAGTTGAAGGAGGCGGTCAAGCACACTGAACACATGAAGGCCGCCGTACGTTCCAAGGTGGAGCATCCGTTCCGCGTGGTGAAGCGTCGGTTCGGCTATGTGAAAGTGCGTTTCAAGGGACTGCTCAAGAACACGGCGCAAGTGCTGACCCTGTTTGCGCTGTCGAACCTTTGGATGGCGCGGCGAACATTGATGGCTTCGGCAGGGGAGGTGCGCCTGTGAGGCGGAAAATGGAGGTGATTCGGGGTGAATCGGCACGACGGTGGCGGCGACCCGCCTTCAAAGCCATCTTTTTGTCGTAGCAAGCCCAGCCTTTTCGCATGGCCGTATGAACGGCCATTTAAGGTTCAATAGATCAGAGCATCCCTAAGGGAGCCGCCCCTCGAACCGGATCGTAAATGGGTTCAGGACGGCCTTCCAGTTACTGATCGGAATCGTCCATTTCTTGCTGATTGATCGAAGCGCCAAGTAGAACGATTTCAACAGTGCCTCGTAGTTCGGGAACCAGCCACGGTTGCCTCGATTAGCAAGAATTCTTCGGGTTTGCTAATTTTAGCTGACTCCAGCTAATTCAATAAAAACAATGCTTTGCTGGCGCCTTGACGTCCCTGTAACTGAACGGGACAGTTTTAGCGGCTCGCATGAAGGCTTTGCAGCGCCGTGGGCAACAGTTCAGCAACAGTCGGATGAATATGCACGGCGCGGGATACCACGGTATACGGTGCTTTGGCGTACATCACGTCCAGCAAGCAATGAATGGCCTCGTCCCCATTCACTCCGAAGATCGCTGCACCAAGCAGCTCTTGCGTGGCACCGTCGACCACCGCCTTCATGAAGCCGACTGTTTCGCCGCGCTCGATGGCGCGCCCCACCCGCGACATGGGCCGAACACCGACCAGCACTTCACGACCGGATTGCCGTGCCTCCCGTTCGGTGAGACCGACCCGCGCCAGCGGCGGGTCGGTAAACAGGCTGTAGGCGGGGATGCGGTCGGAAATGCGACGCTGGTCTTGATCCAGCACATTCGCTGCGACGATTTCGAAATCGTTGTAGGCCGTGTGGGTAAAAGCCCCGCGCCCATTGCAATCACCCATGGCCCAGATCCCCGCTACATTGGTTCTGCACTGCTCATCCACCTGGATGTAACCGCGGGCATCGGCGACGACCCCCGCTCTGTCCAGGCCCAGGTCATCCGTATTGGGTTGACGCCCCACGGCGAGCAGCAAGTGTGTTCCCACTGCCTTCTCGCAAAGCTGGTTGCCTTCGGCCTTCACCTTCACTGCGCCGGCCTTTCCAGCCAGTGCGATGCACTCGGCGCCCAGATGAACGGTGACACCTTCGTCCTGCAGCAGTTCCAGAATGGCTTTGGAGATGTCCGCGTCCTCTCTTGGCAACAGGCACGTTGCCCGCTCGACGATGGTTACCTTGGAGCCGAAGCGCCGAAACATCTGGCCAAATTCCAGACCGATGTAGCTACCGCCGACGATGAGCAGGTGCTCTGGTAATTCGCGCAGACCCATCATCCCGGTGTTGGTGAGAAACGGCACGGAATCGATGCCGGGAAATGCCGGCACGGATGCACGACCGCCGACATTGATGAAAAACGATTCCGCCTTGATAAGGGTTTCGCCCAGACGCAGGGTTGTTGCTGAATCGAACCGTGCGTGCCCTTCAAGCAGGGTTACATTGGCCATGTTGCGTAGCCAGCTGTCGACGCCGTTGCGTGCCTTGCCGGAAATGCCTTGCGTGCGCTCCCATACCCGCTGCATGTCAACCTGTGAATCCGAGGCTTGCAGTACACCGTATTCATGCGCGCGATGCGTCATGTGCGCCGCATAGGCGCTGGCCACCATCGCCTTGGTGGGAATGCAACCGGTGTTGACGCAGGTGCCACCCACAAGCTTCCGTTCGATCACGGCAACGCGCTTGCCCGCCTTGCCCAGTCTCTCGGCGAGCGGCGGCCCCGCCTGCCCGGCACCAATCACGACCGCATCAAAATGCTGACTCATAGAACCTCCAGTTGTCTGGACGGTGCATAACGTCTTCAGGCAGTGAACTTGCCGAACCTCCAACGGGAAGTGTCGCTCTGGCCAGCAAATCAGTCACACACAACTTTGCGGTGAGATCGCTACGGCAGGCGGTCATTCAGCAGGGACGGGTACTCGTAATGAATGTGAAGTATCGACCTGTTCCGCACCCGACAACAGATCCCACACGCTATCCTCTTCGCCATCGGCCAGCAGTTCGTAAGCACTCCTGCCGCCCAGTGCACGCTGACGCAGGCACATCCAGTACGCCGCCCGTTGTCGACTGCCTACCTTCTCCAACAGCACTTGCACCAGCGACGCATGTCCATATTCCAAGGCTTCAAGCGCGCCAAGTACCAACGCGTCGCGCTGGGCATTGATGCGGGCAAGGTCATCGGCGATGTTCTGAAGCCGGATCTGCGGTTTGCGCATGGGTTGACTCCTGCTGCGGCCTTTGGAAGTTGGGATAGCCACTCGTACGGATTCAGTCGCGCCGACCATCGCGCACCGAGCGAAGGAACGTGATCACCGCTTCCGCACGGCCCAGCGCGACCAATTGTTCAGCCGTGAGATACCCAAGTTCGGTAATGCGGGTGTGGCGGTACCACTGCATCACCGCAGCCGGATCCGGCTCGATCTGTGCCGCCATCCGAAGTACAGCCAATGCCACCGGAATACGGCCGAATAGGGTGCTGTAATCACGCTCGCCGATCGGCGAAATCAGTTGATCGCGAGGATCGGCCAGATAGGCCGCGCACAACAATTTGCGCAAGGAGATATTGTTGCTGGAGCGGATCGCACGGCTGGCATGCATCGGTGTGCCCTCGTTTCGATACAACACGAGATTAGGTGTTGCGACGCTTGCGGGCTTTTCCATTCTTGCACTGACTTGACCCTTCCCTGCACTTCGATGCCACCACCACAGGCAGCTAAACGATCCATCCGGAACGGGTGTGATCAGGGCCGTCGTTGAGGCAACGCATGCAGTGGTCGCCGATGGCAAACTCTTGACTCTCGATCACGAAAGGTCCTCTTTCCTAGGAGTCGCGACCGTTAGAGCCCTCGGTGCTGCCGAAGATACCTACCTCTTTCGAGTATTCAGCGGTTTGGGGTGGCGCGCGATACTGGGCGGAACCATCAACGCCACTATCGCCATGCCGCAAACGGCTGAAAACGACCTGACCGGAAGTAGATCATGAGCATCATCAAGAACGCGATCGGTGTCGGGGTGATCGGTGCGAGCCCCTTGAACCCCGGGTGGGCGATGGCTGCCCATATCCCGGCCATCCAGGCCTTGCCGGACTATGAACTGCGCGCGATAAGCACCAGCCGACCCGAGTCGGCACGCGCGGCCGCCGAAGCTTTTGGCGTGCCAGCTTTCACTGACCCCGTCGATCTGATTACACATCCCGACGTCGATCTGGTGGTCGTCGCGGTCAAGGTGCCGCATCATCACGCCTTGATTTCGGCGGCCCTCGATGCCGGCAGGATGGTGCTCAGCGAATGGCCGCTGGGCAAAAATCTGGACGAAGCGATCGATCTGGCCGACCGCGCGCGGATGGTTGATGCAAGAACCGCGATCGGACTGCAGGCACGCTTCGCGCCAGCCGTCCGGCATGCCCGTACCCTGGTTACCGATGGCTATATCGGTGAGGTACTCGGCACGACCCTGGTCGGCTCCGGCATCGCCTGGGGCGGCGTTACCGACCGTGCACATGCCTACATGTTCGACGCCACAAATGGAGCATCGACGCTATCGGTGCCCACACTCCATGCGCTGGAAGCAGTGAACTTCGTGCTCGGCGATTTCGTCTCGGTGGCTGCTTCCACCGCCGTGCGGCGCTCGACTGTGCAGATAGCGGAAGATGGCCTCGAAGTTCCCGTCACCACGCCGGATCAGATTGCCATTTCGGGAACACTGGCGAGCGGTGCCATCGCCTCGATCTTCTATCGTGGCGGAGTTTCGCGTGGCGACAATCTACGCTGGGAAATCAACGGCACGGAGGGCGACCTGGTCATCACTTCGTCCGTCGGAAACCTGCAAGTTGCCGATCTGCTGCTGCTTGGCGGTTCGGGTAAACAGACAACGGTTGTGGGTCTGGAACTGCCCGAGAGCTATGCGCACGAACCGGGTGGCCTGTCAGGCGATATTGGTGCGAACGTGTTGCGCACCTACGCTCATCTCGCCCATGACATTCGCGAGGGGAGCCGGACGGTGCCGGATTTCCAGTACGCCCTGCGCCGTCATCGACTGCTCGCGGCGATCGAGGAGGCCAGTCGAAGCGGTTCGACGCAATATATCCGCGAGCCTGCGGTGGTGCTGCCCTAGCATCTGGCCTTCATGCGGAATACTGCACAATAATGGGGGTATAGGAGCATCAACCCGCCAGCAGCAGTCGACTGGGCCGGCGAGCCTACGCGGCCATACGGATTGTATGCGCAGCGTGTGGCTCCCTCCATTTCCTTCCAGCCGCCGCGAAGGGATGCCTGCATGAACACACCTTGTTCCGTATCGGCATAAATATCGCGGCCTTGGCGGAGATCCTTACCTGAAAACCTGTATCTGCACCGGCGCGCCGTGAGCCGCAGCGGTTCCAGGGACGATCACCAGATAGCGCCGATCCACCGCGGCATTACCCTCCTGCACGACCTGGCGGATCGGCCCCACTGCGTTGACGACGGCGGAGCCAGCCGGATTGGTCTTGAATGCCGCCAGGGGAACCAGAGCACCGGTGCCGTCCGCTCGCGTCGCCAAGGCGAGTACATATGGTTGCTTGGGCGGCAAGTCCGTGACTACCGCTTGAAGCACCTGCGTCAGGCCTTGATCAAACAGGGACACGCTGGTCGGTGCCTCGGCACTGCTAACGGTATGGCCAGCACGCGATGCAAGCATGAGATGCGTGGCTTGACCCGCCAGACCCAGCGGCTGGAGATTTTGTGTGCCCTTGCCGGCGGGCACCGCATCAGGGACATAGACCAGCGCTTGCGGTGCCTGTCCCACCGGGACTGTCGCAATGACCTTGTTGGTCAACGTATCGATGGCCGTCACGGCATCGCCGTTCTCCAGATCAACATAGATCCGCGATCCATCACCAGAAGGCCACAAGCCATGCGGAAGCTTGCCGACGGGTATAGTGGCGACCTGCTCGAAATCGTCCGTACGGTAGACCTTGACCTGGTTCGGACCACCAATCGTCACGTAGGCGAAGCTGCCCTTCGTTGTGCGTGCAAAATTCACATGGTTGGTGAGCGGTCCGGTATCGAGTGTCTTGAGCAGCGCGAACGGTGGGCGGGCGTCGAAGACCTGCACCTTGCCTATATCCTTCAACGTGAACCACACCTGCTTTCCATCGGGTGTCGCTGCGATGTTGGGGCAGAAAGGGCTTGCCTGTTTGACCCGGCCGACGATGGTGTGATTGGCGACTGCGATCACGTCTGTCTCGGGATTGAAAGACGAGCAGACATAGCCGTACTTGCCGTCCGGCGAGAAGATCTGCATGCCGGGTCCGGCCGGAACCTTGATCCGCGTTTTTTCCGCGTAGGTGTTGCCGTCGAGTACGTCGATGTAATCCTCACCTCGGATGGTGACCCAGACCTCACGACCATCCGGCGTGAAGAATGCCTCGTGCGGCGAGCGTCCCACATAGGTCGTGTGCTTCACGGCATTGGTGGTGGTGTCGATGAAGGTCACCGAATTGCTGCCGATCGATACGACCGCCAGCGTCCGGTGATCCGGGGAATACCCCATTCCGTGTACCAGCAGCTGCCCCTTGTAAAGCGCACTCAGGTTTCCGGGCAAGGGGTCTCCCAGGCGAATGACACCAAGCAATCGGTTGTCGACAGGATCCGTCACCGACACCGTATTGGAGAACTGCTCGGCCGCGTAGACGCGATCACGATGACTGATGGGAATGTCACGATCGCTTGCTGAGCCGGGAGCCTGACCCGCACGAGCGTACGGCAGTCCGGCAAGACAAGCGCAGGCGAGCAACGCCATGGAAAAAATCACGGATTTCATAATCGACTCCTCGTCCAAACTGTCTCGAACATGCATGGAGCCAACACCGCCGCATGCATTAGTGATCGGACACGGGTGGGGGCTGGGTGGGTGAAGCATGGGAGGGCGGAAGCGGCTCGCCGATCGCCAGGCGCATCGCGGCAATCTCCTGTTGCTGCGTCACGATGATTTCCTGCGCAAGCCGTCTGAGCCGTTCGTTGTGACCGTAGCGAAGCTCGGCCACCGCCATGTCAATGGCACCTTGATGGTGAGGCACCATCATCGCGACGAAGTCGTGATCGATATCGCCACTCGGCCGTACCGACATGCCATTCATCATCTTTGTCATGGCGGCATCGTTCGCCGCCAGGAACGGTGCCTCATGATGTGCCTTCGGCAAGGCTTGGGAAGCTGGAGTCCTCTCTCCTGAAGCGGAGTGCCCACTGCCGCCAGCCAACGCAAAAGTCGGAACGGCGCAAGCCAATGCGATGGACATGACCCGCGTCGCAACGCGAAGTCGCCTGGCCAGGAGATCTTCAGACGAAGAGGCCGATCCAGCTCTCCTTGATGTGAGCCGGCAACCCTCACACCCTTCTGAATTCGCGACAGACGGCAGCCGGAATTCCATGCGTGCGTGCACGCGTTCGGGATGAGAACCAGCGCTCATGTCTGCACGCCTCATTTGCTTCGGGCAGGCATGACCGCAGCGAACTCTTCGCGGCTTGCCGGGGCACCATCGATCATCTCGAAAATCTTCTTCGAATTGCCGAGGTTCTCCATCAGCGATTTCGGGCCAGCGAACGGGCGGCCGCCGATATGCCATCCATCCGTATGGAGCTCCTCGATAAGAACCCACACTACTTCACGGAAGGCTTCGGAACCCTCGTACTTCACCATCACTTCAGTGAGCTCCTTCGCCATTGCGTGCTTCTCTTCGCTGGTGAAGACGCCATCCACGATCTTTACGTTGACAAAGGGCATAGTCGTTTCCTCAGGTCATGGGCGACATGCGTCGCGCTGCTTTCTTCCGATCAATTGAGAGTTCCAAACCGCATACGGATGCTAGGTCGGTAGCGATGAAAACTATTGGATGATTTGCACATCAGTGGGTGACGTGATGGTGGATGCGCGGTCATTCCACCGAATGATCGAAGTGCATAGCCACGGCAGCAGACATCCCTCATGACTCTTTGGTAGTAGTGGCGCACCCATCCGAGTGGTGACGCGGCAGCACGTCGATCACATCTATGGTCGACGTGCCGGACAAGCAAAGCCCGAACAGCGGGTAAAGCTTTCCTGAAAAACCCTTCCGCTTACGCCAGTTGCGAGATGTCGCCATGCCCGATAGAAAGTGCCTCGACAACCTGCATGCTGAAACGGGTGGAAAGAGGTTCCAGCGCAGGCCACCCGCAGCTACCTCGCATCGAAGAGCCGGCCGTCATCGCATCGAGACGTGCGCAGGGGAAGATATCGCCGACCCAGTCATCCCGGATGGGTCATTGCCGTATTGGCTTCGTCGAGGTGACGATCAAGGGTGTTCGCTTCTGTCAGCCCCGGTGATATTGCGCGGTATCGGTACCGCGTCGGCAGACGTGCCCGACCAGCCGACGTCCGCATCTTTCCAGGCCAGGGCATACGGCTTGGCAACCTGGCAGATTCACAAGGCGCAGACGTTGTTGGCTCACGCCTTGGACGAATATTGTCCTGTATCGCATGCCGCAGCCGCATGCAGGTTGTCGAAAGGACATTTTGCCCGCCTGTTCAAGGAGTCTGTTGGCCTGCCGCCGCATCGCTGGCTGACAAGGCAACGCATCGAAGCGGCGAAGACGATGCTTCGCGATACCGACTTTCCTCTCAGCGAGATAGCACTGGAATGCGGCTTCTGTGAACAGGCGCATATGTGCCGGGTATTCAGGAAATGGCTTGGAACCACTCCAGGAGCGTGGCGCAAAAGCGTGGTTCCCGACTGCGCTGATGCCTCGCCTGGAACAGCAGCTCATCCGGGCCACCGGAACTGATCCGCAAGTCGCCATTCGATTGGCTCACCGCCGGCTAGCGCCTCTGCTCGAAAGGAGGATCGCGCTTACCTTGGAGCTGCCTGACGAGCGAATATTTCCGCTCCGACGTGGTGCGAAACCTTACCTCTTTCGGGTGTTGGTCAGGCCGATGCAGCCCGTGATACTTCGCGCACCCGGTCAGGAAAATCGTCGACCGCCGCACGCACCGCGAGGATTCCCCCATGCTCGATTGGCAGAACTACCGCAAACAATTGATGGGCCGCATTGGAGAGATCGGCAAGCTCAGCCCCGACACGCTCGTCGGCTACCAGACCTTGTCCAAAGCCGGCCACAAAACCAGTCAGCTGGATGCGAAGACGCGCGAGCTGATCGCACTGGCCGTAGCCGTCACCCGTCAATGCGATGGCTGTATCACGGTGCATACCGCCGAGGCGCTGAAGCACGGTGCATCGCGCGAAGAGATTGCCGAGGCACTCGGTGTCGCGGTGGCGCTGAATGCCGGAGCGGCAATGGTCTATTCATCCCGGGTTATGGACGCCGTGGAGGCATATGGCGCCACGTAAATTCACCGATCCGGCGCGACCACCGAGGAGAACCGCATGCGTGCTTTTCGAACGATTCCCGCCGCGTACTTCGGCATGGTGCTCGGTATGGTCGCACTCGGCAGCGCGTGGCGTGCCGGCGCTGCCTTATGGGGACTTCCTGACATGGTCAGCGAAGTCATCATGGTGGCCGGTGCCCTGATCTGGGCCACGATTACCATCGCCTATCTCGGCAAGTGGTGGTTTGCTCGTGCGGACGCACTGGATGAGCTGCACGATGCCATCCAGTGCTGTTTCATCGGTTTGCTTCCGGCCTCTACCTCACTCATGGGCATCGTGTTGGCACCGCATGCGCATCGTATTGCAGTGGCAGCACTCACAATCGGTGCAGCCGGGCAGCTGGTTTTCGGGGTTTTTCATTCTGGTGGCATGTGGCGTGGTGGGCGTGATATCGCCATGAACACGCCCGTGCTGTTCCTGCCAACCGTGGCAGGCAACCTGATCAGCGCCATCGTTGCCGGTGTGCTCGGCTTCAGCTCCTGGGGGCTGCTGTTCTTCGGCATCGGCTTCTTCAACTGGGTCGTCATGGAATCGGTGATCCTGATGCGCCTGTGGATGGGGCCGCCGCTGGCCGATCCATTGCGCCCCACGCTGGGCATTCAACTGGCACCGCCCGCGGTCGCCACGGTTGCGTGGCTTGCCAACACGCATGGTTTGCCTGATCCGTTTGTGCAGACAATGTGGGGCTATGGGCTGTTTCAGTTGCTGATGCTGGCACGGCTGATACCGTGGGTCGTTCATCAACCGTTCGCACCGTCCTACTGGGCTTTCAGCTTTGGCGTCACCGCCATAGCGATCGGTGCCATGCAGATGACGTTGCGCGGCGTCCAAGGGGCCATACCGCTGCTGGCACCAGCCGTCTTCATTCTGGCCAACGCCGTAATGGCAGTACTGGTAATCGGCACGCTGATCCGCTTGCTGCAGGGGCGACTTCTACCGCCGCATGCTGCCGCGCCGACGCTTGCGAATACCGCAACACCTCATCAATAAGACGCGATCCGCATATTCATCGCATGTCTCACTGCAGTGGAGGCAGCTACCGATGACCGGTACCCGCGAAAGTGTCAGATGGTTTCGCTTTCGCGCAGCGTCAGCGGGCTTTGCAACGCGAACCTGGCGATCTCGTCCTTGCGCATGAAGGAAACACCGGGCCTGCTCTTGGCATAGCGGATGAATTCGTCCCAGACACTGACCATCTGCGGCGAGCCGCTGATGCGGTCGTGGGCGCTGATCGACATCATGCGTCGGCGTGCATCTGCTTCCCGGTATAGCTCATCGAAGTCACGCTTGACCTGTGCCAGGAACATATCCGGCGAGTAGTTGCGACCTTCGACCAACAGGATGTCGTTGTTGCGCAGGGTATAAGGTACAACTACAAAGTCCATGCCGTTTACCTGCTCGATAAAGGGCTCATCGCGGCTCAGGTCGTCGATGTGATAGCTGTAACCAAGCTTCTGCAGTAGCGAAAGCGTATGAGGCCCACGGCGCAACCAGTTGGCGTTGTAGCCGCTCGGCCGCTGGCCGGTGATTTCCTCGACCATCCGCGTGCCATCGGCAATGAAATGCTCCTCCTCTTCTCGACTCATCGCATACTGCGAACGCCATTGCGGGCCATGCGCTGCCGCTTCATGGCCGCGCGCAACGATCTCACGCGCCAGGTCCGGGTGCTTTCGGGCGGCCTCGCCGATCATGTGTGAGGTCACCTTTACCTCATGCCGATCCCACAGATCCAGCATGCGCGGAATACCCTCCCGATAGCCGTAGGCGAACCAGGTATTGGTCGCCGGATCGGACGGTACGCTATCGGGAAAATCGACTGGAGGAAACGGACTGTCGGTACCTTTGGGAGGCTGGCCGCCGGCTTCGAACTGCATCGAGATCGAAATGACCAGGCGGGTGTTGTCGGGCCAGAACGGCCCTGTGGTGGATGGCGTGAACATGAGATGTTCCGTTTCGGCAGTTGAGTGGGAAAGCGGCGCGTACCGTGGGGTGATGCCGACGGCCACTCCGCCGGCCTGAATCTGTAGCGGATATAGCATCCCGGGTCATTCACCATATCCCCGGAAGGCCCGACACTGCCGATCCTGGAGATGGCAAGCCAGATGGCGATTGACTTGATTCTTCGCGAGTCCCGGACTTCCCGCTTACCGAAGCGGTCACCCGCCTGGACAGGTCAGCGAGCTCGATGGCCAACTCGCTCATTTCAGGATAGCGACGAAGCATCGCCTCCACGTCGTTCTGCCGCACCGTCACCGATCCGTCCGGCATCTGCATCACGAGGACCTTCAGGGGAATCTCGATCAAGGCACTGGGATTGCGCTTCAGAATGCGCACCACATACCTTGGATGAAAGAAAAGCAGCTGTCTCGATGAGTCGATCCGAAACCCGCCACGCGCCAGCAGCATCTGGGGGTTGATCTCGTAAATCACCCATAGATCGGCATCCGCGATGGCCTGCCGAAGTCGCTGCAGCGTTTCCTCAAACGTGAAAGCCGAAGTCAGGATGCGTTGGAATCGCGGCCGGCTCGGGGTGGCGTAGACCACCAGCTCATCAATCATTGAATCGATCCATCCGGTGAAATGGTGCACATTGCAGACCAGCTTGCGGATCTCCGGTGTGTCCGCGATATGGCGCTGCATCGAAAGAGCGGTTGGCCGCTTGCAGGCGGATTTCGTGGGCAGCCCACGCGCCGAATACGGCCGCCCCTGACGCGACCACCGCTACTTCAGGCCGTCATATACAACCCTGACAAACGTCGCGGGATTGATGATGGAGCCACCCCATCTTGCGTCGTATGCCGCCGTCGGTTTGGCAGCAATGATCTCGTCGACCGACAACCCCTTGCTCTTGAGCGCAACAATTTTTTCGCGGGTACTCTTGAGCATGTCCCGGAATGCGATCAGGTCGGCGCGTGTGGCCACAGGCCCGTGACCTGGCACGATGACGGTCTGGTCGTCGCTCATGCCGATGAGTCGGCTATCAACAGCGATCGTTCCATCGATGCCACCACCTTGTTGGTCATCGATGAAGGGATAGACGCCATTCCAGAACACGTCTCCGGTGGCGATGACATTATTTTTTTCGAAATAGACGACGATATCGCCATCCGTATGGCTGGGCTGGATCGGCATGACATGGATTTTCTCGTTGTCCATGTCGAACGTCTTTTCAGTGGTGATCAGAATGGTCGGTCGCCCGTTCGACGGCACGGGTGCAAAGGTGTGGTTCCACGCATCCACGCGGGTACTTTCGCTCAAATGCTTCAGCGTCTGTGGCGTGGCAATGACGGCAGCACCGCCATCACGCAGCCACCCATTTCCGTCGGCGTGATCCCAGTGCCAGTGGGTATTCACCACGTATTTCACTGATTGTTTGCCGATATCGGCCAGATCCTTACGGATTCTTGTTCTGGAAAGGGCGATGCCGGCATCGACAAGGAATTTCCCGTCCGGACCACTCAGGACCGTGATGTTTCCACCCGAACCTTCGAGCGCGTACATGTTGCCGCGCAGGTGATGCATCGGCACGTTGCTCTGCGCCGCGGCGTGATTGATGACCTCGAATGGGCCAGTCGCCTGAGCAGGCGAACGTGCGGAAGAGATCAGCGCGATCAACAAGGCGACGGTGGCCGCGATACAGCGTTTCGATCCTGTCAGTGTTGAATGCATGTTGGCTTCCTCTGATGAGCGCCGGGTTGGCGTTTGGCATTGCGCGAACACCGCATATCGCGGAAAGCAATCAAGGGAATGTTTCGGCATGTATCCATGGGCCGTACAGAGGTTTCATGCCGATCCGTGCACAACGGAGTCAGCCCCAGTTTGCGTTCGCAAGGAAAGGCTAAGCCGGTGTCTTCGAAAGTTATTGGACGTTCCGCAGGTCGATGGAGCAACTACCAGGGAATCAGCAAGCGCCCAGTTGCATGTCCCCGTGAGGCACAGGGGTATCGTCCTTCCCGTACTCATGGGCGGCAGTCGGCACAGACTGCCGCTCGGTTCAAGGCCCGATGATGCCTCTTCGCAGTGCAATCGTTACTGCGTGCGTTCGCGCCCGTGCATCCAGCTTGGACAGGATGCTCTTCATATGAACTTTGACGGTGTCTTCAGAGATAGAGAGTTCTCTGGCGATGACTTTATTTGACTGGCCAGCAGCAACACACTTCAGAACCGCCATCTCGCGCAATGTCAGAGCATCATCGACGGCGTGGCTGGCGATCTCGGTGGCTATCTCTGCCGGGATGCAGCGTTTGCCTGCATGAAGCAGGCGGATACTGTCTACCAGTTCCTTGCGAACCGCGCTCTTGAGCATGTAGCCCTTGGCTCCGGCCTTGAGTGCACGCAGCGCCTGGGCATCGCCCTTGTAGGTCGTGAGCACCATGATCACGGCATGCTCGAACTCTTTGCGGATGGCTTGGATAGCCTCGATCCCGCCCATGCCAGGCATCTCCAGGTCCATGAGAGTTACATCGGGACGGTGGTGTCTGAATTGCTCCACGGCCTCCAGGCCGTCGCTCGCCTCAGCCACGAGCTCAATATCCGGTTCCTGTTCAAGCACGGCCGCCACACCTTCGCGAAGCAAAGGATGGTCGTCGGCAATGAGTATCCGAATAGCGGGATTGCCTGCGCTCATTTGTACCTCCCTCCCCCCATAAGCCGACGCAGTTTGCCGAGGAATGTTTTCCGTCCGGTTTCGTAAGCGATCGCAGAATGCACCTGAAACTCCACCTCGGTGCCCAGGCCATCCCGTCCCCAGATCGCCAATTCTGCTCCGACCTGCAGTGTACGCTCGCGCATGACGGTCAGACCGCGGTGCTTCGGGCATTCCGCCCCGCCTACGATCCGCGCATCAATGCCGATCCCGTCATCACGAACACGCAACCGGAACCGATCCAGGCCATGGTTGATCTCCACTTCGACGTGACTTGCCCTGGCGTGCCGGAACGCATTTCGTATCGCTTCCTTGCCAATGGCGTATACGCACGCGTGAACGCGTCCTTCCAGGCTGCGTTCTTTACCCTCCACCACGAGGCAGAAAGTTGGCGGGTCATCGGTAACGAAATCATTGGCGAACGTCGCAAGCGCTTTGGAAAGTTCGAGGCTCTGCTCGGTGGCCGCCTGCATGGCACGAACACGATCGCGCCCATCGAGCACCACCTGATCCGCTCGCTCCAGCACGGTGTCCATCATGACCCGAAGCGGATCGTGGGCGGGTATACGCCTGGCCACCGCCTCGAAGCGCAACACCAGTCCCTGGAGTTCCTGCAGCAGGACGTCGTGGCTTTCACGGGCACTCCGTTCGCTCTTTTCCTTAAGTGCTTCCCGGCGTTTCCGTGCCTGCCTCATCCGCCACTCCAGCCATGGCCTTGCGAGCACGAGTGAGAGAACTAGGCCAACGGTCAGCCATGGAAGCGGCGAGAAGAGCTTCTCGCGGGACACGAGTTGAACCCCAGAGCCTCCGATTCCCGGTGACCGATCAGCGGCCTTGAGGCGCGAAGAGCTTTTTCCGGCGAGCCTGTAGCCCAGATCGGCTCGCGCACATCCCGCGGTCGAGTGAACGCACCCAGGCTCGCCAGCAGACACGCTTGGGGAGCCAAGACTGGAAGCCGCACAGGACGCAAGAAGGGCACAGACCATCACGACATGCCAGGCATGCCTTCCAAGGCAAAGCTGCCACCAGATCGCCATCTCATCTCCTGCCCGGCACAGACAGGCTGAATACGCGTCTTTTCAAGACGGGACATCACCCGAAATGGCTATCGCCGCACCGGCACCGGCGTGGAATCATGAGCTAACCAGGTCGACTGATCCATATGGCCGTGCAACGCCTCTATTCCATGTTTCCAGTGGGTGCCCCAGGGTTGGGTCTGCTGCTGCTGCGGCTCTCCCTGATTGCTTCCATCATCTATATCCGCGATCCGATAGCCGCGCTGATGCCACCTGGTGCAGGAGCCGCCGTACTCTTTGCGATCGTGTCTTGCCTTGTGGCAGGCCTGCTGACGCCCGTGGCGGCGGGAGCAGGTGTGCTGTGCTGCGCCTTGGCCTTGTATCACGGCACCATCCCCAACCCGGGGTGCGTGGCACCACCTATCCTCACCGCCGCCGCCATCTGTTTGCTGGGCCCAGGTGCCTATTCGCTGGACACGGTGCTTTATGGCAGGCGCATACTTGTAGCGCCACGAAGGAAGAAGTAGACGTCGTTCGTCGGAGCTGTCCAATGGTGACAATTGGCGCAAACCTGGCGAAGCAGCGCATCCGGACGTAGCTGGCGTCCGGTCCAGGTGCACGGGGACATGCCGGTGAAATCGTGATGCCGCGATATTTGCTCTGGAGCCAACAACTGGGATCCCGGTGGCGGGCAACGCTTTCGCGCGCGCGGCCTCGTTCGCGGGACACGCTGAGTCTCTGGTTGGCTCGAAGTGCTTGCTTCATCGTTTTCGCGATCGTGAGTGTCGCCGCGAAGGCGACCCAGACAGACATCGTCTCAAGCGGCGGATCGGACTACATCCATACCGTGTGGACTCAAAGCGACGGCGTTCCTCCAGTCATCCTGCATATTGCCCAGACCCCGGATGGCTGGATCTGGGTGGCCGGACTGTCGGACTTGTATCGCTTCGATGGCCTCACGTTTGAACGGCGAGACATGCTCCCCGCAGGCAATCCCTCTTCGCGATCGGCAAGTACGTTGTTCGTCTCCATGAGTGGTGATCTGTGGGTGGGTTATCAATCCGGGCTCATCGCTGTACGGCCAGCCAACGACCCGGAGCATCCCCACCTTGTCACCGGCACGTCGGCCGGCTCGGCGATCGACTCTTTCGCCGAGGATGGCGACGGCAGGATGTGGGTGACCACGGCGCACGGAACCTATCGTCTCGACCAGCATGGCTGGCGCGAAGTGGAAGCAAGCTGGGGGCTCCATGGTGCCCTTATCTACCACGCCGTCACCGACCGTGACGGCACCTTGTGGGCGACGACGGGTCTTGGCATCTTCAGGCTCAAGCGGGGCCAGTCGCACTTCGATCTGGTTGATGCCACGACCCGTGGCAACGGCAAATTGGGGTTGACTGCCGATGGGCAGATCTGGCTGGACAACATGCAGAATACGGTCGTGCTCGACCTCCCCGGCACACCTCGGCCAGGCCGGATGCAAATTCCGACGCAACACGATTCGCATTCGAACGTGTTCGATGAGAACGGCGGCATCTGGACAACCCGCTGCCCGGACGTCGGTGTCTGCCGGACGGCACATTCCGATGCCGCCGCCCTGCATGCGGTAAGCAAGGGGGCGGGGCCTGTCCGGCCAGGCCTGGATCACATGTCGTCGGCACGGGCTGTGACGATACTGGAAGATCGGCAGGGTGCCGTCTGGGTGGGTACCGCAACCGGATTGGAACGCTTCCGTCGCAGCCCGTTTTCGAAGGTGGAGCTGCCACCGGGCTACTTCAACTTCGCCATGGCGGCTGGTGATGCGGGCGAGCTCTGGCTGGGAAATGCTGCAGGCACGCACGCGGATTATTTGTGGGGGCATACTGGCCGCCAGGGCAACTCGATCGAATACGAACCCCACGCCACTACCGCCATCTACCGTGACACCGATGGAAGCTTCCTGCTGGGAGGTGCCGGTGGCAGGGTTCGCCGATATGCCCAGGGACAATTCGCGGTGCTGTCGAAGCCAGCGGTCTGGTCCCATGACAATGACGCGCAAGCGATTGTCCGCGATGGCACGGGGCATCTCTGGGTCGCAGTACGCGGCTGGCCGATCTACCGGCTCGACAACGACCAATGGGTGGCCAAGGGCGGCATCGACGCATTGCCGAACGGTGGACTGCTGCGGGCCGTGGCGGACGACCACAAGCGGCTGTGGCTGGGCTATATCAATGCCTTGTATATCGTTGACGGCGATCACGCGCGCGCATTTTCCCGTGCTGACGGCCTGAACCTGGTCATGATCGCCGCCATCATCCCTGATGGCGTGCCGCTCGTCGCTGGCGAAAATGGTCTCGCAGCATTCGACGGCAACCGGTTCCATGCCATTGTGGCCGAGGATCCGGACGCACTAACCGATATCTCCGGCATGGTTCGTTTGCGTGATGGCTCGCTATGGCTCAATGGAGCGAAAGGTGCCGCACGCATTGCGGCAGCCGATCTCGAACATGCCATCACCGATCCCGCCTACAAGGTTCCCGTGCGCCTATATGGAACCGCCGAGGGTTATCCGGGAACAGCACAACAGAATCTGCCTTTGCCTACCCTGGTTGAAGGTACGGATGGACGACTGTGGTTTGCAGGAACAGAGGGCCTGTCGTGGCTGGACCCCAAGACGATCAGAAGCAACACCACCGAGCCGAATGTGGTGGTTCGTGCGATCGTCGTGTCCGGCCAGGAGTATGATCCCGCCGCGATGAAGCCCTTGGCTGCCGGCACACGGAATCTCCGGATTGACTACACAGCACTTCAGCTTGGCGACGCTGAAAAGGCGAATTTTCGATATCGACTTGATGGCGTCGATCCTGGCTGGCAAGAAGCAGGCAACCGCCGTGAGGCGTTCTACACCAACCTCGGACCGGGCACTTACCATTTTCATGTCAAGGCCTCCAACGAGGATGGCTTGTGGAGCCGCGAAGGGGCGCGCATCACGTTTTCGATCCGACCCACTTTTTTCCAGACTGGCTGGTTCCTGGCCCTGTGCATATTCGCCACGATTCTCCTGCTCTGGATTGCCTACTCCATTCATCTTCGACAGATCACGTCGCGGCTGCATCAGCGTCTCGAAGAACGTCATCGCGAGCGCACACGCATAGCGAGGGAATTGCACGACACGTTTTTGCAGGCGGTGCAGGGACTTGTTCTCAAGGTACACGCAGCAAGCAGAGGACTGCCTCAAGGCCAGGCCCGGGAGAGCCTGACTAAGGCACTCGATGTCGCGGACAAGGTGATAATCGAGGGGCGCGAACGCGTCCATCAACTTCGCGAAATCGCCCAGGATCGTTCCAACCTGCAGAGTGTTTTCACGGATATCACCCGTGAGCTGCAGGACGGGGAATTTCCGGCTCTGGACGTAAGCGCAGTTGGTGCGGCAAGGCCCGTCAACCCATTGGTCATCGATGAACTCTATTCCGCCGGACGCGAGGCCTTGCTGAATGCCGTCACCCATTCCCATGCGCAAAAGGTAAGCCTGGTGGTGTCATACGAACGCACCGAGCTTTCCATCCGAATTTGCGATGACGGCCAAGGCATCGACCAGGTTGTACTCGCGACCGGCGGCCGCTCGTACCACTGGGGCCTTCAAGGCATGCATGAGCGAATGGAGCGCATCGGCGGAAGCATTGAAGTAGTCAGCAACCATGGTCAGGTAGGGACCCGCGTCATCCTGCGCGTCCCGTCATCACGCGCATACGTCCGTCGCTCGTATTTTCCCTGGTTCCGCTCGGCATTCGCCTCCCGGTGACATCAGTTCGCGGCCTCGCCCCATCGCGCATCATCCGAAGCAGAAGTCCTGCGGCCCGAAAGCCCGACGTGCCGAGGTGGAACATCGGCTTGCAAACGGGTTCCGGCGCGGACGACCTCGACCTATTCCAACAAGTTCCACGACTGCCGGGCAGGAACTTCCACCACCAGATCATCCAGTCGTCTGGCCCGATAGACGATGTAGGAAAGCATCCATGCAAACACGAACACCCCGATTACGGCGAAGCCAAGATTATTGAAATTGGAGTTCAGTTCGGCAACCCATCGCCAGGGAGCACCATTCAACTCGAACTTGTTTCCGATCAGCCCGAGCGTCTCGATGCCGCCGATCAGAATGGCTATGCAGACCGAAATCAGGGTGATGGTCATGTTGTAGTAGAGCTTGCGAATCGGCTTGACGAAGGCCCACTTGTAAGCGCCGAGCATCACCACGCCATCTGTCGTATCGACCAGCGCCATGCCAGCGGCAAACAATGCGGGTAACACCAGGATGGCGCCGAAAGGCACGCCCGCCGAGATCTGGCGCGCCGACATGCTGAACATCGCTATTTCCGTCGCCGTATCAAAGCCGAGACCAAACAGGAGCCCCAACATGAACATGTGGCTGCTGCGGGCAACAAGCCGAAAGAGTGGCCGAAGCATCCGCGAGATCAGGCCGCGCCCGCTCAGCAAGAGGTCGATGTTTTCCTCGTCGTATGTGCCCCCGCTTCTGACCCGCCGATAGCTCTTGTAAATCGAGCAAAAAATGATGATGTTCATCGTTGCAATGGCGAACAGGAAGATGGCGGAAACACTGGTGCTGATCGTGCCGCCAATGGCGCGAAGACTTTCAAATCGCCCGAGCAGACTTGTCGCACCCATCACCAGGGTCGCTACCAGGACGACAATCGCCGAATGCCCCATGGCAAACCAGAAGCCTACTGCGACCGGGCGCTGCCCATCCTGCATGAGCTTGCGCGTCACGTTGTCGATGGCGGCGATATGATCGGCGTCGACCGCATGACGCAAGCCGAGCCCGTAGACAAGCAATGAAATGCCAAGAAGCGCTGGCATGTGCCTGAACGCCAGAATGGCCCAGCTCCATGCCCCGGCGTTGAGCACGAGCAGTAGCGTATAGAGCAAAACGATCCTGGCCTTGAGATCGCCGCGCGCGCTGATGAAAATCCCGCCGAATGTCGAAACCGACGTACTTTTCGGTGGTTTCCGTTCTGGCGCACTGCTGAGGCGCATCATGACGGAGGACACTCCGCTCCATCCGGCGATGCGACGCCTTCCACGACCTCTGCAAGAGCCCTTTCCAGAACAGCCAGCATGGCCTTCATGCCAACCAGCCCATGACGCTCGGCAATCCATGCCGGTGCGTTGTACGAAACATGCGCCATGCCTTCCGCATTGTCCCAAACCAGGATTTTCAACGGAAGATCGATGCCCACTTCCTGGTTCCTCAACATCAGCGGGGTACCGGCTTGCGCATTGCCAAAGATCAGCACGACGGTACCGCGCAATGAGAGCCCCGCGGCCCGGGCGGCGGCGGAGTGGTCGATCTTGGCGGCCAGCCGCATGCCGCCCTTCTCAATGGCGATCGTCAGCAACTCGATGGTCTTGTCGAAGCCGTGGAGACTTGAGCGACGGATCAGCCCCCTTTCACTCATGACTGCTCTCCTCCGTGTAATCAGCCGGCACGGTCGTTGCGACGCGCGGATAGCAGATAGCAATGATCGCGAACGCGATCAGCGCCCCGGCCACTTCCGCCGGCAGGTAGAGGATTGCGAGCCCGGAGGGTAGTGCTACCGGACCGAAGGCGAACGTGGCCGAAACCGTTACAGCGGGATTCGCATAGGAAGCCGAGGGGGTCGCCACGATGGCTGACATCAACCATGCGGCGACGGCAAACGGCCCACTCGAAGCGCGCCCGCTCCGACTGCACCCGAAGACCAGGATCATGAGGCCGCAACTGGCGACAATTTCACTCAGCCCGAGCGTCACCAGCGCATGGGGCGAAACGGTCGTGGCCGAATCGGATCCAAACAGCGCGTCTGCGAGCAACGCACCGAGGATGCCACCGACAAACTGGCCCGCGATGTACGCCAGCGTGCAACCCAGGTTCCGCTCGCCTCCGAGCCACTGAAGGAAAGTAATCAGGGGATTGAAGTGGCCTCCGGAAACATTGCCCAGCGCGGCGATCAAGCCAGCAAGCGCGCTTGCCGTGGCCATTGCGCTTACCGCGAGTGCGAGCTCCGGAGTCGAGGCAAGGCGGCGGGACAGAATGCCGGAGCCAACGATGACCAACACCAGGAACAGCGTCCCGACGAATTCGGCAGATGCACGCCGAAACAGCGCCAACCCGGGATCGTGCTCGAAGAAGCACGTGTGCATGTCGAATCGGTCGGCGGTTCTCATCTCCGCTGCACTACGCTTTCGCGGCCTGCGAAATGTCATCTGACCGGGCCGCAACCTCGTCCATCTTTCGTGCCACCTCGGTCGGAGTCAGCACTCTTCTCTGGAACAGGATATTCGCGAACGCGACGATCCAGCGTTCGTAGTAGGACAGGGCGTTGACCATCTCTGCGCCGAGTGCCTCGACGCCGCGCCGCTTTTCCTCGGTGTTGATGATCTTGTGAAAGTCGAGAACATCAGCGAGCGCATGACAGCGCTTCTCCCAGGGCAGCAGCTCGTGCTCCACCTGCTGGATCGGCGCGGATTTGACGCCGCCAATATCGTTTGGCAGTCGTTCCACCAGTGCTCTTGTCTCGGTCATGGTGCGTTCTCCGCCGCTGGGCTGTTGGCAGGTATGACGCCGATCATGGCGTCGCGGGTGACCAGGGCCGCCAGTTGCTCTTCCGTGAATCCCTCTGTTCCTTCGGGGCGACGCGGCAGGACGAGATACCTCACCATGGAGGTGGAATCGCTCACGCGGATCTCCACATCGTCGGGAATGATGGTGCCGAACTCGGCCAGAACCGCCCGCGGCTCCGAAACGGCTCGCGATCGGTAAGGCTTAAGCTTGTACCAGTCTGGTGGAAGGCCAAGCACGGGGCGGGGATAGCACGAGCACAACGTGCAGACGATGAGGTTGTGCACCTTCTCGGTGTTCTCCAGCACGATGAGCCCGGTATCATCGTAGAAGCTGATGCCAAGCTCCTCGCAACCGGCACGACCATTCTTCAGCAGACGCGCCTTGAAGTCAGGGTCGAGCCAGGCCCGTGCCACGATCTTTGCGCCCAAGGCCGGAGTACGCGAATCGAGTACTTCGATCTGTCGCCGTATCTCTCCGGCACCGATCAGCTGTTTCTCGACCAGCAGCTCGCGGACGGCCGTTTCCATGATCTCGTAGTAGCCGGGGCGTTCGGTGTGGCTGATCTCGGCATGGGGATGGCCATGCTCATTGGACTCATGCATTGTCAGATCCTCTCCAGCCATGTTTCATAGACTTCGACGCGCAGCCCATCGCGCGGCGAACCGGAATACTCGGGCCAGAGTTCGCTCATGGGGATGGCAATGCGGTAGTAGTGCAACTTGACGCCGGCATCCCGTCCGAAACCTTCTTCCTCGTTGTCGATGCCAATAGGTGTGATGATTTGAACGACTGTGCCAACCTTTCCGCGCAGGTAAGTTGGCACCCGATAGTGACCGATCGGTTTGCGCTGAAGAATCCGTACCGAGTCATCAAGCGCGAAGAGCGGCGACTCGCCAGCCGCGAATACCACGCCTGGAAGGCTTGCATGAGGTTCTTGTGCGTTGTGTTGCATGAGTGATGCACCTTTAAGGACCGACTTGCACCGTTCCAAGCGCGGCAAAAGCGTCGAGCGTTCCGCACGCGTGGGGTAGTGGTGGAGGGCTGCCGCAAATGATCGGCCGCCTCTTCATGCAGGATGCTCGCACCCGAACGGACTGTGATCTTTCTTGAAACGCGCAGGATTGACTTCAATGAACATCTTGTGCCGGATAACCAAACCAGCAAGCTGTGTATGCATCGGGCGTCACCGCACGCAGGATGTGCAACTGCGCGTGACGCGGCTACGAGCTCAGAAGCGCGGTGTAAAATCCGCTTGGGTCTCTCGATTTCCCAGCGCGCAACTTGCCCGACGCCAGCTCCCCGGGCTCCGGCCGACATGCTTCTTAAACACGCTCGTGAAATGGCTTTGATCGCCAAATCCACACCGGTCAGCGATTTCAATAAGTGGCAGCATGCCGTCCTTCAGCAAATCCTTGGCTCGCGCAACGCGTCTGTCCTGGAGCCAACGATGTGGGGGTACGCCAGTCGTCAGTTTGAAGGCACGCCTGAAGTGAGCGACGGACAGGCCGCATGCAGTCGCCATGTCGGCGACCGAAGCAGGCTTTTGAAGCGAGGACTCGATGAGCTGTTTGGCGCGCCGCTCTTGCCACAACGTCAGCCCGCTCCGATCGCTCTGTCTTGACGCACTCACGCTCAGCTGCCGTTGCTCCGCAACTTCGCAAAGCGCGATGGCCACGTGTTGTATGAAAATCTCATCTGTCATTCGTGCAGCCGCCAAGCTTCTGGAGAGAATCCAGCTGAGGGCTGCGAAGGCATCGATGTCCTGAACAGGCTTCGCGAACGCCGCGCCGCCGCGTGCGGCCGACCAGGCAACGCTGTCGCCGTCGACTTCCTGTGACTTCACGTAAACGAACGAGGTTGATCGCGAGCTTCTGTAACCGACTACCACGCTCTTGCCACAGGGCGTTATACGGACGTGGTGACCATCCCGGGATGATTGCCAGAACCTGTGGAACCGCTGCGCGTCACCGGCTGGAATCTCCCGCAGACTATCGGAAGTGAATCGCCCAGCCGTTGATTCATGTGCTGGTCGTGACGCACGATGAAGCTGCGACATTTCGACGACACTCACGTTCTCTCTCCCGGACTTTTCATCCAAAACTTGACGCTGGCTTCCCCATGGGTAGTCGCCGCGACAGTTCACGGCGGCGCTTCCGCCTGCAGCCTGGATTCTATTTCGGCGCGTCCAAAGTGAAATCACGGGATGGGTGTAGTGGCGACTAACCCTAAATGGGAGCGACCGAGCGGCGTTACCCGAAAGCGGTAGTCGCCGCTCTCCCGCTTTTAGGGATGTGCTTCCATGCTTCAGCCAATAGCATCGAGATCGATCGGAATGGGGAGACCAAGCTGACACATGATGCGGCGTACGCGCCACTGATCGTTTGATCATCCTGGATCAGGGACCAAGCGTCCCAAGTCATTGCTTCACGCCCCTCGGAGTTGGTTCATCACGGCACCCGCGCGTCCTATGGCCAAGCAGTCTCCATTCATTGCCTGATCTGCCGCATCAAGGAGTACCTCATGAAAGCGAGCATTTGTCTGTCGGATTCGTTTGGCGGGGCAGGCACCATGCATGGATCGGGAAGCATCGAAGACGGGCAGTCTTGCAGCGAGATGCCGACCGTGTTGGAAATTTTCCACTCACCGCGCCCGGCCAACCTTGCCGGTACCGCAAATGCCGATCCTCACGACGACCTGTTGCGCGTACTCAGCGAAATTATTCGCAGTGCAATGACAGGCAACGGAGCCTATACCGAGTGCTTTGTGCGCCATATCGAACTTGCACTTCAGGAGTACATCCATTCATCACGGACTCAAGAGCGCCCTGCGCACACCATCCATTCCGGCCGCCTGGCGTCGTGGCAGCTGCGGAAGGCCAAGGCTTTGCTTGGGTTAAAGCTCGAAGCTCCGGCTCCTGTGGCAGAGGTCGCGGAGGCATGCCGTATTTCCCCACCTCATTTTTCCAGAGCGTTCAAACAATCCACTGGACTGCCTCCGCACCATTGGGTGATGGAACGCCGGATAGAACACGCCAAATGGTTGCTGATCAACACCCGCGCACTGCTTGTGCAGATTGCGCAGTCCTGTGGTTTTGGCGTGCAAAGTCACTTCACCCGAGTGTTCACGCGGACGGTCGGTATCAGTCCAAGCGCATGGCGTCGAGCCTTTGCGAGCTCTTCGACTGAACCAGGCCAGATCAAGGATCAAACGCGCCGCGCCTGACGAGCAGCGCAGCTTTCCAACACTGTACAAGGACTTTCCAGGGATCAAGCGAATGGTTGGTCGCCTCATTTTCCAATTCGGCGGCAGCGCCTTCGCCCATTGACCAATCACCGGTGAACATCGCCAGAGAACAGCTCGCTTGGGCAAGCGCATCGCACCGTGATATGGCATGTCCGCCAGCGCAAGCTTCCTCGACGCTGCTGCGAGCTTCATTGCAGTAATGCTGTCGGCCAAGCGGTGTCGCCGACTTGTTGCACATCTCACTTGTCGAGCCTTCCGCGGCGAACAAGCTCGCCATGATGGACTGGCTCGGAATGTGTCGAGTTCAATCATCCTGAGCTCAATTCTGATTCGGTGTCCTGAGACAGTGGCACCCGACCAAATCTTATTGCCGCAACCGGCGCCAGCCGATGACGCAGCCACTGGCGGATATGGTCAACCCCGTCAGCATCATCAGCCACATCACCAGATCCCATGCCGGGCGATGCCGAAACAGCAAGGGAAAGTCCAGCGTGTGCAGTGCAGAGAACCACCAGCGATAATTTCGGTCCGCCTGCTCCAGGCGGAGCAGAACCTTGCCGGTTTGGGGATCGAGATACAACCAGGTATGCGCAGCGTCGGCAAACTGGGCACGCAGCACCGGAAGGTGACGTGGCACATGGTGCGAGTACCAGTAATCATCCTCGTGATCCAGTCGCGCGAGTGCAATCAATGCCGAACCAGGCAACAGACGACGTGCGTCAGCAATGATATCTCTCACCTGCAGATGAACCGTTTGCCCGGTGTGAGCGTCAACCAGCTGGCGATTGCCCAAGCCGCTTTCCAGCACCAGCATGGCCTTGTCGCCCCGCCAGACGAAGCCGACTTCTGTCACACCTGTCGCACCTGTCGCTGCCGCCGGAATGATCCTCGTTATGGAAGGCTCCTGATGTTTTCCATGGCGCGCCATCGGAACGGTCGTCCCGCCGTTGCCCGTCAGCCAGCCCATCGGATTCACCGAAAGCCAACCGCTGATCATCCACGTGCACAGGAAGATGCCCCCCAGCAGCCCGGCGATATGGTGCCAGCGCTTCCAGTCCGTGTAGGGCGTGCGGTTCTTTCCGCGATAGGGTTTGCGAAAGCGCAAGCGCAGCACGCCGATCCAGAAACCCACAACGGCACCGATAATACCAGTACCCGAAACCCACAGAACCACCTGCCGCCACCACGAGGCATCGCGTCGCAAGGCAGTGAAATAGATCCAATGCGGTACCGACCCCACCCAGTTCCAAAGACGCTGCCTGCGCGTGGTCTGCAGAACCACCTCGCCGTTGCGCGCCGAGACGTAGATCTGGGTGCCTTCTGCGTCATTGAGCAGGATCCGGTAGAAGGGTCTCGTCTCGTTGTAGCCGTCGGCCACCGTCCACTGGTCACGCACAATCGTTCCGGCCAGCGTTGGCACATTTGCATGCGACCAGCATCCGGCAATTTTCAATGCACTGGCAATATCAACGGTGGTGATCCGACCTCCATCACCGGCATCGATGGTCACCGTGTCTCCTGCAACCTGCAACCGGTAGACGGGTACATTACCCAGCATTTCCAAGTGAAAGTCGGAGGGATAACTACGTGCGCCAGCAATCGCCAACGCGCGATCCGGGCCAATGTGGATCCGGCTCCAGACAATAGGCGACAGGTGGCTCAACCGTACTCGTGGCGACAAGGACGGATACGGCACGTACATCATCACCAGCCCGGAAACGAACCAGAGCACAAAAAGCAGACAGGTACCGATGCCGATCCAGCGATGGGCAAGATAGAGGACGCGGATGCCCGGCCACTTCACGCGTTTTGTCCCATCGTCGCCATGCTGCTTAGAACGCGTAGCTGTAGGTCACGTTGAGCGTGCGCGGCAAGCCGAGATTCCAGTATGTGTAGTAACCGCCGGCGTCCGCCTGACCTCGCTTCAGGCTGGTGGCGTAGCGGCGGTCGAACAGGTTGTAGACGTGAAAATCAACGCGGCTGCGGCGGTCATGATCCAGGAACACGCGCGCAGAAAAGTCGGCTACGGTGTAGTTGCCATACCGTTTGCGTCCGGAATAGAAGCTGTCGGAGGTGTAAAGATCGCCCGCGTGGTTGACACTGAGGGTCGCACCGACAGGCAACGCCGTCGGATGCCAGTCCAGCTGCAACTTGCCCTGCTGCACCGGGATGTCCGCTATCTGCCGCGAGCTACCCGAGGCTCGGGAGTGGTTGATGGTGTAGTCAAGGCTTGCAGAAATCGCCGCGCCGAACGATGCGCTCAAATCAGCTTCCCCACCTCTGACAGTAACAATGCCGGGAATATTGCCGAATACATCTTGGCCTGTCGTCTCGTCGTAGGCCGCATAGTCGATGAGATCATTGATGCGACGATGGAACCCGGTCAGTTCCCAGTGCATGCCACCTGTGCCGGGAAGCTTTCCGCCAATCGAAAGGTTGACGCTGGAACTGCGCTCAGGCTTGAGGTCGAGGTTGCCGCGCTCGTCCTGCGGATCGTCGGCATACAGTTCTTCAGCCGTGGGCAGACGAAATGCAGTGCCGACCGTTCCACGTATATACAACGACTGGTTGATGTCCAACGCGCTACCGACATTCCAGACCAGTGCACTGCGGCCATCGCCCGGGTGGTTGTAGCGTACGCCGGCAGACAGCTTGAATCGGGTGGACATGTCGTCCGTGGTACGCGCCTGCGCGAACACGGCACCGGCATGCTCGTTGTGCTGGCCTATGACCAACACTTCGTCGCGACCGCCATAGCTTTGCTGATCGAAACCGACGTTGTATTCCACGCCACTCTGGACTCTCAACCGGGCGAAAATATTGACGCCGCGATCCTTGTAGCCCCAGAACGCGTTGTCGTACAGGACATCTATCGTTCCGGGGTCAGAAAGACTGTTGTAGTAGGTGTCGTAGCGGGTATCCCAACGGTGCGCGTAGGCCTTGGCGTAGAGCGACAACCATTCATTGACGTCGTAGTCGAGTTTGGCAGTCAGGATGTTTTCCTTGCGATCATTCTGGTCTCTGGCCACCAAGTATGGTTGGGCATAGTCGAGATCCGCATCGGTATGCTGATAGGTCAGGTCAAGGCGCAACAAGTCGCTGAACCGGTACCCGTACTTGATGCCTAACGTCTGCACATCGTAGCCGCGGTCGCGATCCGTGTTGCTGGGCTGATAGTCCTGTTCCCGGAATGCGTGGTAGCCATCAGATTTGTCGCTGGAGCCGAACAACACGAATTGCTGCTTGCCGACGGACCCGCTTAACCAGGAATCAAAATGTCGACCGCCATGGCTGTCGGAACCCAGGGTCACGGCACCTTGCGTGATTTCCGAATAGCTCCTGGTGACAATATTGATCGCGCCGGCGACGGCCTGAGTTCCATAGATAAGAGACTGGCCTCCATTGAGTATCTCGATGCGTTCGACCATGCTCGCTGGAAGCGTGTCCAACGGTGTGGTTCCTGCATACAGGCGGTTGTTGAGGCGCACCCCGTCCAGCAACCAGAGCACGTCTTCCGTGCGCGAGCCCTGCAGCGAAACAGTGACATAATCAAACGGGCCATTCTTCGATGCGACATACAAGCCAGGTGCCAGCGCCTGAAGCACGCTGGCGACATCCTGATAGCCACCATCCTGGATCTGTTCGCTGGTGATCACATCGACCTTGACGCCGTATTGAGCCAATTCTTGGGGCTGAATTTCTTCGAGGTGTCCGACAACATTCACCACATCCAGCGTTGTAGCGGTTGTGCTTCCAACTACGCCCTCGTTTTCCCCAGCCCACGCCGACTTGGCGCACAACCCAATCGCCACGAGAATGGCGAGACACAGCGCCGGCACAATTATGGAGCTCGGCCCGCATGGCGAGAGACAGCCGGTCGTCTTGAAGCGCGTCGCGATCATTGGTCTGCTCCCGATTCCTTGGTGCGCAGACGTTAATCAGTGTTGCCGAATCGACTCTTTCAGTTTTCTGCGGTACTTTTGCGATTCAAGCATCGCTTCAAGAATCCGAGTGGAACATCACCGACGCTTTCTATTCGCAGGGATCGGCAGGGGCTCGATAGCCGTCAAGGAACTTGATTGGGAAAGCGCCGAAAAATGTGCCGACTCGATTCAATTCATCCGAGGGGAAGCATTTTCGACGCTCGCACGCATGCTGCACCAGCGGGTGCCCATCTGGACATCTCGCCTCAGTTCATCGGTGATCTCCAACCCGACTCGTCAAGGAGGGAACTCCGCCTGTCCAAAGTCGTCGTGACATCGACATCCCCCGGCGCGAGCGGCGGTATCCCCAATCAGGCGAATATCGTTTTTGAGATCCGTAGCTAGTGTCCTTGCACCGTCGTACGCCTTGCACGCAGCGGTGATGTTCTCGACCGTCACCAAATCTTCCGCTGCTTCCATTGCCGCGCTAGACAGTGGGAATAGTCCCGCCATCAATCACGTATTCCGTACCAGTGATCGCCGCGGCACGCGGCGACGCCAGGAATGCGATGAGGTTTGCCACCTCCACTGGCTTTGACGGCCGCCCCAGCGGAATGCCGCCAAGTGAATCCATGATGATCCGTTTGCCGCCTTCGTAATCAGTATTGGCTTGCAGAGCAAGCCGCTCGGCGAGTGCGACAGACGCTTCCGTTTCAATCCACCCGGGCGCTACCCGCACAACACGAATGCCTTTGGGGGTGACTTCCTTCGACAGGCTCTTGCTGTATGTCGAGAGCGCCGCCTTGGCCGCAGCATAGGCCGTGGTCGATTCCGGCAGAGGAAGCTCGCGCTGGATCGAGGTGACATGGATGATGACGCCTTCCTGCCGAGCCAGCATCCCTGGCAACAAGGCGCGATCAAGGCGCACGGCCGGGAACAGGTTGAGGTTCAATTCCCGTCGCCATTCCTCTTCGCCCAATGCGGCGAATCCCCCAGCAGGTGCCGACGAACCGCCCAGAACATGGACAATGACGTCCACACCGCCGAGATGGTTCATGACGCCCGCAACCACTGCATCGCAGCCTTCACTGGTGGTCAGGTCGGCAGCGACGAAGATGTCGGCTGACGCTTTGGCCGGTCGCTCGCGCGCCGTCGCGAGCACCTTGGCACCAAGCTCGCAGAACAGGTCGACGACAGCCTTTCCGACTCCCTTGGTGCCAGCAGTCACCAGCACGCGCTTTCCTTCCAGTTCCATGTTCATGGACATCAGCCGATCTCCAGCGACTGAATTTTGTCACCGACCAGATTGAACACATGATCGAGTTGAACCGGACTGCCTGGAAAATTTCCGACAACCGCTGCACTGACCGTCACGCAATCGCCTTGCCGCGATACGCTTGAAGGGTCAACGCTGTATTGATACTTGCGTTGCGCCTCCCTTTGCCACAACTGGATGGCTTCGTGACCTTGATGCATTTCGCCTTCGTCAAGCACGGTGGCGTCCTGCATGAAGCAGTCGGCGAGACTCGCCGTTTCCAGACCATTGCTGACCTGGAAAAAGACCGCAATCACATGGGGTAGTGATATAGCCAAGAGCGCGACTCCTACGTAAAGAATTGCTGTGCGGAAATATCCACCTTCGAACTTGAAGATAGATACGCCACTTCACTTTGATCGCCGCTCAATCGCACCACCGCCGCATGCGTTGACGGTGCGGGCAGGAAATCATGCACTGCAACCACGAGCGCCCTAGATCCAGCGGCGCACAGACTCGCTGGCACCTTCAGCAACAATCCGTCTTGCTGCGTCCACGCCGATGATCCATGCACCGGCAAGCATCATGCTGTCTTTCAGAACCAGCCTTCCTGCGCCCGATAAATACGGAAATCCGTGCTGAGCATCGCCCAGGGCGGCTACCCAGGCTTCCGGCGTAGTGAAAAGAAAGGACAACGTCACCAGCGTTGTCACGAACGCCAGAATGGCACCCACCAGTCCAAGGCGTTTTGACAGCGGAAACGAGAGCACCAGAAGACCGATGAGTATTTCCACCACGCCAAGTCCATGCGAGACGCGGTAGGTATGGTTACTGTTCTGCCATTCACGCTTTGCCGGAACAAGTTCGCCTTCGTGGGTGAGGTGCACCTTGTACGCTTCCGGGTGGGCATACAAGAACGACATTACGGGGCTGTTCGCGACGAACGGAGTGATGCTGTCCGCCTCGTACGGCGCAAACTTGAGGCCGCCGATCCAGAAGAAGACCAAGGCGATCGCGAACCTCATGAGCGCAAGACCCACTCTCTCGGTGCGCGAAAATGTGCCGAGCAGTGTTTGCAGTTTGCTGTTCATGGGTGATTTCCTCGAAAGAAGGGGGTGTTGCGTCCGCTAAGGCGCGTTGCGATGGCTGTGCCTGGTTCGGTGTTCATCGCCTTTCTCGGTGCGAGATGCGGAACTCATGCACTTCATGACCACGCTGATGTGAGTCCATCCAGCGGCGCTGCTCGCTCACCAAACCCATATGCCCGGCAACCCCGGTACCGCCCCGCGGGCGCGTCATGCCAGTGGGCATCGGGGTTCTCGCAACATGGCGGGCGAAATCGGCGTGGCAAATGCTAGCAACAGGAATTGCGCTCGCGATCACCTGAAATGGCTAGGGAAACCTACTCGTTGGTGTAATGGAAATGACAGCGAACCTGCCATAGCCTCACAGGGGAAAGCGGAGGTGCCTGCGAGCAGGATCGCCACGGATTCTGTGGGAGGTCGTCAGTCGACGTTCCCGCCGAAGCACCTCCGGCGCACATCAACCCATCCCGCCGTCTTTGTGACTGTTCACTTTTGGCCGGGTCATTCGAGGTTCGACCATGCACGTCGCATATCACACTCAAACCGTCGGCAGCGTCGAAGTGTTCTACCGCGAAGCCGGCCGCGTCGATGCACCAGTGATCCTGCTGTTGCATGGCTTTCCCACCGCCAGCCACATGTTCCGCGAACTGATCCCGCTGCTGGCCCGGAACTATCGCGTGATCGCGCCGGACCTGCCCGGATTCGGCCACACGCAGGCACCCGCACGCGGTGCGTTCGATTACACCTTCGACAACCTTGCCCGCGTCATCGACGACTTCACCGAGGCGCTGAAGCTGGATCGCTATGCGCTATACGTGTTCGATTACGGTGCGCCGACCGGCTTCCGTCTGGCGATGGCGCATCCCGAGCGCGTCACCGCCATCGTCAGCCAGAACGGCAACGCCTATCTCGAAGGACTCAGCGATGCCTGGGGTCCATGGCAAACCTACTGGCGCGAGCCGACGCCGGAACATCGCGAAGCCTGCCGCGACTCGCTGTCGCCCGCGACGATCCGCGATTGGCAATATCTGCTCGGCAGCGATCCGCAACGCGTCTCGCCGGACGGCTACACGCTGGACATCGCCTACATGACCCGCCCGGGCGCGGACGAGATCCAGCTTGATCTGATCCTGGACTATCGCAGCAACGTGGCGATGTACCCTGAGTTCCAAGCCTATTTTCGCGAGCACCAACCGCCGTTCTTGGCTGCTTGGGGAAAGCATGACCCAGCTTTCATCCCCGCCGGCGCACAGGCCTACCGACGCGATCTTCCGAATGCCGAAATCCGCCTGCTCGACACTGGTCATTTCGCGCTGGAAACCCACGCCGAAGAGATCGGAGAACTCATGCACACCTTCCTCGACCCGATTCTCTTGGCGTAGTCGAATCTACTCGCCGCATCCATTGCCGTATCTGACCACCCCGGAATGACCATGACCCTTTCCATGCAAGCCGCCGTTCTGGAGACCCCCAATGCCTCGTTCCGCGTGGCCAGCTTGCCGCGCCCGGTACCTGGCGAAGGGCAGGTGCTGGTGCGAGTGATCGCCAGTGGGGTCAACCCGCTTGACCTGAAGATTCGCGGTGGCGCTGCGGCACACGCACGGCATCCGTTGCCCGGGATCCTCGGCATCGACCTGGCCGGTGTGGTCGAAACCGTTGGCCCTGGCGTCAGTGCCTTCCACCCCGGCGATGAGGTCTACGGGATGACAGGCGGTGTCGGTGGTGCGCAGGGATCGTTGGCCGAGTACGCAGCGGTCGATGCCGCGCTGCTGGCGCGCAAGCCGTCCAACTTCAGCATGCGGGAAGCGGCCACCCTACCGCTGGTGTTCATCACCGCATGGGAAGGCTTGGTTGACCGCGCCAACGTCCGCACGGGCCAGACCGTACTTGTGCAAGGCGGTGCTGGCGGCGTCGGGCATATGGCCATCCAGATCGCACGTGCACTTGGCGCGACCGTCTACGCCACCGAGGGCGGCGGTCGCGCCGCGCTCGTCGAAGAGCTGGGGGCCATTCCCATCGACAGCAGCCAAGTCAGCGTCGAAGAGTACGTCGCCACACACACTGCCGGCCGCGGCTTCGACATCGTCTACGACACTGCCGGCGGCGCAAGCCTGGATGCCTCGTTCAAGGCCGTCGCACGTTTTGGTCATGTGCTCAGCTCGCTGGGCTGGGGCACGCATGCATTGGCGCCGCTGTCGTTCCGCGCGGCAAGTTACTCTGGCGTGTTCACCCTGCTGCCCTTGCTGACTGGTGAAGGCAAGGTTCGCCACGGCGAAATCATGCACGAAGCCACTCACCTGGCCGAATCGGGCCTGCTGATCCCACGCGTAGACGCACGCCGGTTCGATTTGAACTCAGTCGATGCCGCCCACGCACTTATCGAGAGCCGCCAGGCGCAAGGCAAGGTCGTGATCGACGTTGCCAGCTAACGCCCTTGTATCGACGGATTGCCAGAAACCTCACCCGTCTCTATTCCGACGAGGAGAACACCATGACCAGCCATGCTTTGTCCTGCAGCTTTGCCGCCGCATTGATGCTGTGCGGCGTCGCATCCGCTACCGGTGCCGATGACTCAGGATTGGTCACGCCGCAGATACTGATCGTCGATCACAGCCTGCCCGCCGCGCAGTTGCGAGCACAGGTACTCGCCGCCCGTCGCTACGACAGCTTCTGGAACAACGGCGACGAAGCGCTGGCGCGTGCCGCGTTGGCGCAGGATTTCATGGACCGCACTCTGCCCGCGGGCCGTGCCCAAGGTGTCGCCGGACCGCTGGCAGCCTCGAAGTTCGTGCGCACGGCGGTACCCGACCTGCGTTGCGATGTGGAACAAATGATCGTCGCTGGCGATCGAGTGGTCGCCCATCTGCACTTTCGCGGGCACTTCAGCGGACGCTTCAACCAAACCCAGGGACAGGGCCAAACCATCGACTTCATCGCCACCGACATCTACCGCATTAGCGACGGTCGCATTGCCGAGAACTGGCACCTGGAAGACAACCTGACCTTCATGCAACAGCTTGGGCTGGCATCGCACTAGACAAGGCGACGGCGATCGGAACGCCGAACAGGCCGTCTCCACCGCGCAAGGGCCACCTCGATCTCCACGCTGATGAATTCGCTGTACCGCGAGCCACAAGCTGTTCATTGAAAGGAGACCCACAATGCTGCCTGTCTATCTGTCTCCCGGCGTACGCACTCCGTTCGTCAAGGCGGGCGGACCGTTCGCCCGCCACAGTGCACTTGAGCTTTCCATGCCAGTAGCCAGAGCCATGGCGGACTTGGCCGCACCGGACTTTCTGATCTGGGGTCAGGTCATTCCCGACGTGACGGTGTCGAACATAGCGCGGGAGCTGGTCTTCGAGGCAGGGCTGAACCCGGAGACACCGGCGCTTTCCACGGTGCTGGCCTGTTCGACCAGCTTCATGGCCGCGATTGAGGCCGCGGGCATGATCGGCAGCGGCGGCACGCATCTGGCGCTGGTCGGTGGCACGGAAACGATGAGCCATGTGCCGCTGGCACTCAACATGGCTGCCGCCGATCGCATCGTGGCCGGGTTCGCCAAAGATCCGCGCGGGGTCGCGGGAATGATCGCGGCCACAACCGCAGCGGACTTTCAATTGCCTCGCCAGGCATGGGCCAACAAACAAAGCGGCCGTTCGCAAGGCCAGCACACCGAAGACACCGCCCGCCATTTCAATATCTCGCGGCAGGCACAGGACGAGCGCGCCTTGCTCAGTCATCGCGCGGCCATTGCGGGACAGGACACGGGCTTCTTCGATGACCTGCTGGTAGCGTTCGCCGGGGTCGAACAGGACGCGATTCCGCGTCGTGATACCTCGCCCGAGCGACTGGCAAACTTGCCGCCGGCGTTCGATCCCGCAGGCACGTTGACAGCGGGCAATTCGTCGCCGCTGACGGATGGCGCGGCAGGTTTGTGGGTGGCCGATGAAGCCGGGATGGCGCGTTTGGGCCGCGAGCCAGCAGTCAGGTTGCTGGACTGGCAGATCGCGGCGATGGACTTCCGCCAAAGTGACGAGGGCATCCTGATGGCACCGGCGCGGGCGATTCCGCGGTTACTCGCCCGGCACCGATTGCGGTTTGCGGAGATCACGTCGTGGAATATCCACGAGGCATTCGCGGCGCAGGTGCTCGCCAACATCGCTGCCGCGTCGGATCCGATCTATCGGCGCGAAAAGGCCGGCGTCGACTTCGAATTGGGCGCGTTTGACTGGGCACGCGTCAACCCGCATGGTGGATCGCTGGCCATCGGACATCCGTTCGCTGCAACCGGGGCGCGCATCCTGAGCCAGGCTGCGAAGGAAATGGCGATACTGCCATCGGGAAGCTACGGCATCGTCTCGCTTTGTGCGGACGGCGGCCAGGGCACCGTGGCGTTGCTCCAACGGATCTAGCGTCAACCGGACAGAGTTTATGAGCGCCATCATTCCGCTGCTTCGGATTCGCCAGCCCGATGGCAATTTCCCGCTTGTTTGAGTTAGCGTCAACACCTAGGGAAGCTACGCTTCGGCCCCCTTTGTTACTCCACTCGTCTTGCTTGGCCAGCATAGGTCTGAGTCGTCTATGCGACTGATCTCGTGCCCTTGGTCGGGGCCGATTCGCTTTCGAGATGCCTGGGCCTAATTCCTTGATGCTCGTGCAATACCAGGCGAGTGGCTCCCCACCCACAGGCTGTATTCTTCGGTGGCTTGATCGCCGAGGCTTCGTCCCCCGCTTGATGCAACGCGCGCATGCCCGATGTGGCAGGGCGATGCATGACCAGCAATTTGTGCCCGTTGAACCCGCGCCTCATATCCATTGTCACTTTATGTGATCTTGCGCCACTCAATTTTTGACAAATCAGCCAGTCTTGCGACAGCTTATGCTCTCCATCAGTGACAGGTTTTGAAGATTTGTCCACACCTTTTCTGGTGGCCTTTTTCGTTGCATGGACGTTGGTATGGAACTCGAAACGAAAGCGTGGCCACAAGGGCCGCTCGAACTGCCTTGGGCCGGTCATTGACCACCATATGGCCGTGATGAAGACGGTGGAAATCGCCACGTGCCAGTGTTTTTCAGTTCAAGTCTGGGGACATGCCACAGCTTTGAGCTGCGACCTGGAGAGGGGATGGCAAGTGCCTATGAGGTCACATTCGTCCCTGTGGTCAGCGGATATTCTCGGGACGCTCCAGCATGGAGCCTTTGTCTTTGGAAAGGAAATCAGAATGCGTACTTCTGCTTATCTCGCCAGCCTCGCTGCTTTCGGCCTCGCTGCGGTTTTCCATGCGCAACCAGCCCGTG
Source organism: Rhodanobacter spathiphylli B39 (assembly GCF_000264295.1). Lineage (GTDB taxonomy): Bacteria > Pseudomonadota > Gammaproteobacteria > Xanthomonadales > Rhodanobacteraceae > Rhodanobacter > Rhodanobacter spathiphylli. Next base: position 77,343 of record NZ_AJXT01000003.1, on the reverse strand, counting down.
CAGCCATCGACTGTGCCCACTGTCAAGAGGTATATAGCCAATGCTTGTCGCAGGGTCATGACGAAGCGTATTGCGAGGCGCACGTTGCTCCGGCCTGCCTCAGGCAATGCGCGCTCGTTTCGGCAGGTGGTCAGAAAGATCCTTTCGCCCTCGATACCACGACGAAGGCATTTGCAATGAGCAAGGGCAAATCAGCTGCAAACCTTCTCGTCGCAGTTCAGTAAGTCATGTCAGCTGGAGTCCTTGGCAACAGGGGCTCCAGCTATCGTTCGACTGGTCGACTGACCTCACCCCCGAGAAACGGAGCCCTTGCCGCGTCGCTCGATCCGCGCAAGGAGGAGAGCGTGATCAAGAAGGTACGGGCACGCTACATGTTGCAAGCCGCAACTGCAGACGATGATGCGCGGACATGGCATTCGCACCCTGTGCAACAAGTGATCTCCAATGACACCACCGACAACAACCGTGGCGTGCCGATCGCGTCGAACCTATTCGTCGGTCCACGATGCCATGCTTGGCCGATGCGACTCCCTTCAATTGGTACCCCGCTAAAATGTGGGTCGCCGGTTCGTCCTGAATCTGGGGTTCGACTAGCGTGAGCCTGTCGAAGCTGTCATGTGGGATCTCGTCGCTGTAGTCGCCACTCATTGCAATCCGCGCTGGTGCTGGTGAAGATCGGGCGGATGGATCGTGGGTGATCCGGCAGCATCCGGGAGCACGGCAGTGACGGCAGCAGGTGGCGAAATTCGCGAGGTGGAGGGGGAGCGGCAAACCACCGGGCTGCTGATCTATCGGGCGAGTCGGCTGGAGAAGCTGCTCGATCCGCTGGTGCAGTTGCTGGCGGTCACCCAGCCGGACAACGTGCTGGCGCCGCAGACCATCATCGCGGCGCATCCGGGCATGCGGCACTGGTTGAACGGGGCGCTGGCGCGCAAGTACGGCGCGGGCGGGATCGCCGCGAACCTCGACATCCTGCTGCCCAGTCCGTGGATCGATCGGCTGGCGCGGCAGCAGCTGGGCCAGCGCGCGGTGTCGTTGCCGCGCTACCAGCGCCAGCACCTGCGCTGGAGCATCCATGAAGTGCTGGGTGGCGACGTGGCGGCGCTGGGCATCAGCGATGCACGGATCGCCAGCTACCTGCGCGCCGGCGGCACGCATCCGTCGGGCGGGGTGGCGGATCAGGCGCGCCGTCGCTTCCAGCTGGCCGACCGGCTGGCTCGGATCTACTCGCAATACCTGGTGTATCGCCCGGACTGGTTGCGCGGCTGGGAGCGCGGCCACTTCAGCCTGGTGACCGGAAACGCCGCCGAGGCGGTGCTGGCGTCCACCGAGCAGCGGCTGCTGGCGCCGCTGTGGAAGCACCTGCATGACAAGCTGGGCGCCCATCGCGGCGACGTGGTCGGTGACCTGATCGAGCAGCTCGGTCGCGTCGAGGCCGGCGGCGAGGCGCTGCACGTGTTCGGCGTCAGCCACCTGGCGCCGTCCGAACTGGCGGTGTTGCGCGCGGTGGCACGGCATCGGCTGGTCGCGTTGTATGTGCCCGATCCCTGCCGCGAATATTGGGGCGGGCTCGGCCGCACGCTGCCCGCGCTGCGGCTGCAGGGCGCCGAGGAACAGGCGCGGCTGGACGCGGCCGAAGGCAACGACTACTGGGCGGACCAGGCGCATCCGCTGCTGGCCAGCTGGGGGCGCATGGGCCAGCACTTCATCATGGAGCTGGCCGCGGGCGAGGGCGATGTGTTGTCCGACGTGCGCCATCGCGAGGACGAGCAGGCGCTGCACGGGATGAATCGTCTGCAGCGCGTGCAGCAGGGCATCCGCGCGCTCGATCCGTCACTGATGCAGGTGCGGCTCGACACGCCGATCGATCGCGCCGCGCGCGCCGATGCCTCACTGCGCGTGCACAGCTGCCACACCCGCCTGCGCGAACTGGAGGTGCTGCGCGACCAGTTGCTGGACGCGATCGCCGGTACCGATGCCGACGGCCAGCCGATCCGTCCCGCCGACATCGTGGTGATGGCGCCGGACATCCAGGCGTACGTGCCGCTGATTCCCGCGGTGTTCGGCGTGGCCGGCCATGCCGGCGGGCTGTTGCCGTACCAGCTGGCCGACGTGGCGGTGTCGCGCAGTCATTCGCTGTTCGGCGCGTTCCGCAAACTGCTGGACCTGCCCGGCACGCGGGTCACCGCGCCCGAGGTGGTGGACCTGCTGGCGGTGCCGGAAATCTGCCGTCGACTGGGCCTGGATGCGGCCGGCGTGGATGAGCTGGCCGAATGGCTGAAGGCCAGCCGGGTGGCGTGGGCGCTCGATCCCGCGTTTCGGGCGCGCTTCGGCGTGCCGCCGATCGCCGAACACACCTTCGGCTGGGCGATGGATCGCATGCTGGCCGGCTATTTGATGGCCGACGCCGCCGAGGCCGAGCGGCAGCCGTCGGTGCATCTGCCCGACGGCACCGAGCTGGCGCCGCTCACCGGCATCCACGGCCCGGCCGCGGGTTACCTGGGCGCGCTCGATCACCTGCTGCAGGAAGTGCAGGCGCTGTGCGACCTGTCCGCCGAAACGCGCCTCGCCAGCAACTGGGCGAGCGAACTGGAGCGCCGCTTCGAGGCGCTGTTCCGCATCGATCCGATGGATCGGGCGGCCCGCGATGCGCAGGCGATGGTGCTCGGTTTCATCCGCACCATCACCAGCGAGCCGACGGCTGCCGGCGAGGACCCGCTGCTGCACTTCAGCGTGGTGCGCGACCTGCTGGTCGAGCGGCTGTCCGCCGTGCCCGAGCAGCAGCGTTTCCTGATGGGCGGCATCACCTTCTGCGGCATGGTTCCGCAGCGCGCGATCCCGTTCAAGGTCGTCGCGGTGCTCGGCCTCAACGACGGCGACTTCCCCCGTTCGGGCAGCGACGCGGGGCTGGACCTGATGGCGCGCTATCGCCGCCTGGGCGATCGCGACGTGCGCAGCGACGATCGCTACCTGTTCCTGGAAACCCTGATGTCGGCGCGCGCACGCCTGCACCTGAGCTACATCGGCGAAGGGGTGAAGGACGGCAAGCCGCGCAATCCGGCGCCGCCGCTGGCCGAACTGCTGGCCGTGCTGGATGCGGCCGCGGGGCTGCGTCCCGACGACGACGAGGTCGACCGGCCGTGGCTGCTGCGGCATCCGCTGCAGCCGTTCGACAGCCGCTACTTCGACGGCGGCGATGGACGGCTGTTCTCCTACAACGCGCTGTTCGCCGGCATGCATGGCCGCGGCGACCAGGCCGATGTGGCGCCGTTCCTCGACCCCGGCGGCGCCGCGGGAATCGACCCCGGCGCGACGATCGCACTGCGCGAACTGCATGCGTACTACCGCGACCCCGCCAGGCAACTGCTGGAACACCGCATGCAGGTCAGCCTGGACGCGCTCGCCGACGATCGCCTGCCCCAGGACGAACCGATCGAAGCGCGCTTCGCCGCGCTCGACACGGTGGCCAGGAAGCTGTTCTTCAACGACGCGCTGCCGGGCTGGCCGCATGCCGCGTGGCCGCCGGCCACCGCGCCGGACTGGCTGCGCCTGGGTGGCGTGATGCCGCCGGGCCGGGCCGGCCAGCAGGCCTGGCAACAGGAGAGCGCCGTGGTCGGCCTGTTGCTGCAGGAAGTCGCGAAGCTGCCCGGTTTCGAACACGCGGCGCCGGCCGGTGGCAGTTGCGGCATCGATGTGCCGATCGGCGGCTGCCGCGTGACCGGCCAGGTCACCCACGTCCATCGCAGCAGCATCGACGGTGGCGAATGCTGGCAACTGCTGCGCGTGTTCGGCGGCAACGGCGACCGGCTGAAGAAGGAGGCGGAGCTGGGCTTCCGCGAGCGCGTGCCGATGTTCCTCGACTGGGCGCTGCTGCGCCTGCACAGCGCCCGCGCGGGCGGCACGCTGCCCGCGCTGCGGCTGCGTCCGCTGCTGGACGGCGACGAGCGCCCCTGGCAGGACGGCATCAACGACTGGGACGCACGCTTCATGGCGGCCGATGACGCCGGGCGCGCGGCGCGGCTCGGCGAACTCGAACGGCGCCTGCAACAGTTGCTGGGCTGGTGGATCGAGGCGCAGTCGGCGCCGCGCTGGTACTTCCCGAAGTCGGCGTGGGCGGCGATCAGCGAGCGCATCTATCCGAAGAAGCGCAGCAGTCGTTCGAGTGACGTCGAGGCCGCCGACGAGCCGGCCCAGATCGACATCGGTTCGAGCTGGATTGCCGGTCATGGCGGCGTGGGCGAACGCGATTACGCACCCGGCTACAGCCATCTGCTGGCCGGTGAGGTGGACTTCGCCCAAGGCAGCGCGGAGCTGGCCGCGCTGGCGGAATTTGCGCTGACGCTTTATCGCTGCATCAGCTTCGACGCCAGCGCCGAGGTGTCGGCATGAGCACGGCAGCGGTCATCGATTGGCGCAGCCTGGACCTCGCCGATGGCGGGCGCAGCCTGATCGAGGCCAGCGCCGGCACCGGCAAGACCTGGACCATCGCGGTGCTGTATCTGCGATTGCTGCTGGAGCGGCAGCTGTCGCCGCGGCAGATCGTGGTGACCACGTTCACCGACGCGGCCGCGCAGGAGCTGCGCGAACGCCTGCGCGGCAAGTTGCAGTGGGCCGTGTTGCGCGCCAGCGAGAACCTCGCCGAAACCGACGACGCCGGCAGCGACGAGGGCAGCGACGGACAATGGCTGCGCGCGCGCTGGCAGCACGATGCCGAGCTGCGCGTGCGCGATCTGCAGCGCCTGCGCCTGGCCCTGGCCGAGATGGACGTGGCGCCGGTCAGCACGCTGCACAGCCTGTGCCGGCGCATCCTGGCCGATCATCCGTTCGCCTGCGGCGTGGCCTTCGTGATGGGCGACATGGTCCCCGGCGAAGCGCTGCTCGACGAAGTGGCCGCCGACCTGTGGCGGCGCCTGCAGCAGGCCGATGCCGGCGACCCGCTGGTGATGCTGGCCGCGCAGGCGGGCGACGAGCTGAGCCTGGCACGACTCAGCCGGCGGCTGAAGGTCTGCCTGGCGCCCGGCGTCAGCGTGAAGATGGCATCGGCGGCCGAGGTCGACGCCGTGCTGGACCCGGCGTGGGCAGCGCGGCTGCGCGCCGCCGTCGCCGACGGCACGCATTTCCGCAAGGGCTCGCTGTTGCCGGGATTCTGGAGCGAGCTGGCCGACTTCCTCGACGACCGCGCGCGCATGCCGGGTGCGAAGGCGTGCGCGGGGCTGAAGGAAGCCACCGCCCTGACCGGCGTGCTCAAGGGCAGCAAGGACAACGGCGAGCTGATCGCGCTGGCGGTGTTCGCCGAGCGCTGCGCCGAAATCATCGAAAGCCTGCGCGCCGGCTTCTGGCACGAGCTGGCCGCGCTGGCCCGCGCGGAAATGCGCTCACGCCTCGCCGCGCGCCACCAGCTGACGTTCGACAGCCTGATCCAGTCGGTCGGCGACGCGCTGGCCCGCGAAGCGGAGCGCGCCGGCGATCGTCCGCTGGCCGATGCCCTGTTCAAGGCGTGGCCGGTGGCCCTGGTCGACGAATTCCAGGACACCGACGGCCAGCAATACGGCATCCTCGATGCGATCTACCGCGAGCGCGATGGCAGCACCCGCGGCCGGCTGGTGATGATCGGCGATCCGAAACAGGCGATCTACCGCTTCCGCGGCGGCGACATCCACTCCTACCAGCGCGCTGCCTCGGCGGTCGACGCGACGGGCCGGCTGACGCTGGACACCAACCATCGTTCCAGCGCGGCCCTGGTCCGGGCCTTCAACCAGTTCTACGCGGTGGGCGGCACGGCGCTGGATGCCGCGGGCGAGAGTCGCATCGCCTACGAAAGCGTGAACTGGACCGAGCGGCGCGCCGGCCAGCCGTACACGATCGATGGCGAACCGTGCCCCGCGCCGCTGGTGATCCACTACCGCAGCGATCCGCCGTCGTCGCAGCCGGCGCGTCGGGCCGAGGCGCTCGAGGTCTGCGCGAACCAGATCGCCGCCATGCTGCAGTCGGGCACGCATCGCATCGGCGGCGAACCGGTGCAGCCTTCGGACCTGGCCGTGCTGCTGCCCACCGGCAACGACATCATCAGCCTGCGCGATGCGCTGCGCGAACGCGGCGTGCCCTGCGTGACTTCCTCGCGCAGCAGCGTGTTCGACACCGAGGTGGCCCGCGAGCTGCAGGTCGTGCTGTACGCGATCGCGCATCCCGCCGAACTGGGCGCGTTGCGGGCGGCGGTGGCCACGCGGCTGTGGGGCGCCAGCTTCAGCGAGCTGCAGCGCTGGGGCGACGACGTGGCGCAATGGCAGCCGGTGGCGGACACCTTCCGCAGCTGGAGCCAGCAACGGGCCGAACGGGGCATCCTGCACGTGGTCGGCCAGCTGATCGATCGCCTGGCCGCGCGTTACCTGCAGACCATGGCCGGCGAGCGCGTGCTGACCGACCTGCGCCACCTCGGCGAATTGCTGCAGGCGCAGAGCGAGCAGCTCACCGGCATCGAGGAACTGCTGGCATGGCTGAAGCAGTGCCGCGAGGATGGCGCGGCCAGCGACAACGACGCCGCCGACGCGGCGCAGCTGCGCATCGAATCGGACAGCGCCCGGGTGCGCCTGATGACGCTGCACGCCAGCAAGGGCCTGGAGTTTCCCATCGTGTTCCTGCCGCTGATGTGGAACCACGGCGAACGCCCAGGCGACGGCATGTCCGTGGTCAACGATCCGCGCAGCGGGCAACGCCTGGCCGAGTTCTCCGCCGCGGCCCGGGCGCGCGAGGCGCAGGACCTTCAGGACGAACGTTTCCGCGTGCTGTACGTGGCGCTGACCCGCGCCATCCACGCCTGTCACCTGTTCGCCTTGCCGCCGCAGCGGCCGGCCAGCGCCAGCAGCAAGACGCCGGCCAGCGGCACCAGGCGCAGTGCGCTGGACGTGATGCTGGAGCGCATCGATCCCGCCCTGGGTTCGCCCGAACTGCGCGACGCCACGCCGGACATCCGCTGGATCGACGGCTGGCATCCGCTGGCGCGACACGACTTCAGCGGCGCCGCCGCGCCTGCCGTCGAGCGCCACGCGCGCGCGCTGCCGCCGCCGCGCTCCGGCCCGCTGGAGGCGAAGCACAGCTTCACCACGCTGACCCAGGGCGAGCATCGCGACGCGGTGAATCCCGGCGCCGCCGCCGGCGACGAGGATGCAGCGGGCAACGTCGAGCTGGCCGATGCCGACGCCGTGGTGGCGGTCGAGCAGCCTTCCCCGATGACGGCGACGGAAGCCCATCCCGGCCTGCTCGCCCTGGCCGGCGTGCGCGGCACCGACTTCGGCAACGCGGTGCATGCGGTGTTCGAGCATCGCGAGGTGGGCGCGCCGATGTCGGCGCAACGCGAGCTGATCGCCCAGTGCCTGCGCGACGCCGGCGTGCGACGCAAGGACATCGAGCAGTCCGCCCTGGTCGACCTGCTGGTCAGCCGCATCCAGGATGCACTGGACGCGCCGCTGGGCATCGCGGCGTCTCCCGCGTTGTGCCTGGCCGATCTTGCCGCGGCCGACCTGCGCGCCGAGATGGGCTTCCACTTCGCGATGGATCGCGTGTCGATGCCGCGCCTGCGCGCCGCCTGCGCCGCCCATGGCGAAGCCGAGCTGGTGCCGGCCAGCCAGCGTGTGCTGAGCGGCCTGATGAACGGCAAGATCGACCTGATCTTCCATCACCACGGGCTTTATCACGTGCTCGATTACAAGGGCAACTATCTGGGCGACACCCTGGCCGACTACGCGGGCGAGGCCTTGCGCGCCCAGATGGACGCCAGCCACTACCGCTTCCAGGCGCTGCTCTACACCGTCGCGGTGGATCGCTACCTGCGCCAGCGACTCGGCGCGGATTACCGCCGCGAAGAACAACTGGGCGAATGTGTCTACCTGTTCATCCGCGCGGCGGGGCTGGCGCCCGACGCGGGCATCTGGCGGCATCGCTTTTCTTCCGACCTGCTCGACGCGGTCGGCGAGGTGCTTGCCTCCGGACCGACCACCACGGAGGCCGCATGAACACGCCCGCCCGCAGCTACCATTTCCGTCGCCTCGCCGGCGACGTCGCGCCGCCCGACGCATGGCGCATGCTCGATGCCACGGTGGCGCGCTGGGTGCTGGCGCACGGCGGCTCGCCACTGCTGGCGCGGATCGCCGGCTGGGCCAGTCATGCGGAAGGGCATGGCGACAGCGCGTTGCTGCTGAACGGCGAGGCGGCGGCGCGCCACGGCATGCGGGCCTGCTCGGAGGAGGACATCGCCGCGTTGCGCGCCGAGCCGATGGTGGCGCTGGCCGGCGACGGCGACGCTGGCGGCACGCCGTTCGTACTCGATCCGCCGCACTTCTATCTGCGCCGCAACTACCTGCACGAAACCGCCGTCGCCCGGCATGTGCGCCAGCGCCGCGCGGCGTCGCTGGCGGCCGGCGAGGTCGACCTCGCGGCGATCGACGCGCTGTTCCATGGCGACTCCGACGAGCGGGTGCGGCCGCAGCGCCAGGCCGTGGCCCAGGTGCCGGGCAAGCGCCTGTTCGTGCTGACCGGCGGCCCCGGCACCGGCAAGACCACCACCGTGCTGCGCATGCTGATGATGCTGATCAGGGAGCGCACCGCGCGGATGCAGGCGGCGCCCGTGATCCGCATCGGCGCGCCCACCGGCAAGGCCGCGCAGCGCCTGTCCGAGTCCCTGCGCGATGGCGCCGCGCGGATGCGAGCCCGCGCGCATCCCGCGCACGACTTTGACTGGCAGGCGCAACTGGACGGGGCGCTGGCCGCCGAGGCCAGCACCCTGCATCGCCTGCTGGGCAGCCGCGGCCGGCATGGCGGCTTCGTCCACCACGCCGACAATCCGATCCCCGCCGACATCGTGATCGTCGACGAGGCTTCGATGGTCGACCTGGCCATGCTGCGCAACCTGCTCGACGCGCTGCGCGAGGACGCCGCGCTGATCCTGGTCGGTGACGCCGACCAGCTCACCTCGGTCGGCACCGGCTCGGTGCTGCTCGACCTGGTCGGCGCGATGGAAGCCGAACATGCGCCGGACCTGGTGCGCCTGAGCCACAGCTTCCGCGCCGACCAGTCGCTGGTGCCGATCAACGAGGCGATCCGTCGCGGCGATGCGGCCGCGTTCGCTGCGGCATGGCGCGACGCCGGCGACAAGGCGATCCGTCGCCCGCTGGCCGACGCACAGGACCTGGCCCGCGCGCTGGCCCGCTGGAGCAACGCGGTGGCTGCCATGCTGCAGGAGGCGGGCGCGCTCGACGTGGTGGCGAAGACCGACCAGCGCGGCGTGCTGGCGGCGCTGGATGCGTTGCGCCAGCGCCAGTTGCTGTGCGCATTGCGCGAGGGCGAGTTCGGCGCCGCGACCGCCAACGCGATCATCGAGCGCAGGTTGAAAGGTCGCCTGGGCGTGGCGCCGGATGACGAGTGGTATCCCGGCCGCGCGGTGATGATCACCCGCAACGACTATACCGCTGGCCTGTTCAACGGTGACGTGGGCCTGTGCCTGCGCGACGAAAACGGCAACCTGGCGATCTGGTTCGAAGTGACCGTGCAGGGCGGCGCCGCGATCGACGGCGAGACGCTGGCCACCGGCGCGGCCCATCACGCCGGTCGCCGCGCCGTCGCTTTTTCGCCGGCCGGCCTGCCCGAACATCAGGGCGCGTTCGCGGTGACCATCCACAAGAGCCAGGGCTCCGAATACAACCACGCCGCGGTGCTGCTGCCACCGGACCCGCAGCACCGCATCCTGTCGCGGCAGCTGCTGTACACCGGCGTGTCACGGGCCCGGCAGGGGGTCGAGTTGTGGGCTGCCGACGCGGCCTGCGACACCGCGCTGGCCACGCCGGTACGTCGTGCCAGCGGACTGGCCGCGCGCATCGCCTGACACGCGCGGCTGGTCCGCGATCCGCGCTGAAGAAAACCACCCCTGTGGTTTTCCCCATCGCCCGAGAGGTTGAAAAACCCACGGCCTCTCAGAACACCCCGAGCAACCAGAGCACCAGCACGATCACCACGATCAGGCCCAGTCCGCCCACCGGACCGTAACCCCAGGAACGGCTGTAGCCCCAGGTCGGCAACGCGCCGATCAGCAACAGCACGAGAACGATGACAACCAGCAGGGACAGGGACATGTGATGCTCCTCGGTGCGCGCGCCCCCGATGGGCGCGGCGGCCACCGCGCGGTGAGGCGGTGCAGGCAGACCATCGCAGGCGCGCGGTGGATGAACCGTCAAGCGGCGCGGGCCGGGTGATCACGGGGCAGTCACGGCCGCGCTCGCGGGCGCCACGATGTCGCGGCCAGCATCGCCGTGGCGAACGGCGCGCTGCTGCCGCAACGCAGCAAGCCTGCCGCGCCTCGTCCGTAGTAGCGTGCGCGGCAACGGGGCTGCAATCATCGACCCCGGGGGCGGACGTTGCGGCAGGTGGGGCGGGCCCGGCCAGCGGGACATGTGCCTGTCATGCACGGACGACAATAATGAAACGCCGCCTTCGCGGGCGGCTCGCGCATTTCCTGGGGAAATCATGTCGAATCCGAATCCGCGTGCAGACGCCACGGCGTCACCTCGCAACTGGCTGTCCTGGTCGATCCGCTGCCTGCTGCTGGGGCTGGCGCCCATGGCGGTACAGGCGCAACAGGCCGGCGACGCGCCCGCGCCGGCGGACAGTGCGCCGTCGGTGGCCAACGCGATCAATCTCAACCGGGTCACCGTGACCGCGCAGAAGCGCGAGCAGCAGGTGGTCGACGTGCCGATCTCGATCTCGGCGTACTCCGACGACTTCATGCGGCGCTTCGGCATCAGCGACGTGGAGACGCTCAGCCGCTACGTGCCCGGCGTGCAGGTGCAGGTGCAGAGCCCGAACAACCCCGGCATCGCGGTGCGCGGCATCACCACCGACGATGGCGCGGCGACGGCGGCCAGCCGCGTGTCGATCTTCCAGGACGGCGTGGACATCAGCCGTTCGCGCGGCTCGATGGTGTCGCTGTTCGACATGGATCGCGTCGAGGTGCTGCGCGGACCGCAGGGCACGCTGTTCGGCCGCGGCGCCGAGAGCGGGGCGATCTCGCTGATCCAGAACAAGGCGCAGGCCGGCAACTCGGGCGGCTTCCAGAGCGAGTTCGGCAACTTCTCCAGCCGCAAGCTCACCGGCTGGATCAACACGCCGATCTCCGACAATGTCTTCGCCCGGGTGGCGGTACACAACGCCTATCACGACGGCTACGTCGAGAACCTCAACGGTGGCCGGCTCAACGGCGAGGACACCAAGGCGATCCGCGCCAGCCTGCATTTCAACGTGGGCAGCGGCAGCGGCATCGACCTGATCGCGAACTACCAGCGCGACGCCCCGCCGGGCACCGACTTCCACAGCGGCATCGTGCCGAACCGCTACGGCTCGACCGACGTCTACGGCGCGGCCGATCTCGATCACGGCGACCAGCTGGGGCTGCGCCGCAAGGTCTACGGGCTCACCGCGATCGGCGACTTCGCGCTGAGCGACAGCTGGCGGCTGTCCAGCACCACCGGCCTGCGCAAGTTCAATTCGCTGGAGAAGTTCGACGCCGACGGTTCGCAGGTCAACATGCTGAACTTCGCCGAGCATTCGAAGAGCCACCAGCTGAGCCAGGAGCTGCGCCTGAACTACGACGCCGGCGGCAGCTTCACCGGCTTCTTCGGCGCCAACTATTTCTACGAGAACGGCAGCGAGGCGGTGCCGTTCAGCACCGACGAGCGCAGCCTGCTGCTGCAGCTGCTGGCGCTGGCGCCGACGCTCGACGGGTTGTCCGACTCCACCCGCCAGCTGATCGCCCTGCTGGGCCCGGCGCCGCCGCTGCTCGATGCCAACTACCAGCCGAACCAGCCCTACAGCGCGATCCCGCTGCTCGGCGTGCCGCTGAACACCAACGAGCAGGAGGCGTATACCAACTACGGCCGCACGCGCTCGTACGAGGCGTTCGCCGACGGCACCTGGCGCATCAATGACCGCTTCGACATCACCGGCGGCCTGCGGGTCAGCCGCGAGGAGCAGGCCGGCGCCTACCAGGTCACCAACGCCTCGCCGGCGTCGGGCATCGGCACCACGCTGGCACTGTTCGGCGCGGGCTTCAACGGCGTCACCGGACCGAACAACCTGTTCGTGCCGACCAACGGCCGGCTGCACAACGAACACGACAGCACCTCGGTGGTCGGCCGCCTGATCGGCAGTTTCCACATCAACGAGGACACCAACAGCTACCTCAGCGTGTCGCGCGGGCGGCGGCCCAACGTGCTGGCCTTCAACGTCAACGAGGCGGGCACCGGCTACGACAAGGTGGTGCTGCCGGCCGAGACCATCCTGAGCTACGAAGTGGGCCTGAAGGGCGAAGGCGACGGTGGTCGTTTTGCCTACGACCTGTCCGCGTTCTATTACGACTACAACAACTTCCAGAGCACCGCGTTCCAGGGCGGCCGGCTGCTGACGCTCAACGCCGGCCGCGCCAGCGTGCCCGGCTTCGAGGCTTCGTTGCAGCAGGCATTCAGCGATCGCTTCAGCGGCTTCTTCAACTACAGCTACCTGCACGCGCGTTTCGCCGACAAGGACAACCAGGGTCGCCAGCAGGGCTACGCCGGCAACCACCTGCGGCTGGCGCCGGACCACACCGTGGCGATCGGCGTGCAGTGGAACCAGCCGCTGGCGGAAGGTCGCAACCTGTACGTGCGGCCCAGCTACACCTGGCGCTCGAAGATCTATTTCGAGGACAACAACAACCCCGCCTATGTGCAGCCGGCGTATGGCCTGCTGAACCTGCGCGCCGGCGTCACCTTCGACAAGGGACGCTGGGATCTTTCGGTGTGGGGCGCCAACCTGCTCGGCAAGAAGTACCTGGTGGATGCCGGCAACGTGGGCGAGAACTTCAACCTGGCCACCTACATCCCCGGCGCGCCGCGGACCTTCGGCATCGGCATCAGCGGCAAGTTCTAGCCGATGCGCAAGCGTCGCATCGTGCTGGCGGTGGTGCTCGCGGTGGGCGCCGTCGCGGCGCTCGGGCCTCGCGCAAAGAAGCGCGAGCTGACGGTGACGCTGCCGTCGGTGCCCGAGGCACCGCAGCGGCTGCAGGCCTGGGTGGACGCCCACGAGGCCGCCCAGCCGGGCATCCGCCCGGACAACCAGGCGCGCATCGTGTGGGCCGATCCGCAGCATCCGGCGCGCACCGCCTGCGCCATCGTCTACCTGCACGGCTTCGGCGCCAGCCAGGGCGAGGGCGCGCCGGTGCATCGCGAACTGGCCCGCGATTTCGGCTGCAACCTCTACCTCAGCCGGCTGCCCGGCCACGGCCTGGCTGCAGCGGACGCGATGCGCGGGCTGGACGCGCAGCAACTGGTCGACGGCGCGGCGCGGGCGCTGGCGATCGGTCATGCACTGGGCGACCGGGTCATCGTGATCGGCACCTCGATGGGCGGTGCGCTGGCGATGCAACTGGCCGCACAACAGCCGCAGGCGGTGGACGCGCTGGTGCTGTGGTCGCCACTGGTGCGCGAACGCGACGACCGGCTGGCGCCGATGTTCTGGCCCTGGGGCGGCACCTTTCTGCGTTATGCCTACAACCACGGCGACGAGGTGGTGCCGCAGACGGGCGATTCGGCGTACTGGTCGAAGTCGATCCACATGGACGGCTATCGCAGCGTGGCGGTGCTCAGCCGCAGCGTGCTCAACCCGCGCATGTTCGCGAAGATCCATGCGCCGGCATTCGTGGGTTACTACTACCGCGACGAGAAGAACCAGGACCCCACGGTGTCGGTGCCGGCGATCCTGGGCATGTTCGACCAGCTGGGCACCGCGGCGAGGTATCGACGCAAGCAGGACTTCCCCGACGCCGACGCGCACGTGATCGCCTCGTCGGTATATTCGAAATCGGTCGAGTCGGTGCACCGGCGCAGCCGCGAGTTCCTGCACGACGTGGTCGGGCTACCCTACGCGGATGACACTCGCGGGTCATCTGCCGCCGCCACACTGGACCGCGGCCACTGAGCGGTTGTGAGGCTTTCAACCTCTCAGGTCGGCCAGGGCGAGGGCACGGATGCCCGCGCGCCGAGCATGAAGCAGTCAGGCAAGTGACTGTCTCGGGTGAGTCCGGGCGCGTACCGGACTCGCGATGGAAGAGAACCACAGGAAGCGGTTTTCTTCACGGACACTGACCGGAGCAATCCATGCATCGCTTATGCTTCGCCATCGCCGTTTTCTGTGGAGTGCTCATGCCTGTGGTCGCCATCGCCGCCGAGAAGCCGCTGGCCGCGAAAGTGCTGGTGATCGGCCACCGCGGCGCCAGCGCCCTGCGCCCCGAACACACGCTGGCCTCCTACGAAAAAGCCATTGCCGACGGCGCCGACTACGTCGAGCCGGACCTGGTGATGACGAAGGACGGCGTGATGGTGGCGCGCCACGAGAACGAGATCGGCAGCACCACCGACGTGGCCAGTCATCCGGAATTCGCCGCCCGCAAGACGCGCAAGACCATCGACGGCGTGGCGGTCGACGGCTGGTTCAGCGAGGACTTCACCCTGGCCGAGCTGAAGACGCTGCGCGCGCGCGAGCGGCTGCCCAAGCTGCGCAGCACGCAGTACGACGGCCAGTTCCCGATCGCCACGCTGGACGAGATCATCGCGTTCGTGGCGGCCGAATCGGCAGCGCGCGGGCGGGTGATCGGAATCATCCCGGAGATCAAGCACGGCACTTACTTCCGCGGCATCGGCCTGCCGATGGAGGACCAGCTGCTGGCCACGCTGGCCGCACACGCCTATACGCGCACGGCGCCGGTGGAGATCCAGTCATTCGAGATCGGCAACCTGCAGTACCTGCATGGCAAGCTGGCCGACGGCACGCACGGCAACATCCGGCTGCTGCAGTTGCTGGGCGACGCCGACGAACAGCCGTACGACGTGACCGCCGTGGGCGGCCAGCTCGACTACGGGCAGATGATGACGCCGGCCGGGCTGCGCACCATCGCCACCTACGCGAACGCGATCGGCCCCGGCATCCGCGCGATCATCCCGCTGAAGTTCGATCACCTGCTGGGTGAGCCCACCGCGCTGGTGCACGACGCGCACGCCGCCGGCCTCGAGGTGCATCCGTACACGTTCCGGCCCGAGAACTACTTCCTGCCGCTTGACCGGTGGCAGGGCATCGATCCGCGCAACGTCAGCGAGGCCGGTTCGATCGCCGAGATCCGCACCTATCTCGCCACCGGCATCGATGCGTTCTTCACCGACGACCCGGCGATCGGGCGCAAGGCGCTGGACGGGATGGACAACAGCAAGTGAGAGGAACGAGGGCGAGGGAACAGCTCTCGCCCCTCGTTCCGGCCCGGATCTTCAGCGGGCGGCGATCTGGAACTGTTGCTTCGTCACCGGCTTGCCGTCCAGCGAGATCTCGACCTGGTACTTTCCGGCCGGCCACAGGTCGGGGTTCTGCACCTTGAACGTGGTGATCGCCGGGCCATCGGTGGCGATCGACTGGCTGATGTTGCTGACCAGCTGGCCCTGGCCTTCCAGGTAGCTCCACTTCGCGTTGAGCGTGGCGCCGCCGGTGCTACCTTCGGTGGCGACGCTGGCGTAGATCGCCTTGTCGTTGCTGGCAAAGCTGTCGCCGGGGCGGATGACCTGGTGGTCGGCGTTCACCGCGCTGCCCAGGGTGAGCTTGGCCACGCTGAACGGCGTGGCTGGCGGCACGGTGGAGGCGGCGACGGCGATGCTGGCGGCGGTGGCTGGCGCCAGCGCGCTGGAGGCCGCCGGTGAAACCGGCGCTTGCGCCACCGGCGCCGTGGAAGCCGGCGCCGGCGTGGGGGCGGGCGGCGGTGGCTCGTGCTTGCCGCAGGCGCTCAGCAGCAGGGCGCCGGTGAAGGCGACGCCGCAAAGCGCACCGGAACGCGGGAAGGATGTCATGCAGGTTTTCATGGGAACTCCGCTGTCGATCACGTGGCGGCGCCCGTCGCGGGCGTGGCCAGTGCAGCGAGGCTAGCTCGGCCGATCTGAAGCGCCGATTACCGGAGGTTGTCGTGGCCGGCGAACTTTCACGCGACGGCCACGCGCTGCGCGGACAGCCTACTGGCGCACCGTGCGCGGATTGTCCGGCGTGGCCGGCGTGCTGCTGCGGAACGGATTGATGTCCAGTCCGCCGCGGCGGGTGTAGCGCGCGTACACGCTGAGCTGCCGGGGCGCGCAGCGCTGCGTGAGGTCGACGAAGATGCGCTCCACGCACTGCTCGTGGAATTCGTTGTGGGTGCGGAACGAGACCAGGTAGCGCAGCAGGCCCGCGTGGTCGATCGGCGCGCCGCGATAGGCGATCTGCACGCTGCCCCAGTCGGGCTGGCCGGTGACCGGGCAGTTCGAGCGCAACAGGTGCGAGACCAGGGTTTCGGCCACCGGCGTCGCCGCGGTATCGGCCTGCAGGAAGTCCGCGTCCGGCGGTCCGTAGCTGTCGATGGCGATGTCCTGCTCATCGAGCAATTGGCCGTCCAGAACGCTCACCGGCAGGCTGGCGCCGCCGGCGGCATGCAGCTGCACGCTCACCACGGCTCCCGCCGCGGCGGACAGGTCGTGCAGCAAGGTGTCGGTGAGGCTGGCCGCGTCGGCGATGCGCTCCTGGGCGAAGCCGTTGAGATACAGCTTGAACGACTTCGACTCGATGATGTTGGGCGAGGCCGCCGGCACGTGGAACTCGGCCAGGGCCACCTGCGGCTTGCCGCGCAGGTCGAGCCACGACAACTCGTAGGCGTTCCAGATGTCCACGCCGTGGAACGGCAGCACGTCGCCCAGGCCGATTTCGGCGCGCTTGTCGGCGCGGGGGATCGGAAACAGCAGGCCGGGATCGTAACGGTCGGCGTAGACGGTGTCCTTGCCGAGCGGGGAATGTTCGGGAGTGCTCATGCGGTGGAGTTTAACTGCTCTGCGGGTGCGGCCTGGTGGGAAAAGCGAACCCCACCCCGGCCCTCCCCTGCGCGCAGGGGAGGGGGAGCAGCGGCTTTGTTCCGCGGTATCGAAGCTGCTTGCAGGGAGCGCAGGGGAGGGTGTTACACGTTCACCATGTGCATCATCGAGTCGACGTAGCGGTTGCCGGCGACGGCATCGGGCGGGAAGATCGCATCGATCGCGGCGAGCTCGGCGGCGGTGAGTCGCACGTCGAGCGCACCCAGGTTTTCGTCCAGCCGCGAGCGCTTGCGGGTGCCCGGAATCGCCAGCACCTCGTCGCCCTGCGCCAGCACCCAGGCCAGCGCCAGTTGCGCGGGCGAGCAGCCCTTGTCGGCGGCGAGCGACTTCACCTGCTCGACCAGCTGCAGGTTGCGGGCGAAGTTGTCGCCGACGAAGCGCGGGCTGCTGCGACGGTAGTCGTCGGCGTCGAAATCGTCGGGCGAGCGGATCGCGCCGGTGAGGAAGCCGCGGCCCAGCGGCGAGTAGGCGACCAGGCTGACACCGAGCCGCTGGCAGGCGGCGAACATGCCGTTGTCCTGCGGGTCGCGCGTCCACAGCGAGAATTCGCTTTGCAGCGCCGCGATCGGATGCACCTTGCAGGCGCGTTCCAGCGTGGCGCCGGACGCTTCGCTGAGGCCGAGGTAACGCACCTTGCCGGCGGCAACCAGTTCGGCCATCGCGCCCACGGTTTCCTCGATCGGCACGTTCGGATCGACGCGGTGCTGGTAGTACAGGTCGATGGTGTCGATGCCCAGCCGCTGCAGGCTGGCGTCGCAGGCGGCGCGCACGTAGTCAGGGCGGCCGTTGACGCCCCGTGCGGCGGCGTTGTCCGGGTCGCGCACGATGCCGAACTTGGTGGCGATGAAGGCCTGCTCGCGACGGCCCCTGATCGCCTTGCCGACCAGCACCTCGTTGGTGTGCGGGCCGTACACGTCGGCCGTGTCGAGCAGGTTCAGGCCGCGATCCAGCGCGTGGTGGATGGTGGCGATCGATTCGGCATCGTCGTGGGCGCCGTAGAACGCGCTCATGCCCATGCAGCCGAGGCCGAGGGTGGAGACTTGCGGGCCGTGGCGGCCGAGCGTGCGGGTCTGCATGGTGTCGCTCCGTGGATGAAGGTGGACGCATGGTGCACCCGGGCGGCCATCGGATAAATGTTCAATAATGGCCATCACCATTCAATCAACGGCAACAATGCCCATGGACCGACTCGAAGCGATGCGGCTCTATACGCGGATCGTCGAACTGGGCAGCTTCACCGCCGCGGCCGACGACCTGAACCTGCCGCGCGCCACCGTCACCCATGCGATCAAGCGGCTGGAGGCCCGGCTCGGCGCGCAGCTGCTGTTGCGTACCACCCGCCGCGTACGCAGTACCCGCGATGGCGAGACCTATTACGGGCATTGCGTGCGGCTGCTGGCCGACATGGACGAGGTCGAGGCCGATTTCCGCGAGGCCCTGGTGCAACCGAAGGGCCGCCTGCGCGTCGACCTGCCGGCGACGCTGGCGCGGCTGCTGGTGATTCCCGCGTTGCGCGACTTCTTCGCGCGCTATCCGCTGATCCAGCTCGACATCGGCACCGGCGACCGCTTCGTCGACCTGGTCCGCGAGGGCGTCGATTGCGTGCTGCGCATCGGCGAGCTGGGCGATTCGGGCATGGTCGGACGCCGCGTGGGCTTACTGCAGCAGGTTACCGTGGCCAGCGCCGCCTACGTGCGCCGGCACGGCCTGCCCGAGTCGCTGGCCGCGCTGCACGATGGCCACCTGGCGGTGAACTGGTTGTCGCCGACCACCCATCGCGCCGAACCACTGGAATTCATGGTGGGCCGCAAGCGGCGCGAAGTGACCCTGCCCGGTTGCGTCAGCGTCAGCGGCGTGGATGCCTACCTCGGGTGTTGCGAGGCCGGGCTGGGCATCGCGCAGATGCCGCGCTATCGCATCGGCGACGAATTGAAGAGCGGCCGGCTGCGCGAAATCCTGCCGGCGCATCCGCCACCGTCGTTGCCGATGACCATCCTGTATCCGCAGCAGCGGCAGATGCCCGCGCGCCTGCGCGTGTTCGTCGACTGGCTGGTGGAGTTGATGGCGCAGCAGCGCTGAGGCCTGATGCTCGTCCCCCTGCGCGCAGGGGGAGGTTGGGAGGGGGTTGCCCGGACTGGCGAGGGGCTGAAGATCAAAAGCACCCCTCCCCAGCCCTCCCCTGCGTTGCAGGGGAGGGAGTCGTCAGGAAGCGCGGGGCGGGCCCGGGCGTGGCGCGCTGGTGCCCAGCGTGTCGGTGGTCAGCGGGGCGCCGGCGGTGATCAGGGCGCCGCGCTGTTCGGCCAGCGGCAGGCGCAGCATGCAGTCCTCGAAGCGGGCCAGTTTCTGGAACGCGGGCTGGGCCTGCACCTGCGCCACCAGGGCGGCCATCAGCGGCCAGCGTTCGGCGTCGATCGCGTAGCGCACGAACGAGGCGGTGCGGAAGAAGCTGGCGAGGCTGATGTCGGCAATCGACAGTGCGCCGAACACGAAGCCGTCGTCCGGCAGTTGCTGCTCCAGATAATCGAGCGCGGCGGGAATCTCCACTTCGAGCGCGTGCTGTACCACGACCTCGTTCGGCGCTTCGCCGAAGATGTGGCGCTTGATCGCCAGCTGGTGGAACAGCCGCCAGATCAGGCCGTCGGCCAGCCGCGTGTCGGCGTATTCCTCCAGCCAGCGGGCGCGGGCGCGATCGGCGATGTCGCGGGGGTAGAGCGAGGGCGTGGGGTGCTGGTCCTCCAGGTACTGGCAGATCACGCTGGAGTCGCTGAGCACCAGGTCGCCATCCACCAATACCGGGATGCGGCGCAGCGGACTGAGCCGGCTGAATTCGTCGTTGCCCACGAACGGCGCGATCGGATCGACTTCGTATTCCAGCCCCTTCAGTTCCAGGCAGGCCAGCACCTTGCGCACGTAAGGGGAAATGTAGTTGCCGATGATTCTGAGGCGTTGCGCCACGGGTCATCTCCTCCGGACCGGATGCCGCAGCGTGCGATGGCCGTCGCCCGCGCGTCAAGCTGGCCGGCCCGCGGCGCCGTGGTCGGTCGTCACGCACCGATCGATGTCCGTGCGGCAGCGTATTTTTTGCGGCATGGACCGACAGTCGGGACCAATGGCAGGGGTGCCATTGGTCATGCGCACGCTAGCATCGGGCGTTCGGTTACATCTGGGCCATGGTCGGCAGTCGCAGCAATCCGCTTTCGCAAGGGGAACGCAACATGAGTTTGATGATCGGCAGTTCGCGCGTGCTGGGCGCGCTGGTATTGGGGTCGTTGTCCGCCGGTGTCGCCGCGCAGGGGCGAACCCTGAGCGCGAACGACTATGCACAGGCAGAGCGTTTCATGGGTTACAACACCGCACCGCTGGTCGACCACGCGGTGCAGAAGGTCGACTGGCTCGATGCCGGTCATTTCTGGTACGTCGACCACGACGCCACCGGCGACCACTTCGTCCGGATGGACGTGGCCAGCGGCAAGACCGCGCCGCTGTTCGACCAGACCAAGCTGGCGGCGGCGCTGGCCAAGGTCGGTGGCAAGAGTGTCGACGCCGGCAAGCTGCCGGTGCGCAGCTACAAGCGGATGGCCGATGGCCGCATCGATGTCGGCGTGAGCGGCAAGCATTACGCGTGTGACCTCGCCGCCGTCGAGGCCAGCTGCGCCGATCTTTCGAAGCTGGTGAAGACCGGCGACGAGCCGGGCGCGCTGTCGCCCGATGGCAGGAGCGAGGCGTTCATCCGCGGCTGGAACCTGTGGCTGCGCGACGTCGCCAGCGGCAAGGAAACCCAGCTCACCACCGACGGCGTCGAGAACTTCGGCTACGCCACCGACAACGCCGGCTGGAAGCACACCGACAACGCGATCGTGGAGTGGTCGCCCGATTCGAAGCAGATCGCCACCTTCCAGCAGGACCAGCGCAAGACCGGCGAGATGTACCTGGTCAGCACGAAAGTCGGCCATCCGAAGCTGGAGCGGTGGAAGTACCCGCTGGTCGGCGACAAGGACGTGACCATGATCGAGCGCGTCATCATCGATGTCGCCGCGAAGAAGGTCACCCGCCTGCAGATGCCGCCGGACCAGCACCGCTCCAGCCTTTGCGACGACGTCAGCTGCGGCCCCGAAGGTGGCTGGGACGACGTGAAGTGGGCGGCCGACGGCAAGACCCTGGCCTTCGTCTCCACCTCGCGCGACCACAAGCACGAATGGTTCCGCATCGCCGACACCGCCACCGGCAAGGTGCGCACCGTGTTCGAGGAAAAGGTGCCGACGTATTACGAGAGCGGCAATGGCGCGGTGAACTGGCGCTACCTGCCCGAGACCCACGAGGCGATCTGGTTCAGCGAGCGCAACAACTGGGGCAACCTGTATCTCTACGACCTCAACACCGGCAAGCTCAAGCGGGCGATCACCAAGGGCGACGGCAACGTCACCGAAGTGCTCAAGCTCGATCCGAAGACGCGCACCGTGTGGTTCCGTGGCGTCGGCCGCACGGCTGGCGTGAACCCCTACTACCAGCAGTTCTTCAAGGTCAGCCTGGACGGCGGCAAGCCGGTGCTGCTGACGCCGGAGGCAGCCGACCACACGGTCACGCTGTCGCCGGACGGCAAGTCCTTCGTCGACGCGTACTCCACTCCCACCACGCCGCCGGTCACCGTGCTGCGCAGCGCCAACGATGGCCGCAAGCTGGCCGACGTGGCCAGCGCCGACATCACCCGGCTGAAGGCCACCGGCTGGGTGCCGCCGATTCCGTTCACGGTGAAGGGGCGCGACGGCAAGACCGACCTGTACGGCATGATGTTCAAGCCGACCCACTTCGATGCGTCGAAGAAGTACCCGATCATCGACTACATCTACCCGGGCCCGCAGACCGGCTCGGTGCGCGGCCGCAGCTTCTCGTCCGCCCGCGCCGATCACCAGTCGGTGGCCGAGCTGGGCTTCATCGTGGTGGCGATCGACGGCATGGGCACGCCGTGGCGTTCGAAGGCCTTCCACGACGCCTACTTCGAGCACGTCGAGGACAACACCTTGCCCGACCAGGTGGCCGGGCTGAAGGAGCTGGGCAAGAAATATCCGTGGATCGATCTTGACCGCGTGGGCATCTGGGGTCACTCCGGCGGCGGCAACGCCACGGCCGGCGCGATGTTCCACTACCCCGACTTCTTCAAGGTCGGCTGGGCCGAAAGCGGCAACCACGACAACCGCAATTACGAGGACGACTGGGCCGAGAAGTGGCAGGGCCTGCTGGTCACCGACAAGGACGGCAAGACCAACTACGACGCCCAGGCCAACCAGAGTTTCGCGAAGGACCTCAAGGGCCACCTGATGCTGGTGCATGGCACGATGGACGACAACGTGCCGCCGTCGAACACCTTGCTGGTGGTCGATGCGCTGATCAAGGCGAACCGCAACTTTGATCTGCTGATGATCCCGAACGCCCACCACGGCTATGGCGAAGCCACTCCGTATGCCACCCGTCGCCGCTGGGACTACTTCGTGCAGTACCTGGCCGGCAATACGCCGCCGGCGGAGTATCAGCTGAAGGCATGGCCCTGGCGTTGAAACCGGCCTCGACGCCGTGACGGCACGGCGTCGAGCCAACCCGGAGGGTTGCCCTGACCCTCAGCGCAGGCTGGTCTTCTGCGCCAGCCCCTTGGCCAGGGCTTCGTCCAACAACTGGCTCATCGACTGATCGGCCGCCTGCTGCACCTGCTGCTGCTGGCGGTCGAGCGCCTGCTGTTGCTTCTCGAAGCCGGCCTGTTGGGCATCCAGCGACTGTTGCTGGGCGGCCAGGCGGGCTTCCAGTTCGGCGTGGCGTTGGTCGAGCTGCGCCTGGGCGGCGTCCATTTCGGCCTGTCGCGCATCGAGCTCGCGCTGTTGCGCCTGTGAATCCGCCCCGTTCGCAGCGACCGAGGCGATGCGCGCCGCCATCCTCGCCTGCTGCCGCGCCAGCCCCGCCTGTTCCCGGGCGAAGGCGGCGTCCTGTGCCGCAAGCCCTGCCTGCTTGCCGGCGATCGCACCCTGCTGGCCGGCGAGCTCGCCCTGTTGCCGCGCCAGCGCAGTCACCGGTGCGTAGATGCGGCTGGCACGTTCCAGCATGGCCTTGTCGTGGATCACGTAGGCCTCGCTGCCACGACGAAACCACAGTATCGACTTGTTGCTGGCGCGGAGCTTCTTCACCGCATCGAGATCGGCGTTCGAGCCGTTGACGGTGATCATCGCGTCGCCATCGAACAGGGCGAAGCCATTGTCCGCGTGATCCGTGGTGTCGATGTCGACGTGCCGCGCGGAGAGGCCGCTGTCGCGAGGCGGTGCCGGCGGCGCGGGAGGTGGCGGTGGCGGCGGCGGGCTCATCGCCGGCAGTGCCGGTGGCGGTGGCGGCGGCGGTGGGCTCCTCGCCGGCAGTGCCGACGGCGGCGGTGGCGGAGGTGGTGGCGTCGCGACGGGCGTAACGGTCGACGTCATGGATGCCATCGGGGCGAGCGGCGCCAACGGCGCCATTGCCGTCGTGCTGGCCGCCGGCCTGGCGTGGTCGTGCTTGTCGCTGGCGGCGGTGACGCGATAGGGCAGCACGCCGATCAGGGCGATCGCGGCGACGAGCAGCCAGCCGCGCGCGCGGGACGTTGGCTGGTTTGCGGTTTGCTGAAGCATGGTCAGTCGCCTCTTCAGGTTGTGGAAGGTGGGGGATGCGCCGGCCAGGCCGGCATGGACGGGTTGGGCCACGCCGAGGCGCAACAGCAGGCGGCCGTAGTCCCGCGGCGTTGCCTGGTCGTGCTGCACGACCTGCGCATCGCAGGCCGACTCGCGGTTCAGTGCGTACTCGCGCATCGCCCAGCGCACCAGCGGATGGAAGCAGAACAGCCACTGGGCGAGTGCCGGAATCCAGCCCAGCCAGAGGTCGCCGCGGCGCAGGTGGACGAGTTCGTGGGCCAGCGCCATCGCGGACTCGTCGGCATCCAGTGTGTCGCGTGCCGGCAGCAGCACGGTGGGCCGCCACAGGCCGATGACCTGGGGCGAGACGATCGCGTCGGATACACGAAGCTGCGGGCAACGGCGCAGGCCGAGTTGGCGGGCCTTGCGTGCGCACAGCGCCTGCATCGCCCGGTCGCCGGTCGGTTGCGAGCCGCGCAGGACCTGTCGCGTGGCGCGCCATTCGCGCAGGCTGCGCGAGGCCAGCCACAGCAGCACCACCAGCCACAGCGCGATCACGGCGGCGCGCCAGGAAAGCACCGGTGCGGTGGCGGTCGCGACGGACGAGGCATGCAGCACGGCGTCATGGCCGGCCAACGCCGTGGCGTGGTAGGCGACCGGATGGGCAAGCTGCACCGTCGCTTCCACCGCTGGCGCCGGCAACCACGGCAGTTCCACCGGGGCGTGCCACAGCAGGCCCAGCAGCAGCTGGGCGCCAACCAGCCACCACAAGGTGCAGCGCATCGCCGACGACAGGCGCGGCAACCATCGTCCAAGCAGGTGGACCAGGCCGATCAGGCCGATCGCCTGGATGGACGTCCACAGCATGCGGGTGAGCAGGGTCTCAGCCAGGGCATTCAGCGCATCCATCTCACGACTCCTTCCGGCGCGACTGCAGCTGGGACACCAGCGCCTCGAGCTCGGCCAGTTCGTCGTCGCTGACCTCGGCGTGTTCGGACATCCACGCCACGAACGGCGAGACCGAACCGCTCAGGGTCTTTTCGACGAAGCTGCCCACCGCGCTGCGCATCGCCTCGCCGGCGCCGGTGACCGTGCTGTAGCGGAACATGCCGCGCAGCTGCTTGCGCTTGAGATAACCCTTGCCGCGCAGCCGTTCCATCATGGTCAGCACGGTGGAGCGGGCCAGCCCGCGCGGCTCGCCGAAACTCGCGGCGACCTCGCCGACCGAGGCGGCGCCGCTTTCGTCGATGTGCTGCAGCAGCGCCAGTTCCTGGTCGCCGATGGAAGGTTTGCGCATGACGGGCTCCGCTTGACTACAGATGTAGGCAACGTACGCCCTGCCTACATCTGTAGTCAATAGCCCTGGCGGCCGCCCTGCCGAAGGTCATGCAGCGCCCTACGGTGTCGTCACGCGGGTCGCCTGGGTGAAGATCACCTGCCAGTGGCCGTCGCGCTCGCGCCAGATGTCGGCGAAGCGCAGGCGTGCCTTGAACGGCTTGCCCTCGCTGGTGCCCTCCAGCGTGACCACGCCGCCCAGCACGGCGCCTCCGGGCCAGTGGCGCACGACCTCGTGCTCGATCGTGAACGGTTTCAGCGAGTAGCCGGGGGCGGTGTAGTCGCGGATGAAGTCCGCCTTGTTCTCGACCCGGGCGCGGCTGTTGAACAGCACGTAGTCGTCGGCGAGCAGGCGTTGCAGCGCTGCGCCATCGCCTTCGACCTGGGCGCGGTCGAACGCGGCCACCGCGCGGGCCAGCGCGGGCGGCAGCGAGGCGTGCGGCGCGGTTGCCGCGGCAGGAGCGATACCCAGCATCAGCGCGAGCAAGGTGGCGGACAGTTTCATGGTGGCCTCCGGCAAAGGCCCGGCAATCGGCCGGGCATGGCGCCGACGCTAGGACTCCGGCCGGTGTGCCGCTATCAAATTCTTGCCCGTGCGGACCAGCACCGACGGACGCAGGGTCTCGCGCGCAACGCGCGGGGTCAGTCCGACATGATGTCGGAAGGTGGCGCCGAAGTGGCTCTGATGACTGAAGCCGAGCTCGCTGGCCAGGGCGGCGAGGTTGTCCGCGCCGTGGGCGAGGCGGTCGAGCGCGAGCGCGATGCGCAAGCGCGTGCGGTAGGCGATCAGGCTGCTGCCGCAGGCGCGGCGAAACAGGCGGGAAAGGTGGAACGGCGAGCAACCGGCATGGGTGGCCAGGTCGGCCAGGCCGACGGCCGCGGTCGGGTCGGCCAGCAGCACTTGCTGCACCCGACCCAGTCGACGCCGAGTGGAGGGAGACAGCGATGCGAGGCTGGTCGCCGCATCGTGCCCCAGCACGGCAGTGCAGAGCCCGGCGGCTGCTTCCTCCACCCGCAGACCGTCGCGCTCGCCGCGGGCGAGCGCCGCATGGAGCGCACGATGCCGGTACTGGTCGATGGCCTCGACCGGACGCGCCGCGTCGGCCGACCCGCGCAGGCGCCGGCCGAACAGCGCCTCCTCGTGTGCGGGCGCCACCTCGAAACCACTGCCGGCGTCGCCGCCCTCGAACGGGTGCGAGATGCGGTAGCTGTCGCCGGCGCGGTAGAGCAGCGCGGTGGCGGGGTCGCCCACGTATTCCGCCCCGCGCAGGTGGTAACCGAAGCCGCCGCGCCGCAGCAGCACCAGGTGGGTGCGCTCGTCGCCTCGTTCGCAGCCGCAACCGCCGCGCGGGTGGCTGCAGTCGATGTCGGTGATCCGCAGCAGCGGACTGTCGAACAGCACGGTGAGACGGGAGGCGCCCATGGTTCGCTCGCTCGCGGCAGGGCGCCCAGCGTCTCAGAACGCCATGTCGAATGCCACCTCGCCCTGCACGCCGACCTGATACGCCGAGACGCGACGCTCGAAGAAGTTGGCCAGTTCCTGCACGTCCTGCAGGTCCATGAAGTCGAACGGATTCTTCGCACCGTATTTCTTCGGCAGGTCGAGCTGGACGAAGCGCTGGTCGGCGCAGTATTCGAGGTACTGGCGCATGTCCTTCACCGACATGCCGGCCACGCCGCCGGACAGCACGTCTTCGGCGAACTGCGTTTCGCAGGCGATCGCGTCCTCCATCATCTCCTCGATCTGCGCGCGCATCGCGTCGTCGAACAGCTCCGGCTCCTGTGCGCGAACGGTGCGCACCACGTCGAAGGCGAACGCCATGTGGCAGCTCTCGTCGCGGAACACCCAGTTGGTGCCCGCGGCAAGGCCGTGCAGCAGGCCGCGCGAGCGCAGGTAGTAGACGTAGGCGAACGCGGCATAGAAGAACAGGCCTTCGATGCAGGCGGCAAAGCAGATCAGGTTGAGCAGGAACTGGCGCCGGTGCTCGCGCGTCTCCAGCCGTTGCAGGCCCTGGATCGAATCGATCCACTTGAAGCAGAACGCGCCCTTCTGCCGGATCGACGGAATCGTCTCGATCGCCGCGAACGCGGCGTTGCGCTCCGTCGGGTCAGGGATGTAGGTGTCGAGCAGGGTCAGGTAGAACTGCACGTGCAGCGCTTCCTCGTACAACTGGCGCGACAGGTACATGCGCGCTTCCGGCGCGTTGATGTGCTGGTACAGGTTCAACACCAGGTTGTTCGACACGATGGTGTCGCCGGTGGCGAAGAACGCCACCAGCCGCTGGATCAGGTGGCGGTCGGCCGGCGACATCTTCGTGTCGAGGTCGCGCGTGTCCATCGAGAAGTCCACCTCCTCGACGGTCCAGGTGTTCCTGATCGCGTTGCGGTACATCTCGTAGAAGCCGGGGTAGCGCATCGGACGCAGGGTGAGCTCGAAGCCCGGGTCGAGGATGTGGGCGTTGCGAGTGGGTTGGGCGGACATGGTGTGGCTCCTCGGATACATGGATTTTCGTTCGTCATCCCGGCGAAAGCCGGGATCCAGTGCCTCTGCGTCGCGCTGGAAGACGCTGGATGACCAGCTTCGCTGTTGAAAAGCTCTTCCAGCATTCGCTGGAATGACGGTGGGGTGCCTTAGAACTTTCGTGCGTAGTCGTCATGCACGAAGCGGCTGACATAGGTGGCGAGGCCGCGGCCGGCACGCGCGAGTTGCCGCAGGTTCGCGACGTGCTCGGGGCCGGTGGCCTCGTCGGTGTATTCGTAGGTGTCGCCGTTGATGAAGCGGATGCGGATGAAACCGTCACCGCACTCGTAGGCGGTGACACCGGAGTTGCCGTCGAGATTGCGGTAGCGTTTCATCGCGACACCTCTCGCGTTATTGGCAGGCTTCGCAATACTCCGGGTTCTCCAGTGAACAGAACACCGCGGCGGTGGCCTGGGCCTGGTCGGGCAACGACGAGACGGTGGTCTTGGCGATCTTCGTCGCCGGTCGCGAGCGCAGGTAGTAGGTGGTCTTGATGCCGGCCTTCCACGCGTACATGTACATCGAGCTCAACTGGCCGATGTTCGGGTTTTCCATGAACAGGTTCAGCGACTGGCTCTGGTCGATGTACGCGCCGCGCGCCGCCGCCAGCTCGATCAGGGCCTTCTGCGGCAGTTCCCACACCGTGCGGTAGATCGCGCGCAGGCGTTCGGGGATCGCGGCGATGCCCTGGATCGAACCTTCGGCCAGCTTGATCGCGTCACGGATGTCGGACGTCCACAACCCCAGCGCCTTCAGCTCGTCGGCGAGATGACGGTTCACCTGCAGGAAGTCGCCGGACAGCGTCTCGCGCTTGAACAGGTTGCTGACCTGCGGCTCGATGCATTCGTAGCAGCCGGCGATGGACGCGATGGTGGCGGTGGGGGCGATCGCGATCAGCAGCGAATTGCGCAGGCCGTGCTGCCTGATCTGTTCGCGCAGGGCATGCCAGCGCGTGTCGTCGTGCGGCGTGGCCTGCGGCCAGTGGTCGAACTGCAGCTCGCCGCTGGCCGCGCGGCTTTCGGCGAAGCCGGGATGGGCGCCTTCGACCCGGGCCAGTTCGCACGATTGCGACAGCGCGTGGAAATAGATCTCCTCGGCGATGCGGGTGGACAGTGCCAGCGCCTCGGCGGAGTCGAACGGCAGGCGCAGCTTGAAGAACACGTCCTGCAGGCCCATCACGCCGAGGCCCACCGGCCGCCACTTCATGTTGGCGGTGCGCGCGGTGGCGATCGGGTAGTAGTTGAGGTCGATCACCCGGTTCAACTGGCGCACCGCGGTACGCACGGTGGCGGCGAGCTGGTCGTAATCGAACGCGCCATCGGTGACGTGTCGCGCCAGGTTCACCGAGCCGAGATTGCACACGGCCGTCTCGTCGACCGAGCTGACTTCGAGAATCTCGGTGCACAGGTTGGACAGGTGGATCACGTTTCCGGTTTTGGCCGTCTGGTTGGAGGTGGCGTTGCAGCGGTCCTTGAAGGTCATCCAGCCGTTGCCGGTCTGCGCCAGTGTGCGCATCATGCGGGCATAGAGCTCGCGTGCCTTCACCGTCTTCACTGCAAGGCCGTCGGCTTCGGCCTTGCGGTAGGCGGCGTCGAACGCCTCGCCCCAGCTGTCGACGAAGTGCGGCACCACCTTCGGATCGAATAGCGACCAGTCGCCGTCGTTCTCGACCCGGCGCATGAATTCGTCGGGAATCCAGTTGGCGATGTTGAGGTTGTGCGCGCGGCGCGCGTCGTCGCCGGTGTTGTCGCGCAATTCGAGGAAATCCTCGATGTCGGCGTGCCAGGATTCCAGATACACGCAGGCCGCGCCCTTGCGCTTGCCGCCCTGGTTCACCGCGGCCACCGAGGCGTCCAGCGTCTTCAGCCAGGGCAGCAGACCATTCGAGTGGCCGTTGGTGCCGCGGATCAGCGAGCCGCGCGAGCGCACCCGCGAATAGGCCAGGCCGATGCCGCCGGCGAACTTGCTGAGCTTGGCCACGTCGGCGTACTTGTCGTAGATCGACTCCAGCGAATCGACCGGCGAGTCGAGCAGGTAGCAGGAGCTGAGCTGCTCGTGACAGGTGCCGGCGTTGAACAGGGTGGGCGAGCTGGCGATGTATTCCAGCGAGGACAGCAGGCGGTACAGCTCCAGCGTCTCGCCGATCTCGTTGCCGCCCAGCGCGCAGGCGATGCGCATGAAGAAATGCTGCGGCGTCTCGATCACCAGGCGCGTTTGCGGATGGCGCAGCAGGTAGCGGTCGTACACCGTGCGCAGGCCGAAGTATTCGAAGCGGCGGGTCGCCAGCGGGTCAATCGCGTCGTTGAGCTTGCGCGCATTGGCGGCCACGAAGTCGCGCAGGCGATCGTTGAGGATGCTCAAGCTCGCCCCGCGCGCGATCGATTGCGAGAAACTCTGGATCTCCTGGCCGCTGACCTCCTTGTCGATGTACGCGCCGAGCAGGCGCGCGGCAAGCTGGCCATACTCGGGTTCTTCCGCGGTCAGCGCGGCGGCGGTACGAATCGAGAGCTGATCCAGCTCGGCCGTGGTGGCGCCGTCGTACAGGCCGCCGATGGTCTTCAGGGCAACCCGTAGCGGATCGACGCCGTGCAGGCCTTCGGCGCTGCGCGTCACCGCCCGCACGATCTTGTTGACGTCGACGGCTTCCTGGCCGCCGTTGCGCTTGGTCACGTGCATGGACGCCGCGCTGTGTGGCGGGGTCAGCGCGAACGCGGTTTCATCGGCGGACGGGCTGGGGGATTCGGCGCGCGCGACGGCGCGCTCGCGTTCGGCGGTATCGAGGGCTTGCATGGCAGGTGGCTCCGGCTGGACATCAAACGCCTGCTCCCGCGCGCAGGGCCTGATAGCGACGGATTCCGGAGGCGACGCGCAAGCGGGCGCCGGGCGGCGACCTGCTCCACGACGCACTTCCCCGCGGAAGCCGTCACTACGCAACGGGACACGTTCGTCCCGCTGTGCCGGCAGGTCTTCGGACTTGCGGACGAGGATCAGAGCGATCCGCCTAGTTGCTCCCGCTTCCCAGCCACGGAGGGCCAGTGCATGTGGGGGCGTTCGTTTCCGCTTTACCGCTGCGGGGCAGTTCCGGAGTCACACCGGATTCCCTTTTAAGCCCGACCGATGTCGCATCGGGTCGGGCACCGACGCCCACAACATATCGTGTGATCCCGGAAGGGTCAACCCAACAACTTGTGCATAAGTCGTGTTGCAGCCCGGGTGCGCCGAGTGCCGGCGCGGGCTGTGGCGGCGTTACAGCGCGTCGTGATCCAGCTCGCCGGTGCGGATGCGGATCACCTGTTCCAGGGTGCTGACGAAGATCTTGCCGTCGCCGATCTTGCCGGTGCGGGCGGAGCTCTGGATCGCCTCGAGCACGCGGTCCAGCTGATCATCGGCCACCGCCACTTCCAGCTTGATCTTGGGCAGGAAGTCCACCACGTATTCGGCGCCGCGGTAGAGCTCGGTGTGACCCTTCTGGCGGCCGAAACCCTTCACCTCGGTCACCGTGATGCCCTGCAGGCCCACTTCCGCCAGCGCCTCGCGGACGTCGTCCAGCTTGAACGGCTTGATGATCGCCACGACCAGCTTCATGGGTTTGGTTCCTTGCCAGGGCATCGATTGCGTCGGAGGGCCATTTTGCCTGCCTGCCGGAACATTGTCGCCTGATCGCGACGGGTGTAGGACAATCCTTACAACTATTGATGGAGCGTACCGATGGCGACGCCGATTTGCATTCACCTAATATTCAATTCGACGAGTGCGAGGCGCTATCCATGATGGATAGGCAGGATATCGACCAGATTGCCCTGCGACTTGTGTCGTTGGTACCGCCAGGGTTGGCACAGGCGCATCAGGATTTGCGAACCAACTTCCAAGATGTTCTGGCGCAAGGATTGCGCCGCCTCGACCTGGTCACCCGCGAAGAATTCGAAGTCCAGTCCCAGGTACTGGCGCGTACGCGCGCCAAGGTCGACGAATTGGAGCGACACGTGGCCCAGTTGGAGGCTGCGGTGGCTGCCCGCGCGGGTTCGTAAAACCGCCTCCCGGGAGCCGCCTCCGATCCGTCACCCTCACCCCGAGAACGATCGGAGGCGGTTATTTATTCAGCGTTGCTGATGGAGCCGTCCATGTCCATGCCCGTCAGCACCACGCCCTCCGCGCCTCCCCCCTTGCCGTTCCATCGACCCGCGGCCGCATGAGTCTTGCCGTTACCCTCAGCCGTGCACAGGAAGGAATCGCCGCACCGCAAGTGATGGTCGAGGTGCATCTTTCCGGTGGTCTGCCGTGCACCAACATCGTCGGCCTGCCCGAGGCTGCGGTGCGCGAGGCGCGCGATCGCGTGCGCGTGGCGATCCAGAACACCGCGTTCGAATACCCCGGTCGCCGCGTCACCGTGAACCTGGCGCCAGCGGAACTGCCCAAGGACGGCGGTCGGTTCGACCTGCCGATCGCGCTGGGCATCCTCGCCGCCAGCGGCCAGGTGCCGCGCGAGAAACTCGACGACTGTGAATTCCTTGGCGAGTTAGCGCTGAGCGGCACGCTGCGCAGTGTATCGGGTGTGCTGCCGGCCCTGCTGCGCGCGCGGGCGCGCGGGCGCCGGGTGGTGGTGCCGCGGGAGAACGCCGCCGAAGCGGCGCTGGTGGCCGACGTCGACGTGCGCGTGGCCGATACGCTGGCCGAGGTCTGCGGCTGGTTGCGGGGCGCCCACGAGCTGTCGATGCCGGTCGGCATTCCCAGCAACGGCGGTGCGGAAGACGGCCCCGACCTGGCCGACGTGCGCGGGCAGTTGCAGGCGCGCCGCGCGCTGGAAATCACCGCCGTGGGTGGCCACCACCTGCTGCTGATCGGCCCGCCCGGCACGGGCAAGACCATGCTGGCCGAACGCCTGCCCGGCATCCTGCCGCCGCTGAGCGAGTCCGAAGCGCTGGAGACCTGCGCCGTGCTGTCGGTGGCGGGCCAGGCGACCGACCTGGTGCACTGGCGACGCCGCCCGTTCCGTTCCCCCCATCACACCGCGTCCGCGGTGGCCCTGGTCGGCGGCGGTTCGTACCCGCGGCCGGGCGAGGTGTCGCTGGCGCACAACGGCGTGCTGTTCCTCGACGAGCTGCCGGAGTTCAGCCGGCACGTACTGGAGGTGCTGCGCGAGCCGATGGAGTCGGGCCACATCATGATTTCGCGGGCGGCGCGGCAGTCGACCTTCCCGGCCCAGTTCCAGCTGGTGGCGGCGATGAATCCGTGTCCCTGCGGTTACGCCGGCGACCCCCGCTGCCAGTGCACGCCCGACCAGATCCAGCGCTACCGCGGGCGCATTTCCGGCCCGCTGCTGGACCGCATCGACCTGTGCGTGGAAGTGCCGCCGGTGCCCCTGGCCGATCTGGGTGCGCCCCGCAGCGATCGCGACGAGGACTCCGCCACGGTGCGCGCGCGCGTGCTCAACGCGCGGCGGCAATCGCTGATGCGGGCGGGTCGGCCGAACGCGGAAATCAGCACCCGTGAGCTGGAGCGCGATTGTGCGCTGGGCGCTCCCGAGCGGCGCTGGTTCGAAGCCGCGCTGGAGCGGCTGGGCCTGTCCGCACGCGCGTATCACCGCGTGCTGCGGGTGGCCCGCACGATCGCCGACCTGGACGGTGGCGCCGCCCTGCTCGAACGCGAGCACCTGGCCGAGGCGCTGCAGTACCGCCGCTTCTGAGCACCGGGGAAAACCTGCGTGACTGGACGTTCCGGGACGCGCATGTTTCGATAGCGCCCGGATCTTCCCAGGGAATGCGATGACTATCGAGCTCAGCCTGATGCTCGCCGGCATGCTGGTGATCGGCTTCCTGGCGCAGTGGCTGGCATGGCGGGTGAAACTGCCGGCAATCGTGTTCCTGCTGCTGGCCGGCATCATCCTGGGGCCGGTCAGCGGCGTGCTGCAGCCGGACAAGCTCTTGGGCGGGTTGCTGTTCCCGATGGTCTCGCTGTCGGTGGCGCTGATCCTGTTCGAAGGCAGCCTGACCTTGCGCTTCCACGAGCTGCCGGGCATCGGCAAGGCGGTGCGCGGGCTGGTCAGTTACGGCGCGGTGGCATCGCTGCTGCTGCTGGCGCTGGCCGCCCATCTCGTCGCCGGACTGGCCTGGCCGATTTCCCTGCTGTTCGGCGCGCTGGCCTGCGTGACCGGGCCGACGGTGATCGCGCCGATGTTGCGCACCCTGCGCCCGAACGCACGCATCGCCAACACGCTGCGCTGGGAAGGCATCGTGATCGACCCGCTGGGTGCGCTGTTCGCGGTGCTGATCTACGAGGCCATCGTGTCGCGCCAGGAAGGGCACACCATCGGCATCTTCGTCGCCACGATCGGCTGCGGCGTGGGAATCGGTGCGCTGTCGGCGTGGACGATGGCCTTCTTCCTGCGTCGCCAGATGATTCCCGAATACCTGCAGAACTACGCGGTGCTGGCCGCGGTGCTGCTGGCGTTCAGTGTTTCCAACACGCTGACCCACGAGTCCGGCCTGCTGGCGGTGACGATCATGGGCATCGCGCTGGGCAACCTGCGCGGTGTGCACATCGACGACATCCTGGACTTCAAGGAAAGCCTGACCACGGTGCTGGTGTCGCTGCTGTTCGTGCTGCTTGCCGCCCGGCTGCAATGGCCCTTGCCCGACGGCATGCTGGGCGCCGGCATCACCCTGTTCGTGATCGCGCAATTGCTGGTGCGGCCGGTGACCGTGGCGCTCGCCAGCTTCGGCAGCAGCCTGAGCTGGCGCGAGCGCGCGCTGATCGGCTGGGTGGCGCCGCGTGGCATCGTGGCCGCGTCGGTGTCGGCGTTGTTCGCGCTGCGCCTGGATGCGCTCGGGGTGGCGGATGCCGAGGCGCTGGTGCCGCTGGTGTTCACCCTGATCATCGGCACCGTGATCCTGCAGAGCGCCACCGCCCGCCCGCTGGCGATCTGGCTGAAGGTGGCCGAGCCGGAGCCGCGCGGCGTGCTGATCTTCGGTTCCGACGTGGTGGCCCGCGCGATTGGCAAGGCGCTGGACGAGGCCGGCTTCCGCGTGGTGCTGGCCGACGACGACTGGGATGGCATCCGCCTCGCGCGGATGGAAGGACGCGCCACCTTCTTCGGCAACCCCGCCTCACCGCATGCCGAGCGGCATCTGGACCTGACCGGCATCGGCCGGTTGCTGGCGGTGTCCACCCATCGCGAGCGCAACTCGCTGGCCTGTGTGCACTACCGGCAGGAATTCGGGCGCGAAAAGGTCTACCGCCTGCGCAATCTCACGCCTCAGGAAAACACCGACCGTGCTGCGCTTGCCGGCAGCCTGCTGGCGCCGCCGCTGTTCGACGAGACGATGACCCATGGCCGCTTCGCCGAGATGCTCGAGCAGGGCTGGCGGATCAAGTCGACGCGACTCAGCGCCACCTTCGACTGGCCGCACTTCATCGAGCAGTACGGCTCGAACACGGTGCTGATGTTCGGCGTCGAGGAAAAAGGCGCCCTGCGGGTAGCCTCGGCCAAGCGCGAACTGGAGCCGAAGCCCGGCTGGACCGTAATCGCACTGGTGCCGCCCAGCGAGAAGTGAGGAACAAGGAGAGAGGAGTGAGGGAAAGCGAGAGCAGTCCGTGCCTTTGCTCTCTCTGACTCCCCACTCCCCTGCACTCGCTTCTCTTCTTATCAGGCCGCCGAAGCCTGCTTGAATTGGGCTTCTTCGGTCGAGCCTTTCAGTGCGGTGGTCGACGACTGTCCCTGCTGGATCGCCTGGGTCACGGCGTCGAAGTAGCCGGTGCCCACTTCGCGCTGATGCTTCACCGCGGTGAAGCCGCGGTCGGCGGCGGCGAATTCCTTTTCCTGCAGTTCGACGAAGGCGCTCATCTGGCGGCGAGCATAGCCGTGCGCCAGGTCGAACATGCCGTAGTTGAGGCTGTGGAAGCCGGCCAGGGTGATGAACTGGAACTTGTAGCCCATCGCGCCCAGTTCCTTCTGGAAGTTGGCGATGGTGGCGTCGTCCAGGTTCTTCTTCCAGTTGAAGCTGGGTGAGCAGTTGTAGGCCAGCATCTTGCCGGGGAATTTCGCGTGGATCGCCTCGGCGAAGCGGCGCGCGTCGTCCAGGTTCGGCTTGCTGGTCTCGCACCAGATCAGGTCGGCGTATGGCGCGTAGGCGAGGCCGCGGCTGATCGCCTGGTCCAGGCCGGGCCTGACGCGGAAGAAGCCTTCGACGGTGCGTTCGCCGGTGATGAAGGCCTTGTCGTTGTCATCGATGTCCGAGGTGAGCAGGTCCGCGGCGTCGGCGTCGGTGCGCGCCACCAGCAGGGTCGGCACGCCGGCCACGTCGGCGGCCAGGCGCGCCGCGTTCAACTTGTCGACCGCCTCGCGGGTCGGCACCAGCACCTTGCCGCCCATGTGGCCGCACTTCTTCACGCTGGCCAGCTGGTCCTCGAAGTGCACGCCGGCGGCGCCGGCCTCGATCATCGCCTTCATCAGCTCGAACGCATTCAGCACGCCGCCGAAGCCGGCTTCGGCGTCAGCCACGATCGGCACCAGCCAGTCGCAGTCGTCCTTGCCTTCGGCATGATGCAACTGATCGGCGCGCAGCAAGGTGTTGTTGATGCGCTTCACCACCAGCGGTACCGAGTTGGCCGGGTACAGCGACTGGTCGGGATACATCTCGCCGGCCACGTTGGCGTCGGCGGCGACCTGCCAGCCGCTCAGGTAGATCGCCTGCAGGCCGGCCTTGACCTGCTGCATCGCCTGATTGCCGGTGAGTGCCCCAAGGGCATTGACGAAGTCTTCCTTGTGCAGGGATTTCCACAGCCGCTCGGCACCATGGCGGGCCAGCGAGTGCTCCACGTGCACGGTGCCGCGCAGGCGCACCACGTCCTCGGCGGAGTAGTTGCGCTGCACGCCGGTCCAGCGCGGATTGTTGTTCCAGTCCAGGGTGATCTGTTCGGCGGTCGGCAGGGTCGTGGTCTTCATGGCATGGCTCCGTGGGACGATGATTCGTGGCAGGCGGATCGGTGGGACTCAGGCGAGCTGGTCGTAGGCGGGCAGGGTGAGGAAGTCGCCGAGTACCTCGGCGTGGGTCATCGCCGAGAGCAGGGCAGCGGCCGCGTCGGCGCGGGCGGCGCCCGGGTGCTGGCTGTCACGCAGTCGGTGGGTGTGGCAGGCCAGCGCGTGATCGAACAGGGCGAAGTCGATCGGTGCGTGGTCGGGGAATGCCAGGGCGTCCGTGCCCGGGCCGTCGGCGTGGTGCAGCCACTGCCACAACTGGGCGCGGGCAATTTCGGCGGTGGCGGCGTCTTCCATCAGGTGATGGATCGGCACGCAGCCCAGGCCGTCGAGCCAGGCGGCGGTGTAGCGCAGGCACACCTCGACGTTGTTGTCGAAGCCGGCTCGGGTGATGGTGCCGTTGGGCGCGGCGAGCAGCTGCTCGCGGCTGACCTGCACATCCCGGCGCAGCACGCCAAGCTGGTTGGCGCCGGGCATGTGCTGGTCGAAGACCTGCTGCGCCACGGGCACCAGCGCCGGGTGCGCCACCCAGGTGCCGTCGTGGCCGGCCTGCACCTCGCGCAGCTTGTCGGCGCGCACCTTGGCCAGCGCTGCTTCGTTGGCGGCTTCGTCGCCCTTGATCGGGATCTGCGCGGCCATGCCGCCCATCGCGAAAGCGCCGCGGCGATGGCAGGTCTGGATCAGCAGTTCGGAATACGCCTTCAGGAATGGTGCGGTCATCTGCACCTGGCTGCGCTCGGGCAGCAGGCGGTCGCGATGGCCGCGCAGGGTCTTCAGATACGAAAAGATGTAGTCCCAGCGGCCGCAATTGAGGCCGACCGCGCGACGGCGCAGCGCATGCAGGATCTCGTGCATCTGGAACGCCGCCGGCAGCGTCTCGATCAGCACGGTGGCCTTCATCGTGCCCACCGGCAGCTGGAGTTCGTTCTCGGCATCGGCCATCACCGCATCCCACAGCGCGGCTTCCTCCATTGCCTCGAGCTTCGGCAGGTAGAAATACGGGCCACGGTCACGGCTGTGCAGGGCGCGGGCGTTGTGCAGCACGAACAGGGCGAAGTCGACCAGGGCGCCGGACATCGGCTCGCCATCCACGCTGAAGAACTTGTCGTGCAGGTGCCAGCCGCGGGGACGCACCACCAGCACGGCGGGGTTGTCGCCCACGCGGTAGTGCTTGCCCTCGGGCGAGGTGAAATCGATCGAGCCGTTCACCGCGTCGCGCAGGTTGAGCTGGCCGTCGAGCTGGTTGGCGAAGGTCGGCGCCGAGGAGTCCTCGAAGTCGGCCATGAACACCTTCGCGCCGGAGTTCAGCGCGTTGATGATCATCTTGCGCTCGACCGGGCCGGTGATCTCGACGCGCCGGTCGCGCAGCGCCGACGGGATCGGCGCCACGCTCCAGTCCGATTCGCGGATCGCCGCCGTGTCGGCGCGGAAGTCGGGCAGGCCGCCGGCGTCGTACGTCGCCTGGCGCTCGCGTCGCGCCTGCAGCAACTTCTGGCGGGTCGGTTCGAAGCGGCGGTGCAGCCGGGTCAGCAAGGCCAGCGCTGCCGGGGTCAGGATGCTCGCGTAACCGGCCGGGTCGGCATGAATCTCGATGGCGCCGAGTTCGAGTCTTTCCTGCGGTACTGCCATGGTGTCGCTCCGTGTCGGGAATGACTCGAAGCTAGGTACAAATCAGCTATTTGACAAAGTGAATGTTTCAATCATTACTATGAGCAAATGCAATACATACTCCAAAGTATTGAAATATGGCGATGAAAAAGCACAACGCGGCGCTGAACGGAGCGAAAAAGCCGCGCCGCAGCGCAGCAAGGAAGCGTGGCGAGTCCGTGCCGGCGGAGAACGGCGGGCGCTACTACTACAAAGGCAATCGGCACAAGCAGTTGCGTGCCTTCGTCAGCGTGGTGAAGCTGGGTACGCTGACCCGCGCGGCCGAAGCGCTGTACCTGTCGCAACCCACCATCAGCCTGCAATTGCAGGCGCTGGAGCGGGAACTCGGCATGAGCCTGCTGGAACGGCGCCGGCGCCGCATCAACCTCACCGACGCGGGCGAGGCGTTGTATGAACTGGCGCGGCCCCTGGTCGAAGGCTGGGACACACTGGATCGCGACTTCCAGGCCAGGGTGAAGGGGCTGCAGGCCGGTCGCCTGACCATCGCCGCCGGCACCTCGACCATCCAGTACCTGCTGCCCGACCTGGTGCGCCGCTACCGCGAGCGCTTCCCCGCGGTGCAGTTGCAGCTGGCCAACGTCACCGGCAAGGACGGCATGGCGATGCTGCGCGCGGACGAGGCCGACTTCGCCGTGGGCTCGATGCTCGACGTTCCCAACGACATCGCCTGGGCGCCGGTGCAGCACTACGACCCGATGCTGATCATGCCGCCGGGCCATCCGCTGGCGGCGAAGGAGCGGATCACCCTCGAAGACCTGTCACCTTACGGCCTGATCCTGCCGCCGCAGCGGCTGTCCACCTATCGCCTGGTCGACCTGGTGTTCCAGCAGCAGCAGGTGCCGTATCACGTGGCGATCGAGGTCGGCGGCTGGGATGTGATCAAGGAGTACGTGGCGATGGGCATGGGCATCTCCATCGTCACCGGCATCTGCATCACCGCTGCCGACAGCGAACGGCTGGCGGTGCGCAACATGAAGCAGTTCTTCCCCCAGCGCAGCTACGGCGTGGTGATGCGCAAGGGCAAGTTCCTCAGCGCCGAGGCGCGGGCCTTCATCGACCTGGTGCGGCCTGGCCTGCTGACCCATCGCGAGCACGATGATCCGGGCCATTCGCAGCGTTGACGGGGCGGCAAGGCGCGCGCATCCCGTCACACGTTGCGGCGCTTGCCACGGAACGGCGCATAGAACGCGCGCAGGCGGGCGAGATCCGCTTCCAGGTCGTCGCTGGTGTGGAACAGCGGGCCGACACCGATGGTCTTGTCCGGATAGTTGAACCAGGCCGTGACGATGGGTACGCCGGCCTCGTGGGCGATGCGCCAGAAACCGCTCTTCCAGCGCGCCACCGGCTTGCGCGTGCCTTCGGGCGCGATGCCCAGCCACAGCGATTCGTGCTGCTGCAGCTGGTCGATCATCTGCTCGACCACGCCCTTGGCGGCGCCGCGGTCGATCGGCATGCCGCCCAGCTTCAGCAGCAGCTTGCCCAGCGGGCCGCGGAACAGCTCCTGCTTGCCCATGAAATGGATGTCGGCGCCGATGCCGACCTTCATCAGCAGGCCCCACACGCCATCCCACCATGAGGAGTGCGGCGCCGCGATCAGCACCGCGCGGCGCACGTCGGGAAACTCGCCGACCAGGCTCCAGCCGCACAGCCGCAGCACGCCGCGACAGAGTCGGCGACGCCAGTTGTCGGCCAGATGCGGCATGCCCGGTGGCAGTTGCGCGGGGCTGGGCAGTTGTCCCTTCATTCGAGATCCGGCTTGCGTGAACGGGACTGCTTGATCTGGCCGCGTTGCTGCTTGCCCACCAGGCGACGTTCCTTCGAGGCGCGGGTGGGGCGGGTGGCCAGGCGCTTCTTCGGCGGCACCAGCACGCCGCGGATGATCTCCACCAGCCGCTCGCGCACGTCATCGCGATTGCGTCCCTGGTCGCGGAAGCGGCGGCCCTGGATCACCAGCACGCCCTCGGCAGTCAGCCGGCGATCGCGGCGCTGCAGCAGACGCGTGCGGATCTCCTCAGGCAGCGACGGTGAGCCGGCCACGTCGAAACGCAGTTCCACCGCGCTCTCGGTGCGGTTCACATGCTGCCCGCCCGGACCGTCGGCGCGCAGGAAGCGCTCGACCAGTTCGGACTCGGGCAGGGCGATGCTGTGGCTGACGGTCAACATACCTGGCAGTTTACGGGCAAGCGAAAGGCGGGGCGAGGGATGCCTGATCCCGACCGCGTCGAGCGCGGTGCCGCAGCCGTGGAGTCGAAACGCTGCGCCGCGCGTTCTCCGGTTTCGCCGCTGCGCGGCTACGCCCGGGACGAACCGGGGAGTGGCGGGAGATCGTTCGGCGACGCCACGATGTCTTCGGGCCGGGGCCAGCCGAACCGAGCGAGCAGGTGCGTGTAGGCCTGATCCAGCGGAGCTTCCAGCTGCATCGGCGCACCGGTGACCGGGTGGTGGAAATCCAGTCGCCATGCATGCAGCAGCATCCGATGGCAGCCGAAGTGCTGCTTGTACAGGCGGTTGTGGTCGCCGCGGCCGTGCTGGCAATCGCCGATCACCGGGTGGTGGACATGCGCCAGGTGCTTGCGGATCTGGCGGAAGCGGCCGCTTTCGGGTTCGGCGAGAACCAGCGCGTAGCGCTGCTGTGGATAGCGGCCCAGTTCGATCGGCACCTCGATGGTAGCGAGGCGCCGGTAGCGGGTGCGTGCCTCGCGGCGCGGGCCGGTTTCGCGCGAGCCGGGCAGCGGATAGTCGATCACGTCCTCGACCGGTTCGGGCCAGCCGCGTACCACCACCAGGTACTGCTTGTGCATGCTGCGGGCCATGAACTGTTCGCCCAGCGCGGCGGCGACCTCCTTGCTGCGCGCCACCAGCAGCACGCCACTGGTGGCGCGGTCGAGCCGGTGCGCCAGGTAGACGTTGTCGCCGATCTGTTCGCGCAGCAGGTCGATCAGGAATTCCTCGGCATTGCCCACCATCTTCGAGCGATGCACGGCAAGGTTCGCGGGCTTGTTGACCGCGATCAGTGCGTCGTCCTGGTACAGGATCTCGAGCATGGGTCGGTGCGCTCGCCGCAATCAGCGCGCGCGCGGCCAGCCGATCGCGAAGGCCAGCAGGCCGGCGACGCCGGTGCCGAGAGGCGGCCAGATGCCGTGGTGCGGCGACAGCGTGCCCAGCAGGGTCGCGCCGATCAGCAGCGTGCTGCCGAGCAGACCGCAGGCAATCAGCTTGTGCTGGCGTCGGGCGTTGTCCAGGCTCAGTTTCAGCGCCAGCGGGTCGCTCAGCACGCGCCGTTCGCCGCGACCGATCTGGCGCAGTGCGTCGCGCACCAGCTCGGGGAATTGCGGTGCCTCGTGCAGCCATTCGGGCAACCGCTTGCGCACTTCGCGCAAGGTGCGCAACGGGCTGTAGCGCTCGCGCAGGATGCGTTTCAGCACCGGGTGCGCCACCGCCCAGATGTCGATCTCCGGATCGAGCATGCGGCCCACGCCCTCGATGTTGAGCAGGGTCTTCTGCAGCAGGATCAGCTGCGGCTGCAGGGTCAGCTCGAAACGGCGCGCAGTCTGGAACAGCTTCACGACCAGCTCGGCCAGCGAGATCTGCGACAGCGGACGGGTGAAGTACGGCTCGCACACCGTGCGCACGGCGGCTTCCAGCTCGTCCAGGCGCACGTCGGCAGGCATCCAGCCCGCGTCCACGTGCAACTTGGCGATGCGGGCATAGTCGCGTTCGAACAGCGCGATGAAGTTCTGCGCCAGCCAGTACTGGTCGGCTTCGGGCAGCGAACCCATGATGCCGAAATCCAGCGC
Source organism: Rhodanobacter spathiphylli B39 (assembly GCF_000264295.1). Classification (GTDB taxonomy): domain Bacteria; phylum Pseudomonadota; class Gammaproteobacteria; order Xanthomonadales; family Rhodanobacteraceae; genus Rhodanobacter; species Rhodanobacter spathiphylli. The sequence goes on along the minus strand of NZ_AJXT01000003.1, from coordinate 35,458 downwards.
GATGAAGCGCGGTTCATCGGTGCGCGCCGGGTCGACCCAGATGTTGCCGGGGTGGGCGTCGGCGTGGAAGAAGTTGTCGCGGAACACCTGCTCGTAGAACACCCGCACGCCCTTGACGGCAAGCGCCTTGCGGTCGAGTCCGGCGGCGTCGATCGCGGCGATGTCGTCGCTGCTGAGGCCGTGCACCCGTTCCAGGGTGAGCACGCGGGTGGCGGTCAGGTCCCAGTGCACCTCGGGCACGTAGAGGTCCACGCCGCTGGCGAAGTTGCGCCGGAGCAGGCTGGCGCTGGCGCCTTCGCGCTGCAGGTCCAGCTCGTTCTCCAGCATCTTCTCGACTTCGGCCACCACGTCCAGCGGGCGGATCTTGTCGGCGTTCGGGTGCCAGCGCTGGGCCAGTTCGCCCAGCGAACGCAGCAGCTTCACGTCGCGGCTGATCTGCGCATCGATGCCCGGGCGCAGCACCTTGACCACCACTTCGCGGCCGTCGTGCAGGGTGGCGGCATGCACCTGGGCGATCGAGGCGGAGGCCAGCGGTGTTTCATCGAATTGGGCGTAGAGACGGCCAATCGGCAGTTTCAGTTCCTGCTCGACGATCGCGCGTGCTTCGCTGCCCGGGAACGGCGCGACCTGGTCCTGCAGCAGGGCCAGCTCATCGGCGATGTCGGCCGGCACCAGGTCGCGGCGGGTCGACAACACCTGGCCGGCCTTGACGAAGATCGGCCCCAGTTCGGTCAGCGCATGACGCAGGCGCGCGCCGCGCGGCAAGCCGCGGATGTCGACGCGGGGCTTCGCCACCAGCGGCCTCAGCAGCTTCAGCGGACGATAGAGATGCGCCGCGTCGACCAGTTCGTCGAGCCGGTACGCCAGCAACACCGAGGCGACCCGCAGCAGCCGCGGCACGACCTTCAGCGGCGTCACGCGGCGTTGCCCGACACGCGCTGCAGCAGCCGCTGCACGCGCGATTCGAGTCGTTCGCTGCGTTCACGCAGCTCGTCCACGCCGTCGAGGAAACCCTCCACCTCGCCCGGCGCCATCGCCACGCGCGCCTCGTCGCGCAACCAGTCCGCGCCATCCTCGGTGAGGTGGCTGGCGGTTTCGCGGGCGTGGGCCAGGCCCTTGCGCACCGTCCTGGCCAGCGGCACGCCAAGCACGTCGCCGAACGTGCGCGTGAACGCCTCCTCGAAATCGGGAGCGAACTTGCTGGCCAGCTTTTCCAGCCGGCGCGCCAGCTCGGCATCGCCGGCGATCTCCACCTTGCCCGGAGCGATGCCGTCGTCGTCGCGGCGGAACATCATCGCCAGCAGACTGCCCGGTGAGGCGGCGACCTTCAGCTGGTCATCGGCCTGCGGTGGGCCCACCTTGAGGCGGGCGTCCTCGACGGTGATGGCCAACGCGATCTCGGGTCCGCGCAGATGCAACTGCACGCTGCGTCCATGCAGCGCGGCCAGCTTCTGCTGCGTGTCCGGATCGAGCGACAAGGTGTGGTTCAGCGCGGTTTCCAGCGCTCGGCCGGCAAGCTTGCGCAGCGGTTGCGGCAACCAGGAGTTGGGGGTGGCGGCGTTCATCTGCCGATTGTAGCGGGGCGGCGCGGGCGCCGTCGGGAATGGGGAATCGGGAATCGGACAGGCTAAGGGCAAAGCAGCGGCGCACGTCCCTTTCAATCTCGCGGAAGAGCGCTCTGCCGATTCCCTATTCCTGGCTGCCGGCTCCGACGAAGCCGAGCTGCCGCCATGCCTCGTAGACGGCCACGGCCACCGTGTTCGACAGGTTCAGGCTGCGGCTGTCCGGACGCATCGGCAGGCGCAGGCGTTGCTCGGCGGGAATCGCCTCGAGCACGGCTGCCGGCAGTCCGGCGGTTTCGCAGCCGAACAGCAGGGCGTCGCCGTCGGCAAAACGCGCCTCCACATGGGCGACACGGCCGCGGGTGGTGAAGGCGAACACCCGGGGCGCGCCGATCGCATCAAGGCAACTGGCCAGGTCGTCGTGCACCGCGAGCCTTGCGTACTCGTGGTAGTCCAGCCCGGCGCGGCGCAGGCGGGCATCGTCAAGTTCGAAGCCCAGCGGACGGATCAGATGCAGCCCAGCGCCGGTGTTCGCGCACAGGCGAATCACGTTGCCGGTGTTCGGCGGGATCTCGGGATTGAACAGGATGACGTGGAGCATCCGCCATTATCGCCGTACGGCATCGCCCGGGATCAACCGTTGAGCGGCGACGCCGTGCCGAGCTGGGCGCACATCACGCCGTCGGGCGGCAAGGCGCAACTGCTCGGCGCCGCCAGCAGGATCGTCCGCAGCGAATGGCTGCCGGCCAGCCGTACCGAGGCGGGCGTGGTGGTCACCATGGCGCCGAAGATCAGGCCGCATACCGCCAGGCAGGCGATGAACAGTCCGCGCAACATCAGGGTTTCGAATTTCATGAGCTTGTCTCCGACGAATGGGGGAAGAGTCCCTGCACGGACAAGAGAGCAATCCGCGTGCCAACGGTTGCAAACGCTCCAAGTGCTTGATTTGACGCGGTCATCACGGTGGCTTCGGGCCGGCAATCCTGTCCGCGGACACCGCTGTCGACCGCCGCCGGACAGCCGGACACGCTGGCGGACGCCCCCGGCGTACCCTGCCGCAAGTCATTTGCGACACCCGTCCCGCGCCGCTAGCCTGTGTCGACTTATCCGTGAAACAGGAGGTTCACCGTGACAAAGAAACCACTCGCCCTGCTGATCGCCGGCGCGCTCACCCTGGCTGGCGGCATGCCGCTGGCATGGGCCGCTCCCGCTGCCGCCGCCGCGACGACTGCCGCCGCCTCGCAGCAGAGTCCCGAGCTGGCCTACAGCCGTTTCACCCTGCCCAACGGCCTCACCGTGGTGGTGCACGAAGACCACAAGGCGCCGGTGGTGGCGGTCAGCGTCTGGTATCACGTCGGTTCGTCGTATGAGCCGAAGGGCAAGACCGGTTTCGCGCACCTGTTCGAGCACCTGATGTTCCAGGGCTCGGAGAACCACAAGGACGAATACTTCAAGCCGTTCGAACTGGCCGGCTCCACCGACCAGAACGGCACCACCTGGCTCGATCGCACCAACTACTTCGAGACGGTGCCGACCAGTGCGCTGGACATGGCGCTGTGGATGGAATCCGACCGCATGGGGCACCTGCTGGGCGCGATCGGCCAGCCGCAGCTGGACGAGCAGCGCGGCGTGGTGCAGAACGAGAAGCGCCAGGGCGAGAACCAGCCATACGGCCGTGCCGGCGAGCTGATCCAGGCCGAGGCGTTCCCGGCCAACCATCCCTACCACCACGACACCATCGGCTCGATGGACGACTTGAACGCCGCCTCGCTGGGCGACGTCAAGCAGTGGTTCCGCGACTACTACGGCGCGGCGAACACGGTGGTGGTGCTGTCCGGCGACATCACGCCGGCGGTGGCGAAGGAAAAGATGCAGAAGTATTTCGGCGACATCGCCGCCGGCCCCCAGGTGCCGCGGCCGCAGCCGTGGATCGCGCCGCGCGACAGCTCCACCCGGGGCACGATGACCGACAACGTGGCGCAGACCCGCATCTACCGCGAGTGGAACGTGCCCGGTCGCGGCAGCAACGACGAGAACCTGCTGGAACTGGCCGCCGCCGTGCTCGGCGGCAGCAAGACCTCGCGGCTCTACCAGCGGCTGGTCTACCAGGACAAGCTGGCCGACGATGTCTCGGTCGACGTCGAGCAGCATGTGCTGGCCAGCATGTTCAACCTGCAGGTGGACGTGAAGAAGGGTGTCGATCCGGCGAAGGTCGAGGCCGCCATCGCCGACGAGTGGCAGAAATTCCTGAAGACCGGCCCCACCGCCGACGAACTGGCGCGGGTGAAGACCGAGACGCGTGCCTCCTTCGTGCGCGGCCTGGAAAAGGTCAACACGCAGGCTTCGATTCTCGCCCAGGGCCAGCTGTATCACGGTGATCCGGGGCAGTACCTGAAGGACTTCAACGCGTTCATGGCGGCGACCCCGGCCAGCGTTAAGGCGGTGGCCGACAAGTGGATCAGCAAGGGCGACTACACCTTGACCGTCGTGCCGGGCAAGGTCGACGCCACCGACATGGCCAAGATGGCCGGTCGTGCCGCCGCCAAGGGTGCGCCGGCGCCGGTGCTTTCAGCCAGGGGCGACTTCAAGACGGTGGCCAGCGACGTCGATCGCGGCAAGGGCGTGCCCGAGGTCAGCAGCTTCCCCGACCTCAGCTTCCCGAAGCTGCAACGCGGCAAGCTCGACAACGGCATCGAGGTGGTCCTGGCCGAACGCCACACCGTGCCGGCGGTGCAGTTGCAGCTGCTGTTCGACGCGGGTTTCGCCGCCGACCAGGGGCGCAAGCTGGGCACCTCCAGCTTCACCATGAACATGCTCGACGAAGGCACCAGCAGCCTGGACTCGGTGGAGATCGCCAAGCGCAAGCAGCGTCTGGGCGCGATCATCGCCAGCGGTTGCGGGCTGGATTACTGCAACGCCTCGCTCAATGCACTCGATGACCAGCTCAAGCCCTCGCTCGACCTGTTCGCCGACATCGTGCGCAATCCGGCCTTCCGTGACGGCGACACCAGTCGCCTGCGTGGCCAGTGGCTGGCGCGCATCGCGCAGGAAAAGAGCCAGCCCACCGGCATCGCCCTGCGGACCCTGCCGCCGCTGCTGTACGGCAAGGACCACGCCTACGCGATCCCGTTCACCGGTTCGGGCACCGAGGCGTCGATCAAGTCGCTGACCGCGGCCGACATGCGCAGCTTCATGGACGACTACATCCGCCCGGACAACGTCAAGATCCTGGTCGCCGGCGACACCACGCTGGACCAGATCATCCCGCAGTTGAACGCGGTGTTCGGGGACTGGAAGGCACCGGCCGGCAAGGTGCCGGTGAAGAACATCGGCCAGGTCACGCCGCCGCAGCAGGCGCGCGTGTTCCTGGTCGATCGTCCCGGAGCGCAGCAGACGCTGATCCTTGCCGGCAGCCTGGCGCCTTCCACCGAAGCGGCCAACAACCTGGAAATCCAGACCATGAACGGTGCCTTCGGCGGCACCTTCACCTCGCGTCTCAACATGAACCTGCGCGAGGACAAGCACTGGGCCTACGGCGCCTTCAGCTTCCTGCAGAACGCGGTGGGGCAGCGTCCGTTCATGCTGTACGCGCCGGTGCAGACCGACAAGACCGCGCCATCGATTGCCGAGATGCTGAAGGAGGCCAACGGCGTGATCGGCGACAAGCCGCTGACCGACGCCGAGATCAGCAAGGTCAAGGTCGGCGACGTGCGCAGCATGCCGGGCGAGTACCAGACCACCTCGGCGGTGATGGATGCGATGCAGGGCATCGCCCTGTACAACCGCCCGGATGACTACGTGCAGACCCTGAAGTCGCGCATCGAGGGACAGACCGACGGCGCGGTGGAGGCGGCGGCGAAGCAGATCATCCACCCGGATCAGCTGACCTGGGTGATCGTCGGCGACCTGGCGAAGATCGAGTCGCCGATCCGTGCGCTCAAGCTCGGCCAGGTGCAGGTGCTCGATGCCGACGGCAAGCCGGTGGCGGCGAAGCCGGCCAGGTGAGCCTGCATGCGGCGCCGGCATGAACCGGCGCCGCATGTCGTGCGGCCGCCGCGGGACGCGTCCGCGCCACCGCGTTACGATGGAGGCCGGATCGCAAGGTCCGGCCTCTTCCATATTCCAAGTCACTGTTGCGGAGCCCTCCATGCGCAAGACCCTGCTGTTGCTCGTCCCCGTGTTGCTGCTGAGCGCCTGCAACTGGGGCATCACCATGGACCCGGCGGCGAAGAACGTGCGCACCGCCTGGAGCGGCGACGTCTCGGCCTGTCGCGACCTGGGCAAGGTCACCGTCTCGGTGATGGATCACGTCGGCCCGGTCGACCGCAACGACATCAAGGTGCGCGACGAACTCGAAGTGCTGGCCCGCAACGAGGCCGCCAAGATGAATGCCGACACGATCAAGCCGCTGGCCGAACCCGACGCGGGATCGCAGCCCTGGGGCGCGTATCAGTGCGGTGCGCGCGTGCCGAGCGCCAACCCGGCGGGCCATGCCGCGCCGAATTCGACGCCCGGCAACGCGCAGACCTTCCCGATCCGGCACTGACCCGATCCAGCACGGAGTCGCCAGGCCGGCCCCCACGCACCCCCGCGTTGAGTGGCCTCACGGGGCAGTCAGGGTTTCGCCGTGGCGGGAATCCACAGCTCGATCACGTTCGGTTCGCCGCGGATGGAGAGCGGGAACGGCACGGCCTGGGGCGCGCGGGGCGAGTCGAACGGACGGGTGGCGCCCATCCATGCGCTGATCGCCGACGCGCACTGGGTGCCGGCATCGCTGTAGAGCACGGTGGGCACGTGCCACTGGAACGGCAGGGTGCGGCCACGGCTGGCGGCGCTGGCGGTGACGTTCTCGATGCCGGGCGTGGCCACGCCCAGGTCGCGCAGCTGGGGCAGCAGGGTCTCGGCTGCGGCGCGCTCGGCCTCGTCGTAGATCTGCGCATAGACCACGAAACGGCGCGAGATGCCCTGGGTGCAGGCGCGGCGTGCGGCGTCGGCCAGGGTGGCGGCGTTCGCCGGTGAGGCGTGGGCGACCGTGGTGGCGGCAGCAGTCGGGCGTGCCGTCCGGACCGGTGGCGGCGTTGCCGTTTCGGGCGGCGGCGGCGGAGGCGGCGGTGGGGGAACATCTCGCGCGGGCTCCGGTGCCGATGCCAGCGTCGGGCTTTCGGACGGCATGTCGTCGACGGTGACGGGTGTCGTGTCGGTGGCGGATGTCGTGGTTGCGGAGTCCGGGGAGGGGTTCGCGCCCGCCACGACGGGTGCGTCGGGATCGAGCGCCACCACCGGTGGCCAGTCACGGTAGCCGACCATGGCGCGTTCCCAGCGGGTCAGCGAGGGGGCGCCGCCGAGGATGGTCAGGTCGTTGTTGCAATTGAGCGCGAGCTGGCCCGGTGGCAGTTTGGCGCATTTCGCCTGCAGCGAATCGACCAGGCCGTCCACCATCAGGCGGATCGAGTCCGGGTACGGCGGCGGCCCGGCCTGGGCGCGGAACAGCTGCACCGAGGCATCCATGCTGCCGTCGAAGGCGGCATCGTCGCCGATCGCCTTGCCCAGGTCGCGGGCGGCCTCGGTGACCAGTTTCTGCTGTTCGATGCCCTGTTTCAGGTGGGCATCCCACGCTTGCCAACCGGCCAGCGCCAGGCCGGCGATCGCGCTCAGTCCGAGCGAGGCGCCGACCGTGGCGGTGACCCGCTGGCGCAGCGACATCGCGCTCTTCTGCACGTCCGGAGCGAGCGGACCGATGCTGGCGGCGACCCCGTCCAGCGCCAGCGCGGGAAGTGCGTCGAGGATCGCGCGATCGAGCGGCCTGCCCAGCAGTTCGCCCAGCTGGCAATAGCTTTCCCATTGCGCCTCGTCGAAGAACTGGTCCTCCGTACCCTGCTGCGGGAAACGCATGTCGCGGTTGGCGTAGCCGACGATGTCGAGCGGCGAGTCCGCCGGCTGGCGCGGTTTCACCACCAGCAGGGCGCCGGTGTTGCCGCTCTGGTAGCGGATGCGGGCCAGCAGCAGGCTTTGCGTGCCCGGCCCCGGCATCACGCTGTCCGGCGTGCCGAGCCGGGCCAGCAGCGCGGGCTCGACGGTGCCCGGCGCGAGGCTGGCCGGGTCGATGAATTCGATGATGGCGGCATAGTCGATGCGCGCCTTGCGGACCAGGTTTTCGACGTCGGCGAACAGGTAGTTCGGGTCGGCACCGCAATCGGCCAGCACGATCAGCTTCAGCTCGCGCTTGAGCAGGGCATAGACACCGGTGTTGTCGAAATGCCCGCCGTCGGACAGGTACCACACCGGCCCCTGCAGGCCGGGAAAGCGCGCCAGCATTTCCTGCAGGGCCGCCCGCGACTTGCCGAGCCATGACCATGACAGCGACGGCTTGCCGAGCCGGTTGCGCCACCAGTAGCCGAGCCGGAGGCCGCTCAGGAAGGTGAGCACGGCCACCCCGGGGCGGGTCATCGAACCCATGCCGGAACCGGCGGCGGCACCGGAGATGGCGATCCACTCGGCCAGCGTGGTGCCCTGCAGCGTTTCGCCGGCGCCCGCAGGCTGCGTTCGTGCGGGCCGGGTCCCGGTTTCCACGCCGAACGGACCGACGGTGAGGCAGATGCCCTTGCGATCGGCGTTGAACGCCTCGGTGCGATCGTCGACGGTCTGGTTGATGCAACAGTTGATCAGGTGGATCGGGCCGCCGTGCAGGTGCGGCGTGTAGTCGGGCAGTGCCACATCGTCGTGGTCGAGCAGTTCGGTCACCTTGACCACCGCCTGTGCGCTGGCGGAGTCCGTCGACTGCAGCGGCGAGACGGGGAAGCGCGTCGGGCCGGCGACGGCCACCGGCTGGTTGCCCACCGCGACGTAGGTGCGCGCGATGCGCGAGCGATAGAACGCGTGCAGCGACGAGCGGTTGATCGCCTGCAGGTTGCGCCCGGTCAGCCCCGCATAGGCAAGGCACGGCACCACTACGGCCAGCCAGCGCAGCCAGGCCGCTGGCGCGGACGTGGTGGTGCCCATGAAGAACAGCAGGTACTGCAGCGCGCTGAGCCAGAACAACAGCAGCAGGCCGAGCAGCAACAGGCCGCACAGGTTGGCGATCAGGGCCAGTGGCAGGCGCGCCAGGCTGGGCTTGTCGTTGTGCGGCTGCAGCGCCGGCAGGGCAAAGCGCGCCACCGCCACCAGCAGCGCGATCATGCCCGCGCCGTTCCACCCGGGAGCGCGCAGGGCGCCCGATTCCAGCAACCAGGCGAGGAACCAGCCGAGCAGGTCGGCGACGCCCAGCAGCAGCAACAGCAGCAGGCACTTCAGCAGGAAGGTGAGGCTGATCGTGTAGCGCACGCGGTCCTGGGCGGGTTGGCTGCCGCGGACGCGCGTCCACAGCCATGCCAGTGGAATGGCCAGCAGGATCACGCCGGCCACCTGCATCAGGCCCGGGCCGTGGCTGCTGTCCAGCGGCGGGGCCAGCCACAGCAGGCCGCCGCCGAGCGCGGCGGTCACCACGACGATGGCCAGGTCGCCCGCCAGCGAGCCGTCTTCCGGATCGCGTGCCCACCAGTAGGCGAAGGCGCAGGCCGCCGACAACCAGCCCAGCGGAACCAGGCCCAGCCACCACAGGTTCACCGTCAGCCATGGCAGGTGTTGGGCGTAGACCGGGTAGCAGAGCAGGTGCGGCAACACCACCGCCGATGCCAGCAGCGCCAACAGCACGGCGATCTCGAACTGGGTGGCCACGAAGCCGCGCAGTTGCCCGGTGGCAGCCTGCAACAGGTCGCCTGCGCCGGCGGGCGTCAGGTAGCGACCGTTACTGCGCAACCACCACAGCAGCAGCGACCGGTCATTGGCCAGGCCCTGTTCGACCCGTTGCGGCGTGGTGGCGGCGTTGAACAGACGTCCAAACGCGGCGCCGATGTAGCCGCCACCGGAGACCGTCGAAAGGTAGTCAAAACGGTGCAGCACGCCGTTGCGCGCCAGCGCCCGCAACAGGCCCAGGCAGAAGGTGGCGCTGCGCACGCCGCCACCGGACAAGGCCAGGCCGGCGTGTGGCGCCTGCGGCTCCACCCCGGCGCGATCGCGCCGCATGCCGAACAGCTGTGCTTCCGTCGAAGCCGGCTCGCCAGGCGAGGGCGGTGCTTCCCCGTTCTGATTCATGGCTTGCTCTCCCCCGGGCCTCGATGCCCCTGCCATGCCGCGGGTGAGGTTATGCGCCCGGGCGTCGCCCGCGGCAAGTGCCGTCGGCGGCGTGGAAGCCGCGCCGCGGTGTAGGCGCATCCGCCGTGGTTTGCGATGATGGGCGTTGTCGTCCATCGTTGTGGCCATGAACAAGCTGATCTCCGCTCCCGGCCGCATCGCGCGGCGCATCCTGCCGTTCCCCCGCAGGCGCAAGCCGGGCGCCTCGACGCAGGCGATGCCGTTCTTCGCGGTGCCCGCCGGCGCCATCGCCACCCTGCCTGACCCGGCTGCGTTCCGGCAGACCCTGCTGCGACTCATCGGCCAGGCTACCCGGCGCATCGTGATCGTGGCCTTGTACCTGCAGGACGACGATGCCGGCCGTGAAGTGCTCGATGCGCTTTACGCGGCGAAGGCGCGCGCGCCGGATCTGCAGATAGCCGTGTTCGTGGACTGGCATCGCGCCCAGCGCGGCCTGATCGGCAAGCAGAAAAGCGCGGGCAACGCGGGCATGTACCGCGAGTACGCGGCGCGGCTGGGGCCGGGGGTGGAGATCTACGGCGTGCCGGTGCAGAACCGCGAACTGTTCGGCGTGCTGCATCTGAAAGGCTTCGTGATCGACGATGCGGTGCTCTACAGCGGCGCCAGTCTCAATGATGTCTATCTCGCTCGGCATGGGCGCTACCGGCTCGACCGCTATCACCTGCTGCAGCACGCCGGCCTGGCCGACGCGATGGCCGGTTTCGTGCAGAAGCATTTCAACGGCAGCGATGCGGTGCGGCGCCTGAACGTGGCGGACGTGCCCTCGACGAAGTCGTTGCAGCCGGCGATCCGCGAATTCCGCCAGGCATTGCAGCGGGCAAGCTACGAGGTGCCGCAGGCCAGCCTGGTCGACGGCACGGTGGCGGTGACGCCCCTGCCGGGCTTCGGCCGCAGCGACAACACGCTGAACGAGGTGCTGCTCGACTTGCTGCGTGGCACGCGCCAGCGACTGATCGTGCTGACCCCTTACTTCAACCTGCCGCGGCCGGTGCGCGCGGTGCTGGGCCAGCTGCTGCGTCGTGGCTGCACGATCGACATCATGGTCGGCGACAAGACCGCCAACGATTTCTACATCCCGCCGGGCGAGCCGTTCAAGACCATCGGCCTGTTGCCCTACCTGTACGAAAACAACCTGCGCCGCTTCGCCCGCGCGCACCGCCGCCAGATCGACAGCGGCCAGCTCAACCTGCACCTGTGGCGCGACGGCGACAACAGCTATCACCTGAAGGGCCTGCTGATCGACGACGACGTGGCCGTGCTGACCGGCAACAACCTCAATCCGCGCGCGTGGTCACTGGATCTGGAAAACGCACTGATCCTGCGCGACCCGTCGCGCCTGCTGCAGGCACAACACGAAGCGGAGTGGGCGGCCTTGCGCCGGCACGCCACGCGACTGGTCGACTACCAGGCGCTGGAGAGCCCGCGGCAGTATCCGCCCGAGGTGCGCAAGCTGCTGAAGCGACTCAGCCGCAGCCAGCTCGACCACCTGCTCAACCGGCTGATGTAGGAGCGTATCCCGCGCGCGAACGCTTTTCGTGACGTGACGAAGAGCCATCGCGCATGGGTGCGCTCCTACGATGCCGCCAGCCGGCTCAGCCGCATCTCCAGCCAGTTCGACACGTTCGGCCATTCCCCGGCGAGGATGCTGAAGCACACGGTGTTGCGCAGGCTGCCGTCGACGCGGCGCCGGTGGGCGCGCAGGACGCCCTCGCGCTGCGCGCCAAGACGCTCGATCGCGCGCTGCGAATCCTCGTTCAATTCGTCGGTGTGGAAGGCCACCGCCACGCAGTCCAGGGCCTCGAACGCGTGCTCCAGCAGCAGCCGCTTGCAGGCGGTGTTGAGGTGGCTCTTCTGCCAGCGCTTCGCGTACCAGGTGTAGCCGATGGCGAGCCGTGGCAGCGCGGCGTCGATCTCGTAGTAGCGGGTGCTGCCAACGATCTCGCCGCTGCCGGACTCGCGGATCGCGAACGGCAGCATGTGGCCTTCGGCCTGGCCTTGCAGCGCCTTGGCCACGTAGTCACCGGTCTGCCCCGGTGCCGGGACGCTGGTGACCTGCAGGTTCCACAGCTCGCCGTCGGCGGCGGCCGCCTCCAGTGCCGGCACGTGTTCCAGGCTCAGCGGTTCCAGCACGACGTATTCGTCGTGCAGACGGATCGGGGCGAACGGGGTCATCGGGGATTCCAGTGGGCGCTCAGGCGTCGAGGTCGGGGATCAGCTTGCTCTCGAGCCGCGCGATGTGGTCCTTCAGCAGCAGCTTGCGTTTCTTCAGCCGGGTCAGCTGCAGCTCGTCGCGACCGATCGCCGAGGCGAGCTGGTCGATCGCGGCGTCGAGGTCGCGATGCTCCATCCGCAGCTCGGCGAGCAAGTGGACGATTTCTGCGTGATCCTGGACCTGCATGACGGTGATGAGGCTGGGCGGCGATTTCCCAAGTGTACCGCCGATTTGCCACGCCGATTTGCCGCCGTGCCCATGGATTCGGCCCGGCGGCGGCGAGGTCGCTACAATGGCAGGCTCCCGTTGCCGATCGCCCGACATGTCCGCCCCGTTGCCCATTTTCCGCCCACCCGCCGCCGACGGCGGCAAGCTGGCCCGGCGCCTGCGCCGCCAGGTAGGCCAGGCGGTGGGCGATTTCGGCATGATCGAGGAGGGCGACAAGGTGATGGTGTGCCTGTCCGGCGGCAAGGATTCGTACACCTTGCTGGACCTGCTGCTGCAGTTGCAGGCGAAGGCGCCGGTGCGCTTCGAACTGATCGCGGTGAACCTGGACCAGAAGCAGCCGGACTACCCGGAACATGTATTGCCGGACTACCTGACCGCCCGCGGCGTGCCGTTTCACATCATCGAGCAGGACACCTACAGCACGGTGACCCGGGTGATTCCCGCGGGGAAGACCATGTGCAGCCTGTGCTCGCGGCTGCGTCGCGGCGCGCTGTACACCTGGGCGGCGGCCAACGGCATCACCAAGATCGCGCTCGGCCATCATCGCGACGACATCCTCGCCACGTTCTTCCTCAACATGTTCTACCAGGCGCAGCTGAAGGCGATGCCGCCGAAGCTGCGCTCGGACGACGGCCGTCACGTGGTGATCCGCCCGCTGGCCTATTGCCGCGAGGACGACATCGCCGAGTACGCGGCGCAGCAGCAGTTTCCGATCATCCCGTGCAACCTGTGCGGCTCGCAGGACAACCTGCAGCGCCAGGCGGTGGGCCGGATGCTGGCCGAGTGGGAACGGCAGCAGCCCGGGCGCAGCGAGAACATCTTTCGCGCGCTGACCCATGTGTCACCCTCGCAACTGGCCGACCGCCAGCTGTTCGACTTCAGCTTCGGCGCCACGCCCGCCTCCGTCGCCTGGCCGGTCGACGGCACGGACGACACCGCCACCACGCAGGCCTGAACCCTCCCCGTCACCTCACTTCGAGTAACCGCCGTGTCCTACTTTGCATCCGTTGAAATGGCTCCGGGCGATCCGATCCTGGGTCTCACCGAGACCTACCTCGCCGATCCCCGGCCGGGCAAGATCAATCTTGGCGTGGGCATCTATGTCGACGAACAGGGCCGCATTCCGCTGTTGCCGAGCGTGCACGAGGTGGAGAACGCGCTGGCCGCCGCGGCCAAGCCGCGCGGCTACCTGCCGATCGACGGGCTGGCCGCGTACAACCGGCTGACCCAGCAACTGGTGTTCGGCGAAGCATCGCCGCTGCTCGCCGCCGGACGCGTGGCCACCGCGCAGACCATCGGCGGCAGCGCCGCGCTGCGCGTGGCCGCGGACCTGCTGAAGCAGGTCGGCGGCGCCGGCGCGAAGATCGCCATCAGCAACCCGAGCTGGGGCAACCACCACGTGGTGTTCCGCACGGCGGGTTTCGAATTGCTGGAATACCGCTACTACGATCCGGCCACGCACGGCCTGGATTTCGCCGGCATGCTGGAAGACCTGGGCAGGCTGGAGCCTGGCACCGTGGTGCTGCTGCACGCGTGCTGCCACAACCCCACGGGCGTGGATCTGGACGCGACGCAATGGACGCAGCTGATCGAGCTGCTGAAGGAGCGCAAGCTGCTGCCCTTCGTCGACATGGCCTACCAGGGTTTCGACCGGGGCACCGAACAGGACGCCACCGCGGTGCGCCTGCTGGGAGAGTCGGGCATCGAGGCCTTCGTGGTCGCCAATTCGTACTCGAAGTCGTTCTCGCTGTACGGCGAGCGGGTCGGCGCCCTGTCGATGGTCGGTGTCGATCGCGACGAGGCCGCGCGGCTGCAGTCGAAGGTCAAGCAGGTCATCCGCACGATCTACTCCAGCCCGTCGACGCACGGCGCCGCGCTGGTCGCCGGCGTGCTGGGCAGCAGCGAACTGCGCGCGCGCTGGGAGCAGGAACTCGGTGGCATGCGCGGGCGCATCCACGCGATGCGTGCGGGCTTCGTCGAGAAACTGGCCGCACTGGGCGCGCCGGACTTCGGCTTCATCAACCGGCAGGCGGGCATGTTCTCCTACTCCGGCCTGAGCAAGGCGCAGGTGCACCTTCTGCGCGACGAATACGCGATCTATGCCCTCGACAGCGGACGCATCTGCGTGGCGGCGCTGAACCAGGCCAACCTCGACACCGTGGCTGCGGCCGTTGCGCAGGTCATTCGCTGAACCCACCCAGGTTCTCGCGAGCGCTTGTCCATGGCGTTGACGTTGCGACTGGCGTGCGGGCGAGTGGAACTCCTGCACGCGCGTCGGCTTGTCTCAATTCACCACCAGGCCGAGCACGCGGGCGCGATCGACAGCATGGCGGCGGGTGCCGGCCGAAAGTTTCTGGAACAGGTTCTTCAGGTGCCATTTCACGGTCTCGGCACTGATGTCGAGGTGGCGTGCGATCAGCTTGTTCGACAGGCCTTCCTGCAACAGCTTGAGTATCTCCGCTTCCTTCGCCGTCAGCAGGCCGGGTTGCCGAGGCATCTGATCCGTTGAGGGCAAGGTGGCTGTCGGCGAAGCGGCTGGCTGGTCCGCACGCCCCACTATCCGCAGTCCGGTGCTGTTCCTGTGCAGCTCCACGGCCATCTGGACGGCCAGCGGATGGGTCTCGGCGAGCAGCCTGGCATTGCCGCCCAGGCTCGCCAGTGACAGCACTTCGCCCAGCGAGGCCAGTGCGGTGTCTGCATGTTGCTGACGTGCCACCACCGCGCGAAGGACCTTGACCGTCCAGCCATCACGAGTCCGTTGCAGTTGGCGGGCCAGCCGGTCCGCCGTATCCAGTTGCCGATTCGCGCTTGCCGCATCGTGACTCGCCAGCGCCGCGTAGGCCCTGGCGATGCTCGCCCCAAGCTGATAGTGCGGCAGCAACGGCAGCTGATCTTCCTGCTGGAACGCCGGCGCCAGCCGATCCAGCAGGGGCATCAGTTCGCCCACCATGTCGCTGCGTTCGGCCAGGGCGTGGATGCGAATCCTCTCGGCCAAACCGTGCAACTGCAATCGCGGCAAATGCCGGCGGCTGGCCAGGGCATCGAGGCTGTCCAGTGAATGCAGCGCGCGCCGCTCATCACCCTGGCCGAGGGCGATCCGCACCAGGGTGCGATACGCGGTCAGAATCGCATCGGGGTAGCTGCTCTCGATGACGTCGAGGCGGTTGGCGAGCAGTGCCTGCGCCGCGGCGAGCTGGTCGCGCTCCAGCAGGGCAGCGGCGAGCACGGCGGCATACAGACACGCGACCGTGCTGCGTCGTCCATCCTCCTTTTCCGCCAATGCCAGCGCAGGGCGCAACACGGCCTCGGCCTGATCGGCGTGGCCATCCCTGAGATGGCTCAGCCCGGTGATGGAAAGGGCCGATGCCGCCGCCAACCGCATGGAGCCGGCGCGTCCATACGCCGCTATCTTTGCGGTGGCGGTACGGACATCGGCGCTCGAACCCGTATGCAGCGTCAGCAGAGCACTGCAGTTCAGGGGCGCGACAAAGTACAGGGGGTCCACGATCAGTCCGGGCAACTGTGGCCATCGGGACAGCAACTGCGGCAGCAGACCCAGGTTGTCGGCATAAATCGCCGCGCCGCCGGCGACGCGCAATGCCAGCCAGAGCAGCCGGGGCGACGTCGCCGGGTCGTTGGCGATGTCTAGGGAGATCCGCAACGCTTCCGCATTGCCGTCGCCGAGCGCGTTCACCCATGCCGCGACCAGCCGCAGCGACACGTTTTCGGCAAGGACCTTCGGCGGGATGCGATCCAGCCATTCGCGCGCCTCGGCCAGTTTTCCCTCGGTGCCGAGCGCCCACAGCGATTGCGCCGCGTAGGTGTGGGCGAGGGCTTCATCCCCGGCCGCCAGCGCGTGGCCCGCCGCCTCGGAAAAGCGCCCGTGCGAGGCCAGCCAGCGGGAGGCGCGGACATGGAGTTCTACCCGCTCGGCCGCTGGCAACTGTTCGAACCGGCCCATCAGGAAATCCCTGGCGAGCGGATGCAGGCGAACCCAGTCGCTGGTTTCGCCCACCATCATGATCGGCGTTTCCAGGATCAGATGGTCGAGCCGGCCTGCCGCGTCCGCGCAACCCGTCACGGCCTCGCAGAGCTCCGCGTTCATGTGCCCGAGGATGGCGGAGCGGACGAGGAAGTCGGTGGTGTGCGGGGGCAGGCGTGAAAAGAGCGATTCCACGAAATAGTCCTGCAGACTTTCCCGACGGGCGGAGAACGTGGCAATGGCCGCGGACGGATCGGCCTCACGCTCGATCTTCGCGATGGCGAGCTGCAGGCCGACCGGCCAGCCCTCGGTCAGGTCGTGCAGCTTCGCGCGCAGGTCCAGATCCAGGCGCGGTCCAAGTCGGCGTTCAAGTATCTCGATCGATTCGTCGAACTGCAGCCGCAAGTCGTCTGTTTTCAGCACGGCGAAATTGCTCTTCGCAGCGAGTTCGCTGGTCTGCAATGGCAGGGGCGTTCTCGACCCGATCACCACATGCAGATTCGCCGGCGCATTCAGCAGCAGATACTGGATCGCTTCGTGCACGGTCGCCGCGGGCAGCCTTTCCGCGTCATCGATCATGAGCACCGTTTCGGCCTGCAGCTGGGCGATTTCCGCCAGCAACGCCGTCAGCGCCTCGACCTGCTGGCCGATCCCGCTCGCGTACTGGTCGGCAATGATGTCGAACGCCTTCCGCCCGCTTGCGCGGCGGATGGCCTGCAGCAAGCCTTCAACGAATCGGGTCGGCTGATCCTGCGCATCGGCCCCCAGCCACGCCACCAGGGCCTGCTCTTCCATCCAGCGCCGCCGCCACTGCAGCAACAGCGTGGTCTTGCCGAAGCCGGCCGGCGCGACAACGGCGATCACGGTCCGCTCGTGCATCTCGTCCAGGAACTGCAACAGCCGTTCCCGATCCAGCGCATTGCGTGGAAGGCGCGGTGGCGTGGTCTTCAGGATGATGTCGGGTGCGGACATCCGCGCAGATTACTCGATCCCCCAGGCGCCGGCGTGGCGCTGCCGCACCCTGCCGCGCGCCGTTCGCGGCAGGGCGAAGATCGGCTGTCGTGCCCGGATTTCCGCTGATTCGGGGGCTTGGCGCGGGCGCACCCCCCGCACACCCGGATGCCCCCCCCTTGTTGGGGGGTGTGGCGTGGCCCGGGAAGTCGTTCTACTCGGGGGTGCATGCCTGACCGTGGCGGCGGCCAAGGGCCCGTCCACGCAGGATCGTCAACTCGGGGGAGTCAGATGTCTTTGAAATGCAAAGTGCTGCCAATGGCAGCAATGGTCTTCTGTGCCAGCCAGGCGCACGCTGTCGACACGGCGCAGGCAGCCGTCAATCGCGCTCTCGATCTGGTTCACAGCCATGGCGCCTCGGCGCGCGCCTCGGTCAACGATCGCTACACCAGCCGCGGGGTGCTGGTCGACGCGGACGGCACCGAACATGTGCGCCTGGAGCGGACCTACAACGGCTTGCCGGTGATCGGTGGCGACCTGGTCGTGCACTCGCGCAACGGCAGCTATCGTTCCACCTCCGTCAGCCAGGGCGCGCCCCTGAATCTGTCGATCCGGCCGGTGGTCGGGTCGGACGAGGCCGCGGTCATCGCCGGCGCGGAATTCGGCAGCGGGTTCGTCGGGATGCCGGAGCGCACGCTGTCGGTGTATGCACGTGGCCACGGTGCGCCGCGACTGGCCTGGCGGGTTCGCATGCACGACGCGCAGGCCGACATGACCTACATCGTCGATGCCCGCACGGGTGCGCTGATCGAGCGCTGGAGCAACCTCGAAACGACCGCCGTCACCGGCCAGGCGAAGACGCTGTATTCGGGCACGGTCCCGCTGGTCACCAACTCGGTCATCGGCGGCTACGAGTTGCGCGATCCGACCCGCGGCAGGATGCGCACCATCGATGGCTCCAACAGTCGCACCTCGGGCCAGATCTACAAGGACAGCGACAACGTCTGGGGCAACTCCACGACGCTGGACCTGGCCACCGCCGCCGCCGACGCCGAATACGGCGCTTCGATGACCTGGGACTTCTACAAGACGACCTTCGGGCGCAACGGCATCGGCGACGACGGCAAGGGTGCCTACAACCGGGTGCACTACGGCACCAAATACAACAATGCGTTCTGGTCGGACGCCTGCTTCTGCATGACCTACGGCGACGGCGATGGCGTCAACGTCGGTCCCCTGGTCGCGCTCGACATCACCGGCCACGAGATGAGCCACGGCGTCACGGCGCGCACCGCGGGCCTGATCTACTCGGGGGAATCCGGCGGGCTGAACGAGGCCAATTCGGACATCCTCGGCAGCATGGTCGAGTTCTACGCGAACAACAGTCACGACACGCCCGACTACATGATCGGCGAGTCGATCGTCCCGGCCAACGTACCCGGCAGCCCGGGCCAGCACGCGCTTCGCTACATGTGGAAGCCCAGCCTGGACGGCCGTTCGCCCGACTTCTACGTGAGCAACATCGGCAGCCTGGACGTGCACTATTCGTCGGGCGTGGCCAATCACTTCTATTACCTGCTGGCCGAGGGCACCACGCCGAAGACCTTCAGTGGCGTGGTCCACAGCTCGCCGACCATCAACGGCGCAAGCCTGCCCGGCATCGGGCGGACCAAGGCGCAGAAGATCTGGTATCGCGCGCTGACGGTGTACTTCACCTCCAGCACCGACTACGCCGCTGCCCGCGTCGCCACCATCCAGGCGGCGAAGGACCTGTACGGAGCCACGTCGGCCGAAGCGAATGCGGTTGCCGCCACGTGGACCGCGGTCAACGTGCTGTAAGCGGCCAGCTGCGGCGCGATCGCCACCAGGCCAACCATCACCGCCGGCGCGGGACCAGCCAGGTCCCGCGCCGGATCGATAGCCGATAGTCGGGGACACCATGAACCAATCCACGCAGCGCGGCGCACCGCCCAGAACGCGCGTACTCGCCAGCCAGCCCGTTGCCCCCATCAGCCGCGCGATTCGCGCGGCCCTGGCCGTATCGGCCACCATGCTGACCCTGTTTGCGCCCGCCGCGAGCTGGGCTGCCGATAGCGGCACCTGCAGCTACGACGCCGTCAGCAATACGTACGCCTGCAACGGTGATTTCAGCCAGCCGATTGCCGATGCCGGTTTCATCCCGCCGGCTGACCTGACGGTCGTACTGGGTGACCAGCTGCCGAGCAGCGTGCATCCGGACGCCGGGTACATCGGCATCGACGCGGCGTGGGCTGGCGACATTTCCATCCTGGTCAATGCCGGCAGCAGCATCCAGACCGCGGGCGCCGACGGCATTCATGCCTATGGTTCCGATGCCACGACCCGGGTGTCCAACTACGGCAGCATCGGCACGGCGGTAACCGCCGAGGATGCCGAAGCGATGGACATCGGTGGCGTGCATGACGTCACCGTCGTCAACGGCGGCAGCGTGCTCGCGAGTGACGCCGACGGCGGTCATGACGTCATCGGCGCCAGCGTGTTCTCCGACTATGGCAGCGTCCAGTTCGACAATCTCGCCGGGGCCGTGATCGGCGCCAGCGCCTACGACGGCAGTGCCACCGCACTGCTGGCAGCCAGCCAGGGCTATTACGGCCAGCTCGCCATCAGCAACGCAGGCGTGATCAACGCTGACTCGATCCACGGCGATGCCAGCGGCATCGTCGCCTCGGCGGCCAGCCAGGGCTACGCGAACATCCAGAACAGCGGCAGCGTCCAGGCCAGCGGCTACGCCAGCGCCGTGGGCATCGAAGCCTACGGCGAGTACAGCAGCACGGTCGACAACAGCGGCGATGTCGGCGCCGCCGCCAGCGCGGCGGGCGGTGCGACGGCCTACGGGGTGAGCAACCTCTCCTATCACCTGTCCTACCTCTACAACGACGCGCCTGGCACGATCACGGCCACGGCCCATGCCGGCTACGGCGGAGCGGTGGCGGTGGGTGCCTATGTCGTGGGCGGCGATGTCAGCACGCTGCACAACGACGGCAGCATCACCGCCAGCGCGAAGAGCGACTTCGGCTCCGCGCAGGCATACGGCGCCGTGGTCGAGGGCTACAGCGGGGTCGGCCTGCTGATCAGTGGCGGCGATGTCGACGCCAGCACCGTGGCGGGCATCGGCGGCTACGCGCAGGCCACCGGCGACCTGGTGGTCGCGGCGGTGGCGAGCATCTTCAACGATGGCAACGCCAGCGCCACGGCCACCGCCGGCGCCGCCGGCGTCGCGATCGCCACGGGCCTGCACGCCGAGGGCACCAACACGGCGATCAACAGCTATGGCGACGTGAGCGCCACGGCCAAGGCCGTGGGTGGCGCAGCCAGCGCCACCGGTACGTATGCCTACGGTCATTCGGGCTCGGCATCCTTCTACAACACCGGGGACATCTCGGCGCAGGCATCCGCCTATGCCGGCGTGGCCGAGGCCACCGGGGTCAACTCGATCGGCATCTACAACGCCTACGCCACCAACCTGGGAACGATTTCCGCCACGGCTTCGGGTGCCCAGGCGACCGCCGCCGGCGTGGTCAACCAGTCGTATTTCGAGGCGGCCACCAGCAACGCCGGCCGGATCACCGTGACGGCATCGGGCACCGTGGCGCCTTACGGTCAATATGAAGCGGTGGCGGTGGGCGTCTACACGTTCGCCACGATCTACGATGCCATCGTCGACAACAGCGGCTCGGTTTCCGTCACCAGCTCCGCGCTGGCCGATATCGACGACACCGGCGGCTTCCTGGTGGCCAAGGCGATTGGCGTGCGCGCGGTGAATCCCGCTGGCTACGGCGAAGCGCTGGTGACCAACACCGGTGACGTCGGCGCCTCGGCGGTCACCGGTCAGGGCTATGCGTCGGCCTGGGGCGCCATCGCCCAGTCCGGTTCCTACGGCTACGGCCAGGCAGAGATCGACAACGACGGTTCGATCGCGAGCAGCGCCCAGTCGGGCGCGGGCAACTCGGTGACCATCGGTGCGTACGCGCACAG
Organism: Rhodanobacter spathiphylli B39; assembly: GCF_000264295.1. Lineage (GTDB taxonomy): Bacteria > Pseudomonadota > Gammaproteobacteria > Xanthomonadales > Rhodanobacteraceae > Rhodanobacter > Rhodanobacter spathiphylli. Next base: position 14,319 of record NZ_AJXT01000003.1, on the reverse strand, counting down.
CGGAAGCACGGCGATCATCGTCAATCACGGGGACATCAGCGCCACGTCGCAGGCCGGGCGTGGCATTCCCTACGTGTCGCTCGCCACCGCGTACGCCACCGGCGCCCAGGTGTACGGATTCGCCTATGGCGGCGGCGAAGCCAGCATCAGCAACGACGGCAGCATCGAAGCCGACGCGTCCCTCGCCGGCGGCATCGTTGCCGCGACCGCGCTGAAGACTTTCGGATCGAGTTCCACGGTCGACAACGCCGCGGGCGCCACCATTGCCGCCACGGCCGAAGCCACCCTGTTCGGCGGCGTCGGCGCGGTGGCCGTCGAAGCCGGCGGACTCTACGGCGTCGCCGTGGCCAACGACGGCAACATCAGCGCATACTCACGTGCACACGCCTATGCCGACGGTGTGCACGACTATTACGGCGCCAGCCGCGCCATGGCCGTCGAGGCCATCGCCAACTACCGGGGCAACGTGTCCGTGGTGAACCACGGCGACATCGCGGCCCACGCGGTCGCCGAAAACGGCATCACCTTCTTCAATGCCGGCGCGGGCGCCACCGGCGTGAGCACGTATGCCAAGTACGCCGCGACGGTCGAGAACGCCGGCGACATCTCCGCCGTGGCCGAAAGCGAGCTGGGCATCGTCGGCGCCTACGGCGTGATGGGCCGCGGCAAGTACTACACCCATGTGGCCAACGACGCCGGGTCCAGCATCGTGGCCTCCGCCAGCACCGCCAGCCTCGCCAGCGACCAGTACGGTGGGCGCGCCGTTTCCTTCGGCACCCATGTCTTCGGCGCCGATCACGGCGTCACCTACAACGCCGGCAGCATCGTCTCGCACGCGGTCGTCACTGCCGACGGCGGCGAGAACGAAGGTCGCAGCCTGGCCAGTGCCTGGGGCAGCGCCGTCGGTGCCTATTCCTCGATCCAGACCGGCGAGGTGGTCAACGTCGGCGACATCGAGGCGGCCGCCTCGGCCGACTTCGGCTACGCAAACGCGTTCGGCACGTATGTGCTGTCGCACTACGATTCGAGCACGTCCAATGCCGGAAGCATCCAGTCGACCGCCAGGTCCGACCACGGCCACGCGTTCGCGGTCGGCAGCTACGCGTTTGCGCTGCACCAGCAGTACCACGTGGACTGCGACGAGAACGGCTATTGCGACTATTCCAACCCCACGTTCACCCCCGACGCCGGCACGGCTTCGCTCGACAACAGCGGCGGGATCATGGCGGTGGCCACCGCGCAAGGTGGCAGCGGACAGAGCTACGGCGCCTCGGTGCTCGGTGCCTTCGTTTCGGGCATCACCAACAGCGGGCACATCGGCGCCAGCGCCGACGCCGATGACGCACGCGCCGTCGGTGCCCTGACCAACAGCGTCTACGGCTACTCGACGGTGCAGAACAGCGGCAGCTTCGAGGCGATCGCATCCGGCGGGACGGCCAGCGCCAGCGGCGTGTTCGCCGCCGGCGCCTACGGCAACGCCGACAACGGCCAGTTCGCCGCGACGATCGACAACCAGGGCAGCATCCTGGCCAGGGCGACGGGCACGACTACGGCCACGGCCATCGGCATCGAATCGGTCGGCTGGAAGGATGCGGGCATCCGCATCGACAACGGTGGAACGATCGGTGCGGCCGCCTACGGCGCGGACGCCACCGCCACCGCGGTGTCGATGGATGCCCGTGGCGCCAACGTGCTGACCAACACCGGCAGCATCGCTGCCTACGGTGACGGCACGCGGATCGCGGTCTCGTCCGGCATCGGTGCGACGGCCACGATCGCCAACCAGGGCTCGATGATCGGTGCGGTCGTCACCGGCGACCTCGATGACAGTTTCGACAACGCGGCCGGCGCCAGCTGGCAGGCCATCGGCAGCTCCGATTTCGGGGCGGGCGACGACCACGTGGTGAATCGCGGCACGCTGTTCATGGCCGATGCCTCGATCAGCCTTGGCGGATACGTCAACGGCAACACGTTCGACAACTTCGGCACGATCAGCGTGTCCGGCGCCACCAACCTGATCGACATGGACAACCCGTTCCCGGTGTCCAACAACGGCGTGATCAGCTTCGTCGATGGCGCGCCCGACGACGTGCTGACCGTGGCAGGCGATTTCGCCGGCCAGGGCTCGCTCGATGTCGACGTCAGCGGGCTGCACCAGACCGGCGACCGCCTGTACGTCGATGGCAACGTGATCGATTCGACCCGCCAGGTCATCAACGTGAACCTGATCGACATGCCGACCACGCCCACGGTCGACATTCCGCTGGTCATCGCGAGTGGCACCTTGGGCGGAAGCTTCACGCTGGGGCAGACGCAATCGCAGGCCCGGGGTTTTGTTGCGCTGGATTTCGGCCTGAAGACGGCCGGTGGCACGACATCGCTGGTGATGGACGTCACCGGCCTGAACGCTGCCGGTTCACTGGCGTCCGCCCTGACGCCGGGTGCGCAGAGCCTGGTCAATGCGGAAGTGGGCACCTGGCGTCAACGCATGGGCGTGGTGCCGGAGCAGGGCAAGCGTGGGCTGGCACCGTGGGTGCGCACGTTCTCCGACAGTGGCGACATCCGCCCGGGAAGCAGCAGCAATTTCGGCGCCAGTGGCAACGCCGCGTTCCACCAGACCAATCGGGGCCTGGAGTTCGGGCTCGATACGCGCCTGTCCGACCATCTGTCGGCAGGCGTGCTGATCGGCAAGTCCGATGGCAGCCAGCGCATGGCCGACGGCAGCGGCTCCGATCGTCTGGACGGCAGGACGTTCGGCCTGTACGGCACGTGGATGGCGGACAACAGTTTCTACTTCGACGTTTCGCAGCGCTGGACCGGCATCAAGGCGCACCTGCGCTCGGGGATGGTCGCCACCACCACGGACGCCGACGCGGCAGTCTTCAACGTCGAGGCCGGCGTCACCGCGTGGACCCTGGCCGGTGTCCATGTCATGCCCCAGCTGCAGTACACCCGCACCCGCATCGAAGGCATCTCGTCGCTGCACCTGCAGCAGTCGGATTTCGTCGATCACGGTGGCGTGTCATCGCGTGGCCGCGCCGGCCTGGCTTTCGACAAGACCATCCAGGGCGCGCGCTTCAGCTGGACCCCTTATGGCTCGGTCAATGCCGTGCGCGAATTCAGGGGCAATCACAGCTACGCGATCAACGGCGGCCTGCTCGGTGCCACCAGCACCCGGGGTACCAGCGCGATGGTCGAGCTCGGTCTGGGTGCGCGTCGGGGCGGCCTGTCGCTCACCGGTGGCGTGAACTGGACCGATGGCGGCGCGCTGCAGAACGTTCTGGGTGGGCAGTTGGCCGTGCGTTACAGCTGGTAAGGCCGGACACCTCCGGCCGCGCAGTTTTTTGAAGTCCGCCCCGACAGCCGGGGCGGACGTGAGGAGTAGCAATCGTGGTCAAGAAAGCCATCCCGGGGCAGGGCAGCCCGGAATCCATCGACGAGAACGACAACGGAGCGGTGCTGCAGACAGTGGACGCCGGGCCCGTGGCCGCCGCCGTGCCGGCGCCACCGCCGCCAGCGGGCAAGCCGGCGCTCGACCTGATGAACCTGAAGGTGGAGAAGAGCTGTTCGCGCGGCCTCGCCAGCTGGCTCGCCGGCAACAAGCTTTCACTGGCAATATCGTCCTACCAGAGCGGACGCCTGTATCTGGTCGGCAGCGATCCCCAGGGACGCGTGTCGTTTTTCGAGCGCATCTTCGAGCGGGCGATGGGCATCGTCGGCAACGCCCAGCGGCTCTACCTCGGCGGCCTCTATCAGCTGTGGCGCTTCGAGAACGTGTTGCGCCCGGGCGAGTCGATCCACCAGCAGTTCGACAAGTGCTACGTGCCGCGCAACGCGCAGACCATCGGTGACCTGGACATCCACGAGCTCGGCATCCGCAGGAACGGCAAGGTGGTTTTCGTCAACACGCGCTATTCGTGCCTGGCCGAACTCAGCCAGACCCACAGCTTCAAGGCGATCTGGAAGCCGGATTTCGTCAGCAAGCTGGCACCGGAGGATCGCTGCCACCTCAACGGCCTGGCCATGGTCGATGGCGAGCCGCGATACGTGACGGCGGTGTGCCGCGGCGACAGTGTCGACGGCTGGCGCGATCGGCGGCATGACGGCGGCGTGGTGATCGACATCACCACCAACGAGATCGTCTGCGAAGGTCTGTCGATGCCGCACTCGCCGCGCTGGGCCAATGGCAAGTTGTGGTTGCTCAACGCCGGCACCGGCCACATCGGCTGGGTCGATTTCGCGGAACGGAAATTCGTGCCACTGGCCTTCGTGCCCGGCTTTGCGCGGGGCCTGTCGATCATCGGCAACGTCGCCGCCATCGGTCTTTCCAAACCGCGCAACCAGCGCTTCGAAGGGTTGCAGCTCGACGAGGAACTGCGCCGGCGCGACGCCGATCCCTGGTGCGGCGTGCAGATCGTCTCGCTGGGCAACGGCGACGTGCTGAACTGGATCCGCTTCGAGGGCGACATCAGCGAGATCTTCGACATCTGCTTCCTGCCCAAGGTGCGCAACGCGATGGTGGTCGGCGTGCGTACGGCGGAGATCCGCGAGCTGATCACCTTCGAGTCCGAACTCGAAGGCGCGGAGGCCGCTCCATGAGCCTGGGCAAGCTTCCCGGTACGGTGGCGACCGCCCTGGTACTGTGCGCAGCCAGTGCGGCCACGTCCGCCGCGCCCGCTGCCGCGACAGGCGGGGTCGCCACCGCCCCGCTGCCGCCGCCGGCGACGACGGCAGCGTCGATTTTCCATGCGGTGGACGCCAACAAGGACGGCGCATTGTCGCCGCAGGAGTTCGCCGCGGGATACGCCGCCGTGCAGCGGCTGATGACCCTCGAAATCCGCTTGCGCGAACAGTTCGGACGGGTCGATGCCGATCACGGCGGCTCCATCGACGCCGGCGAATACGCCAGGCTGATGCTGGTCAGGCGCGCGGGTGCAGCCGCTCCGCCGCTGGCCGCATTCGACGCCGACGGCAACGGATCGCTGAACTTCGCCGAGTACGTGGCCGCGATCCGCCGACTGGCCGCGCTGCGGCCGGCGCCCGCGCCTGCGGGGAAATAGGGGAAAGCCATGTCGCACCCATCCGCGGACGTCCGCCCGAATGCCGATCCCTCCTTCGAGATCATCCCGGTCTGGCGGAATGTCTCGCCCGGGGTGATCGCCGAGCTGTCCGGCCTGTGGGCGCAGACCGGTGCGATTGGCGATCCGGCCAGCGCGGCCACGCGCGGGCAGCAGGCGGTATGCATCGGTCGCGACGCCAGTGGTGCAATTTGCGCGGTGGGCACTGCGGTCATCCGGACCCTGCCACGGCTGCGCCAGCCGATGTACTTCTATCGCCAGTTCTTCGCGCCGGGGTTTCGCGGCCAGCGGCAGACCGTGCCGTTCTTCAGGCGCGCGTGCGACATCCTGCAGGCCCATGACGCGCAGCTCGCTGTCCCCGAGGCGCTCGGTGTGCTGGTGGAACTGGAGAACACCCTGCTCGCGGCACGCTACGTCCACGCCTGCGACCCGCATTCCGGCACCACCTTCATCGGCTACTCGCCACGGGGGCTGCAGTTGCGGGTCTCCTACTTCGACCACGCCCGCCTGTTCCCGCCCGCCCTGCCGGGCCGGCGCCGCGAAGGCCGCCTCCCGACCCGGGAGTGAAGGGCTCCGGCCGGCCAACATCCCCGCTGCTATAGTTCGGGGTCAGCATGGCGGGCGCGAGGCATCGACATCCTTCGCGCGGACTTCCACATCACGGGAATCTCCGCGCCGGACGCGACTTGCCCCCACTGCGTGCCCTTCAACTACCGAGTTTTCATGCATGGCCACAGGCAGCAACGTCTTCTTCCGCAATCTCACCCTGTTCCGTTTTTCCCCCGCCGTTGCCACTGATCTCGACCGCCTCGACGAGGCGCTGGCCGAACATCGCCTGCGCCCGTGCGGTCCGCTGGAAATGTTCACCAAGGGTTTCGTGCCGCCGGTCGGGCGCGGCGAGGGCGAGCCGCTCACGCATTCGGTGAAGAAATGCACCGTGCTAACCGTGGGCGGCGAGGACAAGCTGCTGCCGGCCGCGGTGATCAATGACGAGCTGCATCGGAAGGTGCAGAAGATCGCCGAGGAAGAGGGACGCAAGGTCGGCGGCCGCGAGCGCAAGCGGATCAAGGAAGACCTGCTCAACGAACTGCTGCCGCGCGCCTTCGTGCGGCAGTCGCGGATGTCGGCCTATGTCGACAAGAAGAACGGCTGGCTGGTGCTGGACACCTCCAGCCGCAAGTCGGCCGAGAACGCGCTGAGCCAGGTGCGCGAGGCGCTGGGCAGCTTCCCCGCGGTGCCGCTGGCGCCGGAGGAAGGCCCGCGGGTGCTGATGACCGACTGGCTGGCCACCGGCAACCTGCCGGCCGGGCTGGCGCTGGGCGACGAGTGCGAGCTGCGCGACCCGGCCACCGCCACGGGCGCGATCGCCCGCTGCCGCCGGCAGGACCTGGACGCCGAAGAGGTCAAGGAGCACCTGCGCAACGGCAAGCAGGTGTTCATGCTCGGTCTCACCTTCGATGAGCGGATCAGCTTCGTGCTGGGCGAGGACCTGATCATCCGCAAGCTGAAGTTCCTCGACGTGGTGATGGACGAGATGGGCGACAGCCAGCAGGACGCCCAGGCCGAACTGGACGCCAGTTTCGCCCTGCTGACGCTGGAACTGGAGCGCCTGCTGGGCAAGCTGGAAGAGTGGTTCGGCCTACCGCGCCCGGCCGATAGCTGAACGAAATATCCATACCCGTTTCACCCGCGCCCGCGCCATACTGGCAACCCCGTCGCTTTCCGGCGACGGGGTTCCCCGTTCGATCTACATGAGCCCAGGCAAGAGCAGGCAGGATCATGGCGCAGCATCTGGAAGGCGACTGGCTGGAACTGGCCACGGTAGGCGGCAGCCTGATCCGGGTGCTGAAGTCCGCCCATCCGCGTGCGCGCCGCCTGCGACTGACCATCACGCCGCAGGGCGCGCGGGTGACCTATCCGGTCGGCACCCATCCGGCCCAGGTCAACGCCTTCCTGCGCAACCATGCCGAGTGGCTGGAACAGAAGCTCGATGAGCTGAACCTGATCGTCGAGCCGCTCCCGCCGCTGCGGGTAGGCTATCCCTGCAACTTCCCGCTGCGCGGCGAGATGGCCGCGCTGGACTGGGCCGAGGGTCCGTATCCGCGGATCGAGGCGCATGCCGGCGGGCTCACCCTGGTGATCCCGCGCCCGCACACCCGCGCGCTGCCGATCGCCCGCGGCCTGCTGGCCTCGCACCTGGAATCGCTGATCCGCCGCGACGTCTCGCGCTGGCTGGCCGCGTACGTGCCGCTGCTGGGGCTGGCGCCCACGTCGCTGCGCATCCGTCCGATGAAAAGCCTGTGGGGCAGCCTGGATACGCGCGACCGCATCAACCTCGACCTGGCGTTGGCGCTGGCACCACCGGCGGCGCTGCGCTACGTGCTGGTGCACGAACTGTGTCACCTGAAGGTGCGCAACCATTCGCCGCGGTTCTGGGCCCAGGTGGAAAACCTGCTGCCCGGCTGGCGCGAGCAGCGTGACTGGCTGCGCCAGCACGGCGCCATCCTCAAGGCCGAACTCGACCGGCTGGTCGACGACGTGGCCGACTGAGCCGGCGTTCGGCGCGCGCCGCCTTGCGGGCTGCCGCGGATACCTTGATCATCACGGCCTGCCGACAACGCGGCAGTCGACACTTGGTGGAGCAGACCATGCCATTCCCGACCCAGAGCGTGCTCAATGCGTCGTGGATTCTCTTCGTGGCGTACTGGATCTGGAGCGCACGCAAGGTCAAGAACACCCGTCGCACGGAGCCGGCCGTGTCGCGCTTCCTCAAATACTGGCTGCCGCTGCTGCTGGCGGCGCTGCTGCTGGAGCCGGGCCGCCTGTACGAAGGCGGCGTGCTGGCGGCGCGCTTCGTGCCCGCGGCCGGCTGGGTCGTGGCGCTGGGTACGCTGATGACCGCGGCGGGGCTGCTGTTTGCCTGCTGGGCGCGCCACGTGCTGGGCAACAACTGGAGCGCCGTGGTGCAGGTCAAGCAGGACCACGAGCTGATCGAAAGCGGCCCGTACGGGCTGGCGCGCCATCCGATCTACACCGGCCTGCTGCTGGCCCTCCTGGGCACGGCGGTGGCGCTGGGCGAATGGCGCGGCCTGCTGGCGTTCGCCATCGTGGCGGTGTCGTTCTGGTACAAGCTGCGCCTGGAGGAACGCTGGATGCGCGAGCAGTTCGGCGCGGCCTATACCGACTACATGCGGCGGGTGAAGGCGCTGGTCCCCGGCGTTTTCTGAAGGCCGACGTCCTGCGGCTGCGCGTGTCCCGAGCGATCCGGTCAAGCACGCGGCGCATTCGCATCCGGGCGGGCAGTGTCGGGTCGGCTGGTCTTGCGTCGCCGTCCCGGGGCGCTCGATGCCCTCGCCACGGCGTGCCCGGGCACGCGGAAAAACCGGCGCGGGGAAACCCCCGCGCGTTCAGCCCTTCCTGGGCTGGCGCACGTACTTCGTGCCCAGCAACACGTCCCACAGCGACGAGGTCACCCCGAAATTGGTTTCGGGATGGTAGTGGTGCACGTGGTGTGCCCCGGCCCAGCGGCGCAGCAGCGGCTGCTTGAAGCGCACGTGGTGGATGATGAAGTGGCTGAGGCCGTACAGGATGTAGCCGAAGGTGATCGAGCTGGCCAGCAGCAGGGCGAAGCCGGTCGGCATGACCAGCACGAACACGCCGGCAAGGACCAGCAACACCACCGGCGGCAGGAAGAACGGCAGCGAGTCGTAGCCCAGCGGCCGGGCATGGTGCAGGTCGTGGCCCTGGGTGAACAGCGGGATGCGCGTGTGGAACAGCCAGCGATGGAAGAAGTATTCGATGAAGCTGAAGGCGAACAGGCCCAGCCCCAGCGCCAGCAGGGCAGTGAGGGCGCCGCCATCGTGCTGGCGCCAGCCCGATACCAGCAGCAGCAGGCACAACGCGCTGTCGATCGCCACCTCGGCCCAGTAGTTGGTCCGGGTCGAGGACATTCGCACGATGGCATCCACGCCGGTGCGCCAGAGGCTTTGGTTCATCGGTCGCTGCATTGTTCCCTTGCCACGCGTGGATACGCCGGAATGCGGCGCGATAACCTCATTCTCCCATGTTGTCACGTGCAATTCACGACAACCAGGCCGCATTAACGGTGTCTATTCAGTATTCCCGGGCCGCCGGCACCCGCCGTCCGCTTAAAGTCTGTGAAGAAAACCACTTCCCGTGGTTTTCTTCTATCGCGAGTCCGGCGCATGTCCGGACTCGCTCACATGAAACAGTCACTTGCGTGACTGTTTCATGCTCGGCCGTCCTTGGCCGACCTGAGAGTTGAAAAATCACAACCTCTCAGTGCGACAGGGCGAAGCCGGTGAGGATCTGCGCGGTCTGCTCGGGCTTTTCCAGCATCGGCATGTGATTGCAGCCGTTGATGGTGCTGCTGCTGATCGCGCTGGAGGCACTCAGGCCGTTGCGCAGGCTGTCCAGCGCGGAGATGTCGACGATGCGGTCGTCGTGGCACCACAAGCCCAGCACCGGCATGCCCAGCTGGCCCAGCCGGTTCTGCACCGCAAGATATTCCGACGGATCGCGCAGCGCATTGAAGTTGCGTTCGATGAACGCCCGGTCGCGCCGGTTGCGCTTGACCATGACGTCGACAAAGCGCCCCGGCAGGTCGAGCGGCTGCTCGAACGCCAGCGAGGTGGCGCGCTCGAAGCCGGCGCGATCGTCGTAGACGAACGGGTTCCTGCCGGCCAGCACCTCGCGGTCGAACGCATTCTGCTTGCCCTTGAGGCCGAACGCATCGACCAGCGCCAGGCTGGCCACGTGCTCGGGATGTTCGCTGGCGTATACCGCGGCGATCGCGCCGCCCATCGAGTGGCCGACCAGCACGAAACGCTGCAGGCCCAGCGTGTCGACGAAACTGTCCAGCCGCGCCGCCTGCGACTCGACGGTGTAGCTGGCGGCGCTGTCGCGCGAGGAATCGCCCCAGCCGGGCAGGTCGGGGATGATCAGGTGGAAGTGCGGCGTGAGCTCCCTGGCCACCTTCAGCCACACGCTGCGATCCGCGGCAAAACCGTGCAGCAACACGATGGTGGGACCCTCGCCGCCTTCGTCGTAGACCCAGCGCGTATCGCCCGCCTGCACCGAATGCGTCTCCAGGTGCGCCGCCATCGCCTCGCGCTTGATGTTCGCCTGCAGCAGCCATTGCGGCGCGAACAGGTAGCTGCCGCCCAGCACGATCACCAGCAACGCGACCAGCCACGCCAGGAATTTCAGCCGGCGCAACAGCATGCGTTTCCATAACGGGGTGGCGGTACTTGTCGATGGCTGCATGGAGGTTCTGCGTCGTTCGTTAGTGGGAACTGCTCCCTCCCCTGCAAGGCAGGGGAGGGCTGGGGAGGGGTCAGCCTGGTTACTTCGCCTTCTTCGCCTTGGCGATGATGTTCTCCACCACCTGCTGGGTCAGCGGGTGGTAGCCGTCCTTCGCCTTCGCGTAGACCTGCTCGGCCCAGGCCAGCCCTTCGGGCGTTTTCACGAAGGCCCGGTACAGCGGGGTGGTGAGGTACATGCGGCCGATCCGGGTCATGTGCTCGGCGGCGGCACTCCACACGGCCCTGTCGCCGGCGGCGATCGCGTGGCTGTACCAGCGCATGCCGATTTCCGCGTTCGGCGTGCCGGTGAGATGCCACGCGGCGTCCAGTTCCTGCATCTTCGCCAGCGGCGGCGCGTCCGGCAGACGGTCGAGGAAGTACATCCACTCCTGGGTGTTCCAGCCCTTCGCATCGAGCGAGCCGGCGGCCAGCGAGCCGGCGAGGAAGTCGCTGCGCTCCTTGTCGATCGCGTTGAAGCGCGGCGACTCGGGCAGCGGCGCATCCTTCGGAATGCCTTCGCCGTAGACCCAGGCCTTCACCTCGTCCCAGCTCATCTTGCCGGGATACTTCTCGATCAGGTTCGGCTTCATGTAGTCGAGCATCTGCTCGGTGGTGATGCTGTGCCAGGCGAAGTGGGCGAAATAGCCCTTGAGGTAGTTGTCGAAGTTCTCGCGGCCGAAGCGCTGCTCCAGCGTGCGCAGGAACCACGAGCCCTTGTCGTAGGCCACGTCGGACAGCGAATCGTCGGCGCCCACGCCCCGCGGATCGGGCGCCAGCTTCTGCGAGTTGGCCGGCATCTCGCCGATGCCCTTCTGCAGCGCGCGCGCCGACAGCAACGCCTCCTCGTCGGCCAGCGGCTTGCCGTACACCGCCTCGGTGATGCGGCCCTGCACGTAGGTGGTGAAACCCTCGTTGAGCCAGATGTCGCGCCACGCGGCGGACGTCACCAGGTTGCCCGACCACGAGTGCGCCAGCTCGTGCGAAACCAGCGAAACCAGGCTCTTGTCGCCGACCAGCACGGTCGGCGTGGCGAACGTCATGTTGGGGTTTTCCATGCCGCCGTACGGGAACGACGGCGGCAGCACCAGGATGTCGTAGCGGCCCCAGGCATACGGGCCGTACAGCTGTTCGGTGGTGGCGATCAGCTTCTCGGTGTCCTCGAATTCATGCGCGGCCTTGTCGACCACCGACGGCTCGGCATAGACGGCCGAACGCGGTCCGGTTTCCTTCACCGCGATGTCGCCGGCGCCGATCGCCAGCAGGTAGGACGGGATCGGATGCGGCTGGTCGAACTTGAAGTCGCCGTCCAGCGGATGCTTCGCGTCGTTGATCGCGCTCATCACCACGCGCACGTCCTTCGGCGCCTTGACGCGGGCGTCGTAGGTGAAGCGGATCGCCGGCGAATCCTGCAGCGGCACCCACGAGCGAGCGTGGATCGATTCGGACTGCGAGAACATGAAGGGCAGCTTCTTGTCCGCCGTCTGCGCCGGGGTCAGCCACTGCAGGCCGGTGGCGGTCGGCGCGGTGGTGTAGACGATGCGCACCTGCGCCGGATGCTTCGGCGCGCTGATCGTCAGCTTGCTGCCCAGCTGCTTGTCGCGCGGCGAAAGAATGTATTGAAGCCGGGTTGCCTTGCCGTCGGCGGCCAGCGCCTCGATCTTCGCGATCTTCAGGTCGCGCGTGTCCAGCACCAGCGACTGCGCCCGCGGATTCTTCCAGTCCAGCTTCAGCGTGGCCTGGCCGTCGAGCTGCCTGTGCGGAAAGTCGATCGTGAGGTCCAGATCCAGATGGGTCACCCGCACCTGGTCGGGCTGCGCGTAGGAATTCGGATCGTTGGCGTAAGCGGCCAGCGGCAGGATCAATGCGCCGAAGGCGAAGGCGGGAAGAAGTCGCATGGAGAAACTCTCGGGCCGGAAAACCCGAGTATGCCATTGCTGCCGTTGGCGCCGCCCGTGACGAAAGCCGTGGCTGAGAGTTTGTGAAGAAAACCACGGTCCTGTGGTTTTCTTCTATCGCACGTCCGGTACGTGCCCGGACGTGCTCACGCGAATCAGTCACTTGCGTGACCGATCCGCGGTCGGCCCCTCCTTGGCCGACCTGAGAGGTTGAAAAACTCACAACCTCTCAGGGCAGTTCGTTCGCCGAATGCGGGTCGATCGCGTACGGATGCATCTTCGCGAGGAAGCCCGGCTGCGCCTCGACCCGCGCCACCCATGCGCGGAAATGCGGGTACGCCTGCAACGACAGGTCGGCTTCTTCCGCGCGGCTGGCGTAGGCGAACAGCGCGATGTCGGCGATGCCGTAATCGCCGCCGGCGATGAAAGGCCGCGTCGCCAGCTCGTTCTCGAGGATCTCCAGCGTGCGCGCGGCGGCGCGGCGTTTCGTCGCGATCAGTTCTGCCGAGCGACGCGCCAGCTTGCCGGTCATCGTCCAGTGGCGCAGCGCGCCGATCACCGACTCCACCCGTTCCTGCTCGAAGCACAACCACTGCTGCACCCTGGCGCGGCCGAACGCATCATCCGGCAGGTACGGCGTGCCGCCGGCGAGATACATCAGGATCGCATTCGACTCGGCCAGCACCCGACCATCGTCCAGCTCGATCGCCGGCACCGTGCCGGTCGGATTGATGCGCCGGAACTCCGCGCGTTGGCCCTCGCCCTCGAAGATGCTGACCGTCACCGTGCGGTACGGCCGATCGAGATGATGCAGCAACTGGCGCACCTTCCAGGCGTTCTGAGAGGGCAGGTAGTCGTACAGCGTGAGCATGGGAAATTCCGTCGCGAAAGGTGGGGCGATATTGATCGACGCGACGAGCTCGCGATATCCGTTTCTTGCGGGAGAGTTGCCCAGTGCGCGGTGGCTGCCTCGTCGGCCGCCACCGACTTGACTTGCCCCATCACAAGCGGTTCCATGAGAAACCCGTTACGCAACGCAGCGGGCTGACAGGGGAAGCAGGGAATGATGTTCAAGCCACAAGGACGGTTGGCCCGTCTATGCCTTTCTGTATTCGCGGTACTGTCCTTATCCAGCGCACTGCATGCGCAAGTGACGCCCGAGGACGAATACAAGAAGCTTGTTCGCGTCAACGAGGACATCCAGCCGCTGGGTGAGAACCCTTTCGGCGAGCAGGTCGGCCTTTACAACGGCAGCCTGTCATTCGAGCAGACCGATATCAGCCTCGCCGGCAAAGGTCCCGTGCTGTAGCTTTCACGCTCGTACCATCTGCGAGAGGCGAAGGAGTCCGAGTCCATCGACGGCGCCTTCTCCGATTGGGATATCGATATCCCGCGTATCACCACGATGACGGCCAACCAGGCCAACGTCACCGGGTGGGAGATCAATCAGCCCAACAGCAACGCGCGATGCACCCTGTTCGGGCCGCCCCCTACCGTCGCCGCGCAGGTGGGTGGGGCGGATTGGGAGCCGATGACCTGGTGGACCGGTTACCAACTCATCGTTCCGGGCAGCGGAAGCCAGGATCTGCTCCGTCGTGCGGCCGAGAACACTCTTTCGCCGACCATGGTTGGAAAAGCGTTCCCCATCGTCACCCGGCAGAACTGGATGGTCAGTTGCGGTGTGCAGACGGACGACGGTGTCAGTGGCGAAGGCTTTACGGCCGTTACGCCGGATGGCACGACGTACACGTTCAACCATCTCGTTTATCGCTGGGCACCCAGCATGACCCGCCCCTTCGGCTCCAATCCCATGAATCTGCAGGCTTCCGGCATGCAGTCGATGGCGGCGCTGGATGATCTCCTGCGTCGTCGCCAAGCGTCGATGCTGGTCACGCACGTCGAGGACCGTTTTGGTAATTACCTGGATTACACCTATGACGGGGCGAATCTCCAGTCGATTACCGCAAGCGATGGCCGCGCACTGAACCTTACCTATGTATCGGGGCGAGTTCAATTCTGAAG
>NZ_AJXT01000002.1 GCF_000264295.1 Rhodanobacter spathiphylli B39 | reverse complement strand
CGTACTCATCCTGGCAGCGCGGCACCAACGAAAACACCAACGGGCTGATACGGCAGTACCTGCCCAAAGGGTGCGATCTCAGTGTTTACTCCGACGCCGACATCCAGGCGATTGAAGACAAGATCAACCAACGGCCACGAAAGCGTTTAGACTTCCGTACACCACAATACGTTTTCGATGCTTCCTTCAATCGTGGTGCACTTCGTAGTTGAATCCGCCCAGCTCGATATGTTCAGGTGTTTATGGATATAACAAAGCTACGCGGCCCCTTCCATACGATGGTCCGGTATGGCTTTGTGACTATGCCCTGCTCGCGGTAATAGCCAAGTAGTTCAGCCGGACTCCATCCGGGGCCTCCCGAAAAAATTGCATTCAAGGCGAGCAACCCGGTTGTCAGTTGCTTTCTGTCTGCATCGTCGTTGATGGGCCTGACCATTTGTTCATCGAGGCCAGCGAACCCAAGCGAGGTCAAGGCATGTCGAGCAAGCTTGTTGGGGCAAATTGCCCTTGCTGAGTCACCAGCGAGTTCTAGCACTACCACTTCATCGTCTGGCATTTGGTTCATCAGGGTTTCACTTTTCCAGTCAAAATGGTTTTCACCATTGTATTGTCAGTGGTAGGGATAGATCGTATAACCAGTTCGGGTCCCCCTCCGGGCAGGTGGTTGCCAGGTCCAAGAAAGTACGCGTTTCCTTCCAAGGGACTTGAGGGAGCCATATCCATGAGGTTCGTAACTTGTCTGAGCTTGAAACCGTTTTGTAGCGATCCGGGTTCAAGCCCCAATTCGCCCTCCATTTTTGATGCCTGCATGCGAGTTAGGTTGATCTCTGTTCGGCCGTTGATGTCGCCCAGTATGTCGGTAATTGCTTTTTTATCGGAGACGAACGTTCCTCCGCGACCAATGGTCGGATATTGATCCCAGGAAATTGGGCTAACGTTATAGCCTATGTTGTCTAGCAGCAGCTGATGCTGGCGGAGTCGTGCGGCGGCGATGCGCTCGCTGCGTGTGACCGCCTTCCTTGGGGTAGTCGCCACTGTTGCAGGTTTTTGCTCCGGTGTTCGATGTGAGCGGATGGCGGGTGACTCTTGATGGGGGCTGCTACCTTTTGGTGCTTCCACTCTTTCGGGTCGCAACCGCGGCTCCGCCTTAAGCCTCCCCTCATTCCTCACCATCCAGTCGGCGAACTTCGGTCCCATCCGGCTGCTGCGGACGCCTTCGGCCAGTTGGCCCATGTCGCCGCGGCCCTTGGCCAGGTAGGCGAGGATGCCCATCAGCAGGAGGACGAACATGGCGACGTGGGCGCGGGCGATTCTTTCGGCGGCGTGCTGGATCGCGAAGCGGTCGACGCGGACGGGTTGCTGCGGCAGCGGTGAGGGGGAGGCGGCGGACCAGGCCTGGCGGATGCCGTCCCAGTAGGCGCGGGCGATGTCGGGCATGTCCCGCACGATGTATTCGCTGAGCGCCCTGAGCCCCATGAAGATGAGGACCCATTCGCCCATCTGCGCGCCGGCCGCCGCGCCGATGACGACTCCCGGGGCGGCGCCGACGCCCACGCCGAACACGCCGCCGGCGATGCCGCCGATGAGTGCGCCGCCGCCGGTGCTGGTCAGCATCACGATCAGGCATTGGCGCAGCACGGCGACGATGTCGTTGACGACGGCGTTGAGGTCGAGGTGCTGGAAGTCGCGAAGGATGCGATAGACCGCCAGGCCTTCGGAAAGCGTGATGGCAACTTGCAGGGCTTCGGCCCGTGCGGAGATCAGTCTGGCTTCATTGCGGGCGCCGGATATCTGACGGCCTGCCCAGCGTTCGAGCTGGTTCCACGAGCCCTGTATCGACGTTGCCAACGTCATCGCAACTCCTTCCCTGGAGGTTTTCTTCAAAACTCAAGGCAGGTTAATCGTGGCGGGACTCGCGGGCTGTAAGGCATCGCCGGTGATGGCCGGCGATGTGCGCCACGTCACGTTGTGTGAATGGCGTGAGGCGTGGTCAGCCGGTGCTGGCCATGCTGCCCGCGCACAGCGTCGGGAAGCGTGCATGGATCGCGTGGCGGATGCCGGGCAGGTCCAGGCCAGCCATCGTCAGCACTTCCTCGCGGCTGCCGTGTTCCAGATAGACGTCTGGAAGGCCAAGGTGCAGGATCGGTCGGGCGATGCCGTGGGCGGCCAGGCATTCGGCCACGGCCGAGCCGGCGCCGCCGGCGATCGCGTTGTCTTCCAGGGTGACGAAGGCATCGTGGGTCTTCGCCAGCTCCGTGATCATCGCCTCGTCCAGCGGCTTCACGAAACGCATGTTGACCAGGGTGGCGTCAAGTTCGGCGGCGATGGTGGTGGCGGCGGGCAGCATCGCGCCGAAACTGAGCAGGGCCAGGCCGCGGCCGCGGCGACGCAGGTCGGCCTTGCCGATCGGCAAGGTGTCGAGCTGCTCGCTGATGGCGACGCCGGGGCCGGTGCCGCGCGGGTAGCGGATCGCGGCAGGGCCGGTGTACTGGAAGCCGGTGGAAAGCATCGCGCGGCATTCGTTTTCGTCGGCGGGCGCCATGATCACGAAGTTGGGCAGGCAGCGCAGGAAAGAGAGGTCGAAACTGCCCGAATGCGTCGCGCCGTCCGGGCCGACCACGCCGGCGCGGTCGATCGCGAAGGTGACATCGAGGTTCTGCAGCGCCACGTCGTGGATCGCCTGGTCGTAGGCGCGCTGCAGGAAGGTGGAATAGATCGCCACCACCGGTTTGGCTCCTTCGCAGGCCATGCCAGCGGCCAGCGTCACCGCGTGCTGCTCGGCGATCGCCACGTCGAAGTAGCGGTCCGGGTATTCCTTCGAGAAGCGCACCAGGCCGGAACCTTCGCGCATCGCCGGGGTGATCGCCAGCAGGCGCGGGTCGGCCGCGGCCTGGTCGCACAGCCAGTTGCCGAAGATGTCAGTGTAGGTGGGCTTGACCGGCGTGTTCTTCTTCACCAGGCCGGCCTGCGGGTCGAACGGACCGACCGCGTGGTATTCGATCTGCGCCTCTTCGGCGGGGGCGTAGCCCTTGCCCTTGGTGGTGATCACGTGCAGCAGCTGCGGGCCGGGCAGGTTCTTCACCGTGCGCAGCGCCTGCAGCAACTGCGGGATGTTGTGGCCGTCGATCGGGCCGGTGTAGTGGAAGCCCAGTTCCTCGAACAGGGTCGAGGGCACGAACATGCCCTTGGCGTGTTCTTCCCAGCGCTTGAAGAAGCGGCCCACGAACGACTGCCTGGGGATCGCCCGCTTCGCCCGCTCGCGCAGCTGGTTGAGGCGGCGGCTGGCCATCGCGCGCGCCATCATCTTGGTCATCGCGCCGACGTTCTCGCTGATCGACATGCCATTGTCGTTGAACACCACCAGCATGTCCGGCTCGACGTCGCCACCGTGGTTCAGCGCCTCGAAAGCCATGCCGGCGGTCATCGCGCCGTCGCCGATCACAGCCACCACCTTGCGGTGGTCACCCTGGTGCTGGGCGGCGATCGCCATGCCCAGCGCGGCCGAAATCGAAGTCGACGAGTGGCCGACGCCGAAGGTGTCGAATTCGCTTTCCTCGCGGCGCGGAAACGGCGCCAGGCCATCCTTCTTCTTGATCGTAGTGATGCGGTCGCGACGGCCGGTGAGGATCTTGTGCGGGTAGCACTGATGACCCACGTCCCACACCAGGCGATCATGCGGGGTGTCGAATTCGTGGTGCAGGGCCACGGTCAGTTCGACCACGCCCAGGCCCGCACCGAAATGGCCGCCGGAACTGGCCACCGACTCGATCAGGAACTGGCGCAGCTCGTCGGCGACGGCAGGCAGTTCGCTGTCCGGTACGCGGCGCAGATCGGCTGGCGTCTCGATGGTGGCCAGGTGGGGGTAGCGGGAAAGGTCGGTCATCCGCGTATTGTTAGACCAGCGGCGGGGCGGGGCAAGGGCGATGCCGTGAAGAATGCGGGGCGGCAGCTGCCCGAAACCTGCACATCCGGCATACGGAGGGCGTCGCATGCTGGGACAGGTTCCCTTCGGAAAGTCGCTCCATGGCCAGTCTCTCGCAGTCCTTTCGTCGTTTTGCGGAAGCCACCGCCCGCTATTCCGGCCGGCCGGCCACCTTTTTGTGCGCCGCGCTGATCGTGGTGATCTGGGCCGCCAGCGGGCCCCTGTTCGATTTTGGCGACACCTGGCAGCTGGTGATCAACACCGGCACCACGATCATCACCTTCCTGATGGTGTTCCTGATCCAGAACAGCCAGAACCGCGACAGCGCGGCGCTGCAGATCAAGCTGGACGAACTGATCCGCGCCACGGCGGCGCACAACAGCCTGCTCGACCTCGAGGAGGTCGATGAGGAAACACTGGAGCGCATTCGCGAGAACTATCGCAAGCTGGCCAATCGGCGCGAACAGCAGGCACGACGCGAAGACGCCGGCCGGCAGGCCGAAAAGCGGGATGAGGCCGGCGAGGCCTGCGAGGAGGTCAGGGAGATTGATCGGGAGCTGAAGGAAAATCGCGCCACGCGTGCCTGCGAGGGCGAGTCCAAGGGCAAGGGCAAGGGTGAAACCGCGGCGGAAGGCTAGGCGTATTCGGCGATGGCGCGCCGGTCGCGGGGCAGCCGGCTGACCAGGAACTCCATCTGGTCGGCCAGGATGTTGCGGTTGGAAAGGATCAGGTGTTCGACCCAACTGGGCCGGTACGGTACCGCCAGCAACGGCATGTTCGCCTGCTGCGGGGTGCGGTTGCTCTTCTTCAGGTTGCAGGCCAGGCAGGCGCTGACCACGTTCTCCCACTCGTCCTTGCCTTGCCGGGATATCGGCATGACGTGGTCGCGGGTGAGCTCGGCGCGGCTGAAATGCTCGCCGCAGTACAGGCAGATGTGCCGGTCGCGGGCGAACAGCGCGGTGTTGGTCAGCGCCGGGGCCGGGTCGATCGCGTGTTCGCGGCAACGGCCGGTGCTGGCGATGATCGGATGAAGCTGCAGCAGGCTTTGCGCGCCCAGCAGCCGATTGTGGCCGCCGTGCACGGTGAGGCAGGGGTCGCCAAGCGTCCAGGCCACCGCGTCGCGGACATACAGGCAAACTGCCTCCTGCCAGCTGATCCAGTCGAGGATGCGGCCGGCAGCGTCCAGCGACAATACGCGCGTCGCGTTGATATCGGCGCGACTTGGCACTTCCATCAGCATGTAAACCGTCCTTCAGCCAGGGGCGTCGAAAGATCGTTCAGGCAATGCATGCAGCCAGTCTGCGGCCAGCATAGAACAATTTCGTTGCAATTCGCATGCTTGGCCTCCGTCGGGTCTCCCCCGGGGCAGTCGCCCGGACGCCCGCGGCACTGTTATGATCGCCAGTCAACACAGACCCTACGCCGGGTTTGGTAGGGGCGCTTGGTGGTGACCCGGCACGGCGATGGGCAGAGGTGAACAACGTGGCTGAAGTTCTGTTCTACGAGAATCCGGTTCCGCTGAACCGCAATGAACACAAAGATCTGCGCATGAAGGTCGTGCCGAACGTGAAGTTCGCCATGAATGCCCATTCGGTGCCGCTGACCGGCGTGGAGTTCGGCCTTGCCGCGCGCGACATGCTGATCGTGTTTGCCGGTTCCAGCGTCGCCGACGCCGGCCCGGTTGCCCTGCTGGGCCTGCGCCAGAACGAAAACCTCTATGTCGACGCCGAGGGCCATTGGGCGCCGGACACCTACGTCCCCGCGTTCGTGCGTCGCTATCCGTTCGTGCTGGCCGAGAAGCCGGCCGGCCAGGAAGGCGACGACTTCACCGTGTTCCTCGACGAGAAGTACGAAGGCTTCAACACCACCGAAGGCGAGCGCCTGTTCAAGGAAGACGGCACCGATACGGAACTGTTGACCAATGCCGTGGGTTTCCTGGGCGACTTCCAGCAGAACGTGGCGCGCACGCGCTGGTTCATGCAGCAGCTCAACAAGCATGAGCTGCTGGAGCCGCGCAACGTGCAGCTGCAGAAGCAGGGCAAGGATGGCGCCCAGGGCAAGTCGATCAACCTCAATGGCCTGTTCGTGGTCAACGAGGAGAAATTGCGCGCGCTGGACGAGAAGACCACCCACGAGTTCCTGCGTGAAGGCGTGCTCGGCTGGATCTATGCCCACCTGCTGTCGCTGTCCAACATCGACCGTCTCGCCCATCGCCTCGACGTGCGCGAGCAGGCCGAGGAAGCCGCGGGCAAGACCACCAACTGATCGTCGCTGCAATCGGCGCTGGATCATGAAGAAGCCGCCTGCGGGCGGCTTCTTCGCATGTGCTCAGCGGACCGGCTTGGCCAGCCGCAGCAGGTCGGTGGCGTAGCCGGCCGCTTCGTAAAGGGCGCGGGCGCGTTCGTTGCCCGGAAACACCGCCAGCGTCACCAGCTGGCACTGGTGTTCGCTGGCCCAGGCCTCGGCATGCGCGAGCAACAGCCTGCCTACGCCGCGCCCCTCGTGCGAAGGCGCCACCGCAATGTCCGAGACATGGCAGTTGCTGCGTCCGGTGAAGAAATCGGTGGTGCGCTGCAGGTGGATGAAGCCGGCGCGTTCGCCATCGGTGTCCTCGGCCACGAACAGGTAGCTGTTCGGCGGCTGGTCTTCCAGATGGCGCAGCAGGTCATTGCGGATGCCCTCGATGCATTCGTGGCGGCGTCGCCACGGCGGCAGCGCGAAATCCGCGAAGCGCGGCACCTGTTCGAGGATGAAGTCATCATCCTCTTCTTCGGCCAGACGGATCATCAGGGTGGGGTCGGTCATGGGAGTCGATCGCGGCAGGACGGGCCTTGCCGTTTCTACACCCTGGATCGTCGCCGTGGTAGTCCCGCCGGGCATGGGTATATCTTGCGGGGATTGCCCGTCGTCACGGACTTCATCCGTCGATGTCGAATCCGCCACGCAGGAGCGTCATCCATGTCGACCACCCGCCGCATCCACATCCGGCCATCCGCTGATCCGGCCCTTGCGCAGGGCATGCGCGACATCCGGAACGACCTGAAACTGCCGTCGGCGTTTCCGCCGGAAGTCGAGGCGGCGGCCAACGCGGCGGCAGCGAATCCCCGCTGGCCCGAGCTCGACCGCAGCGAGATCGCCCTGGTCACCATCGACCCCGCCGGTTCGATGGACCTGGACCAGGCGATGCATGTCGAGCGCACCGAGGGCGGTTACCGCGTGCACTACGCGATTGCCGATGTTGCGGCCTTCGTTAGCGCGGGCGACCCGATCGACCTGGAGGCCCATCGTCGCGGCGAGACCCTGTACGGGGCCGAGACCAAGATTCCCCTGCACCCCAAGGTGCTGTCCGAGGATGCAGCCTCGCTGCTGCCGGATCAGTTGCGCCCCGCGCTGTTGTGGACGATCGAGCTGGATCGCACCGGCGAAGGCATCGCCGTCGACGTGCGTCGCGCGAAGGTGCGCAGTCGGGCCAGGCTCGACTACGAAGGAGTGCAGCGACAGATCGACGCCGGCAAGGCCGATCCGATGTGGGCAGTGCTGCGCGAGATCGGCGAGTTGCGTCGACAGCGCGAGGTGTCGCGAGGCGGCGTGAGCCTGCCGCTGCCGGAACAGGAAGTCAGCGTGGAAGACGGGCAGTGGAAGCTGGCTTTCCGCGGTCGCCTGGCGGTGGAGGACTGGAACGAGCAGATCTCGCTGTTGACCGGCATGGCGGCGGCCTACCTGATGGTGCAGGCCAAGGTGGGCATCCTGCGGACGCTGCCGCCGCCCGATCCGCACGCGATCGCGCGGCTGCGCATCACGGCGCGGGCGCTGGCCATCGACTGGCCCGACGCGCTGGACTACCCCGGCTTCATCCGCTCGCTCGATCCATCCAGCGACGTGCACGTGGCGATGCTCACCGCCTGCACCAGCGTGCTGCGCGGCGCCGGCTACGCGGCGTTCGACGGCACCCTGCCCGAACAATCGATGCACTCGGCGCTGGCCGCGCAGTATGCCCACGCCACCGCGCCGCTGCGGCGGCTGGTCGACCGCTACAGCGGCGAGATCTGCGTGGCGCTGTGCGCGAAGCAGCCGGTGCCGGCATGGGTGCTGGCCGCGTTGCCGGATCTGCCGGCCACGATGCAGGCCTCCGGCCATCGCGCCGGCCAGTACGAAAGCGCCGTGCTCAACCTGGCCGAAGCCGTGGTGCTGGCGCCGCGGGTGGGCGAGGTGTTCCCCGGTGCGATCGTCGAAGTGGCCCGCGACGATCCACGCAAGGGCACGGTGATCGTGCGCGAGCCGGCGGTCGAGGCCGGTGTGTCCGGCAGCGTCGCCCTGCCGCTGGGAGCTGACGTCCGCGTGAGCCTGGTCGAGGCCGACCCGGTCCGGCGGGTGACGCGCTTCGCGCTGGGCAGCTGAGCAAGGCTCCGGGGTCGATCACGGCGCGCGTTCGCGGATGGCCCGCGAGAAGTCGTCCGTCGCCCGCGTGCGTCTTGCCCGTTCGGTGATCCGGCTGCGTTCGCGCAGGACGTCCACCGGCACGCTGCGATCCACCGCGCCCACCGCGTGCAGGTATTCCGGCAGGTAGCCGGTGAACAGCAGGCGGATGTCCCACGGCAGGCGCGGCTCGATCTGGCGGGCCATGTGGTAGACGATCGTGGTGCAGTTGGAGGTGAGCGTGTTGTAGAACGCCGGCGTCGTCGCCAGCCGGTTGGCGGCATGCACGTAGGACAGGAACAGCTCACGCATCGCGGGCTTGTCCATGCGCAGCGGGTACAGGTAGTCGTCCTCGCCGCGCACGTTGGTGCGCACACGGATGATGTCGTGTTCGTCGGCCGCTACCAGGGTGGTCTCGAACTGCTTGAAGAAGCCGCCGATTGCCGAATACTGCTCGCCCCGTTCGCGGCGGATCTCCACCGAGAACACCACGTGGCGACCGTCGTCGAAGCCGAACGAGATCATCGCGTGGGCGATCGCCTGGCTGCCCCAGTAGGACAGCACGGCGTCGGCGGTGACAAGGTGGTCGAGGTCGTAGCGACGGGTTTCCCAATGCGCGTCGTAGTCGGTGTCGGCGCGCCAGGCGAAGTCGCGCACGTTGTCCAGCACGACCTGGTGGCCCTCGATGCGGCCCGTGAGCGGGCGCGAGACATCGTCGGCCCAGTCGCGCAGGTTGGAGGGTGCGATGCTGCTCCACCAGAGCAGCAGCAACGCGTACAGCACCAGGTAGATTCCCGGCGGAAGCCAGCTGCGGCGGCTGATCGCGACGCCTGCCAGCACGATCACCACCAGCGACCAGGTCACGCTGCCGAGGAGCTTCACCACGGTGCCGCCCGGCAGCTGGTACCACAGCGCCAGCGCGCCCCACGCGCCCGAACCCAGGCTGGCCAGGGCGAGCAGGCCGAACAGCAGCATCCGCGCGATCATCCTGATTCTCTGCTTCATCACGTCTCGGGCCAGGGCAGGATTCGCCAGCGCGAACGGCATGCAGCGACCGTAGCCACCCGGACTGGCGAAGAAGGAACGCCGTAGGGCCTGCCTTCTTCGCCGACCCCGGGAGAACTGCGGCGCGCCGAACCTGAATTGAATGTCCGGATGCGCAGCCTGCCCGTGTCAGCCGCCCACCACCGGCAGCGCGATGAAGCTCGCCTGCGCCGGGGCGTGGTAGATGCGCTGGGTGGCTTTCACGTAATCCGCCGGCCTGGCCAGCAGGATGTTCGGCACGAAGGTCTGCGGGTTGCGGTCGTACAGCGGGAACCAGCTCGATTGCACCTGCACCATGATGCGGTGGCCGGGCAGGAACACGTGGTTGGCCGAAGGCAGGGCGAAGCGGTAGGACAGCGGCTGGTTGGCGGCGAGCGGCTTCGCCTCGGTGAAGCCTTCACGGTAGCGGCCGCGGAAGATGTCCATCGCCACGGCGAGCTGGTAGCCGCCCATCTCCGGTTCGTAGGCCACCTGGTCGGGGTAGACGTCGATCAGCTTGACCACCCAGTCGCTGTCGGTGCCGCTGGTCGAGGCGACCAGGTTCACCTCGGGCGCGCCGCTGATGGTCAGCGGCGCGGTGAGTACGTCGCTGACGTAACTGAGCACGTCGGTGCGGCCGGACGCCTCGCGCTGGTCGTCGACCAGCCACTGCGGCCAGGTGAAGGTGCCGTAGCCGATCGGCTGGATCGGACGGGCGCGGAACGGCACCGGGTGCGCGGGATCGGATACGTATTCGTCGTAGGCGGCGCCGGCGGCGGGCGCGTTGAAGCGGAGCTTGCTGCCGGGTTCCAGGTACAGCGGACGGCTTTTCGTGGGGCAGCCGTCGGCGCACGCGAGCGGCCAGCGATCCAGTCGCTGCCACTGGTTGCTGCCGGTCTGGTACGCGGTGACGGCGGCGGTGTCGGCCTTCGGCGCGCCGTCCTTGAGGTATTGCGCCAGGTACGGGCGCAGGATCTTCTCGCGGAAATACTTCGCGGTGTCACTGCCGAAGCGGATCGCGCCCAGCGAGCTGCCTTCCCCGATTTCCTGCCCATGATTCCACGGGCCCATCACCAGCTTGACCATGGTGCCGCTGGTGTCCTTCGGCTTGATCGCGCGGTACACGGCTTGTGCACCGTAGATGTCTTCCTGGTCCCACAGGCTGTGCACCAGCATCACCGGCACCTTCAGCGGCTGCGCGGCGAGCAGCTTGTCGACTGCCTGGTCGCTCCAGAAGCGGTCGTAGGCCGGGTGTGCCAGCAGCTTGTTCCAGAAGCCGAGCTGGCGCATCCCGTAGGCATCGGCCAGCGCGCCGGCGGAGCCGTAATGCATGAACAGGTCGTACTCGTCGTGGTAGTTCGTCCACCACTTGATCGAGTTGTCGCGGCTGCCGACCTGCTCGTAGATGTAGGCCAGGTTCTGCTGGCGGAACGCGCCGTTGTGGAACCAGTCGTCACCCATCCAGCCGTCGACCATCGGGTTCATCGGCACCGACACCTTCAGCGCCGGGTGCGGATTGAACAGCGCCATCAGGGGCTCGAAGCCGTCGTAGGAAATGCCCAGCGTGCCTACCTTGCCGTTCGACTCGGGAATGTTCTTCACCAGCCAGTCGATGGTGTCGTACGTGTCGGTGGCGTCGTCGACCGGGGTGGGATTCTGCGGGCCGTGCAGCGGCCGGTTCATCACGTAGTCGCCTTCGGAGCCGTACTTGCCCCGCACGTCCTGCACCACGCGGATGTAGCCGTCCTCGACGATGATGTCGGCCACGTTGTCGTAGCCCTGCAGGGCCGGCCCGAGGTGGCCGCTCATGCTGAGGTTGGTCAGCGCGTTCGCGTCGTACGGGGTGCGGGTCAGCAGGATGCCGGCGTGAGTGGCGCCCTTGGGCACCAGGATCACGGTATGCAGCCTGACCCCGTCGCGCATCGGCACCATCACCTCGCGCCGCTCGTAGTCGAAGCTGGCGGTGGCCGGCACGAACTTCGCCGGGGTCTCGCTGGGGTAGTTCGGGTATTTCGCTTGCGCCGTATCGGTGGCCTGCAGCAGGCCAGTCGCGGTGAGCAGCAGGGCGAAAAGGGCGGGCCGAATGCCCGCAGCGAAACGACTCGACGTCATGATGATTCCCCCGGGGTCAACTCCCGCCAGAGTAAACCCGTGGCCGCCACAGCGCGACCGCAAAGTTGGCAAGACTGTTGCTTCAGTCCAGGCATGAGTGACCATGCCTACGACATCAGCTACCTGCTGGACAGCGACGCGGCCACGGCCGAGGTGCCGGTATTGCGCGTGGCCAAGGTGCCGCCCAAGCCTGCGCGGAGCCCATCGCACATCGCCGCGGCCCAGGCAGCGCTGGCGCTGGAGCTGCTGCAGGCCGCCGAGGCCCACGAGGACTGGATCAGGCAGTACGTGCGCATGTACGGCGTCGCGGGCGACGGCGTCTGATCCCGTCGGCCTGATTCCGTCAGCCTGATTCCATTCGCCTGATTCCGTCCGCCTGGTCACGTCAGCCCGATCGCTTCAGCCCGATCCCGTCAGCCTTGCGCAGCAGAAGCTGACCCGGATGGGCACATCCGGTCACTTCTGAGAAGTCGGCCCCGGACAGACAAAAGCCCGGGATCGCCCCGGGCCTTGTCGTTGAACTGCCTGCGCCGGCTCAGGCGATCGCGGGCAGTGTGTCCACGCCGGCTTCGATCGCCGCCTTGTGCATCAGCGTGCGCGGCAGGATGCGGGCGAAGTAGAACGCGGCGGTGTCGCGCTTGGCCTGCTTGAACGCGGCCGACTGGTTGCCCGCCTCGGCGGCCGCCACGCTGCGCGCCCACAAGTAGGCCAGGGTGACGTAGCCGGAGTAGTACAGGTAGTCGGTCGCCGCGGCGCCGAGTTCCTCCGGGTTGGCCGCCACGCGCTGGGCCAGGCTCACGGTGAGGTCGCTCCATTCCTTCGTGGCGACAGCCAGCGGGCCGATCAGGTTGCGCAGCGCGGCATCGGCACTGTGTTGCTGGCAGAACGCGCTGATCTCCTGCAGGAAATGCTTCGCGCCCACGCCCTGCAGCTGGAGGATCTTGCGGCCGAGCAGGTCGGCGGCCTGGATGCCGGTGGTGCCTTCGTACAAGGTGATGATGCGGGCGTCGCGGACGAACTGCTCCATGCCATTCTCGGCGATGTAGCCGTGGCCACCGTAGATCTGCAGCGCTTCCTTGGTGCACTCCTGCGCCAGCTCGGTGGTCATGCCCTTGGCGATCGGGATCAGGAAGGCGACCAGCTCACCGGCCTTCTGCCGCGCCGCTTCGTCGGTGGCGCGATGTTCGATGTCGGTCTGCAACGCGGTGTACAGCACCAGCGCGCGCGAGCCTTCGACGAAGGCGCGCTGGGTCAGCAGCATGCGGCGCACGTCCGGCTGCACCAGCAGGTTGTCGGCCGGCTTGTCGGGGAACTTCGCACCCGACAGCGAGCGCGACTGCAGGCGTTCGCGGGCATAGTTGAGGCTGTTCTGCAGCGCTCGCTCGGCCAATGCCAGGCCCTGCACGCCGACGGAAAGACGCGCCGCATTCATCATGGTGAACATCGCGGCCAGGCCCTTGTGCGGCTTGCCGATCAGGTAGCCCTCGGCGCCGTCGAAGTTCATCACGCAGGTGGAGCAGGCGTGGATGCCCATCTTGTGCTCGATCGCACCGGCGGCCACGGTGTTGCGCTCGCCCGGCGTGCCGTCCGCGTTGAGCTTGAACTTCGGCACGATGAACATCGAGATGCCGCGGCTGCCTTCCGGTGCGTCGGGCAGGCGCGCCAGCACCAGGTGCACGATGTTCTCGGTGAGGTCGTGCTCGCCGGCGCTGATGAAGATCTTGGTGCCGCTGATCCTGTACACGGCATGGCCGTCCGCGTCCGCCGCGGCGGGCTCTGCCCGGGTCTTCAGCAGGCCGAGGTCGGAGCCGGCCTGCGGCTCGGTGAGGCACATGGTGCCGGTCCAGCGGCCTTCGACGATCGGCTTCATGAAGCGCTCGCGCTGCCAT
This sequence comes from Rhodanobacter spathiphylli B39, assembly GCF_000264295.1. Lineage (GTDB taxonomy): Bacteria > Pseudomonadota > Gammaproteobacteria > Xanthomonadales > Rhodanobacteraceae > Rhodanobacter > Rhodanobacter spathiphylli. The sequence continues at coordinate 11,010 of NZ_AJXT01000002.1, read as the reverse complement.
TCCTCGCCGTGCATTTCCATCGCGTGGGTGGCGCCCTCGGACAGCAGCGGATACAGGCTCCAGGCCAGGTTGCCGGACTGGAAGATCTCGGTGGTCGCCGTGCCCAGCACGCCGGGCAGGGCCTGGCCGCCGTAGGTCTCCGGATTGGTCAGGCCGGTCCAGCCGCCTTCGGCGAACGCCTTGAACGCTTCCTTGAACGACTTCGGCGTGGTCACCGTCTGGGTGGCCTTGTCGTAATGGCAGCCCTCGGCGTCTGCCGGACCATTCGTCGGCGCCAGCAGCTGTTCGCTGAGCCGGCCGGCTTCCTCCAGCACCGCGTCGAACAGGTCGCGGGTGTGGGCTTCGCCGCCCTGCAGCGAGGTCAGGGTCGACTCGGCGCCCAGTACATCAAACAGGGCGAAGCGCAGGTCGTCGAGGGGAGCCTTGTAAGCGGTCATGGTGGTTCCTTCGTTGAATGGGGTGATCAGCGATACGTGTTGGCGATGCCCGGCACCGCCGAAATCCAGTCGCTGCCGTTGAAGTCGAACGAGCGCGGCTTGTCTTCCTGCTCGGGTTTGGCGTTGGTGCTGCCGCTGACGCGATAGGCCAGCGAACCGGCGCTGCCCTTGCCGGCAATGGCTGCAAGCGCCTGGCTCATCGCGCTGGTGGGCAGCACGTCGATGCGGACCACGTCGCCGGCCAGCTCGGGGATGTCGAGGTCGAAATTCGCATGCAGGCGCACCGGCACCAGTTCGGCGATCTGCAGCTGGCCGTCGATCGAGCTGAACTTCATGCCGGCGTAGCTGTTGTTCTGGATGCGCACGGTCAGCTGCCACTGGCCGCTGGGCAGCACCACCAGTTGCTGGATGTTCACGGTGGGCGGGAACACGCTCTTCCTGGCCGGGCCGCAGGCAGCCAGGCCCAGCAGCAGGACGGGGATGATCCAGCGCAACAGACGCATTGCCGTTCTCCAAACGATCGTTTGAAAGTCGATTCTAACCGCGTTTGGGGGGCAACTGGCCAGTGGCGGCGTCGAACATCGTCATCGCCTCGCCGCGGCTTCCCGCGAAAGCCCGTCCCGCCCGCCCGGTTTCGCGCTCATCCGCAAACAGGCATCATCGACGACTTGTCTCCAGCGCTGGGGTTGCACCGCATGTCACGACGTTTTATCGCGCGCCGCTCGCCGATCCACGGCAATGGCGTGTTCGCCACCGCTCCGATCGGCAAGGGTGAGGAAATCATCGAGTACAAGGGCCGCCTGATCAGCCACGACGAGGCGGACGATCTGTATGGCGACGGCGGCGAGACCGGCCATACCTTCTTGTTCACGCTCAACGACGACTACATCATCGACGCCAACCAGCAGGGCAACAGCGCGCGCTGGATCAACCACAGCTGTGCGCCGAACTGCCGCGCGCTGGTCGAGGAAAGCGCCAGCGGCGACCCGCGCCGCGACAAGGTGGTGATCGAGGCGATCCGCAACATCAAGCCGGGCGAGGAACTCACCTACGACTACGGCATCGTGCTCGACGTGCCGCACACCGCGCGCCTGAAAAAACTCTGGAAGTGCCTGTGCGGTTCGCCGAAGTGCACCGGCACGCTGCTCAAGCCGAAGCGGTAGGCAAGCGCGGAAACCGCCTTTTATACTCCATGGAAGTTGCCCGCCATGGGGGAGGGCAACATGGACAAGCAGCAAGGGGAAGGACTCGATGGAAAACAATCCGTACGCCGCACCGGCGGCCGTGGTCGACGATGCGAGCGCGTGGGACGCCTATGACCTGGAGAACCGCAAGGCCGGGCGTGGCAAGCGTCTGGGTGCTGCCTTGCTGGATGGCGTGGTCAGCCTGATCTGGCTGGCGCCGGTGATCTGGGCCGGCTACATGGCACTGGACGTCAGGAAGGGAATCAAGCCCGCCGGGCCGATGGTCGCCCTGATGCTGCTGGGCCTGGCCCTGATGATCACCATCATCGTGGTGAATTGCCTGATGCTGCACCGGAGCGGCCAGACCATTGGCAAGCGCGCGGTGGACATCGCGGTGGTGCGCACCGATGGCAGCCCGATCGGCCTGGGGCGCTACATTTTCCTGCGGGTGGTGCCGGTGCTGATCCTGGGCATGATTCCGTTCGTCGGGAAGGCGGTCAACCTGATCGATCCGCTGCTGATCTTCGGCAAGGAAAAGCGCTGCCTGCACGACCTGATTGCCGACACCATCGTCGTCGACGCTTGATGATTGATACCGTCCGCGAGATCGAGACGCCGGAAGGCGTCTCGTTGCGCCTGCGTGCGGCCGGCGCGCTGCCCCGCGCGCAGGCGTGGATGGTCGACCTGCTGCTGCGCTTCGCGATCTTCTTCGTGGCGTTGATCCCGCTGGCGGCCTTCGGCAAGGGCGGCAACGGGCTGGCGATGCTGGTGATGTTCGCGTTGCTGTGGGGCTACTCGGTGGTGTGCGAGGTGTGGCTGGGCGGGCAGACGTTCGGCAAGCGCGCACTGGGCCTGCGCGTGGTCAATGCCGACGGCACGCCGGTGACCTGGCTGCCGTCGGTGGTGCGCAACCTGCTGCGGGTGGTGGATGCACTGCCGGGCGTCTACGGCGTGGGCCTGGCCTGCACCCTGATCGATCCGCACGCGCGGCGCCTCGGCGACATCGTGGCCGGTACCATGGTGATCCACGTCGCGGATCTTCCTGCCGGCCAGGAGATTCCCGCGCTGACCGCCGTGCCGCTGCCGCTGGTGCTGGCCAGCGACGAGCAGGCCGCGCTGGTCGAATTCGCCGAGCGCGCCGGCCAGCTCACCGTGCAGCGCCAGGAAGAACTGGCCAACCTGCTGACGCCGCTGACCGGGCAGCGCGACACCGGGGCGATCCGCCAGCTGGTGGCGCACGCCAACTGGCTGCTGGGGCGGACATGAAACAGGAACGCTTCGTCGCCCTGCACAGCCGCGAGTGGGACCACCTGCAGTCGTGGCTGAATGCGCTGGACCGGCAGGCGAAACGCACCCTGCGGCAGGAGCAGGCGCTGGATTTTCCCGCGTCGTATCGACGCATCTGCCATCACCTGGCGCTGGCCCGCGGTCGCGGCTACAGCCACGAAGTCACCGAGCGCCTGCAGCGCATCGTGCAGCAGGGGCATCGCGTGCTGTACCAGCCGCCGGCGCCGCGCTGGCATCGCGTGATCGCGTTCCTGGTCGCCGGCTTCCCGCGGCTGGTGCGGGCGCAGTGGCGCTGCATGCTGGCGGCGGCGGTGCTGTTCTACGTGCCGGCGCTGGTCACCCTCGTACTGATGCAGCTGCGCCCTGAGCTGGCGCACACGGTCTTCAGCAGCGCGCAACTGGCGCAGTTCGAGAAGATGTACGACCCCGCCAACGCGCAGATCGGCCGCAGCAGCGGCACCGACCTGCACATGTTCGGCTTCTACGTGATGAACAACGTCAGCATCGCGTTTCGCTCGTTCGCCTCGGGCCTGGTCTTCGGCGTCGGCGCGATCTACGTGCTGGGCGCCAACGGCCTGCTGATCGGAGGCGTCGCCGGGCACCTCACCGCGATCGGTTATGGCGGTCCGTTCTGGCGTTTTGTCGCTGCCCATTCCGCCTTCGAGCTGACCGCGCTGGTGATCGCCGGCGGTGCGGGCCTGCGGCTGGGGTTGACCCTGCTGTCACCGGGTCGCCAGCGCCGCGGACCGGCCCTGGTCGCGGCCGGCTGGATCGGGGCGCAGCTGGCCCTGGGCGCCTTTGCGATGCTGGTGGTGGCGGCCTTCGTCGAGGCGTACTGGTCGTCGATCGCCAGCCTGTCCGATGCGGTGAAGTTCGGCAGCGCCGCCGTGCTGTGGGTGCTGGTGCTTGGCTGGTTGTGGCGTGGCGGCAGGGCGGGCAGGCATGGAGCTTGAACGGATCAGCGTGGTGCTGCGCCCGCGCGTGACGCGCGAGGCGGTCGATCTTGGCGCCGCCATGCTGCGCGCCAACGCGCGCGCGGTGTGGTCGGCGTGGTTCGCCTTCACCCTGCCGGCGTTCGTGCTGTGCAATGCGCTGGGCCTGCTGCTCGACCTGCCGTGGCTGGGCTGGGTGCTGGTGTGGTGGCTGAAGCCGCTGTTCGACCGGGTGCCGCTGTACGTGCTGTCGCGCGCGGTGTTCGATCGCGCGCCGGGCTGGCGCGAAACCCTGCGCGGCCAGCGCCAGTGGAGCTGGCGCAGCACGCTGGCCGGGCTGACCTGGTTGCGCATCGACAGCAGTCGCGCCCTGCGCCTGCCGCTGGATCTGCTCGAAGGCGCTACGCGGCAGCAGCGTTCGGCGCGCTGGAAGGTGCTGCGCAAGCGCATCCTGGGCGACGTCAGCCTGCTGACCTATGGCTGCCTGCAGTTCGAGCTGGTGCTGTTCCTCAGCTTCTGGCTGTTCGCGTGGCTGCTGATTCCCGACGAATGGCGACCGGAGTCGCTGGGCGAGTTGTTCCGCGGCGGAACGCAGGGCGTCTCGACCATCTGGATCGTGCTGGGCGCGGGCGTGGCCTACCTGGCGATGAGCGCGATCGAGCCGCTGTACGTCGCCTGCGGATTCGCGCTGTATCTCAATCGCCGCACGCAACTGGAGGCGTGGGACATCGACCTGGCGTTCCGCCGCATGCGCACGCGCATCGAGGCGCTGGGCAAGGTGCTGGGCGTGCTGCTGTGCCTGGGCATGCTGCCTTCGCTGCATGCCCAGGCGAGCCCGCGTGCACAGGCAAGCGTCGGTGCGCCGGAAAAACCCATCGCCACCAGCATCGAGAAGGTGTTCGGCACACTGCCGGCCAGCGACGGAAAGCGCTTCGCCGAAGCGGCTGCGCAGGTGTATCGCGACCCGCGCTTCGGTGGCGAACGCGCGACGCGCGGCTGGCGGCTCAAGCATCCGTGGCAGGCGGAACGCCAGCAACAGGAGATGCCGTTCCCCGCGTTGGGCCGGTGGCTGTCGGCGATCTTCAAGGGCCTGCTGTGGCTGCTGCTGGGCGCTGCGCTGGTGACGCTGGGCTGGTTTGCCTGGCGCTGGCGTGGCCGCTGGCAGGCCGAGCCGGAGGAGCCGGTGGCGATGAGCTCGTCCAGCCTTTTGCCCGGCGAGGCAGCCGAGCTGCCGCTGCCCGACGACCTCGCCGCGGCCACCCGCGCGCTGTGGCAGGCGCAGCGCAGGCGCGAGGCGCTGGCCCTGCTTTATCGCGGCTGCGTGGAACACACCGCGCAGCTGCTGCAACTGCCACCGTCGAAGGATGCGACCGAGTCGGACTGGCTGCATCGCGCCGGCGCGATCGAGGATGTCGCGCGTGCCCAGCGGGTGGTGGCGATCGTGCGCACCTGGCAGTTCGCTGCCTACGCCGGCCGCTATCCGGATGACGCCGCCATCGAGCAACTGCTGACGGGCTGGCCCGCGCAGGCGGGAGCACCGGCATGAACCGCCGGACGCTGACCCTCGTCCTGGTCCTGCTTGGCGCCGTGCTGCTGTTGCTGGCCGGCTTCTTCGCCACGTTCGAACGCCGGGACGTCACCGAAACCACGCCCGCGCATGGCGAGGCCCGCTACAACCGCTTCTTCGCCCTGCAGGAAACCCTGCGGCGGCTGGAGCTGCCTGCGCGCTCGCTGACCACGCTGGACCCGAAGCATCTCTCCTTGCAGTCCGGCGACACCTTGCTGCTGGGCGACGACGCCAGCCGGGTCGATGTCGCCGATGCGGCGCGCATCGCCGCGTGGGTGCGCGGCGGCGGCCACCTGCTGCTGTCGCCGGGGGCGGCGACCGGCGCGCGCACGCCGATGTTCGACGCGCTGGGCCTGCTCGATCCGCATCCGGGCGACTATGCCTGCAGCGCTTTCGAGGATGCGCAAACCGGCAAGGACGACGACAAGCTGCGCCTGTGCGGCGCGCGCTTCCTGCTGGCCGGCGCCGCCACCACCGCGGTCGAGGCTTCCATCGGCGATGCGCAAGGCGGCTACCTGTTCGCGCGCACCCGGCTGGGCAAGGGCAGGGTGAGCCTGCTGGCCAGCTTCGCCCCGATCTCGCGCGACCAGCTCAAGCGGGCGGTGGCGCAACAGTTCGCCTGGGGCCTGCTGGAACCGAATCGCGGGCACGGCACGCTCTACATCGTGTACGCGCTGGATGGTCCGTCGTTCCTGACATTCCTGTGGCTCAGGGGCTGGCCCGCGCTGCTGGCGCTGGCCCTGCTGCTCGGCGCGTGGATGGCGATGCGCAGCGCGCGGCTGGGTCCGCTGATGCCCGCGCCGGCGCTGCATCGGCGTGCGCTGCTCGAACACGTGCACGCCGCCGGCGAGTTCGTCTATCGCCGCGACGGCGGCCGCAGCCTGCACCGGCTGGCCAGCGACACCGTGCTGGCGCGCCTGCGCCGACGCGACCCGGCCTGCGCCATGCTCAACGGCGATGCGCTGTACGCCCGCCTGGCCGAGCGCAGCGCGCTCGACGCCGCGCAGATCGCGCAAGCCTTCCAGTCACCCGCGAACGCCCAGGCGTTCCGCGCTTCCATCATCACCCTGGCCCGACTCAGGAGCCGCCCATGACTACCGAAACCCTCGCCACCCCGGTCACGCCGCCGGCCCCGTTGTCGATCGCCGAACTGGGCGAGCAGACGCGCGCCCTGCGCGGCCAGGTCACCCGCGCCTTCATCGGCCAGGGCGACGTGTTCGACCAGGTGCTGCTGGCCCTGCTGGCCAGCGGCCACGTGCTGATCGAAGGCGTGCCGGGCCTGGGCAAGACCTTGCTGGTGCGTGCACTGGCCGCGTCGGTCGGCTGCACCTTCGGCCGCGTGCAGTTCACCCCCGACCTGATGCCGGCCGACGTCACCGGCCATGCGATCTACGATCCCAAGGCCGAGCGTTTCCAGATCCGCCGCGGCCCGGTGTTCGCCAACCTGCTGCTGGCCGACGAGATCAACCGCGCGCCGGCGAAGACCCAGGCCGCCCTGCTCGAATCGATGCAGGAAGGCCAGGTCACCATCGAAGGCCGCCGCTTCGCGCTGCCCGAGCCGTTCATGGTGGTGGCCACGCAAAATCCGATCGAGCAGGAAGGCACCTATCCCTTGCCCGAGGCACAGCTGGATCGCTTCCTGATCAAGGTGGTCATCGGCTATCCCGGCCTGGAAGACGAGCGACGCATGGTGGCCAGCGTGGTCAACGGCAAGATTGCCGCCGACCTCGACGTGTCGCAGGTGCGCCCGGTGCTGAGCCAGGCCCAGTTGATGGCGGTGCAGAAAGCGGTGGCGGCGATCCGCATGGACGAGGCGGTCACCGACTACGCCGTGCGCATCGCCCGCACCACGCGCGAGTGGCCGGGCGTGATCGGCGGCGCCGGTCCGCGCGGCGGGCTGGCGCTGGCGCGACTGGCACGCGCCCACGCCGCGGTCGACTGTCGTGATTTCGTCACGCCCGACGATGTGCGCGCGGTGGCATTGCCGGCGCTGCGTCATCGCCTGGTGCTGGCGCCGGAGGCGCTGATCGAGCGGCAGCGGCCCGACGACGTGCTCGCCGCGCTGCTGCACAAGGTGCCCGCGCCCCGCCAATGATGCGTCCTGCTCCGCTACTGCTGTGGTTGCTGCTGGGCTGGACCGTGCTCGGCGTGCTGGCCAGCCTCGGCTGGCTGCCGCTGTCCGCGTGGCTGGCCGCTGCCGTCGTGATCGCGCTGTTCGCCCTGGTCGACGTCCTGCGCCTGCGCCGGATGCCCTCGCCCGAAATGCAGCGCGACGTGGTGCCGGTGATGCCGCTGGGTCCGCCGGCCACGGTCAGCCTGCGCCTGCGCGGCGGCACGCGCCGGACGCAGGCCTTGCGCCTGCACGACCTGCATCCGGGCGGCTGGGTGGTCCATGGCATGCCGCGCGACGTGCGCCTGCCGCCGGGGCGGGACCTGCTGCTCGACTACAGCGTCATCCCCGATGCGCGGGGCCAGTTCGTCTTCGACGGCTGCCAGGTGCAACTGCGCTCGCCCTGGCGTGCATGGACCGCGCGCCGCGTGATCGGTGCGTCGTCGACCGTGCGCGTCTATCCGAACTTCGCTTCGCTGGCCGAGCTGGCGGGACTCAGCGTGGAGCTGGCCTCGCGCAGCGTGGGCGCGCGGCTGCAGCGGCGTCGCGGCGAAGGCACCGAATTCCAGGAACTGCGCGACTACCGCGTCGGTGACAGCCTGCGCAAGATCGACTGGAAGGCGACTGCACGCAGCAGCCGGCTGATCTCGCGCGAGTATCGCGACGAGCGCAACCAGCAGGTGGTGCTGATGCTGGACTGCGGCCGCCGCATGCTGGCGCAGGACGACCAGCTGGTCCATTTCGATCACGTGCTGAACGCATCGCTGGCGCTGGCCAGCATCGCGCTGCGCCAGGGCGACGCGGTCGGCATGCTGGCCTGCACCGGTCAGCAGCAACGCTGGCTGCCGCCGCAGCAGGGCAGCCTGGGCATGGACATGCTGCTCGGCGCCGGCTACGACTTGCAGGCGCGGCCCGAAGCCACCGACTACCTGGCCGCGGCCAGTGCGCTGCAGGCGCACCAGCGCCGCCGCGCCCTGGTCGTGCTGATCACCAACGTGCGCGATGAGGACGACGTGGAACTGCGCGCCGCGGTCGGCATGCTGTCCAAGCGCCACCTGGTGATGCTGGTCAGCCTGCGCGAACTGGCGCTGGACCGCGCGGCCAGCGAGCCAGGCGAAGAACTCGAAGACAGCATCCGCAGCGCCGCGGCGATGCACTACCTGGCCGAACGCGACCGCGTGCACGAGTCCCTGCGCCGCGAAGGCATCAACACCCTCGACGTCAGCTGCAGCGAACTGTCCGGCGCGCTGATCGAGCGATACCTGGCGTTGAAGCGGAGCAGTCGGCTTTGAGTGGTGTGGCGGGCGCGCTTCCGTGCAGGGCCACGCCTTCGTCAGGCAATATGGGAAAACCGGGCCTGCCCTTGAGATGCGCTGACCTGTGGCGGCCAGACACGCCTTCCGTGATGGCATCGATCACAAGCGGGCCAAAACCGTTTAATTACCTCCGTCCCTGAGGTTTCCCCACGAATCTTCTCGCTCAATCAACATGTTGCGTGCTGACTGAGGGAACAGTGCGCGCATGATGCGGTCATTCCTCACGGGTTACGAAGCCAGAGGAGACCACACCATGCGCGCGACCAAAGTATTGCAAAAGTGCTTGGGTGATGCACTGCAGCCGATGCATGCGCTACGCCGATGCGTGTTGTTGCGGGCTGTGGAAGCGTTGATCCAAGGCCGTCGTTTGACGCTGATCGATGTCGCCCGCGCATGGCCGGGTGCGGAGCGCATTCGCGCTCCGCTGAAAGCGCTGGATCGATTGCTCGGCAACCCGCATCTGCATGCGGAGCGCGAACATCTGCATGCAGCCATGGCGCGCTGGCTCCTGCGCGGCCCGCATCCGGTGATCGTGTTGGATTGGTGCGATCTCAAGGCGAATCGAAACTGGCATCTGCTGCGAGCGGCCGTACCGGTGGGCGGTCGCACGCTGACGATTCTGGACATGGTCTTTCCTGATGGACAACAAGGTTCACCGGCCGCGGAGAAGCAGTTCCTGCAGCACTTGGCAACGCTGATTCCTGGAGACGTGAAGCCGATCCTGGTGACCGATGCCGGCTTTCGTGCCCCATGGTTCCGCGCCGTCGAAGCCATGGGCTGGTACTGGCTTGGCCGCCTGCGCCATCGCACGCTGGTCAAGCCGGTCGATGCAGCGGATACGCCGGATGCGTGGGTTCCGTGCCGGGCACTCTATGAGCTAGCGGTTGCCGCACCGCGCGACTTGGGGCTGATGGATACAGTGCGCGCAAAGCCGTGGCGTTGCCGTGTGGTGGTGCATGCCAAGCCACCGCAGGGACGCAAACAACGCAATCGTCAGGGCGCGCCCTCACGCACCAAGAAGAGCAAACAAAACGCGGCACGTGAGCGGGAGCCATGGCTCCTCGTCGCCTCACCGACACTGAATCACTTGAGCGCCCGACAAATGGTCGCGCTGTACGCGCGACGCATGCAGATCGAACTATCTTTTCGGGATCTCAAATCCCACCGCTGCGGTCATGCCTTTGAAGACAGCTTGACTCGCAAGGGCAAGCGCATCGAAGTGCTGCTGTTACTCCACACGATGGCAGCCTTCGCCAGCTGGCTGGTCGGCATGGCCTGCGAAACCGCAGGCATCGATCAATGGCTGGCACCGTTCAGATCCAAGCGACGGCTGTACTCGATCATGCGGCTGGGCCGTGAGGCGCTGCTGCGACGATGGTCAAATGCCAGGCTCGAAGAACTCATGGAGCAAATACGAAAGCCATCTCCAGCACTGCTCGATCAGATGGCCGTGGCTGCATGAAAACGTGGGGAAACCTCAGCCTCCGTCCCCTTTGCTGGGGCAAGTTCAATCCGCAACCTTAGGCTTGAACGTCATGCGGACTCTTGCATTAGTGATAGTCGTTATCTGCGCAGCCTTTGCTTGGCGCTGGCATCAGGCTGAGCAAAGCTCAGAGCTCAGCCAGAAGCCGGACATTTCACGTCTTCAAAGGATTGAGTTCGCGCAGCGTGGCAAGAACTTGGACAAGCCTGTTATTTTCGACAAGGAGGGTGGAATCTGTTCTGTGGGCATCCTTGCCACTGACCAACGAACGAGGGCGTGGATTCTACTTTTTTCACCTACAACCACAAAAGCGTTCCGTATTGTGTCTAAACCATATCTAGTTACGCAGCAACAGGTGGAGCAGATCAAAAAGCAATGCAAAGTAAGTCAGGAGGCGACGCGGGAGCTGCTGACGCATATGGACCAAGCGGGTTTGTAAAACTCATGTCGTCCGCGTTTTAAAGGGGCTGTCTGAAGGGACGGAGATAATTAGATCCCGATCCTTGTGATCTTTCCCGCCCGCACAGGCTCAGCGCTCCACCTGTTCCGCCGCGCCCGGCGGTTTCGGCGTGCCGATCCAGCGCCGCGTGCCGAGTTGCTGGTCGATGCTGTTGGCCAGTTGTTCGATGCGCGGGCGTACCGCTTCGGCGACCGGAATTTAAAGGGACGGAGGTAATTCTACTGTGTCATTAAA
>NZ_AJXT01000001.1 GCF_000264295.1 Rhodanobacter spathiphylli B39 | reverse complement strand
CTGAGGTTTCCCCACGAATCCTCTCAATCAATCAACATCTTACGCGCTGGCTGAAGGAACAGTGCGCGCATGATGCGGTCATTCCTCACGGGTTACGAAGCCAGAGGAGACCACACCATGCGCGCGACCAAAGTATTGCAAAAGTGCCTGGGCGATGCACTTCAGCCGATGCATGCACTGCGCCGTCGCGTGTTGTTGCGTGCTGTGGAAGCGTTGATCCATGGCCGCCGTCTGACCCTGATCGATGTCGCTCGCGCATGGCCTGATGCGGAGCGCATCCGTGCACCGCTGAAAGCGCTGGATCGACTGCTGGGCAACCCGCATCTGCACACTGAGCGCGAGCGTCTGCATGCGGCCATGGCGCGCTGGCTCTTGCGCGGTCCGCATCCGGTGATCGTGCTGGACTGGTGCAACCTGAAAGCCGATCAGCGCTGGCATCTGTTGCGCGCCGCGGTACCCGTCGGAGGTCGCACCCTGACGATACTGGACATGGTGTTCCCCGACGGACAGCAAGGTTCACCGGCGGCGGAGAAACAGTTCCTGCAGCACTTGGCTTCGCTGATTCCCAAGGATGTACGGCCGATTCTGGTGACCGATGCCGGCTTTCGTGCGCCATGGTTTCGCGCTGTCGAAGCGATGGGTTGGCACTGGCTTGGACGTCTGCGCCACCGCACGCTGGTCAAGCCCGTCGATGCGGTGGATACGCCCGGTGCATGGGTGCCGTGCCGGGCGCTCTATGAGTTGGCCGTTGCCGCACCACGCGACTTGGGGCTGATGGATACGGTGCGTGCAAAGCCCTGGCGCTGTCGCGTGGTGGTGCACGCCAAACCCCCGAAGGGGCGGAAACAACGCAATCGTCAGGGTGTGCCCTCGCGCACCAAGAAGAGCAAGCAAAACGCGGCACGCGAGCGAGAGCCATGGCTCCTCGTCGCTTCACCGGCACTGAGCCACTTGAGCGCCCGACAGATCGTCGCGCTGTATGCGCGACGCATGCAGATCGAACTGTCCTTCCGGGACCTCAAGTCGCACCGCTACGGTCAGGCCTTTGAGGACAGTCTGACCCGCAAGCGCAAGCGCATCGAAGTGCTGCTGTTGCTCCACACGATGGCAACCTTCGCCAGCTGGCTGGTCGGTATGGCCTGCGAAACCGCAGGCATCGATCAATGGCTGGCACCGTTTCGATCCAGACGGCGGCTGTACTCGGTCATGCGACTCGGCCGTGAGGCGCTGGTGCGACGATGGTCAAATGCCAGGCTCGAAGAACTCATGGAGCAGATACGAAAGCCGTCTCCGGAGCTACTCGATCAGATGGCTGTGGCAGCATGAAAACGTGGGGAAACCTCAGCCTCCGTCCCCTTTGAT